>CAVVIN010000027.1:0-54842 GCA_963748305.1 uncultured Actinomycetota bacterium | reverse complement strand
CGTGAGGTGTCGCTCTTGTAAGAAATCAATCGGCCGGCAGCGGCCAGCTGTCCAGCGCGTGGCCGGGGTCTTCGCGCAGGAACCGCTGCTGGACTTCGACGGACCGGTTCGGCGTGAGCCCGGTGAACGCCCGGAACTTGTCGGCGCCGGCGCGGATGCGGAACGGCGCCCCGAGGTTGACGATGAGCAACGCCGACGGCATCGGCGGCAGCGTCAGCCGGGCGTACGGCGGCGCACCCTCCAGGTACTAGAGGTCGTCTATCAGCCCGTCCAGCGGCGGTCGCGGCACTCTGGACACGTACTCCATGCCCAGAGCAGTGCCGACGCCCCGCCGGCATCGCGCGCCGGGATGGTCGAGCTGCGCTGCCGCCAGCATCGAGCCGGCGCCGATCCCGGACGAGCGCCCGGCCGCGGACATTTGCGTGGGTTACGCGTGCTGCGTGAGCGATGGACGAGTAGACCCGCCCGCCCGACGTCAGTCGCCCAACGGCCGCAGCACCAGGCCCGTGCGCGGCTTCGGGACGAACAACGTGGACTTGCGGGGCATCCGGGCGCCCGCGCGGGCCACCTCCGCCACGTCAGCGGGCGATGGGGCGCGCAGGAGAACGGCGATCCCCGAGCGCTCCCGAGCGGTCCGCAGTGCCTCGGCCACGCTGTGCGCGATCAGCACCGAGTCGGGGTCGTCCCGGCGCTGCCACAGACCCGTGAGCAGCCCGTGGTGGGCGAGGACGACGTCGAGCCCGCGCCAGGCCGGCGGAGCCTCGGCGGGCACGGTGGCGAGCACCTCCGACGTCGGCGCCGAGAGGCGCCCAGGCGCCGGCCGTCGGTGAGCAGGAACTCGCCCCGCCCGGGCAGGGCCAGCCAAGAAGCGATCGCCGGCGTCGAGCCCCGACGGACCGTCCACGGCGACGTCCTCTGTTCCGAAACCGCGGCCGGCCGCAGCGACCGCGGTGTCCAGATCCAGGTCCGGCACCACGCGGTGGATCGCGTCCACCCGCAGCCCTCCCGGCCCCATCGGCGTCACCAGCGCGAGGATTGCGTCGCTGCCGTCCACCCACGGCTGGGACCTGGCGTTGGCCCGCGCTGCGGCGAACCGGTGGTGCCCGTCGGCGATGACCGCCCCGGTGCGGGCGAAGGCCGCCCGGAGCGGGTGAGGAGAGAGGCGTCGGTGACCCGCCGCAGCCGGTGCCGCACCCCGTCGTCGTCGGTGACCTCGAGGTGGAGTCTCCGCGGGCGGCGGACGCGGTGAGCTCGGCGATCTCGGGGTCGGCGTCGTGGGACAGCACGATCGGTTCCAGGTCCGTCGCGGTGGCGGCGAGCAGGGCGCGGCGGCCTTCCACGGCGACCGGGTAGGTGTCCTCGTGCGGGAGCACCGCCGCGGATCCCGGGGCGGGCAGCGCCACGGCGCCCAGCCATCCGACGGTCGACGGCGCCCCGTTGGGCGGGCTCATCTCGTAGAGCCACAGCGCCGCTTCGGCGTCCCGGTCCAGGACTCCGTCACGTAGCCAGGCGCCGAGGGTGCCGGCCGCCTGCTCGGCGGACCGGAGGACCGGGTCGGTGCCCGCGGATCCCTCGTCCGCCGGCTCGAGCCGCGGGAGGATGAGGCGCACGATGTTGTGCGGGTCCGCCCCGGCCAGTCGGTCGCGGCCCGCCGCGGTCACCAGGTCGTAGGCTGGCGAGCTCACCCGGGCGAGATGCCCGGGGTCCCGTTGCCGATAGGTCAGCGCCCGGAACGGCCGGACCTCGAGTCCCGTCGCGGATGCGGGCGGTGGGGTCTCCGACAACGAGGGCACGACCATGATCGTAGGAGCGCACGTCGCCGACCCGTCGGCGCGGCCGGTCGGTCCGGCCCGCGGCAGGCGGAGAGCGGCGCGGCCCGAGGGGGAGGGGCGAGGGTGTCCGAGACCGACCTCCCGAGGGCGGGGTCTACGAGTGGTACCAGCGGGGCTGCGCCTGCTGGACGAACGGAGCCCGGAAGCCGCGGCCACACTGCTGGCCCGCGCCGCCGAGGCCGAGCCCGGGTCGCGCAGCATCATGGAGGCTCTCGCCCGCGCCCAGTACGACGCGGGCCGCTATGAGGAGGCCGTGCTGAGCTTCACCTCGCTCACCGCCGCCAATCCGACCGACGACTACGCCCACTTCGGGTTGGGGCTCGCGGCGAGCCGGGCGGGCGACCTGTCGCTGGCCGCCGAGCACCTGGCCCTGGCGGTGGCGATGCGTCCCGATGTCGGCCATTACGCCCGCGCCCTCCGTGGCGTCCGGGCCCAACAGGCAGCAGGCCCCGCATGACCGCGACAGACGCCACCGGCCGTCCCCTCGGCGAGGTCACCCTCGCCCGCGGATCGGCGCAGCCCCCGAGCGCCGAGTACGACGTCGCCCTGCTCGACCTCGACGGCGTCGTGTACGTGGGGCCGCACGCGGTGCCGGGCGTGCCCGCCGCCCTGGACGCCGCCCGCGCCGCCGGGATGCGGCTCGGGCTTCGTCACCAACAACGCGGCACGCACGCCGGAGACCGTGGCGGCCCACCTCACCGAACTGGACGTGCGCGCCGAGCCGGCCGACGTCATCACCAGCTCGCAGGCGGCCGCGTCCGTCGTGGCCGAGCTGTTCGGCGCCGGCGCCCGGGTGCTGCCCGTCGGCGGACCCGGCGTGGCCGCGGCGCTCCGGGGAGCGGGACTCACCGTCGTCGAGGACGCCGGCGCGGAGCCCGTCGCGGTCGTCCAGGGATACGGGCCCGAGGTCGGCTGGGCCCAGCTGGCCGAGGCCGTCGTGGCCGTCCGCAACGGCGCGCGGCACGTGGCCACCAACACCGACGCGACCATCCCCTCGCCGCGCGGCACGCTGCCCGGCAACGGCGCCATGGTCAACGTGGTCAGCACGGTCACCGGGCAGGCGCCGCTGGTCACAGGCAAGCCCGATCCGGCCATGCACGCCGAGTGCGTCCGACGCACGGACGCCCGCCGTCCCCTGGTGGTCGGCGACCGGCTCGACACCGACATCGAGGGCGCCTGGCGCGCCGGCGCGGCCAGCCTGCTGGTCTTCACCGGGGTCACCGATCCGGCGGCCCTGCTCGCGGCAGGTCCCGACCACCGTCCGGACCTGCTCTCCCACGACTGCGCCGGGCTCCTGGTCCCGCATCCGGCGGTGACCGCGGAGGGCAGCGGCGTGGCGGTGCGGTGGGTGGCTGGCGAGCCCCGCCGAGGGCGGGGAGGCCCTCGTCCTCAGCGCGGTCGGCCCGACGACGGACGACGGCTCCGACGGCCTCGACGGGCTCCGGGCGCTCTGTGTCGCGCACTGGACCCGGCATCCGGACGACGGCGCCCCGGTCACCCTGGTCGCCGGGGACGACCGGGCCGCCGGAGTCCTCGATGCCTGGGGTCTCGGGGGGCTCGCCGCGCTGAGAGGATCTTGCGCAGCCGGAGCAGGTCCCGCAGCCCCGCCTCCAGCTTCACCCGGCCCGTCGCCCAGGCCGGCCCGAAGGACAGCTTCCCGTCGGTCAGCGCGACCAGGTCGTCGCTGGTCATCGTCAGCCGGATGTCGGCCTTCGGGACGCCGGGTCCGTCCGGCACCGCGGTCAGGTCCCGCACCGCGCCACTGCCCAGCCGGCCCAGCACCACCTGCTCGAGGTCGGTCAGCCGGCACGACAGGCTCCGGTCCAGCCCCTCGGCGGCGGGGTTGGCCGCGAGGTCCCCGAGGACCCCCTTCAGGGCGGTCAGGCTCTCTTCCATCGTGGCCACGCGGGCGCGCCTCCTCGGCAGTCGTCGTTCGGTCCGGGCTGCCGGGACGGTATCGCCCTGCCGTGCTGACCGTGCCCGTCCTCCCCGGCCGGTAACCTCCGAAGGGTCCGGACCCGTGCCCGCCGTGGCGCGCCGCCGCCTGTCGGCCGGGTCCTCCACCGTGGGAGAGGCGAGCAGCATGACCGAGCCGAGCCCGGCGCGACCGGTTCCCGGCCCGCCGCGCCCCGGCAGCGGGCCGGCGGCCACGCGCACCCCCGCCGAACGCCGCTCCGGAGTCGACCGACCAGGCCGCCGGCGACGGTCGCTTCGCCGACCTCGACCAGCGTCCGGTCACCGAGCACGTCGCCGTCTTCGAGGCCGAGCACGACCGGCTGCAGCGCGAACTCGGCACGATCGACCAGCTCTGATGGCCCGTCGCAGCCGACTCGACGCCGAACTCGTGCGCCGGGGGCTGGCACGCTCGCGGGAGCATGCCGTGGCCCTGATCGCCGAGGGGCGCGTCGCCGTCTCCGGTCAGGCCGCCACCAAGCCGGCCACCGGCGTCGAGGCGGGCACCCCGGTCGTCGTCCGGACCGACCCCGACCAGCCCACCTGGGTCTCCCGCGGGGCGCACAAGCTGCTGGGGGCCCTGGACGCGTTCGGCGTCCCCGTCGAGGGCCGCCGCGCCCTCGACGCCGGCGCCTCCACCGGCGGTTTCACCGAGGTGCTGCTGCGTCGCGGCGCGGCCGAGGTGGTGGCGGTCGACGTGGGCTACGGCGAGCTGGCCTGGGCTCTGCGCACCGACGATCGGGTGCGGGTGCACGAGCGCACCAACGTCCGCACGCTCACCCCCGAGGCGATCGACGGCCCGGTCGACCTCGTCGTCGCCGACCTGTCGTTCATCTCGCTGCGGCTGGTGCTGCCCGCGCTGGTCGGCTGTGCCCGCGAGGGCGCCGACATGCGTGCCCATGGTCAAGCCGCAGTTCGAGGTCGGCCGCGAGCGCATCGGCGCCGGGGGAGTGGTGCGCGACCCGGAGCACCGCGTGGGCGCCGTGCTGGAGGTGGCCCGGGCCGCCGCCGCACTCGGATGGGGGACCGCCGGGGTGGTGGCGAGCCCGCTGCCCGGTCCGGCTGGCAACGTGGAGTTCTTCCTGTGGTTGCGCCGCGACGCCGGGCCGCCACGAGGAAGACGACATCCGCCGAGCAGTACAGGAGGGGCCGCAGTGAGCGGGCAGGGGCGTGAGCATCGCAGCGAGGAACGAGCGAGGAGCGGAGCGGCCCGCGAGAGCGAACAGGTGGCACTGAGCGAGCCGCCCGCGCAGGACGCCCGCCGCGTCCTGCTCACCGTGCACACCGGGCGGCAGGACATCGTCGAACTCGCCCGCACCTCGGCCGCCCGGCTCATGCGCGGCGGCATCATCGTGCGCCTGCTCGCCGACGAGGCGGCCGACCTGCGCATCGACGGCGCCGAGGTCGTGCCCAGCGACGAGAACGCCGCCTGCGACGTCGAGATCGTCATGGTCTTCGGCGGCGACGGGACATTCCTGCGCGCCGCCGAGCTCGCCCGCTACACCGACGCCGCGCTCATGGGCGTCAACCTCGGCCGGGTCGGGTTCCTCGCCGAGACCGAACCCGAGGCGGTCGAGGAGACCCTCACCGCCATCGAGCGCTGCGCCTACGCGGTCGAGGAGCGGCTCGCGCTCCAGGTCGACGTGCTCGACCCCGACGGCGTGATCGTCGGCGGCACGTGGGCGCTGAACGAGGTGTCGGTGGAGAAGTCGGAGCGATCCCGCGTCCTCGACGTCGTCCTGGCCATCGACGGCCGACCGCTGACCAGCTTCGGCTGTGACGGCGTCCTGTGCGCCACCCCGACCGGCTCCACCGCCTACGCCTTCTCCGCGGGTGGGCCGGTGGTCTGGCCCGACGTCGAGGCGCTGCTGCTCGTGCCCAGCAACGCGCACGCGCTGTTCGCCCGGCCGCTGGTGACCTCGCCCGACTCGGTGCTCACCGTGGCCGTCCCGCCCGACGGGAACACCGCCCGGGCCTCGGCCGACGGGCGCCGCGCCGTCGAGATCCCCGACGGCGGCCGGGTGAACGTGCGGCGCGCCGACCGGCCGGTCCGCATCGCCCGCGTGCACGCATCGACCTTCGGGGACCGACTGGTCGCCAAGTTCGGTCTGCCGGTGCGCGGCTTCCGCGACGCCCGGCACGTCGGGCCCGGCCACGAGCTGTTCACCAGCCGCAACGTCCTGTCCCGTGCCATCGTCACCGGCGACGGCAGCGTCATCGACCGCGACGTCGCCACCCACGCCGACGGGGACACTGGCACCGACGTGATCGCTGGGGAGGGGACCGGTGCCGGCACGCACGACGACAGCTGACCCCGCTCGCGGCCTCGGCCGGACCGGGGACCGGCGAGCCCGGCCGCCTCACGGAACTGCGCATCCGTGGACTGGGCGCCATCGACGACGTCACGCTCGAGTTCGGCCGCGGTCTCACGGTCGTCACCGGCGAGACCGGCGCCGGGAAGACCATGGTCGTCACCGGGCTGACCCTGCTCTTCGGCGGCCGGGCCGACCCCGGGCGCGTCCGGGCCAACGGCCGCGCCGGCGTCGAGGGCCGACTCCTGCTGCCGGCCGACTCCCCGGTCTGGGACCGCGCGGCCGACGCCGGCGCCGACCCCGACGACGACGGCAGCCTCATCCTCGCCCGCACGGTCAGCGCCGAGGGGCGGTCGCGCGCCTTCCTCGGCGGGCGCAGCGTGCCCGTCGGCGTCGTGTCCGAGCTGGCCGAGGGGCTGCTGGCCGTGCACGGGCAGACCGACCAGCTCCGGCTGTCCCGCCCGGCCGAGCAGCGCCGCGCCCTGGACCGCTACGCCGGCCCGGCGCACCTGGCGACCCTGGAGCGCTACCGCGACGCCTACCGGCGCTGGCGCGAGCTGGTCGCCGACCTCGAGCGGCGGCGCACCCAGGCCCGCGAGCTCGCGCAGACCGCCGACGTGCTCCGGCACGGCCTCGAGGAGATCGCGGCCGCGGCCCCCGAACCCGGCGAGGACGAGTCGCTCGACGCCCAGGCCCGCCGGCTGGCCGACGCCGACGCGCTGCGGGCCGCCGCCGACGAGGCCCGCCTCGCGCTGGTCGGCGACGTCACCGGCGACCTCGGCGGCGAGGACGCCCCGCAGGACGCCACCGCCGCCCTCGCCCTCGCCGAGCGGGCGCTCGCGGCGTCCGACGACCCCGCGCTGGTCCTCCTCGCCCAGGACCTGGCCGACGCGGTCGCCGTCGTGTCCGACGTCGCCGGTCAGCTGGCCGGCTACGTCGCCGACCTCGACGCCGACCCCGCGCGGCTGGCCGAGGTCATGGATCGGCGGGCGGCGATCACGGCGCTGGTCCGCAAGTTCGCCGCCGCCGGCGAGGGCCTGGCCGGCGTGCTGGCCTGGGCCGACGACGCGCAGGCCCGGCTCTCGGAGCTCGACGTCTCCGACGAGGCACTCGACAAGCTCGCCGCCGAGCGGGACGCCGCGCGGGCCGAGGTGGATGACCTGGGTGCCCAGGTCTCCGCCGGTCGCCGCGAGGCCGCCGACGGGTTCGCCGCGGCCGTGGGCCGCGAGCTGGCCGGCCTGGCCATGAAGAGCGCCCGCGTGTCCTTCTCGATCGACAGCGACCCGGAGCACCCCGGCGCCGACGGCGTCGATGAGGTGGCGCTGCTGCTCGCCGCCCATCCCGGGGCGCCCGCCCGGCCGGTGCACAAGGGCGCCTCCGGCGGTGAGCTCTCGCGCGTGATGCTGGCCATCGAGGTCGTCTTCGCCGGGGCCGATCCGGTGCCGGTCATGGTCTTCGACGAGGTGGATGCCGGGGTGGGCGGTCAGGCGGCCGGCGAGATCGGCCGGCGGCTGGCGCGGCTGGCCCGCGACCACCAGGTCGTCGTCGTCACGCACTTGGCGCAGGTCGCGGCCTTCGCCGACACGCACCTCGTCGTCGACAAGTCGCCCGACACCGGCGCCGGGGTCACCGCCACGGACATCCGCGCCGTCGAGGGGGAGGACCGCGTGCGCGAACTGGCCCGCATGCTCTCCGGCCTCGTCGACAGCGACACCGGGCAGGCGCACGCCCGCGAGCTGCTCGCCGTGGCGGCCGACCGCAGCTGATCCGGCGGTCACGGTCCCGCACCAGTTGGGTGACGGAGGCGTTTCGCTTTCGGTCGCGGGGTACCGGCGGGCGATGACGTGCTTCTCCTCGGCTGACGAGTCGGCGCACTACGGCTTCTCGGTCTGCCTGTTCCTGGAGCAGTACCGCGCGCAGCTGCGCTGGGGCGAGGAGGGCGTCGTCGAGCTCGGCACCGGTGACGCGACCGCGATCGCCGACGTCGTCGCTGGCCTGCCCGGGCTGCGGGTGGCCAGCTACGACATCAGCGAGACGTCGGTCGCGCAGGCGCGGGCCAACATCGCCGCCCGGGGTGTCGCCGACCGGTACAGCGTGGAGCTCGGGGACTTCTTCGACCGGGCGGACTCCGCCGGCGGACGGCCGGTGTCGAGCGTCATCGCCAACCCGCCCTACATCCCGGCGCCGGACCGGGACATCCTCATGCCCGAGCTGTGGGGTGGCGTCCACGGCAACGACCTCGTGCTTCAGCTGCTCAAGGCCGGCTACGAGAACGTGATCACCGCGGTGGCCAGCTACTCGGACCCGCTGACGACGGTGCGCACGGCCGGCGACCTCGGTTACCGCGTCGCCAACTTCCTCGCGATGGGCCTGGACTACGGCCGCTACAGCAGCGAGCCGAAGGTGCGGGCGCACATCCAGCGGCTCTGCGACGAGGGGCGGGCCTGGGCCGCCGACGACGGCTACCTGGTCGCGGTCGCGCTGTTCACCCGCAACCCCGAGATCCCCGGCGACCGCGCCGACCAGCTGCTGAAGGCACTGACAGGTGGGCTGACCGACAGCTCACCGGCGCTTGGCGTAGCCGGCGAGGCCGAACTGCAGGAGCGCGAGGCCGCGCTGACCCTGCCGGCGCAGCTCTGCTGCCAGTTGCCGGCCCGAGATCCCGGCGAGCACGCGGTCGCGGGCGAGTTCGAGCAGCGACGCGTACAGCCCGAGCACCGCGTGGGCGGCCAACCACGGCTCCAGCTGGCCCGGCCGGGCCGCCGTCTCCTCGGCGATCAGGGCCGCGAGTGCGTCGGTGAGGTCACCGAGGATCTCCCGCTCGCGCACCTGCAGCGTGCGGCTGCCGCGGATCACCTCGGCCATCCGCGCCACGCCGTCGGCGGCCTCCGGGGTGCCGAGCAGAGCCACGGCCCCGACGACGAAGCCGCCGGCCGCCGCGGACACCGATTCGCCGGCCGGGCGGCGCCGGACGGCGTCCAGCAGGGCGGCGCGCATCGGCGGGTCGGCGTCGAAGACCAATCCCTCCTTCATCGGGAAATGGTTGAAGACGGTCTTCTCGACGACGCCGGCGCGCCGCGCGATCTCCATCACGCTGACCGCGTCGAAACCACGCTCCGCGAACAAGTCGGCGGCCGCGTCGACGATCCGGGTGCGGGTCTCCTGCCGTTTCTGCTCCCGGACACCGGACTTCGGGCGGTCCCGACGTGCCG
Source organism: uncultured Actinomycetota bacterium (assembly GCA_963748305.1). Classification (GTDB taxonomy): domain Bacteria; phylum Actinomycetota; class Actinomycetes; order Mycobacteriales; family Geodermatophilaceae; genus Blastococcus_B. The sequence goes on along the minus strand of CAVVIN010000027.1, from coordinate 45,533 downwards.
GGCGCGGCGTCGCGGGAGAGTCGTCGGAACCGCCAGGGGCAGGGGCGGTCCCGACGGGCTGGGGGGAGGGCGGGGCGTCGTCCGGGGACCGCCGGACGGACGGAACCGCCCTGATCAGGGCGCTGGGAGCGGTCGTCGCAGAGGCGGTCGGCGCCGAGGCGTCGACCTCGATGTCGGGGGAAGTCAGGGGCAAGGCACGGGCCACTCCAGTCACACCAGCCACGCTAGTCACGACTCGGTAACGGTCCCGCGAGGCGGCTCGGCTGGTCGTTCCCCGCGTGTCGCTGTCTCCGAGGTGGCGAACACGGTGAGTAACCGAGAGATCGCCGTCGCGCGTCGGTGGACCGGCGCTTCCGGGCAGCGTGGGAGCATGCGGATCATGCGTATCGGCACCGTCCGCCGCGGCCGGGCACAGCAGGCGGGCCCCGGGGTCGCCGGCACCGTCCGGCTCGACCGACGCACCAAGAACCTCACCAAGCGGCTGCGGCCGGGCGACATCGCGGTCATCGACCACGTCGACATCGACCGGGTGAGCGCCGACGCGCTCGTCGGCTGCCGGGTGGCCGCGGTCGTCAACGCCGCGCCCAGCATCTCCGGCCGCTATCCCAACCTCGGTCCCGACATCCTGATCAGCGCCGGCATCCCGCTGCTCGACGATGTCGGCCGCGACGTGTTCACCGCCGTCAAGGAGGGCGCCGACGTCCGCGTCGAGGGCAACCAGCTGCTCGCCGAGGACGGCACGGTCCTGGCCGAGGGCACCCCGCACGACAAGGCGTCGATCGAGGCCGCGATGACGGAGGCGAAGGCGGGGCTGTCCATCCAGCTCGAGGCCTTCGCCACCAACACCATGGAGTACATGAAGCGGGAGCGCGCGCTCCTGCTCGACGGCGTCGGCGTGCCGGACGTGACGACGCAGATCGACGGCCGGCACGCGCTGGTCGTCGTCCGCGGTTACGACTACAAGGAGGACCTGCACGCCCTCCGCCCCTACATCCGCGACTACCGCCCGGTCCTGATCGGCGTCGACGGCGGCGCCGACGCGCTGCGCGAGGCCGGCTACCAGCCCGACATGATCGTCGGCGACATGGACTCGGTGAGCGACGACTCGCTCCGCTGCGGCGCCGAGGTCGTCGTGCACGCCTACGCCGACGGGCGGGCGCCCGGCCTGGCCCGCGTCCAGGACCTCGGCGTCGAGGCCATCACGTTCCCGGCCTCGGCGACCAGCGAGGACATCGCCATGCTGCTGGCCGACGAGAAGGGCGCCAAGCTCATCGTCGCCGTCGGCACGCACGCCACCCTGGTCGAGTTCCTGGACAAGGGCCGCGGCGGCATGGCCTCGACCTTCCTGACCCGGCTGCGCCTGGGCGGCAAGCTGGTCGACGCCAAGGGCGTGAGCCGGCTCTACCGCAGCCGCATCTCCACCCTCGCGCTGGTGTCCTGGTGCTCGCCGCGTTCGTCGCCATCGGCTCGGCCCTCGCGGTCTCCGCGGCCGGGCGGGTCTACCTCGACCTGCTGCTCGACCAATGGAACAGCTTCGTGTTCTGGCTGGAGAACCTCTTCTCGTGATCGACTTCCGCTATCACCTGGTCTCGCTGATCGCCGTCTTCCTGGCGGTCGCGCTCGGGATCATCATCGGGACCACCGCGCTCAACGAGCCGATCCTCGCCGACATCGAGGGCCAGGTCGCCGAGCTCGAGCAGGACAAGCGCAGCCTCGAGGACCGGACGCCAGCAGCTGCAGGCGCCGGCTCGACACCGCCCAGGCGTTCGACGAGGCCGTCGCCCCGGCCCTCGTCGACGGCACCCTCGCCGGCCCCTCGGTGCTGCTCGTCGTCACCAACGAGGAGATCGCGCCGGAGACCGTGGAATCGCGTGGCCGCCCTCGTCGGCGAGGCCGGCGGCACCGTCACCGGCACGATCACGCTCCTGCCCGCGTACAGCGACCCGTCCACCGAGGCGGCCCTGCAGGGCTACGTCACCGGCGGCGGCCTGCCGTCCGGTGTCCAGCTGCCCGAGGCCGACGACGCCGGTCAGCTGGTCGGCGCCCTGCTGGCCCAGGTGCTGATGGTGCCCCCGGGCGGCACGGCGCCCGACGCGGCCCCCATCTCCTCGGTCCTCGCCGGCCTCTCGGCGCTGGACGTGCTCAGCCAGGACAGCGACGCAGTCGCTCCCGCCGACTACGCGATCGTCCTTGCCTCCGGCGCCTTCACCGGCGACGACGCCGCCGAGCGCAGCGGCACCCTGGTCGACCTGGCCAGCGCCCTGGACGCCGCCGGCTCCGGCGCGGTCGTCTCCGGCGACGCCGCCTCCGCCGCGGAGACCGGCCTGGTCGGCGTGATCCGGGCCGACCCGGAGCTCTCGGCGGCGATCTCCACGGTCGACAACGTCGACGCCGCGGCCGGCCGGATCAGCACGATCCTGGCGCTCGGCCAGGAGGGCGAGGGCACCTCGGGCAAGTACGGCACCGGAGAGGACACCCAGCCGGTCCCGCCCGTGCCCACGACGACGCCATGAGCGCCGGCCGGCAACGCCCGGCTCGCGCTCGCTGGTGCGGCAGCCGCCCGGCTCGCGCTCGCCGGGCCGCGGCGCAGCGCTGACCGCCCGCCCGGCGGGGCGCCCTGGCGGCGGATGAACTACGCCGGCCGCCCGGTCACCCTGCTCGGCGGCCCGGCGCTCGCCGTCTCGGCCACGGCCACCGCGCGTGCTCGGCGCCCCGGCCGGGACCGGGCGGCCGCGGCCGTCGTCGGCGCCGTGTCGGGGCTCGTCGGGGGCTACGACGACCTGGCCGGCGCCCGCCCGGAGCAGGCCCGGCGACAAGGGCCTGGCCGGCCACCTGCGCGCGCTGCGGGAGGGCCGGGTCTCGGCGGGCGCCGTCAAGGTCGCCGGCATCGGCGCCGCCGCGGCCGTCGCCGCCGTGCTCACCGCCGGCGACAGCGGATCCGCGGTCCGGCGCGCTCGTCGACGGCGTGCTCACCGCCGGCCTGGTCGCCGGCACCGCCAACCTGCTCAACCTGCTCGACCTGCGCCCCGGTCGCGCCGCCAAGGCCGGCGTCCTGGCCGCCGCGGCGACGCTGCGCGGCCCCGGTGGGGGGCTGGTCGCCGGGCCGCTCGGCGCCACGCTCGCGGTGCTGCCCGACGACCTGGGCGAGCGGGTCATGCTCGGCGACGCCGGCGCCAACGCCCTCGGCGCCCTGCTCGGCCTCCGGCTGGCCGCGGTCCCGGGCCGCGGCCGGCGCGGCCGGCACTGCTCGCCGCGATCGCCGCGCTGACGCTGGCCAGCGAGAAGGTCAGCTTCACGAAGGTCATCGAGGCCACGCCGGGACTACGGGAACTGGACCGGCCTCGGCCGCCGGCCCGCGTGACGTCCCGGGACCTCGCCCGGGGTGTCGCCGGGGCCGCCGCACTGATCGCCGTCCTCACCCTGCTCGCCCGGCTGGCCGGGTTCGGCCGCACGCTGGTCTTCACCAACACCGTGGGCGCCGGCAGCACCGGCGACGTCTATCTCGCGGCCAACACCGTCCCGAACATCGTCTTCGAGGTGGTGGCCGGCGGGGCGCTGGCCAGCCTGGTCGTCCCGATGCTCGCCGGCGGCATCGCCGTGGGCGACCGCGAGCAGGTCCGCCGCACCGCCTCGGCGCTGCTCGGCTGGACCCTGCTGGTGCTCACCCCGCTCTCCGTCGCTGGTCGCGCTGCTGGCCGAGCCGATCGCCCGGCTGCTGCTCGGCAGCGGCGACGACGCCGAGGTGGCGCTCGCCGCGCGCTTCCTCCTGGTCTTCGCGCCGCAGGTGGTGCTCTACGGCATCGGGATCGTGCTCACCGGGGTGCTGCAGGCGCACCGCCGCTTCGCCGGGCCGGCGATCGCCCCGCTGCTGTCCAGCGTGGTCGTGGTGGGCGCGTACCTGCTCTTCGCGGCCATCGGTGGCAGCTCCGACGTCGAGGACCTGACCACGCCGGCCGAGCTCGTCCTCAGCGTGGGGACGACGCTCGGCGTGGTGGTCCTGAGCCTGAGCCTGCTCGTCCCGCTGCGCGGGCTGCGGCTGGGTCTGCGGCCCGCCTTGCGCTTCCCGGTGGGCGCGGCGCCCCGGGTGCGCCGGCTGGCCCTCGCCGGGGTGCTCACCCTGGCCGGCCAGCAGCTGGTGGCGGTGGTCGCGATCCGGCTGGCCAACGACGGGACGCCCGACGGCACGCAGGTCGTCTACGCCGCCGGCCTGACCCTGTTCCTCGTCCCGTGGGCGGCGCTCGCCGTTCCGCTGGCCACCTCGGCCTACCCGGGCCTGTCCGAACGGGCTGACCTGCGGCGACGAGGCGGGCTACCGCGGTGCCCTGGCACCGGTGGTCGTCTTCACCGTCGTGACCGCGGCGGTCGCCGCCGCGCTGCTCGTGGCCGTCGCCGGGCCGATGGCCCGGGTGTTCCTCGCCAACGGCTCCGCCGAGGCGGTCGCCGCGCTGCGGGACACGATCATCGCTTTCGCGCCCGGCCTCGCTCGGCTACGGCCTGGTCGCCCTGCTGACCCGCGCCCTGTACGCCCGCGGGCTGTGGAAGGCCCCGACGGTGTGCGTCGTCGGCGGCTGGCTGATCGCCGTCGTCGCGGACGTCGTCCTGTCGGCGACGCTGCCCGTCGAGGACCGCGGCCTGGCGCTGGGTGCCGGCCACAGCCTCGGCGTCACCGTGGCCGGGCTCGGTCTGCTCGTCGTGGTCGCCCGGGTGGCCGGCCCGTCGGCACTCTCCGGGCTGGGCCGGTCGGGGTCGGCCGCGCTGCTGGCCGCCGTGCTCGGCGGGGCGGCCGGGCTGACCGTGAGCCGCCTGTTCGGCGCCGACCCCGTGCCGGGCGGCGTGCTCGCGGCCGTCGGCGCGGGTGTCCTGGCCGGTGGTGCCGTGCTCGTGGTGGCGGGCGCCGTCATGATGGGGACGGCACGCGGCCCGTTGACCGCGGCCTACCGGGCGCTGCGCGCGCCCGCCCGACAGGAGGTGCACGGTGACTGAGGGCCCGCCCCTGCAGGGCCGTCGCATCGCCGAGGTCCTCGCGACGAGCGCCGGCGGGGTGGGCAGCCACATCCGCTCGCTGCTGCCCGCCCTGCGCGCCGCCGGCGCCACCGTGACCGTGTGCGGCGCACCTGGAGACCGAACGGACATTCGACTTCACCGCGGCCGGGCGCCGTGTTCACGCCGGTCGGCATCTCGGCCGGCGTGGCGCCCCTGGCGGACCGGCGAGCGGTCGCGCAGCTGCGCGCGGCCACCGCCGACGCCGACCTCGTGCACGCCCACGGCCTGCGGGCCGGTCTGGTCGCCGCCGTGGCTCGCCGACTGGGCGGCCGCCGCGCGCAACCCCTGGTGCTGACCCTGCACAACGCCCTGCAGGACGGCAGGGGCCCCAAGCAGTGGCTGCTGCAGAAGGCCGAGGGATGGACCGTGCGCGGTGCCGACCTCGTGCTGGCCGTCTCCGGCGACCTCGCCGAGAACGCCCGACGGCTCGGCGCCGCCGACGTCCGCGTCGCGCCCGCGCTCGCGCCGCCGCTGCCCCCGGCGGAACGCTCCCGGGACGAGGTCCGTGCGGAGCTGGGCGTCGAGGACGGCCGGCCGCTGGTGGTCGCCGTCGGGCGGCTGCACCGGCAGAAGGGCTACGACGTCCTGCTCGACGCCGTCGCCGGATGGGCCGACGACCCGCGGCTGCCGGTGACCCCGCTGGTGGCCGTCGCCGGTGACGGCCCGCTGGAGGACTGGTGCTGGCCACCCGGATCGCCGCCGAGCGGCTGCCGGTCCGGCTGCTGGGCCGCCGCGGCGACGTCGCCGACCTGCTCGGCGCCGCCGATCTCTGCGTGCTGCCGTCGCGCTGGGAGGGCTCCCCGTTCACCGGCCAGGAGGCGCTGCGGTCGGGCACGCCGCTGGTGGCCACGCGCGCCGGGGGCATGCCCGACCTGTTCGGCGCCGGAGCGTCCTTCGTGCCGGTGGGCGACGCCGCGGCGCTGAGCGACGCCGTCGTCCGCGTGCTCACCGACCCGGCGCACGCCGCGGAACTGGTCGAGGCGGGGCGGAAGCAGGCCGCGGGCTGGCCGGACGAGGCGGCGTCGTTACGCCGCACCGTGGCCGTGTACCGCGAGCTGCTCGGGTCCCCGGGGGCCGACGGGTCATGAGAGCCGCAGGTCGCCGGGTCGCCGTGCTGTGGGCCGTCGTGGCCACGCTGCTGGCGGCGTTCGTCCCAGCGGCGTCGGCGGCTGACGGGGATGCGGACGTCGCCGCCGACCGGGTCGTCGTCGTCGGGGTGCCCGGCCTGGTCTGGAGCGACGTCGATCCGGAGCACACGCCGGAGCTCTGGGGGCTGGCCGAGGAGTCGCCGATCGGCGCCATGTCGGTGCGCGCGGCCCGCACCACGACCTGCGTGCTCGACGGCTGGGCCACGCTGGGCGCCGGCAACCGGGCGCGGTTCCCCGGCCCGGACGAGGGGCTGCCTGCCGGTGCCGATGCCGCAGGTGCCGCTCCCGGACGACGAGGCGGCTCCCGAACCGGCGCCCGAGGACGGCGGCGGGCAGGCCACGGACCCGGACGCGCCGGCGACCGCGCTGGACACCACGCTGTCGCACTGCGGCCTGCAGGAGCGGGTCGCCGCCGTCGCTCTGGTCGACCCGCAGGCGACCGTGGCCCGGACGGCGGCCGACGAGGGCACGACGCGCTTCGGCGCCGAGCCCGCCGCGCTGGGCGACGCGGTCGGCTGCGCGACCGTCTCGGGCCGGGCCGCCACGATGGCGGTGGCCGCCCCCGACGTCGAGATCACCCGGGCCGACACGCTGCCGGCCGACGCCGACGAGCTCGCCGGTGTCCTCGACTCCTGCCCGCTGACCCTCGTCTCCCTCGAGCAGCTCAGCGACGCCGGCACGCCCGGGGCGGAGAAGACCGACCTCGGCACCGAGCCACGCCCGCGGGCCGCGGCGCTCGCCGCGATCGACGAGCAGCTGGGTCGGCTCCGGGCCGCCATCGATGCCGCGCCGGGCGACACGCTGCTGCTGGTGGCGGGCATCTCCGAGGTCAACGACGGCCGTCCGCAGCTGCACGTCGGCATCGCGTCGGGCCCCGGGTTCACGACGCCCGGCTGGCTCACCTCCGCCAGCACCGGCCGCGCCCCGTTCGTGCAGCTGATCGATCTCGCGCCGACGGCGCTGCGGGCGCTGGACCTGCCCGTGCCGCCGTCGATGAACGGTCAGCCGCTGCAGGTCAGCGGGGAGCGGCCGGGGACGGCCGAGGCGATCGCCGAACTCGACGACGTCGCCACCGCCGCCAGCGTGCACTACCGCAACGTCGGCACCTTCTTCTGGATCGTGGTCACCGCCTCGGCGGTGCTCGTCGTGCTCGGCATGGCGCTCCTGGGCGGGTGGCGGTGGCGCGGCCGCTCCGACGCGGGAGACGGGCAGCGAGGGGGCCCGCGCGCTGCTGCGGATCCTGGCCCTCGTGACGGCGTCGCTGCCGGTGGCCACCTACCTGGCCGGCCTCGTGCCCTGGGAGTCGACCGGGGCGCCGGTGCCCGCGATGGTCGGCGCCGTCGTCATCGCCGACCTGCTCGTCGCGACCGTCGCCGTCCTCGGGCCCTGGCGGGCGCACCCCCTGGGCCCGCCGCTGGCGATCGTCGGCATCACGCTGGCCACGCTGATTCTCGACGTGCTCACCGGCTCGAACCTCGAGCTCAACGGGCTGTTCGGCTACGACGCGATCGTGGCCGGGCGGTTCACCGGCTACGGCAACCTCAGCTTCGGACTTCTGTCGGTCAGCGCCCTGCTGGTCACCGCGGCGGTGGCGACGCTGGTCGGGCGGCGGGTGCGCCCCGAACGGCTCCGGCTGGCGACCGTGGGCACCGTCGTCGGGATCGGCCTGGTGACCGTCGGGATCATCGGGGCCCCCGGCCTGGGGCGCGACTTCGGCGGCGTGCTGTCCGCGCTGCCCGGGTTCCTGCTGCTCGCGCTGCTGCTGGTGCACGCCCGCGTGACGGTGACGCGGCTGGCGCTGATCGTCGGCGCCGCGGTGGTCGCCGTCGGCACCGTGGCCTACCTCGACTGGCTGCGGCCGGCGTCGGACCGCAGCCACCTCGGCCGGTTCGTCGAGCAGCTGCTCACCGGCGAGGCGTGGACGGTGGTCAGCCGCAAGGGCGAGGCCAACCTCGACATCCTGCTCGGCAGCCCGCTCGCGAAGATGCTGCCCGTCGCGCTGCTCGCGGCGGTCTGGCTGGTCCGGCCCGGAGGGCTGCTCCGCACGCGATCGGCCGACGGCGCCCCGGCCGGGCCGGGCGGGCTCCCGGCGGGGGACGCCTTCGCGCTGCGGGCCGGCCTGCTCGCGGGGGCGCTGAGCCTGACGCTGGGCGCCGCCGTCAACGACTCGGGGGTGGCGCTGCCGGCGACGGCCGCCGCCCTGTTGGTGCCGCTGCTGGTCTGGCTGGCCGCGTCGGTCCGCCGGCGAGGCACCGGAAAGGGGGAGGTGGCCGACGGCACTCCCCGTTCCGGTCCGGTCGACGACCCCGATCGTGTTACGGTCGTATCCCGTGGATCGACCGTCTGGAATGCGTGATCAGCCCGGCTCACGAGGCCCCCTTCACAACTCTCAGCCGACGAAGTTCGTCTTCGTCACCGGCGGCGTTGTGTCCTCACTCGGCAAGGGACTGACGGCCAGTTCGCTGGGCGCCCTGCTGTCCAGCCGTGGCCTGCGGGTCACGATGCAGAAGCTGGACCCCTACCTCAACGTCGACCCCGGCACGATGAACCCGTTCCAGCACGGGGAGGTCTTCGTCACCGAGGACGGCGCCGAGACCGATCTCGACATCGGCCACTACGAGCGCTTCCTCGACACCGACCTCGACGGCCGGGCCAACGTCACCACCGGCCAGGTCTACTCGAACGTGATCGCCAAGGAGCGCCGCGGCGAGTACCTGGGCGACACGGTGCAGGTCATCCCGCACATCACCAACGAGATCAAGGCGCGGATCCTGGCCGGCGGCAGCGGGTGGGACGGGTCGGGGTCGGACTCAGCGCGCGTCGACGTCGTCATCACCGAGGTCGGCGGCACGGTCGGTGACATCGAGTCGCTGCCCTTCCTCGAGGCCGCCCGCCAGGTCCGGCACGAGATCGGCCGCGACAACTGCTTCTTCCTGCACATCTCGCTGGTGCCCTACATCGCGCCGTCCGGCGAGCTCAAGACCAAGCCGACCCAGCACTCGGTGGCGGCCCTGCGCAGCATCGGTATCCAGCCCGACGCCGTCGTCTGCCGGTCCGACCGCGAGATCGGCACCGGGCTCAAGCGCAAGATCAGCCTGATGTGCGACGTCGACGCCGAGGGCGTCATCTCCTGCGCCGACGCACCGTCGATCTACGACATCCCCAAGGTGCTGCACCGCGAGGGCCTCGACGCCTACGTCGTCCGTCGGCTCGGCCTGCCCTTCCGCGACGTCGACTGGACGATCTGGGGCGACCTGCTCGACCGCGTCCACGCGCCCAAGCAGACGGTGACCATCGCGCTGGTCGGCAAGTACATCGACCTGCCCGACGCCTACCTCTCGGTCACCGAGGCGCTGCGGGCCGGCGGCTTCGCGCACCGCAACAAGGTGCAGATCCGCTGGGTGCCCTCCGACGACTGCGCGACCCCCGAGGGCGCGGCGCACGCACTGTCCGGGGTGGACGGCGTCTGCGTGCCCGGCGGCTTCGGCGTCCGCGGCATCGACGGCAAGCTCGGCGCGATCCGGTACGCGCGGGTCAACGGCATCCCGACCCTCGGGCTGTGCCTCGGCCTGCAGTGCATGGTCATCGAGTACGCCCGCAACGTCGCCGGCATGGAGAAGGCGAACTCCGCGGAGTTCGACCCGGAGACCCCCGACGCGGTCATCGCCACCATGGCCAGCCAGCTCGACGTCATCGCCGGTGAGCGGGACCTCGGCGGCACGATGCGCCTGGGCAGCTACCCCGCCAGCCTGGCAGAAGGGCTCGGTCGCCGCCGCGGCCTACGGCTCGACGGACATCACCGAGCGGCACCGGCACCGCTACGAGGTGGCCAACGCCTACCGCGACCGGCTCACTGAGGCCGGCCTGGTGTTCTCCGGCACCTCACCCGACGGGCTGCTGGTCGAGTTCGCCGAGCTGCCGCGCGACGTGCACCCGTTCTTCGTCGGCACGCAGGCGCACCCGGAGCTCAAGAGCCGCCCGACCCGCCCGCACCCGCTGTTCGCCGCGTTCGTGCAGGCCGCGATCGACTACCAGGAGGCAGCCCGGCTGCCCGTGCCGATCGACGAGGGCGAGAAGGTCGGCATCTGATGCCGAGCGCGCACGAGTTCCGCGTCGTCGCCAGCGAGCAGGTGTACGAGGGCCGGGTCATCTCGCTGCGCCGCGACACCGTCGCGATGCCCGGTGGCGAGGAGAGCGTGCGGGAGGTCGTCCACCACCCGGGTGCGGTCGCCGTCGTCGCGCTCGACGACGACGACCAGGTCGTCCTGCTGCGCCAGTACCGGCACCCCGTCGCCGCCCACCTGTGGGAGCTGCCGGCCGGGCTCCGCGACGAGGACGGCGAGCCGCCGCTGGAGACCGCGAAGCGGGAGCTGGCCGAGGAGGCCCTGCTCGCCGCGGGCGAGTGGTCGCTGCTGACCACCGTCCACACCTCGCCCGGCTTCTGCGACGAGACCGTGCTGGTCTACCTGGCCGAGGAGCTCACCGACGTGGAGCGCCCCGAGGGGTTCCTCGTCGAGCACGAGGAGGCCGACATGACGCTGTCGCGGGTGCCGCTCGCCGACGCCGTCCAGCGGGTCTTCGACGGCGACATCCGCAACTCCCTCGCCGTCATCGGGCTGCTGGCCGCGGCGCAGGTCCGGGCCGCCAAGCCCCGGCTGCGTCCCGCCGACTCCGACTAGACGAGCCGCCGCGCCCGACCGTTCGGGGTCGGGCAGGCGCAGCCCGAGGCGCCGCAGCTCCAGCGCCGCCAGCGCCCGGACCGCCTCGGGGTCGCCGGCCCGCCAGGCCGCGCCGGTGCCCGGGGGCAGTGCGGCGAGCCGGGGGAGTGGCGCGGTGGCCAGCGCGCGCGCCGCGAGCAGCTCGAGGTCCGGCGTCCCTCGGGTGAGGCGGGCGGCGGCGGACGCCTCCCGGGCGTAGCCGAGCCGCCACGGCAGCCAGCGCAGCGCCAGCCAGCCCACGGGCAGGGCCACGAGAACCAGCGCCAGCACCAGGGCCAGGGTGGCGACGGCGTCCTGCGCGGCGACGCCTGCGCCCGAGACGGAGTCGCTCGCCTCCGCCAGCGCCTCGAACGGGCTGGCGAGCTCGTCGCCGACGACGGGCACGCCGCTCGCTGCGTCGGCCGCGGAGCTCATGTTGCCCGCGACGGAGCCGCCGAGGTCCGCCACCGCCCTGCCGGGCTCGGCGAGGACGAGGACGGCACCGTGCACCGTGCGGGCGATCAGCACCCAGAGCACGATCCAGGCGATGAAGCCGCCGTCGGCGGCCAGCTGCCGCGAGCGGACGACGGGGTGCTGGGCGTAGAGCTGCATCGGCCCATCCTTCGATCGGAGGCGCGATGCCGCAGGTCGAGTGCTGACTTGTGGTCGGCGACACGTGACGACACGCCGCGGCGGGCGCCCACAACCCACCACTCGAGCCCGGCGTCCCGGCGGAGCCGGCCCGACGAAGCCGGGCCGGGGAGCGGAGCCGACGGCGCGGCGTGCCTAGACTCCGGCCGAGGCGCGCCCCGACCGGGCGGCCCGATGCGGTGGGCGCGAACCCGTCACCCTGGGGGACGACCACCAGACCAAGGGAGTCGGAAGATGCGGGTCGGGGTTCCAGCAGAGGTCAAGAATCGTGAGTACCGGGTCGCGCTGACCCCGGCCGGCGTGACGGAGCTGGTCCGCGCCGGGCACGCCGTGCTGGTCGAGAAGGGCGCCGGCGAGGGGTCGTCGATCCCCGACGCGGACTTCGACGGCGGTCGGCGCGACGATCGTGCCCTCCGCCGACGACGTCTGGGCCGACGCCGACCTGTTGCTGAAGGTCAAGGAGCCGGTCGCCGAGGAGTACCACCGGCTGCGGGCCGGGCAGACCCTGTTCACGTACCTGCACCTCGCCGCCTCCAAGGAGTGCACCGACGCCCTGGTCGCCTCGGGCACGACCGCCATCGCCTACGAGACGGTGCAGACCGCCGACGGCGCACTGCCGCTGCTCGCCCCCATGTCGGAGGTCGCCGGCCGCATGGCGCCGCAGGTCGGTGCGCACAGCCTCGAGCGGGCCCACGGGGGCCGCGGCGTGCTGCTCGGCGGTGTCTCCGGCGTCTACGCCGCGAAGGTCGTCGTCATCGGGGCCGGGGTGTCGGGCATGAACGCCGCGGCGATCGCCCTGGGCATGCAGGCGGAGGTGGTCGTCCTCGACCGCGACATCGACAAGCTCCGCGCCGCCGACAAGATCTACCAGGGGCACCTGCAGACCGTCGCCTCCAACGCCTACGAGGTGGAGCGGGCGGTGCTCGACGCCGACCTGGTCATCGGCGCGGTCCTGGTGGCCGGCGCCAAGGCGCCCGTGCTGGTCAGCAACGAACTGGTGTCGCGGATGAAGTCGGGCTCGGTGCTGGTCGACATCGCCGTCGACCAGGGCGGCTGCTTCGAGGACACCCGGCCCACCACCCACGACGACCCGACGTTCCGGGTGCACGAGTCGGTCTTCTACTGCGTGGCCAACATGCCCGGCGCCGTGCCCAACACGTCCACGCACGCCCTGACCAACGTGACGCTGCCCTACGTGATGGCGCTGGCCAACCAGGGCACCGCGGCGGCGGTCGAGGGCGACCCGGCCCTGGCCCGCGGTGTCAACGTGGTCGGCGGGCAGGTGGTCCTCGCCGAGGTCGCCGACGCCCACGGCATGGCCGCCGCCGCACTCCAGGAGGCGTTTCTCTGACCAGCACCCTGAACGCCGGACCCGACGTCGAGCGGGTCGTCTCCGGCTACCTCGACCACCTGACCGTCGAACGCGGCCTGGCCGCCAACACGATCACGTCCTACCGCCGCGACCTGCGCCGCTACGTCGAGTACCTCGAGGCGGCCGGCGTCCGCAGCCTGCGGGAGATCGCCGAGTCCGACGTCTCGGGGTTCCTGGCCGCGCTCCGGCAGGGCGACGACGAGCACCCGCCGCTGTCGACGACGTCGGCGGCGCGCGCGGTCGTCGCCGTCCGCGGGCTGCACAAGTTCGCGCTGCTCGACGGTCTCGTCCCCGACGACGTCGCGCACGAGGTGCGGCCGCCGACACCCGCCCGGCGGCTGCCCAAAGCGGTCCCGGTCGAGTCGGTGGTGGCCCTGATCGAGGCCTCCGGCACCGTGGAGGGGCCGCGCGGCCTGCGCGACCGCGCCCTGCTGGAACTGCTGTACGGCACCGGCGCCCGCATCTCGGAGGCGGTCGGCCTCGCCGTCGACGACCTGGACCGCGGGCAGGCCGCCGTCCGGCTGGCCGGCAAGGGCGGCAAGGAGCGGATCGTGCCGGTCGGCAGCTACGCGCTCCGGGCCGTCGAGGAGTACCTGGTCCGGGCGCGCCCCGCGCTGGCGGCCAACGGGAAGGCCGGCGTCCGCGGGGGAGCGCTGTTCCTCAACGTCCGCGGCGGGCCGCTGTCGCGGCAGAGCGCCTGGGCGATCCTCCGCTCGGCCGCCGAGCGTGCCGGACATGGGGCGGGCGGGACGGAGTTGTCAGCGATGTCGCCGCACACCCTGCGGCACTCCTTCGCGACCCACCTGCTCGACGGCGGCGCCGACGTCCGCGTCGTCCAGGAACTGCTCGGACACGCCTCGGTGACGACGACGCAGGTGTACACGCTCGTCACCGTCGACCGGCTGCGGGAGGTCTATGCAAGTAGCCATCCACGGGCGCGCATCTGACAGCGGCGATGCGGCTGACTTGGCAAACATTTGCCCGGATTCGGGTTGTGTTGTCACAGAAGTTGGCATTCGTCGCCATGTCGACAAAGCGTCCGGCGTGCCTCCTTGGGAAGGTCCACCAGACTCCCTAGCGTCCTCATCACCCGAGCGGGCAGGACGGCTGACCGCAACCGGAACGACCGGAATCGGGCACGAGGTGGAGGCAACAAGACCCATGGCTACCCGAGCGGACGCGGCCTCTGCCGTCGCGCGCCCGCACGACAGCGACCCCGAGATGGGCGCCGCGGCCTCGCGGCTCGACCCGGCCAAGGCCCGGCAGCGTCCGCTGCCCGACCCGAAGCCGATCACCGAGCACGGCCCCGCCCGCATCATCGCGATGTGCAACCAGAAGGGTGGCGTCGGCAAGACGACGTCGACCATCAACCTGGGCGCCGCGCTGGTGGAGTTCGGCCGCAAGGTGCTCCTGATCGACCTGGACCCGCAGGGTGCCCTCTCGGTCGGGCTGGGCGTGCCGGCGCAGAACATGGACCGGACCATCTACAACGCCCTGATGGAGCGGAAGACCACCCTGCGCGACGTGCGGGTGCCGACCGACATCCCGGGCCTGGACCTGGTGCCGAGCAACATCGACCTGTCGGCCGCCGAGGTGCAGCTGGTCAGCGAGGTGGCCCGGGAGCAGACCCTGCTGCGGGTGCTCGCCGACGTGCGCGACGAGTACGACTACATCCTCATCGACTGCCAGCCCTCGCTGGGCCTGCTGACGGTGAACGCCCTGACCGCCGCGCAGGGCGTGATCATCCCGCTGGAGTGCGAGTTCTTCTCCCTCCGCGGTGTCGCCCTGCTCGTCGACACGATCGACAAGGTCAAGGAGCGGCTCAACCCGTCGCTGGAGATCTCCGGGATCCTCGCGACGATGTACGACTCCCGGACGGTGCACTGCCGCGAGGTGTTCAGCCGCGTGGTCGAGGCCTTCGACGACGTGGTGTTCCAGACCGTCATCCAGCGCACCGTGCGGTTCCCGGAGACCACCGTCGCCGGACAGCCGATCACCACGTGGGCACCCACGTCCGGGGGCGCCTCGGCGTACCGGGACCTCGCCCGGGAGGTGCTGGCGCTGTGACACGGCGGCCGGTTCTGCCGGGTGCCTCGGAGCTGTTCCGCCGCACCGACACCGCGTCGGTGCCCGAGGTGACCGAGCTCCCGAGCCTCAGCACCACGACCAGCTCGCCGGCGCTGCGCGGCGGGGCGACCCGCCGTGAGGAGCCCACCGACGGCGGCATGCCGCTCACGCTGGTGCCCGGCGGTGCCGGCGGCCCGGACGACCTCT
Source organism: uncultured Actinomycetota bacterium (assembly GCA_963748305.1). Classification (GTDB taxonomy): domain Bacteria; phylum Actinomycetota; class Actinomycetes; order Mycobacteriales; family Geodermatophilaceae; genus Blastococcus_B. The sequence continues at coordinate 30,348 of CAVVIN010000027.1, read as the reverse complement.
CGTCGTTCCGCGCCCCGGCGCCCGCGCCGACCCTGCAGCCGCACACCCCGACCCGGGGCCGTCCGGCGCGCAACCGCGACCGCACCAAGCACGACGAGAAGATCACCGTCTACATCTCCCAGGACGAACTCCTCGCGCTGGAGACCGCGCGGCTGATCCTCCGCGGCAAGCACGGGGTTGCCGCAGACCGGGGACGGATCGTCCGCGAGGCGATCGCCGTCCTGCTCGCCGACCTCGAGGAGCGCGGGGACGACGCCGTGCTCGTCCGGCGGCTCCGCGGGAACTGAGACGGCGGACGCATAGGCTCGGCGTCCGTGAGCAGCAGCACCGACGCGGCAGCGGAGGCCACTACGGCTTCCGAGGCCGCGTCGTCGCGTTTCACGGTCAAGCTCACCAACTTCGAAGGCCCGTTCGACCTGCTGCTGCAGCTGATCGGCAAGCACAAGCTCGACGTCACCGAGATCGCCCTGTCCAAGGTCACCGACGAGTTCATCGCCTACCTCAAGGCGCTCGGCGACGAACTGGACCTCGACCAGGCCAGCGAGTTCCTGGTGGTCGCCTCCACGCTGCTGGACCTCAAGGCCGCGCGGCTGCTGCCGGCCGCCGAGGTGGACGACGAGGAGGACCTCGAGCTGCTCGAGGCCCGCGACCTGCTCTTCGCCCGGCTCCTGCAGTACAAGGCCTACAAGCTGGCCGCGGCGTTCCTGCGGGAACGCGAGGCCGAGGCCGCCCGCCGCTTCCCCCGGGATGCCGCCCTCGAGCCGCGGTTCGCCGACCTCATGCCCGAGGTCACCCTGGATCTCACGCTGCAGGAGTTCGCCGCGCTGGCCGCCCGGGCGCTGACGCCCAAGGTGCCCGAGCTGGTCAGCGTCTCGCACCTGCACGCGCCGGCGGTGAGCGTCGCCGAACAGCTGCTGCTGGTGCGCAACCACCTGGTCCGCGCGGGGACGACGACGTTCCGGGCGCTGACCGCCGACTGCGGGCACACCAACGAGGTGGTCGCGCGTTTCCTGGCCCTGCTCGAGCTGTACCGGCAGCAGCGCGTGGCGTTCGAGCAGCTGACTCCGCTCGGCGAGCTGCACGTCCGGTGGACCGGCGGTGCGATCCTCGCGGCCGAGGCGGACGACGACGCAGACACCGTGGACGACTACGACGCGCCTGACGGTGACGAGGAGTACGCATGAGCGAGGAGCAGCCGCGGACCGATCCGGCGCCGATCTCCTGGGACGCGCTGGCGGCCGAGCTGGCGGCCACCCGCGAGGACGCCGAGCGCCGCGGCGACGCCGACCCGGGCACGTGGGACGCCATCGGCAAGGAATTGGCCGCCCGCGTCGCCGAGCGACCGGTCGAGGAGGGTGACGTCCCGGCGGTGCCGGCGGAGGACGAGCCCGCGCAAGAGCCGGCCGAGGACCCGACCTCGGCGGACGTGCCGGCGGGGGAGCCCGCCCCGGAGGAGCAGGCCCTGCCGGAGGAGCCGCTGCAGCTGCTCGACCCGGTGGAGCTGCGCGGCGGGCTCGAGGCGCTGCTGTTCGTCATGGACAACCCCGTCGACGACGGGACGCTGGCCGGCGGCCCTGCACTGCCCGGTCGACCAGGTGCGCACGGGGCTGGCCGAGCTGGCCGACGAGTACCGCTCCCGGCGGGCGGGGATCACGCTCCGCCAGGTGGGCGACGGCTGGCGGCTCTACACGAGCGACGAGCACGCCGCCGTCGTCGAGGGGTTCCTGGTCGACGGGCAGCGCAGCCGGCTCACCCAGGCCGCGCTGGAGACCCTCGCCGTCATCGCCTACCGGCAGCCGGTCACGCGGGCTCGGGTGTCGGGGATCCGCGGTGTCGGCGTCGACGGCGTCATGCGCACGCTGATCGGCCGCGGGCTGGTGCACGAGGTGGGCACCGACCCCGACAGCGGCGGCGGGCTCTACGCGACGACGCCGCTGTTCCTGGAGCGGCTCGGGCTCACCGGCCTCGACGAGCTGCCCGAGCTCGCCCCCCTGCTGCCCGAGACCGCCACGATGCTCGACGAGCACCCCGACAGCTGACTCCGCCTGTGGACAACGGAAGGCCGGGACCTTCCGCGTCGTTACGGTGCCGGAATGTGCCGTGCTCTGGTGGTCCGTTTCGCCGTCGTCCTCGCCGCGCTCCCCGTCCTGGCCGCCTGTGCGCACGTCGCGGAGCCGGAGCACTCGAGCACGTTCTGTGTGGAGGCAGACACCCTGCTTCGGGACCTCGCGGATGACCTCGGGGCACCCGACGCGCCACCGGACCAGCTCGACGATCTGGCTGCCGAGGCCGTGGAGCGCCTCGAGGCGGTCGAGCCGCCCGCGGAGCTGGCGCAGCGGTGGACCTCCCTGGTGGAGGAGGCGACGTCCGCGCGTGACGACCTTGCACACGTCGACGGCGATCTCGCCTCTCGGGAGGGGATGAGGGCCTTGACCGAGTTCTTTGTCCTGCAGGCGCGATTGGAAGACGGGAGCACCGTCGTCGACGACTGGAGCCGTGCGAACTGCTGAATGCGCTCTCGCTGCGGCCGGGTGAGCGCCGGGTGGGACACTGGGCGGCGATGAACATCGCGAGTCCTGACGACGAGACCACCACAGCAGCCGGCGACGGCTGGTCGGAGGACATGGAGCTCGCCCCCATCCACCCCGGCGACCAGCAGCACGACGACCACGACGACGACCGCCAGGGGGAACGCCTGCAGAAGGTGCTCGCCCGTGCCGGTGTCGGTTCCCGCCGCGTCTGCGAGGACATGATCGAGGCCGGCCGCATCAGCGTGAACGGCGCGGTCGTGCAGGTGCAGGGCATGCGGGTGGACCCGACCACGGACAAGATCGCCGTCGACGGCGTCCGGATCGAGCTGCGCGACGACCGCGTCACCTACGCCCTGAACAAGCCGCCGGGCGTCCTGACGGCGATGAGCGACGACCGCAACCGGCCCACCATCGGCGACCTGGTGGGCGACCTCGCCCCGGGCCTGGTGCACGTCGGCCGGCTGGACCAGGACACCGAGGGCCTCCTTCTGCTCACCACGGACGGCGAGCTGGCCCACCGGCTGGCCCACCCGTCCTACGAGGTGAAGAAGACCTACCTCGCGCAGGTCTCCGGCTCGGTGCCGCGCGACCTGGGCAAGCGGCTACGGGCCGGCGTCGAGCTCGAGGACGGGCCAGTCAAGGTCGACGGCTTCCGGGTCGTCGACACCCACGCCGGGCAGTCGGTCGTCGAGGTCGTGCTGCACGAGGGCCGCAAGCACATCGTCCGCCGGCTGCTCGCCCACGTGGGCCTGCCGGTGTCGCGGCTGACCCGCACCGCCGTCGGCCCGATCGAGCTGCAGCGGATGCGCTCGGGCTCCATCCGGCAGCTGAGCCGCCAGGAGCTGGGCACCCTGCAGGAGCTCGTCGGCCTCTGACCCCCGCAGACGGTGTGCGCGGACGCCCAGTTCTGACGCAACGACCTGGGCATTCGCGCTCACCGTCGGCCGGGTGGCGCGGCGAACCTAGACTCGACAGGGCTCCGGCATCCGGACGCCGCAACATCGACAAGGAGTGTGCATGGCCGTCCGAGCCATCCGGGGCGCGACGCAGGTCGACGCCGACGACCGGGAGCAGGTGCTCGAGGCCACCCGTGAGCTGGTCACCGCCGTGCTGGAGCGCAACGAACTCGACCACGACGACGTCATCAGCATCCTGTTCACCGCCACCCCCGACCTCGTGTCGGAGTTCCCGGCGCTGGCCGCCCGCGAGCTCGGCATGGGCGACGTCCCGCTGATGTGCGCCACCGAGATCGACGTCGCGCATGCGCTGCCGCGGGTGCTGCGGCTCATGGCGCACGTCGAGACGGCCAAACCGCGCAGCGAGATGCAGCACGTCTACCTCCGCGGTGCCGTGGCCCTCCGACGGGACATCGCCCAGTGAGCGATTTCCGCGGGCAGGTCACCCTCGACGGACCGTCCGGCACCGGCAAGTCCAGCGTCGCGCGCGCCGTCGCCGCCAAGCTCGGCGCCGACTACCTCGACACCGGCGCGATGTACCGCGCCGCGACGGTCGCCGTCCTCGACGCCGGGGTGGACCCCGAGGACGCCGACGCCGTGGCCCGCGTGGTCGCCGCCGCCCGCATCGAGGTCGGGACGACGTCCGGCGAGGAGCTGGTGCTGGTGGACGGCGTCGACGTCGCCGAGCGCATCCGCGGCGCCGAGGTGACCCGGGCCGTCTCGCCGGTGTCCGCGGTGCCCGCCGTGCGCCGTCAGCTGGTCGAGCAGCAGCGCTCGCTGGTGGCCGCGGCCGCCGCCGTCGTCGTCGAGGGGCGGGACATCGGCACCGTCGTCCTGCCGGACGCGACGGTGAAGATCTACCTGACCGCCGCGCCGGAGATCCGGGCGGAGCGGCGGGCCGCCAGCTCGGCGTCACCGACCCGGCCGAGATCGCGGCGCTCGCCGAGGACCTGCGCCGTCGCGACGAGTACGACAGCTCGCCGGGCCGACAGCCCGCTGCGGCCGGCCGCGGACGCCGTCATCGTCGACAGCACCGACCTGGACCGTGACGCCGTCATCGCCCGGGTCTGCGAACTGGCCGGCAAGGCCGTCCGAGCGGAGAAGTGGGCATGACCGAGACCAACGGCGGGCCGCTGCCGGTCGTCGCCATCGTCGGCCGGCCGAACGTCGGCAAGTCCACGCTGGTCAACCGCTTCCTGGGCCGCCGCGCCGCGGTCGTGCAGGACATCCCCGGGGTCACCCGCGACCGGATCTCCTACGAGGCGCTCTGGAACGGCAAGAAGTTCACCGTCGTCGACACCGGTGGCTGGGACCCGAAGGCCATCGGCCTGGGCGCGTCGATCACCCGGCAGGCCCAGTACGCGATGGAGACCGCCGACGTCATCGCGCTCGTCGTCGACAGTTCCGTCGGCGCCACCGACACCGACCTGGCCGCCGCCCGGATCCTGCGGCGCAGCGACCGGCCGGTGATCCTCGTGGCCAACAAGGTCGACGACGAGCGCAGCGAGAGCAACGCCGCCGAGCTGTGGTCGCTCGGGCTGGGGGAGCCGCAGCCGGTCAGCGCGCTGCACGGCCGCTCCAGCGGTGACCTGCTCGACCTGATCCTCGACGCGCTGCCCACCGCCCCGCGCGAGCAGCTCGAGGAGGGCGGCCCGCGCCGGGTCGCGCTGGTCGGGCGGCCGAACGTGGGCAAGTCCAGCCTGCTCAACCGGCTGGCCAAGGACGAGCGTTCGGTCGTCGACTCGGTCGCCGGCACGACGGTCGACCCGGTCGACTCGATCGTGACGCTGGGCGGCGAGGACTGGCGGTTCGTCGACACCGCGGGCCTGCGCCGCAAGGTGAACACCGCCAGCGGCACCGAGTACTACGCCAGCCTGCGCACCGAGGCCGCGATCCAGGCGGCCGAGGTCGCCGTGGTGCTGCTGGCCGCCGACGAGGTGATCAGCGAGCAGGACCAGCGGGTGATCACCCAGGTCGTCGAGGCCGGTCGCGCCCTGGTCATCGCGATCAACAAGTGGGACACCCTCGACGAGGACCGGCACGACCAGCTCGAGCGCGAGATCGAGCGCGACCTCGCGCGCGTGCGGTGGGCGAGCCGGATCAACATCTCCGCCAAGGCCGGCCGCGGGGTCAGCAAGCTCGCCGACCACCTGCGGTCGGCGCTGGCCGCCGTGGGAGTCCCGGGTGCCCACGGCGGAGCTGAACTCCTTCGTGCGGGCGCTGGTGCAGGAGACGCCGCCGCCGGCCCGCGGCGGCCGCGCGCCGAAGATCAAGTACGTCACCCAGGCCGACATCCGCCCGCCGCGGTTCGTGGTCTTCTCGACGGGCTTCCTGGAGGCCGGCTACCGGCGGTTCCTCGAGCGCAAGATCCGCGAACAGTGGGGCTTCCAGGGCACGCCGATCGAGGTGTCGGTCAAGGTCCGCGAGGGCCGGGGGAACGATAGGCCGAAGGGCTGACCCCGGCTCCGCTCTCGGCGCCGGGGGACCGGCAGGTGCACGTCCTCGGCCTCGCCGGCCGGCAGCTCGGGCTCGTCGAGCCGGTGCGCCAGCCTGCTGGGCCACCACATCCACCGGCCGACGTCGAGGGTGAGCGCGGTGACGAGCACCGAGCGCACGATGATCGTGTCGAGCAGGACGCCGAGCGCGACCGCGATGCCCAGCTGGGTGGTGAACGTCAGCGGCAGGGTGGCGAGCACCGCGAAGGTCGCAGCGAGCACCAGGCCCGCGGACGTGATGACGCCGCCGGTGGCCGCCAGCCCGACCAGGGCGGCGCGCCGGGTGCCGTGGTCGAACGCCTCCTCCCGCACCCGGGTCATGAGGAAGATGTTGTAGTCGATGCCGAGGGCGACGAGGAAGACGAAGACGAACAGCGGGAACGAGCTGTCGGTCGACTCGACCCCTACCGCCCAGTCGAAGATCAGCGCGCTGAGCCCGAGCGCCGCGCCGTAGGACAGCACCACCGTCGCGATGAGGATGAGCGGGCGCGACGATCGCCCGCAGCAGGACGCCGAGCACGGCCAGCACCACGAGCATGATCAGCGGGATGATCACCAGGTTGTCGCGCTGCGAGGCGGTCTGGACGTCGAGGTTCAGGGCGGTGTTGCCGCCGACCAGCGCCTCGCCGTCCCCGACGTCGTCGAGCGTCGATGCGCAACTCCTCGACAGTGGCGTAGGCGGCCTGGCTGTCGGCGGCGTCGGCGAGCTCCGCCTCGATCAGCGCGGTGTCCCCGATCACCTGCGGTTCCGCGACCGTCGCGATGCCGTCGGCCGCGGCCACGGCAGCGGCCACCTCGTCCGCCGTGTCGGCGCTGGTCAGGACGTGGACGGGATTGCCGGCGGCGGCGGGGAAGTGCGCCGTCGCCACGGCGTCGCCCTCGATCGACTCCGGTGTGCCGCGGAACGACTCGGCCGCGGTCAGGCCCTTGGCGTTCAGGCCGAACATGCCGATCGAGGCCACCAGCAGCGCCGCGCAGGTCCCCAGCCACACCGCCCGGGGCCGCGGCTTGATCGGCGCCCCCACGCGGGCCCAGAACCCGGTCGCGCTGGGCTCGGCGCTGCCCAGGGTCGGTCGCACCGGCCAGAACACCCAGCGCCCGCAGATGACCAGCAGCGCCGGCAGCAGGGTCATCAGCACCAGCGAGGGTCACGCGCGACGCCGATGGCGGCCACCGGACCGAGGCCGCGCGTCGAGTTCATGTCCGCCGCGATCAGGCACAGCATCCCGAGGATCACCGTGCCGCCGCTGGCGAGCACCGCCGGCCCGGCCCGGTGCACCGCCTCGGTCATGGCCTCGTGCCGGTCGGCGTGCAGCCGCAGTTCCTCGCGGTAGCGGGCGACCAGCAGGAGGGCGTAGTCGGTGCCGGCGCCGACGACCAGGACGGTGAGGATGCTGGCGCTCTGCGCGTTCACCGTCAGGTCGGCGTAGCGGGCGAGCAGGTAGACGACGGCCTGCGCGCAGAACAGCGCGATCACGGCCGAGAAGATCGGCAGGATCCACAGCACGGGGCTGCGGTAGGTGAACAGCAGGATGAGGATGACGACGCCCAGCGCGGCGTAGAGCAGGGTGCGTGTCGAGGCCGGAGAAGGCCTCGGACGAGTCGGCCGCGTTCCCGGCCGGGCCGGTCACGTACGCCGCCAGCCCGTCGGGACCGTCGGATGCCTCGGCGCGGATGTCGTCGACGATCGGGGCGATGGCCTCCCAGCCGCCCGAGCCCGGGTTGATCGGGACGATCAGCTGCGACCGCCTGCCCGTCCTCGGACGGGATCGGCCCGACGACCGTTCCGTCGAGCGCGTCGAGCTGGGCGAAGGCGCGGGCGTCCTCCGCGACGGCGTCGGCATCCGCCGCGGTGAGCCCGTCCTCGCGCTCGTAGACGACGACGGCGGGAACGACGTCGGGGTCCGAGCCGAGCTCGATCTGCCGCTCCAGCGCGACGGTCGACTCCGCGTCGCCCGGCAGCCACGACGCGATGTCGTTGTCCTGCTGGTCGGTCAGGCCGCCCGCGAGCGGAGCCGCGAGGGCGGCCAGGACCAGCCAGAACACGAGGATGACCCACTTGAGCCGCGGGTGGCTGACTCGGGAGGCGAATGTTCTGCCCATGACAGAGCCCCTGCTCGACGACGGCAACACCCCGTGGGCCGCGACGCTAGTGACCGGCGGCCGACGGGTGTCACGGCCTTTGGGCCCGGGGGACGGCGACCCGGTGGGGCCAGAGGGCACTTCGCCGTGCGGTAACCTGCTCAGGCGGTCGTCGCGCGGCCCGGGGTATCCCGGGAGTGCACGGCACGCGGGCTGTAGCGCAGCTTGGTAGCGCACCTGACTGGGGGTCAGGGGGTCGCAGGTTCAAATCCTGTCAGCCCGACAGCGTGATGTCTCAGGACATCGGCATAGCCCGGACCGACGACTCGTCGGTCCGGGCTAGTGCTTCGGGGCTGGGCCGGGTGGTCGGCCGGTGGGGTGGTAATCGCGGCCGGGGTCAAGGATCAGTTCGCGGAGTAGTTCGCCTGTCGCGGTGTGGATGACGCGGATGTGCACGCCCTCGACGAGCAGTGAACTCGTGCAACCGAGCGTGACACCGCTGCCGGTGATTGGGGACGACGCATTGAGGGGCGCACGGCAACCGGCGTGATGTCGGTTGCGCGCCGCGTAGCCGGTGTGCGATCGTCCCGGCGATCGTGATCCATCGGCAGGAGGTGAGACCCATGAACGCAATGTCCGCAGTGGGTGCTCCCCTGCAGTGCACGATCGCGCGACTGAGGTAGTCGCCACCGGGAGCGCCCCGCCAGGCAATTCGCGAGAGGCGACTCCCATGAACACAACACCTTCTTCACCTCTGCACGTCACTTCGACGACGGCCTCCGACCGGCCGAGGTCTGACCAGGATCAGCCGCAGATCGACGCCACGAGGCGGGCGCCCGCCGCGGGCGAGCGAGCGTTGGTCCTCGGCGGTGGCGGATCGACCGGCAACGCGTGGTTGATCGGCGTCATCGCCGGCTTGTTCGATGCCGGATTGGACGTGACCGCGGCCGATGTGATCATCGGGACGTCGGCCGGATCGACGGCCGCGGCCCAGATCACCAGCGCGACCCCGATCGAACTGTTTGCCGCCATCCTTGCCGCTGCGCCCCAGCCACGGACTCCTCCGGTCACAGCCGACGGTGGAGGCGTTCCCAGGGGGCCGGTGGCCGACCATCTGGAGAGAATGAGCCGAATCATCGCCGCCGCTGAGGACGCGGCCGACATGCGCCGCAGAATGGGTGCGGCGGCGCTCGAGATGGCTGCGGCGTCGGACGGCTCCGGGTCAACGCGGTGGCGCGCTACCGTCGCCGCCCGGCTGCCCAGTCAGCGCTGGCCGGAACAAGCAGTGCTCATCACGGTGGTCGATGCCCATACCGGTGAACCGGTCGTGTTCGACCGCCACAGCGGGGTCGACCTGGTGGACGCCGTTGCCGCCAGCACTGCCGGCGGCCCTGCCTACAGCATCGGCGACCACCGGTACATCGACGGCGGCTACCGATCCGTCGAGAATGCCGACCTGGCAGCCGGATACGGGCGGGTGCTGGTGCTGTCACCATTTGGCGGCACATCGCGGCATCCGCGGGAGTGGGGCACCCATCTGGCAGCACAGGTCGACGAACTACGCGCCGGCGGCAGCAGAGTCGAAACGATCTTCCCGGACAGCAACTCCGAGCACCTGTTCGGCGCCAATGCGATGGATCTGTCGCTGCGTCCGCCCGCCGCTCGAGCCGGTTACGACCAAGGCAGAGCGCTTGCCGAGCAGCTCACCGAATTCTGGCGCTGACGCCTGTACTCGGCCGACTCGGTGGGCGTGCCGACACCTACGGACGCGTTGGCTTCTTTGATAGGGCTGGGCTAGGACCCATTCGTGCCGAGACGGCGGGCGTCATGTCCCTCCAGCTCGGTAGTCACTGAGGGAGATCACGTGTCGTCTGAACCGGGACAGGTAAGCGAGCTGAGGCTTGTCGTGACGGCTACCGACTATGAATCTGCGCTGCACTTCTATCGGGACGTCCTCGGCCTACGCGAACAGGAGGCTTACGAGGCGAACGGCGGGCACGTCGTGATCCTGTCGGCTGGCCGCGCCACGCTCGAGCTCAACGATCCGCCGTATGCCGAGTACATCGACGAGGTCGAGGTGGGCACACGAGTCGCGGGACATGTCCGCGTCTGCTTCGCGGTCGAGAACACCAGTGACGCCACGGACCGTCTTGTCGACGCAGGGGCGCGGTTGGTCGCTCCGCCGACGGTCACGCCGTGGGAAACGCTGAACTCTCGTCTCGAGGCCCCGGCGGGGCTGCAGTTGACGCTGTTCGGCCCGGCGGCGGAGGACGGCTAGCCCCAGCGCTCTGCCGGGCCTCCGCCACACGGCTCAACGGTTCGCCAGCTCCGTCTCCAGGCGCTCGACGACGGCATGAGGATCGTCGGCGCCTGCGGGTACGCGGCCTCGAAGTCGTCGTCGCCGAGCAGCGTGCGCGTGCGGACTGCGGCGCGGTCGACGTCGATGCCCTCCAGTCGGTTGAGGGGACGATGGCGCCTCACCCGCCACCTGCTGGCGGCTCCCAGCAGCCGGGCCGCATCGACTCCGTCCCTCGCGCCGCCGCTACGCAGGCAAGCCCCTTGAGCGCGGCGCCCCGCCCCGGCGCGGTCTGCCATGCCCGGCGGTGGAATGCGCGCCCGAGGCGATCTGGTCATCGGCAGCCGCACCAGCACCCTGCGGCGCCGCGGGATCGACTTCCGGCCGCGGCTGGCGGGCTTCGCCGGCCGCACAGCCACTTTCGCCGACGGCAGCACCGCCGAAGTCGACGCCGTGGTGTGGGCCACCGGCTACCGCAGTGACTACCCCTGGCTGTACCTGCCCGGTGTCGTCGACGACGGGCAGGTTCGGCACGAGGCCGGCGTCACCGAGGTACCGGGCTTGTACTTCCTCGGCCTGCCCTGGCAGACCTCCCGGGGCTCGGCACTGCTCGGGTTCGTCGGCGCCGACGCCGCAACGCTCTCGGCCCGCATGGCCGCCGACGCCGGCCGCCCCACCGTCGCCGACGGTGCGGCGCCGATACCCGCGGCGCGCTGACGCCCATCGAGGCAGCCAGCCTCCGCACGGCTGACCAGCCCACTTTGAGACACCCGAGGATGGACGGCGGCGGATGATGGTCCGCCGCCGCGTCCTCAGATTGCACGCTGCTGCCCGTACCGCACGACGACGTCGCACGTGCGGAACGTGGTGGTGGGTCAGGCCGGGGCGTCGGCGTCCTGCATCGAGGCCGCGAACGCCTCGGGCCCCCGCTCCGCCGCCGCCGGGTCCATCCACATGACCTGCCAGCCGTGGCCGTCGAGGTCGAAGAAGCTGCGTGAGTACATGAAGCCGTAGTCCTCGGCGTCATCCGCCTCGGAGCCGCCCGCCGCGAGCGCAGCGGCGCTGACCGTATCGACCTCATCGCGGGACGACACGCTGAAGCAGTACAGCGCCAACGTGTGCGTGGTGGCATCGGCGATCGGCAGCTTCGAGAACTCCGCGAACTTCTCACGGCTGAGCAGCATGACGAAGGCGTGCTCGCCAACCAGCATGCAAGCGGCGGTCTCGTCGGTGAGCATCGGGTTGTAGCTGAACCCGAGCTTCGCGAAGAACGCCTTGCTGCGCTCGAGGTCCGCTACGGGAATGTTCACAAACAGCATGCGGCCGGGGTGTGCGGGACTGGTCATGCTGGGTCTCCACTCGGTGGCTCGATGGCGTACGTCCTGGTGGACCGGCCCAGCCGGCGGAACTCATCGGTGGATCTCGCCCACGTACCCACGGATCAACTGGCGGGTGGTGGCGCGTTCTCGATGGGGCGGTCGGCGTAGGAAGCCCACAGCTCGGAGTAGGCGGCGCCGGCTGCGAGCAGCTGGTCATGGGTGCCGCTCTCGACGACGCGGCCGCGGTCCATCACGACGACCCGGTCCGCGCGGGCCGCCGTGGTCAGGCGGTGGGCGACGACCAGCGTGGTGCGGCGGCCCGTCAACCGGTCGTCGCGGCCTGGTCGACCGCCTCGCTGGCCAGGTCCAGGGCCGCGGTCGCCTCGTCGAGCAGCAGGATGTCCGGGTCGACGAGCTCGGCCCGGGCCAGCGCGATCAGCTGGCGCTGGCCCGCCGAGAGGTTGCGGCCGCGTTCGGCGACCTCGTGGCAGGTAGCCGCCGTCGAGGGTGGCGATCATGTCGTGGGCGCCGACCGCCCGGGCCGCGGCCTCCACCTCGGCGTCGGCTCGCCTCGGGGCGGCCGTAGGCGATGGCGTCCCGGACCGTCCCGGCGAAGAGGTACGCCTCCTGGGGGACGACGCCCGAGCCGGTGCCGGTACCGCCGAGGTCCAGCTCGCGCAGATCGTGCCGTCGACCATGACCCGCCCGCCGGTCGGGTCGTAGAACCGCGCGACCAGCTTGACGAGCGTCGACTTGCCCGCGCCGGTCTCGCCGACGAACGCGACCGTCTGACCGGCCGGGATGTCGCAGGTCGACGCCGGTGAGCACCTCGTCGTCGTTGCCGGGTACGGAAGGACACGTCCCGAAGGTCGATCTCGCCGCGCAGCGGGCGCACCGTCGAGGGTTCGCGGCCGGCGGGGTGCTGGTCGGGATCCTGGAGCAGCTCCTGGATGCGGCCCAGACGACGGTTGCCTGCTGGTAGCCGTCGAAGACCTGGGAGAGCTGCTGCACCGGCGCGAAGAACAGGCCGATATAGAGCAGATATGCGACCAGCGCGCCGGTGGTCAGGGTCCCCGCTTCGACCCGGCCCGCGCCGACGATCAGCACCGGCGCCGGCGGCACCGACGACGAGCACTGACGAAGGGGAAGTACAGCGACGATCAGCAGGTGCGCACGGAGGCGCGGTCGCGGTAGCGTCGCTGCGCCGGCGAACCGCCGCGCGGTCGCGCTCCTCCCGGCGGAAGGCCTGCACGATCCGCAGCCCGGAGACGGCTTCCTGGAGGTCGGCGTTGACGGCGCCGATGCGCTCGCGGGCGCAGCGTAGGCCTTGACGCTCGCCCGACGGAAGAGTACGTGGCGACGACCAGCAACGGCAGCGTCGCGAACACGACCAGGGCCAGCTCGGCGTCGAGCAGCAGGAGCGCCACCAGGATGCCGAAGAAGGTGACCACGGAGACGAACAGACCGGTGACAGGCCCGTCTGCAGGAACGTCGACAGGGCATCGACGTCCGTCGTCATCCGGGTCATGATCCGGCCGGTCAGCTCGCGCTCGTAGTAGTCGAGTCCGAGGCGCTGGAGCTGGGCGAAGATCTTCAGCCGCAGCAAGTACAGCACGCGCTCGCCGGTGCGGCCGGTCAACCAGTCCGGCCCGGCCGATTCCCCAAGCGACGAGGACGACGGCGAGGGCCAGGCGCGAGGCCGAGCATGTGGCCGCGAGCCGGCTCCGCACGCCGTCGTCGATGCCGTGCCGGATCACGGCGGGCAGCAGCAGCCCATGCCCGGCTTCGATCGCCACCAGCAGCAGGCCGAGCAGCAGGGCAGCACGCACCGGCCGGATGCAGCTGCCGGATGCCGTACGTGGGGTCGGCCGGCCGGGCGCGCTGGTCCGTCGATGTCGGGGTCGCCGGTCGCCGGGGGCAGCGCCTCGACCTGGGCGAGCAGCTCGGGGGTCCGGCCGCGGCGCCGGCGATCCGCCGTCGCGGTCCACAGGTCTGCGCCGGAACGGCGCCCGTGGTGAGCGCGACCGTCCGTCGGGTAGCGGAGGTGTGGTCACCGCTCCCCGGCGTGGCGGCGCCGACGGTGAGCGCCGCCGGACTCGGTCGGGTCGGGAAGAGCCGCCGGACAGGGCGGAGCGTCCCGTTCGAGCTCCTCGTGGGTACCGATGTCGGCGACGCGTCCGCCGTCGAGGACGGCGATCCGGTCGGCGAGGCCGAGGGTGGAGCGGCGGTGGGCGATCAGCAGGGTGGTCCGGCCCGCTGACGCTCGCGTAGCCGCTCGTGGATCTCGTGCTCGACGCGGGCGTCCACGGCGGAGGTGGCGTCGTCGAGGACCAGCAGCCGGGGTCGGTGAGGATCGCGCGGGCGAGCGCGACGCGCTGGCGCTGGCCGCCGGAGAGGGTGAGCCCGCTGCTCGCCGACCTTGGTGTCGTAGCCCTCGGGCAGGGCTCGGCGATGAAGCGGTCGGCCTGGGCGGCGCGTGCGGCGGCCTCGATCTCCTCGCCGGTGGCGTCGGGCCTTCCGTAGGCGATGTTGGTCCGCGACCGTGTCGGAGAAGAGGAAGCTGTCCTCGGACCAGGCCGATGGCGGCGCGCAGCGATTCGATGGTCAGCTCGCGCACGTCGTGGCCGCCGACCAGGACGGCGCCGCGCGTCGCGTCGTAGAAGCGCGGGCAGCAGCAGCGAGACGGTGGACTTGCCGGTGCCGGAGGAGCCGACGACGGCGACGGTCTCACCGGGGTCGATCGACAGCCTCACCTCATCGAGAACGGCGGCTCCGTGCCGGCCGAACGTGACCCGGTCGAATTCCACGCCGAGCGGACCGTCCGGAAGGTCCACGGCGTCGGGACCAGGCTGAGCTCCGGCGGGCAGGCGGAGGAGGTCGTCGATGCGCTCGACACCCGCCCGGGCCACCGGCCCGACCAGCAGCAACTCGGCCACGAACTCCGTCGTCCCGACCAGTGCCGCGAGGTAGGCGGTGAAGGCCAGGAAGGTGCCGAGGGTGATCTCGCCGTGCAGCGCGAGCCAGCCGCCGAGCACCAGCACGCCCACCTGCCCCAGCGCAGGAATCGCCTTCAGCGCCGGACCGAAGCGTGCCTGCATCCGGACCGCACGCAGCCGACTGGCGAACAGCCGCCGGGCAGATTCCTCCAGCGCGGCGAGCTCCCGGTCCTCCTGTCCGAAGCCTTTCACCACCCGGACACCGGTGACAGCAGCCTCGACCCGGCCAACCAGCGAGCCCGCCTGCTGCTGGGCGTCCCAGTTCGCGGGGAACAGGTCGCGCTGCGCCCGGCGGGACCGCCACCACAGCGTCGGCAGGACGGCGAGGGTGACCAAGGTCAGCACGGGGGAGAGGAACGCCATGGCGATGACGGAGAGGACGACGAGCAGGGCTGCGGTCGCCACCGACGGAACGATCACCAGAACGCCGCCCATCACGGCGAGGTCGGTGATGGACCGACTGACGACTTGCCCGGTGTCGAGGGCATCCTGGCTGGCGCCGTCCAGCCGGGTCAGCGTGGCGAACAGATCGCGGCGCATGTCGTGCTGGATCGAGAAGGCCAGGCGGGCGGAGTAGAGCCTGCGCCCGAAGGAAGCCCCGTACTGCAGCACCGCGAGGGACACCAGCACGCCGACCCATGGCCAGACGCTTCGACCGGGCTCGGCCAGCAGCGTGTCGACCACGTGCCGAACCGCCAGGGGCGCGGCCACGTCCAGCAGTGCGACGGCCGAAGAGGCCGCCACGGCCGTGACTGCCAGCCGTCGGTGCGCCCCGGCGTAGGTGAGAATCCTCAGCAGCCACCCTGGTCGGCCGCCGCCGTCCAGGGAAGAGGCCATGTTGGCAACGTAACGGAGAGGGTCTCGTATCCACCTCCAGTGAGAGTCCGCGCAGTATCAGGGCGCGACTGGCCGTAGACGTCGCCGGTGATGTCGATCGACAGACCGATGGGGGAGGGGCCCTACTCAGCACTCCCGCCGGGCCGTAGCGGCTCGTGGAGGTAGCGCTGGATCGTTGCCCCGACGTTCGCCGCGATGACCTTCGGCGGCATCGCGTCGAAGGGCGGGAGCTCGAGGACGGATCGGGCCAGTGACAGGCCGAGCATCTGACTGGCCACGAGGGCGGCGCGCTGCGGCACTTCCGACTCATCGGTGACCAGACGGCGCAGCGCGGGGATGAGCTGGCGGGCGAAGAGCTCGCGCATGCCGGCGGCCGCCGCGGCGTCACTCGCGGCGGAACGCAGCAGCGTCAGGAGCACCTGGCCCTCCGGGGTGCCCGCGTCCCAGCGTGAGAGAAAGTGCTCGACGAGGCGTTCCCCATGCTCGTCTGCAGGCGCGTCGGTGAGATCGGGAACGCGCAGGTCGAGGTCGGTGGCGGCGGCGAACAGCCCCGGCTTGGAGCCGAAGTAGCGCACCACCAGGGCCGCGTCGACCCCAACGTCTCGGGCGACAGCGCGGAGGGACGCCGAGCGGTAGCCCTCGGCGGCGAAACGGGTGCGCGCCGCAGCCAGGATCGCGGCCTTCGTGTCCGCCGAGCTCCGCGTCCTCGTCATGCTCGAGATGGTATGTCAGCACGCGTTGACTCTGTCTGCCTACCGGGCCTACGCTCATGTCAACAGGCGCTGACTTGGGGATGTCATGAAGAGGACCTCGGCCGCATTCGGCAGCTTCGTCTGGCTGGTACTGGCACCCGGAACCGTGTGCGGTCTGGTGCCCTGGCTGATCACCGGATGGCGTCAGCCCGGCGATTCGGTGCCGGGGGTCGACGCCCTTGGCTGGGCTCTCGTCCTGGCCGGTGCGGCGGTGCTGGGCCACGCATTCGTCGCCTTCGCCTGGCACGGGCGGGGAACACCCGCACCGGCGGCGCCCACCGAACGGCTGGTCGTCGAGGGTGCCTACCGGTACGTGCGGAACCCGATGTACGTCGCGGTCCTCGCGCTCGTGCTCGGGCAGGTCCTCCTCTTCGCGAGTTGGGGGCTGTTCGCCTACCTGGTCGTCATCGTCATCGCGCAGAGCGCGTTCGTGCACATCTACGAGGAGCCCACGCTGCGCGAGGCCTACGGCCCTTCATACGACGAGTTCTGCGAGAACGTGCCTCGCTGGCTGCCGCGCCTGACTCCCTGGCAGGGAGCCACGAGGCGCGTCTGGTGACCGGATGCGCGGTCGCGTCTGACGCCCCCGCGCCAAGAGGCGGGGCTCGGAGGCGTCAGGGCGGACGGCCTTCGGTCGGCCGCACTGTGGAATGGCTGCGGGGGAGCCGTCGCCGCCCCATCCATAGCCAGCGGATGGGCTATGGCCGCGCCTGAACGGGCAGCTGGAGGTAGGAGGCGTGCTCGCCGCCGGTGTGGATGATGTGCCGCCCGCTGTTGGCGGGGGTGTACTCGCGGACCCCGGGCATCATCGGTCCCAGGAGGTTGCGGGAGCTGATGACGAAGCGCAGCTGCTCGCCCGGGTAGAAGACCAGACCGATCGGGAGCAGGTCGATCTCGACGTCGACGACCTCGCCGGGCGCGAGCTTCTCGACCTGGTCGAAGCTGTGGGCGGGCACGTCGTCGGTGGACAGCGTTCTCGTCGAGGTGGCGCGCGGAGACGCGCAGGCGTCCGTCGGATCCCTTGTAGCGCAGGATCGTGGCGCCGCGTTCGGTCACGTCGTGGGCCATGGCGCTCTGGTTGGGGACGGTGAATGCCTGCAGCGGGCGTGCCCTGGGCGTCGAGCTTCTGGATCGAGGACGAACAGATCCATGTCGTCGGCGCCGTCGGCCTCGACCCACAGGTGCGCCTTGGGGTAGCCGACCAGCACGGTCTCCTGCTCGAAGCGCGCGAGGAACGACACCGCGTCCGGGTTGGACCCGACGGCGTAGCCGACCGGCACCGCGTCGGCCGGCGCCTCCGGCCGCAGGGTGCGCGAGCGGCCGTCGAGGTAGTACTTGGTCGAGGTGACGTCCGCCGGCGGGAACTGGTCGGCGGCAACGGCGACCCGGTCGCCGCCCTCGAGGTCCAGGACGGAGTACCGGACCCGCGGCGTCTGCTCCCAGTCGTTGTCCTCGTCCTTGAGGTAGCGGTCGAAGAACTTCCGCAGGTCCTCGACGTGGGCCTCGTCGTAGTAGTCGGGCCACTCCTGGGTGTTGTGGATGCGCAGCCACTTGTCCTCCGACGCCATCCGCCGCCAGCCACGGAACGTGCCGGCGGTGTGCAGGGTGTTCGAGTAGCTGGCGACGACGTAGGCCGGGACGGTGATCTGGTCGAAGGCCGGGATCTTGTCCTCCCAGAGGTCGTGCATGAGCGGGTAGCGCTCGGCCTCGGTCAGGATGTCCTCCTTCTGGTTCTTGCCGAAGAAGCTGCCGTGCTGGAGCAGCGCGGCGAACCCGGTGTCGGGCATGCCGCCGCGCATGACCAGGTCGCGGTAGACGTCGCTCACGCCTTCCCACGGGTTGATCGCGGCGAGGTGCGGAGGCTGCTCGGCGGCGGTGAACCACTGCGAGGCCGCCAGGTAGGAGGTGCCGCTCATCCCGACCTTGCCGGTGCACCACTCCTGCTCGGCGAGCCACTCGATGAGGTCGTAGCAGTCGCGACCCTCCTGGCGGTCCCACAGGACGCTGTCGCCCTCGGAGTTCGACCACCCCGCGGATGTCGGGGTTGCAGATCGCGTAGCCCTGGGCGCACCAGTACGCCGGGTCCGGACCCTCGAACTTCGCCAGACC
This sequence comes from uncultured Actinomycetota bacterium, assembly GCA_963748305.1. GTDB lineage: Bacteria > Actinomycetota > Actinomycetes > Mycobacteriales > Geodermatophilaceae > Blastococcus_B. The sequence goes on along the minus strand of CAVVIN010000027.1, from coordinate 11,975 downwards.
CGACACGAGCTTGTTGTCCAGCCCGACCATGACGAAGATGCCGATCACGCTGGCGCGAGGTCCCCTGGCCCTTGCCGTACGGGCTCCACGCCACGATGACCGGGACCTTCTCGTCCCCGGCGGGACGCAGGACGTCGACGTGGATCGTCACGCCGTCCCGCAGGGTGACCGGGGTGTCCTTCTCGAAGACGATGTCGACGGGCAGGGGCCGGAACGGCGGCGCGATCTGGGTGCCCGCCGGCAGCGTCCGGGTGCCGGGGTCGAAGCCGCTGAAGATGCCGTACCGTGTCATCCGGGCAGGGGCTGGGACGGCACGTAGACCTTGTGGTCATCGCTCATGACGGGTTCCTCTTCCATGTCCGGCTGATGGGTCGGTGCGGGCGAGCGTCGTCACAGGGCTTGGCGGTGGTGATTGGCGACGACGGGGTTGCGGAGGACGCCGAGCCGCTCGACGTCGACCTCGACGACGTCGCCGGGCTGCAGCAGCCAGGGCGGGGTGCGGGCGTAGCCGACGCCGGAGGGCGTGCCGGTGGCCAGCAGGTCGCCCGGGCGGAGCGTGAAGGTGTGCGAGATCAGCGAGAGGGTGTCGCCGACGGTGTAGACCATCTCGTCGGTGGACCCGTCCTGGACGACCTCGCCGTTGACCCGCGTCCGCACGCGCAGTCCGTCCCGCAGGTCGCCGACCTCCGTGGCCGGGACCATCGGCCCGAGCGGGCCGGAGTTGTCGCCGTTCTTGCCGAGGATCCACTGGCTGGTGAGCTTCTGCGCCCTGCGTGAGGTCACGTCGTTGAACGTGGAGTAGCCGACCACGGCGGCCAGCGCCTCGCTCGGGTGTGGCGTCGACCAGCGTCGAGCCCACGTAGGCCATGACCTCGCCTTCCCAGTCCACGCCCTCCTCGTTGGAGGGGACCGGGATCGGGGCGCCGCCGACGGTCAGCGACGCCGTCCAGCGGGCGAACAGCGACGGGATACGGCGGCAGGTCCTGGTCGCGGAACGTGCCCTCGGCGACGTGCTTGAGGTAGTTCAGCCCGATGCAGATCACCCGTGCGCCCGGCAGGACCGGCGGGACCTGCTGCACGTCGGCGAGCTCCACGGTCGGCCCGGGCGGTGTCCGGGCGAGCCAGCCGGCGGCGTCGGCCCAGAAGTCCTCGAGCCCGGCCAGCACGGTGACCTGCGTGCCGTCCTCGGACAGCGCTGCGACCTCCACCGGCCCGCCGTCTCGGCGGATCCCCACGATCCTCATCGGCCGGGCACGCCGTGCGGCACGTCGAGGTGGTGCTGCAGGAGAAGGTCGGCGGCGAAGTCGTTGGAGGGGTCCCGCCAGACGCTGTGCACGTGGTTGGCGTTGTCCTCGGCGTTGTCGAACTCGATGAGGGTGGCGCCGCCCTGGATGCGGAAGTAGTGGGGCTGGTCGATGGTGATGCCGCCGGCCCAGGCGAAGTGGAGTTCCTCGACGCCCCCGGCGGCGGCGATGCGGTCCATCTCGAAGCCGATCAGCCCGGGCCGGGCCCGATGCACGAATGTCGTCCAGCAGTTCGTCGAAGGAGGTGCGTTGGGTGGGGGAGAGGTCGCCGACCCGGATGCCGCGGGGATGGGCCCGGAAGTAGGCCAGGGCCTTGCGGTCCTCGTCGGTGATCATCGCGTCGCGGCGGCCCACGCCGTGGTAGGCGGGGTACTCGACGTCGCCGATCCGCGGCACGGTGCGGGTGACGAAGTCCGCCGGCGGCCGGGTGTGGATGACCGCGTCCTCCTGCTGGGCCTCGGTGAGGCTGTCCAGGAGGACGAAGGCCGCGTCTTCCTCCTCGCCGAGGATCCGGAACGGGCCGAAGCGGGCGGGTTCGGCGCCGAGCAGGAACGGGGTGGCGTTGACCAGGTCGCCGTCGACGACGGTGACGTTGATCGACAGGTGGTGGCCGACCAGCCGCCAGCCCCAGGTGGTGTCGGGCTGTGGCTGGCCGAAGAAGGTCAGGAAGTAGCCGCGGGCGTCGCGGAAGGTGGCGGCGACGTGACCGAACACGGGCAGGTTGAGCTCGCGGAGCACGTGCTCGTTGGCCATCACCTGCACCACTCGGGCGTAGGCCGGGATCGACATCGACTCGGCGATCAGCCGGTGGGCCAGCACCTCCTGGTGGCGGTCGAGCTCTCCGAGCGGGAGGCCGTGCCGGCCGGACTCGGGCAGGAAGTTCCAGTGCGTCCGGCCGGGATCCGCGTGGGGCAGCAGCACCCGCGTCCGCTGATCGCCGGTCAGGCTGTCGAACAGCCCCATCGCGGCGAAGGTCAGCACCGTCGCGTCGAACGACCCGCCCTCCCGCGGCTGGTGCGCCTCCGGGAGCTCACCGCTCGGGATGCGGATGCTGCGTCGTCGTCATGACGCCGCTCCGGTCGGCCTGATCACGAGCATGCTGGCGGGCAGCTGCGTCCGGTTGACCACCTGACGGTGGGTGCCGGCCGTGAAGTGGACGGAGTCGTAGGGGCGCAGGACGGCCTCCTGCCCCTCGCTCACCATCACCAGCTCACCGGAGACGAGCACGTAGACGGTCTCGGTCGCCTGCGGGGCCATCTCCGCCTCCCCGCCTGGCAGGTAGTGCGACAGCACGACGGTCACGGTTCTCGGTCGGGGCGCCCTCGCCGCCCTGCAGGCGCACCGGGCCGACGCCGGCATGGCCGGGCGGGTCGAAGCGTTCGGCGTCCGCCAGTCGGTTGATTCGCATGGGCATCGCGTTCAGTTCCCTTCTGCGGTGGACGGCTGGAGCGCCGTGCGCAGCCGTGAGACGAAATCCGGGACGTCGGCGTGGTCACCGGCCGCGAAGACGTAGAAGTCCGGCCGGGAGAGGAACGTGTCGCAGCCGTGCCGGGAGAACCATCGGTCGTAGGCGCCGTCGACGTCCTGCACCGGACCGTCCGACGACACGTAGGCGCAGCTGCCTCCGATACGCCGGAACCAGGCGGCGGTCTCGTCGTCGAGCAGCGCGCGCTGGGTCGCCGACCCGGCTGACGAGCTGCCAGTCGCCACCGACGACGTCGTCGAACAGGCCCGTCCGTCCGTCGACCCGGACGCGCCCCTGTGGCCCCAGCCGGCCGTCGACTCCCCGGCTCGGGACCGTGAGCGACGGCCCGCCCAGGCGTGGATGCGGCGGGTCCTTCGTCGCCGCCCCCGGGTCGGCCATCTGCCGCTTCAGCTCGGCGTCGCGGACCGCGGCCCGCTCGGGGTCGAGCTCGCAGATGACCCGCCCGGCGGCGACCGCCTCGTCGATGATCTCCCGGACGTGGCCCGTGCGTTCCGGCCCGTACGTGTCCAGTACGGACGGCGGAGCGAGATTGCGGTGCACCATGGCGAGGCGCCAGGCCAGCGCTCGGGCATCGCGGAGACCCGAGCACAGGCCCTGCCCCATGAACGGGGGCATGAGGTGTGCGGCGTCGCCGGCCAGGAAGGCGTTGCCCACCCGCCACGTCTGCGCCCAGCGGCCCCGGAACGTGTAGACGGCGTGCCGCTCCAGTCGGGCGGTCTCGGGTGTCACGCCCCAGGGCGCCATCAGCCGCCAGGCGGTGCTGTCCTGACCCAGTTCCTCGACGCGTCATGTCCGCGCGGCGCATGAACTCGAACCGCCGCCGTCCCGGGCCGCTGTTGACCGCGGTGGTCGGCTGGGCAGGGTCGCAGTACTGGGTGACGAAGGCGCTCCACTTCTCCTCGACCAGCGGTTCGTAGTCGACGACCAGCCAGTCGGCCTCGAACCCCGAGTCCCCGACGTCGATGCCGAGCTGCGGACCGGACAGGGCTGTTGGCGCCATCGGCGCCGACGAGCCACCGTGACCGGACCTGCACGACCTCGGCCGGCTGTTCGGTGCGCGCCACCTGGACGGACACTCCGTCGTCGTCCTGGGTCAGGGACTGGAAGGTCCATCCGCGATGGACCCGCACGCCCGGCGTGGCGACCGCCAGGTCCTCGAGGGTCGCCTCGAGGTCGGGCTGGTAGAAGCCGTTCGTGTTCGCCCATCCCGACTCGGCCGGACGGTTCCAGTCGATGGCCTGCAGGAGTTCGCCGGCGCCGTTGCGGAACTCGTAGCCGCCCCGTTCGCCCTGGGACGGTTCGAAGAGGTCGCGAGTGGTCGGCCATGAGTCCCGGCAGCCTGGAGGATGCGGAGCGCCTCGTGGTCGATCGTGCAGGCCCGCGGCAACGGGTACCGCTGCGGCCAGCGCTCGACGACGGACACCTGCAGGCCGGCCTGGCCCAGGAAGATGGCGGTCAGCAGGCCGACGGGCCCACCCCCGACGACCAGGCAGTCGACCACCGGCCGGAGGGAGGCCGTCGGGTTGCCTCCGAGCTGGTCGATCATGCGTCCGACTCCCGGCCGTGGCGGGCGGGGTCGGGGAGGACGACACACTTCGCGTGTGGCGAGGTCGCCTGCGCCCGCCAGGCGGCCGGAACGTCCTCGAGCGGGAAGGTGTGGACGTCGACCTGCAGGTCGCCGCGCGCGAGCGCGCCCCACAGCCACGTCAGCGCCGGCCGCTTGTCCTGTAGTCGCGTGTGCAGGCCGGCGAAGCCGGACAGCGTGAGCTGCTTGCCGCGGAGAAGCCCGGCCGGGATCTGCGCGGTCGCGCCGGCCAGGTTGCCGATGTTGACCACCCGTGCCCGGGGCGCGCACACCCGCAGCGCTGCCTCCAGGGGCACTCCGTACACGCCGTCGAGGACGACGTCCACCGGCCCGGTCGCCGCCAGCAGTCGTTCCGCGAGCTCGTCCGGGCTCTCGTCGGCACGCAGCGCGACGACGGCGTCCGCACCGAGGGTGAGCAGTCGCTCGAGCGCTGCGTGGTCGCGGCCGACGCCGATCACCCGGGCGGCTCCGGACTGGTGTGCCACCTGGACCGCGAGGTGCCCGACTGCTCCGGTGGCTCCCAGCACCAGCACGGTCTCTCCGCGGCGCAGACCGGCGACCTCGACCAGTGGCATGTACGCCGCGGTGCCGGAGTTGCCGACGGCCGCGGCCAGCACCGGGTCGACGCCATCGGGCAGCGGCAGCAGGTCGTCGTCGTCGACGAGCACCTGCGCGGCGAGGGCTCCCGGGGCGCCCGGCGAGGGATGGCACTCGGCGTAGACCCGGGTACCGGACGGGTAGCGGTCGGAGTCGACCACGACGCCCACGCATTCGCTGCCCGGGACATAAGGGGACTCGTGGCGGGCCGAGTGGAACTCCCCGGAGGCGATGAGCAGATCCAGCGGGTTCAGCGGCGCCGCGACCACCGCCACGCGGGTCGTGCCGGGTATCCGCGGCGGTGACAGCACCGAGACCAGCCGCGGCTCGCAGCCGGGGGCGTCGACGATCGCTGCCCGGATCCGGGTGTGCGTGGAAGAGCCGGTCATGACCCGAGGCGATCGCGTGAACCGGCCGGGACCGGGCCGGTCTCCAGCGCTCCACCGACCAGCGCGTGGTTCATGCGGTCGCGCTTGGTCCGCAGGTAGCGGATGTTGTGCGGCGTCGGGACGACGGGCAGCGCGACGCGGTCGACCAGCTCGAGCCCGTGGCCATCCAGGCCGCCGTACTTCGCGGGGTTGTTCGTGATGAGGCGGAGGCGCCGGATGCCGAGGTCGCTGAGGATCTGGGCCCCGACGCCGTAGCTGCGGGAGTCGACCGGCAGCCCCTGCGCCGTGTTGGCGTCGACGGTGTCCAGACCCCTGTCCTGCAGCGCGTAGGCGCGGATCTTGTGCCCGAGGCCGATGCCCCGACCTTCATGTCCGCGCAGGTAGATCACGGCACCGCAGCCCTCGGACGCGATGGCCTTGAGGGCCTGCTCGAGCTGGGAGCCGCAGTCGCAGCGCAGCGACCCGAGGACGTCGCCGGTGAGGCACTCGCTGTGCACCCTGACCAGGACGCCGCCGGGGGAGGAGCCGCTGGTCGCGACGTCACCCAGCACGAGGGCCAGATGCTCGGTGCCGTCGACCGTGTTGCGATAGGCCACTGCCCGGAAGTCCCCGAACTCCGTCGGCATCGTCGAGGTGGCGACCGGCTCGACCAGCCGCTCGGTGGCCCGCCGGTGGCGGACCAGGTCGGCGATCGCGAGTACGGGGAGGTCGTGCTCGGCCGCGAACGCGGCCAGGTCCTCGCCGGTACGCATCGAGCCGTCCTCGGCGACGATCTCGCTGATGACGCCGACGCCGGAGAGGCCCGCCATGGTCAGCAGGTCGACCGCCGCTTCGGTGTGCCCGGCACGGACGAGCACTCCACCGTCGCGCGCCCGCAAGGGGAAGACGTGACCGGGGCGGCGGAGCTGCTGCGGCGTCAGCGCAGGGTCCGCCAGGGCTCGGACGGTGGCCGTGCGGGCCGCTGCTGAGACCCCGGTCCCCGTCCCGACGAGGTCGACGCTGACGGTGAAGGCCGTGCCGTGGGCGTCGGTGTTGTCGGCGACCATGGGCGGGAGTCGGAGGTCGTCGGCGCGGCCGGCGGGCATGGGCGTGCACACGATTCCCGTGCAGTGCCGCACCAGGAACGCCAGCTGCACCTCGGTGGCGAACTCGGCGGCCAGAACCAGGTCGCCCTCGTTCTCCCGGTCGGCGTCGTCGGTGACGAGCACCATCCGGCCGGCCGCCAGCGCGGCGAGCGCCGTGCCGACTGCTTCCGCCGGAGTCGAGCGGCTCACGCCGACAGCTCGTGCGGCCGGCGCCCTGGACGGGCGGCGGGGTCGGTCATGAGGACCTCCAGGCGTGGCATCGCGGAACCCTGCGAAATGTTGCAGACGCAGCCACGAAATGTCAATCCCGGCCCGGACTGCACTGCTGGACTGCAGTGGGCAGTCGGAATCGACGATCAGTCCGCTCTCACGTGGCGGGAGCCCAGCGTGGCGACCCGTCGTCCGGAAGGCAGCTAGAGGGGACGCGTCAGAGCTCAGCGCCGGGGGCGCCGGCGCGGGTCAGCGCACGGGTGAGACGACGACCTCGCTGGTCATCACCGAGGGCCAGCGCACCACGGCTTCGAGGACGCGCCGGTGGATCTCCTCGATGTACCCCCGTGCCTTCTCGGCAGCGACATCGGCGTCCCGTTCCGCGAGGATCTTGCGCACCCAGTGCTCCGCCGGCTCGCCGAGCCTGGCTGGGGTGTCGGAGGTCAGGAGCAACGCCCGGATCCGGCCCATGTCTCCGGCGAGTCGCTGGAACAGGGTGATGAGGTAGGCGTTGCCGGTCGCCTCGGCCAGGATGCCGAACGTCGCGTTGACGACCTCGATGTCGCGCATCGCCGTCTCGGCGTCCCCTTGCTCGTGCGACAGCCGGTCCAGCTCCTCGAAAGCCGCTTGCGCCGCGGCGATCTGCTCGTCGGTCGCGCGCCGGATCGCCAGCCGGATCAGTTCTGGCCCGTTGATCTCCCACACGACGAAGAGGTCGTCGATCGACTTCGGCGTCAGCGGTGTGACCTGGTAGCCCTTGTGCGGGAGGGTGCGGACCAGCCCCTCGTGGTCGAGGCGGGTAAGTGCGTCGCGCAGGGGTGCCAGGCTGAAGCCGGTGTCGGCAGCGAGCTGCTTCTCCGTGAGGCGCTGACCCGGGGCGAGCCGGCACGCGATGATGTCCCCGCGCAGCCGACGGTAGGCGGCCTCGCCGAGCGAGATGCGCGGCTCGGACAGGTCGGTCACGTCGGCCACCTCGATCTCGGTGCCCCCGGGGGGAGGGCAATCGGTCCCCGAGGGTACCGGCGGACTGGCCGCTGACGATGGGCAGCGGCCCGTTCAGGGGATGGTCCGCCGTCCACCGGCCGCGGCTCGGCAGTCGGTGATCGCGAGTGCGCGCGCCGCTGGGCGGCCGGCTGACGAGGCAGGCTGCCGTCGCGTCGAAGTTTCTGGCGACTGTGACTTGACACACGAGCAGCTCGGGCCTCTAACATGGCGCATCGCGACAGCGAAATGTTACTGACCGGAGCGGTTCGATGGTTCCGAGACGATGGCCAGCAGTGAGAGAGGACTCCGAGAAGTGACAGATCAGACGATGATCGCAGCGGAAGAGAAGACCTCCGTTTCTGTCGAGCTCGTGTCAGGACCGACCGCGCCAGGTGGACTGGCTGACTTCGAGCTCCTGCACGCACGCCAGGTGCTTGCTCAGATCAAAGGCCTGCTCGGACGTGAGGGCCTGCTGAACCTGTTGGACGCCGAGATCGAGAAGGGCAACGCCTTTCTCCGTGAGATGGCCGAGCTGTCCAACGGCGAGCTGAGGCCCACGACCATCGAGTTGGAGGCCACGGGCATCAAGGCGATCCAGTTCCTGCAGTGGCTCGGTCAGGCCTTCGACACCGAGAGCGTGTTGCTGGCGGCCGAGCCCGACCACTATGCAATGTTCCTCAACCCCGATTCCACGGTCACCGTGGTCGAGAGGTTGGGCCTGCACGCCTCGCGTGTTCTGCTGCCCGCCTTCGACAAGGCTCCGAACTGGGTCGCAGAGGTGACCGAGAAGCTCCTGCCGGAATCCGAGTACCCGTTCCGCAGGATCGCCGACATCAGCTTGCCGGACGGCACCGTCGTCGGGCGCATGTTGAACCAGTTCGGCGATACGCCTGAGGGCTTCAAGGCGAACATCACCGCCTACTTCCCGACCGCGTGCCCGGAAGAGCACTTCGAGCACCACCGCCAGCACATCGCGGTCGAGTTCGCCAACTGGATCAGGGCGGCTGCGGCAGCGCAGGGCTGAGAGGCGCACCCCCTCCTCATCGCGCTGACGAACGGTCTCGCCGGAGGTTTCCGGGCCCCCCACGACGCACAGGGACGGGCTCCGAGCAAGCGTGCCCAGTGACCGCTGCTGCACCACTTTTCCGCATCACCCAGGACGTACAGGAGACGGCACCGATGTTCGCAACTCACAACGCGTCCGCGGAGTTCACGGCGGTTCTCGAGAAGATCCGCGCGCTGGGACCGACCTTGCGTGAACGTGCCCTCGATGCGGAGCGCGCTGGACGTCATTCCGACGAGACCATCGCCGACCTGGACGCGACAGGCGCCTTCGCCATCGGCAGTCCCGCCGAGTTCGGTGGCAGCGAACTCACCGTTCGGCAGCAGGTCGACGTCGTCGCCGAGGTCGCCCAGTGGGACGGCTCCTGTGGATGGATCGTGTGGGCCGGAGCCTCGACGAACTGGATCCCCGCCGGCTCGGGCGCTCGGGTCGTCGAAGAGGTCTACGGCCCGGAATGGGTCGGCCCCCGAGTCGCCGGCTCGAGTCACTTCCCGGGGTCCCGGGGGCGAGTGAAGCGGGTCGAGGACGGCTGGATCATCTCGGGCGGCCCATGGACCTTCGCCACCGACTCGCTCTGGGCGCCCTACACGAACCTCGGCTGCATCGCGGATGACGGTGAGGGGCCCTACCTGGTAGCCCTCCAGGTGCCTGTCGCTGACCTGCGGTTCCTCGACGACTGGAATGTCGCGGGCATGCGCGGTACCGGGAGCGTCTCGGTCACGCTCGCGGGGGACGAGCTCTTCGTCCCCGATTACCGCGGCGTCGACTTCAGGGTCATCGCCGGCGGAACCCTGGACAGTGGCCTGAAGGGTTCGCTCTGGAAGACGCCTTCGCTCGGCTGGGCGTTCAGCACCATGGCGGCGATGTCGATCGGCATCGCGCAAGGCGCGCTGGAGCGCTTCCTCGAGCGCTCCGCGGGCCGACCCGTTCGCGGCACGACGTACAAGAACCAATTGGAAGCGCCGCTCACGCACCTGATGCTCGCCGAGGTTCATTCCAAGATCCAGTCGGCGCAGGCTGATGACCCACGCCAACGCCGATGAGACAGATCGCCTCGGGGCGCTCGCTGCCGCCGGCGCCCCGGCGGATCCGGACTACCTGCAGAGGTTCAACGCCCGCGTGCTCCTCGAGACGGCTCATGTGGCCAAGTGGTGTGCCGAGGCGATCGAACTGCTCCAGAGGAATTCGGGGTCGACCGCGATCATGGAGAGCGAGCCCATCCAGCGGGCGTGGCGCGACGCGCGCGTCATCACGCTGCACGGGGCGCTCAATCTCGAGGCCGTGTCGGAGAACTACGGGCGGCTGATGGCCGGGACGCAACCGCACCAGGTTGCCGGCATCACCACTCTGGACCGCTTCGCGCCCACAAAGCTGCAGTCGGTCCAGCGAGACGCTAGGGAGGCCTGCCAGCGGCGACGCGCACGGATGACCACTTCGACACCTGAAGGACGAGGAGCACGAGCATGATCGAGAACGACAAGGCCGCCATCATCGAGGTCCTGAACCTCTATGCCTTTGCGCTCGACGCGCGCCAATGGGATCTGTTCGACCGCGTCTTCGCAGAGGACGTCGAGGCGGACTTCGGCCCGGCGGGCGCCGCCTGGTCGGGCCTCGCCGAGTTCAAGAGCTCCTTCGCCCGATTCCACGACACGCTGGACAGTCACGCCCACACGATGATGGGCCATCTGGTCACCGTCGACGGCGACAAGGCTCACGCATTCAGCTACGGCAACTGGCTCCTCGTCCGCGAAGCCGCCGAAGGCGGTCCGACGTGGCTGGGGACGGGCTGGTACGACGACGAACTCGTCCGGACCGACGACGGTTGGCGCATCCGACGGCGGGTGTGCCGGCTGCTGTCCTGGACCGGCAACCCCTCGGTTCCCGAGCCGAATCGCGAGCACCAGCCGGACATGAACCCGAACGCGCTGCACCGCTTTGCCGAGGCGGGCCAGATCGAGTTCCTGAAGGCGATCGCTCAGAAGTAGGCGGCGGTCAAACTGGCGCATCGGCACCACGGGCGCCGAGGGCCTCGGTGGCATGTTCGCCGTCAGATGGAGGTTGCATGTCCAGACCGATCGACCCTGCGCAATTCCGCGAGACGTTGGGCAACTACCCGACCGGGGTGGCCGTCGTCACGGCGGTATCCGAGGACGGCGACCCGGCCGGCATGGTCGTCGGAACGTTCTCCTCCGTCTCCCTGGACCCACCGCTGATCGCGTTCTTCCCTGCCCGCAACTCGGGGAGCTTCGCGCGGCTCAGGACCGCCGGTGCGTTCTGCGTCAACGTCCTGGCATCTGACCAGGAGCCGCTCTGCCGCCGGCTCGCGACCGGGGGAGCGGGCAAGTTCGACGGCGTCGGCTGGCGCCCGGGGCCGCTCGGTTCACCCGTCCTCGATGGCGCCGTGTCCTGGATCGAGTGCACGTTCGAGGAAGTTCGGAGGCGGGCGACCACTACATCGTCCTGGGACGGGTCCACGAGTTGGCCGTCGAGCGACCGACGCTGCCGCTGCTGTTCTTCCAGGGCGGCTACGGGCGGTTCTCGCCCGGGTCGTTCATCGCCACGCCGGATCCCGAACTGATCCAGGCAGCGCGACTGGCAGAGACGATCCGCACCCAGGTCGAGGAGCTCAGCACCGAGTTCGGGGTCAACTGCAGCGTCCTGGCCAAGATCGGCAGCGACGCTGTCCAAGTCCTCACTGCGAACCAGGGACGCCTCGCCGAATCGCCTCCGCTCGGACACCGGCAGCCCATCGTCCCTCCGCTCGGAGCGGTCTTCATGGTGAACGCGACATCGGCAGAGGTCGATGAGTGGCTACGGCGTGCTCCGGACGACAGCCAGGAACGCCGCGATCTCTATCGCGCCGTGCTCGACAAGGTGCGCGAGCGCGGCTACTCCGTTCTCGCCTCCGAGCCCGACTTCTGAAGCGCCATCAAGCGGCGCTGTCCGCCTTCGAGCGCTCAGACCGTCTGCCACGACAGGAGCGTGCCGTGCGGGAGGTGACCTCCGAGCTGGCGGACCTCTTCTGCCCTGACCTTGCGCCGGGAGAGCGGTACGACCTCGCGTCGATCGTTGTGCTCGTCCCGACCGCGGAGGATCTGCCCCCGATGGCGCTCCGGATCACCGGTATGCCCGCCTCCGTGCCGACGGCAGAGATCGAGCACTGGATCCAGCGCCTTCAGCAGGTTGCCGCCGCTGCGGCGACCATGACCGGTGCGAGTCGGTGATCGACAGAAGTGCCCGGCGACAAGACCGAGCTGCATCGATCAGGACGC
>CAVVIN010000026.1:0-56906 GCA_963748305.1 uncultured Actinomycetota bacterium | reverse complement strand
GCCCCCGGCCCTCCGGCCCGACGACGACGTTGGCGCACCAGTGCACGCCGTAGCTGAAGTACACGTAGAGCCGGCCCGGCGGACCGAACATGATCCCGGCTCGGGGCGTGGGACCACGGTGGGAATGCGCCGCCGGGTCCATCCCGTCCCCGGAGTACGCCTCGACCTCGGTGAGCCGGACCGCGACCCGACCTTCCGGGCGGTCGGTGACCACCCAACAGCCCAGCAGTCCGGCGCCACGACGTCGACCGGCCCGAGCAGGTCCTCCTCGCGGACGAGGGGGCCCAGCCCGGGCCGGCTGTCGGACGGACTCCACGGTCAGAGCGCGGCCGCCACCGGTGAGGACGACGCCCAGTCCGCATGCTCGGTCGCCAGGGCCTTGACCGCCACCAGCTGCTCGGCCACCCGCTCGGGCGCCGTCCCCCCGCGGGTGGTGCGGGCAGCCAGGGCCCCCGGCACCGACAGCACCGCACGGACGGCGGGGGTCAGCCGCTCGTCGATGCCGGCGAGCTGGTCGTCGTCGAGCTGGTCGAGCTCGAGTCCGGCCTGCTCGCACACGGCGACCATCTCCCCCGAGATCTCGTGGGCGGACCGGAACGGGACGCCGTTCTTCACCAGCCACTCGGCGACGTCGGTGGCCAGGGCGAAGCCCTGCGGCGCCGCCGCCTCGAGCACCTCGGGCCGCAGGGTCAGCGTCGCGACCATGCCGGTGACGGCGGGCAGCAGGAGCAGCAGCTGCTCGAGGGAGTCGAAGACCGGCTCCTTGTCCTCCTGCAGGTCGCGGTCGTAGGCCAGCGGGAGGCCCTTGAGCATGGTGAGCAGCCCGGTCAGGTTGCCCACGAACCGGCCGGACTTCCCACGGGCCAGCTCGGCGATGTCCGGGTTCTTCTTCTGCGGCATGATCGACGACCCGGTCGCCCAGGCGTCGTGCAGCACCGCCCAGCCGAACTCGGTCGACGTCCAGAGGACGACCTCCTCCCCCAGCCGGGAGAGGTGCACGCCGATGAGCGCCGCGGCGAAGCAGAACTCCGCCGCGAAGTCCCGGTCGCTGACGGCGTCGATCGAGTTGTCCGCGGCGCGGTCGAAGCCGAGCTCCGCGGCGACGGCGTCGGGGTCCAGGGGCAGCGACGAGCCGGCGAGGGCGCCGGAGCCGAGCGGGCTGACCGCGGCCCGCTTGTCCCAGTCCTGCAGCCGGTCCACGTCCCGGACGATGGCGTGGGCATGCGCCAGGAGCTGGTGGGCGATGAGCACCGGCTGGGCGTGCTGCAAGTGGGTCATGCCCGGGGCGGCGACGTCCTGGTACCGCTCGGCGAGGCCGAGCAGCGCGTACTCCAGCGACGACAGTTCGGCGACCAGCGCCCGGACGTTGTGCCGCAGGTAGAGGCGCAGATCGGTGGCGACCTGGTCGTTGCGGCTGCGCCCGGCGCGGAGCTTGCCGCCGAGGGTGCCGAGCTTGTCGAGCAGGCCGCGCTCCAGCGCCTCGTGCACGTCCTCGTCGGCCTCGATCGGCGCGAACGTGCCGCGGCGACCTCGGCCGACAGCTCGGTGAGGGCGCCGACCATCTGCGTCAGCTCGTCGTCGGTGAGCAGCCCGGCCCGGTGCAGCACCCGGGCGTGCGCCCGCGAGCTGGCCAGGTCGTAGGGAGCCAGCCGCCAGTCGACGTCGGTGGATTTGGAGAGTGCGGCCATGGCCGGCGAGGGGCCGCCGCCGAAGCGGCCGCCCCACAGCCGGGTCTGGGACGGGGCCCCTGTCATGGCGCGGTGTCCTCCAGGTCGGTCTTCAGTTCGGGGTAGATGGCGGGGGTCCGTTCGGCCAGCGCGCGCAGGCGGTCGGCGAGGGCCGGCCCGCCGAGCGGTTCGCGGGAGATGAGAAGCACAGTGTCGTCCCCCGCGATCGTGCCCAGCACGTCGGGGAGGCCCACCTTGTCCAGCGCCGAGGCCAGGAACTGGGCGGCGCCCGGCGGGGTCCGGAGGACGGCGAGGTTCGCGCTGCCTTCGGCGTTGATGAGCAGGTCGGCCAGCAGGCGGGTCAGCCGGGCCGGCGCGGCCTGGGCGGGCCGCAGCGGAGCGTTCTCCGGCGGCAGCACGTAGCTGGCCGGCGCGCCGTCGGACCCGCGCAGCTTCACCGCACCGAGCTCCTCCAGGTCACGCGAGAGCGTCGCCTGGGTGACGTCGATGCCCGACTCGGCCAGCAACGCCGCGAGGTGGGTCTGGGAGGTGACCGGCTGGGCCTCGATCAGCTGGCGGATCCGCGCCTGCCGGCGGACCGAGAGCGGACGTATCGTTCGAGCAGCCGTCGACCGCGGCACGATCGCTCCAAGAGCCAGGTCAACAGGGCCTTCTGGGCATGGAGCCGGTTCTCGGCCTCGTCCCACACCGCGCTCTGCGGGCAGTCGATCACCGACGCGGAGATCTCCTTGCCGCGGTACGCCGGCAGGCAGTGCAGGACGACGGCGTCGCCGGCGGCCCGCGCCAGTGCGTCGTCGTCCACGGCGTAGGGCAGGAACGGCGCGATCCGGGCCTCGTACTCGTCCTCCTGCCCCATCGACACCCAGGTGTCGGTGGCGAGGACGTCGGCGCCGTCGGCCGCCGCCACGGCGCTGGCGGTCCAGAGCACCGATCCCCCGGTCTCCGCCGCGATCTCCGCGGCCCGCTTGAGGACGGCGGGGTCCGGCTGGAACGCCTCCGGCGAGCCGATCCGGACGTGCATGCCGGCCGTGGCGCCGCCGAGCAGGTAGGAGTGCGCCATGTTGTTGGCGCCGTCGCCGAGGTAGGTCAGCACCCGCCCGGCGAGGGAGCCCTTGTGCTCGATGACCGTCTGCAGGTCGGCCAGGATCTGGCACGGGTGGTACTCGTCGGTGAGGGCGTTGACCACGGGCACGCGGCTCACCGACGCCATGGCCTCGATGCGGTCCTGGCCGAAGGTGCGCCAGACGATGGCCGCGACCTGGCGGTCGAGCACGCGGGTGGTGTCCTCGATCGGCTCGCCGCGGCCGAGCTGGCTGCTGCCGGCGTCGATGACCAGCGGATAGCCGCCGAGCTCCGCGACGCCGATCGAGAACGACACCCGGGTGCGCGTGGAGGGCTTGTCGAAGATGACGGCCACCGCGCGCGGTCCGGCCAGCGGGTTCGGCGCCTCGGCGGTGTGCCGGGTCTTCTTCAGCGTGGCGGCGAGCGCCAGCACCTCGGCCTGCTCGGCCGGGGTGAGGTCGTCGTCCTTGAGGAAGTGCCGGGTCACTGGTTCTCCAGGGAGGTGTCGAGGGCCGCGGGCAGGGCCGCCACCAGGGCGTCGACCTGCGCGTCGGTGAGGACGAGCGGCGGCGCGAGCCGGAGCACGTCGGGCGCCACGGCGTTGGTCAGGAAGCCGGCGGAGCGCAGCGTGCCCTCGAGCGCACCGGCGACCGGCGCGGTCAGGACGACGCCGAGCAGCGCGCCCCGCCCGCGGACGCCGCTGATGCCGGCGTGGCCGAGCGCCTCGATGCCGGCCGTGAACCGGTGCTCGAGCTCCTTGGCCCGCTCCAGCAGCCCCTCGTCGCGGATCGTGTCGAGAACGGCGAGCGCCGCGGCCGCCGCGATCGGGTTGCCGCCGAAGGTCGAGCCGTGCGAGCCCGCCGTCAACAGGTCGGCGGTGTCGCCGAAGGCCAGCGTGGCGCCCATCGGGAGCCCGCCGCCCAGGGCCTTGGCCAGGGTGATGATGTCGGGGGCCACGCCGTCGGCCTGGTGCATGAACCACGAGCCGGTGCGGCCGATGCCGGTCTGCACCTCGTCGACGGCGAACAGCGCGCCCGCGTCCGAGGCCGCCGAGGCCGCGGCGGACAGGTAGCCCGAGGGAGCCGGCAGCACGCCGCCCTCCCCCAGCATCGGCTCGAGCAGCACCATCGCTGTCTGCTCGGAGACCTCGCCGGCCAGCGCGTCGGCGTCCCCGTAGGGCACGTAGCGCACGCCGCCGGGCAGCGGCGCGAACGCGGCGGCCTTGCCGGGCTGCCCGGTCAGGGCGAGCGCACCCATGGTCCGCCCGTGGAAGGACCCCTCCGCGGTGATCACCTCGGTCCGGCCGGTGAGCCGGCTGATCTTGAACGCGGCCTCGTTGGCCTCGGCTCCGGAGTTGCAGAAGAACACCCGCCCCGGCCGTCCGGCCAGCTCGAGCAGCCGCTCGGCGAGCTTCAGACCGGGCTCGTGCATGGCCAGGTTGGAGACGTGGCCCAGCTGGTGGGCCTGCGCGGTGATCGCCTCGACGACCTTCGGGTGCGCGTGGCCGAGGATCGTCGTCGCGATGCCGCCGAGCAGGTCGGTGTACTCGACCCCGTCGACGTCGGTGACGGTCGCCCCGGAGCCGTGCGCGAGCGCCACGGGTGGGGTCTTGTAGTTGCCCATCATCACGGCCGACCAGCGGGCGGCCAGCTCCTCCGTATGCGTCGTCATGCTGTCGCCTCCCTCTCATCGTCGGCGGGGCTCTTGTCGGCCGGGACGACCATCGTCCCGGTGCCCTCGGTGGTGAACATCTCCAGCAGCAGGGCGTGCGGGGTCCGGCCGTCGACGACGGTGGCCCGGTTCACGCCCCCCTCGACCGCCCGCAGGCAAGCGGCCATCTTCGGGATCATCCCGGCGTCGAGGCCCGGCAGGATCTCGGCGAGCTCGCGGGCGTCGATCTGCTGGACGAGCGAGTCGCGATCGGGCCAGTCCGAGTAGAGGCCCTCGACGTCGGTGAGCACGACCAGCTTCACCGCGCCGAGTGCCACGGCCAAGGCCGCGGCGGCGGTGTCGGCGTTGACGTTGTGCACCACGCCGTCCGCGTCCGGGGCGACACTCGCGACGACCGGGATGTGCCCGGCCTCGAGCAGCGCGGCCACCGGCGCCGTGTCGACCGCGGCGACGTCGCCGACCAGGCCGATGTCGACCGGGTCGCCGTCGACCAGCGCCGTCGTCCGCTCTGCGGTGAACAGCCCGCCGTCCTCGCCGGAGAGATGCACGGCCATCGGGCCGTGCTGGTTGATCAGCCCGACGATGTCGGGGCCGACCTGGCCGGTGAGCACCATCCGGACGACGTCGATCGTCTCGGGCGTGGTCACCCGCAGGCCGCCGCGGAACTCGCTCGGGATGCCGAGCCGGGTCAGCATCGACGAGATCTGCGGCCCGCCGCCGTGGACGACGACCGGCAGGATCCCGCAGGTCCGCAGGAAGACCATGTCCTCGGCGAAGGCGCGCCGGCAGGCGTCGTCGACCATGGCGTGACCGCCGTACTTGATGACGACGACGTTGCCGTGGAACTCCTTCAGCCAGGGCAGCGCCCCGGTGAGGACGGCGACCTTCCTCGCGTCGCTCTCCGGGTCGTACTTGCGCATGACCCGCCGGGTGCCGACCTTCTTCGGCAGTCGGGGCTGCGGCGACGGCTCGTCGATCCGGACGTCGGGTGGCGTGGGGTCCTGATGTCGCTCATGTGGAATACGCCGAGTTCTCGTGCACGTAGGCGATGGACAGGTCGTTGGTCCAGATCGTGGCCTGCTCGGCGCCGGCCTTCAGGTCGACGTCGATGGTGATGGCCCGGCCGGTGAGGTCGACGCCCTCGCGCGGGTCGCCGATGGAGCCGCCCCGGCAGACCGTCACACCGTTGATCGTGACGTCGACCTGGTCGGCCTCGAAGGCGGCGTCGGTGGTGCCGATCGCGGCGAGCACCCGGCCCCAGTTGGGGTCGTTGCCGAACAGCGCCGTCTTGAGCAGGTTGTTGCGCGCGCACGCCCGGCCGGCGGTCAGGGCGTCGTCGACGGTGGCGGCGTTGCGGACGGTGATCGCGATGTCCTTGGTCGAGCCCTCGGCGTCGGCCAGCAACTGCATGGCGAGGTCCGTGGCGGCGGCGGTGAGCGCCTCGGTCAGCTCCTCGGCGCTCGGGGTCACCCCGCTGGCGCCGCTGGCCAGGACGATGACCGTGTCGTTGGTCGACAGGCAGCCGTCGGAGTCGACCCGCTCGAAGCTGACGCTCGTCGCCGTCTTCAGCGCCGGGCCGAGCACATCGGTGGGCACGACGGCGTCCGTGGTGAGGACGACGAGCATCGTGGCCAGCGTCGGCGCGAGCATCCCGGCGCCCTTGGCCATGCCGCCGACGCTCCACCCGTCGCGCTGCTGCACGGTCGTCTTGGGCACCGAGTCGGTGGTCATGATCGCCCGGGCCGCGTCGGGGCCGCCGTCCTCGGACAGCGCCGCCACCGCGGCGGTGATCCCGGCGGTGAGCTTGTCCATCGGCAGCCGGACGCCGATCAGGCCGGTGCTCGCCACCGCGACGTCGATGGCCCCGATGCCGAGTTCGGTCGCCGCGTGCTCGGCGGTGGCGTGGGTGTCCTGGAAGCCCTCGGGCCCGGTGCACGCGTTGGCGCCGCCGGAGTTGAGGACGACGGCGCGCGCCCGGTCGCCGGCCAGCACCTGACGGCTCCAGAGCACCGGCGCGGCCGGGAACCGGTTGGTGGTGAAGACCGCCGCGGCGACGTCGTCGGGACCGTGGTTGAGGACGACGGCGACGTCGGGGTCGCCGGACGACTTCAGCCCGGCGGCGACACCGGCGGCGGAGAAGCCCTTGGGGGCGGTGACGGTCTCACGGTGCGACTCCTACTGAGCGGAAGGCCGGTGGTCTCGGGGAGGCCGAGGGCGAGGTTGGCGCACTGCACGGCGGCGCCGCCGGTGCCCTTGGTGAGGTTGTCGACGGCGGCGACGACGACCAGCCGGCCGGCGTCGGGGTCGACCGCGACCTGCAGCGCGACGGTGTTGGCGCCGAGCACCTGCGCCGTCGTCGGCCACTGCCCCTCGGGCAGCAGGTGGACGAACGGCTCGTCGCCGTAGGCCTTCTCGTACGCGGCCCGCGCGGCTGGCGGCGTCGGTGCCCGGTGCGAGCTTCGCCGAGCAGGTGGCCAGGATGCCGCGGCTCATCGGCACGAGGGTCGGCGTGAAGCTCACGGTCACCGGTGCGCCGGCGGCCTGCGACAGGTTCTGGATCATCTCCGGCGTGTGCCGGTGCACCCCGCCGACGCCGTAGGCGCTCACCGAGCCCATGACCTCGCTGCCGAGCAGATGCGGCTTGGCCGACTTGCCGGCGCCGCTCGTCCCGCTGGCGGCAACGACGACGATCTCGGGCTCGATCAGGCCCGCGGCCAGGGCGGGTGCCAGCGCGAGGGTGACCGAGGTCGGGTAGCAGCCGGGGACGGCGATCCGCTTGGCGCCCTTGAGTTGCTCCCGCTGCCCGGGCAGCTCCGGCAGCCCGTACGGCCAGGAGCCCGCGTGGACGCCGCCGTACCAGCGGGTCCACGCCTCGGGTTCGTTGAGCCGGTGGTCGGCACCGCAGTCGATGACCAGGGTCTCGGCCGGCAGCTGATCGGCGATCGCGGCGGACTCTCCGTGCGGCAGCGCCAGCACGACGACGTCGTACCCGGCGAGGCTCGCGGCGTCGCTGGGCTGGACGGTCATCTCCGCGAACGGGCAGGAGGTGGGGCTGGAGCTCGCCCAGGCGTCGGCCGGCGCTCGAGTTGGCGTGCACCCCGGCGAGGCGGAGGTTCGGGTGCCCGGCCAGCAGCCGGCACACCTCACCGCCCGCGTAGCCGGTGGCGCCGGTGACCCCGACCGTCCACGTCTGCGCGTCACTCACGATGCATGACCATACACGACCATGCATGACCGTTCACTCGGGTTCTCCCCCTTGCTGCGGGCCTGTGACCGTCGCGTTCCTCGGTGGCCGGCCGGGGCGGTCGTCGACCGCATGGATGTTGGGGATAACGGTCAAGTCCGCGTCGGTCGATCCAGCGTCGCCGTCGAGCCGGGCACCATCGTGTTGCGCGCGCTTCTTCCCGTTGCGGCCCTTCCGGGACCTACTCTCCGGGTCCGAGGCCGACCATGGCCGACTGACGGGGAGCCGGTAATGGTGGATCGAACGCGTGCGCAACGAGTTGCCGGGAGCGCGCTGCTGAGCGTGGGGCTGCTCCTGGCGGTCACCGGGTGCGCTGGTGAGGCACTCAGCACCGACCAGGCTGCGGAGACCACCACGTCCTCGGCCGAGGAGACCTCGAGCAGCGCGACGGAGACCTCCGGCGGCGAGACGACAGCGACCGAGACGTCCACCGTCGAGGACACCGACGGCCCGCTGGATCCCGAGGACGAGGGGCGCAAGCTCACCCTGGCCGACTTCCACATGCCGACCAGCAACTGGGAAGAGCGACGCTACGACCTCGCCGACCAGAAGGACGTGCAGGGCATCGCGGCGACAGTGAGCTACTGCGGCGCCAACGGTGCGCAGGAACTCGAACTGCGTCTCGGCAACAACTTCGAGGAGCTCACCTTCTCGGTCGCGCAGGACAACGATTCCCGTGACTCCGACCAGTACCTCAGCGTCGAGGTGCTCGCCAACAACGAGCAGGTGGAGATCCGCAGCGTGCCGTTCAACCAGATCCAGGAGTTCACGATCGACGTGGACGGCGTCAACGCGCTGAAGATCTTGTTCTACCTCGACGACAACGCCGACGACTGCGGGGGCTCGGTGATCGGCGTGCTGACCGACACCACCGTGAGCTGAGCGCCGTCAGTCGGCCGCCTCGAGAGGTAACGCGCTGGATCGCAGGTCGCGGACCGAGGCGGTGAGCACGTTGTTCCCCCGCACGGCGATCAGGCAGCTCGACCCGCTTCGCCGACCTCCAGGTCGTCGGAGTGCTGGTCGAACGGCATGCCCAGGTACTGGCTGGCGCGGGCCACGCAGTTCAACGACTCGGTGCTGTCGGCCTGCACGAAGATGACCTCCGCCGTGTGCACCTGCGAGCAGGGAACCTCGTCGGAATTGGCGTTCTGGCACCGCCGCCACACGTCGCCGTCATCGCCGCCCAGCACGCCGTCGTTCGATCCGTCGAGGCTCTCCCCCGGCCGGCCCACGGTGCACGCCGCGCCGGCGTCGGTCGACACCTCGGCGAGCGTCAGATCGGAGCGGAGGACGTCGGAACCGGCCCGTCCGCCCAGATAGGCCAGCAGCTGGTCCTGGCTGCAGCCCGACGTGCTGTAGACCTCCGACTCGTGCGCGCCGTCGCAGGCCGTCGCTGCGCCACCGGCGGCGAGGCAGTCCCCGACCGCCAGCGCGGGCCCTGCCGGTGGGTCACTCGCGGGAGAGCCGCCGTCCGGCGTCGCATCGGCGGAGGTGGCCGAGGTGCCGGTCGCGCCCCCGGACCCGGGGGCGCCGCCACCGTCGGCGAGCACCACGCCGATCACCACGGCCGCCGCCGCGAGCACCAGGACCACCGCCGCGGCGAGGACGGCGAGGCGCCGGCGCGGACGGGGTGGCTCGGCCGGCGGGTCTGCGACCGCGTCGCCGGCTCCTTCGGGGGCTGCGTCCCGACCGGCCGAGACGGAACCTGCGGCGGCGGGGCGTTCCCGCCGGCGCCGATGGTGGTCAGGGGTGCGGGCGCACGCGGGGCCAGCGCGGTCCGTGCGGCCGCGACCAGCTCACCGCAGGTGGCGAACCGGTCCTCCGGATTCTTCTGCAGCGCGCGCGTGACCACCGCGGCCAGGGCCTCGGGCAGGTCCGGCCGGGTGGTCCGCAGATCGGGCACGGGCCCGGCGAGGACGGAGGCGATCAGCGGGGTGGGGTCGTCGAGCGGGAAGGCCCGCCGGCCGGTGAGCAGCTCGAAGAGCACGACGCCCAGCGAGTACACGTCGGCGCGCGCGTCGAGGGGATGGCCGGAGATCTGTTCCGGCGAGGCGTACGCGACGGTCGCCGGGATCTGGCCGTCCCGGGTCAGCGGCGCGGCGGCGGCGACGTTCTTGGCGATCCCGAAATCGGTCAGCATCGCCGCCTCGGAGCCGTCGGCAGCGCGCCTGAGCAGGATGTTCGCCGGCTTCACGTCCCGGTGCAGCAGGCCGCGAGCGTGCGCGTGGTCGAGCGCGTCGCCCACCGACGACACGATCTCCACGGCCTGTGCCGGCGGGAACGGCCCGCGCTGCGCCAGCGCCGTGTTCAGGTCCGGCCCGTCGACGAACCGCATGGCGATCCACAGCAGGTCGCCGTCCTGCCCCCTGTCCTGGACGTCGACGACGCTGGGGTGCTCGAGCTCGCAGAGCAGGTCGGCCTCCCGCTCGAACCGCTCCCGGAACTCGGGGACCGTCGCGAACGCCGGGTGGAGCACCTTCAGCGCCACGTCCCTGGGCAGCGAGCGGTGCCGGGCAAGGTAGACCGCGCCCATCCCGCCGGCGCCCAGTTGCCGCTTGAGGAGATAGCCGCCCACGGTCGCACCGATCGGAATCTCCACGCCACCCCCGCAGACGCCCCGCCGCCGCGCCGCGCGGCCGCGCCAGTATTGCTGCTCCGGGGCGGAGAACGGCGCCGCAACCCGCGTCGCCGGTGGCTCAGGCGGTGGGGTCGTCGTCCCCGTAGGGGCGGAGGCGGAGCTGGCGGGCGGCGTCGGCCGGGGTGATCCCGAGGAGGCTGTCGAGGTCGTCCTGGCCGGCGTGCAGGAACCGGCCGGACCACGCATCCAGGTCTCCGGCGGCGATCGCCGCGACCAGCTCGACGACCCGCTCGGGCGGCGTCCAGTCGGTCCTCCCCGCATGCAAGGGCATGTCGCGGGTCATGTCGGTCTGGATCACGCCGGGTGCGACGTCGAAGGCCCGCACGTCGGTGCCGTCGAGTGCGCCGACCAGCGCCTCGGTCATGCGCATCAGGCCGGTCTTGGCCACCGAGTAGGCGGAGTACTCCGGCCGGGCGCGCAGGCTCATGCCGCTGGCGAGGTTGACCACCCGCCCGCGGTTGCGCAGGACCATCCACGGGACGACGGCCCGGCACAGCAGGAAGCCGCCGTGGATGTGGCTGCTCACGACGTCCCACCACTGGTCGGGGTCGGCCTCCCAGAGCGGGACCTCGGCGTCGTCGACCAGGCCCGCGTTGTTCACGAGCAGGTCGACCCGCCCGAGCTCGTCGGTGACCCGGGCGACGGCGGCGTCGACGGACTCCCGGTCGGTGACGTCGGCGGCCACCGCCAGCGTGCGGGCGCCGGTCGCGGCGGCGACCTCGTCCATCGCCGTCCGCAGCCGGTCCTCGCCGCGGGCGAGGCCGGCCACCGCCATCCCCCGGGCGGCCAGCCCCTCGACCAGGTGCCGGCCGATGCCCGTCGACGCCCCCGTGACGAGTGCGACGCCGGCGAGGTCAGCCACGAAGAGACTGCGCCCTGCGCGGGGGCTGCCATCGTTGCGACCGCCGGCTCGCGCACCTCCGCCGCCTCCTCACTGGTCAGTGTTCGGTCCGGCGCCCGAAGCGTCAGCGAATACGCCAGCGACCGCTATCCGGCCGGCACCTGTGCACCGGTGTAGACGTCGAACAGCCGCACCGCCTCCAGCAGCTCCCCCGCGCCCGCGCGGAGGGCGGCCTCGACCTCAGCGGCCGGCACCTCCTCGTCGACCACGAGCGCCAGGTCCAGGAACACAGGCGGGAAGGCCGAGATCGGCGGGCCGACCGCCACCTCGGCCGGCGGGCAGCGCGTCGAGGTCGAGCTCCATGCCGACGTCCGGGCCGGCAGCTCCAGCGCGGCGCACACCCGCGGGTGCAGCTCGCCGGCGTGGCCCACGACGCGGTCGCCGACGAGCAGCTCCGCGCAGCGGCCGGGATGCCAGGGCGCCCGCTCCCCCGCCCGCACGGTCAGCTCGACCCCGGATGCAGCGGCGACCAGACGGGCGGCCTGGACCGCGTCCGCCCACGCCGCCGGCCGGCCCGGGGCCCCACCAGCCGCGCGGCTCACGGTGGCCGCTCAGCGCGACCGCGACGTGCCACGGCTGCACCGGCACCGCACCGAGCAGCGCGGCGAGGGTCGCGTCGTCCGGACGCCGGTCCACCCCGGGCACGGGCGCCGGCGTGCGGGCGCCGCCGGGGAAGACCGAGCCGTGCTCGAACAGGGCGACGTCGCGCTGCCCCCGGGAGAGGTTGCGCGCCAGCGAGGCGAGCAGGCCGGGCAGCAGCGTCGTCCGCAGCGCCGGCTCCTCCTCCGACAGCGGGTTGCGGACGACGACGACCTTCCGACGCTCGTCGTCCCCGGGCAGCCCGAGGGCGTCGAACACCGATTCGCTGATGAACGGGTAGGACGGCGCCTCGACGTAGCCGGCCTCGGCGAGCGCGCGGCCGACGCCCCGGCGGCGGCGCTGCACGTCGGTGAGCCCGCGGCCGGGCGGGGCGGTGGGCAGCACCGAGGGGACGTCGTCGTAGCCGGCGAGCCGGATGACCTCCTCGACCAGGTCGGCCGGGTCGGTGAGGTCGGGGCGCCAGGGCGGCGGGATGACCTGCAGCGTGTCGCCGTCGGCGTCCACGGTGCAGCCGACCGCCTCGAGCAGTTCGACGACCTGGGCCGGCGTGTACGCGACCCCGGAGACGCGGGAGGGCTTCGCGATGTCCAGCGGGATCGGCGCGCGGGGCAGACGGGTGTCGACGTCGACGATCCCGCCGACCACCCGGGCGCCGCCGTACTCGGCCAGCAGCTCCGCGGCGCGCGCCAGCGCGACGACGGTCATCTCCGGGTCGACGCCGCGCTCGAAGCGCTTGGCCGCCTCGCTGGGCAGCCGGTGCCGGCGGGCCGTCCGTGCGACGCCGGTCGGCTCCCAGTGCGCGGCCTCGAGCAGGACGTTCGTGGTGCCGTCCCCGATCTCGGTGGACGCGCCGCCCATCACCGCGGCCAGGCCGATCGGGCCGGTCTCGTCGGTGATCAGCAGGTCGTCGGTGGCCAGCTTCCGCGTGACGCCGTCCAGGGTGGTGAGCTTCTCCCCCTCGCGCGCCAGCCGGACCGTGATCGGGCCGGTGACGGCGTCGCGGTCGAACGCGTGCATCGGCTGGCCGAGCTCGAGCATCACGTAGTTGGTGACGTCGACGGCCAGCGAGATGCTGCGGACGGCGGCCTGGGCCAGGCGACGGCGCAGCCACCACGGGCTGGGCGCGGTCGGGTCGAGGCCCTCCATCGCGACCATGGAGAACCGGTCGCAGCGCTCCGGATTCGCGACGGCGACCTGCCAGCCCGGCTCCCCCGACCAGGCCGGCGGGGTGACCGCCCCCGGGTCCCGCCACGGCGCGGCCAGGCCGGTGCCCATCTCGCGGGCGATGCCGCGCATGGCGAGGCAGTAGCCGCGGTCCGGCGTCACGGCCAGCTCGATGACGACGTCGTCCAGGCCGGTGACCGGGCCGGCGGGCGTGCCCGGCGGCGGGACGTCGGAGCCGTCGGCGCCGAGCACCAGGATGCCGGCGTGGTCGTCGCCGATGCCCAGCTCGCGGACCGAGCAGATCATCCCGTCGGAGACGTGGTCGTACGTCTCGCGGGCGGCGATCTGGAAGCCACCGGGCAGCACGGCGCCGGGCAGCGCGACGACGACGGTGTCGCCGACGGCGAAGTTGCTGGCACCGCAGACGATGCCGCGGGGCTCCTTCTCCCCGACGTCGACCTGGGTGTAGCGGATCGGCTTCTTGAACTCCGTCAGCTCCTCGATCTCGAGGACCTTGCCGACGACGAGCGGGCCGGTGACCTGCTCCGCCCGGTGGATGTCCTCGACCTCGAGGCCGAGACGGACGAAGGCGGTGTCGAGGTCCTCGACGGATGTTCCCGCGGGAACGTCGACGTACTCGGCCAGCCAGCCGATCGGGACTCTCACTCTGCTCCTCTTGCCTGTGACGGTCGGTCACTGTCCACCCCGAATGCCCGTGTGAAGCGGACGTCGCCCTCGACGATGTCGCGCATGTCGCCGACGCCGGAGCGGAACTGCAGGGCGCGCTCGATGCCCATCCCGAACGCGAAGCCGGAGTACTCCTCCGGGTCGATGCCGCAGGCGATCAGCACCCGCGGGTTGACCATCCCGCAGCCGCCCCACTCGACCCAGCGCGCGCCGTCGCGGTGCTCGGGGAACCAGACGTCGAACTCCGCCGACGGCTCGGTGAACGGGAAGTAGGAGGGCCGCCAGCGCGTGACGGCGTCCCCGCCCAGCAGCGAGCGCGCCAGGTGGTCGAGCGTGCCCCGCAGGTGGGCCATGGTCAGCCCGCGGTCGACGGCCAGCCCCTCGACCTGGTGGAAGACCGGGGTGTGCGTCGCGTCGAGCTCGTCGGTCCGGTACGTCCCGGCCCGGGCGCGACGATGTAGATCGGCGGCGTGCGCGCCGAGCATCGTGCGGGCCTGCACGGGGCTGGTGTGGGTCCGCAGGACCAGACCGGAGTCCTCGGGGCGCGACGAAGAACGTGTCCATCATCGTGCGGGCCGGGTGGTCGCGGCCGATGTTGAGGGCGTCGAAGTTCAGCCACTCGGCCTCGAGTTCGGGCCCCTCGGCGACCTCGTAGCCCATGCCCACGAAGATGTCGGCGATCCGCTCGGTCAGCGTCGTGATCGGGTGGCGGGCACCGCGCGGGGTGCGGTCCCACGGCAGCGTGACGTCGACCCGCTCCTCGGCCAGCACGCGTGCGTCCCGCTCGGCCTCGAGTTCGGCCAGCCGGGTCTCGTACGCCTCGGTCAGCGCCTGGCGAGCGGCGTTGACCCGCTTGCCGGCGTCCGACCGGGCCGCCGGGGGCAGCGCACCCAGCTCTCGTCGAGCGAGCAGCACCGGCGCGCGGTCACCGAGGTGAGCCGGACGGACGGCGGCCAGCGCCTCCAGGTCGAGGGCTCCCGCGAAGGCCTTGCCGCGCGGCGTCGACCGCATCGTCGAGGGCCTCGGGAGAGAGCGCGGCGACCTGTTTCGGGTCGTAGGGATCGTTGGCGCCAGACACGGGAGGCCATTCTGCCCGCCACCCGCTCCGGCCCGCGCCTGGGTTCCTCGGCCCCGCCGCGCGGACCGGGCTCCCGTGCCCGGCGAGATCGGCGATGTCACACGTTCTGCCGCCTGAAAGCGTGCGAGATCGGCGATCTCACCGCGAAACGGCCGCATGGCGCCCACATCGCCGATGTGGCGCACGTCGGGCGGCGTCTCAGGCGGGTGCTAGAACGGAGGCAGGTGGCCACCGGGCGCACCGGGAATCTTCGGAGGTCGGCGTTGGCGATCGTGCTCGCCCTGGGCTGCGCCGTCGTCTACGGGGCCGCGGACTTCCTCGGCGGGCTCGCGAGCCGGAAGACATCGGTGTTCGGCGTCGTCGCGCTGTCCCAGGTGAGCGGGCTGATCGCCCTGCTCGCACTGCTCCCCTGGCTCGGCGGCCCGGTGGAGGCGGCCGACCTCTGGTGGGGTGCCGCCGCCGGCGTGGCCGGGGCCACCGGCCTCGTCGTCTTCTTCCGGACCCTCGCCCGCGGCGTGATGAGCGTGATCGCCCCGGTCACCGCGGTCACCGCGGCCGCCGTGCCCGTGCTGGTCGGGCTGCTGACCGGCGACCGGATCGGCGCCTGGGCCGCCGCCGGCATCGCGCTGGCGCTCGCGGCCGTCGTCCTGGTCTCGGCCGAGGGCGGCCTCTCGGCGCTGCGCCAGGCCCGGCCGCTCAGCCTGCTGCCCGCGTTGCTCGCCGGCTCGATGTTCGGCTTCTTCTTCGTGCTGCTGGACCGGACCGTCGGACACCTCGGGCCTGACGCCGCTGGTGACCGCGCGGCTGGCCTCGGTCGCGCTCGTCGTCGTCGTCGCGCTGATCGGCCGGCAGTCGCTGCGGGTGACCCGGCCGGCCCTGCCCCTCGTGCTGGCCTCCGGGGTCGGCGACATGACCGCCAACGCGCTCTTCCTCCTCGCCACCCAGCAGGACGGCCAGCTGGCCATCACCGGGGTGCTCGCCTCGCTCTACCCGGTCAGCACGGTGATCCTGGCCCAGGTCGTGCTGCGGGAGCGGCTGGTCGGAGCGCAGGTCGCGGGCCTCGGCGCGGCGGTGGCCGCCGTCGTCCTGATCACCGCCGGCTGACGGGTCGAGGACCGCCCTAGCGATCCAGGAGTTCCACCGGGAAGGGCGGGCGGTCGATGCCCGAGACCCGGGTGTTGCCCCAGACGTCGCGTTCGGTGGCCTCGGCGCGGGCAGTGCCGTGCGGCGTGCTGATCAGCACCGCGGCGCGCGGCGGGAGCTCCGTGGCGATCCGCCCCGACCAGACCACGTGCCCGGCCAGCGGGTCGAACGGGCGGCCAGTGCGGCGCGCGCCGTCCGTGGCGGTTCGCCGTCGACGGCGACGGTGACCTCTCCCTCGTAGCCCTCGGGCCCATCGTGCGCGCTCATGGGTCTCCTCGGGTCGGTGCCGGACTGTCAGTCCGGGACGTCAGCCGGGGCGGGGGCAGCAGCGCCGACAGGCCGCCGTCGGCCAGTGCGGTGAGCTGCTCGACGAGCTCGGCCGCCGGGACGGTGCGCGCCGCCGACCACCAGTGCGAGGCCAGCTGCACCATCCCGACGACGCCGTAGGCCCAGGTCATCCCGGCCTCGACGGGGCGTCCGGCGGCGGCGAGGCGCTCCCCCATCAGCCGGCCCAGCGCCTCGGCGATCTCCCGCTCGGTGGCGGCGACGAGGTCGGCCCGCCCCGCCCGGCCCGCGTGGGCGTACGCGAAGCGGTACAGCGCGGGCTCGTCCTCGATCAGGGACACGAAGGCGGCGATCACCGCGTGCAGCCGGGCGCGGTCGTCCGGGTGCTCGGCCACCAGCTCCCCGAGCAGCCGCGGCAGCAGGACGACGGCGGAGATCTCCCCGAGGACGGCGTCGATCAGCTCGTCCTTGTCGCTGAAGTAGCGGTAGATGACCGTCTTGGAAACGCCGGCGCTGCGGGCGACGTCGTCGACGGCGAAGTCGGGGCCGGCCTGACGGACGGCCTCGACGGCCGCGGTCACCAGGTCGGCGCGTCGGGCACGCCGGTGCTCGGTCCACCGCGAACGCCGTCCGTCGGCCGTGGCCGGGGAGGCCCCGCCGGACGGATCGTCCGTCACGGGTTGCATGTGTTTCACGGTAACAGTTACCTTTCGTGCAGCCGTACTCATCGACCGGGGGAGCTCGTCATGACCGCAACGTTGCCGTCCACTGCCGCTTCTCGGCCATCCCGCAAACAGGTCGGCCGACAAGAGCTCTCTACCCGCCTCCTCCGGTCCGCAGCCAAGAAGTCCTATGACCCCGTTGTGGACATCGACTGGACCGCGTCGATTCCTGAGCACCTCTACGGTCTGTCACCCGAGTGGTCGACGCTGTACGGCACGCCGCTATGGACATCGCTGGACGAGCCGGAAAGGGTGCGCCTGACCATCCACGAGTACTGCTCGATGTCCGGCGTCGGCATCTGGTTCGAGGTCCTGCTCATGCAGCTCGTGCTCAAGGACATCTACGGCGAGGATCCGGCTCAGCCGCACGTCCAGTGGGCGCTCACCGAGATCGCCGACGAGTGCCGGCACTCGGTCATGTTCGCCCGGACGGCGGAGAAGTTCGGGGTGCCGTCCTATCAGCCGCCGGCGTCGATCCTGCGGCTCGGCAAGGCGTTCGTGAAGAGCTTCGACGGTCCGGCCGCCTACGCCGCGATCCTGGTCGCCGAGGAGATCCTCGACATCTTCCAGCGCGACCTGATGAAGGACGAGCGCGTCCAGCCGCTGACCAGGGCGACGAGCCAGATCCACGTCGTCGAGGAGGCGCGGCACATGCGCTTCGCCCGCGAGGAGATCGCCCGCCGGACGCCGGAGCTCGGCCGCTGGCAGCTGCGGCGGCACCGGATGGGCGTCGCCACGGTCGCGGCGATCGTCGCCGACAACCTGGTGCAGCCGGAGGTCTACGCCTCGGTCGGGCTCGACCCGAAGGTGGCCAAGGCGGCAGCCCGGGCCAACGACCACTACGCCGAGAAGCTGCGCGGGGCCGCGACCGGCCTGGTGGGCTTCCTGCGCGGGGCCGGCCTGATCGGTGGGCCGTCCGAGCTGCTCTGGAAGCGCGCCCGCCTCATCGTGAACGGGACGTTTCCGCGCCGAAACTCCGTTCAGGCCTGGGCGAGTTGGGTCGCGTAGAGGCAGATCGCGGCGGCCGCGGCCAGGTTCAGGCTCTCCGCCCGGCCGCGCATCGGGATCCGGACGCGATGGTCGGCCAGCGCGGCCAGCTCTGCGGGCACGCCGCGCGCCTCGTTGCCGAACAGCCACAGCACGGGCCCGGCGAGCTCGGCGCCCAGCTCGTCGAGCGCCGTCTCTCCCCCGCCGTCGGCGGCGAGCACCGTGACCCCGCGCTCCCGCAGAGCCGGCAGCAGCGTCCCCAGGCGCGCCCCGCGGACGACGTCGACGTGGAACAGGCTGCCCGCACTCGCCCGCACGGCCTTGCCGCCGTACGGGTCGGCCGAGCCGGCCCCGAAGACGACCGCGCCGGCTCCGCACGCGTCCGCCGTCCGCAGCACCGTGCCCGCGTTCCCGGGGTCGGCCAGCTCGGCCAGCGCCACGGCCAGCCGCGGCGGCGATGCGACGACGTCGTCGGCAGGAACGTCGCGCAGCCCGCAGACGGCGACCAGCCCCTGGGGGGTGACGGTCTCCGACAGCCCGGCGGCCGCCTTCTCGGTGACGATGCGGACCGGGACGGCCGTCGACGCGAGCAGGTCGCGGTGGGCGGCGACCGCGGCCTCGGTGGCGAAGACCTCGCGGACGCCGTCGGGGTCGACGAGGGCCTCGGCGACGGCCTGACGCCCCTCGGCGAGGAACAGTCCGGCGGCGTCCCGGCCGGCCCGGCGGGTCAGCTTGCGGGCGGCCGCGACCCGGCCCGAGCGCTCGGTCAGCAGCTCCACGGGGCCACATCCCGCGGCGAGATCGGCGATCTCGCTCGCTTTCCGGCCCCAAAGCGTGCGAGATCGGCGATCTCGCCGGGCGGAGTCACAGCGCACGCGACGACGCCGCCGGGGCGGGCCACGTGGGTCCGCTCCCGACGGCGTCGGCGTGGTGCGAAGTGCCTGATCAGGCGGCCTTCTCCGGCGCGGGGGCGGCGGCGACGGCGGCGCGCGCCGTCTCCACCAGCGCGGCGAAGGCAGCCGGCTCGTTCGCGGCGAGCTCGGCGAGGACACGACGGTCCAGCTCGATGCCGGCCAGCTTGAGGCCCTGCATGAACCGGTTGTAGGTCATGTCGTTCAGCCGGGCCGCCGCGTTGATGCGCGTGATCCACAGCTTCCGGAAGTCACCCTTGCGCGCCTTGCGGTCGCGGTAGGAGTACGTCGCGGAGTGGAGCAGCTGCTCCTTGGCCTTGCGGTACAGCCGGGACCGCTGACCGCGGTAGCCACTGGCTGCCTCGAGGGTCGTCCGGCGCTTCTTCTGGGCGTTGACCGCCCGCTTCACGCGTGCCACGTGAGAGCTCCTGTCTTCTCGTCAGTAAAGGGCGGTCAGAGACCGAGCAGCTTCTTCATGCGCGGCGCGTCGGCCGGGGACAGCACACCGACGCCGCTCACCCGCCGCTTGCGCGAGGACGACTTCACCTCGAACTTGTGCTGGTTGTTGGTGTGCTCGCGCACGAGCTTCCCGGTGCCGGTCACGCGCACGCGCTTGGCCGTGCCCTTGTGGGTCTTCTGCTTCGGCATGTCCTCGTCCTGTTCGTCTCTGTCGGCGCGCAGGGGTCAGCCCACGGCTGGCCTACGCGCACCGGCCGTCTCGGTGGTGCGGTCCTTCGGTCTGCGACCGGGTCAGGCGCCGGGCGCCTGCTCCTCGGCGGCATGCGCCTCGGAAGCCGTCGCCTTCTCCGCCTTGGCGGTGCGGCGGGCTGCGTCGGTCGCTGCCTGGTTGCGGTGCGGTGCGATCACCATGACCATGTTGCGGCCGTCCTGCTTGGGGTTGGACTCGACGACGCCGAGGTCGGCGACGTCGGCGGCCAGCCGCTGCAGCAGCCGGTAGCCCATCTCCGGTCGGGACTGCTCCCGGCCGCGGAACATCACGGTGATCTTGACCTTGTCGCCGCCCTTGAGGAAGCGGACGACGTGGCCCTTCTTGGTCTCGTAGTCGTGCGGGTCGATCTTGAGGCGCAGCCGCATCTCCTTGATGACGGTGAGCGCCTGGTTCCGCCGGGCCTCGCGGGCCTTCTGGGCGGACTCGTACTTGAACTTCCCGTAATCCATGAGCTTGGCGACGGGCGGCCGGGCCATGGGCGCCACCTCGACGAGGTCGAGTTCGGCATCCTGGGCCAGGCGCAGCGCTTCGCCGATCGACACGACGCCGACCTGCTCGCCCTCGGGTCCGACCAGGCGGACCTCAGGAACACGGATACGGTCGTTGATGCGGGGCTCGGTGATGGCCTCTCCTCTGCTGCTGCATGGGAGGAGTCGCTGGCCCACCCGAACGCCGGAAAGAACGAAGGCCCCGGAAGCGACTGCTTCCAGGGCCCACTTCTCCGGTGTCGCACGGCCGCGGACGGCGTGCGCGACGCGAGCACCGACCGTGGGCCGGCTCTCGCGATCCGGGGACCTGGACGTCTGGGGCGACGCCAGGTGGGAGCGGGCTCCTCTTGGATCAGCGGCTCGAGAGCCGCTGGATGGTTCGCGTGCCTCTAGGAGGCTCGCCGATACTACAGCGCCGCGGACGCGCTGGTCATTCCCGGGGGTCGGAGAACCGACCCACGAAATCATTCCCGGGGGTCGGGATACAGCAACGGCGGCGGCGTGGGCGCGCCGGGCCTCGGCCGCGGCGAGCAGCGCGCGCAGCCCCTCGACGGCGCGGACGGCGTGCTCCCGGTCGGCGGCCTGCACCGCGAACAGGGCGACCTCGTCATCGTTGCGCAGCCGGAGGGAGGCCCAGGACGACTTCCGGTCGAATGCCACCGCGCGCACGGCGTCCCACGGCAGCTCGTGGGTCAGGAGGATGTTGCGGAAGCGGATCGTCTCGGCGTCGGCGTCCACCCGGGACCGGCCCAGGAACAGCACCCCGACGCCCAGCAGCAACGCGAGGCCGGCGACGGCGACCTGGTCGACGGTGCCGAACTCGATCACGCCGGTGGAGTTCGACTTCAGGGACAGCGCGACGAACAGGCCCACCGCGACGACGACGACGGCGACGACCGCACACAGCAGCCGCATGCGACGCGGCACGGCCGAGACGGGGGCGGGATCGGGCACGCGTCCATCGTGCCAGGCGGGCCAGCTGGCAGAGTGCGAGAGCGTGGACGTCACCGGCACCGCCCAGCACGACGCGTGGCGGGCCCGCGCGCTGCCACCCGTCGAGCAACTCCGGCCGGACCTCTGGTCGATCCCGGTCCCGATGGGCGGGCCGCTGCGCTACGTCAGCGCCTACGCCTTCACGCTCGACGGCGGCGGGCTGGGCCTGCTGGACACCGGCTGGGAGAGCGACGAGGGCTGGACGGCGCTGACCGAGGGCCTGGCCTCCATCGGCGGCGGGATCGACGACGTCCGCGGCGTGCTGGTCACCCACCTGCACTTCGACCACCTGGGCCTGGCCGAGCGGGTGCGGCAGGCGTCGGGCGCCTGGGTCGCGATGCACCCCGCCGACGCCGCGATCGTCGGCTCCCCCGTGCACCGTGACCCGGTCGCGTCGGTCGCGGCCGAGGTCGCCTTCCTGGTCTCGCTCGGCGCCGACCCCGACGAGGCGGCCTCCGACGTGGGAGACCCGAAGAATTTCGTCCCGTTCTCGCGCATGGCCATTCCCGACCGGCTGCTGGAGCACGGTGAGCACGCGGACTTCCCCGGCTGGCGGATGCGCGCCCTCCACACGCCCGGGCACACGCCCGGTCACCTGTGCTTCGCCGAGGAGCGCACCGGCCTGTTCTTCTCCGGCGACCACGTGCTGCCGCGGATCAGCCCGAACATCTCCACCACCCACGACGGGACGCCGGATCCGCTCGGCGACTACCTGCAGTCGCTGGCCGCTGTGGCGGTCGACGAGCCCGAGGAGGTGCTGCCGGCGCACGAGTGGCGGTTCCGCGGGCTGGGCGACCGCACCCGGCAGCTGCGCGAGCACCACGAGCACCGGCTGACCGAGCTGCTCGACGCCATCCGGGAGCACCCGCGGTCCACGCGCCTGGCAGCTCGCCGCATACCTCACCTGGTCGCGGCCGTGGGACCAGTACGAGCGGCGGATGCGGATCTTCGCCGTCACCGAGACCGACGCCCACCTGCAACTGCTGGCCGCCCGCGGGCTGATCACGCGGCAGCGACGGCGCGGTGCCGACGTGGACGCTGACCGTCCGCTGACCGTGGCCGGCCTGGCCGCGCGGATCCTCGCCGCCGAGCCCCGGCTGGGCCGCACCCGGCTGGTCTGCGTCGACGGCCCCGCCGGCTCGGGGAAGACGACGTTCGCCGGCCGGCTGGCCGACGCGCTCGCGCCCGACGTCGCCGTCGTCCACCTGGAGGACCTCTACGCCGGCTGGACGCTGACCGGCGCCGTCGCCCGGCTGTCCGCGGGCGTGCTGCGGCCGCTGGCCGAGGGCCGTCCGGGCGCGTACTCCCGGTACGACTGGCACGCGGCCCGCTTCTCCCCCGAGCCCGTGCCGGTGCCGGTCGCGCCGGTGCTGCTGGTGGAGGGCTGCGGCAGCAGTCCGCGAGTGCTCGACCCGTGGACGACGCTGCGGATCTGGGTCGAGGCGCCGCTGGAGCTGCGCACGGCGCGCGGGCTGGCCCGCGACGGCGTGCACCTGGCCGAGGAGTGGTGGCGGTGGCAGCGTCTGGAGGCGGCGGAGTTCACCGCCCAGGACACCCGCGCCCGGGCCGACGTCCGGGTGGACGGCGGCGTCGCGCCGGAGTGAGCTTTCCGACAGCTCGCGGAAACATTCCCGCAACGACCGCCCCGGACGATGGACCGGACGCGGCCACTGAGGGGGACACGTGGATTCGACGCTCGACGAGCAGTCCGAGCTGCCTCTGGCCGGCTACACGGTGGCGGTGACCGCGGCCCGCCGCAAGGAGGAGCTCGGCGCACTGCTGGACCGCCGCGGCGCACGGGTGGTCTACGCCCCGGCGATCCGGATCGTGCCGCTGTCCGACGACACCGAACTGGTCGCTGCCACGCGCGAGGTGCTCTCGAAGCCCGTCGACCTGGTGATCGCCACCACCGGCGTCGGCTTCCGTGGCTGGCTCGAGGCCGCCGACGCGTGGGACCTCCCGCTGGTCGAGCACCTGCAGTCCGCCCGGGTGCTCGCGCGAGGCCCGAAGGCACGGGGCGCGATCCGCGGCGCCGGGCTGGTCGACGCCTGGTCGCCGGAGTCGGAGTCCTCCGTGGAGGTGCTCTCCCACCTGCTGTCCGGCGCCGAGGGGTCGCTCGAGGGTCGGCGGATCGTCGTCCAGCTGCACGGGGACCCGCTGCCCGACCTGGTGACCGGTCTGCGGCAGGGCGGCGCCGAGGTGCTGACCGTGCCGGTCTACCGCTGGGTGCTGCCCGAGGACGTCGCCCCGGTGCACCGGCTGGTCGCGAGCGTCATCGCCGGCGGCATCGACGCGGTCACCTTCACCAGCGCGCCCGCGGCGGCCAGCCTGCTCGCGGTGGCCGACGAGCTCGGCCAGCACGAGGCGCTTGTCGCGGCGTTGACGCACCGCGTGATGTCCGTGGCCGTCGGCCCGGTGACCGCAGGCCCGCTGGACGCCGTCGGCATCCCGTCCTTCCAGCCGGAGCGGGCGCGCCTGGGCGCCCTGGCTCGCGAGGTCGTCGCCCGGCTGCCCGAACGCGACCCGGTGCTGACGGTCGGCGAGCACACGCTGCAGGTGCGCGGATACGGCGTCGTCCTCGACGGCCGGCTGGTGGAGCTGGCGCCCGGCCCGATGGCGGTGCTGCGGGCGCTGGCGTGCCGGCCGGGTCACGTCGTCCCCCGGACCGAGCTCACCACCTCGCTGCCCGGCGTCGGGGACGGGCACGCCGTCGAGATGGCCGTGACGCGGCTGCGCGCCGCGCTCGGCGCCCCCGTCGTCGAGACGGTCGTGAAGCGCGGGTACCGCCTCAAGGTCTGAGCGCTCGATCAGCGCAGGTCGCGCCGCATCAGCACCCGGGGAAAGCCGTTGATCACCGAATCGGTGTCGGCCGCCGTGACGAACCCGGCCCGCTCGAACATCCGCTGCGTGCCGACGTAGGCCATCGTGAGGTCGACCTTCTTGCCGTCGTTGGCGACCGGGTACCCCTCGACCGCGGGGGCGCCACGAGCGCGGGCGAACTCCACGGCGCCCTGGATCAGGTGGTGGGCGATCCCGTTACCTCGATGCCCGGGACGCACGCGAATGCACCACAGTGACCACACCTCGAGGTCGTCGATGCGGGGGATCTTCCGGTTGCGGGCGAAGGTCGTGTCAGCGCGCGGATGGATCGCGGCCCAGCCCACGACCTCGTCGCCGTCGTAGGCGAGCACGCCCGGCGGCGGGTCCTCCTGCACCAGCTGCCGCACGCGCTCGCCCCGTGCCGGACCGCTGAGCGCCACGTTCTCCTTCGACGGGATCCGGTAGCTCAGGCACCAGCACACGTTCGCGTCGGGCCGCTTGGGGCCGACCATCGTCGCGACGTCCTCGAACCTGCCCGCCGGGCGCACCTCGATCGCCATGCGGTCATCGTGGCAGCGCCCACCGACAGCCGGCGAGAGCGCAACAGTGTGCGCCGATGCGCAGTTCCAGCGGCGAGAACTGCACATCCGCGCAGATCTCGCAGCTTCCGCGCTACACGCGGCCGAGCGGGGCCCGCGGGCGCAGGTAGACGACCCAGGTGACGGCGACGCAGACGAGGTAGAACGCGATGAACACGAGGTAGGCGGAATCGCCGCTGCCGGTGGTCAGGAACGACTGCCGGAACGCCAGGTTCACCAGCACCCCGCCGAACGCGCCGATCGCGCCGGCGATGCCGATCAGCGCGCCCGGACATGCGCAGCGCGCGCCGGTCGGCGGCGTCGGCGTCCCCGCCCTCGGCGACGTTCTGCAGCGCCTGCGACCGGAAGATGGCCGGGATCATCTTGTAGGTCGAGCCGTTGCCGAGGCCGCTGAGCACGAACAGCGCCACGAAGCCGACGACGAACAGCGGGAGCGACTCGAGCTGGCTCGCCGTCCAGACGACGGAGGCGCCGATCGCCATGGCCACGAAGTTCCAGCAGGTGATCCGCGCCCCGCCGAACCGGTCGGCCAGCGAGCCACCGAGCGGGCGGATGAGCGAGCCGAGCAACGGGCCGAGCCAGGTGAGCGACGCGGCCGCCAGAGGCGTGGCGAAGGAGTCGGTGAACTGGTTCTGCAGCACCTGGCCGAACGCGAACCCGAAGCCGATGAACGAGCCGAACGTCCCGATGTAGAGGAACGACATGATCCAGGTGTGCCGCTCGCGGCGTCGCCTCGCGCATGGCCCTTGGCTGGTTGCGCGCCGTCGTCAGGTTGTCCATGAGTAGGGCCGCGCCGACGGCGGCGATCACGATGAAGGGGATGTAGATGAACAGGATCAGCCGCGGGTGCTCCACCCCGGCGGTGGCCAGCACGAGCAGCCCCACCAGTTGGACGACGGGGACGCCGAGGTTGCCGCCGCCGGCGTTGAGGCCGAGCGCCCAGCCCTTGAGCCGGTCCGGGTAGAACGTGTTGATGTTGGCCATCGAGCTGGCGAAGTTGCCGCCGCCGACCCCGGCCAGGCAGGACACGACGAGCAGCGTGGTGAACGAGACCCCCGGCTCGAGCACGATCGCGGTGGCGATCGTCGGCACCAGCAGCAGGGCGGCGCTGATGATCGTCCAGTTGCGGCCGCCGAACTTGGCGACGGCGAAGGTGTAGGGCAGGCGGACGAAGGCGCCCAGCGCCGTCGGCAGGGTGGTCAGCAGGAACTTGCCGGCCGGGTCGATGCCGAACACCGGCTCCGGCAGGAACAGGACGAGCACCGACCACAGGCTCCAGATCGAGAAGCCGATGTGCTCGGAGAAGATCGAGAAGAACAGATTGCGGCGGGCGACCTTCTTGCCGGTCGTCTCCCAGAACTGCGGGTCCTCCGGCCGCCAGTCCTCGATCCACCTCCCGCCCCGGGTCGGTGGTGGGACCGGCGGTGCGGTGGTGGTCATGGGGGGACGGGTGGGAGCGGCCATGGCGATGACGGTCGCAACACCCGGTTTCCCCGGCGTCGCCCTCGGACTGGATTCGTGTTCCGTTTCGCTCACCGCGGCTGACCCGCTGTGGTGAGGGAGCCCGGCGCCGGTGTGCAGGAGTTCGGCCGGACCGACGAAGATCACCGCGTGAACCAGCAATCGGCACCCGGGCAGCAGCTGGTCGAGTCGGGCGAGCAGATCGCCGGCTCGATGGCGCGCTCGGCCGCCGGGCTGCTGTTCGACGCCGCGTCCGCCCGGATCCAGCTCGACCCCCGGCTGGCGGCGTGCCTGCGCCGCGTGGCGCGGGACGCCGCGGGCCT
Source organism: uncultured Actinomycetota bacterium (assembly GCA_963748305.1). Lineage (GTDB taxonomy): Bacteria > Actinomycetota > Actinomycetes > Mycobacteriales > Geodermatophilaceae > Blastococcus_B. The sequence continues at coordinate 30,711 of CAVVIN010000026.1, read as the reverse complement.
CGATCAGGGCTTCTGCCGCGAGCAGGTCCGGGCCGGTGCGGCTCTCGCCTTCGCGGTCGAGCTGGGCGTGACCCGCGCGGCGCAGGGGCGGACCGTGCGGACCGACGGGTTCGTCGTCGCCGACGGTGCCGGGCGGGGTGCCGCGGACGAGGTGGCCGAGGCCGCCGTGCTCGCGGCCCGGGTCAGCGCCGAGGAGTGGCGCGTCCGCCACCTGGGCTACCTGATCGCCGAGGCCGCCGTCTCCCCCGACCTCGACGCCGGCGTCGTGCTGCGCGGGCTGAAGCTCAGCCGAGTCGCTCACCGGTCGGCAACTGGTGTTCCTCGCCGCGGTCGGCCGCCGCGAGCGGATACCGCTGCCCATGGCGCCGCCGCTGCCGGTCGACCCCCGCGCGTGGCGGGAGTGGGGCGCGCTCGAGGACATCACCGATCTCCGGCAGCACGGCCTGCTCGACCCGGCGCCCCCGCAGCCACGCCCCGGTGGCGCGGCCCTCCCCCGGCTTCGTGCGGCCGACCTCCGGCTGACCCGGCGGGGCGTCCTCGTGCACCGGCTGCTCGCCCTCGACCTCCTGCACGAGGACGCCGTCACCGCCGCCCTGGCCGACCTCGGGCTACCGCGTTCCTGATCGGCGTCGCGCGACGAGCACGGTGTCCGGCGCCAGGTTGCCCGTGCGCGCGGCGGCCTCCGGGTCGCGATCCCGCGTCTCGGTGATGACGTCGTGCCACTCCGCCGGGTCGAGCACCGCCGCGACGTCCTCGGCGGTGTACATCAGGTCGGGGTCGTGCGAGTGATGGTCCGCCTTCGTGTCCGCGTCGTGATCCGCTGATGGGCATCCCCGTCGTGGTCGTCGGCGCCCTCGCCGAGCAGGTGACCGACCACGAGCAGCGTCCCGCCGGGCGCGACAGCTGCCGCGAGCCGCTCGAACAGCGCCACGCGGTCGGCCCCGCGCGAGTGCAGGTAGTGCGCCGTGACGAGGTCGAAGCGCTCCTCCCCCGGCGTCCACTCGTCGAGATCGGCGTGCAGCCACGTGATCAGGTCGTCCAGTCCCCGTTCGCGTGCGTGTGCGGCCCCCCGCTCCAGCGCGACGGTGGAGAAGTCCACCGCGGTGACGCGCCAGCCCCGCTCGGCCAGCCACAGTGCGTCGGCGCCCTCGCCGCACCCCGCGTCCAGCGCCGTGCCGGGCGGGAGCTCGCTGCCCTCGACGACGAGCTGCCGGTTCGGACGGCCGCTCCACACCGCCGGAGCCGACCGGTACATCTCGTCGTAGGTCTCGCGGTCGATCGCCCTCATGCGGTTCCGCTCCGCTCCGGGCCGGCGGCGAGCATGCAGGACGGCGTCCTCCACGGGGCGGCCCGGAACGCGATCGTCCGGCCGCTTGCGGGTGTCGGTGACCAGCACCTCCCAGCTCGTCCGGTCCAGATCCGCCGCGACCTCCTCGGCCGTGAAGAACATGCCCGGCGCGTGCCCGTGGTGCGCCGCGTCGTGCGCGTCGACGAGGTGGCCCACGATCAGCAGGGTCCCGCCGGGCGCGACCGCCGCCGCGAGCCGGTCGAACAGTGGCTTCCGGTCGGCGACGGGTAGGTGCATGTACTGGGCCGTCACGAGGTCGAAGGCCGCCTCGGGCGGGGTCCAGGTCCGGAGGTCGGCGTGCACCCAGTCGATCCGGTCGGCGAGGCCGCGTTCCTGAGCGTGAGCCGCGCCCCGGGCCAGCGCCACGGTCGAGAAGTCGACGGCGGTCACCCGCCAGCCGAGTTCCGCCAGCCAGAGCGCGTCGCCGCCCTCACCGCACCCGACGTCGAGCGCGGTCCCGGGGCCGAGCTCGGCGATCTCGGCCACGAGCTGCGGATTCGCCCGGCCGCTCCACACCGGCGCGGCCCGGTAGCGGTCCTCCCAGGCCGGCTGTTCGAACTGGCTCATGCCGCCACGCTCCGCTGCGCCTCGACGGCGAGGCGGGTGTCCTCGGCGATCAGGTCGGCGTTGATGGCGGCTCCGGCGTCCATCCCGTTGGCGGCGGCCGAGATGACCTTCGCGTGCAGGTCGGCGACGTTGCCCGCCACCCAGACGCCGGGCACGTCGGTCGCGCCCATCGGGCCGGCCGGGATGCGGCTGCCGAAGACGTGCCCGTTCACCTCCATGGGTTCCGCGCCCAGGCCGAGCGGAGCGAGCAGGTCGGCGCGGGCGGTGAACCGTGGTGCGACGACGAGCGCCGTCCGCGGGACCACCTCGCCCGACGGCGAGCCGCACTCCGGACATCCGGCCGTCGGACAGCTCCAGCGCGGCGACCTCCCCCTCCACGACCCGCACACCGCGGGCGGCCAGCTGCTCGCGCTCGTCGTCCGTGGGCTCCGGCGCGCGGTGCAGGAAGAGCACGAGGTCGTCGCTCCACTGCCGCCACATCAGTGCCTGGTGCACGGCCATCGGACCGTCGCCGAGGACGCCGAGCGGCTGGTCGCGCACCTCCCAGCCGTGGCAGTAGGGGCAGTGCAGGACGTCGCTGCCCCACCGCTGCGCCACGCCGGGGAGGTCGGGCAGCTCGTCGACCAGACCGGTGGCCAGCAGCAGGCGGCGTCCCGAGACCACGGCGCCGTCGTCCAGGAGGACCCGGAAGCCGCCGTCCCGGCGCTCGACCGCCGTCGCCGCGCGGGACACGATCGTGCCGCCGTAGCCCTCGACCTCGGCCCGGCCCGCGGCGACGATCTCGGCCGGCGGGGTGTTCTCGCGGGTCAGGAAGTTGTGCACGCCGTCGGCCGGGGCGTTGCGCGGCTCGCCCGCGTCGACCACCAGGACCGTCCGGCGGGCCCGCAGCAGGGCCACCGCCCCGGCCAGACCGGCGGCGCCCCCACCGATCACCACGACGTCGTATTCGCTCATGCCGACACGGTCCACCCGCCGTGGCCCGCTTCGCAACTACGCTTGCCGGTATGGCAAAGACGGAGGACGGCCGCCGCTCGACGACGTGCTCGAGGCGGTGGGGCCCCGGCTGCGGGCCCTGCGCAGCGAGCACGGCCTGACGCTGGCCGCGGTCTCCCGTCGACGGGGATCTCGGTCAGCACCCTGTCGCGGCTGGAATCGGGGCAGCGCAAGCCCACGCTCGAACTGCTCCTGCCCCTGGCCCGGGCTTACCAGGTCGCGCTCGACGAGCTGGTCGACACCCCACCCGCCGGAGACCCCCGGATCCGCCAGAGCCCGTTCGAGCACGAGGGCGTGACGATGGTGCCGCTGACCCGGCAGAGCAGCGGGCTGCAGGCCTACAAGCAGGTGTTCCCGGCCGCGGTCGCGGATCGGGCAGACCTCGAGCAGAAGACGCACGACGGCTACGAGTGGATGTACGTGCTCTCCGGGCGGCTGCGGCTGCTCCTCGGCGCGCGCGACTTCGTGCTGGCCGCGGGCGAGGTCGTCGAGTTCGACACCCGGGTGCCGCACGCGTTCGCCAACCCGTTCCCGGAGCCGGCGGAGGTGCTCACCCTGTTCGGCCCGCAGGGCGAACGCATGCACGTCCGCGCCCGCCCGAAAGCTAGATAGGCCGCAGAACCCGCCGCCGTGTGGGTCTCCTGCGAGTCCCGGAGCGTGTAGGAGTCAGGAAGCTGCGGAGGGGGCCGGATGCGCGCCGAGGAGACCCTGAGCTTCACGGACTTCGTGTCCGCGGAACAGGCCGGCCTCCTGCGCCTCGCGGTCCTCCTCGCCGGGGACCGCGGACAGCGGAGGACCTCGTGCAGACGGCGCTGATGAAGAGCTACCGGCACTGGGCGCGGATCACCCGGTCCGGGACGCCGTCGGCCTACGTGCGCCGGGTGCTGGTCACCACGCACACCAGCTGGCGCCGCCGGCTCTCCTCGACCGAACAGGTCATGGAGACGTTGCCCGACCGCGCCGATCCCTACGCCGGACCCGGCGGAGCGCGACGAGGAGCTGCGGCGGGCGCTGCAGGAACTTCCCCCGCGGATGCGGACGGCCGTCGTGCTGCGGTTCTACGAAGACCTCTCGGAGCAGGCGACGGCCGACCTCATGGGCTGCACGGCGAGCACGGTCAACACCCACACCGCCCGCGGCCTGGCAGTCCTTCGGCAGACGCTCGCCAGCTCCCGGGCGATCGGCCCTGCCATCGCCAGAGCACGGCAGGAGGAGCGGTGGTGATGGAGGAGACCGAGCTGCGCAGCCGCCTCGAGGCGCTCGCCGAGCGTGAGGCACCGGCCCTGCAGAAGCCCGAGGAACTCGTCTCGGCGGTCGTCTCCCGGTCCGCACTCCGGCGGCAGCGGTGGACGGTCGCTGCCGTGATTACCGCCGTGCTCCTCGCCGTCCCTGCCATCCGGTCGTGGATCGAGCCCGACTCGCGGCCGGCCAGTCCGGACGGTGCCTCCTACGACGTGTACGGGCAACCGACCCGGGGCTCGCTGGCTGACAACACGGGGGTCGTCGACGCCGTCGGCCGCCTCCCGTGGGCATTCGACGGAGCCGCCAGCAGCACGGCCCCCCGGCAGCGGACCGGCACGTCGTCTGGGTCTCGAACGTCTCCGACCGCCGGTGGGCGCTGGTGGCCGGACCCGATCCCACTGCGACCACCGACCGCGGTGTCCCTCGCGCCGTGGCCGTGGCCTGGTTCGAAGGGCGCGCGGACGACGGCGTCGCGGGAATGCGGCTACGCAGCGTCCGCTACGGCGTGGACCCGGAGCTGCCGTCGGCATTCGTGGACCGCGAGAGCGGCTCGGTCATCGTCGTCGGGGACCCGGCGGACGACATCGAGATCTCCCACCGGCCGCAGATCGAGGCCGACGGCAACGTCACCCGGGACTACGGGGAGATTCCCGCGTGGCAGGGCGTGGCGGTCGTCGTCGTCGACACCGACGCGCCGGTCGATCTGTCGCTGCGCTACCGCGTGGTGCGCGCTGGGTTCTGGGTCTCCGGCATACCGGACAGCGACGGCGTTCCGGACGCGGGGCCCACCGACCTCGCGCTGGACCGGCTGCGGCCCCCTCCGCCGGCGTCACCGGGCGACGCCGCCACCGCTGTCGAGATCGGGGACGTCCTGGCCCGCACCGGCCTGACGGCCGACCAGGTCACGGTCACGGTCGTGTGGGCCGGAGACGTGCCCCGACCGGAGTACAGCCCCGCGCGCGTCACCGTCCTGGCCGTGGAGCTGCCCTCTGGCGCCTCGTACGTGACGAGCGCGATCGGCTACGACTCGGACGGCCGGAACAGCCGCTCGACCTCGTGCGGCTCGGAGATCCGCCCGGCGGGTACGCCCGTCGACCTGCAGGTGTACGTGCTGCGCTGCTACGTCGGCGGTGGTGCGCGCGACACAGCCGACCCGGCCCTCGTCGTCGTCGCCCCGCCAGGGACGTGGGCCGCCCAAGCATGGACGCGGATGGGGGGTTCCTGGGCGGATACCCGATGGCCGACGGCGTCGCCGTCGTGCCCGTGCCGGTCGGCCTCGACACGTGAGTCTCGGACGGGCCTCCCTCGACCGACGGGCCGCCATGGGAACCGCAGACCGTCGGCGACTGAGGCCTCCGTCCAGAGGCTCGCCCCGAGCCTGCCAGGGGACTTTCGGCGGCGGGGTCCGCTCAGACGTCGACGACGACGGCGCCGTCCACCTCGCGCACCGGGTAGACGCGGATCGGCTTCGCGCCGTTGGTGGAGACACCGTCGGCCCACCGGTAGGCGTAGAGGTGCAGCGGGCAGACCAGCACGTTGACGTCGGTCTGCCCGTCGGCGAGCGGCCCGCCGGCGTGCGGGCAGGCCGCCTGGGTGGCGTGCAGCGAGCCGTCGCGCAGCCGGAACACCGCGACCTGGGTGCCGTCGACGACGAAGGTCCGCCCCTCCCCCAGCGGGATCTCCTCGACCCGGCCGACGGTCACCGCCGTCGTCGTCGCGCCGCCGGTGGTGAGCTCGCTGATGCTCATCGGACCGGCACCATCGGCAGGGCGATCAGCGGCAGCGACGGCCGGAACTGCCCCGGCGTCGCCGGTTGCTTCCCGTCCTGGCCCCACGGATCGGTGTAGGCGTCGATCGACTTCTGGATGCCCGCGTCGAGGTCGGCGATGATGCCCTCGCTGTCCTGGAGGAGCACCGCCCTGAGGTGCTCGAGCCCGACCCGCGGCACGAAGTCGTAGGTGCGCTCCAGCCAGTTGGCGTTCTCGCGGTAGTACTGCATGAACCGGCCGGTGAGGGTGAGCACCTCCTCCGGCGAACCCACGGTGGCCAGCAGGTCGCCCTTGCGCACCGAGGCGCCGGCGGCGCCCCCCACGTAGACCTCCCACTTGCCGTTGCCGACGGCGACGACACCGACGTCCTTCACGTAGGCCTCGGCGCAGTTGCGGGGACAGCCGACGACGGCGAGCTTCATCTTCGCCGGGCTCTCGATCCCCTGGAACCGCGACTCGAGGTCGATGCCGAGCTGGGTGGAGTCGCCGAGACCGAAGCGGCAGAAGTCCGAGCCGACGCAGGTCTTCACGGTCCGCATGCTCTTGCCGTACGCGTAGCCCGACGGCATGCCGAGGTCGTCCCACATGGCGGGGAGGTCCTCCTTGCGGACGCCGAGCAGGTCGATCCGCTGGCCGCCGGTGATCTTCACCATCGGCACCTCGTACTTCTCGGCGACGTCGGCGATCTTCCGCAGCTGCGCCGGGTGTGGTCACCCCGCCCTTCATCTGCGGGACGACGGAGAACGTGCCGTCGCGCTGGATGTTGGCGTGCACCCGGTCGTTGATGAACTCGCCGTCCTTCTCGGGGAGGAAGTCGACGCCCCAGAGCATCTTGAGCAGCGAGGTCAGGCCCATCTTCGACTTGGCGTCCTCGGTTCCACCCGGCGCCAGTGCGGCGAAGACGGCGGACACCGACCGCAGGTCCTGCGACCGGATCGCGGCCATCAGCTCCGGCTTGGCCATCGGGATGCCCGGCACGTACCAGGACGCGGCGAGGTCCTCCTTCAGGTCGCCGTCGGCAGCCCACTCGACGATCTGCTTGACCAGCGACTTGCACGAGCCGCAGCCCTTGCCGGCGCGGGTGGCGTCCATGACCTCGCCGACGCTGCCGCAGCCGCCCGCCACCGCGCCGCAGATCGCGCCCTTGGTGACGCCGTTGCAGTTGCAGACCTGCGACTCGGCCGGCATCTCGGCGACCCCGACCTCGGCCGCGCCGTCGGAGAGGTCGACCAGCAGCTTGATCCGCTCCTCGGGGAGGGCCAGTCCGCGGTCGAACGCCTGGGTGAGGAAGGCGACCTTGCGGGTGTCGCCGAGCAGGGTCGCGCCGATCAGCTTGTCGTCGCGGATGACCACCGACAGGTGCACCCCGCGCTTGGGCTCGGAGATCACCAGGAACTCGTCGTCGTCCCGCTCGGGGGTGTTGATGCCCATGGTGGCGACGTCGACGCCGGCGACCTTGAGCTTCGTCGCCGTCCGGCTGCCGTGGTACTCGGCGGTGGGGTCGGTGCCGGTGAGGACGTCGGCGAGGACCTTGGCGTGCTCCCAGGCCGGCGCGACCAGGCCGTAGAGCTCGCCGCGGTGCTGGGCGCACTCGCCGATCGCGTAGACGTCGGGGTCGTCGGTGCGCAGCTGGTCGTCGACGACGATGCCGCGCTCGACCTCCAGGCCCGAGCGGACGGCGATGTCGGTGTGCGGCCGGACGCCGGCGGCGACGACGAGCAGGTCGGCGTCCAGGCGCCGGCCGTCGGCCAGCCCGACCCCCGCGACGTGCCCGGAGCCGAACACCTCGGTGGCGAAGACGTCGAGGTGCACGCTGATGCCGAGCGACTCGACGCTGCGCTTGAGGATCGCGCCGGCCTCGGGGTCGAGCTGCATGTTCATCAGGTAGGGCATGGCGTGCACGAGCTCGACCTGCAGCCCGTGGCCCTGCAGCGCGCGGGCCGCCTCCAGGCCGAGCAGCCCGCCGCCCATGACGACGGCCCGCTTGCACCGGCCGACGGCGTCGAGCATGGCCCGGGTCTCGTCGATGGTGCGGAACCCGTAGACGCCGGGCAGCAGCTCGCCGTCGTCGGTGCGGACGCCGGTCATCGGCGGGATGAACGAGTAGCTGCCGGTGGCCAGCACCAGGTGGTCGTAGGGCGTGGCGGTGCCGTCGGCGCCGTAGACGAGCTTGGCGGCGGTGTCGATCCGCTCGGCCCGGACCCCGGCCTTGAGGCTGATGCCGTTGTCGACGTACCAGTCGTGGCTGTTGAGGACGATGTCGTCCTCGTGCTCCTCACCGGCCAGCACCGGCGACAGCATGATCCGGTTGTAGTTGCCGTGCGGCTCGTCGCCGAAGACGGTGATGCGGAACTGCTCGCCGCCGCCGCGCTCGAGCACCTCCTCGACGAACCGGGCCCCGGCCATGCCGTTGCCGACCACGACCAGCCGGCTGCGCGTGTCGAGGTCGACGTCGTCGAAGTGGACGGACGTCAGGCCTTCGGGACGGCCTCCCAGGATCGCGGTCACACCTCCACCAGCCCGAGGTCGACGACGAGCTCGCCGGTGACGCCGTCCGGCGCGGCGGCGTGCAGCTCGACCACGCAGCCGCCCGGCAGGTCCTCGACCACCCGCAGCGGCACGTGGTTGTCGCTCTTCGCCCCGATCGGGAACCAGCGCATCGGTTCGCCGTCGCGCAGGAGCAGCACGTAGACGAGCTCGCCGGTGGAGTTGCCGCCGCGGAAGTACAGCGCCTGGGCGGACTTCCCGGACGGCACGGTGTAGCGCAGCGCGGGGTCGAGCGGGCCGGGCTTGGTGAGGCCCTCCCCGGTGATCGGGAAGACGCCTTGCAGGAAGCGGGGTGTGCTCTTCACGCGGGTGCTCCTTGTTGGTCCGGGAAGCGAGCGGTTGGGCGCCAGGGGCTGGGCGGTGGCAGGTGGTCGGTGCGGAACGGGGCGGGGCTGGGTGGCGGCGGGTGGGGCGGGGATGTGCTCGTCCGGCCCGGCGACCCGGGTGACGGCGACGGCGCAGACCTTGAAGGCGGGCATCCGGCTGGTCGGGTCCAGCGCCGGGTCGGTGAGCGCGTTGGCGCTGGACCCGCCGCCCCAGTGGAAGGGCGCGAAGACGACGTCGGGCCGGATGGTGTCGGTGACGTGCGCGTGGAACCGGGCGCGGCCACGGCGGGTGGCGAGCTCCACGACGTCGTCCGGCCCGATGTCGAGGCTGCGGGCGAGGTCGGGGTGCAGCTCGACCCGGGCGGTGGGGGCGACCATCGCCAGGCTGCGGGTGCGCCGGGTCTGGGTGCCGGACTGGTACTGGGCCATCACCCGGCCGGTGGTGAGCACGTACGGGAAGTCGGCGTCGGGTCGCTCGTGGGCGTCGACGTGCTCGACGCGGAGGAACCGGGCCCGGCCGTCGGGGGTGGCGAACCGGTCGGCGAACAGCCGCGGGGTGCCGGGGTGCTCCGGCGTGGGGCACGGCCAGAAGACGCCGTCCTCGGCGTCGATGCGGCGGTAGCTGATGCCGGCGTAGTCGGCCGTGCCGCCCGCGCTGGCCCGGCGGAGCTCCTCGAAGACCGTCTCGGGGTCGGCGCTGAACTTGTCACCGGCGCCGAGCCGGGCCGCGAGGTCGGCCAGCAGCCGCAGGTCGTCGTGCACGCCGACGGGCGGGTCGAGGGCGCGCCGCCGGCGGATGACCCGGCCCTCGAGGTTGGTCATCGTGCCCTCCTCCTCCGCCCACATCGCGCTGGGCAGGACCACGTCGGCCAGCTCGGCGGTCTCGGAGAGGAAGAAGTCGCTGACGGCGAGGAAGTCGAGGTCGCCCAGGCGGCTGATGACCCGGCGGGCGTCCGGCGCGCTGACCGCGACGTTGGAGGCCAGGACCAGTAGGGCGCGGACCCCGCCGTCGGTGCCGAGCCGGTCGAGCAGCTCGAAGGCGCTGCGGCCCGGCATCGGCAGGTCGTCGGGGTCGATGCCCCAGACGGTGGCGACGTGCGCGCGGGCGGCCGGGTCCGTGAGGCTGCGGTATCCGGGCAGCTGGTCGGCCTTCTGGCCGTGCTCGCGGCCGCCCTGCCCGTTGCCCTGCCCGGTGACGGTGCCCCAGCCGCTGCCGGCGCGGCCCGGGAGGCCCAGTGCGAGGGCGAGGTTGATCCATGCCTGGGCGGTGTCGGTGCCGCTGCGGTGCTGCTCGGCGCCGCGCGCGGTGAGGATGATCGCCTTCTCCGCGCGGGCGAGCGCGAACGACGGTGCGCCGCTGGTCGGAGACCGGCACACCGGTGAGCCGCTCGACCCGGTCCGGCCAGTAGGCGGCGACGCCGGCGCGGACCTCCTCGAAGCCGCTCGTCCGGGCCTCGACGTAGTCCTCGTCGACCAGGCCCTCGACCAGCGCGATGTGCAGCAGGCCGTTGGCCAGCGCGAGGTCGGTGCCCGGCAGCGGCTGCAGATGCAGGGCGGCGTTGCGGGCGGTCGCGGTGCGCCGGGGGTCGACGACGATGTGCTGGGCGCCGCGGCCGCGGCCCTCGTCGAAGTACTGCATGGCCGGCGGCATGGTGTCGGCCGGGTTGCTGCCCACCAGGACGACGACGTCGGCGGCGGCGATGTCACTGAGCGGGAACGGCATGCCGCGGTCCAGCCCGAACGCCCGGTTGGCCGCCCCCGCCGCCGAGGACATGCAGAACCGGCCGTTGTAGTCGATGGCGCTGGTGCGCAGCGCGACCCGGGCGAACTTGCCGAACTGGTAGGCCTGCTCGTTGGTGAGCGATCCGCCGCCGAAGCACCCGACGGCGTCCCGGCCGTGACTCTGCTGGGTGCGCCGGATCGCGGCGGCGACCAGGTCGAGGGCGTCGTCCCAGGTGGACTCGATCAGTGGGCTGGTGCGGTCACCGGGCACGGCGCGGACCAGTGGGCGCAGCAGCCGCTCGGGGTGGTCGAGCAGCTCGGTGGACGACCAGCCCTTGGAGCACAGACCGCCGCGGTTGGTCGGGAAGTCGAGCGGGACCAGGGTCGCCGGACGCTCGCCGGCGGTCACCGCCATGCCGCACTGCAGCGAGCAGTACGGGCAGTGGGTGTTCGTCGTCCGCGTCTTCGGCAGACCCCGCGCGGCGGAATCGGGCACGGCGGCGGCGGGCATGTCACGAGGGTGCGTGCCGGGGATTTCCCATCCGAACCACCGGCGTCAACGCTGCGTTCCGTTGACCTCACGGCCGCCGCGGGGCCGGTGTTAGGCCGCGTGGTCGAATGCCGGGGTGACCCAGGGGCCGACCATCCGCCGGATCGACGATCCGGACGAGCCGGCCCCCGACGTCCGGCAGGCCGAGCAGCGGGACGTCGCCCGGATCGCCGCCACCCTCACCGTCGCGCTCGCCGACTCGCGCTGGACCCGCTGGGCGCTGCCCGACGACGGCCGGATGCAGCGGCTGACCCGGCTGCACGAGCTCGACGCCGGGCACCGGGGGGTCGCCACGCGGAGTGCCTGGGTCACCGCCGACGTCACCGCCGTCGCCGTGTGGGAGCCGCCGGCCGGCACCGCACCCTTGCCGGACGACGTCGCCGGGGCCCTCTCCCGTGAGCTGCCGTACCTGCGGGCCGACCGCGCGACGGCGGTCGCGGAGACCGAGGCGATGGTGGCCGCGGCCCGGCCGTCCGAGGCGCACTGGTGGCTTGCCCACCTGGGTGTCCGGCCGACGTCGCGCCGCCAGGGGCTGGCGGCCGCCGTGCTCGCGCCCGCCCTGGTGCGCTGCGACGCCGAGAGCACGCTCGCCGCGGCCGCCGTCTTCTCGTGGGCGAATGCCCGGTTCCTGCGCGGGTTCGGCTTCGAGGTCACCCTGTCCACGCGGACGGCGGACGGCGAGCTGCCGCTGTGGGTCGTGGTCCGGCAGCCACAGCGGCCGATCGACAGCTGAGATCTAGCGTGCGGAATCGGACGCGGGGCCGAGCCGACCGAGCCGCGCCGGGTCGGTGAGGATGTCGATCTCGATGATCCGGCCGCCGTCGACCGTGAAGCCCAGCACGGTGGTCGGCCGGCCGTTCGCGGTCGCGACGATCCCGGGCGTTCCGCCCACCAGCGCGATGTGGGCGTCGGCCGATGCCCCGGAGAACATGAGGGCCTTCTCGGCCACCGCACCGGCACCGCGGAGCACACGGACGGGAGGTCTGCCGTTGTCGGCCCGGACGACGACGTCGGGATCGAGCAAGGCCATGAAGCGCGTCGAAGTCGCCGCGTCGGGCAGCGGCGAGGAAGGCCTCGACCAGGCGGCGCTGTGGAATCGGGTCGGCGCCGGGTTCGACGACTGCCTGACGGACCCGGCGTCGGGCGCGACTGGCGAGTTGCCTGGTTGCGGTAGGGGTCCGGCCCACGATGGCCGCGATGTCGTCGAACGGCACGGCAAAGGTGTCGTGCAGGACGAACGCGATCCGTTCCGCCGGTTGCAGGGTCTCCAGCACGACGAGCAGGGCCAGGGCGACCGAGTCCGCCAGCAACGCCTCCTGCTCGGGATCGACGGACTCCGTGCTCACGATCGGATCGGGGAGCCGGGCATCCAGGGGGACCTCACGGCGAGCGGTTCGCGCCCGCAGCATGTCCAGGCACACCCGGCCGACGACGGTGGTCAGCCATCCGCCGAGGTTGGTCACGTCCCTGCTGTCGCTGCGGTCCAGCCGCAGCCACGTCTCCTGGACGGCGTCATCGGCCTCGCTGAGCGAGCCCAGCAACCGGTACGCGACCGCCCGCAACCGGGCCCGGTGGGCCTCGAAGCGGGCCGCCAGAAGCTCGTGTCCGTCCATCGGTCACATCCTGTCCTTGCGTTCCGTCAGGACAGTGACGGACAGCAGCGGCCCGATGTGACAGGAGCAGTCGCGATGCCACCGATCGTGCACGACATCGAGATCAACCGGCCGCCGGACGAGGTGTTCGGCTACGTCACCGACCCGGCACGGTTCGTCGAGTGGCAGGACGACGTCGTCGGCGCACGCATCGAGGGCCCACCCGTCGTCGGGGCGCGAGTCGTCACCACTCGCCGGGTCGCCCGGACGGAGTTCACCCAGGCCCAGGAGATCACCGAGCTCGCTCCGAGTCGGAGCTGGGCCGTGCGCGGTGTCGAGGGGCCGATCAGGGCGCACGCCCGCATCACGGTTGAACCGTTGCGCGGCGGCGCGGCCTCTCGGGTGACGTTCGCCTTGGACTTCGAGGGCCCGGGGATCGGCAAGCTGTTCGTGCCCCAGGTCCGCCGCATCGCCGCGAAACAGGCACCGCACAGCTACCGGAACCTGAAGAAGCGGCTCGAGAACGGCAGCCACAGCGGCTGAGATTCTTCTCGTGGACCTGTCGATCCGACCGTCGCCCGTTCGTACAGGGGATGAGCGACCGGCGCGAGGCCGGAAGCCGACCCGAGGAGGACGAGATGCCCCAGTACCTGCTCAACATCATCCAGCCGGTCGGCGAGGTGCCGCCGCCGGAGGACCTGGAACCGGTCATGCGTGAGCTCGCCTCGCTGAACGAGGAGATGCGCGCCGCCGGGGCCTGGGTGTTCGCCGCCGCACTCCACCAGCCGGAGGCGTCGACCGTCGTCCGCGCGCGACGGCGACGGCGTGCTCACCACCGACGGCCCCTACGCGGAGGGCAAGGAGTTCATCGGCGGCTTCGACCTGATCCAGGCCGAGAACCTCGACGGCGCCCTCGCCTGGGCCGGCAAGCTGGCGCGCATCCTCGGCGGCCTGCCCGTCGAGGTCCGGCCCGTCGCGGAGTCCTTCTGACCGCCGAGATCGACCGTGTGTTCCGTGAGCACTACGGGCGGGCGGTCGCCGTCCTCGTCCGCCTCCTCGGCGACATCGACGCCGCCGAGGAGGCGGTGCAGGACGCCTTCCTCACCGCGGTGCGGCGCTGGCCGACCGACGGCGTGCCGCCGAGTCCGGCGGGCTGGATCGTCACGACCGCCCGCAACCGGGCGATCGACCGGCTGCGCCGCGAGTCCTCCCGCGCCGACAAGTACGCGCAAGCCGCCCGGCTGTCCGCCGATCCCGAGCCGGAGGAGGTGGGTCCCGTGCAGGACGACCGCCTCCGGCTGATCTTCACCTGCTGCCACCCGTCGCTCGGCACCGCCGCCCAGGTCGCGCTGACCCTGCGCCTGCTCGGCGGCCTGACGACGGCGGAGGTCGCGCACGCGTTCCTGGTGCCCGAGCCGACGATGGCCCAGCGGCTGGTCCGGGCCAAGGGCAAGATCCGCGACGCCCGGATCCCCTACCGGGTGCCCACCGAGGCGGAGCTGCCCGACCGGCTGCGCGCCGTCCTCGCCGTCGTCTACCTGATCTTCACCGAGGGGCACGACGCGACGTCGGGCGACCAGCTGGTGCGGGAGGACCTCTGCGCCGAGGCCATCCGGCTCGGCCGGCTGCTGGCCGAGCTCATGCCCGACGAGCCGGAGGTGACCGGGCTGCTGGCCCTGATGCTGCTGACGGCGTCGCGCCGGCCGGCGCGGACCGGTCCGGACGGCGAGCTGGTCCTGCTGGCCGACCAGGACCGTTCGCTGTGGGACGCCGCGCTGATCGCCGAGGGGCAGGAGCTGGTGCGTCGCTGCCTCCGCCGGGGCCAGCCGGGCCCGTACCAGGTGCAGGCGGCGATCGCGGCCGTGCACAGCGACGCGGTCTCTGCGGCGGACACCGACTGGGGCCAGATCGTGCAGTTGTACGACCAGCTCCTGGCGCTGACGCCGAGCCCGGTGGTGGCGCTCAACCGGGCGGTCGCCGTCGCCGAGTTGGCGGACCCGGCTGCGGGCTCGGCGCTCGTCGATGGCTCGACCTGGCGCGCAACCACCTCTTCCACGCCGTCCGGGCGGATCTGCTCCGGCGGCTGGGCCGGGTCCCGGAGGCCGCGGCGGCCTACGACGCGGCGCTCGCGTTGGCCGGCAACGAGCGCGAGCGGGCGTTCCTGCAGCGGCGGCGCGATGAGTTATCGGGCGCCGGCCCGTCCGAGCAGGCATGAGCACACCTGCGCCCCTCGACGTCACCTTCACCGCCCCGATCGAGAAGGACGGCGCCTTCGCGACGTACCTGACCGTGCCGGACTCGGCCGAGCTGCTGGGCACCCGGCGGGCGGTCAAGGTCACCGGGACGACCGACGGCCATCCCTTCGCCGCCACCCTGATGCCGTCGGGCACACGGCCCGCACTGGCTGCCGCTGCGGGCGGCGATCTGCACCGCGATCGGGAAGAGCCGGGCCGGCGAAGAGGTCACCGTCCACCTGCAGCAGCGGCTGACCTGACCTGACCGCAGGACCGCTCAGTCCCAGGTGCGGCGCTGCTTCTTCAGCTGGCCCCGCTGCTTCTTCGCCTCGATGCGGCGTTCCTGCGAGCCGCGGGTCGGCTTGGTGCGGCGCCGGGCGCGGGGCGGTGGGGCCAGGGCGGCGCGGAGCACCGCGGCGAGCCGCTCGCGCGCGGCCTGCCGGTTGCGCAGCTGCTGCCGGTGCTCGCTGGCGGCGATGGTCAGGACGCCGTCGACGAGGCGGGTGCCCAGCCGGTCGATGAGCCGCTGCCGCTGGGTGTCGCTCAGGCCGGGCAGCTCGAGCGGGCTGACCGACAGCTCCACGCGCGAGTCGGCGGTGTTGACGCCCTGGCCGCCGGGGCCCGACGAGCGGGAGAACCGCCAGCTCAGCGCGCCGGCGGGCACGACGAGGGAGCCGGAGACCGGGAGGTCACCGGAGGCGTCGTCGATGCCGGGCACGCGGACAGTCTGACCGAGCGCGGTCCCAGGGTGCGGACGACGCGCCCGTCTCACGCCATGCGGTGAACGGGGTCGTGCCCTGCCGGTCGCACCGGGGCGGCACCGCAGCAGCCGCCGGACGGTCAGCCACGTGCCCCGGGCGGCGCCGTGCCGCTCCAGCGCCTCGACGGCGTAGTGCGAGCAGCTGGGCGTGAACCGGCAGCACGGCGGCCGCATCGGGCTGATCTCGCGCTGGTACACGTGGACGGCGGCGACCAGCCGCTCGGCGAGCCGGGTCCCGCGCTCCCCCGTGCCGTGTGCGCGTACCTCCTTGAGGGTGGTGGGCGCCAGCAGCATCGAGTCCGCCCCGCAGCCGAGCAAGCGGGCCAGGCAGTAGCCGGCGTTGATGAACAACAGGTCCTGCAGGCAGCATCCACTGCCGCCGTACACACCGCGGTACCCATAACCGCGAGGCGCTGCCGCGGCTGTAGCCGGGGCCGCCGTACCCGTGCGCCGTAGCCCTGCCGATGACTGCGGCGGCGGGCTACCGCCGCTTCCCCTGAAGACGCATGAGTTCTCCACTTCCGCAGGCAGGCCGGGCACGCGAGTCAGGATGTGATGCGACTGCCGCCGCAGGCTCGGCTTCACTGTGACCGGGGCAGGTGCGTCGTCACCGAGGAAGTCGTAGCCGCCTCGGTCGAACAGCACCCGACCATCGGCCGCAGCAAAGCTTGTGGTCGGAAACACGGCGATGAGACGGCGGTAGCGACTGTCGGCCGGGTCGGCCAGCCTTCAGGCCACAGACGCTGACGTTGCCGAACCATCGGCGGAGAGCGGCTCACCCGACAAGGGTGACCGGCCCACCCAGCGACGCAGGCTCGGAGGCCGGCCCGCTGGTTTCGTGGCTCACCGATGAATCGGGACGACGTGCGACGTCACCAACGGCATGGAACCCGTAGCTCAGCAGGACACCCGCTTCGGTGATCCGGAGTCGCCTCCGACACCCTGGGCCGAAGCCCTCCGCGTGCTCGAGACTGCGGAGCTCTTCTGGATCTCCACAGTGCGCAGCGATGGCCGGCCGCATGTCACGCCGCTGCCGGCCGTGTGGCACGACGGCCGGCTCCACTTCTGCACGGGTCCAGCGGAACAGAAGGCGGTGAACCTCGCTCGGAACCCGCACGTAGCGCTCACCACCGGCTCCAACCGGTGGAAGGAGGGACTCGACCTCGTCGTCGAAGGCAACGCCGTCCAGGTCACCAACGACGCCGAGCTGCGGACGCTCGCCGACCTCTGGCGCAGCAAGTACAGCGGCGACTGGGACTTCGCGGTCGAGCAGGGGATGTTCCATCACGACGACGGGGGTTCGGCGATGGTGTTCGGGGTCGCTCCCACCAAGGTGCTGGCGTTCGCCAAAGGCCGATTCGCGCAGACCCGCTTCCGCTTCACCAAGACCTGAGGCCGGCCTGACGTCGGCTGTCTCGTCGCCGTGGGGCGTCATTCGTCATGCCGCGCTGAGACTGCCCGGTTCCAGGTGCTCGGCGGTCCAGCCCGGCACGCTGTCCTGCCAGTCCGCCCGCTCGGCCGGCGCGACACCGCCGAGCACCCGGTGCCAGGTGAGCGCCCGCTGCAGCGGTCCGATCCGCAGGGCCATCGTGGCCTGCTCGCGCAGGTCCTCCGGCGTCCCGCGGTCGCGCCACACGTCGAGGTAGGCGTCGCGCAGCCGGAACAGCACCGGATGCGCATCGCCGACCCCGAGGGCCCGCGCCGCCACCCGGAGTGCCACGAGCAGGCTGACGAAGGGATGCGAGACGGAGGCGTCGCCCCAGTCGAAGAACCGGTGGCGGTTGTCGGCCACGAACACGTTCGCGTCGTGCAGGTCGTCGTGCTGCAGCGTCGGTGCGACACCGCCGTCGGCCAGGGCGCGGCACATCCGGGCGTAGTTCGGCAGGTCGGCCACGATGCGGTCGCGGACCCCCGGTTCCAGTCCGCCTGCACGGCCCACGAGCAGTGCGTCGTCGTCGGCGAGCAGGTCGCCGACCAGCTCGGGCAGGCGCTCCGGCCGGGCGTCCGGGACGCCGAGCGCCAGCATCTCGGCCACCCGCGGCTCGAGGTCGCGCTGCAGCCGGGCGTAGCTCCGGAGCATCGACTCCCAGGCCTCGGGGAACGCGGAGCCGCCGACCTCGCGCAGCGTGGGGCCGCCGTCGGGCAGCAGGATCAGGCGCCGGTCGGCATCCACCGCGAGCGGAACCAGCACCTGGTCCGGGACCCAGCGGCCCAGCGCGGCGGACAGCGCCGGCTCGTGCCCGGACCCGCGGCCGACGGACTTCAGCCACGCCGCGCCGCCGCGGACCGGCAGCCGGATCGCGGTCGACCAGCGCCATGACGTGCCGCTGCTCCGGCTCGCCGTCGGGGGCCAACCCGGCGTCGGCGAGCCGGTCCCGCGCCCAGTCGAGTGCATCCGCCCGCCAGGCGGGGTCCTGCCACGTGGCGGTGCCGGTCAGGTCGGTCGTCGTCACCCGGAGGACGCTAGGTGACGGCGGTCCGGCGACACTCAAAATGGTTTCACTCTCAAGTCGCACCGGGTTTGATGGCCCGTGCGTCCTCGCTCGCCGCCGCGCTGGCCGCCGGCCCCGTCGTCCTCGACGGTGGGCTGTCCACGGAGCTCGAGGCCCGCGGCCATGACCTGAGTTCGGCGCTGTGGTCGGCCCGGCTGCTCCGCGACGACCCCGGCGCGATCGTCGCCGCGCACGCTGCCTTCGCCGCGGCGGGCGCGCAGGTGGCGACGACGGCGAGCTACCAGGCGAGCCTCGAGGGATTCGTGGCCATCGGGGTGGACTGGCGGCGGGCGCAGGCGCTGATCGAGCGGTCGGTGCTCCTGGCCCGGGAAGGGCAGGGGGACGGCTGGGTCGCGGGGTCGGTCGGCCCGTACGGCGCGACGCTCGCCGACGGCTCGGAGTACACCGGCGCCTACGTGGCCGAGATGGACATCCGCGCGCCTGCGCGCGTTCCACCGGCCGCGGATGGAACTGCTCGCGCAGGCGGGCGCCGACGTGCTGGCCTGCGAGACCGTGCCCGCGGCCGCCGAGGCGGAGGCGCTCGATCGCCGAGGCCGCGCGCGCTCGGCGTGCCCGTCTGGCTGTCCCTGACGACGGTCCTGGACGACGACGGCGTCGCCCGCACGCGGCGGGGCGAGCGCGCCGCCGACGTGTTCGCGCATGGCGCCGGCGTCCCCGCGGTGATCGCGGTCGGCGTCAACTGCACCGCCCCGGCAGGCGTCGGCCCGGCGGTGGCGGCGGCGGCGAGCGCGGGAAGCCCGTCGTCGTCTACCCGAACAGCGGCGAGGGCTGGGACGCCGTCGGACGGCGGTGGACGGGCACCCCGGGCGTCTCGCCGGACGCCGTCCCCGCGTGGGTGGCCGCCGGCGCGCGGCTGGTGGGTGGCTGCTGCCGCATCCGCCCAGAGCACATCGCCGCGCTCGCGATGATGATCAGGTCACCTGATCGTTAGGGGTCCTGGCTCACCGTCGACAGTGAGCCAGGACCCCATACGGTGATCCAGGACGGTCAGAGGATGGGCTTGCCGCCGGTCACGGCGACCCGCGCACCGGACACGTACGACGCCTCGTCGCTGGCCAGCAGCACGTACACCGGCGCGAGCTCGGCCGGCTGCCCGGCGCGGCCCAGCGGCACCTGGTCCCCGAAGCTCGCCACCTTCTCCGGCGGCATGGTCGCCGGGATGAGCGGCGTCCAGACCGGCCCGGGCGCCACGCTGTTGGCGCGGATCCCCTTCTCGGCCAGCATCTGGGCCAGCGACGCGGTGAAGTTGGCGATCCCGGCCTTGGTCATGGCATAGGGCGCCAGTTGCGGGCTCGGCTGGTCGGAGTTCACCGACGACGAGTTGATGATCGACGCCCCCGGCCGCATGTGCGGGATCGCGTCCTTGCACAGCGTGAACATCGCCGAGAGGTTCACGGCCATCGTGTAGTCCCACTCCTCGTCGCTGACCTCGTCCAGCGACTCGTGGCTCATCTGGTACGCGGCGTTGTTGACCAGGACGTCGACCCGGCCGAACTCCTCGACGGCCTTCGGAATGATCGTCTTGCAGTGCGCGCGATCGGAGATGTCGCCGGGCACGAGCACGCAGCGGCGGCCGGCCTCCTCGACGTACTTCGCGGTGTCCTGGGCATCCTCGTGCTCGTTCAGGTACGAGATCAGGACGTCGGCGCCCTCGCGCGCGAACGCGATCGCCACCGCCCGCCCGATCCCGCTGTCCCCGCCGGTGATCACCGCGGCCTTGCCGGTCAGCCGCCCCGAGCCGCGGTAGCTCTCCTCGCCGTGGTCGGGCCTCGGGGTCATCTCGCCCAACACGCCGGGCGGGGTCTGCTGCTGGGCGGGCTGGCTCTCGGGACGGGACTCGGACACGGGGCCTCCTTGCGCGTGAAACGGCACGACGTCGTCCGCCTACCCCGGCCCTCGCGCGCCGACACGTCGTCCGTCACTTCGCGACGACGGCGTCCTGGCTCAGCATGAGGGGTCCTGGCTCACTGTCGACGGTGAGCCAGGACCCCTAACGATCAGGTGACCTGATCAACATCGCCGCCTGGCAGGCTGGGAGGCACGATGACCACTCCCCTGCTCGACGACGTCGCCGACCTCACCGCGCTCCGGGCCCGCGGCGCCGACCCCGACGAGCTGTTCGCCTCGTTCGCCGAGTGGGCGGCCGACGCCGGCACCGTGCTCTACCCGGCGCAGGAGGAGGCGCTGATCGAGCTGGTCAGCGGCGCGAACGTCGTCCTGGCGACGCCGACGGGCTCGGGCAAGTCGCTGGTCGCCACCGGCGCGCAGTACGCGGCCCTGGCGGCCGGACGGCGCAGCTACTACACCGCACCGATCAAGGCGCTGGTCAGCGAGAAGTTCTTCGCGCTCTGCGGCGTCTTCGGGGCGGCCAACGTCGGCATGCTGACCGGCGACGCGAGCGTCAACCACGACGCCCCGATCATCGCCTGCACCGCCGAGGTGCTGGCCAACATCGCGCTGCGCGAGGGGGGCTAGCGGACGGCCTGGGCGACGTGCTTGTGGTCATGGACGAGTTCCACTTCTACGGCGACCCCGACCGGGGCTGGGCCTGGCAGGTGCCGCTGCTCGAGCTGCCGAAGGCGCAGTTCCTGCTGATGAGCGCCACCCTCGGCGACGTCACGGACCTGGCCGAGGACCTGACCCGCCGCAGCGGCCGGCCCACTGCGGTGGTCGCCAACGCCGAGCGCCCCGTGCCGCTGCACCACTACTACGCGACGACGCCGATGCACGAGACGATCCAGGACCTGCTCGACACCCAGCAGGCGCCGATCTACGTCGTCCACTTCACCCAGGCCTCCGCCCTGGAGCGGGCGCAGGCGCTGATGAGCGTCAACGTGTGCAGCAAGGAGGAGAAGGCCGCGATCGCCGACATGATCGGCGGCTTCCGGTTCTCCTCCGCCTTCGGGACGACGCTGTCCCGGCTGGTCCGCCACGGCATCGGCGTCCACCACGCCGGGATGCTGCCCAAGTACCGGCGGCTGGTCGAGCAGTTGGCCCAGGCGGGGCTGCTCAAGGTCATCTGCGGCACCGACACCCTCGGCGTCGGCATCAACGTGCCGATCCGCACCGTCGTCTTCTCCGCGCTGAGCAAGTACGACGGCACCCGCACCCGGCTGCTCAACGCCCGCGAGTTCCACCAGATCGCCGGCCGGGCGGGCCGGGCGGGCTACGACACCGCAGGCACCGTCGTCGTCCAGGCGCCCGAGCACGAGGTGGAGAACCTCAAGCAGTTCGCGAAGGTCGCCGACGACCCCAAGAAGCGGCGCAAGCTGGTGCGCAAGAAGGTGCCCGACGGCATGGTGCCGTGGAGCGAGTCGACCCAGAAGCGGCTGGTCGACGCCGCCCCCGAACCGCTGACCAGCAACATGCGCGTCTCGACGGCGATGATCCTCGATGTCGTCGACCGGCCCGGTGACCCGTTCATCGCGATGCGCCGGCTGCTGACCGAGAACCACGAGCCGCGGAAGAAGCAGCTGCAGCACATCCGCGAGGCGATCGGCATCGCCCGCTCCCTGCTGCAGGCCGGCGTCCTGGAGCGGCTGCCCGAACCCGAGCCCGACGGGCGCCGCTACGACCTGACCCTCGACCTGCCCCCGGACTTCGCGCTCAACCAGCCGCTGTCGACGTTCGCCCTGGCCGCGATCGACCTGCTCGACCCCGACTCCGATACCTACGTACTCGACGTCGTGCTCGGTGATCGAGGCGACGCTTGGACGACCCGCGGCAGATCCTGGCCGCGCAGCTGAACAAGGCCAAGGGCGAGGCGGTCGCCCAGATGAAGGCCGAGGGCATCGAGTACGACGAGCGGATGGAGCTGCTCGAGGGCATCACCTACCCGAAGCCGCTGGAGGAGCTGCTCGAGGCCGCCTTCGAGGTCTACGTCCGCACCAACCCGTGGGCCGCGGACGCGCACCTGTCGCCGAAGGCCGTCGTCCGGGAGATGTGGGAGCGGGCGTTCACCTTCCGGGAGTTCGTCAACACCTACGGGCTGACCCGCTCCGAGGGCGCGGTGCTGCGGTACCTGTCCGACGCGTTCAAGGCGCTGCGGTCCGGCGTCCCGGCCGCGGCGCGCACCGAGGAGGTCACCGACCTGGTCGAGTGGCTCGGCGAACTCGTCCGGCAGGTCGACTCCTCGCTGCTCGACGAGTGGGAGCAGCTCACCTCGCCCGACCAGCCGCACGACGTCCCGGTCGCCGTCCCCGCCCGGCCGCGACCGCTGACCGGCAACGAGCGGGCGTTCACCGCGATGGTCCGCAACGCGCTGTTCCGTCGGGTGGAGCTGATCGCGCTGCGGCGCTGGTACGACCTCGGGCTGCTGGACGCGGACTCCGGCTGGAGCGCCGAGCGGTGGGAGGAGGTCGTGCGCGGCTACTTCGCCGAGCACGCCGAGCTCAACACCGGCGCCGACGCCCGCGGGCCCGCGCTCCTCATCTGGGACAAGCAGCCCGGCATCTGGCGGGTCCGGCAGATCCTCGACGACCCCGAGGGCAACCACGACTGGGGCTTCGACGTCGAGGTGGACCTGGAGGCGTCGGACGAGGAAGGCACCGCCGTCATCCGGCGTGGTCGACGCCGGCCGCAAGGACTAGGGCCGAGGATCCGGCGGTACCAAGGTCTTTGGGAGGTGCCCACGGTCACCGGTCCGGAGAAGGATCCGTCGGGTGGGCCAGGTCGCGGTCCATCAGGATCGAGCCAAAGCTGAGAGCGTCCGCCCGCGGCACGGACGGCGCTCGATCCTGCCGAGGCCCCGGCGCCTGCCGTTCCGGTACACGCTCCCCGGGCTCGCCGGGGCGCTGATCTTCCTCTGCCTGTCGCTCACGCCGTCGCTGCTGCCGCGCACCGGGCTGACCCAGGGATTGATCAGTGGGATCACGGCTGCGTTCGGTTACGCCGTCGGAGTGGTGGCCGCCTACGTGTGGAGCGCGTTCGCCGGTCGGGATCCGCGGCCCCCTCGGCGCCGTTCCTGGCTCATCTTCGCCGGGATCGCGGTCGTCGCCTTCGTCGGCCGCGATGAGTTTCGGCCGCTACTGGCAGGCGCGGATCCGGGCACTCATGGACGCTCCCGCAGACAGCATGGTGTCCCTGGTCGTGGTGCCGGTCATGGCCGCCGTCGTGTTCGTGCTGCTGATCGCCGTCTCCCGTGCGCTCCGGCGCGCTTGCCGGTGGCTCGCGTCCCAGCTGAACCGCTGGATCGGCGAGCGCGCCGCGCACGCAGTCGGCTGGGTCATCGTCGTCGTGGGCCTGATCCTCCTGCTCAGCGGTGTGGTGGTCGATCAACTGGTGGCCGCCGCCGACAAGACCTTCGCCTTGCGCAACGGCACGACGGAGGACGGCGCGGTCGAACCGACGGTTGCGTCACGATCGGGCGGGCCGGGGTCGCTGGTCCCGTGGGAGTCGCTCGGCCGGGAGGGACGCACGTTCGTGGGAACCGGCCCGACGGCTGACGAGATCGCCGCCTTCACCGGGGCCGCCGCCCAGGACCCCGTACGCGCGTACGCCGGGCTCGACTCCGCCCCGACCACTGAACAGCGCGCCGGCCTCGCCGTCGACGACCTCATCCGCGCCGGCGGTCTCGAGCGCGGACTCCTGGTCGTGGTGACTACGACGGGGTCGGGTTGGGTCGACCCCGGGTCGGTGGACTCCGTCGAGTACCTGACCGGCGGGGACACCGCCACGATCGCGATGCAGTACTCCTATCTCCCATCGTGGATGTCCTACCTGGTCGATCAGGAGCGGGCCCGTGAGGCCGGGCGGGCGCTCTTCGACGCGGTGTACGACCGTTGGTCCAAGCTCCCGCTCGACGACCGCCCCCGTCTCGTGGTCGTGGGCGAGAGCCTCGGTTCCTTCGGCGGAGAGACCGCGTTCAGCGGCGAGTACGACATGCGCAACCGGACCGGCGGTGCGATCTTCGCCGGCCCCCCGAACTTCAACACGCTGTACCGCGAGTTCGTCGACGACCGGGACGCCGGCAGCCGCGAGCTGGAGCCCTTGTACCGGGAGGGCCGCACGGTGCGCTTCACCGACGACCCGACTGCGGATATCCAGCCCACGGCCGAACCCTGGGACGGCTCCCGCGTGCTCTACCTTCTGCACGCCTCCGACCCCATCGTGGTGTGGAGTCCGCAGTTGATCTACGCGCGCCCGGACTGGCTGGAGGAAGCCCGGGGGGACGACGTGGTCGACGCCGTGCGGTGGATCCCGTTCGTCACCTTCTGGCAGGTGACGGCCGACCTCCCGTTCGCCGCCAACGTGCCGGACGGGCATGGTCACGTCTACACGACCCAGTACGTCGACGCCTGGGCCCACGTCCTTCGACCGCCGGAGTGGACCGATGAGAAGGCCGAGCGCCTGCGGGTCCTCATCTCCGACTGACGGGTCACTCGGCCCGCGCGTGCGGCCGGCCACCGGTCACCGGAGGCGGAATGCCGCGGCGGCCGCCAGCGTCCCCAGGGAATTGGTCGCGAGGTGCAGCAGCGCGGGCGCGAGGAGGCTGCCGCTGCGCAGGCGGAGCCAGGCGAAGAGCACGCCGGCGCCAGCCGTCCACAGAGCAGGCCAGCAGAACGGCGCCGACGGTGGGGGCGGCCCCATCCAGCAGGGCGTTGGCCGCCAGCGCGTCGAGGGTCGGACGGATATGCCAGATCCCGAAGATGGCGGCCGACACGAAAGTGGCCGCCCGCACGGACAGCAGGCGGCTCAGTGCCGCCAACAGCACCCCACGGAAGGCGATCTCTTCCCAGTGGACGGTGCCGAACGGGACGCGTACGAGAACCTGGTACGCGATGTCGGCGCGGTCCATGCCGCCGACTCGCGCATCGGTGAGCATCGGGCGCAGAGCCGGAATGGCGAGGGCGGTGGCGTATCCCGCGGCGACC
This sequence comes from uncultured Actinomycetota bacterium, assembly GCA_963748305.1. Lineage (GTDB taxonomy): Bacteria > Actinomycetota > Actinomycetes > Mycobacteriales > Geodermatophilaceae > Blastococcus_B. The sequence goes on along the minus strand of CAVVIN010000026.1, from coordinate 5,676 downwards.
AACGCGACGCAGCCACCGCCCCACCTGGCACCGAGGGGCAGCCTGCGGGGGGCGAGCCCCAGTTCTTCCCACGTGAGTCCCATCGATCTCGCGGCGGCGAGCAACGACCCCGACGCCGCGACGTTGGCGACCACGTAGGACCCGGGGTAACCCGGCATCCGGGTGACGACCAGGTTGTTCCACGCCGCCAGCCCTACGACGAGCGCTCCGGTGGACCCGATGAGGCGCCGGCGGCCAACTGCGCGACCGTTCACCCGGTGATCCTCCCCCCGCGCCGACGCTCACCCAGGTCCCGGCCCGCAGTGCGCTGGGCCGGCGGATGGAGCTGATCGCGCTGCGGCGCTCCTCGAGGGCATCCACGACTGGGGCTTCGACGTCGAGGTGGACCTGGAGGCGTCGGACGCGCCGAGGAGCAGAATCCCGGCCAGCGACACCCCGGCGACGAACAACTGCAGCCCGGGCCGGGACGCCTGACGGCTACCCGTCCGGGGCTCACACGGGGTGCTGGGTGCGGCGGTCGTCCGGTTGCGGACCACCCAGCTGCTGCGGGGGATCGGCCGCCGCCTCGGTCGCGTCGGCAGCCCGGGTGGTCCACACCGCGCCGCTCTTGGCACGCCAGGCCTCGATGGCGGCCTCGACGGTCGGGAAGAAGTGCCGGGGCTCGATCTCGCGGGTGAGCCCGTACCGCTCGATCTTGCGCCGCACCGGGTCCTTGAGCTCCGCGAACACCAGGGTCTGGCCGCGCTCGTCGAGCAGGTGGTCCAGTTCGAACAGGACGTCCGCCGCGGTGGTGTCCACGTCGGTGATCGGCTCGGCGGCGACGAGGATCCAGTGGGGCGCGGGCTCGCTGCGTGCCAGCGCCCTGATCTCGTCCCGGAACGACTTGGCGTTGGCGAAGAACAGTGGGGCGTCGAAACGGTAGATGACCAGCCCGGGCAGCTGGTGTGCGTCGGGGTACGAGTGGACGTCGTGGTAGCCGGCCAGCCCGTCGACGCGCCCCAGCGTCGTCTGGTACGGCCGCCAGGCACGGCGGAACACGTTGAGGATCGACAGGCCGACCGCGATCGCGACGCCGGGCAGCACGCCGAGAAGCGCCACACCGGCGAAGGCGATGATCGACAAGCTGAACTCGACCCTCCGCTGGTGCCACAACCGGACCGTGCTCGGCAGGTCGGCGAGGGACAGCGAGGCGGTGATCACCACCGCCGCCAGCGCCGCCTGCGGAAGGTTCCGGAACAGCCCCGGGAGCAGCACGAGCATCAGGATGATGAGGGCGGCCCCCGTCACCCCGGTCAGCTGCGACCGCGCGCCCGCGCGCTCGGCGACCGCGGTCCGGGATGCGCTGGTGCTGACCGGGAACCCCTGGAAGAAGCCGGCCGCCAGGTTGGCCGCGCCGATCCCGATCATCTCCTGGTTCCCCTTGACGTCCTGCCCGGACCGCTCGGCGAACGACGACGCGGTCGAGATGGTGTCCGCCAGGGACACCAGCGCGATCGCGACCGCACCGGCGGCGAGCGGCGCGACGTCGGACCAGGCGATACTCGGGAACGTCAGCGGCGGGAAGCCCTGCGGCAGCACCCCGACCAGGCTGACCCCGCGATCGCCCAGGTCGAGGAGGGTGGTGGCGGCGATCGCCAGGACCACCATCACGAGGACCGCCGGCACCTTGGGCATCCACCGCTGCAGCACGAGGATCACCGCGACGCCGCCCAGCCCGATCGCGGCCGCGGCCGGCACGACCTCCCCCTGCGCCAGGCCCTGCACGAAGCCGGCGATCTCCCCCAGCAGACCGTCGGCATCCACCGAGAACCCGAAGAGCTTGGGCAGCTGGCCGACCAGAATGGTGAGGGCCAGCCCATTCATGTAGCCGATCATGGTCGGCTTCGACAAGAGGTCGGCGACGAAGCCCAGCCCGGCGATGCCCGCCACGATCATCACGACCGCGGTCATGAGGGCCAGCATCGACGCGAGCGCGACCGCCCGCTCGGGGTCCCCGCCGGAGGCCACCAGCGGAACGATCGTGGCCGCGATCATCGGGCCGAGCGAGGAGTCGGGGCCGAGCACGAGGATCCGCGACGGGCCGAACACCGCGTACGCGAGCAGGCACATGATCGTCGTGTACAGGCCGGTGATCGACGGCAGCCCGGCCAGCTCCGCGTAGGCCATCCCCTGCGGCACGAGCAGGGCGGTCAGCACCACCCCGGCCACGAGGTCCTTGCCCAGCCACTGGCGGCGGTAGCCGCGCAGCACCCGGACACCGGGCGGCACCAGCGTCCACGGCCGCCTCACCCGAGGGCACGACAGATCTGGCGCAACCGCTTCTCCACCAGGATCGGAGACGAACGCCTGCACGGGGGCGGCGGCGAAGGTGCCGAGCACCTCCGTCGCACGGCGACGGATCTCGTCCCGGTCCACGCCGTACTCCGCGTGCAGCCGCACGACGAGCGCATCGACGAAGGACGCGACGCCGGGCGACCGACCGTCGGGCAATCCCTCGGGCGACCCGTCGTCCTCGGCGACGACCAGGGTGGCGGTCACTGTCACCTCGCGCCTCCTCCCGCCGTCGCCCTCCGAACGGAATCGGTCGAGCGTCGCATCCTCATGGAGCGCCGGTCATCATCCGTTCGGGATGAACCGTCATCGTTGTTCATCCAGGCGCCAGGCCACCAGCCCGAACAGCACGCCGAGGGCGTTGGTGGCCCAGTGCGCCCCCGCGCTCGCGAGCACGCTGCCGCTGCGCCGGCGCATCTCGCCGAAGACCAGTCCGCCGACCGTCGTGAGCGCGACCGTCCCCAGCACGACGACGGCGGGGCCCGCGCCCCCGACTGCGTCGGACACGCCGCGGTTGGTCTCGGCGACGTGCAGCGCCGGGATGATGTGCCACAGCCCGAAGAGCCCCGAGGTGGTGACCAGGACCTGCCACTCCCGCATGTGGCGCGACAGCATCCCCCAGAGGACCGAGCGAAAGGCGAGCTCCTCGAGCGCGACCGTGCCGAGCGGGATCACGATGCCCGCTGTGGTCAGCGCCTCGAGGAGCGGCACGTCGTAGCGGACGTCCTGGAAGGCCGGCCGGGTGAGCGGCAGCAGCACGCCGACCACGTAGACGCCGGCGACGATGCCGACCGCGCCGAGTGCCCACCTGCACCCCGTCCACAGGCGGTCCCGGCCGAGCCCCAGCTGCGACCACGTCAGCCCGTCGAGGCGGGCCCAGGCAACGAGCGCAGCCCCTTCCAGCGCGCGGACCCACCAGGGCGGGTGCAGCAGGTGGTCGGTCACGTTGATCGCGGCCAGCGCGACGACGACGGCGCCCGAGGCCACGCGGTACCGCACCAGCCGGGCGGCGGAGGTGGTCACCCGGGCGCCCTTCCGGCCGGCACGCGGTCAGCCCCCGCCGACCAGCGACCGCAACCGGTCCGTGTCGGCGTCGGCGTCGGCGTCGGTCCAGGCCGGCACCGCGGGCGGCGGGGACGATGCGACGTCGCTGTCAGGCGAAGGCTTCGTCGTCGGTTCCGCCGTCATGCCCTTCTCCGCTCGTCGAACGACCGACGGTAGGGCGGCCCGAGGACGACGGGACTCCTACCGGGAGGGTGAACCGCAACCTCGGCGCACGGCCCACCATCCGGCCATGGGGCGTGCGGGACACCAGCGGGGACGACGGCGGGCAGGGCGCGGCCGCGTGCGGACAACCACGAGTACCGCGCCCGATGTCGGGCTGGTCGTCGCCGCGGCGTTCGCCCCCGGCACGTTCGCGCCCTCGCTCTCCACGCGCACTGCGCTCGACCAGGGCCTGGTGACCGGGCTGTCCACCGGCCTGCACTACCTGCTCGCGGCCGGGGCGCAGGACGCGCTGGAGGCCACGGCACGGTTCCTCGCCGACGGGTCGCTGTCCCCGGCGGCGCAGCGCGGCGCCACGATCGCGGTCGACTGCGCAGCGGTGCCCCTCGGGCTCGTGGTCCTCCGGGCGCTGCCACCCCGCGCCGACGACCCGCTCCGCGGCGCCGTGCGCCAGGCCGCCTGGCGGCTCGGCGCGACCGGCCTGTCCGGCGCGCTGCTCGGCGGGGCCCAGTTCGGCGCACACGCGCTCGACGACCGGCTCCGGCTGGGCGGACGCCTGGCCGCCGTCCCGATCGCGGTCCCGGTCGGCCTCGGCATCGCCTACGTCGTGGACCGGCTGCGCGCGGGGAAGGACGCCCAGACCACCGGCGGGGCGGACCCCGCGCCGCCGCTGTCGTCCGCCGGCGTCGCGGCGGGAATCGTCGGGGGCCTCGCCGGCGTCGCCTACGGCGAGCACTTCCTCACCGACCTGCTCGCCCACCGGCTGGCCGCGGTGCTGCCCGGGCCGCCCGATCTGTGGCGGCTGGCGGGCCACGCGGGCTTCCTCGTCGGGCTGGGGGTCGGCGCCTCCGCCGTCTGGCACCGGGCGATGCGGCGGATCGAGGCGATGACGTCGACCGACGTGCCCGTGCTCGGCGAGGACCAGCGATGGGTGCCGCCGACGGTCAGCGGGGGCCCCGGCAGCCTCGTGTCCTGGGCGGGCATGGGGCGCGACGGCCGGCTGCACGCCCTCGCGTCGGTCCGCCCGCGGCCGCTCCCGAACACTCCCGACGGCGTGCCGGACCTGTCGATCGAGACCGTCATGGGCACGCCCGCACGCGCCGACCCCGGTGCAGGTGTACGTCGGGCTGGACAACGCACCGACCCCGCGCGAACGGGTGGACCTGGCGATGGCCGAGCTGGAGCGGACCGGCGCGCTGGACCGGTCCCTGCTCGTCCTCGTCTCCCCCACCGGCACCGGCTACGTCAACTACGTCGCCACCGCCGCGCTGCAGTACCTCGCGCTCGGCGACGTCGCCACCGTGACCCTGCAGTACTCGCGCCGGCCGTCGCCGCTGTCGCTCGGGATGGTGCGCGGGGCCCGGGAGCAGAACCGGCTGCTGTGGCTGCGGCTCCTCCAGCGCCTCCGCGATCGCCCGGGCCCCCGCCCGCGGGTCGTGCTGTTCGGCGAGAGCCTCGGCGCGCACACCAGCCAGGACGTGTTCCTGCACTGGGGAACGCTCGGCCTCGACGCCATGGGCATCGACCGGGCGCTGTGGATCGGGACGCCGTACGGGAGCAAGTGGATGCGCCAGGTCACCCGCGGCGACCGCCTCGACGTCGACCGGGAGGCCGTCGCCGTCGTCAACGACCACGCCCAGTTCGCCGCCCTCACCGAGCAGCGCGGCTCCCCGCCGCGCTTCGTCCTGCTGAGCCACGACAACGACGGCGTCACGAAGTTCGGTCCGGACCTGCTCTGGTACCCCCCGGATTGGCTGGGCCCGTCCCGGCCACGCCCGGAGCCGGTCGCCGCCGGGAGCCCCCGCGGCATCCCGCCGTCCATGCGGTGGCGGCCGGTGACGACGTTCTTCCAGAGCCTCGTGGACATGAAGAACGCGCAGACCTCCGGGGCCTTCGGGGCGAACCAGCACGACTACCGCGCGGACCTGCCCCGCTTCCTCAGCGACGTGTACGAGCTGCCCGCGTCCCAGGAGCAACTCCGCCGGATCGAGGAGACCCTCGAGGTACGCGAGACCGTGCGCGAGCGGCTGTTCGCCGTCGTCCCCGGAGCCGTGGGCTGACCGGTCCGCGCATCCTCCGCCAAGGACTCGTCGCCGGTCGGGCGGTGCGACTCCCCTACGC
>CAVVIN010000025.1:0-214869 GCA_963748305.1 uncultured Actinomycetota bacterium | reverse complement strand
GATGGTGCGCGACATCGCCGCACGCGATCCCCGGGTCCGCCTGGTCCAGCAGGACAACGCGGGCAAGTGGGCCGCGCTCAACCACGGGTTCGACGTCATCGCGGAGGAGATCGTCGTGACGATCGACGCCGACACGCTGGTCATGCCCACGACGGTGGGCCATCTCGTCGCCGCCTTCCACAGGTCGTTGGTCGGGGCGGTGGCCGGGGTCATCAAGGTGGGCAACCACCGGCGGAACCTGGTCACCCGGTGGCAGGCGCTGGAGTACGTCACGCAGATCGGCGTGGAGCGGGCGGCCTCGGCTCTGCTGGGCGCGGTGATGGTCATCCCCGGCGCGTGTGCCGGCTGGCGGCGGCTGGCGGTCGTCGACGTCGGCGGATACAGCGACGCGACCCTGGCCGAGGACCGACCTCACGCTCACCCTGCAGCGCGCCGGGTGGCAGGTCGAACAGGCCGACAGGGTGGTGGCCTGGACCGAGGCCCCGGAGACCGTGGATTCCCTGCTCCGCCAGCGAGTGCGCTGGATGTTCGGCACGCTGCAGGCCGTCTGGAAGCACCGGGGGATGGTCTTTCGCCCCCGCTTCGGCTGGCTCGGGATGCTGGTGATGCCGATGGCGGTCGTCACCCTCGTCCTGCCGTTGGTGTTCACCCCGCTGGTCGCGCTCGCGCTCCTGCAGATGGTGTTCGACCAGGGCCGCTGCTCGTGCTCGCCTACTTCGGGCTGTTCGCCGGCATCTACGCGCTGCTGGCGGTGGTCGCGGTGTGCCTGTTGCGGGAGCGGCCCACGCACCTGCTGATGGTGCCGATCTACCGGTTCATCTACGAGCCGCTGCGCGCCTACCTGCTCTACGCGGCCCTGGGTATGGCCCTGCGCGGCGTCCGACTCGGCTGGAACCGGGTGGCGCGGACGGCGCACGTGGACGTGGTGGCGTCCCCCTGCTGCCCCGCCGGCCGCCCCGGTCGTGCCGCCCCTGCCGGTCGGTGCCCCGTGAGGCGGCGGACCGTCGTGCTGGGCGCGGTGGCGGCCGTCGTCCTGTTGGCCGTCGTGGCGGTGACCGTCGTCCGGCTCACAGCCGGCCGCGGGCCGGGCTTCGTGGCAGCGGCGTGGCTCCCGGTGTGGGACGACCGCGCGACGGCCTCGTTGCCGCGGCGCTGGACGAGGGCGGTGTGCGTGAGGTCAGCCCGACCTGGGCCACGGTCCGTGCCGACGGCGGGCTCACGCTCACCGCCCCGCTGACGCCGGCGCTGGAGCGGATGGACGCGGCCGGGACCACCCTCCTCCCCGTTGTCCAGAACTTCTCCGACGGCCGGTGGCAGGGCGAGATGATGGCCGCCGTCCTCGGCGACCCCGAGCGTGCGGGCACCCACCGGCGCGCCCTCGTCGAGGCCGCCGTCCGGGAGGGCTGGACCGGCGTGGACCTGGACTACGAGTCGCTGCCCCCGGGCGCAGGTCCGCTGCTCGTCGACTTCCTCCAGGCGCTGCGCGACGACTTTCACGAGCAGGATCTCCGCTCGCCGTCACCGTCCCGGCCCGCACGTCCGAGGCCCGGACGCGTCGGCCTACGACTACGCGGCGATCGGTGCCGTGGCCGACCAGGTGCGGGTCATGGCCTACGACCACGCCTGGAGCGGGAGCCCGCCCGGACTCGATCGCTCCCCGGGACTGGGTCCGCGAGGTCGCACTACGCCGTAGAGCGGATCCCGGCGGACAAGGTGATGCTCGGCGTCGGCACCTACGGCTACGACTGGGTCGGCAGCAGCGGCGTCGACCTGGGAGCCGCGGACGCCGCGGCGCTCGCCGCCCGGGTGGGGGTCGAACCCCGGTGGGACGACGCCGGCGCGGCGGTGACCTTCAGCTACGAACAGGACGGCCAGAGGCACACGGTCTGGTACGAGGACGCCCTGTCCCTCGCCGTGAAGCAGGAGATCGCGGTCGAGGCGGGACTGTGGGGGATCGCCGTCTGGCGGTTGGGCGGTGAGGACCCGCAGGTGTGGGCGACCCTCGCCCGCGCCACCGGGACGGCCGCCCGATGACCCCGGCTCGGGACCGCTACCTGCGGCTGCTGATGACGCTCGCCCTGATCGCGACGGTGACGTACGAGGGATTCGGCTGGGCCTGGTTGCCGCTGTTCCCTGCGACGGGGCTGTTCTTCGCCGCGGGTGCGGCGTACGTGGCCGCCGCGGCCTGGCTGCTCCGGGCCCGCCGGACGGGCCGTCCGAGCCGCACTCCTCCGGCTGCTCGCGCCGTTCTGGCTGTTCGCCGCCGTCGCGCTGCCGGTCATGCTGGCGGTCGGCTGGGAGTGGTCGGAGGACCTCGGGTCGGCCCCGTTCGACGCCGGCACGGCGTGGTTGTGGCTCCTGCCGATCTCGGACCCGCCGGGTCCACCCCGGCGCTCCCGTGGACGACGATGCTGTGGTTCGTCCGCGCGGTGCTGTGGTTCCTCCTGCTGACGCCCGCGCTGCTGTGGATGTCCCGACGCTGGCCGCTGCGCCTGGCCGTCGTCCCGGTGGTCGCGATGATGCTGATCAGCGTGGGCCTGCTCAACCTGTACGGCCGGGTGCACGACGTCGTCGTGACGCTCTGCGCCTTCGCGTGCTGCTGGCTGCTGGGTCTGGCCTACGCCGACGGTCGACTGGCCCACCTCCGGCTGCTCCCGACCCTCGTCGTGGGCGCGGCAGCCGTCGGTGCCGGACTGTGGTGCTGGCGCGTGCAGGCGGAGCAGTACGGCGCGGACGACGTGGCCGACGTGCCGCTGGCCACGCTGCTGCTGAGCGCCGGCGCGGTCCTCGTGCTGTTCCGCGCCGAGCCGGCCTTCCGCCGGCTCGGGCACTCCGGCGGACCAACGCCGCGCTGCGGTTCTTCACCGACCGGACGATCACCGTCGTCCTGTGGGCGGGGGTGACCCCGTCGTCATGACGCCGCAGGTGCTCGGCTCGACCGGGGCGTACGGCGCCGTCGGCGGCTGGGAGCCGGTGCTGGACGTGACGGCGACCTGGGTGCTGCTGCTCACCATCGCGGTCCTGTTCGGCTGGGTGGAGCGGCTCGGCGTCCTGCCCTGGCACCGCCTGCTCCGGCGTCGCCCGATGCCGGCCGTGCCCCCTCCCGTCGCCGCCCCGGCCTACGTGTTCGAGGGCAACGTGGTCCACGACGAGGCGGTCGCCGACGGCAGATGAGTCAGTCGGTCCAGTCGAGCAGCTCCCGGCGGACCAGGTGTTGATGACGCGCTCGGGGTCGACGCCGCAATCGACCGCCCGCTCGCACCCGTTGCCCTGCCAGTCGAGCTGACCGGGGGCGTGCGCGTCGGTGTCGATCGCGAACTCGCAGCCGATGTCGACGGCGAGGGAGAGCAGCCGCTTCGGCGGGTCGAGCCGCTCCGGGCGGGAGTTGATCTCGACCGCGGTGCCGAACTCGACGCAGGCGGCGAACACGGCCTCGGCGTCGAACTGGCTCTCCGGCCGCGGCTTCTGCGTGCCGTTGCGCTGCCGGCGGCCGATGACCAGCCGGCCGGTGCAGTGGCCGAGGACGTCGGTGTGCGGGTTGGCGACGGCGGTCAGCATCCGCGCCGTCATGGACTTCGCGTCGGCGCGCAGGTCGGAGTGCACGCTGGCGACGACGACGTCGAGCCGGCCGAGCAGCTCGTCGGTCTGGTCGAGGCTGCCGTCGACGTTGATGTCGACCTCGATGCCGGTGAGGATCCGGAACGGCGCCAGTTCCTCGTTCAGTGCGGCGACGACGTCGAGCTGCTGCTCCAGCCGTTCCGGCGTCAGCCCGTTGGCCACGGTCAGGCGGGGGGAGTGGTCGGTGAGCGCCATGTACTCGTGGCCGATGGCGATCGCCGCCTCGGCCATCTCGCGGATCGGGCTGCCGCCGTCGGACCAGTCGGAGTGCACGTGCAGGTCACCCTTGAGCGCCGCCCGGAACTCGGCGACGTCGTCGGCCATCGGGACCAGCTCGGCGAAGTCCTCCTCGAGCTTGGTGAGGTACTCGGGCGCCTGACCCTTGTGCGCCTGCACGATGACGGCCGCGGTCTTGGGGCCGACGCCCTTGAGGTCCTTGAGGGTGTTCGTGCGGATCTTGAGGTCGAGCTGGTCGCTCGCCGAGCCCGTCGACGACCGCCGCGGCCCGGCGGAACGCCTCGACCCGGTAGCTGGGCTCGCGGGCGCGCTCCAGGAGGAAGGCGATCCTCCGGAGCGCGGCCGCGGGTGCGAGTGGCTCGCTCAGCTCTTGACCCTCTTGGCCTGCTTCTTGGCGGCCTTCTTCGCGCGCTTCTGCGCCTTGGCGGCGCGCTTCTGGGCCTTCGCGAAGCTCTTCTCGGTGGAGTCCGCGGCCCTGCGGGCCGCGCGGCGGGCCCGGTAGCCGACGGACGGCTTGCCCTCCGTGTCGACGGTGGCCAGCAGCAGCCCGCCGAGCAGGCCGGCGTTCTTCAGGAAGTTCGAGATCTGCCCGAACCGCTCCGTCGGGTCGGAGTGCTCCCAGAAGCGGTGACCGGCGAGCGTCGTCGGCACGATGGACGCCGACAGGGCGAGCGCGGTCAGGCGGGGCAGGCGACCGAGCCCGAACAGGGCACCGGCGACGACCTTGACGGCGGCGTCGGCCTTCACCCACTGCTCGACGTCCCTCGGCACGTGCACGGGCAGCTGCTTGTCGGCCGTGTCCGCGAGCTTCTCGACGACCGGGCGGGCACCGGGCACGCGGTCCTGCGGCTTGCGGAGGGTGCTGATCCCGCCGTAGATGAACGGGGCGGCGAGCAGTGGCCGGGCGATCCGGCGGACCAACATGGTGACCTCTTTCCGTCGGTGTTACCTGTCCAGGACCGTAGTCATCGCCGCCGGTGCCCGCTGTACGAGCGAGCGCCGCATCTCGCCCGGCCCAACCCGTCCGCGCCCCGCCCCGGCCCCGGGGACGGACTGCATGGCGCCGGCGCACGAGCGACCGGGAGGATGGTGCGGTGGCGCCCTCCTTCCCCGTGGCCCCGGCTCCGGGAGTCGTGGTGGGTCTTCGCACTGGCCGGCGTCGCGGTGGTGATCTTCCCGGTCGCGCTGGTCGTCGAGATCCGCTGTGGTCTCGGGCCGGTGCAGCGGCTCGTTCATCGAGCGGATGTTCGCGCTCGATGCACTCGGGGGCCTGCCCCGGCTCTACACGACCGGGCTGTTCGCCGCGGTGGCCGTGCTGGCCTGGCTGGCCCGGCGCCGGTCGGACGGTCGGCCGCAGGCTGTGGTGGACGGGGGTCGCGGCGATCGGTGCGCTGCTGGCGCTCGCCAAGCTGGTCAGCGCGCACTCGTCGGGGAAGGGGATCTCCGCCGTCGCGACGCTGGTCGTCGGCATTTTCCTCACGGTCGTGGCCCTGGGCGCGCTCGCGGTGACCGGACGGCGCTGGGGTGTGCCGGCGACCCGGCCGGTGGTGCTGGCGCTGGCGATCTACGCCGCCGTCGCGCTGGGACTCGATGCGGTCACCTCGGCGCTGGTGGCCGTGCAGGACAGGGTCGGCGTGCTCTCGCACGTGGCCGGCACCTTCGGCGAGGAACTCGGCGAGGCGTTGACCGCGCTCTACGTCCTGGTGACGGTGCGCTGGCACCTGCCGACCGATGACCGCTCCCCGGGCGTGACCCAGGGCGAGCCGGCGCTCAGTACGCGCCGTTCCCCCGGATGACCGCTCCGAAGGTCCGCCACAGGATGATCAGGTCCAGCAGGAGGGACCAGTTCTCGACGTAGTGGACGTCGACCCGCACCGACTCCTCCCAGGACAGGTCCGACCGGCCGCTCACCTGCCACAGTCCGGTCAGGCCGGGCTTCACCACGAACCGGCGGCGCATGTCGATGTCGTACCGCTCCACCTCCGACGGCAGCGGCGGGCGGGGGCCGACCAGGGACATGTCGCCCTTCAGCACGTTCAGCAGCTGGGGCAGCTCGTCGAGGGAGTAGCGCCGCAGCACCCGGCCCACCCTCGTGACCCGCGGGTCCACGCGCATCTTGAACAGCACGCCGTTGCCGTCGCTCGACGATCAGCTCGGTGACCCGACGCTCCGCGCCGGGCCGCATGGTGCGGAACTTGTGCATCGGGAAGACGCGGCCGTCCCGGCCCACGCGCTGCTGGCGGAACAGCACCGGCCCCCGGCTGGTGGCCTTCACGACGAGGGCGACCGCGAGCAGGACGGGGCGACGAGCACGAGCAGCGCCGCGGCGCCGGTCCGGTCGAACACCGCCTTGGCCACCCGGCGCGCGCCGCGCAGTTCCGGACGGCCCATGTGCAGCAGTGACAGGCCGCAGACCGGCCGGATCCGCACCCGCGGTCCCGCGATGTCGGTGACCGCGGGGGCCAGCAGCAGGTCGGCGCGGGTCTCCTCCAGCCCCCATCCCAGGCGCCGCAGCGCGGCCCCGTCGAGTTCCGCGGTGGGGAGCACGGCCACGGTGTCGACGTTGAAGCGGCGCACGACGTCGACCACGTCGTCCAGACCGCCGAGCACGGCCAGCCCGGCGCGCGGCGGACCGGCCGAGTCGGACGAGGCAGGCAACAGCCGATGACGCGGTAGCCGAGGCCCGCCTGGCGACGGAGCTGGTCGTGCAGCGCGGCGACGCCGGTGCGGTGGCCGATCAGCAGGGTGGTCTGCGTGTACCGGCCCTTGGTCCGCGCCCGGCTGAGGAGGCCGCGCTGGGCCGACCGTCCGACGCAGGGTCAGGGCGGTGGCGAGCGGCAGGCTCATGGCGACGAAGCTGCGGGACACCTCCTGCTGCCCGGCCCACGAGTAGAGGGCGACCCCGGCCAGGACCAGCCCGGCGCCGACGAGGACGCGGCGGTACTCGTCGGGACCTTCGCAGAGGACGTTCCGGTCGTAGCTCCGGGCTCCGAAGAGGGCGGCGATCCACACCAGCGGCAGCACCAGGGCGACGAGCAGTGTCGGGGGCGCGCCCGGCATCGCGAGTGCGGCAGTGCCGGCCACCAGCGCGCACGCGGCATCCCCGGCCACGAGGCGGCGGACGAAGGCGCCCCGCCATGCGCGGCGGGCGACGGGGGCCAGGGTCCGGGGAAGCTCCAGGGGGAACGTCGCCGGACCGAGCACTGCTCGATCGGGGGACACCCTGCCCGGGGGCTCGTAGGTGGCACGGCTCATCAGGAAAGTCCTTGGCATGCATGCGGGCGAGGGCCCGGAGCGGACGGGAGGCGAGCGAGTCGCAGAGCTGCCGTGGTCCGGCAGCGAGGGCCGACTCCGACGAGGCATATGCCTCGGGGCGGCCGTCGACAGCACGAGGTCGCGCCTCAGTCCGGGCGATCCCCCGGGTTCAGCATTCCGCTGGCGAGGTGGCCGGAGGGCCCGCCGTCGTAGTCGGCTGCGGCCATGGCCAGGGAGGCCGGCATGCCGGCCGCGAGCACGGCGGACAGGAGGTCGTGCCGGTCCGCGTGGCCGGACCCCGACCCGGTGGAGCTCACGGTCGTGCTCGCGGTCGTCGGGCAGGGCGTGGGGGACGACGGCGGCACCGGCAGGCCGGTGGGGGCGACCGGGAGCGGGGAACCAGCGGCGTCCCGCCCGGCGCGGGGGACGACGAGAGGAGGTGGGTCCGGCGCTGCTCACGGGTGTCGCGGCGACGTCGCCCTGGTCCGTGACGGTGCCGGTTTCGGCCACCGCGAAGCCGGGCGTGACCGGGGTCGAGTCGGCGCCGCAGTCGGTCACCGGTGCGGGCGGCGACACCGGCTCGAGGCCGGGGGTCGCCGCGAGCTCGGCGATCGCCTCGAGGACGGCGTCGACGACCACGACCTCCTCGACCACGACCGGCACCTCGACGACCGGGATGGCGACCGGGATCTCGACGACGGGCACCTCGACGACGGGAACCTCGACCGGCACCTCGACGATCGGCGGTACCTCGACGATCGGCGGTGCCTCGACGACCGGAGGCTGCTCCACGACCGGAGGCGCCTCGACGACGGGGGGCGCCTCGACGACCGGCGGGTCGACCACGTCAGATGGCGGCGGCGCCTGGTCCGGCGACTTGTGGGGCTCCTTCGGCGGTTTGCTCTGCCGTCGGTCGGTTCGGTCTGCCCGTCGGTCGGTTCGGTCTGCCCGTCGGTCGGTTCGGTCTGTCCGTCGGTCGGTTCGGTCTGTCCGTCGGTCGGTTCGTCTCCTCGTTGGTTCGGTCTGTCCGTCGGGCTGCTCGTCCGTCGGCTGGGTGTCGGTGGACCCGTCCGTCCAGGTCAGCTCCCCGCCGTCCGGGACTTCGAGGTCGGCGTCATCCCCGGCGTCGAGCACGTCCGTGACCCCGCCCTGCTCGCCGGAGTGCTCGTCGGCGCGGGCGCGATCAGCGACGGCGGTGAGGAGGACCCACAGCGCGAACAGGAACACGCTGACCACCAGGAGTCGACGCGACAGCGCGCGCCCGTGTGCCTGCCGGGGACGTCCGGCCGCGGCGGACGGCGTGTCGCACGCCACCCGGTCCGAGACCGCACTCCCGTCCATGGGCTGACCGCTCTCTGTGATCGCTCATCTGCGAAAGGGCACTCTTGATGGGGCTGGCGTGATCGACAACTCGTCCGGCCCCCGCGACGCGACTATCGGTACCGGATACGGCCAGGCCTGACGCTGGGTAGGCATTCGATCCGGATTCGTATCTGAAGCGCCGTCGTCGCCCCCCAGGTGGGGGTCAGGATGTGCGGCAGCAGTACACGGTCAGAACGGCCCGCTTCCGGAAGACGAACTCGGTCGCCTCCTCGCCCATCTCGCCGTCGAAGGCCACGCACTCCGGGCCCGACCGGCTCTCCACGCGCACCTCCTCGGCGGTGAAGTGCCCGTAGCTGCGCGCGTGCTCGCTGATGCCGAACAGCGTGGCCAGCACCGCGCGGGTCCGCCCGAAGCGGAGGTCGGCCCGCAGGTACTGGACGTCGAGCAGGCCGTCCTCGAGCCGCGGGCGCCAGGCGGGGGAGAGACCGCGCGGCGTGTAGAGGCAGTTGCCGACGAAGACGATCCAGACCGTCAGCGGACGGCCGTTGATGACCAGCGTGACCGGCGCCTGCGAGCGCAGCACCTGGGCCGCGGCGACGGTCATCGCCATCCACTTGCCCATGCGGCCGGCCAGATCGTCGCGCCGCCGGACCATGTCGGGGTAGGCCCCGATGCTCGCGGTGTTGAGGAACGGCGTCCCGTTGACGTCGGCGACGTCGACCTTCACGGCCGAGCCGTTGACGACCGCGTCGGCGGCGTCCTGCGGCCCGTCGAGGCCGACGTCGCGGGCGAAGTGGTTGAGCGTGCCGGCGGGGATCACCGCCAGCGGCAGACCGTGCTCGAGCGCGATGGCGGCCGCGGCGGCCACGCTCCCGTCGCCGCCGGCCACCCCGAGGGCCTTGGCGCGGCCGGACCGCGCGGCCTCGCCCAGCAACTCGGCGACGCCGGCGTCCTCGCTCAGCTCCAGGATCTCGGCCTCGGGGAGCAGTTCGCGGATGCCCTCGACGGGGTCGTAGTCGTCGGTGCCCGAGTTCGGATTGACCGCGACCACCAGGCCGGCGCCGTCGGGCAGCGCCGGGGCCTCGGACGCCGGGCGGACCCGCGCGGCCTCCTTCGGCCGGATCCGCCACCAGTGCTGGGTGGCCGCCGCGACCGCCCCGCCCACCGCGAGCCCGGCCAGGACGTCGCCCGGGTAGTGCACGCCCACGTGCACCCGCGAGTAGCCGACCCCGAGCGCGACCGGCGCGAGGGCCGCGCCGGCGAGCGGGCTCTCCATGGCCAGGCCGGTGACGAACGCCGCCGCCGAGGCCGAGTGGCCGCTGGGGAAGGACGGCGTGACGTGCGTCCGGCGGAGCAGCCGCTCGGGGCCGCGGGCGCCGAGGTCCGGCCGCACCCGGTTGAAGAACCGCTTGAGGACGAGGTTGACCAGGGCGCTGGAGACGGCGAGCGATCCCGCCCCGCGGACGGCGCCCCGGCGCAGCGGACCCTTCCGGACGCCGAGCAGCGCGGCGATGACCAGCCAGAGCTTGCCGTGGTCGGCCCAGCGGGAGAGCCGGCGCAACCAGCGGTCGGCCGGCGTGGCGGGGAGTCCACCGATGAGCGCGTGCAGGCGCGCGTCCCAGTGGCGAGGTGAAGGCACGTCCGGACGGTAGTTGCAGTCGCCCCGCCCCGCTGATGATGATCAGGTCACCTGATCGTTAGGGGTCCTGGCTCACGATCGACGGTGAGCCAGGACCCCACCAGGTGAGCCAGGACGGTCCCAGGTGGGCGATCTCAGGCCTTCTGGCGGGCCCGGTACGCGGCGACGGTCGAGCGGCTGGCGCAGGTGTTCGAGCAGTACCGGCGGCTGGCGTTGCGCGAGGTGTCGACGTAGACGTCGTCGCAGCCCTCGGCCGAGCAGACGCCGAGGCGCTGCCAGCCGTGCTGGGCGACGACCTGCGCGAGGCCCATCGCGACCGTCGTCGTCAGCTGCTCGAGCACCGGGGCGTCGGGACGGGCGTAGTGCAGGTGCAGCTCGCCGTCGTGGTCGGTGGCGTAGGGACGGGGCCGGGCCAGCGCCAGCAGTTCGTTGAGCCGCGTCAGGACGTCGGCCTGCGACCGGGCGACGGCGACGGCGCGGACCAGGTCGGCGGTCTCGGCCGCCGCGGCGGTGTCGGACGGCGCGAGCTCGAGCGACGTGCCCGGGGTGAACCAGTCGTCGTGGGAGGCGAGGAAGGCGCGGGCCCACGCCGGGTCGTCGCGCTCGGTGTTGGCCAGTTCGATGGCCAGCTCGACAGCGGTCGATCCGTAGGTGTCGTAATTCATATGACTCCCTACTGCTCCCTGGCTAGTCTCGGGACTAGCGTAGGTGGTCAACGGGGTTATGACCCTTACAGATTCCTTCCCTGCAAGTGTGAAACGAGTCCTACCGTGCGTGCGTACCTCACCGTGTGGCGGCTTCCGTCCGCTCCGGTGCTCCTCATCTCCGGCTTCGCCGGCCGCCTCCCATCGGCCATGGTTCCCCTGGCGCTGCTGCTCATGGTGCAGCAGACGACGGGTTCCTACGCCGTCGCCGGGCTCGCCGCGGCCACGCTCGGCATCGCGATGGCCGTCATGGCGCCGGTGCTCGGGCGCCTCGCCGACCGCCGCGGGCCGCGCGTGATCCTCTTCGCCGAGGCCGCGCTCTACCCGGTGATGCTGGCCGTGCTCGTCGCCGTCGTCCTGGGCGGGGCGCCGACCGCCGCCGTCATCGCCGCCTCCGCCGCGACCGGGGCGTCGACCCCGCTGGTGTCGGGCACGGTCCGGGCGCTGTGGTCGCGCGTCGACCCCGCCGTCCGGCCGACCGCCTACGCCCTGGACGCCACGGTGACGGAGCTGGTCTTCGTGGCCGGCCCGACGACCGTCGCGGCGCTGACCGTGCTTGCCTCCCCGGCCGCGGCCATGGGGGTGGCCGGCGTGCTCGCCGTCGTCGGTGCCGTGGGCATCGCGACGTCGGCAGCCATGCGCGCGTGGGTGCCGATCGCCGGACCGCGCACCCGGCTGCTCGTCGACGGTGACCGCGCCCGGCATGCCGCGCGTGCTGCTCAGCGGGTCGGCGCTGATGCTCGGCTTCGGCGGGCTCGAGGTGGCCATCCCGGCCTTCGCCGACGCCGCCGGTTCGCCCGGCATGAGCGGCGTCCTGCTCGCGGTGTGGTCGCTGGGCTCCGTGGCCGGCGGGCTCTGGTTCGGCGCGCGCGTGGTCAGCGTCAACCTGCCGCGGCAGTACCGCTGGGGCCTGCTCGGCGTGACGATCGGGCTCGCCCCGCTGGCGCTGGTCTCCAGCCCGTGGGCGCTGAGCGTGCTGCTGTTCCTCGGCGGGACGGCGATCGCGCCGACGCTGACCGTGCAGAGCTCGCTGGTCGGGGCGATCGCCCCGGCGCACGCGACCACCGAGGCCTTCACCTGGCTGTCGACGATCGCCTTCGGGGCGTCGGCGGTCGGTGCCGCCGTCGGTGGCGCGCTGATCGAGGGGCCGGCCGGCGTGAACGGCAGCCTGCTGCTGGCCGCGGCGGGGGCGGCGCTCGCCGTCGCCGTCACGCTGCTGCCCGGCCGTCGTCCGTCCGCCGTCCGGACGTCCCGGAGCCCGTGCCGCCTGACCTGCGCCGGCGACGAACTCGTGGCCATCGGCGCCGATCGCCACGAGTTCGTGGCCGGGCGGCGGCGGCTCCGGCCCCCTGGGAGGCGGCTCCGGGCCGCTGGTAGTCTTCTTCCTCGGTGGTTCCGAGCGACTCGGACCCCGGGAGGCTTCGCCTAGTCCGGTCTATGGCGCCGCACTGCTAATGCGGTTTGGGTTAATCCCCATCCCGGGTTCAAATCCCGGAGCCTCCGCGCACCACAACTGAACACAGGCACCCGTAGCTCAACGGATAGAGCATCTGACTACGGATCAGAAGGTTAGGGGTTCGAATCCCTTCGGGTGCACGTCTGGTTGAGACACCGATCTGCCGCGCCGCCCCGACGGGGGAGGCGCGGCAGATTCGTCTCCGCGGTAGCCGACTCGGTCAGTCGTCGAACGTCGCGCCGAGGGTCGTGCCGCCCGGCGGGGGAGCGAAGGTGCACTGCAGCGCGGAGTGGATGCAGCCGCCCGACCAGCGAGTGAAGCTGTTACCGACGGCCGGGGCCGCGGTGAACGTCACCGGCATGTTGGCCGGTACCGCGATCGAACAGGCCTGGGTGCCGTCGCCCTGCTTGGAGCACTGGAAGTTGTTCGGCCCGGTGACGACGCTCGTGCCGTACGAGCCCACGGCGCTGGGGGTCGTGTTCCGGACCTCGACGGTCAGGAACGCGACCTGGTGGAAGGTCGCCGTCACGTTGCGGACGTCGTTCATGGCCACCGTGCACAGACCGGTCCCCGTGCACGCGCCGCTCCACCCCCCGAAGAGGTTCTGCGAGTCCGGGATCGCGCGGAGCTGCACCGACGTCCCGCGGACGTAGGACTCCGTGCAGTCCGTCCCGCAGGTGATTCCGGCCGGTGTGCTGCTGACCGTGCCGGATCCCGCGCCGGCGAGGGTGACCGTGAGCTCCTGGAGGGCCGCCGCGACGCACGTCAGCGTGACGGCCCCGCCATCGCCGTAGGAAACCTCGAGCACGCCCTCCTGAGGCTCGCCGGCCCGGCAGGTCGAGCCGGCCAGGTCGTCGAAGGAGGCGACGCCGCTGCCAGGAGGCCCCTGCGGGCCAGTGGCGCCCATCGGTCCGGCGGGCCCCTGGGCCCCTGCCGGACCCGGCTCACCCGGCGTCAGCCCGGCTCACCCGGCGAGCCCGGCTCACCCGGCGCTCCGGCCGGCCCGGTCTCACCGGCCGGTCCCGCAGCGCCCGCCGGTCCGACCGCGCCGTCCTCGCCACGGGCACCCGGGTCGCCCTGCGGACCTGCCGGACCGGCCGGTCCCGCCGGTCCCGCCGCCCCGGGATCGCCGGCCGGGCCTTCCTGGTTCCAGGTGATCCGGGTCTCGCCGCGCAGGCACTGCGCGCTGGCGTCGATGATCCGCAGGTTTCCGGTCCGGTACTTGCTGTCGTAGCAACCGGTGATGACCTCCGAGGAGTCCGGCACCGCAGCCCAGGCGATCCCGCCTCCTATGAACAGGACGGCGACGGCCGAGAGGCACACGACCACTCGGGCCCGCCCCCGCGCAACCTTGGGCTTCCTCATGACGTCCTCTCCCGACACGGCACGCACCGGCGCGGCCGCCGGCGACCGTGAGCATCGATTCGGGAGGCAGGTCCGCACATCGGCCGTACGGCTGATCCGTGTCCACCTTCCGGCGGAGCGGCACCCAACACGGACAAGCACTGCGGCCCCGCTCTCGGGTGAGAGCGGGGCCGCGGTGTTCCTTGGAGGGGGTCAGGCGGGGACGAGCATCTTCGGGTCGGGCTTCTGCCCGGTGATCAGCAGCTTGACCGCGTCGCCGGCCGTCAGCGGCCGGGCGAAGTGGTAGCCCTGGCCGAGCGGGCAGCCGAGGTCGCGGAGGACGTCGACCTGCTCGGCGGTCTCCAGCCCCTCGGCGACGACCTCCAGGTGGAGGGTCTGGCCGAGCTGCGTGATGGCCGCGACCACGGCGCACCCCTCGGGGCTCGTCGTCACGCCGTCGATGAAGGACTTGTCGATCTTGAGCGTGTCGATCGGGAAGCGCCGCAGGTAGCTCAGCGACGAGTAGCCGGTGCCGAAGTCGTCGAGGGCCAGCCGGCACCCGAGGTCCTTCAGCAGGCCCGATCTTGCGGCTGGTCTCCTCGGTGTCCTCGGCGAACAGCGACTCGGTGATCTCGAGGGTGAGCAGCGAGGGGTTCAGGCCCGACCGCTGCAGCGCCTCGGCGACGTCCCCGACCAGGTCGGGGTGCTGGAACTGGCGCACCGAGACGTTCACGCTCATGCGCAGCCGGCCGAGCGGGGAGCGGTTCTGCCACTCGGCGGCCTGCCGGGTGGCCTCCTGGAGCACCCAGCGCCCGATCGGCACGATCAGGCCGGTCTCCTCGGCCAGCGGGATGAAGTCGAGCGGCGACACCAGGCCGCGCTCGGGGTGGCGCCACCGGAGCAGCGCCTCGAAGCCGACGATCTGCTGCGACGAGACGTCGACGATCGGCTGGTAGTGCAGCTCCAGCTGCTCGGCGTCGAGGGCCCCGGAGAGCTCCGCCCGGACGGCGTCCCGCTCGACGTGGGCCGTGTGGTGGCTCGGCTGGAAGACCTCGAGCCGGCCCTTGCCGCCGGTCTTGGCCGCGTACATGGCCATGTCGGCGGCGCGGAGCATGCCGATGCCGCTGGCGGCGCAGGTCGTCGAGGTGGCGAGCCCGATGCTGAATCCGGTGCGCACCAGGTGCTCACCGATCGGGGTGGGTGCCCGCAGCGAGTCGATCATGCGGTGCGGCGACGCGCTCGGCCTGGTGCGAGCTGCCCGGCCCGATGAGCAGGATCGCGAACTCGTCCCCGGACAGGCGGGCCACCGTGTCGGTGTCCCGGACGCTGTGCACCATGCGCTCGGCGAGAAGCTTGATGCAGGGTGTCGCCGCCCTCGTGGCCCAGGTTGTCGTTGACGGCCTTGAGGTTGTCGACGTCGAGGAAGAGCACCGCCGACGGCGTACCGTCCTCCTGACGGAGGGCCTCGGCCTCGGCCAGCTTGTCGATGAAGAAGGCGCGGTTGGGCAGGCCGGTCAGCTGGTCGTGGAAGGCCTGGTAGCGCAGCCGCTCCTCCAGCTCCTTACGGCCCTCGACGGCGCCCAGCAGGCTGTTGAACGCCCGCCCGGCCTCGCCGATCTGGTCGTCGGAGTCGACGGCGATGCGCTCGAACTCCGCCTCGGACCAGTCGCCGCTGCGCGTCGCGGAGGTGATCGACTGGGTGGCGGACCGCAGGTGGCCGCCGAGCACCTCCATGCGCCCGCCGACGACGCCCTTGACGAGCGCGTAGTTCATGGCGCCCACCATGAAGCCGGCCAGCAGACAGGCCAGCCGGAAGATCGGGCGGTAGCCGAAGGTCTCGGGCACACCGAGCAGGACGACGAACGGCGGGAAGATCAGTCCCATGATCAGCCCGAGCCCCACCATGTAGATGGCCATGTCCCAGAAGACGCGGGACGTCAGCCGGAAACCGCGGCGGTGGGAACGCCGGGTCTCACCAGTGGGGTCATGCGTGGTCATGCCGCTCTCATCGGTTCGGATGCCCGATGACTTGAGTGAATACACCGAACCATTCCGACCCCTCCGTGTGAGAGGCCCGCTGCCGCCCGCTCGTCCCGGTGGTCAGGCGGCGGAAAACGCCGCACCTGATTACTAGTGGCCCGTGAGCGCTGCCTTTCTCACAGCTCAGAAACGGCCGCGGAATTGGCAGACCTTCATCTCTCAAGTTTCCGGCGGAAGCGTTCGATGAGGCTGGCATGGAGATGACGCTGTCCTTCACGGCCGGCCAGTTCGTGGGTGACGACCTGTGGGTGTCCGTGCTCGACGGCGGGCCTCGCCAGTACGTCGACCTCGACACCGCGGCCACCAGCTCGGCCTCGGTCGTCGTCGCCCGCGCGGTGCAGGAATTCCTGCCCTGGTACGCGAGCGTGCACCGTGGCGCCGGCATCCGGTCCCAGCTCACCAGCGCCCGCTACGAAGAGGCGCGCGAGATCATGGTGCGCTTCGTCGGCGGTGACCCCGCGACGCACCTGGCGCTCTTCCCCCGCAACACCACCGAGGCGCTGAACCTGCTCGCCTTCCGGCTGGGCCTGACCAAGGACGACGTCGTCGTCACCACGGCCATGGAGCACCACGCCAACCTGCTGCCCTGGCGCCGGCACGCGCAGTTGCGCGTCGTCGACGTCGACGAGCGCGGGACCTTCGACGTCGCCGCGGTCGAGGCCGCCCTGGACCAGCACCCGCGCCCCAAGGTCCTGGCCATCTCCGGCGGCTCCAACGTCACCGGCTGGCTGCCCGACCTGCGCGCCATCGGTGCCGCGGCCCGCCAGCGCGGTGTCCTCGTCGTCGTCGACGGCGCGCAGCTCGTGCCGCACCGCCCCGTGGACATCACCGCCCTGGGCGTCGACGTCATCGCCTTCTCCGGGCACAAGATGTACGCGCCGTTCGGTGCCGGCGCCCTCGTCGCGCCCCGTGCGCTGCTGGCCGAGGGGGAGCCCTTCCTCGTGGGCGGCGGCGCCGTCGGTGCCGTCTCGTTCGACGACGTCATCTGGGCCGACGGTCCCGACCGGGACGACGCCGGCTCGCCCAACGTCATCGGCGTCGTCGCGCTCACCGCGTCCGCGGACGAGCTGCGCAGCGACGGCTGGTCGTCGGTGCTCGCGCACGAGGAGCACCTGCTGCGCGGCCTGGACTCCGAGCTGGCCTCGGTGCCCGGTCTGCACCGGCTGGGCCCCGTGACCGGGGACCGCCTGCCGGTCGCCGCCTTCAACCTGGAGGGCGTGCCGCACGGGCTGCTGGCCGCCCGCCTCGCCAACGAGTACGCGATCGGCACCCGCAGCGGCTGCTTCTGCGCGCACCCGTACATGGGCAAGCTGCTGGGCCTCTCCGAGAACGAGGTCGCCCAGTTCCACGCCGACGTCCGCGCCGGCAACCGCCACCGCCTCCCGGGCGCGGTGCGGGTCAGCGCCAACCGGCAGACCTACCTGACCGACATCCCGATGCTCGGCCAGGCGCTGCGGGAGATCGCCGCGAGCCCCGAGGGCGCCGACCGCTACGTGCTCGACGAGCGGGGCGACTTCGTCCCGCGGATGCGCACGCTCGTGCCGTCGTCCGTGTAAGGACACCGTTCTCGAGACACCGATTCTGCCGTGCTGCCCCACCAGGGGCGGCGCGGCAGAGTCGTCGTCCGCGGTGCCGTGCCGCGCCGCCGGCACGCCGCGTGCCACAGTGGACGCCGATCCGATCTCCGGGGGCGTGCCATGCGGTTCCTCTTCCGCCCACCGGCCGACGAGGCCGCCGGGCTGCTCGCCCTCCCGTGGCACCAGCCGCTCGAGGACTGGGCCGACGAGCACCTTCTCGAGGTCCCTCAGCGCGGCATCTCGCGGCACGTCGTCCGGTTCGCGACATCGGACGGCCACGTCTATGCGCTCAAGGAGATCGACGAGCGACTGGCGCGCCACGAGTACGCGATGCTCAGCGACTTCGAGGACGAGGGGCTGCCGACGGTCTCCGTGCTCGGGATCTGCGTCGACCGCCCGCACGACCTGCCGGCGATCCTCGTGACCCGGTTCCTCGAGTACTCGATGTCCTACCGCTACCTGTTCTCCAGCCGCCGCGTCGACCACTCCAGCGAGCAGCTGATCGACACCATGGTCGAGCTGATGGTGCGGCTGCACCTGGCCGGGATCTTCTGGGGCGACCCGTCGCTGTCGAACACCCTGTTCCGACCCGACGCGGGCTCGATCTCGGCCTACATGGTCGACGCCGAGACCGTGGAGCGGCAGCCCTCACTGTCCCGCGGGCAGCGCCTGTACGACGTCGAGCTCGCCGTCGAGCGGGTGGCCGCCGAGCTGATGGACCTCGAGATGGGCGGCCTGCTGCCCGACGACATCGACCCGCTCGACACGGCGATGTGCCTCCCGGAGCGGTACGCGGCGCTCTGGGACGAGGTGACCCGGGAGGAGGTGCTCCGTCCGGAGGAGCAGCGGTACCGGATCGCCGACCGGCTGCAGCGGCTCAACGAGCTGGGGTTCGCCGTCGACGAGGTAGAGCTCATCACCTGCCCCGACGGCGGCGTGAAGCTCCGCATCCAGACCCGGGTGGCCGAGGCCGGCCAGCACCGGCGGGAGTTCTTCCGGCTGACCGGGCTGGAGGTGGGGGAGCAGCAGGCCCGCCGGCTGCTCAACGACCTGCGCAGCTTCCGCGCCTATCTCGAGCAACGGCAGGGCCGGTCGGTGCCCGAGACGGTGGCCGGGCACCGCTGGGTCGCCGAGGTCTACCAACCGGTCATCGACGCCGTCCCCGCGGACCTGGTGGGCCGGCTGGCGCCGCCGGAGGTCTTCCACGAGATCCTCGAGCACCGGTGGTTCCTGTCCGAGCAGGCCGGCCGCGACGTCGGGACGACGGAAGCCGCCGAGTCCTACTTCGCGCACGTGCTGCCGCAGACCCCGAAGGAGCTCACGACGCCGTCGGTGACCGCGGCCGCGGGCCTGCTGTAGCGGCCGCATCCGAGATCGACTGGCGTCGCCGTACCGCGATCCCCTATCGTGCTGGATCGATTCTCCTGTGATTCAGGTCACTCGCTCGGCTTCCCACCGTCAGCCGGACCGAGAGGTTGTCATGTCGATCTCCGAACGTCAGCTCCGCCCGTCCGACGTGCTGCTGCGCCACCCGGACTGGAGCGCCGCGGCGTCGATCTACCAGATCAACACCCGGCAGTTCACGGCCGAGGGCACGCTCCGGGCCGCGGAGGCGCACCTGCCGAGGCTGAAGGAACTCGGCGTCACGATCCTCTGGCTCATGCCGGTCCACGAGATCGGCGCCGTCCACCGCAAGGGCACGCTCGGGAGTCCCTATGCGGTCAAGGACTACTACTCGGTGAGCTCCGAACTCGGCACGGTCGAGGACCTGCGCCACTTCGTCGCGGCGGCGCACGACCTGGACCTCAAGGTCATCCTCGACTGGGTCGCCAACCACACGGCGTGGGACAGCGTCCTCGTCGAGCAGCATCCCGAGTGGTACGAGCGCGACTGGAAGGGGAACTTCGCGCCGACGCCCTGGTGGGACTGGGACGACATCATCGACCTGGACTACCGGCAGCCCGGCCTCCGCGAGTACATGCTGGCGGCCCTGGAGTACTGGGTGCGCGACGTCGGGGTCGACGGCTACCGGTGCGACGTCGCCGGGTTCGTCCCGACCGACTTCTGGGAGGACGCGCGCGCTGCGCTGGACGCGATCAAGCCGGTCTTCCTGCTCGCCGAGTGGGAGTCCCGCGAGTTGCACGACCGCGCGTTCGACATGACCTACGGGTGGTCCTGGAACACCGTCATGCACGACATCGCCTCCGGCCGGGCCGACGTCGACGCGCTGCGCGTCTACTACGCATGGAACGACAAGGCGTTCCGGCAGGACTCGATGCGGATGCTGTTCGTGTCCAACCACGACATGAACGCGTGGGAGGGCACGGAGTTCGAGCAGTTCGGCGACATGCTCGTGGCGGCCGTCGTCCTCAGCGTGGCCAGTGACGGGATGCCGCTGATCTACAACGGCCAGGAGGCCGGCAACGACAAGCGGCTGAAGTTCTTCGAGAAGGATCAGATCGAGTGGCGCGAGCACCCGATGGGCGACCTCTACCGCCGGCTCATCGCCCTCAAGTCCGCCAACCACGCGCTCTGGAACGGGGCGTGGGGTGCCCGCATGGTCGAGATCAAGACCACGGACCGGCCCTCGGTGCTCGCCTTCGTCCGGGACGCCGGTGAGGACGCCGTCGTCGGGCTGTTCAACCTGTCGCCGGACGCGCGCACGCGTGACCCTGCGGGACGGCCCGGTCGCCGGGTCCTATCGGGACTTCGCCACCGGGGACGACGTCCCGCTCGAGCCGGGCAGCACCGTGGACCTGGCGCCGTGGGGGTACCGCCTGCTGGTGCGCGGGGCCGACGGGCGGCCCTGAATGTCAGTCGCGTCGCGGCGGCGCGATGGACTCGCGCAGGCGCACCGGCATCGGCACCTGGATCTGCTCGTTGCGCAGGCCGCCCTCGGCCAGCAGGAGGCGGACGGCCCGGATGGCCAGCTCCCGGTGCGGCAGGCCGATGCTGGAGAGCGGCGGCTGGAGCCACACGGCGAGATCGGAGTCGTCGAAGGAGATGACCGAGACGTCCGTCGGGACGGTCCGACCGCGCGACGTCAGGGCCTGGTAGACGCCCATCGCGACGCGGTCGTTCATGCAGATGACCGCCGACGGACGCCCGCCGGTGTCCAGCAGCGCGCCGAACTGCTCGTAGGCCGACTCCGGCCACCACGTGCACTCGACGATGCCGGCGAGCTCTACGCCCGGCCTCGGCCAGCTCCGCCCGGATGCCCGCCATGCGCTCGGCGCCCGCGATGACCTTCTCGTCCGGCTCGCCCACGAGCCAGATGTCGTCCCGGTGACCGGCGTCGAGCAGTGTGCGCGCCGCGTCCCGCCCCGCCTGGCGCTCGTCGGGCAGCACGGCGGGGCAGCCGCTGTCGGGGGCGCTGCAGTTGAGCAGGACCACGCGCTGCGCGGCGAGCCCCGGAGGCAGCTGCACCTCGCGGGTGAACATGCTGGCGTAGAGATAGGCGTCGACGCTCCGGTCGGTCAGCTCGCCGATCATCCGCTCCTCGAGCTCCGGGTCGTCCTCGGTCTCGCAGACGAAGACGCAGATAGCCCTGCTCGGCGGCCTCGGCGACGGCGCCGTAGACGAGTCCGCCCGCGAAGGCCTCCGAGGCGACGGTGTCGCTGACGAGCGCGATCGTGCGGGTCACCTGCGTGCGCAGCCCGCGGGCCATGAGGTTCGGGCGGTAGCGCAACTCGTTGGCGGCCCGCAGGACGCGGCGGCGGGTCTCCTCGGCGATCCGCATCTCGCGGTCCTGGCCGGTCAGCACGTAGTGCGCCGTCGTCCGCGAGCTGCCGGCCCGATCCGCGACGTCCTGGAGTGTCACTCGGCTGGACACGTGTCGGAGTCTGCCAGACGGGTCGGTTCCGGGGATCCCGGGCGCCTCGTGTCTCGGGCCGGTAACGCTCCTCTTGACACGGGG
Source organism: uncultured Actinomycetota bacterium (assembly GCA_963748305.1). GTDB lineage: Bacteria > Actinomycetota > Actinomycetes > Mycobacteriales > Geodermatophilaceae > Blastococcus_B. The sequence goes on along the minus strand of CAVVIN010000025.1, from coordinate 193,760 downwards.
TGCCGGAGGCCCTTAGCTGCTGCTGAATCCGTCCAGCTGTGACCTGAGTCACTCAGCGCAATCGGGCGGAGACTCGTTCTCACCGGTCGACGAGGGGAATCCCGATGCGCGGGCGCGGATGGAAGCTGACGGTCAGTGCGGTCGTCGCGGCGACGGCGCTCAGCGCCTGTGGCGGCGACGACGGCAGGCGGCGGGGGAGACGGCGGCGGTGACGGCGGTAGCGGCGGCGACGCCGCCGACCTGCTCATCTGGACCGGCACCGGGCCCCAGGGCGAGGCGATCCAGGACGTCGCCGCGGCCTTCGGCGAGGAGAACGGCGTCAACGTCGTCGTCGAACTCGTCCCGGGCACCGACCTGCAGGCCAACTTCATCACCGCGTCGCAGGGCAACAACGCCCCCGACGTCGTCTTCGGGGCGCACGACTGGATCGGCAACCTGGTCCAGAACGGCACCATCGACCCCATCCAGCTGCCGGCCGCCGTCGAGGAGGACCTGCAGCCCAAGGCGGTCCAGGCCATGACCTACGAAGGTCAGGTCTACGGGATGCCGTTCACCTTCAACAACCTCGTGCTGTACCGGAACACCGCGCTCGCCCCGGAGGCCCCGGCGACGATCGAGGACATGGTGGCCGCGGGCAAGGCGCTCCAGGCGTCCGGTCAGGTCGAGGAGGTCGTGGCCTGGCCCATCGGTCAGACGGGCAACCCGTACTTCATCCAGCCGCTCTACACCGCCGGCGGCGCGCTACCTGTTCGGGACCGATGCCGACGGCGGCTTCAACCCCGACGACAACGGTGTCGCCCAGCCCGAGGCGGTGGCCTCCTACGAGCGGATCGGTGCCCTGGGCGAGACCGGCGAGAACGTGCTCAAGCGCTCCATCAGCACCGACAACCACACGGCGCTGTTCACCGAGGGGCGGGCCGCGTTCCTCGTCAGCGGTCCCTGGGACATCCCCACCGTCGACGGGAGCGACATCGAGTTCGAGGTGTCGGCGATCCCGGGCTACGCCGGCGGTGACCCGGCCGCCCCGTTCATCACCGTCGACGGCGTCTACGTGGCGAGCAAGGGCGAGCACAAGACGCTGGCCCAGGAGTTCGTGACCAACTTCTGGTCCCGGACCGACATCCAGGAGTCCTACCAGTCGGCGGCCCAGATCGTCCCGGCCTCCCAGGGCGTGCTCGACGCGATCCGGGACGCGCAGCCGCTGGTGGCCCAGTGCGTCGACATCGGCGCGGAGAACGGGGAGATCATGCCGAGCTTCCCCTTCATGGCGGGCGTCTTCGACTCGCTGGGCAAGGCCGAGGCGGCAGTGGTCGCGGGTGAGGACCCGGCGACGACCGTCGCCGGGGCAGCCACCGCCATCACGGACGTCGCGGGCGGCTGAACGGACCGGCGGAGGTGCCGGCGAACGACAGGCCGGCACCTCCGCCTCCGACAGTTCCGTCCCCGACGCAAGGGCACATCCCCGAGACCCGAGGAGGGGTCGACATGGCTCGCTCGACGGCCGAGGTCGACTCGGCTAGCCCCACAGGTAAGGCCACCCTCCGGCGGAGGTCGGCCGAAGCTGGGTCTCGGGGCGGACGGGACCAGCAGCCCCCTCGGGTTGATCCTGAAGATCGTCGCACTGGGCGTGCTGCCGCCGTCGCGGTGTGGGGCGCCCTGCCGCTGATCAACGCGCAGAACTGGATCGGGCTGGCGATCCTCGTCGCCGTCACGCTGCTCGCGTTCTACGTCTACCTGTCGCCGCGCGCGATCCCGGCGAAGTACCTCCTGCCGGGCACCCTGTTCCTGATCATCTTCCAGATCGTGCCGGTGATCTACACGATCAGCACGGCCTTCACGAACTTCAGCGACGGCCACCGCGGCACCAAGGAAGAGGCGATCACCGCCATCGAGGGCGCGTCGGTCCAGCAGGTGCCCGACTCCGCCACCTACACGCTGACGATCGCGACGGACGGCGACGCCACCACGGGCGACATCGTCTTCCTGCTCTCCGATCCCGCGACCGAGGACCTGTTCGTCGGCACGGCGGACGGGCTCGAGGAACTGGACCCCGGCGACGCCGAGCGTGACCTCGACCGGAAAGATCACCGCGGCCGACGGCTACACGGTCCTGGACATCGACCAGGCCGGCGCCCGTGAGGCCGACATCGCGATCTTCAGCGTGCCGACCGACGACGGCGCGATCAAGGCGCAGGGTCTGTCCGCGGCCTTCGAGGGAGCGCCGCAGCAGAACTACGACAGCGGGTGCGACTGCATCACCGACGCCACGACGGGTCAGACCTGGACCGCGGATGAGGAGATCGGGTCGTTCGTCGACGAGAACGGGGACGCGATCGCGCAGGGCTGGCAGGTCAACGTCGGTTTCCAGAACTTCACCCGCGTGCTGACCAACGACACCATCCGCGATTCGTTCGTCCGGATCATCCTCTGGAACTTCGCCTTCGCGATCATCACCGTCGTCATCACGTTCTCGCTCGGACTGCTCGTGGCGCTGGCGCTGAACAACCCGCTGGTCAAGGGGAAGAAGATCTACCGATCGCTGATCATCCTCCCGTACGCCATGCCGGCGGTGGCGATGTACCTGGTCTGGCGGGAGATGTTCAACACCGACTTCGGGCTCATCAACCGGATGCTCGGCACGGAGATCAACTGGTTCGGCGGCACCGTCACGTCCATGATCGCGATCCTGCTCGTGCAGTTGTGGCTGGGCTACAACTACATGTTCCTGGTGATCACCGGCGCGCTGCAGTCGATTCCGGCGGACCTGACCGAGGCCGCGGGCGTGGACGGGGCCAAGCCGTTCTACGCCTTCCGCACGATCACGTTCCCGCTGTTGCTCGTGTCCCTGGCGCCCCTGCTGATCTCGACGTTCGCGTTCAACTTCAACAACTTCGCCGCGATCTACCTGGTCACCAAGGGAGGCCCGTTCTCGCCGGACAACCCGTCGGCCGGCGCGACCGACATCCTCATCACGTACACGTACCGGCTGGCGTTCGGCGGTGGCGGGGCCGACTACGGGTTCGCCGCGGCCGTCTCGGTCTTCATCTTCCTGATCGTCGCCGTCGTGTCGATCGTCGGCTTCAAGCGCACCCGGGCTCTGGAGGAGGTCAACTGATGGCCATGACCGGTATCGAGGCCGCGGAGCACCCGCGCGCCTCCGTCGGAGAGGGGCCGGGGACCGAGGTCGTGCGGCTGGGCACGGCCAAGGGCAACTGGTTCAAGCGCGTCGGCTGGAGCCACCTGGTCGGCGTGCTGGCGCTGGCGTTCTCGCTCTTCCCGATCATCTTCGTCGTCTCGGCAGCGCTGAACCCGGTGGGCACGCTGAGCTCGTCGAACCTGGTCCCGTCCAACGTCGGCTTCGACAACTTCAGCGAAATTCTCTCGGGCTCGTTCCCGCGCTGGTTCCTGAACAGCCTGATCATCGGATTCCTGTCCGCGGCGTTGTCCATGTTCATCTCCGCCTGCGCCGCGTTCGCCTTCTCCCGGTTCCGGTTCACCGGGCGGCGCCCGGGCCTGCTCGGCATCCTGCTGATCCAGCTGTTCCCGCAGTTCCTGGCGATCGTGGCCCTGTACCTCATGTTCACCGAGATCACGAAGCTGTGGCCGCCGATCGGGCTCAACACGACGTGGGGCCTGCTGCTGCTCTACCTCGGTGGCGCCCTGGGCGTGAACACCTGGCTGATGAAGGGCTTCTTCGACACGATTCCGAAGGACCTGGACGAGTCGGCCAAGGTCGACGGCGCGACCCACGCGCAGATCTACTTCGGCATCATCCTGCCCCTCGTGCGGCCGATCCTCGCCGTCACCGGGCTGCTGGGCTTCATCGGCGCGGTCAACGAGTTCCTGATCGCGAGCGTGTTCCTGACCGATGACTCGGTGAAGACCGCCGCCGTCGGGCTCTACGGCCTCCTCGCGGACGAGAACACGAAGAACGCGCAGTTCGGCGTGTTCGCCGCAGGGGCGGTCCTCCTCGCCGTCCCGACGGTCCTCCTGTTCCAGTACCTGCAGCGCTACATCGTGGGCGGCCTGACCGCCGGCGCCGTGAAGGGCTGACCCGATGCTGTCCCCGGTCATGCACCGGCCCGTCCCGAAGGAGTCCCCGTGGCAGAGGTAGTGCTCGACAAGGTCAACAAGCAGTACGAGAACGGCTTCCACGCCGTGCACGACCTGGACATCGACATCGCCGACGGCGAGTTCCTGGTGCTCGTCGGGCCGTCCGGCTGCGGCAAGACCACCGCCCTGCGCATGGTGGCCGGACTCGAGGACATCAGCAGCGGCACCCTGCGGATCGGGGATCGCGTGGTCAACACGCTGTCCTCGCGCGAGCGGGACATCGCCATGGTGTTCCAGTCCTATGCGCTCTATCCGCACATGACGGTCGGCGACAACATCGCGTACGGCCTGAAGCTGCGGCGGATGGACAAGGGGGAGATCGACAAGCGGGTCAAGCGCGCCGCCGACATGCTCGAACTGGGTGCGCTGCTGGACCGCAAGCCCAAGCAGCTGTCCGGCGGGCAGCGCCAGCGCGTCGCGATGGGCCGGGCCATCGTCCGCAATCCGCAGGTCTTCCTGATGGACGAGCCGCTGTCCAACCTCGACGCGAAGCTCCGGGTGCAGATGCGTGCGGAGATCGCGCAGATCCAGCGGGACCTGAAGACGACGACGCTCTACGTGACGCACGACCAGACCGAGGCCATGACGATGGGGGACCGCATCGCGCTGATGAAGGCCGGCGTCCTCCAGCAACTGGGCAGCCCGCAGGACCTGTACGACCACCCGGACAACATCTTCGTGGCCGGCTTCATCGGCTCCCCGCCCATGAACCTGGCCTCCGCCCAGGTGGAGAAGGCGGGTCAGGGCTATCAGCTGCGGCTGGGGAGCGCCGTCCTGCCGCTGCCGGAGACGGTGCTCGCGCGAGCGTCCGGCCCTGGCCGGGTTCGCGGGACGCAGCATCGCGGTCGGCGTCCGGGCCGAGGACATGGAGGACGCCGCCCTTGCCCGGGACACGACGCCGGAGTCCCGCCTCAAGGCGAAGGTCACGCTGACCGAGGCGCTGGGTTCGGAGATCGTCGTGCACTTCCTCGTCGACGCACCGAAGGTCGTGACCGCTGACACGAAGGCGCTGGACAAGGACGCGCACACCGAGGAGGTCCCGGTCGCGCAGCACGGGAACACCTTCGTCGCCTCGTTCGCGCCCCGGTCCCGGGTCCGGCCCGGCGACGAGATCGAGATCGTCGTCGACCGGGAACGGCTGCACTTCTTCGACCCGGAGACGAGTCTCGCCGTCCGTTCCTGAGTCGTCCGTTTCTGAGCGCGTGCCGGGACAGCCCATGGCCGCACCGATCCGCGCGGAAGACCAGGCAGCGACCTGGTGGCGCCATGCCGTCGTCTACGAGATCTATCCGCGGGCCTTCGCCGACCGGAACGGCGACGGCTTGGGCGACCTGAAGGGCGTGACGTCGCGGGTTCCGTACCTGGCGGAGCTGGGGGTCGACGCGGTCTGGTTGACGCCCTTCTACCCGTCGGCGCTCGCCGACGGCGGCTACGACGTGGACGACTACCGCGACGTCGATCCGCGGCTCGGCAGCCTGGCCGACTTCGACGAGATGGTGGCCGCCCTGCACTGCGCCGGGATCAGGGTCGTCGTCGACATCGTGCCCAACCACACCTCCGACCAGCACGCGTGGTTCCGGGAGGCGCTGATCGCCCCACGGGGGTCACGCGCCCGGCAGCGGTACCTCTTCCGCGACGGCCTCGGCCCGGGCGGATCGCAGCCGCCCAACGACTGGGAGTCCCTGTTCGGCGGGTCGGCGTGGGAACCGGCCGGCGACGGGCAGTGGTACTTCCACCACTTCGCGAAGGAGCAGCCCGACCTGAACTGGCAGGACGAGCAGGTCCGCGCCGACTTCCTCGGCACGCTGCGCTTCTGGGCCGACCGCGGGGTGGACGGCTTCCGGGTGGACGCCGCGCACGGCCTCGTCAAGGACATGTCCGAGCCGCACGTGCCCTGGGCGCAGCTCGCCGACTGGTTCGAGGTCGGGGGTGCGCACCCGCTGTGGGACCAGGACGGCGTGCACGAGGTCTACGCCTCGTGGCGCGCGGTCTTCGACGAGTACGACCCGCCCCTGTTCGGCGTCGCGGAGGCCGGCGTGCCCGACCGCGCCCGCCGGGCGAGGTACGCCTCCCCGGAGGGCCTGGGGCAGGCGTTCAACTTCGACAGCATGGACGCGAGCTGGCGGGCGAGCGACTTCCGCGCGGCGATCGACACGGGCCTCGGGCACATGCGCCAGACGGGATCGACGACGACGTGGCTGCTGGGCTGCCACGACTCCGTGCGCGCCGCGACCCGGTACGGCCTCCCGGTGCCGCCCGGGCGGCGCGCCCACGAGGTGGCCCAGGAATGGCTGCTGACCGGGGGTGCGGCGCCGCCGCTGGACCGGGCGCTGGGCGAGCGGCGGGCGCGGGCGGCGATCCTGCTGCTGTTGGCCCTGCCCGGCTCGACGTACATCTACCAGGGGGACGAGCTCGGGCTGCACGAGGTGGGCGACCTGCCGACCGATGCCCTCGAGGACCCGATCGCCGTCCGGTCCGGGGGGCTGCGGAAGGGCCGGGACGGCTGCCGCGTGCCCGTCCCGTGGACCGCGGACGGACCGTCGCTGGGTTTCGGGCCGGCCGCCCCGCGGCTTCCGCAGCCCGCCTGGTTCGCCGACGCCGCCGTGAGCCGCCAGCGGTCGGACCCCGGCTCGACGTTGGCGCTGGTCCGGGCTGCGCTCGCCCTCCGGGCGCGGTACGGGCAGGTCGACGACGCCTCCTGGGAGCCGGCGCCGTCCGACGACGTGCTGCACCTCTCCCGCCCCGCGGGCTGGCACGCGCTCACCAACTTCGGGCCCGACCGGGTTCCTCTTCCCCCGGGTCGGGTGGTGCTCGCCAGCGTCCCGCTCGAGGACGGGGTTCTCCCTCCGGACGCCACGGCGTGGCTGGTGCGCGACCACGGCGGCGCGTTCGGCTGAGCCCCGGTGGGGTGCCCGGGGCGACGAGACACACGTCATGCCGGCGCGCCCGGCGTGGGAGCGCTCGCGGAAACACTTCGTGGGGACCATGGGGGGACGTTCCCGTTCCGCGTCCCCGTCCGCTTCGTCCCGGAGTTCCCCTCGCATGCGCTTCCTCTTCCGTCCGCACGCCGCCGAGGCGACCGGGCTGCTCGCGCTGCCGTGGGAACGTCCCCTCGAGGAGTGGCCCGCGGACGCGCTGCTGACCGTGCCGCAGCGCGGGATCTCGCGGCACGTCGTCCGGTTCGTCGCCGACGCGGGTGGCGTCTACGCCCTGAAGGAGATCGACGAGCGGCTGGCGCGCAAGGAGTACGGGCTGCTGGGCGCGTTCGCCGAGGAGGGGCTGCCCGCCGTCGAGGCGCTCGGCATCTGCGTGGACCGTCCCGACGAGCAGCCGGCGATCCTGGTCACCCGCTTCCTCGAGTACTCGGTGTCCTACCGCTACCTGTTCTCCGTCGCCCGCGGGGAGCACTCCGCCGACCGGCTCATCGACACGATGGTGGAACTGCTCGTCCGGCTGCACCTGGCCGGCATCTTCTGGGGCGACTGCTCGCTGTCGAACACCCTCTTCCGCCCGGACGCCGGCTCGATGGCCGCCTATCTCGTCGACGCCGAGACCGCCGAGCGGCACGACGGGTTGTCGGCGGGGCAGCGGCGCTACGACGTCGACCTCGCGACCGACCGCGTCGGCGCCGAGCTGATGGACCTCGAGGCCGGCGGCCTCCTGCCCCACGACCTCGACCCGATCGAGCTGGCCGTCGGGCTGAGGGACAAGTACGAGACGCTGTGGGACGAGCTGACGCTCGAAGAGGTCGTGCCCGCCGACGACGAGGGTGTGCGGGTCGCCGAGCGGCTGCGTCGGCTCCACGACCTCGGTTTCGACGCCGGTGAGGTCGAGCTGATCACCTCGCCGGAGGGTTCCCGCCTTCGGGTGCAGACCAGCGTCGCCGAGCCCGGCCAGCACCGCCACGAGCTCTACCGGCTCACCGGACTCGAGGTCCAGGAGAACCAGGCCCGGCGACTGCTCGACGACCTGCGCGGTTACCGCGCGTGGCTCGAGCAGCGCGACGGCGAGGCGGTGTCGATGGTCGCGGCCGGTCACCGGTGGGTCAGCGAGATCTACCAGCCGACGGTCGAGGCCGTGCCCGCCGACCTGGCCGGCCGACTGGCACCGCCGGAGGTCTTCCACGAGATCCTCGAGCACCGGTGGTTCCTGTCCGAGGAGGCCGGGGGCGACGTCGGGACGACGGACGCGGCCGCCTCCTACTTCACGCACGTGCTGCCGCGGACGCCGAGTGAGATCACCACGCCGTCGGTTGCTTCCGCCGTCCGGCCCTGACCCCAGGCGGCGGTCCGGGTCAGGCGGTGACGGGCAGGAGTCCGGCGAGCAGTTGCCTGGTGGTCGCGGTGAAGCGCACGACGTCGCCGTCGAGCCGGGCGATCAGCATCGCGCCCTCCAGTGCGCCGAGCACCATCGAGGCGGTGTCCTCCGACGTCCCGGGGCACCGGAGGCTGCCGTCGGCGCAGCCCTCCTCGAGGACCTTCCGCAGCCAGGTCGTGTTGGAGGCGAAGAACGCCAGCACCGCGCGCTGCAGCGGGTCGGGCAGCGTGCGGCTCTCGGCGGCGAGCATCCCGCACAGGCACATCCGGTCGGCGCTGAGCACGTCGGTGTAGAGCGCGACGTAGCCGCGCAGCTTGGCGGCGGCGTCCGGGGCGGTCGCGTCGAGGTGGGCCAGGGCCGCCGCGAACCGGGTGGCGTAGCGCTCGATCAGGGCCTGACCGAGTTCGCCCTTGCCGGGGAAGTGATAGTGCAGCGCGGCCCGGGTGATGCCGAGTTCCGTGGCGACGTCGCCGTAGCTGAAGCCGTTGTATCCGCGTACCTGCAGGAGGCGTTCGGCCACGTCGAGTATTCGTCCCGTGGTTCCTGCGCCGTCCCCGTCGACCCGTCTGGACATCTCGTTCCTCCAGCACTTGACGACTGACTTACGTGCAAGTAAGCATACGCCTGCGGCCGCAAACCTCAACGGGGGATTCATCCGTCACGAGGAGGCAGGGAATGCCCACCCAGACCACCGAACACCGGAGCTACTCCGAACCCGACGAGGTGCGCGAGTTCCCGCACGGCAAGGTCGAGATCCTCAAGGTCGGCGGCGCCGAGATCGGCCGGCTGACCCTGGAGCCGGGCTGGCGCTGGTCGACCGACGTCAAGCCGATCGCGGGGACCGACCTCTGCGAGGCGCCGCACATGCAGTACCAGGTCAGCGGACGGATCCACGTCCTCATGGCCGACGGCACCGAGCTCGAGTCCGGCCCGGGCGACATCACCTCGCTGCCCGAAGGCCACGATGCCTGGGTGGTCGGGGACGAGCCTGCCGTCGTCGTCGACTGGTACGGCGCCAGCAACTACGCCCGCTGAGGGCCGCGGAGACGCCCGCACCGGGCGCGCTCCATCCTCTCCCGGTCGCCACTCGGCGACCTCCCCGGCCGGACACAGGATCAGGCGCCGGCCTGTACGGAAGGCAACCCAGATGGCCCGCAAGATGGTCGACTGCCGCACCATGCCCAGCGAGATCAACTGCACCCTCACCATCGCCGGCGAGGAGGAAGAGGTTCTCGACGCCGCCGTGGCGCACGCGGTCGACAAGCACGGTCACGAGAACACCCCGGGACTGCGCGAGGGGATCCGCGCCGGCCTGGTCGACGCCGAGCCGGCGATGGCCTGATCGGCTAGGCACGCGACCCCGCCCGGACCGTTCGGGCGGGGTCGCGACCTGCCCGCCGGCGTCAGACGGCGGCGGTCAGGCCCTCCCGCAGGACCCGGCGCAGGATCTTGCCCGCCGGTGAGCGGGGCACCGCGTCGACGACGACGACGTCCGCCAGCCGCTTGTAGCCGGCCGACCGTTGCGCCGCCCACTCGATCAGCGCGTCCGGATCGAGGTCGCCCCGCGGGACGACGAACGCCACCGGTCGTTCCCCCGTCCGCTCGTCGGGCCGGCCGACCACCCCCGCGTCCGCGACCCCCGGATGCGTGACCAGCAGCGCCTCCAGTTCCGCCGGCGGCACCTGGAACCCGCTCACCTTGATCAGCTCCTTCACCCGGTCGACGACGAACACCTCGCCGTCGGCCTGCACCGTGCCGAGGTCGCCGGTGTGCAGCCAGCCGTCGTCGTCGATCGTCGCCGCGGTGGCGGCCGGGTTGCCCAGGTAGCCGGCCATCACCTGCGGACCGCGGACCCAGAGCTCGCCGGTGCTCCCGGCCGGCAGGTCCGCGCCCGAGACCGGGTCGACCAACCGCACCTCGGTGTTCGGCACCAGCGTGCCCACGGAACCAGGGGTCTTCCGGCCGGTCTCACGTCGGGAGATGGCCACGATCGGACTGGTCTCGGTCAGCCCGTAGACCTGCAGCACCGGACGACCCAGTCGACGGGCGCATTCCACCTCGAGCTCGGCCGACAGCGGCGCGGAGCCGCAGATCACCAGTTCCAGCGACGACAGGTCGAAGCGGTCGACCGCCGGGTGCCGGGCCAGGCCCAGGACGAGCGGCGGGGCCGCGGGCAGCAGCGTGACCCGGTGCTCCTCGACCAGCGCCAGCGCCGCCTCCAGGTCGAAGCGGGGGAGGGTCACCACGGTGGCCCCCGCGTGCAGGGTCAGGCAGATCGAGGAACAGAAGCCGGCGGCGTGGAAGAAGGGCAGGACGCCGAGCATCACGTCGTCGGCCCGCATCGGAAGGACCGCCTCGGTCTGGCACACGTTGGCGACGATGTTGCGGTGGGTGAGGCGGACACCCTTCGGCAGCCCGGTCGTCCCCGAGGAGTACGGCAGCATCGCGAGGTCGGTGGCCGGGTCGATCCGCACGTCGGGCGCGGGGCCGTACCGCGTCATCAGGTCGAGGAACGACGACGTCCCCTCGGGCGCCTCGCCCAGCACGATCACATCGGCGGCGCCGCCGGCCGCGGCGAGAGCACGGTCGGCGAACGGCGCGATCGTGAAGATCTCGCGCGCACCGGAGTCGCGGAGCTGGAAGCCGATCTCCTCCGTCGTCCAGAGCGGGTTGATGGGTGTCACGGCGCCGCCGGCCAGCTGGGCGCCCAGCATCGCCACCGGCCACTCCGGCAGGTTGGGCGCGAGGATCGCGAGCACGTCCCCATGGCCGAAGCCGCGGCCGACCAGCGCCCCGGCGAACCGCCGGGCCATGGGCCCGATCGCGTCGAAGCGGACGACGCGTCCGGTGGGGCCGTCGAGATAGGCGGGCCGGTCGCCGCGGGCCTCGGCGTGCTCCAACAGGAACGTCGGCAGGTCGACGTCGGGGATGGCCACAGATGGGAGGGGGCTGGGGATGATCATGAGGGCCTCCGGATCAGGTGGAACCGATGCCGGCGATCCCACGCGCGCGGGCACCTGTCGCGCGACGGGGGAGATCCCTAACGTTCGGGGCCCATGACCCGCACGGTGCCCCGCGCCGGCCCCCTGCTGGAGCGGGAACAGGAGCTGGACGCGGTCACGGCGGCCCTCGACGCCGCCGCGGCCGGTCGCGGCGGTGCGCTCATTGTCGAAGGGCCGGCCGGGATCGGGAAGACGCGGCTGCTCGACGCCGCCCGCGCGGCCGCCCCGGAGCGGGGTTTCCGGGTGCTGGTGGCCCGGGCCAGCCCGCTGGAGCGGGGGTTCGGGTTCGGGATCGTGCGGGGGCTGCTCGAGCCGGTGCTGCACGCGGCGGACCCGGCGGAGCGGGCGGCGCTGTTGGACGGCGCCGCCCGGCTGGCCGGGCCGGTGCTCGACCCCGGGGAGGCGGACCCGTCGCCGACGTTCGCCACCCTGCACGGGATCTACTGGCTCCTCGCCGGGATGGCCGAGCGGCAGCCGCTGCTGCTCGCCGTCGACGACGCCCACTGGGCGGACGGGCCGTCGCTGCGGGCGCTGCACCATCTGGCCCGCCGGATCGAGGACCTGCCCGTCCTGCTCGCGCTGACCACCCGCCCGCCCGAGCCGGGCAGCGAGGACGCCGAACTGCTCGACGCGCTGCGCGCCGAACCGACGACGACGCTCGTCCGCCCCGGACCGCTCTCGGCGTCGGCATCAGCGGTGCTGGTGCGGCAGGTCTTCGGCGGAGCGGTCGACGACGCGTTCGCGGCCGCCTGCCACGAGGCGAGCGCCGGCAATCCGCTCCTGCTCGGGGCGCTGTCCCGCTCCCTGCACGAGGCGGGGATCGAGCCGGTGGCGTCGTCCGTCGGCGCCGTGCAGGACCGGGCGCCGGGCATCGTCGCCGCCTTCGTCCTGCCCCGGCTGCGGCACCTGCCGCAGAGTGCTGCCGCCGTCGCACGTGCCCTGGCGGTGCTCGGGCCGGGAGCCGCGCTGCGGCACGTGGCCGCCCTTGCCGGGCTGGATCCCGCCGAGGCCGCGCGCGCCGTCGACCGGCTGGCCGCGACCGAACTGGTGACGACGGAGCCGCGGCTGGCCTTCATGCACCCGCTGGTCGCGCAGGCCGTGGCCGAGCGCATGCCGGTCGCCGAGCGGCACCGGGCGCACCGCGTGGCGGCCGCCGAGCTCGCCGCCGACGGCGCCCCCGCCGAGGCCGTGGCCGCCCACCTGCTCGACGTCGACCCGCTGCGGGACGGCTGGGTGGTGCAGCGGCTCCGGGACGCGGCGCGCGACGCCCTGGCGAAGGGGGCGCCGCAGCCGGCCGTGGACTACCTGTCGCGCGCGCTGGCCGAGCCGCCGGCGCCGGAGTTGCGGGCCGAGGTGCTCTTCGAGCTCGGTGCCGCCGAGACGCATCTCGGGCCGACCGCGGGGATGGACCGGATGGCCGAAGCACTCGCCGCCACCGTCGAGCCGAGCGCCCGCGCCCGGGTGGCGCTCCGGTTGGCCCGGGGTCTGGAGACCGCGTGGGAGCTGCCCAGGGCGCTGGACGTGCTGGAGCGGGCGGTCGCCGAGGCCGACGCGCGCGACCGACCTCGAGCCGGAGGTGCGCGCGCTGCTGGAGGCGGAGTACATCGGGCTGGCCCGGTCGCGGCCCGAGGTCCGGGACGACGCGCTGCGGCGGCTGGAGCGGCTGCTGCCCTCCGCGGATCCGGACACGGTGGCCGGCTGCGTGCTGCTCGCGACGTCGGCGGTCGAGCTGCTGCAGGTGCCCGGCCGCACCGAGGAGGCGGTGGAGCAGGCGCGCCGCGCGGTCACCGGCGATCGTCCGGCCCGACAGCGCCTCCTTCGTCACCGGCGTCCTGTACCTCGCGGCACCGGTGCTGGCGGCCGCCGGTGACATCCCGGCCGCCGTTGCCGCCTCCGACGCCGCCGTGACCGACGCGCGCGACCCGCGGGGCGCTGGTCGAGCTGGGGGCGGCGCTGGGGTCGAGGGCGGAGATGGGACGGCGACTGGGCGCGCTGCTCGACGCCGAGTCCGACATCCGGCTGGCCATGGAGCTGGCGGCCGAGGCCGGCGCCGCCGGGCCGCAGCGACTGCTGCTCGGCACGCTCGTGCCCGTGCTGGTCGAGCGCGCCGAGCTCGACGCCGCCCAGCAGGAGATCGAGGGGCCCGCCCTCGGCCTGGAGCACGCCGGCCTGCTGGCCGGTGTCGGCCGGCTGCGGCTGGCCCAGGGGCGGCCGGCCGAGGCCCTCGACGTCCTCGAGGCCGCCGGTCGGCGCCTGGCCAAGCGCGGCTGGGTGCACCCGGGGCTCCTGCCGTGGCGCAGCGACGCCGCTGTGGCGTGCCATCTGCTCGGCCGGCCGGACGAGGCGCGGGAGCGGGCGGCCACCGCGCTGGCCGAGGCCCGGCGGTACCGGGCCCCGATCGCGACCGGCCTCGCCCTGCGCGCCGTCGGCCTCGTGTGCGACGACCTCGATGCGCTTGCCGAGGCGGCCGACGTGCTGGGGGAGACGGATGCCCGCGTCGAGCACGCCCGATCGCTCGTCGAGCTGGGGGCGGCGCTGCGCCGGGGCAACCGCCGGGTCGACGCCCGCGCGCCGCTGCGGGCCGGCCTCGACCTCGCCTCCCGGGCGGGCGCGACGGCCCTGGTCCGGCAGGCGATCGAGGAGCTCGCCGCCGCCGGCGCCCGACCCCGGACCCTCCGGCTCACCGGCCTCGAGGCCCTCTCGCCCAGCGAGCGGCGGGTGGCCCGGCTGGCCGCGGAGGGCCGCAGCAACCGGGACATCGCGCAGGCGCTGTTCGTGACCACCAAGACCGTCGAGGTCCACCTCTCCGGGTGCTACCGCAAGCTCGGCATCGCCTCCCGCGCCGAGCTCCGGGGGGTGCTCGGCTGAGTTCCTGGGGGACGCCCCCGAAGCGGGCGAGGGCCGGTGGGCGGTGAGCTGGGGGCATCCCGCTCCCGGAGGAGGTCCCCGTGCCCGAGGCCCGCGTCCCCCCGCCCTACGTCGGTGCCGCCGGCAATGCGCCGAAGGGTGTCGTCGGCGGCCAGTACGCCGCCACGCCCGACGGCGAGATCGCCGTCATCGTTCTGGGCATGCGGATCAACCGCTGGCGCAAGGTCCGCAGCTGGTTGCCGCCGCTGATCGCGATGCCCCGGCTGCTCAAGGAGCTGGCCGGTCGGCCCGACGCGGGGCTGCTCGCGCCGCCACGGATCTACTGGTCGGGGCGCTACTTCATGGTTCTCCAGTACTGGCGGTCGGTCGAGGCGCTCGGGGCGTACGCCCGCGACGGCAGCCTCGGGCATGCGGCGGCGTGGCGGACGTTCAACCGCGCCGGCGCGGCGACGGCCGACGTCGGGCTCTACCACGAGAGCTACAGCGTCCCGGCCGCGAACATGGAGTCGCTGTACGCCAACATGCCGGTCGTCGGTCTGGCGCAGGCCACCGCGTGGGCGCCCCGGGCGCGCCGGCAGCGGTCGCGATCGGCCGAGCGGATGGGGCAGCGGGATCCCGAATACGTGCCCGATGGGCGCGTGAAGGAGAGTGTGGGGGCGGGAGGCCGGTCCTGACGGTCTGGCCGCGTTGGTCGGTCCATCCAGCAGTGGATGGCCACTTTTAGCCGGCTCTCCCGCCCCAAGCTCACTGTGACCCAGCCCACACGCTCGCGTCAACCCGAGCCCGGAGTGTCGAGGCCCCGAAGTTGCGGTCGAGCCTCTGACCAGGGCTTTCGCGGAACGGCCCTGCCGGCGCGGTTCAGCCGGTGCGGCGGAGGACGTCCGGGCTCAACTGGTCGACGGCGGTGTGGCCGGTCAGCCCCAGCGTCAGGTCGAACTCGGCCAGCACGTCGGACACGACCTGGCGGACGCCCTCCTCGCCGGCCAGTGCCAGGCCCCAGGCGAACGGCCGGCCGAGCAGGACGGCGGTGGCGCCGAGGGCGACGGCGGTGAACACGTCGGCCCCGGTGCGCACCCCGCTGTCCAGCAGCACCGGTGCCCGCCCGGCGACGGCGCCGACCACCTCCGGCAGCGCGTCGAGAGCGGCGACCGAGCGGTCCACCTGTCGCCCGCCGTGCGTGCTGACGATGACGCCGTCGACGCCCTCGTCCAGCGCGCGGCGGGCGTCGTCGGGGTGCAGGACGCCCTTGAGCAGGATCGGCAGCCGCGTCCGCGCACGCAGCCAGGCCAGGTCGGCCCAGGTGATCGACGGCCGCGAGTAGATGCCCAGGAACGTCTCGACGGCGGCCCGCGGCAGCGGCGAGCGCAGGTTGTCCCGGAACGAGCCCGGCCAGGCCCGCGTCATGCCGATCAGCGCCCGCACCGCGGCGGGGGTGGGCCGGGGCTGCGGCTCGGCCGGTGCGGTGGCGGCAGCGGCGGCCCGCTCGGCCACCAGCCGCCGGAACACCGGGTCGGACGTGTACTGCGCGATCCCCTTGCCCAGGGCGAACGGCAGGTGCCCCTGGTCGAGGTCGCGCGGCCGCCAGCCGAGCATCGTCGTGTCGAGCGTGACCACCAGGGCGTCGCAGCCGGCCGCCTCGGCCCGCCCGACCAGGCTCTCCACCAGGTCGTCGGACGTCGACCAGTAGAGCTGGAACCAGCGCGGCGCATCGCCCATCACCGCGACGCAGTCCTCCATCGAGACCGACGCCTGGTTGGAGAAGACCATCGGCACCCCCAGCCCGGCGGCCGCGCGCGCGACGGCGCGGTCGGCCTCGGGGTGCACCAGTTCGAGCGCCCCGACCGGACCGAGCAGCAGCGGGGCGGGCAACCGGCGGCCGAACAGCTCGACCGAGGTGTCCCGGGTGCTCACGTCGCGCAGCACGCGGGGCACGACGGACCAACGGTCGAACGCGGCCCGGTTGGCCCGCTGCGTGGCCTCGTCGCCGGCACCGCCGGCCACGTAGGAGTAGGCCCGCGCGTTCAGCACCCGCCGGGCGCGCTTCTGCAGTGCCCGCGCCGCCACGGGCACCCGCGGCAGCCGGCCGTAGACACCTGCGCGGTAGACCTCGTTCTGCCGGCGGCGCCCGGCTCCTGCCTCGTCCACGCAGGTCACCGTAGTGATCGGGGTCGCACCCTTTCCCGGACCCTTTCCCGGACCCTTCCCGGACCCTTCCCGGCCAGATCGGCGATCTGGCCGCTTCCGGGCCCGCTTGGCGACGAGATCGGCGATGTGGCCGCTTCCAGGGGGCCGAGAAATCTGCCGACACGCCGGGCGACACGCCAGGCAATTCCAGTAGTGGGGCGACAACCAAGCGTCACGCGAGCGATCATGTGGGCACAACGCAATGCAGGGGGACGTTCCATCAGCATCACCCAGAAGACCGCCGAGAGGCGGCCATCAACGGCGCCGTCCGTGTCCGCCGGAGTGTTCAGCGGCCTCCTTCTTCTCCTTCTCGGCGCGGGTATCGCGACCGCCGCCCCGGCCCTGGCCGTCGACGACCCGACCCGGCCCGACGCCCGGGTCACGCACGGGCCGAGCTGCCGTCCGGGCGGTCTCGTCGTCGAGGTGACGGCCGGGTCGTCCCCGTACTTCGTCCGGCTGGCCACCACCCGGCAGGCCGGTGGCGAGGACCAGGCGACCCTCACGCCCGGCACGACCGTGACCCTGCACAGCGACGACGTCGACTGGGGCGAGACGATCGACGGGCGGCTGGAGTACTCCGCCCGCGACGGCTCCGGCGTCACCTTCGTCGACGAGCTGGACAACTACAGCTTCACCCGGCCGACGCAGGAGGACTGCGACGCGGTCAACGACCCCACGCAGCCGCACCCCTCGCCGCCGTCGTCCGCGGCCCCGAGCACGTCGGGTGGGGCCGGCGCCCCGCAGGACCAGGACGGCGGGACGTCGTCCACCCCGGAACGCACCCCGCCGACCACCACCCCGGCCGACAAGACGCCGGCGCCCGCGGGCGAGCCGATGGAGACCGATGCCGGCGCGGCGCCGGCCAACCCGCCCCTCTCGGGCAGCGCGTCGGCCGACCACGTCTCCGCCGGGGACACGCTGACGGTGAACGGCACCGGGTTCCTGCCCGGCGAGCGGGTCGTCGTCCAGTTGGCGGGTGGGGCCGTGCTCGGCAGCGCGACCGCCGCCTCCGACGGCTCGGTCCACGCGCAGATCCGCATCCCGGCGCGCACCGAGACCGGCCGCACCACGGTCAACCTGGTCGGCGACGACTCCGCGGTCACCACCGGGATCGACCTGCAGGTCGCCGCCTCCTCGGCGCCGACCGGCGACGACGGCGTCGCGAGGCTGGTGCCGCTGATCGCGGCCGCGGGAGCCCTCGTCGCGACCGCCGCAGGCCTCGCCTCGGTGGCCGGCCGGCAACGCGGCGGCGGCCGCCGGCGCTCCGTCATCCGCCACGTCTGAGCCACACCCGGGAGACGATGGGCCGGTGCCTCCGCCTGAGGACGCGCTCGCGCGTGGCGTCCCCCGGGACGCCGCGGGTCTTCCCGGAGCCCGTCCGCGTCCCGCCGAGACGTGGGCGCGGATCGTGCAGGTGCACGAGCGGATCACCCGCCGGGTGGCCGCGGCCCTGCACCGTCAGCACGGGCTCTCCCTGACCGGCTTCGAGGCGCTCCGGACGATCGCCGAGGCGCCGGGGGAGCGGGCCACGATGGGCCAGTTGGCCGACACCCTGGGGGTCTCCCGGTCCGTCGTCACGACCACGGTCAACCGGCTCGTGGCCGACGCCCTGGTCCTCCGCGGGCGGATCGGCGGCGACAACCGCCTGCTGCACGCCCGGCTCACGCCGGTCGGCCGGCAGCGGGTGGACGAGGCCGCGCGCACGCATGACGACCTCGTCGCCCACCTGCTCACCCTGCTCGGCGACGACGTCGGCGTGGTCACCGACGCCCTCGCCCGCGTCTCGGTGGCCGCCGGCCGGCGGCATTGACGCGGCCATGAGCCGGCTCCCCGACCTCGTGCTCTTCGACCGCGACGGCACGCTCGTCCGCGACTTCCCCTACAACGGGGATCCGGCCTGGATCCGCCCGGTCGACGGCGCGCGGGAGGCGCTGGACCGGCTGCGGGAACGCGGCGTCCGGGTCGGCGTGGCCAGCAACCAGTCGGCGGTCGCCCGCGGGCTGATCACGATGCAGCAGGTTGACGCCTGCATGGCCCGCCTGACCGAGTTGCTCGGCCCGTTCGACACGATCCAGGTCTGCCCGCACGGACCGGACGACGGCTGCACCTGCCGCAAACCTGCGCCCGGCATGGTCACGGCGGCGTGCGCCGAGCTCGGCGTGGATCCCGCGCGCTGCGTCGTCATCGGCGACGTCGCCGCCGACGTCGACGCCGCGACCGCTGCCGGAGCGGTCGGCATCCTGGTGCCGACGCCGGTCACCCGCCGCGCCGAGGTGGCGGCCGCCGACCGGCGCGCGGCCACCCTGGAGGAGGCCGTCGACGCCGTGCTCGCCGGCGCCTGGTGACTACCCCCGCTGACGGAGCGCGTCGAAGAGGACCGTCTGCAGGTCGTTCTCGTCGACGGCGGAGTACGCCGCGCCGCCGGTCGCCCCGGCGACCCGCTCCAGTGCGCTGAGGTCGGCCTCCGGCCCGAGCGCGATCGCGACGACCTTGACCGGCCGGGTGTCGTCGGCCTCCTCCTCGAGCCTGCCGCACCAGCTCGTCCAGGCCGATGCTGCCGTCGTCCTCGTCCCGGCCGTCGGTGACGATGACGACGCTGCTGACCGAGGTCGGGTCGTAGTCGGCCCGGGCCGCACGGACGGCGGCCAGCGTCGTGTCGTAGAGCCCGGTGCCGCCGGGGGCCAGCCGGTCGGGGATCGAGTTCAACTGGTCCTCGATCTCGTCGCGCTGCGGCTGCCCGCCCGCGTCGGCGTCCAGCACCCGCGTGGGCACCAGCTCGACCCAGTCCTCGGCGCCGGACAGCTCGCGGGCGAACACCCACAGGCCGATCGCGGAGTCGTCGGGGAAGAGGGTCAGTGCGCTCGCGGCGGCGTCCCGCGCGAGGGTGGCGCGGGTGCCGTCGCCGACCGCGGCGCGCATCGACGTCGAGACGTCGAAGACCGCGAGCAGCCGGGACGGCGCGGCCAGGCTGGCCAGGCGGCCGACCAGCGCCTGGACCTCCGCGGGGTCCAGCGGCAGCGATTCGGGGGCCTCCTGGCGCACGCCGGTCGCCTCGCCCGCACCGGGCGGCGCCTCCCCGTCGGGCCCGCGGAAGCCGGCCTGGCGCAGGCGGTCCTGGGCCTCGCTCGAGGTCAGCGCCCTGACGACGGCGTCGATCGCCGTCGCCTCCGCGCCGGACGGGGCGCCGACCCGGAGCACCGGGTAGTCCAGGGTCGGCGAGCCCTCCCGGGGATAGACGGCGACCGCCTGCGGGTCCTCGACCCCGGCGTTGACCGCGAAGACCTCCTGCTCGCTCACCGGGGCCAGCGGGGCGTCGGGGTCACCCGCGGCGGCGGTCGCCAGGGCGTCGGCCGGGCTCGGTCCCGCCGACCGTGCCGCGGCCAGGACGGCCTCGACGACGGCGTTGTCGGCCTCCTCCCCGCCGCCGAGCGAGCTGCGGACCGCCGCGAGCGCCGCGAGCCCTTCGGCACTGGTGGCCAGGTCGGGGACTGCGAGCTCGCGGTCGGTGGTCAGCGCCTCGGCCCAGCTCGGTGGCTCCTCGGCCCAGCCCAGCTCGTCGACCGCCGCGCGGCTGGTGGCCAGCACGACGGGGGAGCTGGCGACCGCGCCGTCCTGCTCGAGCGGGGCGTCGGGGACGCGGGCGGTCCAGAGCGAGGAGTCCGGCACCCAGACGTCCGGCAGCGCCGCGGCCTCGAGCGCGCCCAGGTCGGCGACGGTCTGCAGCGGTTGCTGCGCCGTCACCTCGGCGGTCGGGCAGACGGCGCCGTCGTCGAGTTGCGGCAGGTCGGCCAGCAGTTCGGTGGTCAGGTCACCCAGTTCCGGGGCGACGGCGACCGCGATCGTCGGGCGCTGTGCGCAGTCCTCGCCGGAGCCGGCCAACCACCAGACGAGCCCGCCGGCGAGCAGCACGACGACGACGCCGGCGGCGATCAGAGCGGGGGAGACGGACCGGGTTGGTGCAGCTGGATCGGCGTGGCGGCCCATGCTCGCTCTCTGTCATCGGGTTCGGGGGTGGTGCGGCTCCCCCCGAGCCCACGCGACCAGAGTAGGTGGGTCCGTCGCCGGTCCGCCTGCGGCTCCGGTCTCAGCACGCGCCGGTGCTACTGCAGATAGCCCTCGACCTGCGGTTCCGGGCGGGGCTGGGCGTCGTCGGGATCCTCGCCGTACTGCCGCTTGGCCCGCCGCTGCCGCAGCAGGTCCCAGCACTGGTCCAGGTGGGCCTCGAGCTCGCCGATCCGGGCCCGCTGCTCGTCGGTGTGCTCGCTGGTCTCGCGCAGCTTGTGCTCCTCGTCCACGAGATCGTGGATCCGGCTGAGGATGTCCTTCTCGTCCATGGGCGCGATCCTGCCCCGGCGAGGCCGCGGTCAGACGACCTCGGGGACCCACCCCGCCATGAACGCCGCCAGCCGCCGGGTGACCGCGCCACCCGCGCGGCCCACCGCCAGCAGCGCGGCGCGCTCGAGCGGCACCCGCACGTCGCGCCGGCCGGTCTCCCGGGTGACGACGGCATGCCCGCCCGCGACCAGGGCCGGCCACGGCTGCGTCGAGGTGGGCCAGCACGCGGGCCAGCGCCGCGGCGGTGGGACCGGCGTTGCCCTCGACCATCGCGGTCACGAACGCGGGGTCGCTGCCGACCACGCGGGTGCCGCTCGCGAAACTGCCGGCGGCGAGGCCGAGCGCGAGCGGGCCGGCGTCGGCGGCGGCCGCGGCCAGGGCGGCGGCCAGCAGGTGCGGCACGTGGCTGATCGCGGCCACGGCGTCGTCGTGCTCGGCGGCGGTGACCGGCACGACCTCCGCGCCGACGGCGAGGGCCACCTCGGCCACCCGCAGCCAGCGCGGCAGCTCGGTGTCCTCCTCCAGGCAGACCGCCCAGCGCGCGCCGGTGAACAGCGCCGGGTCGACGGCCTCGTGGCCGGACCGTTCCGTCCCGCACATCGGGTGGCCGCCGACGAACCGGCCGCCCCAGCCGCTCGCCGAGCGCCCGCAGCACCGGGCCCTTGACCGAGCCGAGGTCGGTGATCGTCGCGTCGGGTCCGACGGCGAGCCCGTCGAGCGCCGTGGTCATCGCCGGCAGCGGCACGGCGAGGACGACGACGCCGTCGACGTCCTCGGCTGATGCGGACACCGCGCGCGGCGGCGGCGTCGCGCGCCGCCTCGTCGACGTCCCAGCCGGTGACCGGGCGCCCGGCCGCGGCCAGCGCGGCGGCGAGGGAGCCACCGAGCTGCCCGAGGCCGACGACGGAGACCGGCGGGGCGGGCATGGTCGGCGACGGGGAAGGTAGGTCACAGCTCGCTCCAGGACCGGCCGGTGCGGAACACCCGCGCCAGCGCCGTGGCGACCAGCCGGCCGTCCTGCGCCCTCGCCTCGATCCGGTAGACGGCCGTGCGGTTGCTGCGGTGCAGCTCGACGCCCTCGGCCTCGAGGACGTCGCCCGGGCGTCCGGCGTCGAGGAACTCGGTGTGCACGTCCTGGGCGACGGCGACCGTGCCGTGGCTGTTGCTCACCGCCGCGTGCACGACGTCGAGCAGGGCCATGGTCGCGCCGCCGTGCGCGGTGCCGACCGCGTTGAGGTGGGTCGGCGCGACGGTCATCGAGGCGCGCGCGTAGCCGGGGCGGACCTGGTCGAGGGTGATGCCCAGGTGGACCGCCAGCGGGTCGGCGGCCAGCCGGGCGAACAGCTCGGCTGGGACGTCGTCCTGCGGGTCCGCCATGATCGGACCTTATGACGCCCCGGTCGTTCCTCCTCACTCCGGAACTCGCCGACTACGTGCGCGCCGCGTCCGAGGCCCCCGACGACGTCGCCGCGGACCTGCTGGCCGAGACCGCGGAGATGGCCGAGCGCGGCGAGGTGCCGCCCACCTTCCAGATCGCGCCGGAGCAGGGCGCGTTCATGCAGCTGCTCGCGACGGCCCTCGGCGCCCGCCGCGCCATCGAGATCGGCACCTTCACCGGCTACTCGGCCCTGTGCGTCGCCCGCGGGCTGCCGGCGGACGGTGCGCTGCTCTGCCTGGACGTGAGCGAGGAATGGACGGCGGTCGCCCGGCGGTACTGGGACGCGCGCGGGGCTGGCCGACCGGATCGAGCTGCGCCTGGGCGACGCGCACGAGTCCCTGCGGGCGCTGCCGGCCGAGGCGACCTTCGACCTCGCCTTCGTCGACGCCGACAAGGCCGGGTACGCCGACTACGTCGATCAGCTGTACCCGCGGATGACACCCAACGGTGTGGTGCTGCTGGACAACACCCTGCGCGCCGGGCGGGTGCTGGACCCGGAGACCGACGACGACCGCGCGGTCGTCGAGCTGAACGCGGCACTGGCCGCCGACCCGCGCTGGGAGACGGTGCTGCTGCCGGTCGCCGACGGGCTCACGATGCTGCGGGTCCGATGAGCGAGCGCGCGAGCTTCGCCGTCCGGGTGAGCCGGCCCGATCAGCGCTGGAAGGTGGAGCTGCTGGCCGACGACGCCGGTGACGAGCTGCCGGTGCTGGAGCGCGCGCTGGGGGAGGCGGGCGCCGACGCCTGGCCGCCGCCGTTCGTGCTGGTCGTCGACTCCCGGCTCTACTTCGTCGTCCTGCGCCACGGCCCCGGCGGGATGGTGCGGGCGCTGATCTCCGACGCGACCATGCTCGAGTGGGTGCTGGCCGCCGAGGTGGTCGAGCGGTACGGCATCGGCGTGGACACCGAGGGCGCGTTCGACGACGACGAGTCCGGCTGGCCCGGCGGTGACCTCGACGTCTTCGCCGACGACGGGCTGCCGCACGAGGAGCTGCGCCGGATCGTGACCGCCGACGACCTGTGGGCCGACGAGATGGTGCACCGGATCGCCGAGCGGCTCGGGTTCGCCGACGAGCTGACCGCGGCGGTGTCGCTCGTGACCGCGGCCGTCTCGGCGGTGGTCTTCGACCTCGGCGGGGTGCTCACCGAGAGCCCGATGACACGCGTTCGCCGCCTACGAGGCCGAGGCCGGGCTGCCCGACGGGCTGATCCGCCGGCTGAACTCGACCGACCCGGACACCAACGCGTGGGCCCGCTTCGAGCGCAACGAGCTGGACGTCGCCGGCTTCTCCGCCGCGTTCGAGGCCGAGGCGCTGGCGGCCGGGCACGCGGTGGACGCCGTCGCGCGTGCTCGAGGCGCTGCGCGGGGACCTGCGCCCGCAGATGGTGGCTGCGGTCGCGCCGGCTGCGCGACGCCGGGCCTGCCGCTGGCGCTGCTGTCGAACAACGTCGCGCCGATGGAGCGCACCGGCCCGCTCGGTGAGCTGCTGGCGCTGTTCGACGCCGTCGTCGAGAGCTCGACGGAGGGCGTGCGCAAGCCGGAGCCGGAGATCTACCGCCGGGCGCTGGCGCGGCTGTCCGAGGCGGTCGGCCGGCCGATCGAGGCCGCCGACTGCGCCTACCTGGACGACCTCGGCATCAACCTCAAGCCCGCGCGCGAGCTCGGGTTCCGACACGATCAAGGTGGTCGACCCGGCGGCCGCGCTGGCCGAGCTCTCGGAGCTGGTCGGCTTCCCGCTGGACGGCGCCGCGTGACGCCGTCGGAGCACGGTGCCCGCGGAAGCTCTGTGCTCTGAGTCGCACCTGCGACTGCAGAGCACGAGCTTCCGGAGGGACACCTCGGTGACCCTCGACCTCGACGCCGCGATGGGGCGGGCGCTGGAGCTCGCGGCGGCCGCGGTCGGAGTGGGGCGACACCCCGATCGGCGCCGTCGTCCTGGGGCCGGACGGCGCGGTGCTGGCCGAGGCGGCCAACGAGCGGGAGAAGCGCGGCGACCCCACGGCGCACGCCGAGGTGCTGGCGCTGCGGGCGGCCGCGCAGGTGCACGGCGACGGCTGGCGGCTGACCGGCGACGACGCTCGTCGTCACGCTGGAGCCGTGCACGATGTGCGCCGGCGCGAGCGTGCTGGCCCGGGTCGCGCGGGTGGTCTACGGCGCCGACGACCCGAAGGCGGGGGCCGCCGGTTCGCTCTGGGACGTCGTCCGGGACCGCCGGCTCAACCACCGCCCCGAGGTCACCGGCGGGCGTGCGGGCCGAGGAGTCCGCGACACTCCTACGCGCGTTCTTCCGGGGTCAGCGCGGCCTGTAGTCTCTTCGGCGGTGGCGTGTCCGAGCGGCCGAAGGAGCACGCCTCGAAAGCGTGTGAGGGCAACCCCCTCCGTGGGTTCAAATCCCACCGCCACCGCCAGATCGACAACGGCGGCGTCCCTCGCGGGACGCCGCCGTTCGGCATCTGTGGGTCAGCCGACCTGCTGGTCGACTGTCCATGAGCAGCTGCCCGTCCGGGCCCACGACCAGCGTGAACTGGTGGGCCTCGGTGAACTTCTCGCCGTCCTCGGTGAACTCGAGGCTCGCCGTCGCGGTGCGTCGAGCCGTCCTCGGCCTGCGACGTCCTTGACCTTGACGTCGCTGAACCTGCCCCAGAACTCGGCGTAGGTCTCGTAGCCGACGTTCGCCTGGAGGGTCGGCCCGGTCATCGTGTCGTAGGCCGTGCGCGGATCCGCGAGCGCCTGGGCGTGGTAGTCCCCCAGGAAATCGCGGACGTCCTTGGCCGTGATCTCGCCGTCGGCGGCGTCCTCGGTGGCGCTGTCGGTGGGTTGCTCCGACGACGGCTGGGTCTCCTCCGCCGTCGGTCTGCTCCGGGCTCTCGCTGGTGGACTCCGCGGCCGAGCTCGTCGACGCCGGAGGATCGGCGCTGGGGTCCGACCCGTCGTCGAGACCCACCGCCCAGAAGACGATCAGGCCGGCGAGCAGCAGGGCGACGGCTCCGACGGCCACCCAGAGCGCCGCGACCGGCGCTGCCGGTCCCGGGTCTTCGGCCGGGCGGGCGGGGGCGCCTTCCGGGCCGCGGCCGGAGCCGGTGGGGCGGCCGGAGCCGGCGGGGCGACCGGCGCGCGGGGCGGCGGCGGGTGCGGCCGACGCGGCCGGCTCCGCGGGCGGGGGCACGGGGAACGTCTTGGTCCGGCCAGGGCCGGGCGCGTCCGCGCGCGAGGTCGGTGCGGGCGAGCAGCACCGTGGTGGTGTCGCCGTCGCGGCCCGCCGCGAGCGCCGCCAGCTCGTCGCGGACCTCGGACATCGCGGGCCGGGTCGGCGGGATCGGCGGCGAGCATCTTCTTCAGCGGCTCGGTCAGGTCGCCGGCCCGCAGCGGCGGCCGGATGTTCCCGCCGGCCACGCGGTGCAGCATCGCCGAGCGCGTTGTCCTCCATGCCGAACGGCGGCTGGCCCTCGAGGCAGGTGTAGAGCGTGGCCCCGAGCGAGAAGACGTCGCTGGCCTCGGTCATCTCCCGGCCCTGCGCGACCTCGGGTGCCAGGAAGGCCGGCGTCCCGGTGATCTGGCCGGTCTGGGTGAGCGTGACGTCGCCGCTGGCGTGCGAGATGCCGAAGTCGGTGATCTTGACCAGGCCCTCGACCCGGCCGCCCTCGCCGATGAGGATGTTCGCCGGCTTCACGTCGCGGTGCACGATCCCGGCCGCGTGCGTCGCCGCCAGGGCGTCGGCGACCTGGGCGCCGATCTGGGCGACCCGGTCGTTGCGCAGGACGCCGTCCTCGGTCAGCACCGCGGCGAGGCTGCGCGAGGGCAGGTACTCCATCACCAGCCACGGCTGGCCGTGCTCCAGGGCGACGTCGTAGACGGAGATCGCGTGCGGGTGGCTCAGCCGGGCGGCGATCCGTCCCTCGCGGAGCGCGCGCTGCCGCTGCTGCGTCGATCTGCGCGGCGTCGGACCCGACCGGCGAGAGCACCTGCTTGATCGCCACCTGGCGGCCGAGCAGTTCGTCGAGGGCCAGCCACACCGTGCCCATGCCGCCGCCGCCGATCTGCGACTGCAGCCGGTACCGCCCCGCGACGAGGCGTCCGGGAGCGGTCATCGGTCGGGTCATGGCCGGGCGGGCATCCGGTGGTCGGCGCGGTTCAGACGGCGGACGGGACCCCGAAGCGGCGCGCGTACTCCTCCTGCGCGCCGACGGGCAGGACGTCGTAGAGCTCGCCGAGCTCGGTGTGCACCTCGGGGTCCAGGTCGTCGAACAGCCGCTCCCACGTGGGCGGCTCGTCGTAGCTGCGGGTCAGCAGCAGCTCCCAGGCCTGGGCCTGCCGGTCGCGCTTGCTGCGCTCGGCCACGAACTCCGAGAGGTAGACGTCCTTGGCGGCCGTCTTCTCCGCCGGGGTCGCACCCGGCGGCAGCGCAGCGGGGTCGCCGCCCTTGAGGACGCCGACGATGGCGTCGACCACTTCTGGCCGCACGTCGCTGGACTCGCTCATGTCCTGCCTCCTCCCACGGGAACCCCCAGAACAGGAGCCTTCCCCGGTGGCCGGATGCCCAACCACCTGCGGGGAAGCTTGCCGTACCCGAGCGTGTCCGGCTCCCCCGGGGCGCGCGGTCCGACCGCCGTTCGTTCCCGACCCCGAGCCGCCCGGTAGCATCGCCGCTGCACGGGAGGATTCGCCTAGTGGCCTATGGCGCTCGCTTGGAAAGCGGGTTGGGGGCAACCCCTCGGGAGTTCGAATCTCCCATCCTCCGCAGGTAGAGCCCCGCGACGGCGGCCAGCACGAGCAGGCCCCCGGCGAGCGCGCCGGGGGCGAGCCGCTCGCCCAGGAACGCCGTCGCCAGCGCGGTCGCGGTCAGCGGCTCGAGCAGCGTCACGATCGAGGCGACCGCACCCGGCACCGTCCGCAGCCCGGTGAAGAACAGCGTGTACGCGAGCGCGCTCGGCACCAGCCCCAGATAGAGCAGCACCGCCAGCGCGACCGGCTCGGTCGTGAACCGCAGCCCGACGACCAGGGCGACCGGGGTCAGCAGCACCGCGCCGCCCGCGAAACCGGCCAGGGTCACCGGCACCCCGGCCGGCACGCCCGCGCCGGCCAGCGTGACGACGGCGTAGCCCAGCGCCGAGCCCACCGCCATGAGGGCACCCAGCACGACCGTCGTCCCGGTGTCGGCACCGGCGGAGATGCCGACCAGCAGGACGAGGCCGACCAGCGCGACGACCAGGGCGACCACCGTGGCCCGGTCCGGCCGGCCGTGCCCGAGCAGCGCGGCACCGACCGCGATGAGCAGCGGCGCCAGGCCGAGCGCGACCAGCGTGGCGATGCTGACGCCCGCCGTCGCGACGGCGGCGAAGTAGGCCAGCTGGTAGGCGGCCAGACCGGCCCCGACGAGGACCAGGCGGATGGCGGTGCCGCGGGCCAGCGGCCCGGCCGGCGCGGGGCGACGGCGCCGGGTGAGCAGGTGACCGGCGAGCAGGGCGACGGCGCCGATCGCCATCCGGTGCCAGGCGATGTCGAGGGGGCCGAGGTCGTGCGCTCGGCGACGATCGCGCCGCTGATGCCCGACGTCCCCCAGCACAGGGCGGCCAGGACGACGAGCAGGAAGCCCCGCCGCGAGGCGGCGGTGTTCAGGGGAGAGGTCTTCAGGGAGGACATGACGCTCCTGGGTCGGTTCCGATGCGGGACTCGGTTCCGGAGCACGGCAGATCGCGGCAGGCGCGTGCCTGCGGCGGATGCGGGATCAGCCCGCGGCGCTCCGGGTCAGGAGCGGGGCGGGGGAAGCACGAGCGCGTGCCGGGGCGTCATGGCGGCGAGACTAGCGGGAGCCGGCGTCGGCACGCTGCTGCCTTCCCTTACAGTGGACGCCAGACCCCCCGTGTGGCGTCATCCTGTGAACCTCCCCAGGGCCGGAAGGCAGCAAGGATAAGCGGGCTCTGGCGGGTGCGCGGGGGGTCCTTTCTTTGCTCGCGTCGCGCTACCGCGCCGACACCGCGGCCAGGTGCCGTCCCGCATCTGCGCGAGCCACTGTCGCCGATCGTCCCGCATCGGGAACCCTCCGGGCCCGCGCCGAGTCGCGTCCACACGCGGACGGCGCTTCCCGGGGCTGTCGCGTCCCTCCACGTAACCTGCCCCGTGGCTCTGGCGCTCTACCGCAAGTACCGCCCGGCGACCTTCGCCGAGGTGGTCGGGCAGGAGCACGTCACCGCTCCGCTGGTCAACGCCGTCGACGGCGGCCGGATCAACCACGCCTACCTCTTCAGCGGCCCGCGCGGCTGCGGCAAGACGTCGTCGGCGCGGATCCTGGCCCGCTCGCTGAACTGCGAGCAGGGGCCCACCTCCACGCCCTGCGGTGTCTGCGGCTCCTGCGTCGCGCTGGCGCCCGACGGCCCCGGCTCGCTCGACGTCATCGAGATCGACGCGGCCAGCCACGGTGGCGTCGACGACGCCCGTGACCTGCGCGAACGCGCGTTCTTCGCGCCGGTCAACAGCCGCTACAAGGTCTACATCGTCGACGAGGCGCACATGGTCACCACGCAGGGCTTCAACGCCCTGCTCAAGGTGGTCGAGGAGCCGCCGGAGTTCCTCGTCTTCGTCTTCGCGACCACCGAGCCGGAGAAGGTGCTGCCGACCATCCGCTCGCGCACCCACCACTACCCGTTCCGGCTGGTGCCGCCGACGACGCTGCGCGGCCTGCTCGAGAAGACCTGCGACGCCGAGGGCGTCACCGTCGAGCCGACGGTGTTCCCGCTGGTCGTGCGCGCCGGCGGCGGCTCGGTCCGCGACTCGCTGTCGATCCTCGACCAGCTGCTGGCCGGCGCCGGCCCCGAGGGCGTCACCTACAAGGGCGCCGTCGGCCTGCTCGGCGTCACCGACGACGCGCTGCTCGACGAGACGATCGACGCGCTGGCCGCGCACGACGCACCCGGGGTCTTCCGCGCCGTCGACCGCGTCGTCGAGGCCGGGCACGACCCGCGCCGCTTCGCCACCGACCTGCTCGACCGGCTGCGCGACCTGATCGTGCTCGACGCCGTGCCCGACGCCGGCGGCAACGGGCTGCTCGACTGCCCGCCCGACCGGCTCGACCTGATGAGCCAGCAGGCCCGGGCGCTCGGCTCGGCGACCCTCTCGCGGATGGCCGACACCGTGCACGAGGGCCTCACCGAGATGCGCGGGACGACGGCGCCGCGGCTGCTGCTCGAGCTGGTCTGCGCCCGCATGCTGCTGCCCGCCACCGACGGCTCGGCGGCCGCCACCCTCCAGCGGCTGGAGCGGCTCGAGCGGCGGATGTCGATCGCCGGCGAGCACGCCGGCCGCCCGGTCGCCGACCGGCAGGCCTGCCCCGAGCCGGCCCGCGAGGCGCCGGTCCGCGAGCTCCGCGCCGCGCACCGGCACCCGGCCCCTGCCGCCCCGAGCTCGGCACGACCCGACCGCGGACGGCGGCGCCCGCGAGTTCGTCCGCCGGTCGCAGGCGAGCGAGCCGCCCCGCGTCGCGGCCGGCAGCCGCCGCTCCCGGCCGCCCGACGCCCACCGCGGCCGGCGCCGACTGGCCCGAGACCGTGCCAGCCCGGGTTCGGGTGCGGCGAAGAAGCCCGCAGAGAAGGCGGCACCGACGGCCCCGCCGCGGCCGGCCGCCTCCGGCGAGCCGGACATCCCGCTGCCCCCGGAGCCCACCGACGACGAGGACTGGCCGCACCCGGCCCGCCCCGCCGCCGCGCCGGCCGCCGCGGAGCGGGTCGCGCAGCCAACCGCGCCGGCCGACCCGCCCCGGGCCGCCGCCGAGTCGGCGCCCGCGCCGCGCGGTGGCGAGCCGACACCGGTCGTCTCGGCCAACCCCCCGGAGGCGGCCGCCGACGGGGAGCTGACCACCGCCGACGTCCGCCGCGTGTGGCCCGAGCTGCTCGCCGTCGTCAAGCGGCACAAGCGCACCACCGAGGCGCTGCTCAAGAACGCCCAGGTGCACCAGCTGGCCAACGGCGTGCTCACGCTGTCCACGTCCTCGCCGGCGCTGGCCCGGCGGCTCGGCGACGACCTCAACAAGGACGTCGTCCGCGAGGCGCTCAACGAGCTGCTCGGCGTGCGCTGGCGGGTCGACGCCGTCGTCGAGGGTGCCGACGGCCGCGTCGGGTACGACGGTGACCCCGGAGGTCGCGCGCGAGGCGGCCCGCGCCGCGGAGGCCGCCGAGGCGCGGGAGCTCATGGCCGAGCGCGCCGCCGAGGAGGCCACGCCGGAGACGCGAGCCCGAGCCCGTCGTCGACCCGGAGCAGGCCGCGCTGTCGCTGCTGCGGGCCCAGCTCGGCGCCCGCCCCGTGGACAGCTGAGGGCCGATGGCCGCCCTGAGCGAGGACGAGCGGGCGATCGTCGAGGCCGTCGCGCACTGGGTCGACCGGGAGGTCCGCCCGCACGCCGGCCGGCTGGAGCGCGAGCAGGAGTACCCGTCGGCGCTGATCGACCAGATGAAGGAGATGGGCGTCTTCGGGCTCGCCGTCCCCGAGCGCTGGAGCGAGTCGGCGGTGTCCACGCGCTGCTTCGCCGAGGTCACCGCCGAGCTGGCCCGCGGCTGGATGAGCCTGGCCGGCGCGATGGGCGGGCACAGCGTCGTCGCCCGGCTGCTCGCCCGCTTCGGCACCGATGAGCAGCAGCAGACGTGGCTGCCCCGGATGGCCACCGGCGAGGTGCGCGCCGCGATGGCGCTGACCGAGGCCAGCGGCGGGATCGGACCTGCAGGACATCCGCACGCGCGCGGTCCGGGACGGCGACACCTACGTCGTCGACGGCAGCAAGACCTGGATCACCAACGCCCGGCACGCGGGGCTGATCGCGACCCTGGTCAAGACCGATCCGCAGGCCGAGCCCCGGCACCGCGGCATCAGCATCCTGCTCGTCGAGCCCGACCAGGTCGACGTCTCCCGCGACCTCCCCAAGCTCGGCTACCGCGGCGTGGAGTCCTGCGAGCTGTCGTTCGCGGGGTCGCGGGTGCCGGCGGCAGCGCTGCTCGGCGGGGAGGAGGGCCGCGGGTTCGCCCAGTTCATGGCCGGCCTGGAGCTGGGGCGGGTGCAGGTCGCCGCCCGCGCCGTCGGCGTGGCGCAGGCCGCCCTCGACGACGCGCTCGCCTACGCGCAGCAGCGCGAGACCTTCGGCAAGCCGATCTGGCAGCACCAGTCCGTGGGCAACCTGCTGGCCGACATGGCCACCAAGGTGCGCGCCGCCCGGCTGCTCATCCTCGACGCCGCCGACAGCCTCGACGCCGGGCGGCGGAGCGACCTCGAGGCCGGCATGGCCAAGCTCTTCGCGTCCGAGGCGTGCATGCAGGTGGCGCTGGACGCCGATGCGCATCCACGGGGCGGCCGGCTACTCCGCCGAGGTCGACGTCGAGCGGTACTTCCGCGACGCCCCGCTGATGATCGTCGGCGAGGGCACCAACGAGATCCAGCGCGGCGTCATCGCCCGGCAGCTCGTCGAACGGTCCCGCGAGGCCTGAGTCCGCTGCCGGGCTGGTGGGTTCATCCCGGCGTCCCGCGTGCCGTCACAGGTCGTACCCGCGGCCTACTCTCGTGGCATGTTCCCCGGTGGTCAGCCCGACATGGCTCAGCTCCTCCAGCAGGCGCAGCAGATGCAGCAGCAGCTGGTCGCCGCGCAGGAGGAACTCGCACGCACCGAGGTCACCGGGTCCGCCGGCGGCGGGCTGGTCACCGCGACGATGACCGGCAGCGGCGACGTCACCGCCGTCACCATCGCGAAGGACGCGGTCGACCCCGACGACATCGAGACGCTGCAGGACCTCGTCGTCGCCGCCCTGCACGACGCCAAGCGCGAGGCCGACGCGCTCGCCGCCTCGACGATGGGCCCGCTGGCCGGCGGTCTCGGCGGTGGCGGCGGCCTGGGGCTCCCCGGCTTCTGACCGCCTGAGTCTCTGCGAAGAACCGAGGAACTCCCGTGTACGAGGGTGCCGTCCAGGACCTGATCGACGAGCTCGGGCGCCTGCCCGGCGTCGGTCCCAAGAGCGCCCAGCGCATCGCCTTCCACCTGCTCGCCGCCGAGTCCGCCGACGTCACGCGGCTCGTCGCGGCGCTGACCCGCGTGCAGGAGGAGGTCCGCTTCTGCGTGACCTGCTACAACGTCGCCGAGGGCGAGCAGTGCCGGATCTGCCGCGACCCGCGCCGCGTCGACGACGTCCTGTGCGTGGTCGAGGAGCCCAAGGACGTCGTCGCCATCGAGCGCACCCGTGAGTTCCGCGGCCGCTACCACGTGCTGGGCGGGGCGATCAGCCCGATCGACGGCGTCGGCCCCGACGACCTGCGGGTCAAGGAGCTCATGACCCGGCTGATGAACGGCGCGGTCACCGAGCTGATCATCGCCACCGACCCCAACCTCGAGGGCGAGGCGACGGCGGCGTACCTGGCCCGCCTGGTGTCGCCGATGGGCCTGGCGGTCTCCCGCCTGGCCAGCGGGCTGCCCGTCGGCGGCGACCTGGAGTACGCCGACGAGGTCACCCTGGGCCGCGCGTTCGAGGGCCGCCGCCGCATCGACGCCTGAGCAAGGACCCCGCTGCCCCCCACCCCTCGCAGGCTCGCGGCGGGGCCCTGCAGCGGGACCGGGGCGCAGTCACGCCATGGGCATGCGTGCGGCAGCGGTGCCCAGCGACTCGGCGCGTCAGGCCGTCTCCCCTCGGCTGCACCGGGCCAGCCTGCCGCGCAGCCCCTCACGCCGCGAAGGTCACGGTGGTGTCGATGGCGATCACGCCCTCACCAGCACGGACGACGGCGTCCTAGGGTCCGATGCGCGTCTGTGGACGTCTTCGCGTCTACAGCTGTCCAGTCCGGAGCTCATCCGGCCCGCGAGGGTCGAGAAGGCAGGTCTTCCGCGATGCAACGTCGCCATTCCCGCGTGTTCGCCGCTTCGTCGGCCGCGCTGATCGCAGTCACGCTGTCTGCGTGCGCATCAAGTGAACGTGATTCCGGTGACGGCGGCGGGGACCCCGCCGCCCAGACCGGCGGCACCCTCGTCTTCGGCGCCGCCGGCGACCCGGCCATGCTCGACCCCGCCTTCGGCAGCGACGGCGAGACGTTCCGCGTCTCCCGCCAGATCTTCGAGGGCCTGCTGGGCAACGAGATCGGCGGCACCGAGCCGGTGCCGGAGCTGGCCACGGACTTCGAGGTCAGCGACGACGGCCTCGAGTACACGTTCAACCTGCAAGAGGGCGTGAAGTTCCACGACGGCACCGACTTCAACGCCGAGGCCGTCTGCTTCAACTTCGACCGCTGGTACAACTTCACCGGCCTCGCCCAGAGCCCGAGCGCCTCGTACTACTACCAGGCGGTCTTCGGCGGCTTCGCGGACACTCCGGACACCCCGAGCATCTACGAGAGCTGCGAGGCGACCGACGAGAGCACCGCGGTCATCACGCTGACCGCAGGTCACCTCGAAGTTCCCGGCGGCCCTCGCGCTGCCGTCGTTCTCCATCCAGAGCCCCACGGCGCTGGAGGAGTTCAACGCCGACGAGGTCTCCGGCAGTGAGGACGCGCTGACCTACTCCGAGTACGCCCTGGAGCACCCGGTCGGCACCGGTCCCTTCAAGTTCGACAGCTGGGACCGCGGCAACGGCGAGGTCACCCTCGTCCGCAACGACGACTACTGGGGTGACCCGGCGCTGCTCGACGAGCTCATCCTGCGCACCATCCCGGACGGGAACACCCGTCGGCAGGAGCTCGAGGCCGGCTCGATCGACGGCTACGACTTCGTCGCCCCCGCCGACTACGACACCCTCGGTGACGCCGGCTTCCAGGTGCTCCCGCGCGACCCGTTCAACATCCTGTACCTGGGCATGAACGGCGGGAACGTGGCCGGCACGCAGGCCAACCCGGCGCTGCAGGACGAGCGGGTCCGTCAGGCGATCGCCTACGCGATCGACCGCGAGACGATCGTGAACTCGCTGCTCCCGGCGGGTGCCGAGGCGGCGACGCAGTTCATGCCGCCGACGGTCGACGGCTGGGCCGATGACGTGACCACCTACGACTACGACCCGGACCGGGCACGCAGCCTGCTGCAGGAGGCCGGGGCCGAGGGCACCACGCTCCGGTTCTTCTACCCGACCGACGTCAGCCGGCCGTACCTGCCGGACCCGGCCGCGATGTTCCAGGTCATCAGCCAGAACCTGACCGACGCGGGCTTCACCATCGAGCCCACGGCGCTGCCCTGGAACCCGGACTACCTGAACGCGGTCCAGTCCGGCCAGGCCGACATCCACCTGCTCGGGTGGACCGGTGACTACAACGACGCCTACAACTTCATCGGGACCTTCTTCGCCGAGGCCTCGAACAACCAGGCGTCCGCGGAGTTCGGTGCCTTCAGCGCTCCGGACATCTTCGCCGCGCTGGCCGAGGCCGACGCCGAGCCGGACCCGAACAACCGGACGGAGCTCTACCAGGAGGCGAACCGCCTGATCATGGACTACCTGCCCGGTGTCCCGATCTCGCACTCGCCCCCGGCGCTGGTCGTCGCCGAGAACGTCCAGGGCATGGAGCCGAGCCCCCTGACCGCCGAGGTCTTCTCGACGGTGTCGCTCAGCGACTGATCGGTCCGTCGGCCGCACCGGCGGTGGCTCCCGAAGCCACCGCCGGTGCGGTCGCCCGTTCTGGGCCGGAAGGGTTGACTCAGGTCCGTGCTCCGCTTCATCGTCCGGCGTTTCCTGCAGCTGATCCCGATCCTGCTCGGGCTGTCCCTGCTGCTCTTCGTCTGGCTCCGCGCCCTCCCCGGTGGCCCCGCGCAGGCCGCCCTCGGTGAGCGCGCCACGCCCGAGGCCATCGCCCGCTACAACGAGCTGTTCGGGCTCGACCAACCGCTGATCGTCCAGTACCTGCGCTTCCTCGGCCGGGCGATCACCCTGGACTTCGGCAACTCCGCGCGCACCGGCCGCCCGGTGACGACGGAGTTCCTCGAGCGCTTCCCCGGCACGATCGAGCTCACGATCGCCGCCATGATCTTCGCCATCGGGCTCGGCATCCCGCTCGGCTACCTGGCCGCCCGGAAGCACGGCAGCTGGGTGGACTCCACGTCGGTCATCGGCTCGCTGATCGGCGTCGCCATCCCGGTGTTCTTCCTCGCCTACCTGCTGCGGCTGGTCTTCGCGGTCAACCTGGGCTGGCTGCCCGGCTCGGGCCGCCAGGACGTGCGCATCGACGCCACCCGCATCACCAACTTCTACGTGCTCGACGGGATCCTGACCCGCGAATGGGATGCGGCCTGGGACGCCGTCCTGCACCTGATCCTGCCGGCGATCGCGCTCGGCACGATCCCGCTCGCCATCATCGTGCGGATCACCCGCGCCTCGGTCCTCGACGTCATCAACGAGGACTACGTCCGGACGGCGAACGCGAAGGGCCTGGCGAGGCAGACCGTGCGGCGCCGGCACATCATCCGCAACGCCCTGCTCCCGGTGTCGACGACGATCGGCCTGCTGACCGGGCTGCTGCTCTCCGGTGCCGTCCTCACGGAGACGGTGTTCGCGTTCGGCGGGGTGGGATCGGCGCTCTACGACGCCCTGTTCGCGCGGGACTTCGCCCTCCTCCAAGGCTTCATCCTGTTGCTGGCGATCGTGTTCGTGCTGGTGAACCTGCTGGTCGACATCTCCTACGGCCTGCTCGACCCGAGGGTGAGAGTCCAATGACCGCCCTGGGTGACGTCAAGCGGCAGCGGATCGACGAGCTCGCCGCGCGGGCCGGTCAGGTGCCCGAGGGCGAAGGTGGGGTCTCGCTCACCAGGAGCGCCGTCCGCCGCCTCCGCCGCGACCCCGTGGCGATCATCGGGGCCGTCATCGTCGTGACCTTCCTGGTCGTCGCGGCGTTCGCGCCGCTGCTGGCGATGCGCGACCCGCTGGCCCAGACGCTGCTCTCGGAGATCCGGCCGAACTTCATCCCGGGCAGCCGGGAGGGCTTCCCGCTCGGCGTCGACAACCTCGGCCGCGACATGCTCTCCCGGCTGATCTGGGGCTCGCGGCAGTCGCTGTTGATCGGCGTCATCGCGACGGTGCTCGGCGTGATCGTCGGCATGGCGCTCGGAGTCCTGGCCGGCGCGTTCGGCGGCTGGGTCGACACCGTGGTCATGCGGTTCGTCGACATCATGCTCTCGGTCCCCGGCCTGCTGATGGCGATCAGCATCTCGGTGCTGCTGGGCCAGAACCAGTACTCGCTGATGATCGCCATCGCGGTGACCCAGGTACCGATCTTCGCCCGACTGCTCCGTGGCTCGATGCTGGTCCAGCGGGCCAGCGACTACTCCCTCGCGGCGCGGGCGCTCGGGGTGAAGAAGAGCCGGATCGTGTTCGGGCACGTGCTGCCCAACTCGCTCTCGCCGGTCATCGTCCAGACCACGCTGTCCCTGGCGACGGCGATCATCGAGGCCGCCGCGCTGTCGTTCCTCGGCCTCGGCGACCCCGACCTCGCCCGGCCCGAATGGGGAGCGATGCTGGCCAACGCGCAGAACTTCCTGTCGATCCGGCCGGAGCTGGCCTTCTACCCGGCGCTGTGCATCATCATCGTCGCGCTCGGCTTCACGCTGCTCGGTGAGTCGCTGCGCGAGGCCCTCGACCCGAAGTTCCGGAGGTGAGCGGGATGACGGGATCGATCAGCCCCACCCCGACGCCGGCCGAGAAGGCCGGCGACCCCGGTCCTGGAGGTCGACGAGCTCGCGGTCACCTTCACGCGCCGCGGCGAGGCGGGCACCCGCGCCGTCGACGGCGTCAGCTTCGCCGTCGCGCCGGGCGAGACGATCGGCCTGGTGGGGGAGTCCGGCTGTGGCAAGTCGGTCACCTCGCTCGCCGTGATGGGGCTGCTGCCGAAGCGGAACGTGCAGGTCAGCGGGTCGGTCCGGCTGGACGGCCGCGAGCTGCTCGGGGCCGATGACCGGGACCTGCGGAGGTTGCGCGGCGCGGACATGGCGATGGTGTTCCAGGACCCGCTGTCGTCGCTGAACCCGACCGTCAAGATCGGCACCCAGGTGACCGAGGTACTGCTCGAGCACAAGGAGATCTCGAAGAAGGATGCCGTCGGGGAGGCGCTCGACCTGCTCGACCGCGTCGGCATCCCCGATCCCCGGCGCCGCCTCGACGAGTACCCGCACCAGCTCTCCGGCGGGATGCGGCAGCGCGCGCTGATCGCCATGGCGCTGTCCTGCTCGCCGCGCCTGCTGATCGCCGACGAGCCGACCACCGCCCTCGACGTGACGATCCAGGCGCAGATCCTCGAGTTGCTGCGCGAGCTCGTCGTCGACTCGGGCACGGCGCTGGTGATGATCACCCACGACCTCGGCGTCGTCGCCGGGCTCTGCGACCGCGTCCACGTCATGTACGCGGGGAAGATCATCGAGACCGCCGACCGGCACGACCTGTTCGCCCGTCCCCGCCAGCCGTACACCGGCGGGCTGCTGGGGTCGGTGCCGCGCCTGGACACCGGCCGCGGCACCCCGCTGCACCCGATCCGCGGCTCGGCCCGCGACACCATTCCGTGGGAGCAGGGCTGCGCCTTCGCCCCGCGCTGCGACCACGCCGAGGACGACTGCCTGACCGAGGTGTCGGGCAGCATCGTGCCGCTGGAGTACGACGGGCCGGGCCGCGAGCTGCGCTGCCGGCACCCGCTGCAGTACCCGCCGGCAGCGGCCGGCGCCACCCCCGCCGGAGCCGCCCGATGACCGCAGTCCCGCCGGTTGCGACGGGTCAGGACGAGCTCCTGCGGGTCGAGGGCCTGCAGGTCTACTTCCCGATCAAGCGCGGGATCTTCTTCGACAGGACCATCGGCCACGTGCGGGCCGTCGACGGCGTCGACCTCGCCGTCCCGCGCGGGTCCACCTACGGGCTGGTGGGGGAGTCCGGCTGCGGGAAGTCCACGTTGGGCCGGGCGATCCTGCGGCTGGTCGAGCCCACGGCGGGCCGGGTGCTGTTCGACGGCACCGACGTCGCCGCGCTCAAGGGCGAGCCGCTGCGGCACATGCGCCAGCGCATGCAGATGGTCTTCCAGGACCCGCTCGGCAGCCTGGACCCGCGGCAGAACGTCGAGTCGCTGCTGTCGGAGCCGCTCCGCGCGCACGGCCTCGGGGGCGGGACGAAGGGGATCGCGGAGAAGATCCGCGGCCTGCTCGACTCCGTCGGCCTGCCGACGGCCGCGCTGCGCCGGTATCCGCACGAGTTCTCCGGCGGCCAGCGGCAGCGCATCGGCATCGCCCGCGCCCTGACGCTCGAGCCGGACCTGCTGATCGCCGACGAGCCGGTGTCCGCGCTCGACGTCTCGGTCCAGGCCCAGGTGCTCAACCTGCTCGAGGACCTCCAGCAGCGGCTCGGCCTCACCTACCTGGTCATCGCGCACGACCTCGCCGTCGTCCGGCACATCAGCGACGTCGTCGGCGTCATGTACCTCGGCTCGCTGGTCGAGCAGGCCCCCGCCGACGGGCTGTACGAGCAGCCGCTGCACCCGTACACGCGGTCGCTGATGAGCGCCGTCCCGGTGCCCGACCCGGTGATCGAGGAGCGGCGCGAGCGGATCCTGCTGGCCGGTGACCTGCCGTCGCCGGCCAACCCGCCCAGCGGCTGCCGGTTCCACACCCGCTGCCCCTGGCGGCAGGAGACCCGGTGCGACGACGAGGTGCCGGTGCTGCGCGAGCTGGCTCCCGGCCGGTTGGTCAGCTGCCACTTCGCCGAGGAGATCCGCGACGGCGTGCTGCGGCCCCGGTCGGCCGAGGAGGTCGCGGCGGTCATGGGCGTCGACGTGCGGCCCACCGGCGCCGAGGCCATCGAGTCCGACGCGCTCGTCCAGGGCCTCGACCAGCCGATCGAGCGCACGTAGCGCCGGGCCGCGGCGTCGGTAGGGTCGGCGGTCTCGCAGTCCTCAGTCCGGGAGGTGTCCGTGCGCCGGTTGACCGTCGTGCTCTGGCTGGTGATCGGGCTGTTCGGGCTGGCGGTGCTGACCGGCGGCGGACCGGCGCTGGCCGAGCCGCCCTTCGACGTCCCGGAGCAGATCACCGACCGGGCCGGCGTGCTCGACTCCGGCGACGAGGCGCGGATCCAGGACGCGCTCGACCAGCTGCAGTCCGACGAGCAGACCCAGCTGTTCGTCGTCTACGTGGACAGCTTCGACGGGCAGGCGCCCGCCGACTGGGCGCTCGCCACCGCGGAGCAGTCCGGGCTGGGCGGCAACGACGTGCTGTTCGCCGTCGCCGTGCGAGGACCGCCGGTACGGCTACTCCGTGGACCCCGACTTCCGGCTCTCGGACGCCGAGATCGACGACCTGCTCGCCTCCGACGTGGAGCCGGAGCTCGGCGACGACGACTGGGCGGGCGCCGCCGTCGCGTTCGCCGAGGGCCTCGGCGGCGGGGGCGGCCTCGGCACGCTCGCCGTCGTCGGCGGGCTCGCGCTGGTCGGTGGCGGCGCCTACCTCGTGGTGCGCTCCCGGCGGCGCAGCCGGGCGGCCGCGGCGCCCACCCGGTCGGGCCCGCCGGACCCGCACGCCGGGACGACGACGGAGCAGCTGCAGTACCAGGCGAGCGCGGCCCTGCTGGAGCTCGACGAGGCGGTGCAGAGCTCGCACGCTGCAGCTGGACTTCGCGCGCGACCAGTACGGCCCGGAGGCGGTGGCCGGGTTCGACGAGGCCCTCGCGCAGTCACGCGCGGAGCTGGGCCGGGCGTTCACGCTGCGGCAGCAGATCGACGACGAGTCGGCGGCGGAAGCACCGACGAGCCCACCAAGCGGCGCATGCTGACCGAGATCCTGGCGCTGGTCGACGCGGCCGACGACCGTCTCGACGACCAGGCCGAGGCCTTCGAGAAGCTGCGCGACCTCGAGCGGACCGGCCCGCAGGTCCTCGACGCGCTCGCGCCGCGGATCGCCGACCTGCACGCCCGGATCCCGGCCGAGGAGCAGCGGCTGCGCGACCTGCAGCAGCGGTACGCCGAGACGGCGGTGGCCGCGATCGACGACAACGTGACCGCAGGCGCAGGCCCGGCTCGCCGCCGCCGAGCAGGAGATCGCCGAGGCGCGCGGCACAACTGGCGGCCGGGAAGCCGGGCGGGGCGGTGAGCGACATCCGCGCCGCCGAGGACGCCGTCGCCCAGACCGGGACGCTGCTCGACGCGGTCGGCCGGCTCGGCGCCGATCTCGAGGCGGCGACCGGCCGGGTGGCCGCCGTGCGTGCGGAGACCGAGAAGGACCTCGCCGAGGCGCGGGCCATGGCTGGTGGGGGCGACCGCAGCGGGCTCGCCCCGCAGATCGCCCGCGCGGAGACGGCGCTGGCCTCGGCCGACGCCGTCCTGGCGCCCACCGACGGCACCCGGCCCGATCCGCTGGCGGCGCTCCGCCAGCTCGAGGAGGCTGACGCCGCGCTGGAGCAGGTGCTGCAGGTCGCCCGCGACGAGCAGACGACGATCCGTCGCGCCGCGGCCGCGCTGGACGGCGCCGTGGCATCCGCCCGCTCCACGATCTCCGCCGCGTCGGACTTCCTCAGCACCCGCCGGGGCGCCGTCGGCCCCGACGCCCGCACCTCGCTGGCCGAGGCGCAGCGCCGGCTCGACGCCGCCGTCGCCCAGGGGGCGAGCGACCCCGTCAGCGCCCTGCGCGAGGCCCAGCAGGCCGGTGCGCTGGCCCAGCAGGCGATGAACTCCGCCCGTTCGGACGTGAACCGCTGGAACACCGACGGCTCCGGCTACGGCGGCTATTCGTCCGGCGGCGGCTTCTCCGGTGGCGGTTTCGGGGGCGGCTCGCGGGGCGGCGGCATCGACCTCGGCAGCCTGGTGCTCGGGGGCATCCTCAACGGCGGTGGCGGCGGCTACCGGGGCGGCTACCGCAGCAGCGGCTTCGGCGGCGGGCGATCCAGTGGCGGCAGCCGCCGGTCCAGTGGGGGAGGTCGCCGGTCCGGAGGCGGCCGCCGGAGTGGCGGCGGGCGCTTCTGAGCCGCCCGGGCACGCTCGCGCGGCGCGCAGGGGAACTCCGCTGACCGCCCGTGCGTGCCTACAGTCCGGGCGTCGGTAGTGCACGCCCCGTCCATCGGAGGGTTCCATCGTGCGTCGGCTGACCATCGTGGCGGGTCTCGCGGCCGCACTGCTCGCGGGCAGCGCCGTCCCGGCCCTGGCGGATCCGCCCGCGGGCGTGACCGACCAGGTCACCGACGAGGCGGGCGTCCTCGACGGGCAGGAGCAGGAGATCCAGGACGCGATGGACGAGCTGGAGTCCGAGACCGGCACGGAGCTCTACGTCGTCTACGTCGACAGTTTCGACGGCACCGACGGTGCCGAATGGGCACGGTCGAGCGCGGAGCAGACCGGCCTCGACACCGACGACGTGCTGATGGCCGTCGCGGTCGACGACCGGGAGTACGGCGTCCACCACGGCGACGAGATCGACCCCTCGGAGCTGCAGGACGTGCTCGCCGGCGACGTCGAGGCGCTGCTCTCGCAGGGCGACTTCGACGGGGCGGCGATCGCCCTCGCCGAGGGGCTCACCACGATCGAGACGCAGCAGCCGGCCGCCTCGGAGAGCGCGTCCGCGGGCTCCGGCGGGTTCGCCACGCTGCTCGTCGTCCTCCTGCTCTTCCTGATCGCGGGCGGGGCCTACTGGGTGGTGCGCTCCCGCCGTCGGGCGAAGGCGGCGCTGCCGCCGCCGGTCCAGCGGCTCGCGCGGGCCGACCCGCACGCCGGCACCCCCACCGAGCAGCTCAACTACCGGGCGAGCGCGGCCCTCCTCGACCTCGACGAGCGGGTCCGCACCGCCCAGGTGAGCCTCGACTACGCCCACGCCCACTTCGGCGAGGAGGCCGTGCCCGGGCTGGCCGCCGCGCTGGCCCAGTCGCGGGCCGACCTGACCCGGGCCTTCAGCATCCGGCAGGAACTCGACGACGAGATCCCCGAGGACGAGCCGACGCAGCGGGAGATGCTCACCGAACTGCTGCAGCGCACCGACGCCGCCAGCGGGCGGCTGCAGGCCCAGGCCGACGCCCTCGACGCCCTGCGCGAGCAGGAGCGCAGCGCGCCCCAGGCGGTGGAGCAGATGGGCGCCCGGATCGCGGAGCTGCAGGAGCGGCTGCCGCGCGAGGAGCAGCGGGTCGCCGACCTGCAGCGCCGGTACGCCCCCGCCGCCGTCACGTCCGTCGTCCAGAACGTCGGCGAGGCGGGCGTCCGGCTGGCGGCGGCCCAGCAGGCCGTGGATCTCGCGCGAGACGATCAGGCCGCCGGGCAGAGCGGCCGGTCGATCGGCCGCCTGCGGGGGGCGGAGAACGCCGTCGCGCAGAGCACCACCCTCCTCGACGCGATCGAGCGGCTGGCCGCCGACCTCGCCGCGGCCGAGCACCGGGTGCCGGTCGCCCGCGCCGACATCGAGGGCGACCTCGCCGAGGCCCGGGCGCTGCTCGCGTCGGGCCACCGCGCGGACCTGCAGCCGCAGATCGCCCGGGCGGAGGCGGCCATGTCGTCCGCCGACGAAGCGCTGCGGCCGGCCGACGGCGGGTCGCCGGACCCGCTCGCCGCGCTGCGTCGGCTGGAGGAGGCCGACCTGACCCTCGAGCAGGCCCTGCGCACCGCCCGCGACCAGCAGACCCGCGAGCGCCGGGCGGTGGAGTCCCTCGGCCAGGCACTGCTCACCGCCCGCTCGGCGGTCGCCGCCGCCGAGGACTTCATCGGCACCCGCCGCGGCGCCGTCGGCAGCACCGCCCGGACCCGGCTGGCCGAGGCGCAGCGGCACCTGCGTTCGGCCGAGGACCAGGCCGAGGGCGATCCCAGCGCGGCGCTGGGCGATGCGCAGGCCGCCGACCGGCTGGCCCAGTTCGCCCTCGACGCCGCGCAGAACGACGTCGCGCAGTGGTCCCAGCAGCAGGGCTACGGCGGATACGGCGGGGGCTACGGCGGCTACGGGCGGCGCGGTTACGGCGGCGGGTACGGGGGCGGCTTCGGTGGCCGGGGCGGCGGGATCAGCCCGCTCGGCGCCGGGCTCGGCGGGCTCCTGCTCGGCGGTCTCATCTTCGGCGACCACGACGGGGGCGGCGGCGACTGGAACGCCGGTGACTTCGGCGGCGGTGACTCCGGTGGTGACTTCGGGGGCGGCGACTTCGGCGGGGACTTCGGGGGCGGCGACTTCTGATCGTCGGCCGGTGCGCGGAGCGCTGGGAACTGTCGGTGCCCGGTGGGACGGTGCTCTCTTCCCGTCATTGAAGGAGGAACTGGCCGAGTCCCCGGTGGCTGTCCGTCCCCGGTGGAGCGGCCCTCCTCCCCTCTCTCAAGGAGACGTCATGCCCACCCGTGACACCCCGTGGCCCAACGGAACGCCCTGTTGGGTCGACTACGGCGCGGCCGATCTCGACGCGACCAAGGACTTCTACACCGCCCTGCTCGGGTGGCAGTACACCGGCGGTGAACCCGAGTTCGGCGGCTACCTGACCGCCACCGTCGAGGGGCAGATGGCCGCCGGCCTCGGCCCGCAGCAGGACCCGAACGACCCGCCCCGGTGGACGACGTACTTCGCCGCCGACGACGCCGCGGCCACCGCCGCGAAGATCCGCGAGGCCGGCGGAACCGTGATCGTCGAGCCGATGGAGGTCGGCCCGATGGGCACGATGGTCATCGCCCTCGACCCGCAGGGGAACCCGTTCGGCCTGTGGCAGTCCGGCATGAACACCGGCGTCCGGATCCACAACGAGCCCGGCGCCCTGGCGTGGAACGAGGCGATGGTCGCCGACTCGGCCGCCGCCCGCGAGTTCTACACGGCCGTCTTCGGGTTCACCTTCGACGCGATGTCACCCGAGCAGGGTGGCGAGGAGGGCATGGACTACACGACCTTCGCCACCGGCGGCAACCCGCTCGGCGGGCTCGGGCGGCCAGATGGAGGGAATGCCGACGGGCTGGCTGACCTGCTTCCTGGTGGCCGACACCGACCAGGCGGTGGCCACCGTCGAGGCGAAGGGCGGCACGGTCAGGATGCCCGCGATGGACACCCCGTTCGGGCGGTTCGCCATCGTCCAGGACCCGTGGGGCGCGCCGTTCGAGGTGATGGGCCCGGCCAAGAGCTGAGCCGGGCCGGGCCGGAGCGAGTGGGCCCCTGCCGGGGCCACTCTCAGCCGGGCATCTGCCCGTAGGCGTGCTCGGGCCGGAACCGGACGACGAGGCGGCGGTCGGCGACCATCGCGGCGCGGTACTCGTCCCAGTTCGTCGTG
Organism: uncultured Actinomycetota bacterium; assembly: GCA_963748305.1. GTDB lineage: Bacteria > Actinomycetota > Actinomycetes > Mycobacteriales > Geodermatophilaceae > Blastococcus_B. The sequence continues at coordinate 149,339 of CAVVIN010000025.1, read as the reverse complement.
CTCGCCGTTGATGCCGCGGTAGTACGTGACGAGCTCCTCCACCGTGGCGTCGTTCGGGTCGGCCGCCACGGGGGTGAGCTCGGCGGTGCCCTCGACCGCCACCCAGGTCCAGAAGTCCTTCGAGGCCACGTGCAGGGTGACGCGGGGATCGGCGGCGAGGTTCCTGGTCTTGGCGCGGTCGGCGGTGACCGAGACCCGGACCAGGTCGGCCTCGGGGTCGAAGAAGTAGCCGACGTTGGACAGCTGCGGCCGGCCGTCGCGCTTCACGGTGGCCAGCACGCCCCAGTGGTGGCCGGCGACGAACTCGCGCATGCCGCGGATCGACGGTCATGCCCTCACCGCACCCGGCCGCGGGCCGAGCGTGCACCGGCGGCAGCGGCGGGGCGGCGAGCCGGGCCCCGTCGTAGCCGACCACCGCGCCGAACCGCTCGTCCTCGGCGTTCCACCGCTCGGCGTAGTCGGCGATCTCCTCGCCCGACCGGCCGACGAAGTTCCACCACATGACGATGCTGCTCGTCGAACGGCTCGCCGCCCAGCAGCAGCAGCCGGCTGGCCTCGGCGGCGCGCAGGCGCAGCGACCGGCGGCCGGTGCCGAGGTAGAGCATCGAGCCGCGCTCGAGCGGTGCGTCCTCCACCGTCGCCGAGCCGGACGAGGCGAGCAGCCCGTACTCGAAGTCCGGTTCCAGCGGCACCTCGACGTCGGCGCCGGCGGCCAGGTCCAGGTCGACCCCGACCAGCGGCGTGTACGCGGTGCCCGGCGACGTCGCCCCGCCGAAGGAGCCCATGAGCACCGTCGTCGTCACGCCGTCGGAGGTGAAGCCGGGCAGGGTCGCGTGGTGCTCGAACGCCGGCGCGGTCTCCCGGTCGGCGTCGGGGAGCACCACCCACAGCTGGGCGCCGTGCAGGAACCGCGGGTGCGGATGACGGGGACTGCTCCGCGTGCGCGATGCCGTGCCCCGCCGTCATCAGCGCCAGCTCGCCGGGACCGAACTCCACGTCGCTGCCGAGGGAGTCGCGGTGGTGCACCCGCCCCTCGAGCAGCCACGACACCGTCTGCAGCCCGGTGTGCGGGTGCGGCGCCACCTGCATGCCGGCGCCGGCGGCCACGTCGTCCGGGCCGTAGTGGTCGACGAACGCCCACGCGCCGACCATCCGCCGGCCGAGGGTCGGCAGCAGCCGGCGGACGCGCGTGCTCTCGCCGAGCAGCACCTCCTTGCCCGGCAGCAGGTCGAGCGCGGGGCCGGCGCTCGTGGCCTCCAGGCCGCCGAGCTGCTGGGCCGCGGGACGGGTGTCGAGGTTGCTCATGGCGGCTCCCCCCGAGGGCCGATAGGGCCATTGTGAGACCTACTCGGCGTCCTGTCCGGTCTCGCCCGCGACGGCGCCGTGCGGCACGTAGGAGGCGGGGATCGAGCCGAGGCGACCGGCCTGGAAGTCGGTGAACGCGTCCATGACCTCCTGGCGGGTGTTCATGACGAACGGCCCGTACATGGCGACCGGCTCGCGGATGGGCTGCCCACCGAGGATGACGACGTCCAGCGCGGGCGTCCGGGACTCCTGGTGCACCGCGCCGTTGATCGTGATCGTGTCGCCCGGGCCGAACACCGCCAGCTGACCGGTGCGCACCGGGTGGCCGTCGATCCCGACCGAGCCGGCCCCGGAGAGGACGTAGACGAGCGCGTTGAAGTCCGGTCGCCACGGCAGGTCGAGGGTGGCGCCGGGGGAGACGGTCGCGTGCACCATCGCCATCGGCGTGTAGGTCGAGCCCGGACCGGCGTGCCCGGCGATGTCGCCGGCGATGACCCGGAGGAACGCGCCGGCGTCGGGGCTGGCCAGCAGCACCGACTCGTCGGCCCGCAGGTCCTGGTAGCGCGGCTCGACCCACTTCTGCGCCTTGGGCAGGTTCACCCACAGCTGCAGGCCGTGGAACAGGCCGCCGCTGACGACGAGGTGCTCCGGCGGGCGCTCGATGTGCAGGACGCCGCCGCCGGCGGTCATCCACTGGGTGTCGCCGTTGGTGATGAAGCCGCCGCCGCCGTGGGAGTCCTGGTGCTCGAAGGTGCCGTCGATGATGTAGGTGACGGTCTCGAAGCCGCGGTGCGGGTGCCAGGCGGTGCCCTTGGGCTCACCCGGCGCGTACTCGACCTCGCCCATCTGGTCCATGTGGATGAACGGGTCGAGGTCGCGGAGGTCGACGCCGGCGAACGCGCGGCGGACCGGGAAGCCCTCGCCCTCGAAGCCGGACGGCGCGGTGGTCACCGACCGGACGCGGCGGCGGACCGTGCCGGGGGCGGGGACCGGGACGCGCGGCAGGACGGTGGTGTCTTCGACGGTCACGGCAGGCATGCCGGCCTCCTTGGTTGAGGGCTCAACTAGCAGTGACTGTAGCGCCCGGGACCCCCGATGTCTTCCCAGTCTCTGCCGTCCGACCCCCGGCGAGATCGCCGATCTCCCGGCGCGCCGGACGCACGGACGGATCTGCCGGGTGCGGCGGGTTTCGCGGCGGCGTCGGGCAGGCCCCCGGTGGAGGCGGGGACCGGCGCGGGCGGCCGGCTGCCCGAAGCGCATGGTCTTCGGCCCGTGCGGCGGCGTCCGCGACGACGAGCGGTGCGAGGTCGCCGAGCACCGCTGCGTGTTCCTCGACGAGCCCCCGGTGCGGTGGCCCGGCCCGCCGGTCGCACCGACCGGCCGGGCCGCGCTGATCGCGGCGGCCGCCGAGCACCCCGTCGTCCTGGCCGACCTCTCCGTCCCGCCGTTCGACCCGGCCGCCGCTGCGCCGCGTCGTCCGGCTGCTCGGCCCGGCTGCGGACGCGCTGCTCGTCGGTGAGCACGCCGAGCGCCCCGACCTGCCCCCGACGATGGTCGCCGCCGAGGTGCTCGGCGCGGGCGGCCGGCTCTGGACGACGCTGGCCTGCCGCGACCGCAACCGCGTCGTGCTCGAGCAGGAGCTCGCCGGGCTGGCCGCGCTCGGCGTCGACGGCGTCCTGTGCGTCACCGGCGACGGCGCGCGGTCCCGGCGTGCGCCCCGGCGTCACCCAGGTCTTCGACCTCGACGGCACCCGGCTGACCGCGCTCGCCGCGGGGATGGGCCTGGCGGTCGCCGTCCCCGAGTCGCCCGACGCGCCCCCGGTCGACCTGCCGCCCGGCGCGGGTGGCGCAGAAGCAGCGGGCCGGCGCGCAGCTGTGCGTGCTCAACCACGTGAGCGGCCCCGCCCGGCGTGGCGGCCTTCGTCGCGGCCGCCCGGGCGGCCGGCGCGACGCTGCCGTTCGTCGCCGGGGTCGCCGTCTACACCGACGAGCCCTCGGCGCGGCGTGCTGCAGCGCTTCCCGGGCCTGCACCTGGACGACGCCGTCGTCGAGCGGGTGCTGGCCGCACCGGACCCGCGCGCCGGCCGGCATCGCCGCGGCCGTCGACGAGGCCCGCGCGCTGCTCGCGGTGCCGGGCGTCGTCGGGGTCAACCTGTCCGGCTCGGGCTCCAGCCGCGGTCGCGGACGACGGCGCGCAGGTCAAGGCGGAGGTCGCCGCACGGCTCCGGGAGAGGGCGCGGATGAGCGAGCTCGAGAGCGAGGCGATGGAGGCGGAGTTCGACACCGTCGCCGGCTGGACCGAGGAGGCGGTGCGGGCGCTCGGTCCCGAGTACGCGATCCCCGCCGGGTGCCGGGGGAGCGGCAGCGAGGGGGCGCTGCGCTGGCTGGCCGACCGGCTGGACCTCGCGCCCGGGCAGCCGGGTGCTCGACGCCGGCGCGGGGGTGGGCGGGCCGGCCGGCTGGCTGGCCGCCGAGCGGGGCGTGCGGCCGGTCTGCGCCGAGCCGATGGCCGCCGCCGTGCCGGCGCGGGCCGCCGGCTGTTCGGGCTGCCCTCGGTGGTCGCGCTCGGCCAGGCGGCTGCCGTTCGCCGACGGCTCCGTTCGACGCCGCCTGGTGCCTCGGCGTCCTCTGCACGACCTCCGACAAGGCCGGCGCGCTGGCCGAGCTGCGCCGGGTGCTGACCGCCGGCGGCCGCCTGGGCCTGCTGGTCTTCGTCGCGGACGGGCCCCTGCCCCCGCCGCTGCCGGAGGGCAACGAGTTCCCGCGCGAGGCCGAGCTCCGCGGCCTGCTCGCCGACGCCGGGTTGCGGCTCGTCGACACCGCCGAGGCCGACCTCGCCGACAGCCCGCCGGAGTGGACACGAGCGGGCCGACGCGGTGGAGGCCGAGGTCGCCCGTCGGCACGGCGAGGATCCCGCGTTCCGGCAGGCGGAGGAGCAGTCGGGGCGGGTCGGCCGGCTGCTCTCCGACGGCGCACTCCGGCCGTGGCTCGGGATCGCCGTCGCCGACTGACCCACGAGTGCAAAGAAATCCTTGCAAAGAACTCTTTGCACTCCTACGGTGGCCGCATGCCCACCGAGCCGGCGCCCGAGCCCGCCGTCCAGGTCACCGACGTCCGTGCCCTGCGCGCGCTCGCCCACCCGCTGCGCAACCGGCTGCTCGGCCACCTCCGCCTGCACGGCCCGGCGACGGCCAGCCAGCTCGGCCGCGCGGTCGGCGAGAGCAGCGGCGCCACCAGCTACCACCTCCGCCAGCTCGCCGCCTACGGCTTCGTCGAGGAGGTCGAGGGTCAGGGCACCGCGCGGGAACGCTGGTGGCGGGCGCGCCACCGGATGACCACCTGGGAGGCGGCCGACGTCGTCGCGCAGGAGGGCGGCGCCGAGGTGCAGGACGAGATGACCCGCCTGCAGCTCCAGGGGCACGCGCGTGTCCTGCAGGCCTGGCAGACGCAGAAGGACCAGCTGGATCCGGCCTGGACGGCCGGAGCCTCGCTGAACGACTACGCGCTGCGGCTGCGCCCCCAGCAGGCCCGGCTCTCGTGGCCGAACTCGACGCCGTGCTGACCCGGTGGATGGACGAGCACCCGGCCGTCGCGGGGCCGGAGGGCGGCCGATCTCGTCGTTGTTCTCCTCGACGTCGTCCCGCTGACGGAATGGCCGTCGTGAGCGCGCCGACCACGGTCCGCTCGGCCACCCGCCGGCTGGTCGGGCTGACCGCGCTGCGCTGGCTCCCGGTGGGCCTCACCACGCCGATCACCGTGCTGCTGGCCCAGTCGCGCGGTCTCTCCCTGGCCGAGATCGGGCTGCTGTTCACCGTGCACGGCATCGTGATCATGGTGCTGGAGCTGCCGACCGGCGGGCTGGCCGACGTCCTCGGCCGCCGCGCCGTCGTCGTCGCCGGGGCGCTGCTGCACCTGGTCTCCTGCGTCGTCTACGCGACCGCGACGAGCTTCCTCGGCTTCCTCGCCGGCGTGCTGCTGCTCGGCATCGGCCGCGCGCTGGACTCCGGTCCGGTCGAGGCCTGGTACGTCGACACCGTCCACCGCATCGACCCCGCCGCCGACGTCGCGCCCGGCCTGGCCCGGCACTCGGCGGCCGACGGCGGCGGGCTCGCCGTCGGCGCCGTCGTCGGCGGGCTGCTGCCGGGGCTGCTCGGCGGCGTCAGCGGCAACGCGCTCGCGTTGCCGTACCTCGCGGCCGCCGTCGCTCGACCTGCTGTTCGTCGCGGGGTGCTCCGGCTGCTGACCGAGGACCGCCCGCCCCGGGAGGGCAGCGTCGCGGCGTCGCTGGTCGCGGGTGTCCGGGCGGTGCCGGCGACCGTGACCGGCGCGGTGCGGTTGTCGGTCACCGACGGGCCGATGCGGCTGGTCCTCCTGCTCACCGCCGTCGGGGGCGTCGGCCTGGTCGGCTGCGAACTGCTCGGGCCGGTGCGCTTCGCGGACCTCGCCGGCGGAGCCGACGACGGGGCGGCGGTCTACGGGGTCGCGCTCGCCCTCTCCTTCGCCGCGGCGGCGCTCGGCGCCGTGGCGACGCCGGCCCTGCGCCGGCTGCTGCGGGGTTCGACACGGCTCACCTGCGTGCTCCTGTCGGTGCTCGGCGCCGGAGGGCTCGCGGTGTTCGCCGGCCCCGACCTGCTCGTCGTCGGCGCGGTCGGCTTCGCCACGTACTACCTCGCGCACGGCTCCACCTGGCCGCTGCTGAGCGCGGTGCTGCACACCCGGGTCACCGCCGCGCACCGGGCCACCGCCGTCTCGGCGATGTCCCTCGCCATGGCGCTCGGCGGGATCCTCGGCAACCTCGTCGTCCCCGGCCTCGCCCGTGCGGTGAGCGTCGAGGGAGCCCTGCTCGCGGTGGCCGGCGTCGTCCTGCTCGGCGCCGTCGCCTGCCTGCGTCTCCCGCACTCCACCCGCGACGAGGAGGCGGTCGCCGCGGCCGAGGCGGTCGGCCGCCTGAGCGTGTCGCATCGGCTCGAAACGCGCGGGACACACGGCGTCACTAGGTTCGACGCATGGCGGACCTCTTCGACGGCTACCCCCTCGGGCAGCAGTGGGACGAGATGTTCGGCGGCCCGGGTTCGCCGCGGGCCGCGTACGCCGGCCTGTTCGCGTCGCTGCAGCCGATCGACGGCGAGGAACTGGCTGCCCGCGCCGACCTGCTGAGCCAGACCTACCGGGACGCCGGCGTCACCTTCGCGCACGCCGGCGAGGAGCAACCGTTCCCGCTCGACATCGTGCCGCGGGTGATCGGCGCCGAGGAGTGGGACCTCATCGAGCGCGGCGTCGCCCAGCGGGTGCACGCGCTCGAGGCGTTCCTGGCCGACGTCTACGGCGCGGGCCAGTGCTTCGCCGACCGCATCGTGCCGCGCAGCGTCGTCACCACCAGCGCGCACTTCCACCGGCAGGCGCACGGGCTGGTGCCGGCCAACGGGGTGCGGGTGCACGTCTCGGGCATCGACCTGGTGCGCGACGAGGCCGGCGACTTCCGCGTGCTCGAGGACAACCTCCGCTCGCCGTCCGGCGTCAGCTACGTCATCACCAACCGCGCCGCCATGAGCCAGGTGCTGCCGGAGCTGTTCGCCGACCACCGCATCCAGCCGGTCGCGGACTACCCGAGCCGGCTGCTGGCCGCGCTCAAGGCGTCGGCGCCGTCCAGCGTGGCCGAGCCGACGGTCGTCGTCCTCACGCCGGGCGTCTACAACTCCGCGTACTTCGAGCACGCGCTGCTGGCCCGCCAGATGGGCGTGGAGCTGGTCGAGGGCCGCGACCTGGTCTGCGCCGGCAACCAGGTCAGCATGCGGACGACGGACGGGCAGCAGCGCGTCGACGTCATCTACCGGCGCATCGACGACGACTTCCTCGACCCGGTGCACTTCCGCCCGGACTCGGTGATCGGCTGCGCCGGGGTGCTCAACGCCGCCCGCGCCGGCCGGGTGACCATCGCCAACGCCGTCGGCAACGGGGTCGCCGACGACAAGCTGCTCTTCACCTGGGTACCCGACCTCATCCGGTACTACCTGTCCGAGGAGCCGGTGCTGCAGAACGCCGAGACGCACCGGCTCGACGACGCCGACACCGTCGAGTGGGTCCTGGAGACGCTCGACCAGCTGGTGCTCAAGCCGGTCGACGGCAGCGGCGGCAAGGGGATCGTCATCGGGCCGCGGGCGGATGAGAAGACGCTGGCGGAGCTCGCGGTCAAGGTGCGGGCCCGGCCCCGGGACTGGATCGCCCAGAAGCCGATCGGGCTGTCCACCTGCCCGACCCTGATCGGCGGCCGGATCGCGCCGCGGCACGTCGACCTGCGGCCGTTCGCGATCAACGACGGCGACAAGGTGTGGGTGCTGCCCGGTGGCCTGACCCGCGTCGCGCTGCCCGAGGGCGAGCTGGTGGTCAACTCCAGCCAGGGCGGCGGGTCCAAGGACACCTGGGTGCTCAGCCCGCCGCGGCAGGCGACCGACGAGGCGGAGCCCGACCTCACCACCATCGAGTTCACCGCCGCCGACCTGCCCGAGGATCCGCCGCACCAGGACCCGGGGCCCTTCGACGACGCCGTCGCTCGGGCAGTCGCAGCAACAGCAGCAGTCCGGTGAAGGGGCCAAAATGGCCATTCTGGCCCTGGAGGGGCCGTGCTGAGCCGCATCGCAGAGTCGCTGTTCTGGATCGGCCGGTACGTGGAGCGCGCCGACGACACCGCGCGCATCCTCGACGTGCACACCCAGCGGCTGGTCGAGGACCCGTGGATCGACGAGCGCCGGGCGTGCTCCAACCTGCTCGCGCTGATGGGTTCGCCGACGCCGGAGGCGGAGGCCGACACCGAGCGGGTGCTGGCGACGCTGGCCTTCGACCGCGCCAGCTCGAGCTCGATCGTGGGTGCGCTGTCGGCCGCCCGGGAGAACGCCCGCGGCGCTCGCGAGGTGCTCTCGGCGGAGATCTGGGAGTCGCTCAACGTCACCCACAACGCGCTCCCGCAGCAGCGGACGATGGCCCGCCGGTACGGCCCGCACTCGCTGTTCCGGTTCGTGCGCGAGCGGTCGGCGATGGTGTTCGGCCTGGCCGACGCCACGATGAGCCGGGACGAGAGCTGGCTGTTCCTGATCCTCGGCCGCTCGCTGGAGCGGGTCGACATGACCTCGCGGATCATCTCCACCCGCGTCATGGGCGGCAAGAACGCGCCGTCCTGGACGTTGGTGCTGCGCTCCACCGGCGCCTACGAGCCCTACCTGCGCAGCTACCGCGGCATGGTCAACTCCAGCCGCGCGGCGGAGTTCCTGCTGCTGGACCGGCTGTTCCCGCGGTCGGTCTTCGCGGCGCTGGAGCAGGCCGAGGCGTGCCTGGTCGAGCTGGAGCGCTCCACGGTCCGCGACGCCGCCCGCATCGGGGTGGCCGGCGAGGCGCACCGCATCGTCGGGCGGGCCCGCACGATGCTCGAGTTCATGAGCACGCCGGAGCTGCTGAGCCAGCTGCCGTCGCGGCTGGAGATGCTCCAGCGGGCCTGTTCGGCGGCCAGCGCCGCGGTGACCCACCGCTTCTTCACCGAGCAGGCGCCGCAGGTGTGGGTGCCGGAGGAGGCCGGGTGAGCCACGCAGTCGCAGTCGGCAGGGCTCGGGGCCGGTGCGGGCCACCGGCCGCTGGCGGCTGCAGGTCGTGCACCGGACGACGTTCCGCTACAACGGCACGGTCCGGTCGTCCTACAACGAGGCCCGGCTGACCCCGGAGAACAGCCCCCGGCAGACGACGCTGCGCTCGAAGGTGGAGATCGAGCCGGCCGCCAGCGCCTTCGCCTACCGCGACTACTGGGGTGCCACGGTCACCGCCTTCGACCTGCACAACCCGCACTCCGAGCTCACCGTCACCGGCACGTCGACCGTCGAGGCCGGGCCGGACCTGGCCGGGCACGACCGGGTCGGCTGGGGCGCCCTGGCCCGCCGCGAGGTACGCGACCAGTTCGGTGAGCTCCTGGTGCCGACCCCGCTCACCGCCATGGACGACGACGTCGTCGCCGAGGCCCGGGACGCGATCGCCGACGCCCGCCCGCACGAGGCCGGCGCCCAGCTGTGCCGGTTCGTCCGGGGGCGGATGGAGTACCTGTCGGGCTCGACCAACGTGAAGACCAACGCGATGCAGGCCTGGACCAAGGGCAAGGGCGTCTGCCAGGACATCTCCCACGTCACCGTGGGGCTGATGCGCGCCCTCGGCCTGCCCGCCCGCTACGTCTCCGGCTACCTGCACCCCAAGCGGGACGCCGCGATCGGCGAGCCGGTCACCGGTGAGAGCCACGCGTGGGTGGAGTGGTGGGACGGCGGCTGGAACGCGTTCGACCCCACCAACTCCGTCGACGTCGGCACCCGTCACGTGACCCTCGCCCGGGGCCGCGACTACGGCGACGTGCCGCCGTTCAAGGGGTTGTTCAGCGGACCCAACAGCGAGGGCCACACGGTGACGGTCGAGGTCACGCGCCTGGCGTGAGCCCCGGGTGCGGCGCCATCGAGTCCACCAGCGGCGGCCAGTTGCGCAGCATCGCGATCCCGCCGGCCAGATTGGTCAGCAGGCGGCCCACGCCGCGCTCGGCGAGGTCCGCGTCCAGCGTCACGGTCTCGATCAGCCCACTGCGGGTCCACCACCGCAGCTCGCCGCCGTTCTCGGCCATCGTCAGGCCGCGGGCCGTCACCTCCGACGGGGTCACCAGCGTCCCGGGCGGGAAGGCGTCCCCGCGGAACGCGACCAGCGACGCCGACGGGATGTCGCTGGTGGCGTGCGCGATCTCGGCGAACCACAGCGTCAGGGAGGGGTCGGCGAGCCCGGGGGAGGCCTCCAACCGCTGGATCCGGCCGTCGCAGGCGCGATAGCGGACGTCGACCAGCCAGCCGGTGGGTCGGCCACCCCGCGGATCGACGGCGGTCAGGTCGACCGCGGTGCCGTGCGGGAGCCGGGCCGAGCCGACGGCGACCAGCGAGTGCTCGACGGGCAGGACGTCGCGGTGCGCCAGCCGGGCCCACCACACGGGCGCGGTCGCGAGGTCGTCGTCCGGCAGGTCCGTCACCGACCGGAGCCCTCCCCGGTACGGGCGCGGGTCGTCGTTGTGGTGCCGGGCTGCCGGGGACGTCATCGTGGATCTCCTTCCGTCCCCGGGGCGGGGACGAGGCGTCGGCTGTGTGTCGCTCTCGACTCTCCGGAGATCACTTGCAGCCGCCTTGGATACAGCTAGGGGCGCAGTCGTGTCCGGACCGTGACGATCGGGGGAACCGCCCCGCGCGGGTGCCGCCCGACGGGCCCCGGCGATACTGGGGGCCCATGACTTCCCGCAGCAGCCGATGAGCGCGCCCCTGAACCTGGTCAACCTGGAGCGGGTGCACAAGGCGCACGGCACCACCGTGATCCTCGACGACGTCTCCCTCGGCGTCGCCGCCGGCGAACGGATCGGTGTCGTCGGCCGCAACGGCGGCGGGAAGAGCACCCTGCTGTCGCTGCTGACCGGCTCGGACGAACCGGACTCCGGGCGGGTGACCCGCCGCGGCGATCTCGCCATGGGCGTCCTGGACCAGACCGGCACGCTCCCCGCGGGGACGACGGTGCGCGACGTCGTCCTCCCGCCGTCGATGTTCGCCGCCGAGCACGAGTGGGCCGGCGACGCCGCCGTCCGCTCGGTCCTGACCGGCCTCGAGCTGGACCGCCTGGGGCTCGACGCCCCGGTCGCGCCGATGTCCGGTGGCGAGCGCCGCCGCGTGGCGCTGGCCGCGCAGCTGATCCGCCCGCTGGACCTGCTCGTCCTCGACGAGCCCACCAACCACCTCGACGTCGAGGGCGTCGCCTGGCTGGCCGAGTACGTGCGCGCCCGCACCGGCGGCCTGGTCGTCGTCACCCACGACCGGTGGTTCCTCGACGAGGTGTGCACCACGACGTGGGAGGTCGCCGACGGTTCGGTGCACTCCTACGAGGGCGGCTACTCGGCGTACACGCTGGCGCGGGCCGAGCGGGCCCGGATCTCCGCGGTCACCGAGGACCGGCGGATGAACCTCGTCCGCAAGGAGCTCGCCTGGCTGCGGCGCGGCCCGCCGGCGCGGACGAGCAAGCCGAAGTTCCGGATCGACGCCGCGCAGGCGCTGATCGCCGACGAGCCGCCGCCCCGCGACTCGATGGCGCTCAAGGGCTTCGCCGCCCGTCGGCTCGGCAAGTCCGTCTACGACGTCGAGGATGTCGCCTACGCCGTCCCCACCGACGACGGCTCTGTCTCCAGACCTGCCGAGGATGTCGGCAGACGCACCCTGTTCGCCGACCTGACCTGGCACGTCGGCCCGGGCGACCGGATCGGCATCGTCGGGGTCAACGGGGCGGGCAAGACGTCGCTGCTCAAGCTGCTGGTCGGCGAGACGCGGCCGGACGCGGGCACCGTCGTCGTCGGGCAGACCGTCGCCCCGGCGTACCTGTCCCAGCACGTCACCGAGCTGCCGCCGAAGGCGCGCGTGCTGGAGGCGGTGCAGGAGGTCGCCCGGATCGCGCGGATCGGCAACCAGGAGATCTCCGCCTCGTCGCTGGCCGAGCGGTTCGGGTTCGCGGCCAACCGGCAGTGGACCCCCGTCGGCGACCTCTCCGGCGGCGAGCGGCGGCGCCTCCAGCTGCTGCGCCTGCTGATGGCGGAGCCGAACGTGCTGCTGCTCGACGAGCCGACGAACGACCTCGACATCGACACGCTCACCGCGCTCGAGGACCTGCTCGACTCGTTCCCCGGCACCGTGCTCGTCGTCAGTCACGACCGGTACTTCGTCGACCGGGTCTGCGACAAGGTGGTCGCCCTGCTCGGCGACGGAACGCTCGCCGAGCTGCCCGGTGGGGTCGAGGAGTACCTGGCCCGGCGCGCGGCCGGCGGCGCCCCGCTGACCACGGCGTCCGGTGCCGAGACCCGTCCGGTGGGCGCTGCCTCCGCTGCGCGTCCGGCGGTCTCGGCCGCCGACGCCCGGGCCGCCAAGAAGGACGCGAGCCGGCTGGAGCGGCGGATGCTCAAGCTGGACGCCGACGAGAAGAAGCTGCACGAGCAGTTGGCGGCCGCTGCGGCCGACTACGGGAGGGCCGCCGAGCTGGACGCCCAGCTGAAGGCGGTGCACGCGGAGAAGGAACAGGTCGAGAACGAGTGGCTGGCGGCCGCGGAGCTCGCGGAGGGCTGAGTTCCCGGGCCGGCGTCGTCCTGGCTCACCGTATGGGGTCCTGGCTCACCGTCGATCGTGAGCCAGGACCCCTAATGATCAGGTGACCTGATCATCATCGCCGCAGGTAAGCTGAGCCTTACCGCCGGCCGTCGTCCTCGACCGACGTCAGTGGTCCCCGAGCCGCATCGACTCCCGGAGACCCGTGCTTCCACTCCTGCTCCTCCACCTCGTGGCCGCCGTCCTGGCGCCCGTGCTCGTGCGGTGGTGGGGGCGGCAGGCGTTCCTGGTCCTGGCGCTGGTGCCGGCGGTCGCGTTCGGCTGGATCGTCGCGCAGCTGGGCACCATCACCGGCGGCGGCGAGGTGCGGGAGACGACGCCGTGGGTGCCGGCGCTCGACCTGTCCGTGACGCTGCGGCTCGACGCGCTGGGGCTGACCCTCGCCGCCCTCGTCACCGGCGTCGGCGCGCTCGTCCTGCTGTACTGCGCCCGCTACTTCGAGCCCGACGACGAGGGCATCGGCCGGTTCGCCGGCAATCTCACCGCGTTCGCCGGCTCCATGCTCGGTCTCGTCCTCGCCGACGACCTGCTGCTCCTCTACGTCTTCTGGGAGCTCACCACCGTCTTCTCGTTCCTGCTCATCGGCGGCTCGGGCGCCCGGGTGGCCGCGCGGCGGGCGGCGAGCCAGGCCCTGGTGCTCACCACGGCCGGCGGCCTGGCGATGCTGCTGGGCCTGATCATGATCGGCGAGGCGAGCGGCAGCTACCTGCTGTCGGAGGTCGTGGCCGACCCGGGCAGCGGTCCGGTGCTGGTCGGCGGCACGGTCCTGGTCCTGGTCGGGGCGATCACCAAGTCGGCGATGGTGCCGTTCCACTTCTGGCTGCCCGCGGCCATGGAGGCCCCGACGCCGGTCAGCGCCTACCTGCACGCCGCCGCGATGGTGAAGGCCGGCATCTACCTGGTCGCCCGGCTGGCCCCCGGCTTCGCCGACCTCCCCGGCTGGCGCCCGATCGTGCTGGGTCTCGGGCTGGCCACCATGCTGGTCGGCGGCTACCGCGCCCTGCGGCAGAACGACCTGAAGCTGCTGCTCGCCTTCGGCACGGTCAGCCAGCTCGGCTTCCTCATGGTCCTGGTCGGCGGGGGCAGCCGGGAGCTCGCCGCGGCAGGGCTGGCGATGCTCGTCGCGCACGCGCTGTTCAAGTCCACGCTCTTCCTCACCGTCGGCGTCATCGACCACGCCACCGGGGTCCGCGACCTGCGCAAGCTCTCCGGCCTGGGCCGGCGCCTGCCGGTCCTCGCGGTCATCGGCGGCCTGGCCGGGGCGTCGATGGCCGGCATCCCGCCGATGTTCGGGTTCGTCGGCAAGGAGGCGGCGTTCACCGCGCTCCTGGACGGCGGACTGCCCGACCGCGCCGCGGCCCTCCTCGAACTCGCCGGCCTCGTGCTGGGCTCGGTGCTCACCGCCGCGTACACGATCCGCTTCCTGTGGGGCGCGTTCGCGCGCAAACCGGGCCTGCCCGACACCGAGCCGGCCGAGCTCGTGCACCGCCCCGGCCCGCTGTTCCTCGCCGCACCCGCCGTGCTCGCCCTCGCCGGCCTCACTGTCGGGCCGGCCAGCCCGCTGATCGAGCCGCTCATCGCCCAGTACGCCGACGCGCTGCCGCTGATCGCGCCGGAGGCCGAGGAGCTCGCGCTCTGGCACGGCCTGCAGCCGGCGCTCGCGCTCTCGGCACTGACCCTGGCCGGCGGCGCCACGCTGTTCGTCCTCCGGACGCCGGTCGCCCGCTTCCAGCAACGGCATGCGGTCGGCGCCTCCGCCGACGAGGGCTACTGGAACACGATGCAGGCGCTGGACCGGCTCGCCGTCCTGGTCACCGGCACCACGCAACGCGGTTCGCTGCCGGCCTACCTCGGCACGATCCTCGTCGTCGTCCTGGCGCTGCCCGGCGCGGTGCTGCTCTTCCGGGCGCCGTGGCCGGACGAGTGGCGGGCCTGGGACACCCCGGTCCAGGCGCTGGTCGGCGCGGTCGTGCTGGTCGCCGCCGCGCTCGCGCTGCGCATCCGCCAGCGGCTGTCGGCGGTGCTCGTCGTCGGCGTCACCGGCTACGGCCTCGCGGTGCTCTTCGCGCTGCAGGGCGCCCCCGACCTCGCGCTGACCCAGTTCCTCGTCGAGACCCTGACCCTCGTCGTCTTCGTGCTCGTGCTGCGCAAGCTGCCGAAGGACATCACCGAGCGGCACCGGCCGCGGGAGCGAGCCGTGCGCGGGGTCATCGCCGTGTCCGTCGGGCTGCTGATGGCCGGCGCCGGCGCGGTGGCGCTCAGCGCCCGGACGGCGACCCCCGTGTCGGTCGCCTACCCGGAGGCCGCCTTCGACTTCGGGGGCGGGCAGAACATCGTCAACGTGACCCTGGTCGACATCCGGGCCTGGGACACCCTCGGCGAGATCTCGCTGCTCGTCGTCGCCGCGACCGGCGTCGCCAGCCTCGTCTTCCTGCGCCGCCGCACCGGCACGGTCGCCCGGCTGGAGCCCGGCCAGGTGCACCCGGAGGCCGGACGGCAGGCCCGCCGGGCGCCCCGGCGGCAGTGGCTGGCCGCCTCGGTCGCGCTGGCGCCCGAGCGCCGGTCGGTCGTCCTCGAGGTGATCACCCGGATCCTGTTCCACACGATCGTCGTCTTCTCCGTGTACCTGCTGTTCAGCGGCCACAACGACCCGGGCGGCGGGTTCGCCGGCGGGCTGGTCGCCGGGCTCGCGCTGGTGCTCCGCTACCTGGCCGGCGGCCGCTACGAGCTGGGCGAGGCCGCCCCGGTGGACCCCGGGCTGCTGCTCGGCGCCGGGCTGCTGTTCGCCGGCGGCACCGGCGTCGTCGGGCTCACCCTGGGCGCGCAGGTCCTGCAGACGGCGATCCTCGAGACGACGCTGCCCGTCCTCGGCCACGTGAAGCTGGTGACGTCGCTCTTCTTCGACATCGGCGTCTACCTGATCGTCGTCGGCCTGGTGCTCGACGTGCTGCGCAGCCTCGGCGCCGAGCTGGACCGCCAGGTCGACGAGGACGACCCGATCGACGCCGCTCCCGACGAGGTGATCCTCCGATGACGCCGACCGTCGTCCTGCCGGTGATCATCGGCGGGCTCTACGCCGCCGGGGTCTACCTGCTCCTGGACCGCAGCCTCACCCGCGTGCTGCTCGGCTTCCTGCTGCTGGGCAACGCCACCAACCTGCTGCTGCTGTCGACCGGCGGCCCCGCCGGGCTGGCGCCGATCCTCGGGGTCTCCGAGCCCGAGGAGATGAGCGACCCGCTGCCGCAGGCGCTGATCCTCACCGCGATCGTCATCACGTTCGGCATCGCGGCCTTCCTGCTGGCGATCATCTACCGCTCCTGGCGGCTGGTCCGCCAGGAGGTGGTCGGCGTCGACGAGGAGGACCGCCGGGTGGCCCGCCGCTCGGGCACCGACGCCGACGAGATGGACCCCGACGACCTCGCGCCCGAGGACCGGGCGGCCGGCCACGCGGACAGCCTGCACAGCGACCGCGAGGTCGAGGAACTGCTCGACCGGCACTACGCGGGCATCCCGTCCGACGACGTCGACCTCCCCGCGACGCAGCGGGAGCGCCGGTGATCCGCGTCCTCACGCCGCTGCCGGTGCTGCTGCCGCTGCTCGGCGCCGCCGCCGCGCTGCTGGTCGGCGGCCGGCACCCGCGCACCCAGCGCACGCTGAGCATCGCCGTCCTCGCGGCCGTGCTGACCGTGTCGGTGCTGCTGCTCCTGCACGCGCACGCCGAGGGCGCCGACGCGGTGTCCGTCGGGGGCTGGCCGGTGCCGCTGGGCATCGTGCTCGTCGTCGACCGGCTGTCGGCGCTGATGCTCGTCGTCGCCGCGACCGTGGGGCTCGGCGTCCTCGTGTTCGCGGTCGGCCAGGGCTCGGCCGACGGCGACGAGGAGACGCCGATCTCGATCTTCCACCCGACGTTCCTCGTGCTGATGGCGGGCGTGGCCAACGCGTTCCTGGCCGGCGACCTGTTCAACCTCTACGTCGGCTTCGAGATCCTGCTGACCGCCAGCTACGTGCTGCTGACCCTCGGCGGCTCGGCCCCGCGCATCCGCGCCGGCGTCACCTACATCGTCGTCAGCCTGCTGAGCTCGCTGCTGTTCCTCGCCGCGATCGCGCTGATCTACGCCTCGACCGGCACGGTCAACATGGCCCAGCTCGCCGGGCGGCTGGGCGACCTGCCCGACGGCGTCCAGCTGCTGCTGCACTCCCTGCTGCTGATCGCGTTCTCGATCAAGGCGGCGGTCTTCCCGCTCTCGGCCTGGCTGCCCGACAGCTACCCGACCGCGCCCGCGCCGGTCACCGCGGTGTTCGCCGGCCTGCTGACCAAGGTCGGCGTCTACGCGATCATCCGCACCCAGACCCTGCTGTTCCCCGGCGGCGCGCTCGACCAGGTGCTGATGTGGGCGGCGCTGGCGACCATGCTCGTCGGCATCCTCGGCGCGGTCGCGCAGACCGACATCCGCCGGATCCTGTCGTTCACGCTGGTCAGCCACATCGGCTACATGGTGTTCGGCATCGCCCTGGCGACGACGGCCGGGCTGGCCGGCGCGATCTTCTACGTGGTCCACCACATCGCCATCCAGACGACGCTGTTCCTGGTGGCCGGGCTGATCGAGCGCCGGGGCGACTCGACGGCGGTCGACCGCCTGGGCGGGCTGGCGAAGGCGTCCCCGCTGCTGGCGATCCTGTTCTTCGTGCCGGCGATGAACCTGGCCGGCATCCCGCCGCTGTCGGGGTTCATCGGGAAGCTCGGGCTGCTGGAGGCCGGCGTCGCCGTCGGCGGCTGGCTGCCCTACGTCGTCGTGGCCGCCGGCGTCATCACCAGCCTGCTCACGCTGGTCGCCGTCTCCCGCGTCTGGAGCCGGGCGTTCTGGCGGCCGCCGGCGCAGTCGCCCGCCGAGGACACGTTCCAGGCCGCGGCCGCCGACGCCGGACCCGAGTCGGGCCCCGCGCCGTCCGGGGACGTCGACCACGAGGAGCCGCCCGACGCGGACGCCCGAGGCCGCGGACGGCGGGTCGCCGACGTCGACCCGCACCGCCGCGCGCCAGGCCGCCTGGGCCCGGCACACCGCCGTCGCCACCGCCACCAGCCCGGTCACCGACGGCCTGGGCGGGGACGGCGCGAGCCGCCCGGCGCTGCGCCCGCTGCCGCAGGTGATGGTCGGCGCGACCGCGGCGATGGTCGCGGTGACCGTCGCCCTGACCGTGCTGGCCGGGCCGCTGTACGGCGTCGCCGACCAGGCGGCCACCGACCTGTTCGACCGGGCCCCGTACATCGCCGCCGTCCTCCGGGCCGAGCCGTGAGCGCGCGGTCGCCGACCGACGGCGGCACCGGCGTGGCCCACCAGCTCCGGCACCAGCTGCCGCTGCTGGTGTGGCTGGTGCTGGTCTGGAACCTGCTGTGGGGCACCTGGTCGTGGGCCAACCTGATCTCCGGGACGGTGCTCGCGCTCGCCGTCACCCTGCTGCTCCCGCTGCCGCCGGTCGTCGGGGGCACCCGCGTCCACCCGGTCGGACTGCTGGTGTTCCTCGGCACGTTCCTGCTCGACCTGGTGGTGTCCGGCGCGCAGGTGGCCTGGCAGACGATCCGGCCCAGCGGCATCCGGCACAGCGCCATCATCTCGGTCGAGCTCCGCACCGACTCCGACCTGCTCATGACGATCGTCGCCGAGGCCACGGCCCTCGTGCCCGGCTCGCTGGTCATCGACATGGACCGCGAGCAGCAGTCCATCGCCGTGCACGTCCTGCACGTCACCGACCTCGACGACGTCGAGCGGCGGCGGGCCTCGGTGCTGACGATGGAGGAGCGGGTGGTCCGCGCGTTCGGGTCGGCCGAGGAGATCGCGGCCCTGTCCGAGGCGCCGCACGACCGCCCGGCGCCCGCCGGCGGGAGGACGACGCCATGACGATCGTGTTCTGGCTGGCCTACGGCATGCTCGGCGGCGGTGCCCTGCTCGCCCTCGTCCGCCTGGCGAAGGGGCCGTCGCTGCTGGACCGGGTGGTCGCCACCGACATCCTGCTGGTGATCATCTCGGCGGGGCTCGCGGTCTACGCGGCGCTGCAGCGGGACCCGACCGTCGTGCCGGTCCTGGTCGTGGTGTCGTTGCTCGCGTTCGTCGGCTCGGTGTCGGTGGCCCGCTACGTCGGCGGGATGCTCGTGCAGTCCCGTGACGACGGCACCGACGTCGGTCTCCCGCTGGCGGCCGAGGAGCACGAGGCGCGGGCCCGGGAGGCGGACCGGTGATCGATCCGACCTCCGTCTCCGACATCGTCGCCGTCGTCCTGCTGCTGGCCGGGTGCTTCCTCTGCCTGACGGCGGGGCTCGGCCTCCTGCGGTTCCCCGATGTCCTGTCCCGGATGCACGCGGGCACCAAGCCGCAGGTGCTCGGCGTGCTGCTGATCATGATCGGCGGCGCGCTCCGGCTGCAGGGCTGGTCGGCCACCTGGATGCTGCTGCTGGTCGCCGCGTTCCAGTTGCTCACCGCGCCGGTCAGCGCGCACATGATCAGCCGGGTGGCCTACCGCCGTCGGCACGTGCGCCGCGACCTGCTGCTGGTCGACGAGCTGCGCACCGGCGACACCCGCGACACCGTCTACCGCGGTGACGAGCCGGCCGATGCCCCGCCGGAGCGGCCTCAGCCCAGCTGACCCAGGTAGAAGGGCAGCCCCTGGTCGTCCCGGCACAGGGTGGTCAGGCCGTAGGGCTGCCGCTCGATCTCGCCCGCCTGGCCCCCGGCGGTGCGGACGGCGGCGACGGCGACCTCGAGGTCGTCGACGGCGTACATCGGCACCATGCCCGGCTCCGAGGTGCCGCCGCCGATGCCGATCATCGGCGTGGTGTCCTCGACCTGCCAGCCGTCCGGGACCCGGCCGGGCACCGTGCTCCAGCCGAGCACCGCCTCGTAGAAGTCGCGGGCGCGGGCGCCGTCGGGCACCTGCAGGGTCAGGTAGACCGCGTCGCCGGGGCGTGGGCCGGGACCGGCGGGCTGCGCCGGGGTCTGCAGCATCCAGCGGTGCCCGTACGGGTCGACGATGACCCCGGTCCGGCCGTACGAGGCGTCGGTGGGCGGGCGCTCCACGGTGGCACCGACGGCCCGGGCGCGCTCGACCGCGGCGTCGACGTCGGGGACGGTGAGGTGCAGCGAGACCGCCACCCGGCCGTCGTCCGGCGGGGTGAGACCGAGTTCCGGATAGGCGTCGGCGAGATAGACCGTCGCGCCGTGCGACCTCGAGCTCGGCGTGCCCGACCCGGTCGCCGTCCTGGTACGGGTCGCCCACGGTGTGGGCGCCGAAGGCGTCGGCGTACCAATCGAGGGCGGCCCGGGCGTCGCGGACGACGAGATAGGGCACCAGCTGTGTCATCGGGGATCGACCTCCGGAGGCTCGGGGCACGGGCTGTTGCTGCAGTAGTGCACGGCGCAGCCGCTCGCGCAGTTCAGCGGCGAAGCCGGGATCGGGTTCGACCGGCGTGACCGGCCGGGCGAGGGAGCGGAAGGGCCGTTCGGGATCGGTCACGACGCACCTCCCGGCGGATCGCGTGGACTTCGTACTGACGGCGGAACGCGGTGCGTGACCGCACGAGCAGCGCCTCGGTGGCGTGCACGGTGCGGTCGAGGAGTGCGGCGACCCGGGGGACCGGCAGGTCGTCGAGGTAGCGGAGGGTCAGCGCCGCCCGTTGCGCGGGGGTGAGCCGGTCGAGGACCTCCTGCGCGCGGAGGGCGTCGAGCTGGGCGTCCCAGGGGTCCTCGGCGCCGGCGGCACCGCCCTCGAGCAGCCGCAGGCCGCGCTCCTCGCGTTCGCGCCGCCGCCAGTGGTCGACGAGCTTGTGCCGGGCCGTGCCGATCAGCCAGGCGACGGTGAGAGGTGGGCCCCCGTCGCCCTCGGCCCGGACGGCGGCGAGGAACGTCTCGGCGGTGAGGTCCTCGGCGAGCGCGCGCTGGCCGCACCGGGCGAGCAGATAGCCGTAGACCTCGGGCAGGGCACGGTCGTAGAGCGACAGCAGCCCGGGATCGGGCGGTGGCGCCACCGCGTGCGATCCCGGGCTGCCCATGTCCCTCCGTCGTCCGGGCGCAGGGTTTTCCGATGCCCGCCGACGAGATTTCTTACCGCTGGGCCCGGTTGACCGCTGAGACCACCGCGCGCAGCGAGGCGCTGACGATGTTCGGGTCGATGCCGACCCCCCAGAGGATGCGGTCGCCGACGGCGCACTCGACGTAGGCGGCGGCCTGGGCGTCGCCGCCGGCCGACATGGCGTGCTCGGCGTAGTCGAGGACGCGGATGTCGACGTCGAGGGACCGCAGCGCATCGACGAACGCGGCGATCGGGCCGTTGCCGCGGCCGGCGATGCTGACCGGGACGCCGTTGTCGACCAGTTCGACGGTCATCTCGTCGACCTGGTGACCGTGCGCCTGGTGGCGGTGCCCGGCGAGGGAGAACCGGCCCCAGGGTGCGTCGGGGTCGGGCAGGTACTCGCTGGAGAAGGCGGCCCACATCTGCTGGGCGGTGACCTCGCCGCCCTCGTTGTCGGTGTGCCGCTGGATGACGGCGCTGAACTCGATCTGCAGCCGGCGGGGCAGGTCGAGGTGGTTCTCGGTCTTCATGATGTAGGCGACGCCGCCCTTGCCGGACTGGCTGTTCACCCGGATCACGGCCTCGTAGCTGCGGCCGACGTCCTTGGGGTCGATCGGCAGGTACGGGACCGCCCACGGCATCTCGTCGACGGTCTTCCCCGCGGCCTGCGCGTCTGCCGCGAGCGCCGTGAAGCCCTTGTTGATCGCGTCCTGGTGGGAGCCGGAGAAGGCCGTGTAGACGAGGTCGCCGCCGTAGGGGTGCCGCTCGTGCACGCCGAGCTGGTTGCAGTACTCGACGGTGCGGCGGATCTCGTCGATGTCGGAGAAGTCGATCTGCGGGTCGATGCCCTGGCTGAACAGGTTCAGGCCGAGGGTGACCAGGTCGACGTTGCCGGTGCGCTCGCCGTTGCCGAACAGGCAGCCCTCGATGCGGTCCGCGCCGGCGCGGTGGCCCAGCTCGGCGGCGGCGACGGCGGTGCCGCGGTCGTTGTGCGGGTGCAGGGACAGGACGACGGAGTCGCGCCGGCCCAGGTTGCGGTGCATCCACTCGATCTGGTCGGCGTAGACCGTCGGCTCGGCCATCTCGACGGTGGCCGGCAGGTTGATGATGACCGGCCGGTCGGGAGTCGGCTCCCAGACGTCGGTGACCGCGTCGCAGATCTCGACGGCGAAGTCGAGCTCGGTCCCGGTGAAGGACTCGGGGGAGTACTGGTACCGGACCTCGGTCTCGGTCATCTCCTCGGCCAGCTTGCGGACCAGCTGCGCCCCGTGGACGGCGATGTCGACGATGCCCGCCCGGTCGGAGTTGAACACCACGCGCCGCTGCAGGGTGCTGGTCGAGTTGTACAGGTGCACGATCGCCTGCTTGGCGCCGCGAATGGACTCGAAGGTGCGCTCGATCAGCTCGTCACGGGCCTGGGTCAGCACCTGGATGACGACGTCGTCGGGGACGAGGTCCTCCTCGATCAGCTGCCGGACGAAGTCGAAGTCCGTCTGGCTGGCGGCCGGGAAGCCGACCTCGATCTCCTTGTAGCCCATCCGGACCAGCAGGTCGAACATGCGCCGCTTGCGGTCGGGCGTCATCGGGTCGATCAGCGCCTGGTTGCCGTCGCGCAGGTCGACCGCGCACCAGCGGGGTGCCGCGGTGGTGACCGTCTCCGGCCACGTGCGGTCGGGCAGGGCGATCGGGGTGAAGGGGCTGTAGCGATGGATCGGCATCCGCGACGGCTGCTGCGGATGGCGTACGTGGGGATGAGCGGCGCTCATGTCGGCGCTCTGCTCGCTGCTGAAGCGGTTGGTGCTCACGGGTTCGGGCTCCTCTGGCGCGGGCTGGACTCAGCTCCGGTGGGGCGGTCAGCAGGCGCCGGGAACGCACTCGGTCACGGCAGGTCACCGCGGCGAGGGGGCCGACCTAGGAGAGGGCCTCGCCGCGGCGGGTAAGCAGGAGGCTGCCGCGCACGTGACCACGGTAGCAGCGCGTCAGGCCACGTCGCAGAGACATCGGCACTCCGGCGCGTGCACGGGCGTGCCGGAGCGGTCGTCGAGCTCCTCGCAGCGGCGGCGGGCAGGTGCACTCGAACGCCGTCGGGGAGTGGCGCAGTTCGCCGGCCAGGAAGGCGCGCTGCAGCTCCTCGGCCTGCCGTTGCAACTGCCGACGGCGCCGCTCGGCCGCCCTCGTCCCGCGGTCGAGTCGCCCGGCTGGGGGAGCTGGTGGTCGTCGGGAGTGCCGCTGCGACCGCGGTACCAGTCGCGGACGGTGCGCTCCCGGTCGAACGTGTACCAGGGCTGCGCGCGCGAGTAGCGCTCCGGCCCGTGCCACCACCCGTCGTCGCTGTACCGGGTGTCGAGGTGTGCCGGGAACCGCCGGCCGGACATGTCCCGGACCGCGCCGTCGGCCATGACCGGCACCTCGGTGTCCGCGGCGTCGAGCAGTGCCAGCCGGAGCCCGGCGAGCTGCCGCCGCGCGGGCGAGGAGCCGGACATCGAGGCCCGTGTGCCCGGCCTCGGCCGCGGCGACCGTGGACTTCGACGTGTCGATCGCCCGAGCCAGCTCCCGCTGGGACAGGTCGCGACTGCCGCCGGATCCGTCGCAGCACCCCGGGGAGGTCGAAGCGCGGCACGGGTCGAGCGTGCCGCGCCGACGGCCGCGCGGGAGCGCCCGATCTGTGGACAGGTGCTCTGCCCACAGGGCTCAGGCATGCAAGAAGTCCTTTGCACGGACGCTTGTGCTCTGCCCATCAGGACGGGCAGAGCACAAGCTTCCGCAGGGGCAGGAGCACGCGGCAGGGCTGTCGGGCGACGCAACCCCCGGAGGGATGAGCCCGGCGATCGATCCGGGGCAGAAAGCCCGCCGGGTCTCCTATCTTTCGATCATGAGGAAACGGGGACCGGTGGTCGCGCTGGTGGCGATCGCACTGCTCGGCGGCTGCGCGACCTTTGTCGACGGGCTCGACGAGACGGCTCGGGACGCCCGAGCGGCGGCGTCGTCGACCTCGGCGTCCGCCTCCGCCGACGCATCGGCGACGACCTCCTCGTCCGCGTCGTCGTCGACGAGCGCGGCACCGACCACCGCCACCTCGACGGCGACCACGGGCGCTGCCGCGACGACGGCCGCGACGACGACGCCCGCCCCAGCCCCCCCGCCCCGGCGCCGCCCCCGGCGAACCGGCCGTCGGAGGTCGGTGCGGCGTACGGGCAGGAACCCTGGGGCGTCTACCTCAGCGTCGCCCGCGACTACTCGGCCGCGGAGCGCTCGCGCATGGAGGCCGTCCACCGCGACCTGCAGGCGCTCGGCTACCGCGGCTTCATCGGCACGCTCTGCGACGAAGGGGCCGAGGCCGCCGGCGTGGATCCTTTCGGGGACGCCGTCGCCATCTACTTCCGCACCCAGGGCGAGGCGCAGCAGTTCCTCGCCCTCTGGAACCGGCCGTCGGTCGGGTCGGCGAAGGTCCTCATCGTCTGCGGCGACTGACGCCGGCTCAGAACTCGCCCTTCAGCCGTAACCGCAGCGGCCGGCCGTCCGGGTCGTCCAGCATCCGGTAGATCGGCGTCGCCCACAGCCGGGTGAGCCGCCGCACCCGCTCGGCCCGGTGCGGACGGAGCCGGCCGGGCGGTCGCGGTCCCTGCCGTCCCCCCTCGTGCCAGGCGTCGAGCGCTGTGGCGCTCGCGGTGATCGCCGCGACGAACCGGGCCGGATCGACCAGATCGGCGTCCCCGCTGCCGTCCGCAGGCAGGTCCAGGTGCTCCCGGGCCAGCGTCAGTCGCAGATCACGGGCGAAGACACGGGCGCCGTCGCCGATACCGCCGGGGTCGCGCGGCTCCCGGGGGTCCCGCGTGGTGTCCAGCACCCCGCTGGACAGCTCGCTGTCGTGGGTCCACGACCGCCGGTTGAAGTTGTCGCTGCCAACGCTGGCCCACACGTCGTCGACCACGCACACCTTGGCGTGCACGTAGACCGGAGTGCCGACGTGGTTCTCGACGTCGAACACGTGCACGCGGCCCTCGCCGGCCTGCTTGCACATCTCGATCGCCTGCCACCGGCCGATCATCTCCGGGATCTGCGCCATCGCGCCCTCCTGGTCGGGCATCCGCGGCACGACGACGACCAGGTGCATGTCGGGGTGCGCCGTCAGTGCCTCGGCGAAGAGCCGGGCGACGTCGGCGGACCACATGTACTGGTCCTCGAGGTAGATCAGCCGCCGGGCCCGCTTGATCGCCTTCGAGTAGCCCCGGGCCACCGACCGCTCACCATCGGGCGCGAAGTCGTACGGCGGGCGGATCGCCGGATAGGTGCGCAGGTTCTGGACGTAGTGCGGGCCGCACTCCGGCGGCGGGGGCAGTGGCGGCGGCAGCGGGTCGGCGTGCAGCCGGGCGTGCCGGAACCTGTCGCGGAGGTAGGCGATCGGGTGGTCCTGGTCGGGGCTGTTCGGGTCGTCCCAGCGCTCGCGGAACACGGTGTCGAGCATCGCGACCGCCGGACCGCGGATCTCCAACTGCAGGTCGTGCCAGGGCGGGTTCGGCCCGTAGGCCGCCGCCATCGGCAGTCCCTGCGGATCACCGAGGTGCTCGGCGGTGTCGCGACGGCCGTAACAGAGGTCGATCCCGCCGACGAACGCCACGTCCTTCTCCGGCGCCTCGTCGTGCCGCAGCACGACGAGCTTCTGGTGGTGGCTGCCCATCCGGCGGATCCGCTGGTCGAGGATCACCTCGCCGCCGCCGTGCTCGATCTCGAGGTCCAGGGCCCGGTTGGCCTCCTTGTTCAGCGACATCCGGGCCATGTGCGAGCGCCACACGAGCCCGCGGACGCACACGCCGCGCTTGACGGCGTCGGTGAACAGCTCGGCCACGGTGGGACCGTCGTCGCGCAGCTTCTCGTCGGGATCGCCCCGCCAGTCGGTGAAGAACAGGTGGTCGCCGGCATTCAGCGACTGCACCTCGTCGACCAGTCGGTCGAAGTACGTGCTGCCGTGCAGCAGCGGCTCGGCGAGGTTGCCGGCCGTCCAACCGGGCAGGGCGGTGTGCGGGTTCCCGCGCTCCTCGGTGCTGAGCAGCCACTGCTCGGGATCGTCCATCCGATGATCACATCCCGCGCCTGCCCAGGACGCAACCGCCGGTGCCGCGGGCGCGCTCGGTAGCCTGTGGACCCGTGGCCCTCGTCGTCCAGAAGTACGGCGGATCCTCCGTCGCCTCCGCAGAGCACATGAAGCGTGTCGCCGAGCGGATCGTCGCCGCGAAGAAGAACGGTGACGACGTCGTCGTCGTGGTCTCGGCGATGGGTGACACCACCGACGAGCTGCTCGACCAGGCGAGCCAGATCACCGACGACCCGCCCGGTCGCGAGCTCGACATGCTCCTCACCGCCGGCGAGCGGATCTCGATGGCGCTGCTGGCCATCGCCATCTCCACGCACGGCTACGAGGCGCGGTCGTTCACCGGGTCGCAGGCCGGCGTCATCACCACGTCCAGCCACGGCAAGGCGCGGATCATCGACGTCACGCCGGGCCGGCTCCGCGACGCCCTCAACGAGGGCTCGATCGTGATCGTCGCCGGGTTCCAGGGCGTCAGCCAGGACACCAAGGACATCACCACGCTCGGCCGCGGCGGCTCGGACACCACCGCGGTGGCCGTCGCCGCGGCGTTGCGGGCCGACGTCTGCGAGATCTACACCGACGTCGACGGCGTCTTCACCGCCGACCCGCGGATCGTCCCCAACGCGAAGCGGCTCGAGACCATCACCTACGAGGAGATGCTCGAGCTGGCCGCGTCGGGGGCGAAGGTGCTCATGCTGCGCTGCGTCGAGTACGCCCGCCGCTACAACATCCCCGTGCACGTCCGCAGCTCCTACTCACAGCTCCCGGGCACGATCGTGGCCGGCTCGATGGAGGACCTCCCGGTGGAACAGGCGATCATCACGGGCGTCGCGCACGACCGCAGCGAAGGCAAGATCACCGTCTACGGCGTGCCCGACCGGCCGGGCGAGGCGGCGCAGATCTTCCGTGTGCTCGCCGATGCCGAGATCAACATCGACATGATCGTGCAGAACGTGTCGGCCGAGACCAGCAAGCTCGCCGACATCTCCTTCACCCTCCCGGTCAGCGACGGCCCGACGGCCCTCGCGGCGCTGGAGAAGGTCAAGCACACCGTGGGCTTCGCCGACGTCCGCTTCGACCAGCACATCGGCAAGGTGTCGCTGGTCGGTGCCGGGATGCGCTCCCACCCCGGCGTGTCCGCCAAGTTCTTCGGCGCGCTGGCCGACTCCGGTGTCAACCTGGAGCTGATCAGCACCTCGGAGATCCGCATCTCCGTGGTCTGCCGCGACACCGACGTCGACATCGCCGTCCGCGCGGTGCACGACGCCTTCGACCTCGGCTCGGACCAGGCCGAGGCGGTCGTCTACGGAGGGACCGGTCGATGAGCACGTTCAGCAGCAGCGGCCTGCGGGTCGGCATCGTCGGCGCCACCGGCCAGGTCGGCGGCGTGATGCGGCAGATCCTCGCCGAGCGGAACTTCCCGCTGGCAGAGCTGCGCTTCTTCGCCTCGGCCCGCTCCGCCGGCAGCACCCTGCCGTGGGGCGACGGCGAGATCGCCGTCGAGGACGCCGCCACGGCCGACCCGACGGGGCTCGACGTCGCGCTGTTCTCCGCCGGCGCCACCACCTCGCGGGCCCAGGCGCCCCGCTTCGCCGCGGCCGGCGTCACGGTCATCGACAACAGCTCCGCCTTCCGGCGCGACCCCGACGTCCCGCTGATCGTCAGCGAGGTCAACCCGCACGCCCTCGCCGAGATGCGCAAGGGCATCATCGCCAACCCCAACTGCACGACCATGGCCGCGATGCCGGTGCTCGCGCCGCTGCACGCCGAGGCGCAGCTGGTCCGGATGATCGCCAGCACCTACCAGGCGGTCTCGGGCAGCGGCCTCGCCGGCGTGGAGGAGCTCGACGGGCAGGTGAAGGCGGTCGTCGACAAGGCCGCCGAGCTCGCCCACGACGGCTCGGCCGTGCACTTCCCGGAGCCTCAGAAGTACGTGCGGCCGATCGCGTTCAACGTGCTCCCGATGGCCGGCTCCGTCGTCGACGACGGCTCGTTCGAGACCGACGAGGAGCAGAAGCTCCGCAACGAGAGCCGCAAGATCCTCGGCATCCCCGAGCTGCGGGTCTCGGGCACCTGCGTCCGCGTGCCGGTGTTCAGCGGGCACTCGCTGTCGCTGAACCTCGAATTTGCGCGTGAGCTCTCCGTCGCGCGGGCCACCGAGCTGCTCTCGACCGCGCCGGGCGTGGAGCTGTCCGACGTCCCGACGCCGCTGCAGGCCGCCGGCCGCGACCCGAGCTACGTGGGCCGCATCCGCCAGGACCCGGGCGTCGACGGCGGCCGCGGCCTCGCGCTGTTCGTCAGCAACGACAACCTCCGCAAGGGCGCCGCCCTCAACACCATCCAGATCGCGGAGCTCATCGCAGCGCAGGCCGCACGCTGATCCTGCGTTTGGCGCCTCCTCGCCGTTTACGCTGGCCACCCACCTAGTCGGCCCAGCGGCGGAACAGGGGCGGCCATGCCGACGTCCGTTCCGGAGAGAGGTCCGGCGTCCCGGTCGCGCCGGCATGTCGTGGCGCAGGCGGGCACCCGGCTCGGCGCAGTCGGTGCGGTGACCGCGGCCGCCTACTACGTCGTCTTCGAGGTGGTGGAGAAGCCCCCGCTGCACGGCTTCTTCGACCTGCAGGTCTACCGAGGCGCGGTGCTGTGGTGGGTGCAGGGCGAGCCGTTGTACTCGTTCGAGCTGGAGCCCGGGCCGAAGGGGTACACCTATCCGCCGTTCGCCGCGGCGCTCATGGTTCCGCTGACCTGGCTGCGCGTCGGGCCGGCGGCGGTGCTGATCCTGCTGGCCTCCGCCGCCGTCGTCGTGCTGGTGACCTGGTGGCTGGTCGCGCCGGTGGCGCGGCGGCACGGGACGTCCCCGTGGTTCGCGGTGGCTCTCGCGGTGCCCGCGGTCCTGGCGATGGAGCCGATCCGGGTGACGCTGGGCGAGGGCCAACTGAACATGTTCATCTTCGCGCTGGTCCTCGCCGACGTCGTCGCGCTGCGCCGGGGCCGGGCCTGGTGCGGGGTCGGGATCGGCCTCGCGACCGCACTGAAGCTGACGCCCGGCCTGTTCATCGTCTTCCTCCTGCTGATCGGTCGTCGTCGGGCCGCCGTCGTCGCGACGGGCACGGTGCTGGGCGCCACGCTGCTCGGCTTCGTGGTCGACGCGGGCGCTTCGTGGGAGTACTGGACGAGCACGCTGTGGGACACGACGCGGGTCGGCCGGCTCGTCAATCCGTGGAACCAGTCGGTGCTGGGCCTGCTGGCCCACGTGTCCGATCCCGAGCCGCCGGACCGCCTGCTGTGGGCGCTGCTCGCCGCCGGTGTCGCCGTCCTCGGGCTGTGGCGCGCGGTGCGCGTGTACCGGCGCGGGGATGACCTGACCGCCGTCACGCTCGTGGGGTTGACCGCCTGCCTGGTGAGCCCGATCTCGTGGGTGCACCACCTGTACTGGGTCGTCCCGGCGGTGGTGCTGCTCGCGGACGTGGCCGCCGGGACCCCGGTGCTGGGACCGGTCTCGCACTGGTCCCGCGACCGCCCGCGGGCGCTCGCCGTCGGCGCCGGCCTGCTCGCCGTCGCCGTCGCCGTCCCGTTCCTCCTGTCGACCTACTGGACCTTCGTGCCCGCCGCCGGGATGCCCACCTCGCTACCCGCCGACATCGTCGGGAGGAGCGTCTACACCTGCGTCATGCTGGCGCTGCTGGTGCTGCTCCCGGCGCGGGATCTCCGGGGACCGGCCGGCCCCACGCCCTATCGGGGAAGGACGCGGCCCGGCGGCACCGTCCGGAGGGCGAAGTTCAGCGCGACCTCGACCTGACGGATGGTCTCCTCGATGACCAGCGACCCGTGGCCGGCGTCGAAGCGGTACACCTCGTGCGCCTTGCCGAGCTTCTCCAGCTCGCCGAGGTAGTTGTCGATCTGGCGGATCGGGCAGCGCGGGTCGTTGGCGCCGGCCACCACGAGCACGGGTGCCGCCACAGCGTCGATGTAGGTGATCGGCGAGGAGCGCACGTACACGTCGTGCACCTCCTCGGGTGAGCCGCCGAACAACGCGCGGTCGTAGGCCCGCAGCCCTTCCATCTCGTCCTCGTAGGCGGCCAGGTAGTCGGCCACCGGCACCTCCGCGATGCCCGGCGGCCCAGCGCTCGGGCTGGGTGCCCAGGCCCAGGAGGGTGAGGAACCCGCCCCAGGAGCCGCCCGACAGCAGGGCGCGGGCCGGGTCGACGATCCCCTCGGCGACCAGCGCGTCGTAGACGGCGCCGACGTCCTCGAGCTCGGTCAGCCCGGGCCGGCCGGTGAGGGCGTCGCGCCAGGTCGACCCGTACCCGGTGGACCCGCGGTAGTTCACGTGCACGACCGCGTAGCCGGCGTCGACGTAGGCCGCCCGGCGGGCGCGGTAGGAGTCGTCGTCCAGCGACTCCGGGCCGCCGTGCACCAGGAACGCCGTGGCGTACGGCCCCGGACCCTTCCGGGCGCACCAGCAGGGCGTGCACGTCCCCGCCCGGGCCGGGCACCCAGCGGTCCTCGACCGGATACGCCGCAGGGGGCTCCTCGCTGCCCACCGTGAGCACGACGGGACCGTCGGCCCGCCGGATCACCGGGGGTCGCGCCGAGGAGGACCAGGCGAGCTCGACGGTGCCCTCGGGTCGGGCGGTGGCCCCGCGGACGACGCCGGTCGGGGTGTCCAGCTTCTCGAGGACACCGTCGGCCAGGTCGTAGCGGTAGAGCTCGCTGCGCGCGGCGTGGTCGTGGCCGACGAGCAGCGCCGAGCCGTCGGGGTACCAGCCGGCCGTGACGTCGCCGGGGAGGTCGAGCACGATCTCGGTCTCGGTGTCCGCGACGACGTCCCAGACCAGCAGTTCCTCCCGGCCCCGGCGCTCGTGCCCGACGAGCAGCCGCCGGTCGGCGGGGAGGGGGCCGAACTCCAGCGCGTGCAGGCCCCGGCCCTCGCCGTCCCACTTCTCGGCGACGACGGCGGGCTCCTCCTCGGTGGTGTCCGCGGTGCGGAGCACGCGCAGCGCCGGGTAACGCGGGTCGCCGTGCTCCGAGTGCGAGATCACCAGCAGCTCGTCGTCGCGGGTGAGTGCGTCGACCGACGCCGGGTCGGTGTGCCGGTAGATCACCCGCGGCGCGGACCCGGCGGGCGCCAGCCACAGCTCGCTGCCGTCGTCCGTCGACCGGCCCACCGCCACCAGCCGAGCGGCCCACCTCGAGGCCGGCCGGGTAGGCGGGCTCCACCTCGGGGACGGCGACGGTGTCCTCGCCGCCGCCGAACGGCTGGGTCCTCCAGACGCCGAACTCGTCGCCGTCGGTGTCGGCGAACCACCAGATGGTCTCGCCGTCCGGGCTCAGGGTGCCGATCAGCGTGCCGTTGGGCCGGTCGGTGACCTTGCGGTGCTCGTCGGTGTCCCGGTCCCAGGCGTACTGCTCGACGACGCCGCTCACGTCGGAGGTGTAGAGGCTCCGCTGCGGGGCGTCGTCGGCCCAGCCGGGCAGCGAGACGCGCGGCGCGCGGAAACGGGCCTGCCAGCGGGCGGTGACCTCGGGGGAGAGGGTGGGGGCTTCCGGGGTGGCGGGCTCTGCTGTCACCCGGTCATCCTCTCAGCACCCCGGAACGACTCAGGGGCCGCCATCGGCGGCCCCTGAGCAGTGGGTCGGGGTGACAGGATTTGAACCTGCGGCCTCGTCGTCCCGAACGACGCGCGCTACCAAGCTGCGCCACACCCCGCGGTGCCTGCCGAGTCTAGCGCCCGGCTCGGCGCTTCCTTGCCGCGGGTCAGGCCTCGCGGGCGGTCAGGGTGAGCAGCGTGGCCTCCGGCGGGCAGGCGAAGCGGACCGGGGCGTACGGGCTGGTGCCCAGGCCGGCCGAGATGTGCAGCCACGTGCCCGACGGGCGCTCCGGCGTCGGCTCCGCCCACCGGTGCAGCCAGCGGACCCGCTCGCGGTCGATGCCGCAGTTGGTGACCAGCGCCCCGTAGAACGGCACCCGCAGCTGGCCGCCGTGCGTGTGCCCGCAGAGCACCAGGTCGTAGCCGTCCGCGGCGAAGCGGTCCAGCACCCGCGGCTCGGGGGAGTGCGCCAGCCCGATGCGGACCTCCGCCGAGCGGTCGGCCTCGCCGGCCACCTGGTCGTAGCGGTCGCGCTCGAGGTGCGAGTCGTCGACGCCGGCGAACACGATCCGGCGACCGTCGACGACGAGCTCCCCGGCGGCGTTGGTGAGGTCCAGCCACCCGCGCGCCGCCATCCCGTCGCGCAGATCGCGCCACGGCAGCTGCACCCCGTGCACCCGCTTGTGGTCGGGGAAGAAGTACTTCAGCGGGTTCTTCGGCCGCGGCGCGTAGTAGTCGTTGCTGGCCATGACGAACGCGCCGGGCCGGTCGAGCAGCGGGTCGAGCGCCTTCATCACCCCCGGCACCGCGTCGAAGCCGGCCAGGTTGTCACCGGTGTCGATCACCAGGTCCGGCTCCAGGTCGGCCAGGCCGGCCACCCAGTCCTGCTTGGAGCGCTGGCCGGCGGTCATGTGCAGGTCCGAGACCTGCAGGATCGTCAGCGGCTTCGAGCCGGGCGCCAGCACGGGGACGTCGAACCGGCGCAGCGTCCAGCGGTGCAGCTCGTACAGGCTCGCGTAGGCGGTCACCGCGGCGCCGGAGGCGACGGCGGCAGTGGGGAGGGCGGTGTACCAGCGCACGATCGTCGAGACTACGGGCCCCGTGTCCGGAGCCCTCGTGTCAGGCTGGCAGCGTGGCTGACCTGAAGGAACGACTCCGCACCGACCTGACCACCGCGATGAAGGCCCGCGACGAGCTGACGACCGCCACCCTCCGGATGGTGCTCACCGCCATCAGCGCCGAAGAGGTCTCCGGCAAGGAGGCCCGCGAGCTGTCCGACGACGAGGTGCAGGCGGTGCTGCGGCGGGAGGCGAAGAAGCGCCGCGAGGCAGCCGAGGCCTTCGGGAGCGCCGGACGCACCGAGCAGGCGGCCCGGGAGGAGGCCGAGGGCGAGGTGCTCGCCGGTTACCTGCCCGCGCAGCTCGAGGACGCCGACCTGGCCGCGCTCGTCGCCGACGTCGTCACCCGCACCGGGGCCTCCGGCATGAAGGACATGGGCAAGGTCATGGGCGCCGTGCAGGGCGCCGTCGCCGGCCGGGCCGACGGCGGACGGGTGGCCGCAGAGGTCCGCCGCCAGCTGGGCTGAAAAGGCCGTCCTCCTCACCGCCCGCACGCTCGCGGCGACCGCTGCGTGGCCGGCTAGCCGCCCCCGCCGTTGCCGCTGTTGCCGTCCCCGTCGCCCGCCGCCGGCCGTCACCGCCGCCGGGCTGTCCGCCGCCCGGGTCCGGCGCGGGCGGCGGTTCGGGTGTCGGGCGTGGGGGTGGGCTCCACGTAGTCCGAGCCGTTGCTGACCTGGATCGCGATCTCCTGCTCCAGCACCGCCCGGCGAACCGGCGGCGGGGCTGGTGCCGACGACGAACCCGGCCTCGCGGTCGCTGTCGACCTCGACGATGATGGTGCGGAAGCCGGCGGCCTGCAGGGTCTGCTCGCAGTCGTTGACCCCACCGCAGGACGGCACCCGCTTGGTGTTGCCCTCCTGCACCGTGCGGGTCGGCCGGCGGGAACGGCACCATCGGCTGGCCCGCGAGGATCGGGGCCATCGCGTCGTGCCAGATCGTGGCGCCCTTGCCACCACCGAAGCCGCCGACGTCCTGGTTCCGCTTCGGGTTGAGCACCATGACGCTGGCCGTGTACTGCGGCGTGTAGCCGACGAACGCGACGGAGTAGTTCTCCTGCGAGGTCCCGGTCTTGCCCGCGATCTGGTGGCCGGGGACGTACGCCCGCGTGCCGGTCGCGCCGGAGCGGCCCGGCTCGACGTCGTGCCGCAGGATCTGGTTCAGCACCGACGCGACGCCCGGCCGGATCGCCTCGGGGGTGCAGCGCTGCTCGGGGCCGAGCACCACGAGTTCGCCGTCGGCGTTCTTCAGCGGCTGCCCGTCGCGGTCGAGGATCTCGGCCACCGGGCTCGGGTCGCACTGGGTGCCGTTGGCCGCGAGCGTGTTGTAGGCGCTGGCGAGGTCCAGCGGGCTGGTCGGGTACGGGCCGAAGGTGAACGCGCCGTGGTTCTCCGCCACGATCGTGTCGCCCGGCGGGCTGACGAAGTTCATGCCCATCCGCTCGGCCATCCGGACCGGTTCCTCGACGCTGCCGAGGGCGTCCTCCAGCGCCAGGAAGTACGTGTTGGAGGACATGTAGAGCGCGCGCTCGAGGTCGAGCGTCGCCGGGTAGCGGCCGGCGTTGCGGACGTCGTAGGCGCCGCCGCCGTCGCGGTAGACGCGCGAGGTGTAGGGGTCGCCGGTGGTCAGCGTGTAGTACTGCGAGAACCCGCGCTCCAGCGCCGCCGCGGCCACGAACGTCTTGTAGGTCGAGCCCGAGCCCTGGCTGTAGGCGTCGTTGAGGACGACGGACTCGCAGTCGGGGTCGGGCAGCCGTAGCGGCGGTTGACGCTCATCGCGAGCACCGCGCCGGTGCCCGGCTGCACGGCCGTGTACATGCCGGCCAGCGGGTCGCCCATCGGCAGCGTGTTGAGCACCGCCTGGTCGCCGGCCGCCTGCATGTCGGGGCGCAGCGTCGTCTGGATCGTCAGGCCGCCGTTGCTGATCTGGTCCTGCGTCAGTCCGAGCTCGTTCTTGAGGTAGTCCTCGAGGAACGCGCAGAAGAAGCCGCCGGTGTAGGCGTCGATGCAGCCGTTCGGCGGCGCCTGCCCCGGCGCGACCTGCACCGGCTGCCCCAGGAACTCGTCGCGCTCGGCCGCGGTGATGTGGCCCAGGCCGTACATCCGCTGGAGCACCTGGTCACGCCGGGCCGTCGCGGTGTCGGGGTTGGTGATCGGGTCGTCGTTGGCCGGGCTCTGCACGAGGCCGGCGAGCATCGAGGCCTGCGGCAGGGTCAGGTCGGCGGCGTTGACGCTGAAGTACGTCTGAGCGGCGGCCTGGATGCCGTACGCGCCGTGGCCGAAGTACACGATGTTCAGGTAGCGGGTGAGGATCTCGTCCTTCGTGTACTTCTCCTCGAGGGCGAGCGCGAGTCGCGCCTCCCGGAGCTTGCGCGCGACGCTCTCCTCGTCGGCGGCCGCCTGCTCCTCCGGCGTCGTCGCCGTCTGCAGCAGGGTCTGCTTGACCAGCTGCTGGGTCAGCGTCGAGCCACCCTCCTGGACCGACCCGGCGGCGACGTTCCGCAGCAGCGCGCGCAGCGTGCCCTGCACGTCGAGGCCGTTGTGGTCGTAGAAGCGCGAGTCCTCGATGTCGACGAGCGCCTGCTTCATGACGTCGGAGATCTGCTCGGGCAGGACCGGGTTGCGATTGTTCTCGTAGAACATCGTCATCAGCGAGCCGTCGGCGGCCAGCACGCGGGTGTTGCCCGCCGGGGTCGCGTCGGTGAGCTCGACCGGCAGCGCGTCCAGCAGCGACGCGGAGTTGCGGGCGACCAGCCCGCCGCCGCCGACCCAGGGCAGCAGGAGCCCGGCCAGCAGCGCGCCGGCGACGACGATCGTCGCGGCGAGCTTGGCGAGTGTGGCGGTCCGGATACGCGCGTTCTCCGACATCGGGCGACAAATGTACTGACCCGCGGCCACCAGCCGCCGAGGTCAGGCCCGGCGCGCGGGGAGGATCCGCGTGCGCGGCGTGCCGGTCGGGGTGTCGTCGTCCGGCCCGGTGAGCTCGGCGCCCATGATCCGCAGCCCGTCGAGGTCGTGCACGTCGCCCGCGGCGGCGGGCACCGCGCGCACCGCGACCTCCGGGTGGGCGCTGGTGAACCGGTCGGCGAGGTGCTGCTCGCGGGCGGCCTGCGTCATCCGCTCGGCGTGCACGCGCAGTATCGCCGCCGCGAGGTCGGCGCCCTCCCCGCCCGCCTCGACGACCCGCTCGGCCGCGCCCTCGGCCCGCGTGGCCGACAGCAGGTTCGTCGCCGGCGGGTGGGTGCGGTTGAGCACCAGCCCGGCCAGGGGCATGCCCTCCGCGGAGAGCCGGTCGACGAAGTAGGAGGCCTCGCGCAGCGCGTCGGGCTCCGGCGTCGCGACGACGACGAACCAGGTGCCCGGCCGCCGCAGCAGCTCGTAGGTGGCCGACGCGCGCTCGCGGAACCCGCCGAACATGGTGTCCAGCGCGGCGACGAACGCGGAGATGTCCCGCAGCAGCTGCCCGCCGAGGATCTTGCTGATGATCTTGCTGAAGAACATGAACCCGGCGCTGGCGAACTTGAGCCCGGCGCGGCCGCTGCCGGAGAGCAGCCGGATCATCGTGCCGTCGAGGAAGCGCCCCATCTTGTTGGGTGCGTCCAGGAAGTCCAGCGCGGACCGCGACGGCGGGGTGTCGACGATGATCAGGTCCCACTGGTCGCTGGCCCGCAGCTGCCCCAGCTTCTCCATCGCCATGTACTCCTGCGTCCCGGCGAACGACGAGGACAGCGACTGGTAGAAGGGGTTGTCCAGGATCTGCTGGGCCCGCTCGGGGGTCGAGTGCGCCACGACGACGTCGTCGAACGTGCGCTTCATGTCCAGCATCATCGCGTGCAGTTCGCCGGGCGCCCCGGGGACGTCGACCCGCCGCGGCTCGTTGTCCAGCTCCTCCAGCCCGAGGCTCTGGGCCAGCCGGCGGGCGGGGTCGATGGTGAGGACGACGACGGTGCGGCCGGCCTCCGCCGCGGCGAGCGCGAGCGCGGCCGACGACGTCGTCTTGCCGACACCCCCGGCGCCGCAGCAGACGAGGATGCGGGTCTCGCGGTCCTCGATCAGGCCCTGCAGGTCCATCGCCGGGGCGGTGGGCACCGGCGGGGCCGGCCGGGCCGGGCGGGCCGGGCGGGCGGGCCGCTCGGCGGGCTGCGCGCTCACTGGCTCTCCTCGCTGGCGCTCGTCGGCCGTGAGCGCGGGGCGGCTGTGCTCATCGGATCGCTCGCACGCTCGCTCATGCGGCGGCCTCGGCGCGCAGGTGGTCCTCGAGGCGCGCGGCGAGCTCGAACAGCGAACCGACGTCCATGTGGCCGGGGAGCAGCGGCAGTTCCACGCTCGGCCGGCCCAGGGCCTCGACCTCGTCCCGCATGTCGTCCTGGGAGGCCCAGCGCTGCGCGTGCTCGACCGCCTCGGCGGCCAGCGCGTCGGCCAGCGCCTCACCGCCGGGCAGGTGGGCCGGCGCCAGGCCGGAGGCGAGGTCGGCGCCGGTCAGCTTGCCCTCGACGGCGAGCTCGAGGCCGTCGACCGGCAGCACGGGCTCGGTCGCCATGTTCACGATCACCGAGCCGATCGGCAGGTGGGCCTCGGTGAGCTCGACGATCGCGTCAGCCGTCTCCTGCACCGGCATGTCCTCGAGCAGGGTGACCAGGTGCACCGCCGTCTGCGACGAGCGCAGGACAGCCATGACGCCGTCGCTCTGCGTCTTGATCGGGCCGGAGCGGGCGAGCTGCGCCATCTCGGCGGTGACACCCAGGAAGCGGGTGATCCGGCCGGTGGGCGGGGCGTCGACGACGACGGCGTCGTACACCCGCTGTCCGTCGTGGCGGCGGGTCACCGACTCCTTCATCTTGCCGGTGAGCAGCACGTCGCGGAGCCCGGGGGCGATGGCCGTGGCGAAGTCGATCGCGCCCATCTTGCGCAGCGCCCGGCCGGCCCGCCGCAGGTTGTAGAACATGTCCAGGTAGTCGAGGAGCGCCTCCTCGATGTCGATGGCCAGCGCCTTCACCTCGCCGCCGCCGCGCGTGACGGCCACCCGGCGTTCCTCGTACGGCAGGGGCGGGGTGTCGAACAGCTGCGCGATGCCCTGCCGCCCCTCGGTCTCGATGAGCAACACGCGCCGTCCGTCGGCGGCCAGGGCGAGGGCCAGCGCGGCGGCGACGGTGGTCTTGCCGGTCCCGCCCTTGCCGGTGACGACGTGCAGACGCACGGGCGGGGAGGAAACGGGGCTCACCTGCCCAGCGTAGGAGTACGGGCGCCGGGTCCCACGGGCGCCGTCGCGCACGGGCGCCGGGTCGCGCACGGCCCGGTCGCGCGCCGCCGGGCTGCGCTAGCGTCGGGCCATGACCGAACCGGCCCGCCGCAAGTGGGAGTACGCCACGATCCCGCTGCTGATCCACAACACCAAGGCGATCCTCGACTCCTGGGGCGTCGACGGATGGGAGCTGGTCACCGTGCTCCCCGGCCCGGGTGGTGCCGAGCAGCTCGTCGCCTATCTGAAGCGGCCGGCATGACCGCGCCCGCTCCCGCCCCGCAGAGCTGGCACGCCCGGCTCGCCGAGCTCGGCATCCGGCTGCCCGCCGTCGCCGCGCCGGTCGCCGCCTACGTGCCGGCCATCCGCAGCGGCTCGCTGGTCTTCACCTCCGGCCAGCTGCCCTTCGTCGACGGCGGCCTGCGCCGCACCGGCAAGGTCGGCGGCTCGGTGGACGTCGAGGCCGCGACCGCCGACGCCAAGGTGTGCGCGCTCAACGGGCTCGCCGCGATCGACGCCCTCGTCGGGCTCGACTCGGTGGCGCGGATCGTCCGCGTCGTCGGCTACGTGGCCAGCGCCGAGGGGTTCACCGGCCAGCCGCGGGTGGTCAACGGCGCCAGCGAGTTCCTGGGCAAGATCTTCGGCGAGGCCGGGCAGCACGCCCGCAGCGCCATCGGCGTCGCCGAACTCCCGCTGGGCTCCCCGGTCGAGGTCGAGCTCACCGTCGAACTGAAGTGACCGAACCGCGGCAGGCGGCGACGGTCCTGCTCCTCCGGGACGGCGCCCGCGGACTCGAGGTCTACGTGCTCCGCCGGACCAAGGGCATGCCGTTCGCCGGCGGGATGACCGCCTATCCCGGCGGCGGGGTGGACGACCGCGACGGCGACATCGACATCGCCTGGTCGGGGCCGTCGCCCGAGCAGTGGGCGACCGCGTTCGGCTGCGACGAGCGGATCGCGCGCGAGCTGGTCTGTGCCGCCGTCCGC
Organism: uncultured Actinomycetota bacterium; assembly: GCA_963748305.1. Classification (GTDB taxonomy): domain Bacteria; phylum Actinomycetota; class Actinomycetes; order Mycobacteriales; family Geodermatophilaceae; genus Blastococcus_B. Next base: position 110,762 of record CAVVIN010000025.1, on the reverse strand, counting down.
GAGACGTTCGAGGAGGCCGGCGTGCTGCTGGCCGGGCCGCCCGACGGCGGGCCGACCGACGTCGTCCCGGACGTGTCCGGCGACGACTGGGAGGCGCAGCGGCAGGCGTTGCTGACGCGGGATCTGTCGCTGGCCGAACTGCTCGCCGGCCGCGGTCTGGCGCTGCGGTCGGACCTGGTGCGCCCGTTCGCGCACTGGATCACCCCGCCGGTCGAGCCCCGGCGCTACGACACCAAGTTCTTCGCGGCGGCGCTGCCGGTCGGCCAGGAGGCGCGGGACGTCTCCGGCGAGGCGGACGAGGCGTCGTGGCTGACCCCCGCGGCGGCCCTGGCCGAACTGGCCGCCGGAGCCCGGCCGATGCTGCCGCCCACCATTCACACGCTGGGCCAGTTCGAGCGCTACCCCGACGTCGCCGCGGTGCTCGCGGGTGCGCCGCCGGAACCGCTGCACCCGATCAGCCCGACGTTCGTCGAGGAGCCCGACGGGCGGTGGGCGGTCCTGCCCGACGGCACCCGCATCCGCCTCGTCGTGCCGCTTCCTTCGTGATCCTCCGGATGCACACCGCGGCCAGCAGAGGCGACTGATCGACGACCGACTGAACGCGAGAGGCCCAGAACCGGGTGGGTTCTGGGCCTCTGGCGCTCAGTGGGGCGGCGTTACCGCGCGCGGCGGCGCAGGCGCTCCTCATCGAGGACGACGACGGACTTGCCCTGCAGCTGGATCCAGCCGCGGTGCACGAAGTCGGCGAGCGCCTTGTTCACCGTCTCGCGGGAGGCGCCGACCAGCTGGGCCAGCTCCTCCTGGGTGAGGTCGTGCTTCACGCGCAGGCCCTCGGACTCGCGGCTGCCGAACCGGTCGGCCATCTGCAGCAGCGCCTTGGCCACCCGGCCGGGGACGTCGGTGAAGATCAGGTCGGCCACCGAGTCGTTGGTGCGCCGCAGGCGGCGGGCGAGCACCCGCAGCAGCTGCTCACCGATCTCGGGGTGCGCCTCGATCCACAGCCGCAGCGTCGACTGCGGCATCCGGGCCAGCTTCACGTCGGTGACCGCGGTCGCCGTCGCCGTGCGGGGGCCGGGGTCGAACACCGACAGCTCGCCGAACTGGTCCGAGGGACCCATCACGGCGAGCACGTTCTCGCGGCCGTCGGGCGCGCGCCGGGAGAGCTTGATCTTCCCGTTGACGACGATGTACAGGCTGTCGCCGGGCTCACCCTCGTTGAAGACGACGCGGCCGCGGGGCAGCGTGATCATCTCCAGGCGGCTGACGACCGGTTCGACGGCATCTTCCGAAAGCCCCTGGAAGAGCCCGGACTGGGCCAGCACCTCGTCCACAACACGTCCTTTCACACGGCGATTCGACGGACGCGCAGGCGTCCGTGTCCGCAGGGAGTCTAGGCGGCTGTGCGTCTGGTCACCTGATCGGTGGGTCGGGGCGTCCCCCGGAGGAGCGAGACTCGGCCTCCCTGCAGGGTCCCGCCGCGAGCTTGCGAGGGTGGGGGGCAGAGAGGCTTGTCAGACGAGCGGCGGGTTGGCGGTCTGGGCGCGGCCCTTGCGGCGGCGGCGCCACCGGAAGAGGGCGCGGCGCAGGCCGGAGTTGGCGAGCGTGCTCACCTCGCCGGGGGTGGCGCTGTCGAGGAACTCGGCGACCTCACGAGGACCTGCCGGGCGGCGCAACGGCTCCTCGACCCGTTCCATGACCAGCAGAAAGGCGATCAGGAGGGGCGGGAACAGGATGACACTCAGCGCGACCACGACGACCTCCTTCCGCTACACCGGCCGGGACGACCCCGGCACACGGTTGTCGATGATGACACGGATCGGGTACCCGTCGGACCTGCCGCATACCCTCGACAGCGTGTCGATGCCCGCGCCCGAGCCCGTTCCGGCCGTCCCAGCGCCGGCGCCCGAGTACGCCCGCCCCGCACGGCTGCGGCGGCCCACCCGCGCGGCCCGCACCGGCACCTCGCCGTACGACCCGGACGAGACGGCGCTCGGCCGCACCCGGCGGGCCCGCCGGATGGCGCGCGAGCTCGCCGCGATCCACCCCGACGCGCACTGCGAGCTCGACTTCACCAACGCCTTCGAGCTGCTGGTGGCCACGGTGCTGTCCGCGCAGACCACCGACAAGATGGTCAACAAGGTGACGCCGGCGCTGTTCGCCCGTTACCCCGACGCGGTGTCCCTGGCGGGCGCCAACCGCGCCGACGTCGAGGAGATCCTCAAGCCGACCGGGTTCTTCCGGGCGAAGACGAACTCGGTGCTCGGCCTGAGCCAGGCGCTGGTCGAGCGGTTCGACGGCGAGGTGCCCGGAAAGCTGGCCGACCTCGTCACGCTGCCGGGCGTGGGCCGCAAGACCGCCAACGTCGTGCTCGGCAACGCGTTCGGCGTGCCCGGGCTGACCGTCGACACCCACTTCGGCCGGCTGGTCCGCCGCTTCGGCTGGACCGAGGAGGGCGACCCGGTCAAGGTCGAGACCGAGATCGCGGAGCTCGTGCCGAAGAAGGAGTGGACCGACTTCAGCCACCGGGTGATCTTCCACGGCCGGCGGGTCTGCCACGCCAAGAAGGCGGCCTGCGGCGCGTGCGGCCTGGCCCGCTGGTGCCCCTCGTACGGCATCGGGCCGATCGATCCCGAGGTCGCCGTGAAGCTGGTCAAGTCGCCGGCCGCGTCGGACACCGAGTGAGGCGCCGCAGGGCCGCCGTCGCGCTGGTCGCGGCGGGCCTCGTGCTGGTCGGCTGCACCGGTACCGCCGAGCCGGCCGAGCCGTCGTCCGCTCAGGGGCAGCAGTCCACCGACGGCCAGCAGTCCACCGCGTTCGCGGCCTGCCCCGAGCAGACCGACGAGCCCGCCGAGGGGGGCAGCGCGGTGCCGCGCGCTGACGTTCGACTGCCTTGGCGGCGGGACGCTGGATCTCACCCGGGCCCCCGGCGTCCCCACGATCGTCAACCTCTGGGCGAGCTGGTGCGGGCCCTGCCGCGAGGAGCTGCCGCTGATGCAGCAGTTCGCGGACGCCGCAGGCGACGAGGTGCGGGTGATCGGCGTCGTCAGCAAGGACGGCGAGCCGCAGGCCGAGTCGTTCGCCGCCGATGCGGGCACCACGTTCCCGAGCGCGTTCGACGGCGAGGGGGACCTGATGGCGCAGCTGGGCCTCAACGCGCTGCCGTTCACGATGTTCCTCGACGCCGACGGCCGGCTGGTGCACAGCGAGCTCGGCCCGGTCGAGTCGGTGGACGAGCTGGAGGCCCTCGTCAGCCGAGCATCTCGGGGTGCAGCTGTGACCGCACCCGACGGCCTGCCCGACTACCTGCAGCGGCTGCTCGACGCAGCGGTCGACCTGCCGCTGCGGCACCGCATGCCCAAGGCCACCGCGACCGCGCGCCGATCCGCCGTCCTGATCCTGTTCGGCGAGGGTCCGACCGGCCCCGACGTGCTGCTGATCGAGAAGTCGCCGCACCTGCGCAGCCACGCCGGGCAGCCGGCGTTCCCGGGCGGCGGGATCGATCCGGGTGACGACTACCCGGTCGGGACGGCGCTGCGCGAGGCGCAGGAGGAGGCGGGCATCGACCCGTCCCACGTGCGCGTGCTGGCGACCCTGCAGGAGCTGTTCCTCGGACCGTCGGACAACCTCGTCGTCCCCGTGGTCGGGTGGTGGGACGACCCGCGGGACGTGCTGGTCGGCGACCCCCGCGAGGTCGCGCGGGTGGCGCGCGTCCCGCTGGCCGACCTCGCCGACCCGGCCAACCGCTTCCGGGTCTCGCACCCGTCGGGGTTCGTGGGGCCGGCGTTCGCGGTCGCCGACATGCTGGTGTGGGGTTTCACCGCCGGGCTGCTCGAGGCGATCCTCGAGGCGGCGGGTCTGGCCGAGGCGTGGGACGAGCACGACATCCGCCCGCTACCGGCCTCCGCGCTCCGGCCGTTCACGCTGCCCGGCCGGGGGGACGACGCCGAGGGCGAGGATTCCGCCGCGCCGACGGTGGCCGACCCCGCGCCTGACGGCCCTCCGACGCGTACGGTTCCCCCGCGATGAGCAGAAGGACCTCCTTGCCCCCCACCGCTCGCAGGCTCGCGGCGGGCCCCTGCAAGAAGGCCGCTGTGGGGGCCGTCGCGTGGGTCCTGCTCCTCGGCTGTGGCGAGGGAGAGGCCGCGGCCCCCGACGCGGCACCGACCACCCGGGCAGGCGTCGGGGTGGTGACCACGGCACCCGACGGGGTCCAGGAGATCACCATCCAGACGCAGGACGACTACACGTTCGTCCCCGACACGTTCACCGTGGCGCCGGGGACCGTGCGACTCACGCTCGTGAACGCCGCCGAGCAGATGACGCACAACATCCGCTTCGACCCGGGCAAGGGCCCCGAAGACATCGACGCGGAGATCGACTTCCTGGCGCCCCAGCAGGAGGAGACGATCGAGTTCGAGGTCACCGCCCCCGGCGACTATCCGTTCAGCTGCACGTTCCACACGCAGCTGGGTCAGGTCGGCACGATGACGGTGGGCGGGTAACCCATGTCGATAGTCGACCTGGTGCTGATCGCGCTCGCCCTGCTGTTCGCCCTCTCCGGCTTCCGGCAGGGCCTGCTGGTCTCGGCCACCTCGATCGTCGGGTTCCTCGGCGGCGCGGTGCTCGGGGCGCAGCTCGCGGGCCCGGTGGCCGACCGGATCGACGGGTCCAGCGTCACCCGGGTGTTCGCCGCTCTCGTCGTCGTCCTGGCGGGGGCACTGCTCGGCCAGATCCTGGCCGGGGCGATCGGCCGCGCGGTCCGCCGGAAGGTCACCTGGGAGCCGGCCAAGATGGTCGACTCGGTGGCCGGCGCGGTGGTGTCGGCCGCGGCCGTGCTGCTGGTCGCCTGGATGGTGGCCTCGCCGCTGGCCAGCTCGCCGTTCCCGCAGGTGTCCAGCCAGGTGCGCCAGTCGGCGCTGGTGCAGGCGGTCGACCGGGCGGTGCCCGACGGCGTCCGCGCCGTCTACGAGAACCTCCGCGAGGCGATCGACCGGCGCGGGCTGCCCGACGTCCTCGACCCGCTGACACCGACCCAGGTCCGCGATGTCCCCGCCCCGGACGCGGCGTTGACGAACAGCGGTGTCGTCGCCGACGTGCAGGGCTCGGTCGTGAAGGTGAGCGGGATCGCGCCGTCCTGCTCCCGCCAGATCGACGGCTCCGGCTTCGTCTACGCACCCGAGCGCGTGATGACCAACGCCCACGTGCTCGCCGGCGTCGAGGACCCGGTCGTGCACGCCGAGGGCGGGGAGTACGAGGCGACACCGGTCTACATCGACGAGGAGGTGGACATCGCGGTGCTCGCCGTCCCAGGGTTGCCGCAGCTGCCGCTGGCGTTCGCCGGGACGCCCGCCGACTTCGGCGACGACGCGATCATCATGGGCTACCCGGGCGGTGGGCCCCTGTTCATCGGCCCGGCCCGCGTGCGGGACCGCGGGGACATCAGCGGCCCCGACTTCCGCAACTCGCAGACCGTCATCCGCGACGTCTACGCGCTGTACGGCCAGGTCCGCGCGGGTAACTCCGGTGGCCCGCTGTTCGCGCCCGACGGCTCGGTGCTCGGCGTCGTGTTCGCCTCGGCGATCGACGACCCCAACACCGGCTACGCGCTGACGGGGTCGCAGGTCGCCGACGCCGCGCGCACCGGCGCCGCGTCCTCCGCCGAGGTCAGCACCGGGCCCTGCGAATGACTCCGACGAATCCGCGGAGCGCATTCGTCGGAGTCGGCCGAAGGCCCCGGAGTACCTGACAGTCCGGCGAAGCCGGTCCGTCACCCCAGCGGAGCTGCGAAGCCGGCGATCGCCGCGCTGACGACGTCCGGCACCTCCTCGTGCGGGAAGTGGCCGATCCCGGGCAGCTCCCGCCACTCGTAGGCACCCGCGACGTAGCGGCCCGAGCCGTGCGCGGTGGAGGCCAGGACGCACGGGTCGAGCTCGCCGTGCAGTTGCAGCGTGGGGGCGGTGACCGGCGCGGCCATCCGCCGGGCGTAGCGCAGCCCGTCGGGGCGCAGCTGGGAACGGGCCGCCCAGCGGTGGTACTCCATCGCGCCGTAGGCGGCCTGCGGGATGCGGGCAGCCGAGCGGTAGCGGTCGACGGCGTCGGCGAAGTCGCGCGTGCGGACCCACTCGGGCCCCGCCCAGCGCTGCATCAGGTCGGCGACCGGGTCGTCGTCGGCGCGGGTCAGCATCTTCTCCGGCAGCCGGGGCACCTGGAAGCGGAGCATGTACGCCGACGCCCGCCGCTGCGCGTGGTCGGTCATGCCGGCGCGCAGCCGGCGTGGGTGCGCCATCGACAGCACGACCAGGCGGCGGACGGTGCGCGGGTGCAGCGCGGCCATCGTCCAGCCGAGCAGCCCACCCCAGTCGTGCCCCACGACGACGGCGTCCCGCTCGCCGAGGGCCCGGACCAGCGCGGCGATGTCCGCCGAGAGGGTGGGCAGGTCGTATCCGCGCGGAGGCTTGTCGCTGGCGCCGTAGCCGCGCAGATCGGGTGCGACCGCGTGGAAACCGGCCTCGGCCAGCGCCGTCAGCTGGGCGCGCCAGGTCCACCAGAACTGCGGGAAGCCGTGCAGCAGCAGGACGAGCGGGCCCTCGCCGGCCTCGGCGGTGTGCAGCCGCACGCCGTTGGCGGAGATGTCGCGGTGCGTCCACGGGCCCGGGAACAGGACGCTGGTCGCGTCGGGCGGGCCGTCCGGGGGAGCGGTCATGCGGGGCGGGGTGGATCAGACCTTGTAGTTCTCCCCGGGCCGGCGCGCCACCTGGCCGTTGGTCACGACCGGCACGTCGCGGTGCCGGGCGCCGGGCGCCTCGCGGTGCATGACGTCGGGCAGGTCGCGCAGCGTCTCGATCGTCCGCTCCGGCTTCTCGATCTTCTTGATGAACCGCCGGCCGACGAGTGCGGCGACCGCGGCCAGCATCACCAGCAGGGCCCAGACGATCAGGTAGGAGATCCATCGGGTCAGGCCGAGCCAGGTGAGGAACTCGGCGAAGGCGATCCCGAAGAAGAAGCCCGAGAAGGCGAGGACCACACCCGCCGCGCCGAACGCGCCCGCGCCGATGCCGGCCTTCTTGGCCGACTTCCCGACCTCGGCCTTGGCCAGCTCCACCTCGGCGCGCATGAGCGTCGAGAAGTCGGCCATGGCGCTCTGCACGAGCGTGCCGACGGAGGGCTCCTCGGTTCCCGCGGCCCGGACGGCCGGAATCGCACTGTGGGCCACGGGTGGCTCCTCCTTCAGGTCCGGCGGCGCGGGAAGCCGCACCGCTGCTCAGGGAATCGTGCCGTATGGGCGGCAGCGCCGCGCGCCCCGCCCGGGTGAACGGAGTCGGAGGGACGCGTTTTCCGCGCCCTCCGACTCCGCATCAGTCCTCGGAGGGGGCGGCCGGCAGCTTCTCCTTGATCAGGTTCATCACCGACGAGTCGGTCAGCGTCGTGACGTCGCCCAGTTCGCGGTCCTCGGCGATGTCGCGCAGCAGCCGGCGCATGATCTTGCCGGAGCGGGTCTTGGGCAGCTCCTGCACGACCATGATCTGGCGCGGCTTGGCGATCGGGCCGATGTCGTGGGCCACGTGGTTCCGCAGCGTCTGCACCAGGTCCTCGCCCGAGTCCTCACCGCTCTCGCGCAGGATGACGAACGCGACGATGCCCTGGCCGGTCGTCGGGTCGGAGGCGCCCACGACCGCGGCCTCGGCCACCGTCGGGTGGCTGACCAGCGACGACTCGACCTCGGTGGTCGAGATGCGGTGGCCCGACACGTTCATGACGTCGTCCACCCGGCCGAGCAGCCAGATGTTGCCGTCGGCGTCCTTCTTGGCGCCGTCCCCGGCGAAGTAGACGTTGGTGCCGAAGCGGGACCAGTAGGTGTCGACGTACCGGTCGTCGTCGCCCCAGATGGTGCGCAGCATCGCCGGCCAGGGCTCGGTGAGCACGAGCAACCCGGTGGAGTCGTTGGTGAGCTCGTTGCCCTCGTCGTCCACGACCTTCGCCGAGATGCCCGGGAACGGGTGCTGCGCGGAGCCGGGCACCAGCGTCGTCACGCCCGGCAGCGGGGTGATCATGTGGGCGCCGGTCTCGGTCTGCCACCAGGTGTCGACGATCGGGCAGCGGCCGCCGCCGATGTGCTCGTGGTACCAGAGCCAGGCCTCGGGGTTGATCGGCTCGCCGACCGAGCCCAGCACGCGCAGCGAGGACAGGTCGAAGTCGGCCGGGACGTCCCCGCCCCACTTCATGAACGTGCGGATCACCGTCGGGGCCGTGTACAGGATCGTCACGCCGGTACTTCTCGACGATCTCCCACCAGCGGCCGCGGTGCGGGGTATCCGGGGTGCCCTCGTACATGACCGACGTCGCCCGGTTGGCCAGCGGCCCGTAGACGATGTAGCTGTGGCCGGTGACCCAGCCGACGTCGGCCGCCGTCCAGAAGATGTCGGTGTCGGGCTTGACGTCGAACGTGGCCCAGTGCGTGTACGCGACCTGGGTCAGGTAGCCGCCGGTGGTGTGCAGGATGCCCTTCGGCTTCGCGGTCGTCCCGGACGTGTACATGATGTAGAGCGGGTGCTCGGCGTCGAACGCCTCGGGCGTGTGCTCGGTCGACTGCTTCCCGACGACGTCGTCCCACCACAGGTCGCGGTCCTCGGCCCACTCCACGTCCTGCTCGGTCCGCTTGACGACGACGACGTTGCGGACGCCGGGGCTGCGCCCGACCGCGTCGTCGACGGCGGGCTTGAGCGCGCTCGGTGCACCGCGCCGGTAGCCGCCGTCGGCGGTGATGACGAGGACGGCGCCGGAGTCGTCGAGCCGGCTGGCCAGCGCGTCGGCCGAGAAGCCGCCGAACACGACCATGTGCACGGCGCCGATGCGGGCGCAGGCCAGCATCGCGATGACCGTCTCGGGGATCATCGGCATGTAGATCGCGACCCGGTCGCCGGCCTGCACACCGAGCTCGACCAGGGCGTTGGCCGCCTTGCAGACCTCGTCCTTCAGCTCCGCGTAGGTGATCGTGCGGGTGTCGCCCGGCTCGCCCTCCCAGTGGTAGGCGACCTGCTCGCCGTGGCCGGCCTCGACGTGCCGGTCGACGCAGTTGTAGGCGACGTTGAGCTTGCCGCCGACGAACCACTTCGCGAAGGGCGGGTTGCTCCAGTCGAGCACCTCGTCCCACTCCTGGGACCAGTCCAGCCGCCGGGCGGCCTGCTCCCAGAACGCGATCCGGTCGGCGGCCGACTCGTCGTACACGTCGGGGCCCACGTTGGCCTGGGCGGCGAGTTCCTCGGGCGGAGCGAAGGTGCGGCCTTCGGCGTGGCTCGTCTCGCTCATGCGGCTACCTCCCGGATCCGGCGCCGCACGAGCTCCGGCGACGCTGCGTGGCTCGGACCACACCGTATGGGTCCGCCCCCGTCCGCGTCTCCCCGGCCGCAACGCGGGTGCAGCGCGGATCGGCAGACTGGCCCCGTGGACGGCGAGGTGCAGGCGGCGGTCGCCGCCCGCGTGCCCGGTGCGGCGACCCTCGGTCTGGTCCTGCCGCCGGGGGTCGACGTCGTCCCGGCGACGGCTCTGACCGACCCGGTGTGGACGGCGGAGGTGCTGGCCGAGCGCGCCCGATGGCAGGGCACCTCAGACCTGCGCGTGCTCGCGACGGTGTGGTGGTACTCCGCGTCGACGGTGCTGCTGACGCCGGCGCTGGCCGGGCTGGCCACCGGCCGCCCGCTCTCGGCGCGACCGGCCGACACCGTCGTCGCCCTGCTCCCCGGGCGCCCGGCCGATCGCGGCGGAGTCGACGGCGCCGGCGACCGATCCGGCCGCGGAGCTCCGGGACGGCACTGGCGCGGGTGATCGCGGCGGTCGCCGAGGCCGGCCGGATGCGGGAACGGCCGCTCTGGGCGATCGCCACCGACTCGCTCGCCAACCAGCTGCTGACGCTGGGCCGCGCGCTCGGGAACGTGCCAGCGGTGACGGCGCTGGCGGCACCCCTCGCCGCGGCGATCGGCCCGCCGCTGCCCGCGCCGCGCTACGTCGACGTCGCCGGCGCGCGGTTCACCCGGCGGGCGTCATGCTGCCTGCTCGTCGAGGTGCCCGGCCAGGCGATGTGCACCTCGTGCCCGCGCCGCCCGCCCGCCGAGCGCCGGGCCCTGCTCGAACGCTGGTGAGCGGAGTCCCACGGGAGCGTTTTCCGCGCCGTGGGACTCCACTCAGGGCAGGAAGAGCATCGCGTCGCCGAACTCGTGCCAGAGGTAGTGCTCGGCGACCGCCTCCCGGTACGCGTTCGCGACCAGCTCGCGGTCCGGCCACCGCCTCGAGCAGTTGGAGGTGGCTGGCCTCGGGCGCGTGCAGCCCGGTGAGCAGGCCGGTCACCGTCCGGGCCGGACGCTCGGGGCCGAGCACGAGGTCGGTCCAGCCGGTGCGCGGCGCGCACGACGCCGTCGTCGTCGGTCGCCGTCTCCAGGGCCCGGGTCACGGTCGTGCCGACGGCGACGACGCGGCGCCCCGCCCGCCGGGTCGACGTGACCAGCCGGGCGGTGACCTCCGGGACGGCGAACCGCTCGGGATACGGGCGGCTCGTGCAGCTCGGGGCTGGAGACCCCGCTGTGCAGGACCACCGGGACGACGGGGATGCCGCCGGCCACGAGCGCGACGATCAGCCGCTCGGTCAGCGGCCGCCCGGCGCTGGCCATCTCCGCGCTGCCGGGCTCGGTCGCGTAGACGTTCTGGTACGCGGCCAGCGGGAAGGTGCCGTGCAGGTACCCGTAGCGGATCGGCTGGCCGTGCACCGGCAGGTAGGCCGTCGTCGCGACGGCGGGATCGGCGACGGCCCGCCACAGCCGGGACGCCCGCGCCGGGTCGGGGAAGCCGGCGAGCAGCGTGAGCCGGACGCCGCCGGGCAGGGCGAGCACGGTGCCCGGCTCGACCCCGAGGTCCGGTCCGTCGTTGTCCGGCCGGCGCACCTCGACCACCCAGCTGCCGTCGTCGAGGGACGTCGACACGTGCAGCGGGACGGCGATCCCGTCGGCCCGCCGGGCGGCGACCCGCGCGGGCAGCGTCGCCGACGTGTTGACGACGACGACGTCGCCGGGCTCGAGCAGGCCCGGCAGGTCGCGCGCGCGGCCGTGGGTGATCCCGTCGGCGCGGACGGTCATCAGCCGCACCTGGTCGCGCTCGAGGCCCTGCCACTCGGGCGGCGCGGTCGCCTCGGCGCCGGCGGGGAGCGTGAAGTTCATCGGGCGGCCGCCGTCGGGACGAGGTCGGCCGCGCGGTAGCGGCCGCTGGGCAGGTCGCCGTCGACCAGTGCGAGCAGCCCGGGGACGACGGTCTCCGGCGCCGGCCGGTCGCTGATGTCCTCGCCCGGGAAGGCGGCCTGCTGCATGTCCGTGGCCATGTCGCCCGGGTCCACGGCGTAGACCCGCAGCGCCGGTTCCTCGACGCCGAGGACGGCGGCCACCTGGTCGAGCGCCGCCTTGCTCGTGCCGTAGCCACCCCAGCCCTCGTAGGCCTCGACGGCGGCGTCCGAACTGACCGCGACGACCCGTCCGCCCGCGGCCCGCAGCGCCGGCAGGAGCAGCTGGGTGAGCGCCAGCGGGGCCACGGTGTTGGTGCGCAGGATCTGCTCGAACTCGGCGGGCGGGAGGTCGGCGAGCCGGGGGAGCGGGCTGGGGCCGAGCGTGGAGGCGTTGAGGACCAGCAGGTCGAGCCGGCTCCCGACGGCGTCGGCCAGGGCCCGGCGGTGGGCCGGGTCGGCGACGTCGCCGGGGACCGCCGTGACCAGGTCGGGTCGGGGGAGCGCGCCGACGGTGGCGGCGAGGCGGGCCGCGTCCCGGGCGTCGACGACGAGCCGCCAGCCCCGCCGGTCGAGCGCGGTGGCCAGCGCCCGGCCGAGGCCCGCGGAGGCGCCGGTGACGAGTGCGATCGGGGTGTCCATGGGGTTACCGTCGGACCTCAAGTGGACTTGAGGTCAAGGGGTTGTGATGGAACTGTCGATCGGCGAGGTCGCCGCGCGATCCGGGCTCGCGGCGTCGGCGCTGCGCTACTACGAGGAGCAGGGGCTGATCACCGCGACCCGGACGCCCGGCGGCGCGCGCCGCTATCCGCGGGGCGTGCTCCGCCGGCTGGCCGTGGTCCGGGCCGCCCGGAACGTGGGCCTCTCGCTGCCGGAGATCCGGGCGGCCCTCGCGACCCTGCCGGCGGAGCGGCCGCCGACCACCACCGACTGGGCGCGGCTGTCGAGCGACTGGCGGGACCGGCTCGACGAGCAGATCGCGGCGCTGGAGCAACTGCGCGACGGGCTGACGTCCTGCATCGGCTGCGGCTGCCTCTCGCTGGACCGGTGCGCTCTGTCCAACCCGGGGGACGTCGCGGCGCGGGAGGGTGCCGGCGCGCGGTGGCTGCGACCGGCCCTGCGCCGGACGCCGCCGGGCTGACCCGCACCTCGCCGTCGACCGTCGCGGGGGGCCATGATCGAGAGCACCGACAGGGGGAGATCTGCGATGACGGTCATGCCGGCAGCGTTCATCGGACACGGCAACCCGATGAACGCGCTCGAGACGAACCGCTACACGCAAGCCTGGCGCGCGTTCGGCGAGTCGGTGCCCCGGCCGCGGGCGATCCTCGTGGTCTCCGCGCACTGGTACATCCAGGCCACCGCCCTGACCGCGATGCCGCGGCCGCGCACCATCCACGATTTCTACGGGTTCCCGCCCGAGCTCTTCGACGTCCGCTACGAGCCCCCCGGCCTGCCCGGGCTGTACGAGGAGGTCGCCGACATCGTCCACCCCACCTGGGTCGGCGCCGACCTGGACAGCTGGGGGATCGACCACGGCACCTGGTCGGTGCTGATGCACGCCTTCCCGGCCGCCGACATCCCCGTCGTGCAGCTGTCGATCAACGCGCTCAAGGGCTACGACTACCACGTGCAGCTCGGGGCGGCGCTCGCCCCGCTGCGGGAGGACGGCGTCCTGGTGATCGGCAGCGGCAACGTCGTGCACAACCTCGGCGGGGTGAGCCGGGCGCTGCCCGACGCCGGGTTCGACTGGGCGCAGCGCTTCGACGAGGACGCGAAGGAGCAGATGCTCACCGACCCGACCGAGGTGGGCCGGCTCGACGGGCACCGCGACTTCGACCTCGCCGTCCCGACGCCCGATCACTTCCTGCCGCTGCTGTACGTCGCCGGCGTCGCGGGGGCGACCAGCGCCCCGGTGGACGTGCTCGTGGACGGGTACGCCTACGGCTCGCTGTCGATGACCGCGTACACGGTCGGCATGGACACGCCGCCGGCCGCAGGCGGCGGCTTCGCCGCGCCGCTGCCCGACGGCCCGCCGTCGGACGGCGCCAACATCTGAGAGGACTACCCTGCACGCTCCCGCCGCGAGCGCTGCGGAGCGGGTCCTGAGCGGAGGCCCTCCAGTGCGTCACCCGGCCGACGGTGCAGGTCGCTGATCCGCGGGAACGGCGTGGTCGAGAAGATCGTCTCGACCGGGAGCCCGAAGAACTCCGCGATCCGCGAGCGCCAGGTGCAGGCTCGGGTTGTACTCGCCGCGCTCGAGGTAGCCGACGGTCTGGTAGTGGACCCCCAGTGCCTCCGCCAGCTCGCGCCGGGTCACGCCCTGCTCGGCGCGCAGCAGGGCGATCCGGTTGTAGACGGCGTCGGTCGTGCGGTCCCCACCCCGCTCGGTGGCCACGCGGTCAGTGCACCCACTGCAGGGCCGCGTCCCGGGCCGCCTGCACCTGCGAGCCGGACTGGCGGCGGGCCATGCGGCGCAGCACCCGCGGCGTCACGAGCATGCCGACGACGGCCCAGGCGCCCAGGACCAGCACGGTCATGCCGGTGCGCCAGGAGTCGCCCAGCTCCAGCGTGACCGCGGCGTCGGGCAGGAACGCCGAGCGCATGCCCAGCCCGATCCAGTAGATCGGGAAGAGCTGGGCGACCACCTGCGCCCACCCCCAGACCGCCTGGATCGGGAAGAAGATCCCGGAGATCGCGGTCAGGAAAATGACCGGGAGCATCCCCCACGTCCCCACCTTCTGCACGCCGGGGACGACGGAGCCCAGGATCATCCCCAGCGGCAGGGTGGCCAGCAGTCCGAGCACCAGCACCCAGGCCACGGTCAGCCAGCCGCCCGCGCCGCCGTGCATCAGGTCGTCGAAGAGCAGGAAGCTCGGCACGAGGATGACCAGCAGCATCGGGAACAGGCTGAGGGACTGGTAGAGCAGTTGGCCGGTCACGTAGCCCTGCATCCCGTGGGGGATCGCCTTGTGCCGCAGCAGCGTGCCGTCCTCGCGCTCCATGGCCAGCGCATACGCCGGGCCGATGATCACCCCGAAGGCGAGCAGCGCACCGAGGATGCTCGGGAGCGCGTACGTCGGCAGCAGCAGCGACGTTCCCTCCAGTTCGGTGTCGCGGTTGAGCCAGAGGTAGAGCAGGGTGCCGCCGCCCATGAAGAGGTAGAAGCCCTGGTCCTGCGGGCTGCGCATGCTGAGGACGAACTCGGTCCAGCCGCGCCGGAGGCCGAGGGCGATGGCGTGGCGGGTGGCATTCATCGCGCGGCCTCCACGAGGGTCGGGGCGCTGCGGTCGCCGGCCTCGAGCCGCTGCACCATGGCGAGGTAGGTGTCCTCCAGGCTCGCCCGGCGGACCTCCAGGTCGGTGATCTCCTCGCCGTGCTGCTCGAACAGCCGGCGGACGAACGGGGTGGCGTCGTCGGTGGCGTGCACGAAGCGCTCACCGGCGCGGCTCCAGTGCACCTCGGAGGTCCCGGCCACCTGGCGGGTCAGTTCCTCGGCGCTGCCTTCGGCGACGATCCGGCCCGCGGCGAGGATCAGGATCCGATCGGCCAGCCGCTCGGCCTCGGCCAGGTCGTGCGTGGTGAGCAGGATGCTCGTGCCCTCGAGGTCGGACAGCCGGTGCACGAGGTCGTGGAAGTCGCGGCGTGCCTGGGGGTCGAAACCGGCGGTCGGCTCGTCGAGGAACAACAGTTCGGGCCGGCCGATGATGCCGACCGCGACGTCCAGCCGCCGTCGCTGCCCGCCGGAGAGCGTCCCGATCTTGCGGTCGGCGAACTCGACCATCCCGACGGTGTCCAGCAGCCAGTCGACCGCGTAGGGCCGTGGCCGGTCGGGCGTGGCGTACGGCGCGAAGTAGCCGCCGAGCTGCTCGAGCAGTCGGCGCGGCGTCCACCGCGCGTGGTCCCGCCAGGACTGCAGGACGACGCCCACCCGGGCCCGCCACGCGTCCCCGGCCAGCGCCGGGTTCTCGCCGAGCACCCGGACGTCGCCGCCGGACGGCACGCGGAAGCCCTCGAGGATCTCGATCGTCGTCGTCTTGCCGGCGCCGTTCGGGCCGAGCAGACAGACCACTTCCCCGGCGTGGACGTCCAGGTCGACCCCGGTCAGCACCTCCTGGGTCCCGTAGGTCATCCGGAGATCGCGGACCTGGACGACGTCGTCGTCGACCGGGGGCTGGAGGGTCATCGCTGCACCGTCGCGGGAGGGAGGAGGCCGATGGCGGTGATAGTAGAAGTGCTACATCAGCAGTACAAGTGCTTTCCGGCTGGCCACGTCAGTCGAGGTCGGCGTCGTCCGGTTCGGCGGGGGCTCGGAGCCCGTCCCGGGTCACGACCTCGCCGACCACCCAGACGGCCGGCGGGCGGACCGCCCCGTCGGCGACGGTCGCGGGCAGGCCGGCCAGGGTGGTCCGGACGACGCGCTCGCTCGGCGTCGAGCCGTTGCTGATGATGGCGACCGGCGTCTCCGCCGCCCGCCCGTGCTCGACCAGGGCCGCGGCGATCGCCGGTGCCGTGTCCACGCCCATGAGGACGACGACCGTGCCGCGCAGCCGCGCGATGGCCGTCCAGTCGACGAGCGACTTCGGGTGGCCGGGCGGCAGGTGCCCCGAGACGACGACGAACTCGTGGGTGAGGCCGCGGTGGGTCACCGGGATCCCGGCCAGCGCGGGGACGGCGATCGCGCTGGTGATGCCGGGGACCACCTCGACCGGCACGCCCGCGGCCAGGCACGCCTCGATCTCCTCCATGCCGCGGCCGAAGACGAACGGGTCGCCGCCCTTGAGCCGGACGACGCGGCGGCCGGCGAGCGCGTGCTCGACCAGCAGGGCGTTGATCTGCTCCTGCGCCATCGAGCGGCCGCGCGGCAGCTTGGACGCGTCGATGACCTCGACCTCGGGCGGAAGGTTGGCGAGCAGGGACTGCGGGGCGAGGTGGTCGGCGATGACGACGTCGGCCTGGGCGACGGCCTTGTGGCCGCGCACGGTGATCAGCCCGGGGTCGCCCGGGCCGCCGCCCACGAGCACGACGCTGCCGGCCCGGCCGCCGGTCACGGCGCGCGAGGTCCGGTCGGCGATGCTGCCGTCGGTCAGCCCGGCGAGGACGGCGTCGCGCACGCCGATCGCGCGCTGCGGGTCGCCGCCGCCGTGGATGCCGATGACGAGGTCGTCCTGGCGGCCGACCGCCGGGGTCCAGACGCTGGAGGCCGACCGGTCGTCGGCGCGGGCGCAGAAGGTGTGCGTGCGTTCTGCCTCCGCGGCCACCGCCGCGTTCACCGCCGGATCGTCGGTCGCCGCCACGGCGTACCAGGCGCCGGCGAGGTCGCCGTCGGCGTAGCGACGGCGCTGCCAGTGCAGCGAGCTGCGGTCGAGCAGACCCTCGAGAGCCGGCGTGACCTCCGGGCTCACCACCGTGACCAGCGCGCCGGCCTCGAGCAGTCCGGTGACGCGGCGGTGTGCCACCCGGCCGCCGCCGACGACGACCACGCGCCGACCGTGCAGCCGGAGGCCCACGGGATAGACCACCCCGGACTCGGGGTCGACGGGTGTCGCGTTCAACGGCTCTCCTCGGGGTGGGCGGCTACAGCTTTCCAGCGGAGGCAGGAGCCGTACACGGCGAGCCCGGGTGGTCCGTATCACCGGCGGAGCGCGGCACGTCCGGGCGGCCGTCGGGGCAGAGTGACGACGACGGCGGAACGGAGGGGGCCGGTGGGCGCGCAGCGGTGGCGGCAGGTGCTGGACGGCGCCGTCGTGGTCGCGGTCGGCCTGGCGGTCTCCGTCGTCCTGGAGCTGCTCGGACTGCCCTCGCCGGCGCTGTTCGGCGGGCTGGTGGCCGGGCTCGTCCGTGCTCTGGCGTTCGCGTCGCCGGTGACCGTGCCGGAGCCGGCGAGTACCGCGGCCCTCGCCGTCGTCGGGGTGGCGCTCGGTGCGCTCGTCGACCCCGACACCCTCCGCGAGGTCGCCGGGGACTGGCTGCCGGTCGTCCTCGTCGCGGCGGCCACGCTCGCGCTGAGCGTCGTGGCCGGTCTCCTGCTCCGCCTCCAGCGCGGGATCAGCCCGGTGACCGGCGCCTTCTCGATGATCGCCGGCGGGGCGGCGAGCATCACCGCGATGGCCCGCGAGCTGGGCGCCGACGACCGCATGGTCGCCGTCCTGCAGTACCTGCGCGTGCTGCTGATCGTCAGCCTGATGCCGGTGACCGCGACCGTCGTCTACGGGGCGACGTCGGGCGACGGGGGCCCGGCTCCCTCCGGCGGGCCGGCCTGGCCGCTCGAGCTGCTGTTCACCGCCGGCTGCGCGGTGGTGGGCGTCGTCCTCGGCCGGCTGCTGCGCATCCCGGCCGCGCGCGATGCTCGGCCCGATGCTCGTCGCGGCGGCGGTCGCCCTCGGCGGGCTCGGGCAGGGCGCGGGGGTCCCGGCGCCCGTCGAGGCCGCCGCGTTCCTGGTGATCGGCCTGCAGGTGGGGCTCAGCTTCACCCGCGCGAGCCTGCGCACGATCGGGCGGGCCCTGCCGCTGGCGCTGGCGATCATCGTGGCCCTGATCGTGGCGTGTGCCGGGCTCGGGGTGGTGCTCGCGCGGGTGACCGGGGCCAGTGCCCTGGACGCCTACCTCGCGACGACGCCCGGCGGGCTGGCCGCCGTCCTCGCCACGGCCAGCGACAGCGGCGCCGACGCGACGTTCGTGCTGGCCGTCCAGGTGGTCCGGCTCTTCGTGATGGTGCTCAGCGCACCGCTCATCGCCCGCTGGCTGCGCCGGGCGCGACCACCAGCCTGATCGGGCCTCGCGCGCCTACCCTTTACCGAGGTGCCTGCCGGGGGCCCGGATCGAGGAGGGGATCGAACTGTCCGACGACGGTGCGCGCGACGACGGCATGGGCGACGAGGACGCCGTGCTGCTGTTCGTCGGCGGTCCGCTCGACGGACGGGTGGAGATCCGCTCGGCCCGGCACGGTGAGCCGCTGCCGACGGTGACGCACATCCACCTGCACGACGGGCCCAAGGTCGTGCACCGCTACGACCTGCAGCCCCTCACCGACCAGGCCGGCGTCTACCACCTCCGCACCTCGGTGCGCCGGACCGCGCACGACGAGACGCCCGCCGACTGACCTCACCAGCCCTGGCTGCGCCCGCGCCTCGGCGACGACGCGGTCGAAGCGTTCCCGGTCCAGGGCGGCGCCCTCGCGGCGGACACCGCCGGGGTCGAGCACCAGCAGCCTGTCCAGGCGCACCTCGCTCGGGCGGCCCTGGGCGTCCCAGGGCCCGGTGCCGATGTCGGTCCAGAACCGCCCGTGGCGGGCCTCGTCGTCGGCGTCCCGGTCGTGGTCCTGGCTGCTCAGTTGCAGGCCGAGCAGGTCGTCGTCCCGGCGGCCGATGATCAGCACCGGGCGGTCCTTGCCGCGGCCGTCGCCCTCGTCGTAGGGCACCCACGCCCAGACGATCTCCCCGGGATCGGGGCGGCCGTCGTCCCGCGGCCGGTACTCCACGTCCGGCGCCCCGGGCGCCGTGCGCCCGGCGGCGTGCGGTCGGCGCCGGTCGCCGTCCGGCCGGGCCGCGGCGGGGAGCCGTGCTGGCCGGCGTGCGGCGGCCGGTGGTCGCCCCGGCCAGCCGGTCGACCGCCCAGGTCAGCAGGCGCCCCGCGGCGCGTCCGAGTTCCCGGCGGTCGCGTCCCGTCATGGCCGCACGGTACGGCGCGCGACGCGTCGCTTCCGTGGGCGACCGAAGCCGACAGCGCCCGGCGGCGGCGTCCGCAGGCAGTTGACTGGCGTCCCACGTGACCCACGTGACACATGGAAATCAATTGGTCACGGAGAGGGTTCATTCTGCCGATATGGGGGCACCATGGTCCCCACGCGGTGGCGGGGTGGGCCATCCGGGAGACGGGGGTCCCCATGACATCGGCAGAACCCGCACGACCGGCCGTGCCCCGCGAGGTCAAGGCCAGCGTGCTGGCGGCGTTCCAGCTGGTCGAGGACGCGCGCTACCTCGGCAGCGACCGCAGACCCCGCCGGGATCGCGTCCGCATCATGGCCGAGCGGGCGGTCGCGGACCGCAAGCTCGCGCGGGATCTGCGCAGCGGCGTCGCCCGGGACCTGCGGGCCGGCTGAGCGCGGGCCGCCGAGCCTGCGGGCTCAGGTCACGCAGAACTCGTTGCCCTGCGGGTCGGCGAGCGTCGCCCACTCGAACGGGCCCTGCGAGGCGCGCTACAGCTCGGTCGCGCCCAGCGCGATCAGGCGGGCGACCTCCGCCTCCCGGCGGTCGGCCCCCACGCGGACGTCGAAGTGCATCCGGTTCTTGACCGTCTTCGGCTCGGGCACCGCCTGGAACAGCACCCGGGGCCGGTCCGGGTCCGGTGAGTTGATCGCCGCGCCCGCCTTCCACACCAGCTTGTCCGCGGTGCCGCGTCGTGTCGTCCTCCGACGCCGCGCCGGAGGAGACCATCCGCTGGATGAAGGCCTCGTCCTGCTGCTCCACCTGCCAGCCGAGGGCCTCGGCCCACCAGTCGGCCAGCGCGTGCGGCTCGGAGCTGTCGATCGTCACCTGGAAGTCGAACGCCATGGCCGGACGGTAGGGCAGGCCACCGACGAAAGGATCAGAGCTCCTGCGCCAGCCCGGCGCGGAGCACGTCCTCCTCCGGGATGGACGCGTCGCGGCAGTGGTCGCGCAGGACCTGCGAGAACGGCGGGAACACCGACCGCTCCACCCGTCGCTCCGGGTCCCACAGGCCCGAGCGCATGACCGCCTTCGAGCACTGGAAGTACGCCCGTTCGACGCGGAGCACCAGCACCGACAGCGGCGCCCGGCCGAAGTCGGTGAGGTCGAGGTCGAGCGCGTCGGCCGGCAGCAGCGTCGTCGTCCCGTAGACCCGCAGCGTCTCGTCGATGCCGGGCACGAAGAACATCAGCGAGGCCCGCGGGTTGCCGGCCAGGTTGCGGAGGCTGTCGACGCGGTTGTTGCCCTGGCGGTCGGGCAGCACGAGCGTGTGCTCGTCGAGGACCCGCACGAAGCCCGGGTCGCCGCCGCGCGGCGAGGCATCCGGCCAGCCGTCGGACGACGCCGTGGCGAGGGTGGCGAACGGCGACAGGCCGATGAACGCGGTGCAGTGCTCGTCGAGGCGGTGGATCACCTTGTCGCGCACCCGCTGCGAGGCGTCGCGATAGCCGGCGAGCACCTCCTGGGCGGTGGGGCGGTGGGGGACAGGTCCGCAGGGGCGGCGGGTACGGCGGCGATGTCCACCCGGCGACGGTAGCCGGGCGCCCGGATAGCGTCATGCACCGTGCCGCCGGTCTGGAGTGCCCCCGTCCGCTTCGTCGAGTGCGACCAGCAGGGCGTCGTCTTCAACGCCCACTACCTGGTGTGGGCCGACGAGGCGGTGAACGCGTGGTGGGAGGAGCGCGGGATGCCGTGGTCGGACCTCCTCGCGCGCGGCGTCGAGTACTACGTCGTCGCCAGTGCGCTGGAGTGGCGCTCGTCGGCCCGCCACGGCGACACCGTCGACGTGGACGCCGACCTGGAGAAGCTCGGTCGCACCAGCCTCACCCTGCGGTTCGACATCCGCGTCGGGGACAGGCTGTGCTGCGTCGTCCGGACGACCTACGTGTGCACCGGCGACGGGGCGGCCACCCCGTGGCCCGACGACGTGCGGGAGCGGCTCAGCGCGCGCTGACCGCGTCGCCCCAGCCGGCCTTCTCCTGGCCGGACAGTTCGGCGATCGCCTCCATGATCCGGTCGGTGACCTCCCGGCGGGCGCGGTTGTTCCCCGCCTTTCCGCGGTGCTCGGGAAAGGTGAGGGGCTCGCCGAAGGTGACCGAGCAGCGGCGCGGCCGGGGCCAGTTGGCCCCGATCGGCTGGATCCGGTCCGTGCCGACGATGCCGACGGGGACGACGGGGCAGTCCGCGGTCAGCGCCAGCCAGCCCACGCCGGTCTTCCCGCGTGCCAGCCGGCCGTCCTTGGAGCGCGTGCCCTCGGGGTAGATGCCGAAGCCGCCACCTTCCTGCAGCACCGACATCGCGGTGTCCAGCGCCTCCTGCGCGGCCCGATGGGTCCCGCGGTGGACCGGCAGCGCACCGAGCGCGGTGAACAGCACCCGCGTCAGCCAGCCCCCGATGCCGGGGGTGGTGAAGTACTCGGCCTTGGCCAGGTAGCCCACCTTCCGCGGGGCCATCAGCGGGATGACCATGCTGTCGATGAACGACAGGTGGTTGCTGGCGAGGATGAAGGCGCCCGTCTTCGGCACGTTCTCCCGGCCCACCACGTGCGGCCGGAACAGCAGGAGGAACAGCGGTCGCAGCACGAAGTGGGCGATCAGGTAGACCACGCCGACGATCCCCTCCTCCGCCTCCGGCTTGCCGGAGCAGCACGGGCCGCCACGCTGACGGCCGGGTCATCATCCCGGACGGCGCAGCCGCGGCGCCCGGGGGGCTACCCGTGGGGGATCGAGGGTGGACAGGCGTCCCGGACGATCGCGCAGACGTCATCGGGCAACGGCGCGCTGCCCGACGCCGACTCGGTGATCGACTGGGCCACGTCGCGGACCTTGCGGTGCGTGTGGCTCGAGATGTGCGCCAGGAGGTCGAAGGCCACCTGCTCGCCGCAGCTGGTCAACAGCATGAGGATGCCCTTGGCCTGCTCGATCGTCGCGCGGCTGGCCATGGCGGACTTGAGCTGCTCGACCTCCGTCTCCAGGGCGTGCAGCCGCTCGACCTCCGCGCCGGGCGCGACGGTGGTGGTGACGTCGATGCAGACACCCTGGACGGCGCTCACGCGACCGGTCGGCTCGAGCTCCGGCTCGCCGAGCAGGACGACCGTGCGCTGCTCGCCGTCGGCCCGGACGATCCGGCTCTGCAACGTGAACGGCTTCCCGGTGGTGCACGCCCCGGTGAGGGCCTCCAGCGTGCGGCCACGGTCGTCGGGGTGCTGGTGGAGGAGGAGCACCTCCGTGCAGGGCTCCGCCGAGCCGGGCCGCAGGCCGTGCAGCGCGAACATCTCCGGTGACCACCACCAGGCGCTGTTGCGCCGGTCGTAGCGGTACCGGCCGGCCAGCCGTCCGTGCGTGGGAGCGGCCTCGGGGTGGCGGAGCGGCGGCGGACTCGGTCGCGGCTGACGGGTGGAGGGGCGCTGGCGCGACAGGGCGGGTGAGGACATGCTTCCCCCTCGTCAGACGCGAGCCGGACTCGCCGCCGGGACCGCTGGGGCCGGGATCTCGACCCGCGGGCCGCCGACCGGGAAAAGCGGCCGGTTGCTCCGATGCCAGGGACCGTACGTCCGGTCCGGAGGTCCCGCACTGCGGAGCGGTCCACCGCGTTGCGGCGACCCGGCGAACAGGACTCGGCCGCGACGGAACCGTCGCGCCGTTACCGCGCGTTCATCCCCGGCCACCCAGCGCTCGGCCCCTCGGAGGGGCCCTGACCCATCCGGTGACCGGCCGCGGGTCGTCGTCCCTCGCGCACGGCGATCACTGTGGAACGGGGCTGAGTCCCTAGGATCTGCGGGCATGCGACTGCCCGGCCGTTACGACGGCGTCGCCCGGCCGATCGTGACCTACGGCAGCGACCCCGTCCTGCACCGTGCCTGCGCACCGGTCACCACCTTCGACCAGGCGCTGCGCCGGCTGGTGCTCGACATGTTCGCCAGCATGGAGGCCGCCGACGGCGTGGGCCTGGCCGCCAACCAGATCGGGGTGGACGCGCGGATCTTCGTCATCGACTGCCCGGACGCCGACGGCGAGGACGTCATCGGGTACGTAGTGAACCCCGAGCTCACGATCCTGGAACCGCGGGAGGGCGAGCTCCCCGAGGAGGTCACCGAGGAGGGCTGCCTCTCGGTGCCGGGCCCCTACACCGAACTCCCGCGCGCCTTCCGGGCCCGGGTGGACGGCGTCGACGTGCACGGCGACCCGGTCGCGATCGAGGCCACCGGCATGGCCGCGCGCTGCCTGCAACACGAGGTGGACCACCTGAACGGAACCGTGTACGTCGACCTGCTGCCCGAGGAGCTCCGCGTGAAGCTGCTCGCCGAGGCGGCCGGACCACGAGGGGAGTTGCCGGCATGAGCGAGGTCGAGAGCCCACCGGAGGCGAATACCGGTGCGGGAGGCCACGGCACGCCGGTCGTCGTCGTCGGCATCGGGTACGACGGGTGGGAGGGGCTGGCGCCCACGTCCTGCGCGGAGGTGCAGCGGGCCGACGTGCTGATGGGCAGCCCGCACCAGCTCGAGCAGATCCCGCCGGACGTGACGGCCGAGCGGGTGCCCTGGCCGGTCCCGACGACCGAGGCGCTGCCGGGCCTGTTCGAGCAGCACGCGGGACGCGCCGTCGTGGTCCTGGCCAGCGGCGACCCGATGTACTCGGGCATCGGGACGACGCTGACCCGCCTGCTGGGCCACGAGCGGGTGCGGGTGCTGCCCGGGCCGTCGGCGGTCTCGCTGGCCTGCGCCCGGCTGGGCTGGTCGGTCGACGACACCGAGGTCGTGAGCCTGGTCGGCCGGCCGCTGGAGCTGCTGATCCCGTTCGTGCACCCCGGCCGCAAACTGCTCGTCCTCGGTTCCGACGACGACACCCCGGGGCGGGTCGCGGCGCTGCTGGCCGCCCGCGGCTACGGGCAGAGCCCGATCACCGTGCTCGGCGGCCTGGGCGGCCCGGACGAGGTGGTGCACTCGGGGACCGCGGCGACGTGGTCGCAGCCGGCCAGCGCCCTGGTGATCACGGCCGTGCAGTGCCGGGCCGAGCGCGGCACCATGCCGCTGCCGACGACGCCCGGTCTGCCCGACGGTGCGTACGAGTCCGACGATCACCTGACCACCTCGGAGGTGCGGGCGATCGCCCTCGCCCGGCTGGCGGCGGTGCCCGGCCAGCAGCTGTGGGACATCGGCGCCGGCTCCGGATCGATCGGCATCGAGTGGATGCGCGCGCACAAGGCGTGCCGCGCGGTCGCCGTCGAGGCGGCCGAGGAGCGGGCCGAGCGGATCGCTCGGAACGCCACCCGTCTCGGCGTCCCGTACCTGCGGGTGATCCGCGGGTACGCCCCCGATGTGCTGGCGCGGCTGCCGAAGCCTGATGCGGTGTTCATCGGCGGTGGGCTGACGACGCCGCTGCTGGTGGAGTCGTGCTGGGAGGCGCTGCCGATGGGCGGCCGCCTGGTGGCTGTCGCCTACCGCGAGGAGAGCCAGGCGGTGCTCGCCGCGTGGTACGCCCGGGTCGGCGGCGACCTGGTGCGGGTGGGCGTCCAGCACGCCGAGCCGGCCGGGTCGGACCCGGCGTGGATCCCGGTCTCGCCGGTCACCATCTGGTCGGTGAACCGCTGGTAGTGGCGGAGCATGCCGGCCTGCGCGGCAGGCTGGTCCTGTTCGACCTCGACGGCACGCTGGTCGACTCCGCGCCCGGGATCTGGGCGTCGGTGCTGGCCGCGGTGCGGGACCTGGGGCTGCCCGAGCCGACGCCCGCGCAGCTGCGGGCGATGGTCGGCCCGCCGCTGCAGGAGGGCTTCGCGCTCGTGCTCGGCGTCCCGATCGCCGACGTGCCGCGCGCGGTCGCGGCGTACCGGGAGCACTACGCGGCCGGTGCGCTGCTCGACGTCACCGTGCACGACGGGATCCCGGCGTTGCTGGAGGAGTTGCGGGCGCACGGCGCGGTGCTCGCCGTCGCCACGAGCAAGCCGGTGGTGTTCGCCGTCCGGGTGCTCGAGCACACCGGCCTGCGGCCGGCCTTCGCCGGCGTCCACGGCGCCACGCTCGACGGCACCGTGCGGCACAAGGACGAGGTGGTCGCGGCGGCGCTGGCCGCCCACCCGGACGCCGGGCGCCCGGTCCTGGTCGGCGACCGCGCCCAGGACGTCCTGGGGGCCGCGGCACACGGGCTGCCGTGCATCGGTGCCGGCTGGGGGCCCGCCGAGGACGGCGAACTGAGCGCGGCCGGCGCCGCGGTCGTCGTCGCCACCCCCGATCAGGTACCCGCGGCGCTCGCGCGACTCTGAGCCGTCGCGGCCGCCTCGAGGATGATGTGTCGGCAGGATAGGTTGCGGGGCATGTGATGCTGCATGACCGAATCAGCGCCCCTGCGCGCCCTCGCACTCGTCTGCAGCCTCAAACCGTCGCCCGCGCCCTCGAGCAGTGAGCTGCTCGCCCGTCAGGTCCTCGACGAGCTGGCCACGCACGGGGTGACCGGGTCGGTCGTCCGCGTGGTCGACCACGACGTGCGACCCGGCGTCGAGGTGGACATGGGCGAGGGCGACGCCTGGCCGGCGATCCGCGAGCAGTTGATGGCCGCCGACATCCTGCTCGTCTCGACCCCCACCTGGGTCGGGCACATGAGCAGCGTGGCCCAGCGGGTGCTGGAGCGGCTGGACGGGGAGCTGTCCGAGACCGACGACTCCGGGCGGCCGCTGATCAGCGGCAAGGTGGCGGTGACGGCCGTGGTCGGCAACGAGGACGGCGCGCACAAGATCACCGCCGACCTGTTCCAGGCGCTCGGCGACGTCGGGTTCACGATCCCGGCGCAGGGTGGGACGTACTGGAACGACGTGGCCATGGGCAGCCGCGACTACGTCGACCTCGACGAGACGCCCGAGGCGGTGGCCTCGACGAACGCCACCCTCGCCGAGAACGCCGCCCATCTCGCCCGGCTGCTCAAGGCGACCCCGTACCCGAGCAGCTGAGGGTCAGACCGGGACGGCCTCGGAGCGCTCCGGGGCCGTCAGCCCGACGGCGGTCCGGCGAGCCCGCAGCAGCGCCGCCACCGCCAGCAGGGCCAGGACGACGACCGCCGCCCCGTAGATCTCGGTGGTGCGGGTCAGCCCGATCGCGCCGACGGCGATCCCGGCCGCGATCGCGGGCACGCTGAACGCCAGGTAGCCGACGACGAAGACGCTGGCGAGCAGGCCCGCGCGGTGCCCGGGGGCGACCCCGCGGGTGATGGTCGCGACCGCACCGAGGAACGCGGCGCCGAAGCCGAAACCGGTGACCACGGCGGCCGCGAACAGCAGCACCGCCGAGGTGGTGAACAGCGACACGATCGTGCCGACCACCCCGGCGGTGAAGATCAGCGCGCCCACCAGCAGTGCGCGCTCGGGCGGCGAGGTGCGCAGCGCCAGCGACCCGACGACGCCGGTGCCGTTGAGCGCGAGGATGAGCAGCCCGCCCACCAGGTGGTTGTCGATGCCGAAGACCTGGTCGACCAGCGACGGGCCCAGCGAGGCGTAGAGCCCACCGAGCGCCCAGGCGGCGACCAGGACCGGCAGCGCCACGAGGAACGCCCGGCGGTGCACCGGCGGCACGTGCACCTGCGGGCGCAGCGAGGCCACCGCACCGGGGACCCGCGGTGAGCTCTCCGGGAGCAGCCAGGTGCCGGCGGCGGCGAGCACGAAGACGACGGTGAGCGTGCCGAACACCCAGTCGGTGGGCGACGGGACGAACTGCGACGAGCAGCCCGGCGCCCGCGGCACCGAGGGAGAGCCCGAGGCCCGGGTGAGGCGCTGTTGATGAAGGCGCCCAGGGGTCGGTCGCGGCGCTGCAGGTCCAGCACGGCGGCACCGAGCGTGCCGGTCAGCGCGCCGGTGGCAAGACCCTGCACGACGCGCGCGAGCAGCAGCCACTCGACGCCGTCGGCGAGGAGGAACAGCACCATGGCCGCCGCCTCCAGCACGAAGGCGACGATGAGCACGGGGCGCCGGCCCACGTGGTCGGACAGCCCGCCGACGACGAGCAGGGAGACGAGCAGCGCGAACGCGTAGATGCCGAAGACCGTCGTCAGCATGCCGGAGCTGAAGCCGAACTCCTCCTGGTAGACGCGGTAGAGCGGCGACGGCACCCCCGACGCGGCGAGCATGAGGACCAGGAGGACGACCACCGACCAGAACGCGGCCGCGCGGGGAAGTCGGCGGGTGGGCACGACCAGGGACAAGCGCGGTGGCCCGGAGCTGATTCCCGGGCACCGGCGGGTCGCGTCGCGTCGGGTCCCGTGTCCCCGGGGAAGCCCGGGGCAGGCCCCGGTGTTCTGGCAGGCATGACGCTGCACGACCGCATCGACCTGCACTCCGAGTTCCTCCGCGCGGACCTGTTCCTCGCCATGGGCCAGCCCACCGAGGCGGCGCGGATCCTCGAGCAGGTCGTCGAGGCCGAGCCGGCCAACGAGGCCGCGCTGGAACTGCTCGCGCGCGCCTACTTCGGCTCGGCGCAGCTCGGACGCGCGGAGGCGTCGCTGACCCGCCTGGTCGAGCTCGCACCGGCGAACGGCTGGGCGCGGCGGGCCCTGGCCCGGACGCTCGAGCGGCAGAGCCGGCGCGCGGAGGCGACCGCGCACCACCGGATGGCCGACGCCCTGGGCGCCGCCTGAGCCCAGGAGACCGCGATGCCGGCCGTGCAGTCGTGACTGTGCATGCCGTGACGCCGCGCCGTCTCCCGGTCATGGGCCGCCTCGCGCCGGCGTCAGACCGGTGTGGCGCGGGCACGGGCGGTGACAGGCGAGATCGCTGCTCGCCGCTCACCAGCACGGCGGCCACGGTTGTCGGGGGGACGGCCGTGGTCGCCGTGCGCTTCCCTTCCTTCCTGCGGTGGCGCCCGGTGCCAGGCTGGTGTCCAACGGGCGTCGCGCGCCTCGTACCGTCGGCGGCGTGACGATCCCCGTACGCGCCGGCGCCGCCCGCGGCCCCGCCGCGGCCCGCCGCGCCCGACCCGCTGGCGCCGCTGCTCGACCTGCCCGGCGTCCGGGACGCCTCGGATTCCGCCCGCGCCGCGATCGACCGGCTGCTCGGCCACCGGGTGCTCCGCCGCGAGTCGGCCGGGGTGAGCACCGAGTCCGCTCTGCGCGGAGCCCGCGCCTCGGCGGCGCTCGAGGGCGTCGACGTCCCGTTGGCCGAGCTGCGCGCCGGCTCCGTCGACGACCCGACGGTGCAGGGTGCGCTGCGGGTGTCCGCGGCGCTCGGGGCGATGGTGGAGACGTGGCCCCGCGCGCCCGGGCAGGTGCTGGCCCGCCTGCACGTGCTCGCTGCCGCCGACCTGGCCGACCGCGCCGACCTCGGCCGTCCCGCCGCGCATGCCGGGGCCCGACTTTCCGGCCTGTTCTCGCTGGTCACCGGCCCCACGACGGCCCCCGCGGTGCTGGTCGCCGCCCTCGTGCACGGGGAACTGGCCGCGCTCGCCCCGTTCGGCACGGCCGACGGGCTGGTCGCCCGCGCCGCCGGCCGGCTCACCGGCATCACCCGCGGACTCGATCCCAAGGCGGTCTCGGTGCCCGAGGTCGGGTTCGCCGAGCTCGGCCGGGACGCCTACGACCGCGCGCTGGCCGGCTACGCGGCGGGCGGTCCGGACGGCGTCGCCGGATGGCTGGTGCACTGCTGCCGGGCCACCGAGCACGGCGCCCTGGAAGGCCTGGCCATCTGCGAGAGCCTGCTGCGCGGCTGACCTGCGCCGTCGGGCGCGACGGCGAAGACTGGGCCGATGCGCTACCTCGACGTCGACGGGCTCGGCCCGGTCAGCCGGATCGGCCTGGGCACGTGGCAGTTCGGATCCCGCGAGTGGGGCTACGGCGACGCGTACGCCGACCGCGCGGCCCGCGAGATCGTCCGGCGCGCCCGGGAGCTGGGCGTGACCCTGTTCGACACCGCCGAGATCTACGGCTTCGGCCGCAGCGAGCGCATCCTCGGTGAGGCCCTCGGGCACGAGCGCGCCGACGTCGTCGTCGCCACCAAGATCTTCCCGGTCGCGCCGTTCCCGCCGGTCATCCGCCAGCGCTTCGGCAGCAGCAGCCGGCGCCTGGGTCTGCCGCGGATCCCGCTCTACCAGGTGCACAAGCCCAATCCGCTCGTACCGGACTCGGTGATCATGCCGGGGCTCCGCGCCCTGCTGGACGAGGACCTGATCGGCGCCGCCGGGGTGTCCAACTACTCGCTGGACCGCTGGCAGGCGGCCGATGCGGCGCTCGGCCGACCGGTGATCAGCAACCAGGTCGAGTTCTCCCTCGCCCACGCCGACCCCCTCGACGACCTCGTCCCCTTCGCCGAGCGGGAGAACCGGCTGGTCATCGCGTACAGCCCGCTGGCCCAGGGCCTGCTCGGCGGCCGGTACAGCGCCGACCGGCGGCCGGGTGGGATCCGGGCGGTCAATCCGCTGTTCGGCACCGAGAACCTGCGCCGGGTGGCCCCGCTCCTGGCCGTGCTGCGCGACGTCGCCGACGCGCACCAGGCCACGCCGGCGCAGATCGCGCTGGCCTGGCTGCTCGCGCTCCCGCGCGTGGTCGTGATCCCCGGGGCCTCGAGCGTGGAGCAGTTGGAGTCGAACGCCGGGGCGGGGGAGATCACCCTGAGCGCGGACGAGCAGGCCGCGCTGACCGCGGCGGCGCGGGCCTTCGCCCCGCTCTCGGGCGTGCAGACCCTCGTCGACGCCGTGCGGGAGCGGCTGGGCCGCTGACGTCAGAGCGGGTTGAGGGCCACTCCGGCCAGCGCGATCAGCACGATCCCGCCGGCCGTCGAGGCCGCCGCCGGCAGCCACGCGCCGGTCAGGGCACCTGCAGCCGCGCCGGCGAGCAGCACGAGGAGGGGCCCCGACAGTGAGAGGAACAGGCCGATCCGCGACGACCGCGAGCGGGGCCGTCGTCGGCGGCGGCGGCGGGGCGCCGTGCGTGCCGTCTGGCCGAACAGCACCGCCGCGACGCAGACGGCCAGCACGGCCAGCCACGCCACGATGACGGTGAACACGTCGGCAGGATGAACCACCGGCCCGCGTGCGCGGAGGAGCCTCGCCGGGCGTCAGGCCCCGCGGCGCCGCCGTCGGCCGGGGAACGGGGCTGGCGTATCGGCGGTGACCAGCCCGGCGCGGAGTGCGCGGTGCCGCGCGTACCAGGCCAGACCCACGACCGCGGCGCCCACGCCCATCGCTGCACCGGTGACCACCGGCGTCGGCGGGCCGGAGAACCGGGCGCGCATGCTCACCGGCCGCTCGAACTGCCGGACCGGCCAGCCGCGCTGCAGCGCTGCCTTGCGGAGCGCACGGTCGGGGTTGACCGCCGTCGGGTGCCCCACCGCGGACAGCATCGGCAGGTCGGTGATCGAGTCGCTGTAGGCGTAGCAGTCGGCGAGGTCGTAGCCGCCCTCCTCGGCGACCCGGCGCATCGCCGCGGCCTTGTTCTCCCCGTAGGCGTAGAAGTCGATCTCGCCGGTGTACCGGCCGTTCTCGGTGATCATGCGGGTGGCTACCACCCGGTCGGCGCCGAGCATCTCGCCGATGGGCTCGACCATCTCCGCGCCGCTGCTCGAGACGATCACGATCTCCCGGCCGGCCGCACGGTGCTCCTCGATCAGGTCCGCCGCCTCGGCGTAGACCAGCGGGTCGACGATCTCGTGCAGCGTCTCGCGGACGATGTCGTGGACCGTCGCGACGTCCCATCCGGTGCACATGGCGGTGATCTGGGCCCGCAGCCGTTCCATCTGCTGGGCGTCGGCCCCGGCGAGGGAGAAGACGAACTGCGCGTAGGCGGTCTTGAGGACGGCGCGGCGGTTGATCAGCCCACCGTTGAAGAACGGCCGGCCGAAGGCCAGGGTGCTGGACTTGGCGATGACCGTCTTGTCCAGGTCGAAGAACGCCGCTGCGCGGGTCACAAGGCACGACTGTAAGTGGACACGTTCGGCGCGGCAGGGCCCGCTCGCCGTCCACACCCGAACGAGTCATCCACAGTTTTCTGTTGGTTCTCGCCTGTAGTACGGCCCCGACCGCAGGGTCGGTTCCGTGACCGTTGCGCCCGCCCGTCCCGCCGCCTCGCCGCCCGCTCGTCGTGAGCGCCGACGAGGCGTTGCTCGACGACCTGCTGCGGCTGCTCGCCGCCGCCGGCACGGAGCCGGAGCTCGCCACCGGCGGGCCCGGCGCTGCGGCGCGCCCATCGGTCCGCGCCGCTGGTCCTCGTCGGCGCCGACGCGCTCGCGGCCGGGATCGCCCGCGCACTGCCCCGGCGCCCGGGCGTGGTCGTCGTCTCCACCGGTGAGCTGCCCGCCGCGGAGTGGGCGTCGGCGGTCGAGTTGGGTGCCGAGCGCGTCGCTGTGCTCCCGGCCGACGAGGCCTGGCTGCTGTCCCGCGCGGTCGCCGCCGTCCGCTCGCCGGTGGAGCGTGGCTGGCTGGTGGCCGTCGGCGGCAGCTGCGGCGGCGCGGGTGCGAGCACCGTGGCGGCTGCCGTGGCACTGGCCGCGGCGCCCGGGGCGGTCCTGGTCGACGCCGACCCCTGGGGTGGTGGCCTCGATCTGCTGCTCGGTGCCGAGCGGGTCGAGGGTCTGCGCTGGCCGGAGCTCACCGGGTTGCGCGGGCGGGTGGCCGGTGACGCCCTGCTCGCCGCCCTGCCCGGAGGTCGGCGGCGTGCACGTCCTGGCCGCCTCGCGCACCGCCGTCGACGAGATCCCCGCCGAGGCCCTCCTGGCCGTCGTCGAGGCGGCGCGCTCGGCGGGCCGGCCGGTCGTGGTCGACCTGCCCCGCGGGGGCTCGGCGGGCGGCGGCGGGCGCCGGGGTGCTCGCCGACGCCGACCGCGTGCTGCTCGTCGTCCCGGCGCGGCTGCGGGCCGCCACCGCCGCCCGCCTGCTGGTCGACGCCCCCGGCTCGGCCTGGTCCGCGGCCCAGCTCGTCGTGCGCCCGGTGCCGGGCGGGTTGTCCCGGGAGGACGTCGCCGAGGTGGTGGGCCGGCCGGTGGCCGCCGACCTCCCGTTCGATCGCAGCGCCGTGCCCCGCGGCGAGCGCGGGGAGCCGCCGGCCGTCTCGCCCCGCTCCCCGCTCGGCGGCCTGGCCCGCCGGGTGCTGACCGGGCTGCCGGCCCGGTGAGCACCACCGGCCTGGTCGACCGCGTGCGCGCCCGGCTGGCCGTCCAGCCCGGTGTGCCGACCTCGGCCGGCGTCGCCGCGCTCGTCCGGGAGGAGGCCGGCGGACTGCTCGGGGACGACGACGTCCTGCGCGCGGTGCGGGTCGCCGTCGACGAGCTGGCCGGTGCCGGGCCCCTCGAACCGCTGTTGCGGCTGCCCGGGGTCACCGACGTGCTGGTCAACGGACCCGACCAGGTGTGGGTGGACACCGGGGCGGGGCTCCGGCGCGCCGACGTGCGGTTCGACGACGACGACGCGGTCCGCCGGCTGGCCGTCCGGCTCGCTGCTGCGGCGGGGCGGCGACTCGACGACGCCGCACCCTGGGTGGACGCCGGGCTGCCCGACGGGACCCGGCTGCACGCCGTCCTGCCGCCGGTGTCGGGATCCGGGACCTGCCTGTCGCTGCGGGTCCTCCGGCGGTGCCGCCGCAGCCTCGACGAGCTGGCCGCGCTCGGCACCCTCCCCGGGGCCAGCCGCGACCTGCTGGGCGCGCTGGTCCGCCGCCGGCTGGCGTTCCTCGTGACCGGGGGCACCGGGTCGGGCAAGACCACCCTGCTCTCCGCGCTGCTGGGGGAGGGCGACCCGGCCGACCGCCTGGTGCTCTGCGAGGACGCCGCCGAGCTCACCCCCGCCCACCCGCACGTCGTCCGGCTGCTGACGCGCCCGCCGAACGTCGAGGGCGTGGGCTCGGTGACCCTGCGCGATCTGGTCCGCCAGGCCCTGCGGATGCGTCCGGACCGGCTCGTCGTCGGCGAGGTCCGGGGCGCGGAGGTGACCGATCTCCTGGCCGCGCTGAACACCGGCCACGACGGCGGCTGCGGCACGCTGCACGCCAACCGGCCGGCCGAGGTGCCGGCCCGCCTCGAGGCGCTCGGGGTGGCAGCGGGGCTGGACCGCGCGGCCGTGCACAGCCAGGCGGCCGCCGCCCTGTCGGTGATCGTCCACGTCCGCCGCACCGCCACCGGTCGCCGGGTCGACGAGGTGGGCGTGGTGCGTCGCTCGGGCGACCTCGTCGTGGTCGAGCCGGGCTGGCGGGCCGACGGCGGCGCCTGCCCGGCCGCTGGGCAGGTGCGGGACCTGCTGACCGGGTCCGCGCGGGGTCGGCCATGACCGCGCTGGTCGGCGGTCGCGCTCGCCGTGCTGCTGTGGCCGGACGGCGTCGGCCGCCGTCGCGCGCGCCTGCGGGTCCTGTCGGCCCGGTCCCGGCCGTCGAAGGGTCCGGCCGCGTCCCGTCGTCGAGTGCCCGTCCCGGTCGCGGTCGCGGCAGCCGTCACCGTCACCGCGGCGGCGATGAGCACGCCGCTCGTCGCCGGGCTGGCCGGTGTCCTGGCCGGTCTGGCCGCGCGCGGGTGGGCACATCGGCGCCGCGGGGCGTCGGACGAGGAGCGGCTGCTCGCCCTGGTCCAGGGGCTGGCCGCCCTCGCTGCCGATCTGCGCAGCGGTCGGTCGCTGGCGGCGGCCACCGACGCCGCGGCGGTGGCCTGCGGGAACGACCGGACCGGCCGGGAGCTCGCCCGCGCGGTCCGCGTTCCCGACCAGCCTGCCGCCGACGACACCCCGGGTGGGGCGCTGGGGAGGATCTCCGGTGGGGTCCTGCTCAGCGGGCGGACCGGCTGCTCGCTCGCCGAGGTGGTCAGCGCGGTCGAGGACGACCTGCGCGCCCGTCACCGGCACGACCTGGAGCTTCGGGCGGCGACGGCCGGGCCGCGCGCCGGGGCGCTGCTGCTGGCGGGCCTCCCGGTCCTCGGCCTGGCGATGGGCAGCGGTGTCGGCGCCGATCCGTGGCGGGTGCTCACCGCCACCGGCACCGGGCAGGTGCTCCTCGTGGCCGGCGTGGCCCTCGAGCTCGCGGGCGTCGCCTGGTCGGCCCGGCTGGTCCGGCGAGCTGTGCGGTGACCGACGAGTGACCACGGATCTGCACCGATGCTGACCGGCGGGATACCGGCGTTGCTCGTGACCGGCCGCGGCGTTGCTGCTCTGGCCGGCCGCCAGCGGGCGGACGGGGCGCCGCCTCCGGGCGCTGCGGGTGCCGCTGGCCGAGGCACCGACGGAGAGTCGTCCCGGCAGCCCGTCGACGCCGCTCCGTCGGTGGGTGCTGGCCGGTGCGGCGGGGGTGGCCGCCGGTCTGCTGCTCGGCGGTGGGCTGGGTCTGCTGGTCGGGGTCGTCGTCACCGGCGGCACGGAACGACTCCTGCGCATCCGGGCGCCCGACGACGCCCGGGACCTGCGGGCGGCGCTGCTCCGCGAACTGCCCGGCGCCTGCGACCTGCTCGCGGTCTGCCTGGCCGCGGGCGTGCCGGTCGGCAGCACGCTGGCGGCCGTCGGCACCGCCGTTCCCGCACCCCTCGGCCCGCACCTCACCGCGATCGCGGGGCTGTACCGGCTCGGGGCCGAGCCGCGGCGCGCCTGGGCGGACGCGCCCGGGGCGCTCGCCGGCCTGGGCCGGGTGCTGGTCCGCGCGGGGGAGTCGGGTGCCGCGGTGGCCCCCGCCCTGCGCAGCCTGGCCGCCGACTGCCGCGCCGAGGCCCGCGCCGCCACCGAGGCCGCCGTCCGCCGCGCGGGGGTGTGGATCCTCGCGCCGCTCGGGCTGTGCTTCCTCCCGGCGTTCGTCTGCCTGGGCGTGGTCCCGCTCGTGCTCGGTATCGCCTCCGACGTCTTCGGCTGATCCGTCGTCCACAGCCGGCGCCCGTCCACAGATCGCGCCGTCCCCTCGGTGGCGGCCCGGCCGACCACGAGGGTCGGTGCACGGCCCGGTTCGCGGGCCCTGAGCCGGGGAGGCAGCCGTGCACGAGAGGTCGATCGAGCAGGACGAGGACGACGTCGGGGCCGCGCAGAGGACGGTCCTGCAGCGCGCTCGCCCGGCGCTGGGCGCGGGTCCGGGCCACCGGCGAGGCCGGGATGAGCACCGCGGAGTACGCCGTCGGCACCGTCGCCGCCTGCGCGTTCGCGGCGGTGCTCTACCGGGTGGTCAGCGGGGAGTCGATCGTCACCGGGCTGACGGACCTGGTCGAGTCGGCCCTGGCCACGCTGTCCTGAGCCGTGTCCAGTCCGACGCGATCGCCGC
This sequence comes from uncultured Actinomycetota bacterium, assembly GCA_963748305.1. Lineage (GTDB taxonomy): Bacteria > Actinomycetota > Actinomycetes > Mycobacteriales > Geodermatophilaceae > Blastococcus_B. Next base: position 75,618 of record CAVVIN010000025.1, on the reverse strand, counting down.
GACCGGCCCGGCCGGGAGAGGCGGCATGGTCACCGCCGAGACCGCGGTCGTCCTGCCGGTGCTCCTGCTGGTCCTCGTCGGCGCGGTGGCCGTGGTCATCGTGGTGGGCGCCCAGTTGCGGTGCGTGGACGCCGCCCGGGAGGGCGCCCGCGCGGCCGCCCGCGGTGACGACCCCGGCACGGTGTCCGAGATCGTCCGCCGGGCGGCCCCTGACGGCGCGGTGGTCGGCGTGACCCGGGCCGGGAACGACGTGCGGGTCGAGGTCACCGTCGAGGTGGCTCCGCTCGGGCCGATCCCGCTGCGCATCGAGGTCTCCGCCGCCGCGGTGGCCCGGGTCGAGCCGGGCGAGCCGCGGGGCTCCGGATGAGTCGGCCGGCCGACGGGGGATCGGGGGTCGGCCACCGTGTGGGTGCTGGCCCTGAGCGGTGTGCTCGCCCTGGTGGGCGCCGCCACGGTGTTCGTCGGGGCGGCCGTGGTCGCCCGCCACCGGGCGACGGCGGCCGCGGATCTGGCCGCCCTGGCTGCGGCCGGCCGGGCCGTGGTCGGAGACCCGGCCGCCTGCGACGCGGCCGTCGAGGTGGCGGCCGCCAACGCCGCGACGGTGACGAGGTGCGAGGTGGGTCCCGGCGCCGTCGTCGACGTGACGGTCAGCGTGGCGGTGGAGCTCGGACCGTTGGGGCGGCGGTCGGCGACCGCCCGTGCCCGGGCCGGACCGGCGCCGGTCGACGGGTCAGCGGCCGCCCGCGCCGTGCCCGGCCGCGCTGGCGTGCCGCGCGTCGCGGCGGGCTCCCGCCCCACGACGGCCTCCGCTCTCCGTGGCGGCCATCTCGTGGGCGATGTCCCGGGCGATGTTCTCGGCGAGCTCCTCGTCCTCGAGCGGGCCTTCGGCCACGGCCAGCTCGTCGAGCACCACGTCGAGCACCCGCACCGCCCCGGCCTTGTCGAGCGGGTCGTTGCCGTTGCCGCACTTGGGCGACTGGACGCAGGAGGGGCAGCCGCTCTCGCACTCGCAGCTGGCGACCGTCGCCCGGGTCGCCTGCAGCCACCGCCGCAGCACCGCGAACCCGCGCTCGCTGAATCCGGCCCCACCGGGGTGCCCGTCGTAGACGAAGATCGTCGCCGCCCCGGTGTCCGGGTGCAGCGCCGTGGACAGGCCGCCGAGGTCCCACCGGTCGCAGGTGGCCAGCAGCGGCAGGATGCCGATGGCGGCGTGCTCCGCGGCGTGCAGCGCACCGGGCAGCTCCACGTCGTCGACCTCGGCGCGCTCGATCGCCCGGTCGTCGAGGGTCAGCCAGACGGCCCGAGTGCGCAGCTGCCGGGCCGGCAGGTCCAGCGGGAACTCCGCCAGCACCTCACCCGTCCCCAGCCGCCGCCGCTGGTAGGCCACGACCTGGTTGGTCACGTCGACGACACCGGTGTGCGCGGTCACGCTCCCCAGCCGCCGCGTGCGGTCGGTGGACACGATGCCCAGGTCGGTGATGTCGCGGGCGACGGTCGTCCATTCCGGGCTGTCGGCGTGCACGACGGCGCAGGCATCGTCCACGTCGAACTCGTCGACGACGAACGTGTCGCCGCGGTGCACGTACAGGGCGCCGTCGTGCACCGTGGAGTGCGCGGCACCGCCGTCGACGGTGCCGAGCAGCCGGCCGGTGGCCGCCTCGATGATCGACACCGGCTCGCCACCGCTGCCGCGGATGTCGACGTCGGGACGCCCTCTCCCCGCCCAGTACCAGCCGGCCGGGCGGCGGCGCAGCAGGCCCGCGGCGACCAGTTCCTCCAGCCGGGCCTCCGCGACCGGGCCGCCGAACTCGTCGAGGTCTTCCGGGACGAGCGGCAGCTCGGCCGCGGCGCAGCACAACTGGGGGCCGAGGACGTAGGGGTTGGACGGGTCGGTGACGGTCGCCTCGATGGGCCGGCCGAAGACGGCCCGCGGATGGTGGGCGAGGTAGTGGTCCAGCGGGTCGTCGCGGGCCACGAAGACGACCAGCGACTCCTTGTGCGCCCGCCCCGCGCGGCCCGCCTGCTGCCACAACGAGGCCAGCGTGCCCGGGTAGCCCGCGAGCACGACCGCGTCGAGCCCGGCGATGTCGATGCCGAGCTCGAGGGCGTTGGTGGTGGCCACGCCCAGCAGGTCGCCCGCCGACAGCGCCCGCTCCAGCTCCCGCCGCTCCTCGGGCAGGTAGCCGCCGCGGTAGGAGTCGACCCGGCGCACCAGGTCGTCGCGGCCGCGGTCGCGCAGGAGGCGGCGGGCCTGGTCGGCCACCGACTCCGCGCTCCGCCGCGACCGGACGAACGCCAGGGTGCGGGCGCCGCGTTCCACCAGATCGGCGAGCAGTGTCGCGGCGTCCGCGGCCGCCGACCGCCGCAGCGGCGCCCCGTGCTCGCCGGTCCGCTCGGTCAGCGGCGGCTCCCACAGCGCGAAGGTCGCGCCCGGCCGGGGCGAGCCGTCGTCGGTGACCGCCTCGACCGGCGCGCCCACCAGTCGGGTCGCTGCCGCTGCCGGGTCCGCCACCGTCGCCGAGGCCAGCACGAACACCGGCTCGGCCCCGTAGCGGCGGCAGATCCGGCGCAGCCGCCGCAGCACGTGGCCGACGTGCGAGCCGAACACACCGCGGTAGGCGTGGCACTCGTCGATGACCACGTAGGCGACCCGGCGCAGCGTGCTCGACCACCTCTGGTGGGCGGGCAGGATCCCGCGGTGCAGCATGTCGGGGTTGGTGACGATCCACCGTGAGTGCCGGCGCACCCAGTCCCGTTCCTCGCCCGGGGTGTCCCCGTCGTAGGCCGCGGGCCGCACCGAGGGGTCGGCGAGTGCCGCCACCGAGGCCAGCTGGTCGCGCGCCAGGGCCTTGGTCGGCGCGAGGTAGAGGACGCAGGCGCGGGGGTCGGCGGCCAGTCGGGTCAGCGCCGGCAGCTGGTAGGCCAGCGACTTGCCCGACGCGGTGCCGGTGGCGACGACGACGTGCCGCCCCGCCCACGCCAGCTGCGCGGCGTCGACCTGGTGGCGCCAGGGCGCATCCACCCCCCGGTCGGCGAGCCGGGCCACCAGGCCCGGATCCGCCCACTCCGGCCAGGGCCGCGTGCGGCTCTCCCGGACCGGCACGTGGTGCACGTGGGTGACCGGCTGCTCCTCCTCCTCGGTGCCGGCGAGGAGCGAGGCGAGGAGCTCCGCACCGGGGAGGGTGCCATCGGTGTCCCCGTCGGGAAGCGGTGCCGCACCGGGAGGGGGAGCCGGGCGGACCGGGTGGAGCGAGGTCACGACACCACTGTCACACCCTTGGGCGATTCCGCACAGGTGTACGACGAACTGATTGTTCGCCAGCCCGGGGGAACACCGGGTCGGCTGGGATGCACATCCTGTGAACTCACTTACACTGCCCGCGGTTCGGTCCGTGCTGTTGCTGCACAGAGCGGGACGGAACTCTGCCGACTGGGGGAACACCGACGTCCCCGGCGGCCGTCAACGCTTGGAGGACTACATGCCCGACAGTTCGCTGTCCGGCGGGGACGTGACGCTGGTCGTCATCGTCCTCGCCATCTCCCTGGCCGCCCTCGGGTTCGCCGCGTACCTGGTCAAGGCCGTCCTGGCCGCCGATCAGGGCACGGCGAAGATGCGCGAGATCGCGCAGGCGGTCCAGGAGGGTGCGGCGGCCTACCTGCGACGGCAGTTCCGCACCCTCGCGGTCTTCGCGGTCATCGTCTTCATCCTGCTTCTCCTGCTGCCGGTCCACGACGGCGGATGGGGCACCCGGCTCGGCCGGGCGATCTTCTTCCTCGTCGGAGCCGTGTTCTCCGCGCTGGTCGGGTTCATCGGCATGACGCTGGCCACCCGCGGCAACGTCCGTGTCGCCCAGGCGGCCCGGTCGGGCGGCTACCGGCCGGCCTTCCGGATCGCGTACCGGACCGGTGGGGTCTGCGGGATGATCACCGTCGGCCTCGGCCTCTTCGGTGCCTCCCTGGTGCTGCTGCTGTTCAACGAGACCGCGCCGATCGTCCTGGAGGGCTTCGGCTTCGGTGGCGCCCTGCTCGCGATGTTCATGCGTGTCGGCGGCGGCATCTTCACCAAGGCCGCCGACGTCGGTGCCGACCTGGTGGGCAAGGTCGAGGCGGGCATCCCCGAGGACGACCCGCGCAACGCCGCGACGATCGCCGACAACGTGGGCGACAACGTCGGCGACTGCGCCGGCATGGCGGCCGACCTCTTCGAGTCCTACGCCGTGACCCTGGTCGCCGCGCTGATCCTGGGCCAGGTCTTCTTCGGCTCCGTCGGCATGGTCTTCCCGCTGCTGATCGCCGCCATCGGCGTCATCGCCTCGGTCGTCGGCATCCTCGCCAGCAACCCCGGCAAGAACGACTCCAGCGGCCTGGCACCCATCAACCGGGGCTTCTTCACCTCCGCAGCCGTCTCCCTCGTCCTGGTCGCGGCCGCCTCCTTCACCTACCTCCCCAGCATCGCCGACATCGACGACCTGTCGGTCAGCCCGCAGGTGCTCGGCTTCGTCTCCGTGCTCGTCGGCGTCGTTCTCGCCGCGGCCATCCAGCAGCTCACCGGCTACTTCACCGAGACCAGCCGCAAGCCGGTCAAGGACGTCGGCCGCAGCTCGTTGACCGGCCCGGCGACGGTGATCCTCTCCGGCATGTCCCTCGGCCTCGAGTCGGCCGTCTACGCCGCCATCCTCATCGGCGGCGCGGTCTACGGCGCCTTCCTGATCGGCGGCGGCGCCGCGCTCTACGCCGTCGCGCTCGCCGGCTGCGGGCTGCTGACCACCGCCGGCGTCATCGTCTCGATGGACACCTTCGGGCCGGTCAGCGACAACGCCCAGGGCATCGCGGAGATGTCCGGCGACCTCGACGAAGAGGCCGCCCGGGTGCTCACCGACCTCGACGCCGTCGGCAACACCACCAAGGCGATCACCAAGGGCATCGCGATCGCCACCGCGGTGCTCGCGGCGACGGCGCTCTTCGGCTCCTACAACTCGCAGATCGGCCTCGCCCTCGAGGAGGCCGGTGACACCCTCGGGGACGCGTTCAGCCTGGTGAACCCGAACAACATCGTCGGCGCGCTCCTCGGCGCCGCGGTCGTGTTCTTCTTCTCCGGCCTGGCCATCAGCGCCGTCTCGCGGGCCGCCGGCCGGGTGGTGTTCGAGGTGCGGGAACAGTTCCGCACCAAGCCCGGGATCATGGACTACACGGAGCGGCCGGACTACAGCAAGGTCGTCGACATCTGCACCAAGGACTCGCTGCGCGAGCTGGCCACCCCGGGTCTGCTCGCCGTCCTGGCGCCGGTCGCGGTCGGCTTCGGTCTCGGCTTCGGGCCGCTGGCGGCCTACCTGGTCGGCGCGATCGCCGCGGGCACGCTCATGGCGGTCTTCCTCGCCAACTCCGGCGGTGCCTGGGACAACGCGAAGAAGATGGTCGAGGACGGCGCCTACGGCGGCAAGGGCAGCGAGGCGCACGCCGCGACCGTCATCGGCGACACCGTCGGTGACCCGTTCAAGGACACCGCCGGGCCGGCCATCAACCCGCTCCTCAAGGTGATGAACCTGGTCGCCCTGCTGATCGCCCCCGCGGTGGTCGCGACGTCGATCGGTGAGGACGCCAACACCACCGTGCGCGTGCTCATCGCGCTCGGTGCGGTCCTGATCATCGTCGCGTCGGTCGTGGTCTCCAAGCGCCGGTCCGTCGTGGTCGGCGGCACCGCCAACGAGGGCGCGAGCGCACTCACCACCAGCGCTCCCTGATCGGCTCGACACACCGGGGATCCTCCGGCCGGACGTCCCGGCCGGAGGATCCCCGGTGGCATGTGTGGACGCGACCGCTCGCTGTGGACGACGGCGGGCGCGAGGTCCGCCCCGGCTCCTAGCGTCCGCGCCCTCGGTCCAACCCCGGACCGGGACGACGCGGGAGCGATCCATGTCCTCGACCATCACGGTGCAGCTCGACGCCCTGGAGGCGCTCGCCGGCGAACTGACGGCGCTGGCCGGCGAGCTGTCCGACGACGCGGAGCGGTGCTCGTCCGCCGCCGGGGCGCTGCACGCCGGCCTGAGCGGGGACGAGGGGCTCACGGCCACCTGCGCCGCCACCGCCTGGTCCGCCCTGACCAGCGCCCTCGCCGACGCCACGCGCGCGGTCGCGGCCACCCTCGTCGCGGCGGTGACGGCCTACCGGGCGGCCGAGGCGACCCGCGCCGAGCAGCATCGTGCGACGTCGTCTCGAGTCCGTGGCGGTGGCCTGGTGACGGCGCCGCCCGGCGTGGACCCCGGCACGCTCGCGCGGCTCCGGCTCGTCGCGACCTGGGACGGCGCGCTGGTCCACGGGGCGCAGCGCACCCTCGCCGACGTCCTCGACCGGCTGTCCACGTGGCGCGCCCGGCTGGAGGGGCTCGGCCGGGCGCTGGGTGAGGCCGAGTGCTGGTCCGGGCCGGCCGCCGATGCCGCGGCCACCACCGTCGTCGACCTGTCCCGCGTGGCCGCCGCCGTCCAGTCGGCCCTCGGCCGCTCGCAGGAGGGCTGGGATGCCCTGAGCGTCCATGCCAGGGCGGCGCAGGAGCTCGCCGAGCAGGCACTGGCCCTCGCGGAGCCCGGGGCAGTCGGGTGGCCTCCGCCGCACCCCGCGGGTGGGCCCGCCGCGGCGCTGATGGCGGGCTCTGTCGCGTGGTCCGACCCGCTCCTGCCGGTCGTCTCCGTTGCCGACGACGCGCTCATCCGTGCCGCGGCGGCCGGTGCCGCGGCGCGCGCGGCGGCCGACGGCGTCGCGGGCCTCACCGGTCTCGACCCGGGTGCTGCCGCGCCCACGGTGCCCGTCCTGCTGGCCCGACTGGGTCCGCTCCAGGTCCCGGCGGTCCCCGACGGACTGGGAGCGTCGGATGCAGCGGCCTGGTGGGCGAGCCTGCCGGCCGGGGCGCAGGAGGTGCTCGTCGCGACGGCCCCGGCCGCGATCGGGTCCCTCGACGGGGTGCCCGCGTGGGCCCGCGACCGGGCGAACCGGCTGGTGCTGCAGCGTGCGCTCGGGGATCCGTCCCTCCCCGAGGACGCCGCCCGCACCGCCCGCCTCCTCGCCGCCCGGATCGAGGCCGAGGAGGTGGCGGGCCGGACCGTCCAGGTGCACCAGCTCGACCTCGCCGGCAACCGGGTCGTGCTCGCCTTCGGCGATCTCGACACCGCGGACGCGGTCGCCCTGCTCGTGCCCGGAGTCCGCACCACGCCCGACGACGATCTGGGGGCCCTCGTCGGGGACGCGCACGCGGTGGCCGCCGCGGCCACGGCGGCCGCCCCGGCCGTGACCGTCGCGACCGTGGTCTGGCTGGGCTACCGGACGCCGCAGACCCTCCCGTCGATGCTCGGCCGGGCGACGGCCCGCCTGGGCGGCCGCGCCCTCGCCGCCGCGCTCGACGGCCTGGCCGCGGCGCGCACCGCCGCTGGGCGGCACCCCGGCGCGGACGATCGTCCTCGCGCACAGCTACGGCACCGTCGTCGTCGACGAGGCCGCGGACCTGCCGGGTCGGTTGGCCGCCGAGGCCGTCGTCCTGCTCGGTAGCCCGGGCATGGAAGAGGACGCGGCGAGCCTGGAGGCGCCCGAGGTCTACGACGCCTGGGCTGCGGGGGACCCGATCTCCTGGGCGGGCTGGTTCGGCCTGCCGCCGGGGGTCGACGCGTACGGGTCGACCGGCCTCCCGAACGACCTGTGGGCCGGCCACTCCGACTACTACGAGCCGGGCGGCCCCACCCTCGCCGCGCTGGGGGAGGTGGTCGTCGGTGCGCGGGATCCCGGCTGACCCCTTCGCGGGAAATCTCGCGCCCGGCATTTCCCTGCGGGAACACGGGCCCACGCTGGGCGTTGCAGGGTGCGACGGCACGCCCGAACCCGGTCGGCCTCGGCCGCTTTCGGCCGGGGTGGCTTACCGTGGCCCGCCAAAGGGCGTTTCGCGGCGGCGCCCACCGGTCGACGACGTCCGGACCGGGGTTCCGCGCCACGCACCCGACCCGGGTGCCGGCGCCCCGGACCAGTCCGACCGCCCCGAACCCGCCGAACCGCACCGCCCAGCAGCACCGCAGTACCACCGACAGGAGCACCGTGCCCACGAAGACCACGCAGCCCGGAAGCGACAGCGCCGACGCCACGGCCGGCCGGCCGAAGACGCCCGCCCGCCGCGGGTCCAGCGCGTCCGGCGGCAAGCCGCTGGTGATCGTGGAGTCCCCGACGAAGGCGAACAAGATCGCCGGGTACCTGGGCAGCGGCTACGTCGTCGAGGCCAGCGTCGGGCACATCCGCGACCTCCCGCGCAACGCCGCCGACGTGCCGGCCGAGCACAAGGGCGCCTCCTGGGCGCGGCTCGGCGTGGACGTGGACAACTCCTTCGAGCCGCTCTACGTCGTCAGCCCCGACCGCAAGCAGCAGGTGAGCCGGCTCAAGCAGCTGGTCAAGGACGCCAGCGAGGTCTACCTCGCGACAGACGAGGACCGCGAGGGCGAGGCCATCGCCTGGCACCTGGTCGACACCCTCAAGCCCCGCGTCCCGGTGCGCCGGATGGTCTTCCACGAGATCACCCCCGAGGCGATCGCCCGCGCCGTCGCCAACCCGCGCGAGCTCGACACCGCGCTCGTCGACGCGCAGGAGACCCGCCGCATCCTCGACCGGCTCTACGGCTACGAGGTCAGCCCGGTGCTGTGGAAGAAGGTGCTCCCGAAGCTCTCGGCCGGCCGCGTCCAGTCGGTCGCGACGCGCATCGTCGTGGAGCGCGAGCGGGAGCGCATGGCCTTCCACGCCGCCGACTACTGGTCGCTGGAGGGCACCTTCGCGGTGCCGCGGCCGGCCACCGCCACCGACGCGGGCGAGCCGACCACCGTCAAGGCCAAGCTGGTCAGCGTCGACGACAGCCGGGTCGCCACCGGCCGCGACTTCGACCCGGCCACCGGCCGGGTCAGCGGCGACGTCGTGCACCTCGACGAGGCCGGCGCCCGTGGCCTGGCCGCGCGGCTCGAGGGCCGTCAGGTCACCGTCAGCCGGGTCGACGAGAAGCCCTACCGGCGCCGCCCGTACGCCCCGTTCACCACCTCCACGCTGCAGATGGAGGCCGGGCGCAAGCTCGGCTGGTCCTCGGCACAGTCGATGCGGGTGGCCCAGCGGCTGTACGAGAACGGCCACATCACGTACATGCGGACCGACTCGACCAACCTGTCCGACGAGGCGATCAACGCCGCGCGGCAGCAGGCCCGCGAGCTGTACGGGGATGCCTACGTCCCGGCCGAGGCGCGGCGGTACAAGAGCAAGGCCAAGGGCGCCCAGGAGGCGCACGAGGCGATCCGCCCGGCCGGCGACAGCTTCCGCACGCCGGGCCAGCTGTCCGCGCAGCTCGCCCGCGACGAGTTCCGGATGTACGAGCTGATCTGGCAGCGGACCGTCGCCTCGCAGATGGCCGACGCGGTCGGGCAGACCGTGAGCATCCGGCTGGCCGGCCGGACCTCGATCGACGAGACGGTCGAGTTCACCGCCAGTGGCCGGACGATCACCTTCCCCGGGTTCCTCAAGGCCTACGTGGAGTCGCGCGACGAGGGCGCCTCGACCAACGGCGACGACGACCCGGGCAGCGACGACGCCGAGCGCCGGCTCCCCCGGCTGGAGCGCGGCCAGCAGCTCGACGCGCAGGAGCTCGAGGCCAAGGGCCACACCACCTCGCCGCCGGCCCGCTACACCGAGCCCAGCCTGGTCGCCCGGCTCGAGGAGCTGGGGATCGGCCGCCCGTCGACCTACGCGTCGATCATGCAGACGATCCAGGACCGCGGATACGTCTGGAAGAAGGGCAACGCACTGGTGCCCTCCTTCATCGCCTTCGCCGTCATCAACCTGCTCGAGCAGCACTTCGCCCAGCTGGTCGACTACGACTTCACCGCCTCGCTGGAGGAGGAGCTCGACGAGATCGCCGGCGGCACGCTGCAGCGGGTCGACTGGCTCACCGAGTTCTACTTCGGCGGCGCGGGCCGCGGAACCGGCGGCATCGCGGAGTCCGGCGGGCTCAAGCAGATCGTCGGCCAGCGCCTCGAGGAGATCGACGCCCGCGGCGTGAACTCCATCCCGCTGCGGGCCACCAGCCCCGACGGCCAGCCCGTGATCGCCCGCGTCGGCCGGTACGGCCCCTACCTGCAGGCCGGTGGCGACGACGGTCCGCGGGTGAGCATCCCCGAAGACCTCCCGCCCGACGAGCTGACCAGCGAGAAGGTCGCCGAGCTGCTCGAGGCACCCTCCAGTGACCGGGACCTCGGCACCGACCCGGAGTCCGGTCACCCGGTCGTGGTCAAGGCCGGCCGCTACGGGCCCTACATCACCACGGTCGTGCCCGAGGGCAGCAAGGACGCCCCCCGGACGTCGAGCCTGTTCGCGTCGATGGCGCCGGAGACGGTGACCCTCGAGGACGCGCTCAAGCTGCTGACCCTGCCGCGCACGGTCGGCGCCGCACCGGACGGCGAGGAGATCCAGGCGCTCAACGGCCGGTACGGGCCCTACATCAAGAAGGGCACCGACTCCCGGTCGCTGGAGAGCGAGGACAAGCTCTTCACGGTCACGCTCGACGAGGCCCTGGCGATCTTCGCCCAGCCCAAGCAGCGCGGTCGCCGCGCCGCGGCCGCCCCGCTCAAGGAGATCGGCGCCGACCCGGTGACCCAGGGCCAGATCACGGTCCGCGAGGGACGCTTCGGGCCCTACGTCACCGACGGCGAGACCAACGCCAGCCTGCGCAAGGGCGACGACGTCGAGTCGATCACCCTCGAGCGGGCGGCCGAGCTCCTCGCCGACCGTCGGGCCCGCGGGCCGGCCACCAAGAAGAAGGCCGCCAAGAAGACCACCGCGAAGAAGACCGCTGCGAAGCGGACCACCGCGAAGAAGGCGGCCGCCCCGGTCAGCACCGCCTGACGGCCCCGCTGCAGGGGCCCGCCGCGAGCTTGCGAGCGGTGGGGGGCAGCGGGGTCCTTCATCAGGCCGGGCGGGAGCCGACGACGAAGATCCGCCGGAACGGCAGCACCGTGCTGCCGTCGGCCCGCTCCGGGTACGCAATGCGCAGGACCTCTGCGTACTCCGCGGTGAACGCCGCGGCGTCGTCCTCGGGCAGCCGGCCGAGCACGGGCCGCAGCACCGTGCTGCGCACCCAGCCCAGCACCGGGTCCGGGCCGCGCAGGACGTGCAGGTAGGTGGTCTCCCACACGTCGGGCACCAGGCCCGCCGCCGTCAGGACGTCGGCGTAGGCGGCGGGCTCCAGGACGGTGTCCGGCCGCGGTCCGGCGTCGGCGAGCCGATCGGCCCAGCGGGGGGACCGGCACAGCCGCTCGAGCAGGGCATGGGTCGGTGCCCGGAAGTTGCCGGGCACCTGGACGGCCACCCATCCGCCGGGGGACAGCCATCCCGCCCACCGGGCGACCAGCTCGTCATGCCCCCGCACCCAGTGCAGGACGGCATTGCTGACGACGACGTCGACCGGCCGCTCCGGCTGCCAGTCCCGCACGTCCCCCTGCACGAACTCCAGGCGTCCGGGGAGCGGGGTGGCGGCGGCGAGCATCTCGGGGGAGGAGTCCACGCCGGTCACCCGCGCCCCGGGCCAGCGGTCGGCGAGCGCCGCCGTCATCGTCCCCTCGCCGCAGCCCATGTCCACGACCGTGCGGGGCGATCGTGCGTGCACGCGGGCGAGCAGGTCGACGAACGGGCGCGAGCGCTCCCCGGAGAAGCGGGTGTAGACCGCCGGGTCCCAGGCCGCGCCGCGCTCGCTGGGGCCGTCCGATCCCGGTCCCTCCGCCGTTCCATCGGTAGTCGTCACGACGCCGGACCCTAACCAGCCGCGGCGCTCGGGCCGCGCTCGCGCGGTGGCCGGGCTCGCCCGACCGGGCGGAAAGGGCGCGGATTCGTCACCCCCGCCCGGTACCGTGAGCCCGCCGAGGCCTGCTCCGCCTTGTCCTCCGACCCCGGGAGCTCTCATTCCGTCCGACCCCATGCCACCGGCGCTGCCGCCCGACGAGGCGGCCGACGCCCAGCCGGTCGCGCACACCGGTGTGCCGGCGGACGGCCTTCCGCCCGCCGGGACCCCGGTGCCCGGGAACGGGTTGGCGTCGCTGACGGGGGTCGACGGGCGGTCGGCGGCCGGCGCCGCCGCCGACGGCGAGGCCGCCCCCGACGCCGCCGCCGCCCCCGACGCCGCGCGCGCCCGGCGGACGGGATGGGCGGCGTGGGGCTGGTCGCGAAGCTCCGCGCGGTGCTCCGGGTCAAGGACTTCCGCAAGCTGTGGCTGTCGATGTCCCTGTCGAGCTTCGGCGACTGGCTGGGGCTGCTGGCCATCACCGCCACGGCCACCTCGCTGGTCGACGGCTTCGCCGCGGCGAACTTCGCGCTCGGCGGCGTGCTGCTGTTCCGGCTGCTGCCGGCGATCGTCCTCGGTCCGCTGGCCGGCGCCTTCGCCGACCGCTTCGACCGCCGCAAGACGATGGTGATCACCGACATCATCAGGTTCGCGCTGTTCGCCTCGATCCCGCTGGTCGACAACCTGATCTGGCTGTTCGTCGCCCAGTTCCTGATCGAGGCGTTCAGCCTGTTCTGGATCCCGGCCAAGGACGCCGCGGTGCCGAACATGCTCCGCAAGGACCAACTGGAGCCGGCCAACCAGCTCTCCCTGGTCACCACGTACGGGCTGACGCCGGTGCTCGCCGCGATCGTGTTCGCCGTGCTGACCAGCATGGGCAGCGACCTGATGCGGGCGATCCCGGGCGTCGACGAGGTCGACCTCGCCCTCTTCCTGAACGCGCTGACCTTCCTGGTCGCCGCGTTCGTCATCTGGAACCTGCCCTCGATCAGCGGGCGGCGCGCGGCCGGCGCGGCGAAGCCGCAGGAGAGCTTCTTCGGCTCGCTGAAGAAGGGCTTCTCCTTCGCCGGGCACACGCCGCTGGTCCGCGGCCTGGTCGTCGGCATCACGGGCGCCTTCGCCGCCGCGGGCGTGATCATCGCGACCGGCCAGGCCTACGCCAACGCCCTCGGTGGTGGCGAGGCCGCCTACGGCCTGCTCTTCGGCGCGGTCTTCATCGGTCTCGGCCTGGGCATCGCGATCGGGCCGAGCGTGGCCCGCGACCTCGCCCGCGAGCGCATCTTCGGCGTCGCGATCGTCGGCGCCGGCGTGATGGTCCTGCTCATGTCCCTGACGTTCACGCTCTGGATCGCGCTGCTGCTGGTCGTCTTCATGGGCTTCTTCGCCGGCATCGCCTACCTCGCGGGCTTCACCCTGCTCGGCACCGAGGTCGAGGACGAGATCCGCGGCCGCACCTTCGCGATCGTGCAGTCCCTGGTCCGGGCCGCGCTCATCCTGTCCCTGGCGGTCGTGCCGTTCGGCGTCGGCCTGATCGGCCAGCACGAACTCGACCTCGGCGTCGCGACGTTCCAGGTCACCGGCGAGCGGATCATGCTGCTGGTGGCCGGGCTGATGGCCCTCGGCGTCGGCGTCCTGGCCTACCGGCAGATGGACGACGGCCGGCCGGTGCCGCTGCTCGCCGACGTCGTCACGGCGCTGCGCCGCGACACCACCGCCCGTCGCCGGCTGGCCGGCGGCGGGGTGCTCATCGCCTTCGAGGGCGGCGAGGGCGCCGGCAAGTCGACGCAGGTGCGCCGGCTGCAGGAGTGGCTGACCAGCGAGGGCCTGGTCTCCCGGGCGACCTTCGAGCCCGGTGCGACGCCGTCCGGCGCCGGCATCCGGTCGATCGTCCTCGACCGGGCGCACACCGGGATCGCCTCCCGCTCGGAGGCCCTGCTCTACGCCGCCGACCGAGCCCAGCACGTGCACGACGTCCTGCGCCCGGCCCTCGACGCCGGCGAGGTCGTGATCACCGACCGGTTCGTCGACAGCTCGCTGGCCTACCAGGGGGCCGGCCGCACGATCCCGCTCGACGACGTCCGGATGCTGTCGCGGTGGGCGACCGAGGGCCTGGAACCCGACCTCACGGTGCTGCTCGACCTCCCGCCGGAGCAGGGGCTCGCCCGGGCCCGCGGCCGCGCCGTCGCAGACCGGCTCGAGTCGGAGTCGCTGGAGTTCCACCAGCGCGTCCGGCAGACCTTCCGCGGGCTGGCCGAGGCCGATCCCGACCGCTACCTGGTCATCGACGCGCTGCAGACCCCCGAGGCGATCGCCGCGGCCATCCGGGTCCGGGTCGCGGAACTGCTCTCCGGGCTGCCGCTGCAGACCCTCGCGCAGGCGGGCGCACCGGCAGCGGACGGCCATCCCGAGCGCGCACGACGGTCACGACGGGGTGAACGTGCCGCACCACCCGCACACCCAGACCGGCGCCACCCCGCAGCTGCACCCATGAGCGCTCCGGTGGACGGGGGCGTCTGGGCGCAGGTGATCGGCCAGGCGGCGGTCGTCGCCGAGCTGCGTGCCGCGGTGACCGACCCGGCGGCGATGACGCACGCCTGGCTGTTCACCGGCCCGCCCGGCTCGGGGCGCTCGGTCGCCGCCCGGGCCTTCGCGGCCGCGCTGCAGTGCCCCGACGGGGGCGACGGCACCTGTCACCAGTGCCGGACGGTGCTGGCCGGCACCCATGCCGACGTGCACGTCGTCGTCCCGGACGGCCTGTCGATCGGCGCAGCGGAGGCCCGCGAGCTGGTCCGGGTAGCGGGACGGGCGCCGTCGCAGGGGCGCTGGCAGGTCATCCTCGTCGAGGACGCCGACCGCATGACCGAGACCGCCGCCAACGCGGTGCTCAAGATGATCGAGGAGCCACCCGCCGCGCACGGTGGTCATGCTCTGCGCGCCCAGCCTGCACCCCGACGACGTCCCGGTGACCATCCGTTCCCGGTGCCGCGTGGTCGGGCTGCGGACGCCGCCGGTCGATGCGGTGGCCGACGTCCTGGTCCGTCGCGACGGCGTGGACCCGGCGCTGGCAGCGCTGGTCGGCCGGCGCGTCCGGCGGCCACGTCGGGCGGGCCCGCCGGCTGGCCCGGGACGAGGACGCGCGGCTGGCCCGCAAGGCCGTGCTGGACGTGCCGCTGTCCCTGGTCTCGCTCGCCGCCTGCCTCGACGCCGCCGACGACCTCGTCGGCGCGGCCCAGGAGGAGACGGATGCCGCCACGGGCGCCATGGACGGCGTCGAGACCGAGGCGCTCAAGAACAGCCTGGGCGTGGGCGCCCGCGGGCCCGGCGTCGTCGCGGCCACCCGGGGGAGCGCCGGCCAGCTCAAGGAGCTGGAGCGCCGGCAGAAGTCCCGGGCCACCCGCATCGGCCGGGACACGCTCGACCGGGCGCTGGTCGACCTCGCCGGGCTCTACCGGGACGCGCTGGTGCTGGACTCCGCGCCGTCGGAGACGCTCCCGTTGAACCACCCCGACCGCCGCGCCGATGCCCAGGAACTGGCCCGTCGGATCGGCGCGGAGGGGGCGCTGCGCCGCATCGACGCCGTCCTGGCATGCCGGCTCGCGCTGGAGCAGAACGTGAAACCGCGGATCGCCCTGGAGGCGCTCACCGTGGCGCTCCGGCTGCCCCACTGACCCTCCGGCCCTGCGCGGCTCGGCCCCGGCAGTGTCGTACGCTGTCCCGGCACGAACGCCGCCTTAGCTCAGTCGGTAGAGCATCTCACTCGTAATGAGAAGGTCGTCGGTTCGATTCCGACAGGCGGCTCTCCTCCACCACCAGCGGGTTCGTCCACCAGGACGGGCCCGCTGAGTCGTTCCTGGGCCGCGCACCTGCCGCCGCTATGACCGAGATCTCCATCAAGCGGATGTCCGTGGGCGCCGAGTGTCCTCAACGGAGCTCGGTGAGTACGGCCGCGATCGCGGCCGCGCCGATCCACATGCGCTGACGGCGTGATCCGTCCGAGGCGCAGCGCAGGGAAGGCACCGCACCACACCATGAGAACCACCACGCGTTCCGTCCGCACGCCCGTCGTCGTCCTCACCGGCATCGTCCTGCTGAGCGGCTGCGGCGCAGCCGCCACCGGGGAGGCGAGCGCACCCGAGGCGATCAGCATCGCGATCGGTGACCCGGTCAGCTCGCTCGTCCCGGGCAACACGGTCGAGGAGTACGGCACCCAGATTCTCCAGTCGCTGTGGACCGGCCTGGTCGAGTACGACCCAGACGGTTCGGTCAGCTACACCGGGGTGGCCGAGGCAATCGAGTCCGAGGACAGCGTCACGTGGACCGTGCGGCTGCGGGACGGCTGGACCTTCCACGACGGGACGCCGGTCACCGCCGAGTCCTTCGTCGACGCCTGGAACTACACGGCCTACAGCCCCAACGCGCAGGCCGGGTCCTACTTCCTCGCGAACATCGCGGGCTACGGCGACCTCCAGGCCCCGGTGGACGACGCCGGTGAACCGACCGCCGAGCCCTCCGCCACGGAGCTGAGCGGGCTGAACGTCGTCGACGAGCACACCTTCACCGTCACGCTGACCGCGCCGTTCGCCCAGTTCCCGGTCACGCTCGGCTACAACCCCTTCTTCCCCCTCCCGACGGCATTCTTCGACGACCCGGAGGCCTTCGGTCGCCGTCCCATCGGCAACGGACCGTTCCGGGCGGCCGGCGAGTTCGTCCCCGGTGAGGGCATCACCGTGGAGGCCTACGAGGACTTCGCGGGCGAGCGCGCCTCGGTCGAGTCGGTCGAGTTCCGGGTCTACGAGGACACCGCCACCGCCTACACCGACGCGCTGGCCGGCAACCTCGACGTCGTCCCGCGGATCCCGGCCGACGTGAGCGGCACGGCGCCGGAGGACTTCCCCGGCCGGTACGTCGAGTCCGAGGCCTCAGGCTTCACGTTCCTCGCCCTGCCGCTGTACCAGGAGCGGTACGCCGACCCCCGCGTGCGCCAGGCGCTGTCGATGGCGATCGACCGCGACACGATCGCCGAGCAGATCTTCTCCGGTACCCGCGAGGCGGCGGACTCGGTCGTGCCGCAGGTCGTGGCGGGGCATCGTGACGGCGCGTGCGGCTACTGCGTCCTGGACGTGGACCGCGCGAACGCCCTGCTCGACGAGGCCGGCTTCGACCGGACCCAGCCGATCGAGCTGTGGTTCAACGCCGGTGCGGGCAACGACCCGTGGGTCGAGGCGATCGGCAACCAGCTGCGGACCAACCTGGGGGTCGAGTACGTGCTGCGCGGTGACCTGGCCGCGCCGGAGTACGGCCCGCTGATGTTCGGCCAGGGCATGACCGGCCCGTTCCGCATGGGCTGGTCCATGGACTACCCGAGCCCGCAGAACTTCCTCGAGCCGCTCTACTCGGCCGCCGCCCAGCCGCCGGCGGGCTCCAACGTGGCGTTCTACGCCAACCCGGCCTTCGACGCGCTCGTCGCCCGGGGCAACGCCGCGCCGAGCAACGACGAGGCCCTCGCCTTCTACAACCAGGCGGAGGACGTCCTGCTCGAGGACATGCCGGTCATCCCGCTGTTCTTCGACGTGACCCAGTCGGTCTACTCCACTGGCGGTGGCCGACGTCGCGGTCGATGCCTTCGGCCGGGTGGACACCACGTCGCTGACCGCGGCCGACTGACCGGGACCACTGTCACCAGCGGCCCCCACCTCCGCCGAGGCGGGGGCCGCTGTCGCCGTCGCCCCCCGCGAGTCCGCCCACCGGGGCGGGCGGCACGATGCGTGCGTGGATCGAGCCCTGGCCAGTGCGATCGCGCACCGTTGGCATCCCATCGCGGCCCCCGTCTCCGACGACAACCTCCGCCTGCTGATCCAGCGCCTGGGTCTGCCCCCCGGCGGTCGGCTGCTCGACCTCGGGTGCGGCTTCGGGGAGTGGCTGCTCGCCGCCCTGGAGGTCGCCCCCGGCACCGCCGGCGTCGGCGTCGACACGTCGGGGCCGGCGCTGGCGGAGGCCCGGGCCCGAGCGGCGCGACGTGACCTCACCGCCCGCGCCACCTTCGAGCAGGCCGACGCCGCCGGATGGACGGGGGAGGGCTTCGACGCCGTCCTCTGCATCGGTGCGACGCACGCCTTCGGGGGGCTGACGGCAACCCTCAGCGCCGTCCGGAGGCACCTGCGACCCGGCGGTCGCGTCCTGCTCGGGGAGGGCTTCTGGGAGACGCCGCCGAGCGATCGGGCGCTCCACGCGCTGGGCGCCGAGCCCGGCGACCTCCCCGACCTCGCCGGACTTCTCGCCGAGGCGCAGGAGGCCGGTTACGAGCCGGGCTACGCCCACCTGAGCACGGCCGCGGAGTGGGACCACTACGAGTGGTCGTGGACCGGTGCCCTCGCCGAGTGGGCGCTCACCGAGGCGCCCGACTCTGACCGGTCGGCGGCGCTGGAGCTCGCCCGTGAGCACCGTCAGCAGTATCTCGCGGGTTACCGGGGGCAGTTGGGCTTCGCGACCGTCGTGCTGCACGACGTCGCCGGTCAAGGCCCTCCTGCAGGGGCCCGCCGCGAGCGTGCGGGCGGTGGGGGCAGGAGGGCCCTTCTCAGTGGTGCGCGGGCTCGTCCTTCGCGCGCTGGAGGGAGGCGAGGATCTCCTCCTCGGCCGCCTCGCGGCCGACCCACTCGGCGCCCTCGACCGACTTGCCCGGCTCGAGGTCCTTGTAGGTCTCGAAGAAGTGCTGGATCTCCAGCCGGTCGAACTCCGACACGTCGGTGATGTCCATGAGGTGCGCCATCCGCGGGTCGGTCGCCGGAACGGTGAGGACCTTGTCGTCCCCGCCCGCCTCGTCGGTCATGCGGAACATGCCGATGCGCCCGGCAGGTGATCAGGCACCCCGGGAAGGTCGGCTCCTCCAGCAGCACCAGGGCGTCGAGCGGGTCGCCGTCCTGCCGAGGGTGTTCTCGATGTAGCCGTAGTCCGCCGGATAGCGGGTGGAGGTGAACAGCATCCGGTCCAAGCGGATGCGTCCGGTGGCATGGTCCAGCTCGTACTTGTTCCGCTGGCCCTTCGGGATTTCTACCGTCACGTCGAACTGCACGCGTCGTAGTGTGGCGCACGGCGACCCCGCGTGCTCCGCGAGGTCGCTTTTTGGGGGGTGGGCACCATCGCGTCGAGCGGCTCGACGATCGTCACGGCGAAGTACGGACGCTTCCGCCGACGGCTCGCGCTGGGGATCATCGCGCTCGTCCTGCTCATCGTCGGCGGCGATCGTGGGCGTCCGCGCGCTCGTCGGCGACGGCCGCGAAGGCGGCCGACGACGTCGTCGCCGTCCCCGAGGCGCGAGCTGCCCGACCTCGGCGAGGCCGCTCCCGTCCTCGCCTCGCTGTCGGCCGACGCGCCCGCCCCCGACCCCGCCGACGCTCGCGGCGCAGCTGACGCCGCTGCTGCAGGTCCCCGGCCTCGGCGCCGGCGTCTCCGCCGAGGTCGTCGACGTCGCCACCGGCGACGTGCTGCTCGACCTCGACGCCGCGGACCCGGCCATCCCCGCCTCGACCGCCAAGCTGCTGACCGCCGCGGCGGCGCTGACCACCCTCGACCCCGCCGAGACCCTGGCGACGACCGTGGTCGCCGGCGCGCCCCCCGGCGAGGTCGTCCTCGTCGGCGGCGGGGACCCGACCCTGTCGCGCGACCGCGCCGTCGCTGACCTACCCCGGCGCGCCGACCGTCGCCGACCTCGCCGCCCAGGTCGTCGCCGCGATGCCGGCCGGCACGCCGGTCACCCGCGTCGTCGTCGACAACTCGCTCTTCACCGGCCCGCTCACCGCCCGCGGCTGGGGCCCGGCCGACGCCCCGTCGAGCTACGCCGCCCCGGTCACCGCCACCGCCGTCGACGGCGCCCGGGTCAGCCCCGGCTCGACCGCCCGCAGCGGTCAGCCGGGCACCGACGCCGGCGCGGCGCTCGCCGACGCGCTCGGCGCGCCCGGCGCCACCGTCGGCTCGGCGAGGCCCCGGCCGGCGCCGAGGTGCTGGGCACCGTCCGGTCCGCGCCGATCGCCCGGCTGGTCGAGCAGACCCTCGCCCATGTCGGACAACCTGCTCGCCGAGGCGCTCGCCCGGCACGTCGCGCTCGCCCGCGGACCTCCCGGCCACCTTCGACGGCGGCGCCCAGGCGGTCCCCGACGCGCTCGACGAGGCCGGGCTTCGACCTCAGCGGCGTGACCCTCAGCCGACGGCAGCGGCCTCTCCCCCGACGACCGGGTGCCCGCCGGCGTGCTCACCGCGCTGGTCGGCGGCGCCGCCGACGGCTGCCTCGACGGCGCCTCGGCGTGCTCTCCGGGCTCCCGGTCGCCGGCTACGACGGCACGCTCGCCGACCGCGGGGACGACGACCCCGCGACCGCGCCCGGGCGCCGTCCGCGGCAAGACCGGCACGCTGCTCGGCGTGCACGCCCTCGCCGGCACCGTCGTCACCGCCGACGGCCGGCTGCTGGCCTTCGCCGTCCTCGCCGACGGCTCCGGCAGACGAGGCCGCCGCCGAGGACGCCCTCGACGACGTCGCCTCCGCGCTGGCCGCCTGCGGCTGCTCGCTGACGGCGACGGCGAGCCGCGGTCGGCCCCGCGTACGGTGAGGTCGATGAGCAGCGCCTCCTCGATGGTCGACTGGGACCTCGCCGGACGCACCGCCCGCCGGCTGATCAGCCCGGGCCCGCCGACGACGCGCGGAGGAGGCCGCCGCCGTCGTCCGCGAACTGCACGAGGCCGCCGCCGACCGCCATCGCGCACGTCGAGGGGCTCACCGGCCTGCCGCCCGCCCCCGGCGGCCCGGTGCCCGAGGTCGCCGTCGTCGACCGGCCCGGCTGGGTGGACGCGAACACCAGCGGCATGTCCGCGCTGCTGGACCCGCTGGTCGACGCGCTCGCCGAGAAGCAGGGCACCCGCCCGGGCCCGATCGCCACCGCCATCGGCTCGCGCGCCACGGGCGTGCAGGCCGGCGGCGTGCTGGCCTTCCTCTCCTCCCGGGTGCTCGGCCAGTACGAGGTCTTCGGCACCGGCGGCCGGCTGCTGCTCGTGGCGCCCAACATCGTCGACGCCGAGCGCAAGCTCGGCGTCGACCCGACCGACTTCCGGCTCTGGGTCTGCCTGCACGAGGTCACCCACCAGCTCCAGTTCACCGCCGTGCCGTGGCTGCAGGCCGCACCTCGAGTGCGAGATCGCCGAGTTCGTCGAGGCCACCGACCTGGCCGCCGACGTGCTGCGCGAGCGGCTGCACGACGTCCTCCGCAGCCTCGGCGACGCCGTCCGCGGCGACGACGGCGACGCCGAGGGCCTCATGGCGCTGGTCGGCGACCCGCGCCAGCGCGCGGTCCTCGACCGGGTCACCGCCGTGATGAGCCTGGTCGAGGGGCACGCCGAGTACGTGATGGACGGCGTCGGCCCCGACGTCGTCCCGTCGGTGACGACGCTGCGCAAGCGGTTCGCGCAGCGGCGCAAGGGCCGGGGCCCGCTCGACCGCGTGCTGCGCCGGCTGCTCGGCCTGGAGCAGAAGATGAAGCAGTACGCCGACGGGCGGATCTTCGTCGGCGGCGTCGTCGACCTCGTCGGCATGGAGGGCTTCAACCGGGTCTGGGCGGGCCCGGAGACGCTGCCGCGGATCGAGGAGCTGACCGAGCCCGGCGCGCTGGGTGGACGCGCGTGCACGGCCGCCCGGCCATCCCCGCCTGAGACCGTCGCCGCGTCCGCCATGGCCGGCCCGCTCCGGCGGTCGCGCAGGTGCGCAGCGCCGTCCGGCCCGGCCTGCCCGGCTCCGCGCGGCCGGTGCTCGTCGCCTGCAGCGGGGGAGCGGACTCCGTCGCGCTCGCCGCCGCGCTCGCCTTCGAGGCGCCGCGGCGCCGGCGTCCCGCGCGGGCGGGGTGACCGTCGACCACGGCCTGCAGCCCGGCTCGGCCGACCGGGCCGCGCGACACCGCCGTCCTGCTGCGCCGGACTCGGGCTGGACCCCGTGCCGTCGTCCGGGTCGACGTCGGCGGCGCCGGCGGGCCCGAGGCGCGCCGCCCGCGCCGCGCGCTACGAGCGCGCTGGCCGCCGCCGCCGCACGGGCGCCCGCGTCGCCCTCGGGCACACCCTCGACGACCAGGCCGAGACCGTGCTGCTCGGCCTCGGCCGCGGCTCGGGTCCGCGGTCGGTGGCCGGCATGGTCGAGGACCGCGAGACCGGCGGCGTGCACTGGTGGCGCCCGCTGCTGGGCGTGCGCCGGGAGACGACCCGCGCCGCCTGCGCCGCCCAGGGGCTGCCGGTCTGGGACGACCCCTGGAACGCCGACCCCGCCTACACCCGCGTGCGGCTGCGCACCGAGGTGCTGCCGCTGCTCGAGGACGTCCTCGGCGGCGGCGTGGCCCCCGCGCTGGCCCGCACCGCCGCGCTGCTCCGCGAGGACCTCGACGCCCTCGACGCGCTGGCCGCCGCCGAGCTCGCCCGGCTGGCCGACGGCGACCTGCCGGCCGGCCGACGTCGGCCGCGCTGCCCGCCGCGCTGCGCCGGCGCGTGCTGCGCGGCTGGCTGCGCGCGGGCGGCGTCCCCGACCTGCAGGCCGTGCACCTGCACGCCGTCGACGCGCTGCTCGTCCGGCTGGCGCGGGCAGGGCCGGGTGGACCTACCCGGCGGCGCGGGCGTCGTCCGGGCGTCTGGCAGGCTGGTGCTGCTGCCCCCCGACGGCCGGGGCGGCGACCTGCGAACCGCACCGCGACCCCGAGGAGCCCACCCGTGAGCGAGCCGTCGACGCACCACCGGGGCCCTCGGCCCCGACCACGGATACGGCCCGGACATCGACCACGTGCTGCTCAGCCGAGGCGCAGATCCAGGAGAAGATCGGCGAGCTCGCCGCGCAGGTCGCCCGCGACTACGCCGGCAAGGAGGTCCTGCTGGTCGGCGTCCTCAAGGGCGCGGTGCTGTTCATGAGCGACTTCGCGCGGGCCCTGCAGCTGCCCACCCAGATGGAGTTCATGGCCGTCTCGTCCTACGGCTCGGCGACCAGCTCCTCGGGCGTCGTCCGCATCCTCAAGGACCTCGACCGCGACATCACCGACAAGCACGTGCTGGTGCTCGAGGACATCATCGACTCCGGCCTGACCCTGTCCTGGCTGCTGAAGAACCTCGGCGGCCGCGCGCCGGCGTCGCTCGAGGTCTGCGCCCTGCTGCGCAAGCCCGACGCGGTGAAGGTCGAGGTGCCGGTGAAGTACATCGGCTTCGACATCCCGAACGAGTTCGTCATCGGCTACGGGCTGGACTACGCCGAGCGCTACCGCGACCTGCCCTACATCGCCACGCTCAAGCCCGAGGTCTACGCGTAACAGTCTGTTCGGTCGCGGCGAGTGGGCCCGGAGGATCACCGCGGCCGCACGGAGCCGTCCCCCTGGTGCCGCGGAGCCGCTGCGTCGCGGCTGTCGGCGGAGGCCGCTGCCGGGCCCCACTCGCCACGACCGGGCCACCTCGCTTCTCCCCCCACCACCAGGGGGTCAGGTAGGGCTCGCGCCCAGGGAATCCACAGGTTCCCCGGTGTACCGTCGATCGCAACGACGCTGCACCGGCGCCCGGGTGCCCGCCCGGGTCGCAGGCGGCGTCCCCGGACGATCAGGAGGGTCGACGGGCAGGCCGCGTCACGCGGCGCCCGGCATCGGTGTATGGAACGTAAGAAGATCTTCCGCTCCGTGTGGTTCTGGGTCGTCCTCGTCGTCCTGCTGGCCCTGACCTTCTCCTCCCTCTTCAGCGGCGGACGGCGAGCTACAAGGAGGTCTCGACCTCCACGGCCCTCGCGCAGTTCGACGACGGCAACGTCGAGTCGGCCACGATCAACGACAAGGAACAGACGCTCGACCTCGAGCTGAGGAACCCGGTCGAGGGCAGCGACCAAGGTCACCGCCTCCTACCCGCTCGGCGCCTCCGACGACATCTTCGACCTGGTCTCCGGCACCGGCGACGCCGACGGCGTCGACTTCGACACCAACGTCACCCAGGAGAGCCTGCTCGTCAGCCTCCTGGTCAGCTTCCTGCCGTTCCTCATCCTCCTGCTGCTGCTGTTCTGGCTGTTCAACTCCATGCAGGGCGGCGGCCGCGGCGTCATGGCCTTCGGCAAGTCCAAGGCCAAGCAGGTCACCAAGGACACCCCGAAGACGACGTTCGCCGACGTCGCCGGCGCCGACGAGGCGATCGAGGAACTGCACGAGATCAAGGACTTCCTGCAGAACCCGGTCAAGTTCCAGGCCGTGGGCGCGAAGATCCCCAAGGGCGTGCTGCTGTTCGGCCCGCCCGGCACCGGCAAGACCCTGCTCGCCCGCGCGGTGGCCGGCGAGGCCGGCGTGCCGTTCTTCTCGATCTCCGGCTCGGACTTCGTCGAGATGTTCGTCGGCGTCGGCGCCAGCCGCGTCCGCGACCTGTTCGAGCAGGCCAAGCAGAACGCGCCGGCGATCATCTTCGTCGACGAGATCGACGCCGTCGGCCGGCACCGCGGCGCCGGCATGGGCGGCGGGCACGACGAGCGCGAGCAGACGCTCAACCAGATGCTCGTCGAGATGGACGGCTTCGACGTCAAGGGCGGCGTCATCATGATCGCCGCGACGAACCGGCCCGACATCCTCGACCCGGCGCTGCTGCGCCCGGGCCGCTTCGACCGGCAGATCGCCGTCGACCGGCCCGACCTGCTCGGGCCGCAAGGCGATCCTCGCCGTCCACGCCAAGGGCAAGCCGCTCGCGCCGGACGTCGACCTCGAGACCCTCGCCCGCCGCACGCCGGGCTTCACCGGCGCCGACCTGGCCAACGTGCTCAACGAGGCCGCGCTGCTCACCGCCCGCCACAACGGCACGCTGATCAACGACGCCACCCTCGAGGAGGCGATCGACCGCGTCATCGCCGGCCCCGAGCGCAAGACGCGGGCGATGAGCGAGAAGGAGAAGAAGGTCACCGCCTACCACGAGGGCGGGCACGCCCTCGTGGCGCACGCGCTGCCCAACCTGGACCCGGTGCACAAGGTGACGATCCTGCCGCGCGGCCGCTCGCTCGGGCACACGCTCGTGCTGCCGACCGAGGACAAGTACACCCAGACCCGGTCGGAGATGATCGACACCCTCGCCTACGCCCTCGGCGGCCGCGCGGCCGAGGAGCTCGTCTTCCACGAGCCCACGACCGGCGCCGGCAACGACATCGAGAAGGCCACCTCGATGGCCCGGGCGATGGTCACCCAGTACGGCATGAGCGCCAAGCTGGGTGCGGTCAAGTACGGCAGCGACGACGCCGAGCCGTTCCTCGGCCGCGACATGGGCTCGCGGCCGGACTACTCCGAGGCCGTCGCCGCCGACATCGACGCCGAGATCCGCGCGCTGATCGAGGCGGCGCACGACGAGGCGTGGGAGATCCTGGTCGAGTACCGGGCCGTCCTCGACCAGCTCGTCCTCGAGCTGATGGAGAAGGAGACGCTCTCCAAGGAGGACATGGCCCGCATCTGCGCGCCGGTCACCAAGCGGCCCTCCCTCGCGCCCTACAACGGCTTCGGCAAGCGCACGCCGTCCGACCAGCCGCCGGTGCTGACGCCCGCCGAGCGCAGGCCGCGCAGAACGGCGGCTCGGTCAACGGGCGCCCCGCACCGGTGGGCGACGTCGGCGCGCCCGCGCAAGGTGAGCGAGTCGCGAGTCGCCCATGGGCAGGCAGCGCCGCGAACGCAGCCGACGAGCGCCAGCGAGGAGGAGCCGTGAGCGAGATCCCGGAGGAGGCCGGGGGCCGAGGTTCGACGCCCGCCCGCGGCGTCGACCATGCGCGGGCCGCCGCCGCCGTCCGCGAGCTGCTGATCGCGGTGGGGGAGGACCCGGACCGGCCCGGGCTGCAGGACACCCCGGCGCGGGTCGCCCGCGCCTACGCGGAGACCTTCGCCGGCCTCGGGCAGGACCCCTACGAGGTCCTCGCCACGACGTTCGACGAGGACCACGACGAGATGGTCCTGGTCAAGGACATCCCGATGTACTCGACCTGCGAGCACCACCTGGTGCCCTTCCACGGGGTCGCGCACGTCGGCTACATCCCGGGCGAGGACGGCCGGGTCACCGGGCTGTCCAAGCTGGCCCGGCTGGTCGACATCTACGCGCGGCGCCCGCAGGTGCAGGAGCGGATGACCAGCCAGATCGCCGACGCGCTGCACGACGTGCTCAAGCCCCGCGGCGTCATCGTCGTCGATCGAGGCCGAGCACCTGTGCATGGGGATGCGCGGCATCCGCAAGCCCGGCTCCACGACGGTCACCTCGGCGGTCCGCGGGATGTTCCGGGACAGCGCGGCGACCCGCACCGAGGCGATGAGCCTCATCCTCGGCCGGTGACCACTCACCTGGTGCCGTTGCCGCGCCCGGGGCGCTGCGTGGTGATGGGCGTCCTGAACGTCACGCCCGACTCGTTCTCCGACGGCGGCTGCTTCGCCGACCCGGCCGACGGCGATCGCGCACGGCCTGGCGATGCACGCCGCGGGGGCCGACTACGTCGACGTCGGCGGGGAGTCCACCCGCCCCGGCGCCGACCGCGTCGACGCCGACGAGGAGTGCCGCCGGGTGGTCCCGGTCATCCGCGAGCTGGCCGCCGCCGGTGTGCGGGCCAGCGTCGACACCACCCGCGCGGAGGTCGCCGAGGCCGCGATCGCGGCCGGCGCCGCCCTGGTCAACGACGTCAGCGGCGGCCTCGCCGACAAGAACATGGCCGAGCTCGTCGCCGAGGCCGGCGTGCCGTGGGTGCTCATGCACTGGCGCGGCCACAGCCGGGAGATGTACGCGGCCGCGCGCTACGGCGACGTCGTCACCGAGGTCTGCGCCGAGCTGACCGCGCGGGTCGAGGACGTCGTCGCCGCCGGCGTCGACCCCGAGCAGCTGGTCCTCGACCCCGGGCTGGGCTTCGCCAAGCGCGCCGAGCACAACTGGGCGCTGCTGGCCGGCCTCGACCGCATCGTCGGCCTCGGCCTGCCGGTGCTCGTCGGCGCCTCCCGCAAGACCTTCCTCGGCCGGCTGCTGCCCGACGCCGACGGGCACCGTGCGCCCGGCCGAGCAGCGCGACGCCGCCACCCTGGCCACCACGGTGCTGGCCGCGGAGGCCGGCGCCTGGGGCGTGCGGGTGCACGACGCCGCCGCCTCGGTCGACGCCGTCCGCACCGTCGCCGCCGTCCAGCGCGCCCGACAGGAGCAGGACCGTGGCTGAGTCCCGTCCCGACCGCATCACCGTCCGCGGGCATCACCGCCCACGCCCACCACGGCGTCTACGAGCTGGGAGCGCGAGCAGGGGCAGACGTTCCGCGTCGACGCCGTCCTGGAGCTCGACACCGCCCCGCCGCGGCCGGCGACGACCTCGAGAAGACGGTGAACTACGCCGAGCTCGCCCAGGGGCTGCACGGCGTCCTCACCGGCGAGCCGGTCGACCTGCTGGAGACCCTCGCCCAGCGGATGGCCGACGTGTGCCTGGCCAACCCGCTGGTCGACGCCGTCGAGATCACCGTGCACAAGCCGGAGGCCGAGCTCGGCGTGCCCTTCGACGACGTCACGGTCACCATCCGGCGGGAGCGCCCGTGACCCGGGCGGTGCTGTCGCTCGGCGCCAACCTCGGGGACCGCGCCGCCGCGCTCCGCGCGGCCCTCGACCGCCCTCAGGACGACGGTCTCGTCGCGCGCTCGACGCTCTACGAGACCCCGCCGTGGGGGCCGGTCGAGCAGCCGCCCTACCTGAACGCGGTCGCGGTCGTCCGCGGTCACCCGGGACGCCGCCGGCTGGCTGGCCCGCGCGCACGAGCTCGAGCAGGCGGCCGGGCGCACCCGCGAGGTCCGCTTGGGGCCGCGCACCCTCGACGTCGACGTCGTCACGGTCACCGGGGACGACGGCACGCCGGTGGTCTCCGACGACCCGGTGCTCACGCTGCCGCACCCGCGCGCCCACGAGCGGGCGTTCGTGCTGGTGCCGTGGGCGACGCTCGACCCGGGCGCCGTCCTGCCCGGGCGCGGGCGCGTGGCCGACCTGCTCGCCGCCCTGCCGCCGGACGACGTCGCCGCGGTCGTCCGCTGGGACCACCTGCCATGAGTCCCGTCCGCCGCCGCGACCTCGCCGTCCTCGCCCTCGGGCCTCGCCGTCGCCTCCTGGCTGGTGGTCCGCGCGTCCTACGGCGACCTGCCGCCGCTGCGCTGGTGGCTGCCGGTGCCGCTGGGCGTGCTCGCCGTCGCCGAGGCGCTCGGCGCCCGCACGCTCGGGCCCGGCTCGCCGCGCTGCGGGAGGCCCGGGCCGGGCGGCCAGCACGCGCGGCCAAGCGGCGCCGCGCACCGCCCTCGTGCGGCCGGTCGAGCCGATGCTCGTCGCCCGGCTCGCCGTCCTCGCCCAGGCCAGCGCCTACGTGGGCGCGGTCTTCCTGGGCGTCTGGGCCGGCGTGCTGGCTGCACGTCGCGCCCGCGGTCGGCCGGCTCCAGGCGGCCGGGGCGAGACACCGTCACCGCCGTCGTCGGCGTCGTCTGCTCGGCGCGCCCTGATCGCCGCCGCGCTCTGGCTGGAGTACGTCTGCCGCGTCCCGCCCGAGGAGGACGACCCCACCGAGGGCGTCAGCGCGTACGGGACTCTGTACGCGAGAGTCCTCAGGCCTGGGCGGCGCCGGCGACCTCGGGGCGACGCCCTCGACGGAGCGGCGCAGGGCGGCGTGCAGCGACTCGGGGGTGAGCACGCCGAGGAAGCGGTCGCCGTCGACGACCGGCACCCAGCCGGCCTCGTGCTGCAGCATCATCGAAAGGCCGTCTTCAGCGAGGCGTCGACCGGCACCCAGGCCTCCATCCGCCGGCCGGCCGAGCCGACCGTCCCGGCGCCGGCGGCGCGCTCGGCCGACAGCCAGCCGTGCAGGTTGTCGCTCGTCGTCGAGGACGACGGCCCAGCGGGCGCCCCCCGTCCAGCGCCGTCCGCGCCTCGGCGAGCGCCGTCGCCGGCGTGCACGACGGGCGGCCGCTCGAGGTCGGCCGGGTCGATGCCGGTCACGGCCAGGCGCTTGAGCCCGCGGTCGGCGCCGACGAAGTCCGCGACGAAGTCGTTCGCCGGCCGGCCGAGCAGCTCGGCCGGGCGTGGCGAACTGCTCGACGTGCCCGCCGTAGCTCATCGACCGCGATGCGGTCGCCGATGCCGCACGGCCTCCTCGATGTCGTGGGTGACGAAGACGATCGTCTTGCGCACCGCCGCCTGCAGGCGGAGGAACTCGTCCTGCAGGCGCTCGCGCACCACCGGGTCGACGGCGGAGAACGGCTCGTCCATCAGCAGCACGGCCGGGTCGGCGGCCAGCGCCCGGGCGACGCCGGCCCGCTGGCGCTGCCCGCCGGAGAGCTGGGCGGGGTAGCGGTCGCCGTGCACGGCGGGGTCCAGGCCCACGGTGTCAGCAGCTCGTCGACGCGGGCGCGGATGCGCTGGCGGTCCCAGCCGAGCAGCCGCGGGACGGTGCCGACGTTGGCGCGCACGGTCTGGTGCGGGAACAGCCCGACGTTCTGGATGACGTAGCCGATCCGGCGGCGCAGCCGGTCGGCGTCGACCCGGGTGACGTCCTCGCCGCCGAGCAGGATCCGCCCGGTGCTCGGCTCGATGATCCGGTTGATCATCTTCATCGTCGTCGTCTTGCCGCACCCGGAGGGGCCGACGAGCACCGTCAGCTCGCCGGCGGCGAAGGTGAGGTCCAGCTCCGCCACGCCCACGGTGCCGTCGGCGTAGACCTTGCTGACCCCCTCCAGCCGGATCTCCGCGGCCGTCCCGGACGTGCCGAGCTCGACCGGCACGGGTCAGCCGGGCCGGCGGTCCTGCGGCAGTAGCGTCCACGGGGTGGCCCTCCTGCGGTAGCGCCCGCTGGTGAGCGCTGGTCCGGCCGAGCGGCCCGGTGCTCGCGGTGGACGAGGCGCCGAACCCCTGGTTCGACCCGTCGTACGTGTCGACAACTGGGACACCATTCTGCGGTACCTCGGCGAGCACGTCTGGCTGACCGTCGGCGCCGTGGTCCTCGGCGCGCTGATCGCGCTGCCGCTGGCGCTGCTGGCGCGGCGCAGCCGGTTGCTCGCCGGGCCGGTGCTGGCGCCTCTCGACGATCGTCTACACGATCCCGTCGCTGGCCATGTTCGCCTTCGTCTTCCCGTTCACCGGCCTGTCGGCCGACCACGGTGCTCATCGGGCTGACGGCGTACTCCCTGGTCATCCTCGTGCGCAACTTCCTCGCCGGGCTGCAGGGCGTGCCCGACGACGTGCGCGAGGCCGCCCGCGGCATGGGGCTACGGCGCGGTGCAGCTGTTCTGGCAGGTCGACCTGCCGCTGGCCCTGCCGGCCTTCATGGCCGGGCTGCGGATCGCCACGGTGTCCACGGTCGCGCTCACCACGGTGGGGGTGCTGGTCGGCCACGGCGGCCTGGGGCAGCTGATCACCGGCGGCCTGGCACGCCAACGTCTACCGGGCCGAGATCGTGACCGGCGCGCTCGGCTGCGTGCTGCTGGCCCTCGTCGCCGACCTGCTGCTCGCCGGCGTGGAGCGGCTGCTCACGCCGTGGGCGCGGGCGGTGCGGGCGTGAACGACTTCGAGCGACGCCTTCCGCTACCTCAACGACCCGTTCAACTGGACCCGCCGCAACGGGATCCTCGACCTGCTCGGCGAGCACGTGGCCGTCTCGGCCGTGGCCGTCGCTGGCCGGCCCTGGTCGTTCGCCCTGCCGCTCGGGGTCGCGCTGGGGCGGGCGCGGCGCGGGGGCGGCGCGGTCGTCGTCCTCTCCAACGTCAGCCGCGCGGTCCCGACGCTCGCGCTGCTCACCCTCTTCGCGGTCAGCCCGATCGGCTTCGGCAACCGGGCGACGACGATCGCGCTCGCCGTCTTCGCCGTCCCGCCGATCCTCACCAACACGTTCGTGGGTTCCGCGGCGTGGACGCCGACGTCCGCGAGGCGGCGCGGGCGATGGGCATGAGCCGCGGCCAGGTGCTCCGCCGGGTCGAGTTCCCGCTGGCGCGCCGCTGGTCCTGACCGGCATCCGGACGGCGACCGTGCAGGTCGTCGCCACGGCCAGACTGGCCGCCCTGGTCGGCGGCGGCGGCCTCGGCCGGCTGATCAACCTGGGCTTCGGCCAGCACGACTACGGCGCTGATGATCGCCGGCGCGCTGCTCGTCGCCGCGCTGGCGCTGCTGACCGAACTCGCTGCTCGTCGCTCGTCTCCTGGGCCGCTCACGCCCGGGCCGCGCCGGCTGCCGTTCCGCCGGCCCCGAGCGGTCGCGCGACCGGGCCACGCCGGAACCGACGGCCACCGGCGTCCCGCTCTGAGCCGCCGCTCGGTAACAAGGAGCACAACACATCCGCCCCGCGATTGCGCGCAAGGGACCGGCGGGGTTGCATGGGCGCTGCGGGACATCCTCCCGCCAGACACGCGTCGCGGCTCGCGGCCGGCACGGGACACAGAAGGCGGGCGGCATGCGCACGCGTACCCGATTCATCGCTCCCCTCGCATCGCGCGGTGCTGGCGACCGCGGCCTGCGGCGACTCCGGCTCCTCCGGCACCGGCGGCGAGCGAGCGACAGCGGCGAGCGCGGCCAGCGGCGACGCCTGCGCGCCCGTCGCCGGCGACCAGCTCGTCGTCCTCGAGGACGACCAGCAGCTGCAGAACGCCGACAACGTCATCCCGGCGGTCAACGCCGCGACCGCGTCGGAGCCAACCCGGCGCTGCTGCCGGCGCTGAACGCGGTCTCGGCCGCGCTCACCACCGAGGACCTGGTCGAGCTGAACGCCGCCGTCGACGTCGAGCGGCAGAGCGCCGAGGACGTCGCGGCCGCGTGGGTCGAGGAGAGCGGCGTCACCGACGGCCTGGAGCAGGGCAGCGGCTGCCGATCGTCGTGGGCGGCCGCCGGCTTCACCGAGTCCACGTCCTGGCGAACGTCTACGCGAACGTGCTCGACCGCGGCCGGCTTCGACGCCGTCCGTGCGCGAGGTGGGCAGCCGCGAGCTGTACCTGCCGGCGCTGCAGGTCCGGCGCGGAGATCCAGGTCTTCCCGGAGTACCTGGCGACGGTGACCGAGGCCCTCAACGGCGATCAACGGCCGAACCCCGACCGGTCGCCAGCGGCGACGTGCAGGAGACGCTCGACGCGCTGCAGCCGCTGGCCGAGCAGGCCGGGCTGACCTTCGGGGAGCCCGTCCGAGGCCGCCGACCAGAACGCCTTCGCGGTGACCCAGGAGTTCGCCGACGAGCTCGGCGTCACCACGCTGTCGGAGCTCGCCGAGGCCTGCGGCGACGGCTCGCTGATCCTCGGCGGGCCGGCCGAGTGCCCGACGCGGCCGTTCTGCCAGCCCGGTCTCGAGGAGACCTACGGCCTGGAGTTCGCCAGCTTCGGAGTACGGCGACGCCGGCGGCCCGCTGACCAAGGCCGCGATCCAGCAGGGTGAGGTCTCGATGGGGCTGGTCTTCAGCTCCGACGGCGCGCTCGCCCAGGGCTGACCCCGGCATAGGAAGCTTTGCCCCCGGATCCGGACCACGGACCCGGGGGCAAAGCTTCCTATGCCTCAGTACCAGCCGCCGGGGGGGAGCAGTTCCCCGGCGGCGACCGCCGCGGTCAACCGGTTGCCCTCCGGCGCCAGCGGGCACGACCAGCGCGGGTCGTAGGTGCACGACGGGTGGTAGGCGAAGTTGAGGTCGACCACCAGCCGGTCGCCGTCCCCGCCGAGGTCCGCGCCCTTGATCGTGTCCAGCAGGTAGCGGCCGCCGCCGTAGGTGGTCCGCCCGGCGCTGCCGTCGCGCAGCGGCAGGAAGACGCCGCCGCCGTAGCCGCCGATCCACCAGACGTCCACGCGGCCGAGGTCGCCCAGGGCAACGGCCCCGAGCCGGTCCATCGCGACGACGCCGTCGGCGGCCGTCGGGACGTCGAGGTGCGCGGGGTCCGCGGACTCCAGCCGGGTCTCGAACCGCACCGCCGGGTCGTACCCCGCGTAGGGCAGGCCGGTGAACGACGCCCGGGCCGCCTCGTCCAGCGGTGAGTCGGGGTGGGTGGCGAAGAGTTCGTCGCGGCCGTCGCGCCAGGTCCGCCACCCCGTCTCGGCATCGGCCGAGGAGCGGGCCGCGGTCCAGAGGGCGGCCACGCGGCGGCGCCAGTCGAGGAGCGTGAGCGTCATCACGCCACTCTGGCACCCCGGAGCAGACCGCCGCCGCGCGAACCCGTTCCTGTAACCGTCCCGGCACCGTCCGCCGCTACGCTGGGGTCCATGCCCCGCCGCCCCGACGACGACCGCAGGGTCGATCGGGCTACGCGCCCCGGTGCCTCCAACTCGCGGATGGTGGTCCTCATCGGCGGGTTCGCGCTCGCCGCCGCGGCGACCCTGGCGGTCTTCCTCACCGACAACCCGCAGTACCTGCGCATCGCCGTCGTCGCCGTGGCCTGGGCGTTCGTCCTCGCCGCCTTCGCCGCCGGCCGCCGCACCGGTGACCGCGCCGAGGCCGCCGCCCGCGAATCCGAGCTGCGCCGCGCCTACGAGCTGGAGCTGGAGCGCGAGGTCTCCGCCCGCCGCGAGTACGAGCTCGAGCTCGAGAACGAGTTGCGCCGCGACACCGAGGACGCGATGCGCAACGAGCTCGACGCGCTGCGTGGGGACATCGCCTCGCTGGCCGGCCTGCGCGAGGAGGTGGCCCGCGTCTCCGCGCTCCGCGGCGACATCGCCGCGCTGACCGACCTGCGGGACCAGGTCGCCCGCGTGGCCTCCCTCCGGGACGACGTCGCCGCGCTGAGCGGGCTACGCGATGATGTCGCCGGCCTGAGCACCCTGCGGGACGAGCTGGGCCAGCTGGCCGAGCTGCGCGCCGACATGGGCCGGTTGCGGGCCGAGCTGACCGAGCAGCTCTCCAGCGAGATGCTCGTCGAGCGGATCGTCATGCGGACCCAGGCCAGCCGGCTGCCCGCCGACCAGGGCCGCCTCGAGTCCGGCGCCGGCCGCGCCCTGGAGGGGGCGGCGAGCTGGACGGACGACCTCCCACCGCGGGAGCTGACCGGGGGATGGCCGGCGATCCGGTTGGACGAGCCGCGGGAGACCCAGCAGTTCGAGCAGGTCCGCATCGACCGCACGGTGTCCCGTCCGCCCGTGCCGTCCGCCGAACCGGCGCCCTCCTGGGAGATGCCGTCCTGGGAGAAGCCCTCCTGGGAGACGCCGTCCGCGCAGACACCCGCGTGGCAGACGCCGTCCTGGGAGACGCCGGAGCGCGAGCGCACGCGACCCCGCGCCGTGGCAGGCGCCCTCGATCCCGTGGGACGCCCCCCGCACCGGCTGGACGTCGGCCCCGCTGCCGCCCCGTCGCGCCGCGCACGATTCCCGCTCCCCGCTCGCCGGTCGCACCCCCGTCGGCCGACCGGTGGTCGCCGTCGCCGGAGCCGGACCTCTCGCTGCGCCGTTCCCGCCACTCCGCCGACCAGCCGGCCGTGCCGCCGACGGCCGCCCCGCCGACGGCCGCCCCGCCGACGGCCGCCTTCCCGTTGTCGCCGCCGGTGCCCAGCGAGCCGGCGCCGTCGCCGCGGGACTGGCTGGCCGCGCGGTCGCTCCTGGACGCGCCGTCGTCCCCGGCTCCGCCGCCCCCGGCGCCGGCTCTGTCGGCCCCGACCGCTCGCCCCGAGGCGCCGCCGCGTCGTCGGCGGAAGGACGAGCCCACTGCCGTACCGGTGCCGAACGAGTTCGCGCCGACGCCCAGCGCCCGGCCGTGTCGGCCCGCCCGTCGCCGACTCCGCGCACCACGGCGCCCGAGACAGCGCCGCCCACGGCAGCCGCGCCGTCCACCGTTGCCCGGCCCGAGTTCGACCGCACCGCCTTCCGGTTCGCCGTCCGTGAGGACGCGCCGGCCGTGGACGCCCCGAACCCCGACCTGGCCCGGATCCTGGCCGAGAACGGCCCCGCACCGTCGACGGGTGGACGCCGGAAGCGCCGGTACCGCGACGACGGCGAGTCCGACGACGTCCTCGCCCGGGTGCTCCGCGGGGAGTAGCCCTCAGCGGCTCCGCGACAGCCGCCCGCCGTCGAGCACCAGCGTCTGCCCGGTGACCCAGCCCGCGTCGTCGCCGAGCAGGTAGGCCGCCGCCTCTCCGACGTCCTCGGGCACACCCAGCCGGCCGACCGGGTACTCCGCGGCCACCTCGTCCTCCCGGCCCTCGTAGAGCGCGCCGGCGAAGCGGGTCTTCACGACGGCGGAGCGACCGCGTTCACCCGCACCGTCGGGCCGAGTTCCACCGCCAGTTGGGTGGTGAGGTTGATGATCGCGGCCTTGCTGACGCCGTAGCCGCCGATGTTCTCCGACGACCGCAGCCCGGCCACCGACGCCACGAACAGCACCGCGCCGCCGTGCTCGGCCATCCATGCCCGCCACGCCTCCTGCACCAGCCCGAGGGAGGAGACGACGTTGGTGTCGAGGATCTTGCGGAAGGCATCGAGGTCGAGGTCGACCATCGGCCCGTAGACCGGGTTGACGCCCACGTTGCCGACCAGCATGTCGAGGCTGCCGAACGTGTCCACCGCCGTCCGCACCGCGGTCGCCCGGTGCTCCGGGTCCGCGGCGTGCCCGGCCACGGCCACGGCCACCTCCGGGCCGCCGAGCGCCTCGACCGCCTCGGCGAGCGCCTCGGGCTTGCGGGCGGTGACGACGACGCGGGCTCCGCGGTCCACCAGGCTCTGCGCGATGCCCAGCCCGATGCCGCGGCTGCCGCCCGGTCACCAGGGCCGTACGCCCCTCCATCGAACCCACGTGCGCCTCCTGAGAACGGGTGTTCCTGGTCACGGTAGGGCGACGAGATCCGTGGTCGGCGGGGCCTCCGGGCCGTGAGGTGAGGCACGCCACACGCCGTTGGCGTTGCGAGTGGTCGGAACCGGTCACACACTCGCCTTCGGCGGTTGACCTGCGTGACACATGCGGTTGCAGCAGGGACGGCGCCACCGCACGACCCGCACCACCAGCACGACCCCGAGCGGCCCACGACGGTGTGGGCCACCGACGTCCGGTACCCGGCAGGGACTGGAACGAGAGGGTGCACCGATGCCTGCTGCCCGCAGGACACTCCGCGCTGCCGGACTCCGTCCCGCGGCCGTCGCGCCCGCCCGCCTCCGCGTGGGCGTCATCGGCGCCGGCCGAGTGGGGGCCGTGCTCGGCGCAGCGCTCGCCGCCGCCGGACACGACGTCGTCGCCGCCTCCGGCCTCTCCACCGCCTCCGCCGAGCGGGCCGCCCGCCTGCTGCCCGGCACGCCCCTGCTGCCGGCCGACGAGGTCGTGGCCGCCGCCGACCTCGTCGTCCTCGCCGTTCCCGACGACACCCTGGCCGGACTCGTCGCGGGCCTCGCCGAGACCGGCGCCTGGCGCGCCGGCCAGCTCGCCTTCCACACTTCCGGCGCGCACGGCCTCGCCGTCCTCGAGCCCGCGGAGCGCGCCGGCGTCCTTGCCCTGGCCCTGCACCCGGCCATGACGTTCTCCGGGGCGGCCGAGGACGCCGACCGGCTGATCGACACCCCCTTCGGCGTCACCAGCCGTCCCGAGCACCGCCCCGTCGCCGAGACCCTGGTCCTGGAGATGGGCGGCGAGCCGTTCTTCGTCGCCGAGGAGGACCGGCGGCTCTACCACGCGGCCCTGGTCACCGGCGCCAACCACCTGGTCACGCTGGTCGCCGAGGCGGCCGACCTGCTGCGTACCGCCGGCGTCTCCGACCCCGCACGGGTGCTGGCACCGCTGCTCACCGCCGCGCTCGACAACGGCCTGCGGCGCGGCGACCGCGGCCTCACCGGCCC
Source organism: uncultured Actinomycetota bacterium (assembly GCA_963748305.1). Lineage (GTDB taxonomy): Bacteria > Actinomycetota > Actinomycetes > Mycobacteriales > Geodermatophilaceae > Blastococcus_B. The sequence continues at coordinate 39,021 of CAVVIN010000025.1, read as the reverse complement.
GGTCAGCCGGGGTGACGTCGGCACCGTCCGCAACCACCTGGAGACGCTCGCCGAGCGGGCGCCGGAATCCGTGGCCGCCTACGTGGCCATGGCCCAGCGCACCACCGAGCGCGCCCTGGCCGCCGGCCGGCTCAAGCGGCACGAGGGCGCCCCGCTGCTCGACCTGCTGGAGTCGGCGCACGACAGCGACCCGGCGGGATCCCGGTGACCGTCGTGACGCAGGCCGTGTCGCCCCCGGCCCACCACCCCGGCGATCGCCGAGACCGTCGGCGACCTCCGGCGGCTGCGCGACGCCCTGCCCGGCCCGGTCGCGCTGGTGCCGACCATGGGGGCCCTGCACGAGGGTCACCGCACCCTGGTCCGAGCCGCCCGTGCGCGCGCCGCGTCGGTGGTGGTCTCGGTCTTCGTCAACCCGACCCAGTTCGGCCCGGGCGAGGACTTCGACCGCTACCCCCGCACCTGGGACGCCGACCTCGCCGCCCTCGCCGAGGAGGGCGCCGACCTCGTCTTCCACCCCCAGGTCGAGGACGTCTACCCGGGCGGCGCGCTCGGGGTGACCGTCGACCCGGGGCCGCTCGGAAGCGTGCTCGAGGGCGCGGTCCGGCCCGGCCACTTCGCCGGCGTGCTGACCGTCGTCGCCAAGCTGTTCGGACTCGTGCGCCCCGACGTCGCGCTGTTCGGCGAGAAGGACTACCAGCAGCTGACCCTGATCCGCGGCATGGCCCGCGAGCTGGCCCTCGGCGTCGACGTGGTCGGCGTCCCGACCGTCCGTGAGGACGACGGGATGGCGCTCTCCTCGCGCAACCGCTACCTGACCCCCGAGCTGCGCCGCTCCGCCGCCGCGATCTCGGCGGCGCTTGCGGGCCGGTGCCGACGCCGGGCCGCAGGGCGCCGCGGCCGTGCTGGCCGCCGCGCAGGGCGTGCTCGCCGGCGCCCCGGAGCTCGTCCCGGACTACCTCGAGCTGACCGACCCCGATCTCGGCCCGGCGCCTACCGCCGGACCGGCCCGCCTGCTGGTCGCCGTCCGCGCCGACACGACCCGACTCCTCGACAACATCGCGCTCGAACTCTCCCGCCCGACCCAGCCCACGCGAGAGGCCCTCCGATGATGCGCACGATGCTCAAGTCCAAGATCCACCGTGCGACGGTCACCCAGGCCGACCTGCACTACGTGGGTTCGGTCACCGTCGACGAGGACCTCCTCGACGCCGCCGACCTGATCCCGGGCGAGCAGGTCGCGATCGTCGACGTCACCAACGGCGCGCGCCTGGAGACCTACGTGATCCCGGGTGAGCGGGGCAGCGGGGTGATCGGCATCAACGGCGCCGCCGCGCACCTGGTGCACCCCGGCGACCTGGTGATCCTGATCAGCTACGGGCTCATGGACGAGTCCGAGGCCAAGAGCTACATCCCGCGGGTGGTGCACGTCGACGGCGACAACCGCGTCGTCGAGCTCGGCGGCGACCCGGCTGCGCCGTCCCCGGGCGTTCTCGGCCCGAGGTGATGTGCGCGGCGACACGATCGCCCGGTGAGTCCGTCCCGACCGCCGCGGGCGGGCTGAGCCGTGCTGCTCACGGTCGACGTCGGCAACAGCCAGACCGTCCTCGCCACCTTCGACGGTGCGACCCGCGTCGGCTCCTGGCGGGTGACCACCGCCGCCCGCGCGACCGCCGACGAGCTGCAGCTGCTGTGGCGCGGGCTGCTCCGCGACACCGAGATCACCGGGGTCGCGGCCTGCTCCACGGTGCCCGCGCTGCTGCCGTCGCTGCGCCAGTTGCTGGACTCCCTCGAGGTGCCGGTCGTGCTCATCGGCCCGGGCGTCCGCACCGGCGTGCCGCTGCACGTGGACAACCCCCGGGAGGTCGGCGCCGACCGGGTGGTCACCGCGCTGGCCGCGCACGAGCTGTTCGGGCGTGGGCCCGGCGGCACGGCCCGACCGGTCGTCGTCGTGGACTTCGGCACCTCCACCAACGTCGACGCCGTCGGTCCGGACGGGCAGTTCCTCGGCGGGGCACTGGCACCCGGGGTCGAGGTCAGCCTGGACGCGCTGGCCCACCGCGCGGCCCAGTTGCGCTCCGTGGAGCTCAGCCTGCCCGCCGCACGCCATCGGCAAGAACACCGTCGCGGCCCTGCAGTCCGGGCTCGTGCTCGGCTTCGCCGGCCTCGTCGACGGCCTGGTCTCGCGGATCGCGGCCGAGCTGGTGGCCCAGTTCGGATCCGCGCCGGTCGTCGTCGCCACGGGCGGGCTCCACCCCGTGGTGGTCGACAGCTGCCGCTCCATCGGCGAGCGGGAACCCGACCTGACCGTCCACGGGCTGCGGCTGGCCTTCGAGCGCCATCAGGCCGCCGACCGTCACCCGCAGACCCGCCGTCCGGCCTCCCCGTAGGCTCGGCGTCCGTGAGTGAAGGCCCCCCCGCCCTACCGGACGACGTCGACGAACTTCCCGAGCAGCTCCGGGTCCGCCGGGCCAAGCTGGACCGGCTCCGGGAGAGCGGCGTCGACCCCTACCCGGTGTCCGTCGGCAGGACGATCAGCCTCGCCGACGTCCGGGCCGCCAACCCCGACCTGCCGCCGGACACGATGACCGGCCAGCAGGTCGGCGTCACCGGCCGGGTGATCTTCTCGCGCAACACCGGAAAGCTCTGCTTCGCGACGCTGCGCGACGGCGACGCCGAACTGCAGGTGATGCTCAGCCGCGACCGCGTCGGCGAGGAGTCCCTCGCCGCGTGGAAGGCCGACATCGACCTCGGAGACCACGTCCTGGTGACCGGTGAGGTCGGGACGTCGCGCCGCGGCGAACTCTCGGTGTTCGCCGATTCCTGGCAGCTCGCCGCCAAGGCCCTGCGCCCGCTCCCGGTCGCGCACAAGCCGATGAGCGAGGAATTGCGCGTGCGGCGGCGCTATGTGGACCTCATCGTGCGCGACGAGGCGCGGCGGACCGTTCGCCAACGCGCCGTCGTCAATTCGACGCTGCGCGCAGGCCTCGTCAGGCGGGGCTATCTGGAGGTCGAGACCCCGATGCTGCAGACCGTGCACGGCGGCGCGACGGCCCGCCCCTTCCGGACGCACATGAATGCGTTCGACCTCGATCTGTACCTGCGAATCGCACCCGAGCTGTTCCTGAAGCGTTGCATCGTCGGTGGTCTGGACCGCGTGTTCGAGATCAATCGAAACTTCCGCAATGAAGGGGCCGACAGCACCCACTCCCCGGAGTTCGCGATGCTCGAGACCTATCAGGCGTACGCCGACTACCAGGTGATGGCGACGCTCACCCGCGAACTGACCCAGGAATGCTGCGCGGCGTTGTTCGGCGACCACGTCGCGCGGCATCACGACGGCACCGAGGTCGACCTGTCGGGGGAGTGGCCGCAGATTCCGCTGTACACGATGGTGTCCGAGGCGGTCGGCGAGCAGATCACGCACGAGACCCCGATCGAGAAGCTGCGGGCCGTGGCCGAGCGGCACGACGTGGGCCTGGACCCCGCCTGGGTGCCCGGCAAGGTCGTCGAGGAACTGTTCGAGTCGCTGGTCCAGCACACGCTGCAGGAGCCGACATTCGTCATCGACTACCCGGTCGACACGTCGCCGCTGACCCGCGCCCACCGGTCGACGCCGGGGTTGGCGGAGAAGTGGGACCTGTACATCGGCGGGGTCGAGCGGGCGACGGCCTATTCCGAGCTCGTGGACCCCGTCGCACAGCGCGAGCGGTTCACCGCCCAGGCGGCAATGGCCGCGGCCGGCGATCCGGAGGCTATGGTGGTGGACGAGGACTTCCTCGAGGCACTGGAGTATGGAATGCCGCCCACGGGTGGCATGGGCATGGGCATGGACCGGTTGATGATGACACTGACGGGCCTCGGAATCCGCGAAACGATCCTCTTTCCCCTCGTGCGGCCGATCAACTAGAACAGAACTGTCCCGAATCGATTTCACCAAACTTAGTGGCGGGTTCACGGCACGCAATTGCCTAATGGCGTACCGTCGTGGTGCAATGGAGAAGTCGCCCCACCGGGCGGTTCATTTCTCTCGACTCCCCGTCCACTGAGAAAAGGTGAGGCAATTAATGGCGCGTAAGGTTCAGGTCATCCTCAGCGACGACCTCGACGAGAACCTCTCCGCCGACGAGACCGTCAGCTTCTCGCTCGACGGCACGTCCTACGAGATCGACTTGGCGGACAAGAACGCCAAGGAGATGCGCGAGGTCTTCTCGCGCTATGTGTCGGCTGCCCGCAAGGTCGGCCGTGGTACCCGCGCTTCCGGCGGCGGGCGTTCCCGCGCCACCGGTGGCGGTCGCATGGACCGTGAGCAGGCCGGCGCGATCCGCGACTGGGCCCGCAAGAACGGCCACGCCGTCAGCGACCGCGGCCGCATCCCGGCCAGCGTCGTCGAGGCCTACGAGTCCGCTCACTAGGCCCTCCCGGGCTCGGCCCGAGCCTGCAGGGAGAGGGCGTCACCTGGTTTGACGCCTGATGTCCGTGTGACGTCCGCGCGTGTCCGCGCGCCCACCGGCCCGGTTTCCCCTCGGGGGAGCCGGGCCGGTGGGCATCCCGGGTGGAGTCCCACGGCGCGGACCGCGCTCCCGCACGACTCCACCTGCGCGGACGACCCGCCCACCTGCCCGTCCGCTGACGGCGTAACCGCTGCGGAATCACCCGCGCAGGTCAGCCGTTGCACGGGACAGCCAGCCACCGCCCCGATCGGACCGCGACGGGACGGTGTGGTCCGCGACTACAGTGGAACGACCGGTGCCCAGCGCGCCGACGGATGTCGGGTGCTCCTTCCCCAGACACGGGGAGAGCAGTGCCGGACCAGCCGGTCAGAGGAGAAACAGCAGATGTTCGAACGGTTCACCGACCGAGCCCGTCGTGTGGTTGTCCTGGCCCAAGAAGAGGCCCGGATGCTCAACCACAACTACATCGGCACCGAGCACATCCTCCTGGGCTTGATCCACGAGGGTGAGGGCGTCGCTGCCAAGGCGCTCGAGTCCCTCGGCATCTCGCTCGAGGGTGTCCGTCAGCAGGTGGAGGAGATCATCGGCCAGGGCCAGCAGGCCCCGTCCGGTCACATCCCCTTCACGCCTCGGGCCAAGAAGGTGCTCGAGCTGTCGCTGCGCGAGGCGTTGCAGCTCGGCCACAACTACATCGGCACCGAGCACATCCTGCTCGGCCTGATCCGCGAGGGCGAGGGCGTCGCCGCCCAGGTTCTCGTGAAGCTGGGCGCCGACCTCAACCGTGTCCGCCAGCAGGTCATCCAGCTGCTCTCGGGCTACCAGGGCAAGGAGCCGGCCGCGGCCGGCGGCCCCGCCGAGGGCACCCCGTCGACCTCGCTGGTCCTCGACCAGTTCGGCCGCAACCTGACCCAGGCCGCGCGCGACTCCAAGCTCGACCCGGTCATCGGGCGCGGCAAGGAGATCGAGCGGGTCATGCAGGTCCTGTCGCGGCGGACCAAGAACAACCCGGTCCTCATCGGCGAGCCCGGCGTCGGCAAGACCGCCGTCGTCGAGGGCCTGGCCCAGGCGATCGTCAAGAACGAGGTCCCCGAGACCCTCAAGGACAAGCAGCTCTACACGCTGGACCTCGGCGCGCTCGTCGCCGGTTCCCGCTACCGCGGTGACTTCGAGGAGCGGCTCAAGAAGGTCCTCAAGGAGATCCGCACCCGCGGCGACATCATCCTGTTCATCGACGAGATCCACACGCTCGTCGGTGCGGGTGCCGCGGAGGGCGCGATCGACGCCGCCAGCATCCTCAAGCCGATGCTGGCCCGCGGCGAGCTGCAGACCATCGGTGCGACGACGCTCGACGAGTACCGCAAGCACCTGGAGAAGGACGCCGCTCTCGAGCGCCGCTTCCAGCCCATCCAGGTCGGCGAGCCGACGCTGCAGCACACCATCGAGATCCTCAAGGGTCTGCGCGACCGGTACGAGGCGCACCACCGGATCAGCATCACCGACAGCGCGCTCGTGGCTGCCGCGACGCTGGCCGACCGGTACATCTCCGACCGCTTCCTCCCGGACAAGGCGATCGACCTGATCGACGAGGCCGGCGCCCGGATGCGGATCAAGCGGATGACCGCCCCGCCGGACCTGCGCGAGTTCGACGACCGGATCGCCGGCATCCGCCGCGAGAAGGAGTCGGCGATCGACGCGCAGGACTTCGAGAAGGCCGCGTCGCTGCGCGACACCGAGAAGCAGCTCCTGGGCGAGAAGGCCGAGCGCGAGAAGCAGTGGAAGGCCGGCGACATGGACGTCGTCGCCGAGGTCGACGACGAGCAGATCGCCGAGGTGCTGGCCAACTGGACCGGCATCCCCGTCTTCAAGCTGACCGAGGAGGAGACCACGCGTCTCCTGCGCATGGAGGACGAGCTCCACAAGCGCATCATCGGCCAGGAAGAGGCCATCAAGAGCGTCAGCCAGGCCATCCGGCGTACGCGTGCGGGCCTCAAGGACCCGCGTCGTCCCGGCGGCTCGTTCATCTTCGCCGGCCCCTCGGGTGTCGGTAAGACGGAGCTGGCCAAGGCGCTCGCGCAGTTCCTGTTCGGTGAGGACGACGCACTCATCCAGATCGACATGGGTGAGTTCCACGACCGCTTCACCGTCTCGCGACTGGTCGGTGCCCCTCCCGGTTACGTCGGTTACGACGAGGGTGGCCAGCTGACGGAGAAGGTGCGGCGCAAGCCGTTCTCGGTGGTCCTCTTCGACGAGATCGAGAAGGCGCACGCGGACGTGTTCAACACGCTTCTGCAGGTGCTCGAGGACGGTCGGCTCACCGATGGTCAGGGCCGGGTCGTGGACTTCAAGAACACGGTCCTGATCCTCACGACCAACCTCGGTACGCGGGACATCTCGAAGGCGGTCGGCCTCGGCTTCCAGGCCGGGAACGACACCGCGTCGAACTACGAGCGGATGAAGACCAAGGTCCACGACGAGCTCAAGCAGCACTTCCGGCCCGAGTTCCTCAACCGCATCGACGACATCGTCGTGTTCCACCAGCTGACCGAGGACGAGATCACCCGGATCGTCGACCTGCTGATCGCCCGCGTCGAGAACCAGCTGTCCAACAAGGACATGTCGCTGGAGATCACCCCCGCCGCCAAGAAGCTGCTCGCGCACCGCGGCTTCGACCCGGTGCTGGGTGCCCGGCCGCTGCGCCGGACCATCCAGCGGGAGATCGAGGACGCGCTGTCCGAGAAGATCCTCTACGGCGAGATCACGGCGGGTCAGATCATCGTCGTCGACGTCGACGAGGCGGAGGGTGCGGCGCAGAAGTTCACCTTCCGCGGCGAGCCCAAGCCGATCGACCTGCCGGACACCCCGCCGGTCGCCCTCTCGGGCGCCGAGGGCGGGTCCGACGAGGAAGGCCCGGCGGCCGCCGACGCCAAGTAGGTACCCTCGCACGCGGCTGACCTGACGACGGGGCCGTTCCCACCGCGAGATGGGGACGGCCCCTTCGTCGTCGCGGGCGCCCTAATGATCAGGTGACCTGATCATTAGGGGTCCCAGCTCACCATCGACCGTGAGCCAGGACCCCAAACGATCAGGTCACCTGATCAACATCTCACTCCGGCAGCGTGAAGAGGCCGTCGGCGGTCTGCTCGACCAGGCCGTCCACCAGCAGGGAGTCCAGGCACCGGGAGCGCTGGACGGCGTCGTCCCAGACGGCGTCGAGTTCGGCGGCCTCCACCGGGTGGTGCGCGGCCCGCAGGACGTCGAGCAGCCGCCCGCGTACCTGGCGGTCGGTGCCGGTGAACTTCTGCACCCGGCGCGGCGGACCGTCCGCGGGCGGGGAGCCGGCCAGCCGCCAGGCGCAGCGGTCACGGACCGGACAGACGCCGCACCGGGGGGTGCCGGCCACGCAGACCAGTGCCCCCAGTTCCATCGCGGCCACCGAGAACCGGACGGCGCGGTCTGGGTCGGCCGGGGTGAGTGCGAGGACGTCGGCCAGATCGGCGGCCCGTGCGGTCCCCGCCTCCGCCCGTCCGTGCAGCAGCCGCGCCACCACCCGCCGGACGTTGGTGTCGACCACCGGCTGCGCCTGGCCGTATCCGAAGCAGGCGACCGCGCGCGCCGTGTACGTGCCGATGCCGGGCAGCGCCTCCAGGGCCGCGACATCGTCGGGGACCACACCGCCGTGCTGCTCGACGACGGCCATGGCGGCCTCCCGCAGGCGCAGCGCCCGCCGCGGATAACCGAGCTTGCCCCACGCGCGGATGACCTCCGCGGGGGAGGCCGCGGCCAGGTCGGCCGGCGTCGGCCAGCGGTCGAGCCACTCGCGCCAGACCGGCTCCACCCGGGCGACCGGCGTCTGCTGGAGCATCACCTCGCTGACCAGCACCGCCCAGGCGTCGACGCCTGGACGGCGCCACGGCAGGTCCCGCGCGGCGGTGGCGTACCAGTCGACGACGGCGTCGCCGGTCTCCGGCCCGGAGAGGCCTGAGGGGCCTGTGCGCGTGGCGGGCGTGCTGGTCACGGGAAGCCAGTGTGCCCGGCCGGGGGAGCGGCGCGCCGAGCGACCGGCCGCCCGTACCGGCTACTAGCGTTCTCGCCGTGTTGCACCCGGTCGGCCCCCTCCCCGCGGCCGTCTACTGGCGGCGACGCCTGGTGCTGCTGCTCGTCCTGCTCGCCGTGCTGGGTGGCGGCGGATGGTTCGGCTGGATGTTGTGGACCGGCCGGGACGACGGCACCGGCGCCGCCGGGTCGACGACCGAGCGCACCGAGGTCCCCGCGCTCGAACGCGTCGTCCCGTCGCTGGCCAGCGTCCGCACCCCGACGCCGCCGACCTCCACGATCGCGGCGGAGGCGTCCTCGCCGCGGCCGACCGCGGCAGCCCCACGGCCGGGTTCGCCCTGCACCGACGACATGCTCGACCTCGCCGTTCGGGCGCCGGCGACGCTGGCCGTGGGCAGCAAGCCGACGTTCGAGCTGCTGGTCAAGAACCGCTCGACCGTCCCGTGCACCCGTGCTCTGGACAAGGGCCTGCAAGAGCTCGTCCTGCTCGACGGCGCCGGCAACCGCATCTGGGGGAGCAACGACTGCTTCCCCGAGTCCAGCGACGACACCCGGACGCTCGCCCCGAACGAGGTCGTGGCGTTCCCGGTGGTGTGGGGCGGACGGACCAGCGAGCCGACGTGCACCGCGGCCCGCACGACACCGGCACCGGGCAGCTACGTGCTCCGCGGCCGGTTGGACACCAAGACGTCGGCGGACGCCGCGATCACGCTGGGATGAGCCCGGCCGGGTACCACCCCCGCGCGCGCCGGGCGGGTCGCCTGCGCACGGGACGGCCGGACAGGCGAAGATCGGTGAGACGCGCAGCAGTGCTGACCGACCGGAAGGACGTCCCGTGGCGGGTGGACTCGTAGCCCTGCTCGACGACGTGGCGGTGCTGGCGCGAGCCGCCGCCGCTTCCGTCGACGACATCGGGGCGGCTGCCGGGCGAGCCAGCGCGAAGGCCGCGGGCGTCGTCGTCGACGACGCCGCCGTCACGCCGCAGTACGTGCGCGGCCTGGCCGCCGAGCGGGAGCTGCCGATCATCCGCAAGATCGCGATGGGGTCGCTGCGCAACAAGCTGCTGATCATCCTGCCTGCGATCCTGCTGCTCAGTCAGTTCCTGCCGTGTCCTCCTCACCCCGATCCTGATGATCGGTGGCGCCTACCTGTGCTACGAGGGCGCGGAGAAGGTCTGGCACAAGCTCAGCGGCCACCACGACGCCCACGCCGCGGGGGAGGAGGCGATGCCGGACGAGAACACGCTCGTGTCCGGGGCCGTGCGCACCGACTTCATCCTGTCGGCCGAGATCATGGTCATCTCGCTGAACGAGGTGGTCGACGAGCCGTTCGTGTCCCGGGCGGTGATCCTCGCGATCGTCGCGCTCGCCATCACCGTCCTCGTGTACGGCGTCGTCGGGCTCATCGTGAAGATGGACGACGTCGGGCTGCGCCTGGCCGAGCGCTCCGGCAAGGCGGTCGCCGCGGTTCGGCCGCGGCCTGGTCAAGGCGATGCCGCGGCTGCTCACCGGCCCTCACCGTGGTCGGGACCGCCGCGATGCTGTGGGTCGGCGGGCACATCCTGCTGGTGGGCACCGACGAGCTGGGCCTGCACGTCCTCTACGACGCCGTGCACCACCTGGAGGAGGCCGCCGCACGACGCCACCGGCGCCCTCGGCGCGGTCGTGGGCTGGCTGGTCAACACCCTGGCCAGCGCGCTGCTCGGGCTCCTCGTCGGCGCCGCGATCGTGGCCGTCATGAGCCTCACGGTCCATCGGCGCAAGGCCCGACCCGCGAAAGCGATCGAGTCGCACTAGCCGCGTCCCGACCCGAGGCTGGACGGGCCTCAGCTGTAGCGGTCGAGGATCGACGTCTCGGCCAGGCGGGACAGGCCCTCGCGGATGCCGCGGGCGCGCGCCTCGCCGACGCCCTCGACGGCCAGCAGGTCCTCGATCGTCGCGGCCAGCAGCTTCTGCAGGCCGCCGAAGTGGTCGACCAGCCGGTCGATGATCCCCGACGGCAGCCGCGGCACCCGGTTGAGCAGGCGGTATCCGCGGGGGCTGACCGGCGAGTCCAGGGCGTCGGGCGAGGTGGGCAGGCCGTAGCAGCGGGCCACCGCCGACAGGTCGAGCAGTTCGGTTGCCGACAGCGCGCGCAGGTCGGTGAGCACCTGGTCGATGGTCTTGGACGACGACCGCCGCCGGGCAGGTAGTCGCGGACGAGCAGCCCGCGGTCCTCCTCGACGCCGGCCAGCATCTCGTCGAGCTGCAGGGCCAGCAGGCGGCCGTCGGTGCCGAGTTCGACGACGAAGCCCTCGATCTCGTCGGCGATCCGGCGCACCATCTCCAGCCGCTGGCTGACGCTCATGGCGTCCCGCACGGTGACCAGGTCCTCGATCTCCAGCGCCGAGAGCGTGCTGGCGACCTCGTCGAGCCGCAGTTTGTAGCGCTCGAGGGCGGCCAGCGCCTGGTTGGCCCGCGCCAGGATCGTCGTCGGGTGCTCGAGGGTGTACCGGCGGGCGGCCACGTAGACGCTGATGATGTGCATCGACTGGCTGACGGAGATGACCGGGAAACCGGTCTGCAGCGCCACCCGCTCGGCGGTGCGGTGCCGCGTGCCCGACTCCTCGGTGGGGATGGTCGGGTCGGGCATGAGGTGCACGCCGGCCCGAACGATCCGCGTGCCGTCGTAGGACACGATCACGGCGCCGTCCATCTTGGCCAGCTCCCGCAGCCGGGTGGCCGACAGGGCGACGTCGAGCGCGAAACCGCCGGTGCACAGCGACTCCACCACCCGGTCGTAGCCGAGCACGATGAGGGCGCCCGTGCGCCCGGCAAGGATGCGCTCCAGCCCGTCGCGCAGAGCTGTCCCCGGGGCGATGCGGCCGAGGAGCTCGCGCAGGGCGACCTCGGAGTCCACAACGGGGGGCACGAGCGCTCCTGACGGTCGAGATGGTGCGGCGGCTGAGTCTACGTGTCCTGGGCGGTGCAGGGCCTGGCTCGGGTACCCGTGGTTGCGGCCTGGATCACCATCACCACCGGCTAAACGAGACTTTACCGATCTAGAACAGGCGCGCGAACGCAGCGCCCAGGTCGGGCACCTCGATCAGGCGCATCCCGGGCGGCGCCGCGCCGGCGTCCGGGGGGACGAGAGCGACCTTGTAGCCCTGCCGGGCCGCCTCGGCCAACCGGCGCCCGGTGCCGCCGACCCGGCGGATCTCCCCGGACAGGCCGACCTCCCCGAGGGCGATCACGCCGGCCGGCAGCGGGGTGTCCCTGGCCGCGGAGGCGATCGCCAGCGCCAGGGCGAGGTCGGCGGCGGGTTCGGCGATCCGGACACCGCCCACGGACGCCGCGAACACGTCGAAGTCGGCCAGTTTCACGCCACCGCGGCGCTCGACGACGGCGTTGACCATGGCCACCCGCTGGCTGTCGAGCCCGCTCACGGCCCGGCGCGGATTCCCGCCGCCGCTGGTGCTGGCGACGAGTGCCTGCACCTCGGCGAGCAGTGGGCGGCTGCCCTCCAGGGTGACCGTCACGCAACTGCCGGGGACCGGGGCGGCGCGGCGGGAGACGAACAGCGCGGAGGGGTCGGGCACGCCGACCACGCCGCTGTCGCCGATCTCGAAGCAGCCGATCTCGTCCGCGGGCCCGAAGCGGTTCTTGATCGCGCGCACCAGGCGCAGTGTCGAGTGCCGCTCGCCGTCGAAGGAGATGACCACGTCGACGAGGTGCTCGAGGGTGCGCGGCCCGGCGATCGCGCCGTCCTTGGTGACGTGGCCGACCAGGATCGTCGTCATCCCGCGGGTCTTGGAGACGGCCGTGAGAGCGCTCGCCACCGCGCGGACCTGGGTCGCACCGCCGTCGGTGCCGTCGCCGGGGGAGCGGACGGTCTGGACGCTGTCGAGGATCAGCAGCGTGGGGTTGACCTGCTCGATGTGGCTCAGCACGGCGGACAGTTCGGTCTCGGCCGCCAGGTAGAGCCGCTCGTGCAGGGCCCCGATCCGCTCGGCGCGCAGCCGCACCTGGCCGGCCGACTCCTCGCCCGACACGACGAGCGCCGGGCCGTTCGCCTCGGCGACCCGATGGGCCACCTCGAGCAGCAGCGTCGACTTGCCCACCCCGGGCTCGCCGGCGACCAGCAGTACCGCGCCGGGGACGAGGCCGCCGCCGAGGACGCGGTCGAACTCCGTGATGCCGGTGGGCACGGCGCGGGCGCCGGCCAGTTCGACCTCGGCGATCGGGCGCGCGGGTGCGGTGACCGGGCCGGCCGAGACGGAGCGGAGCGCGGCCGCCGGGGCGCCGAACTCCTGCAGGCTGCCCCACGCCTGGCACTCGGGGCAGCGCCCGACCCACTTGGCCGAGGCGTAGCCGCACTCGGTGCAGCGGTGCGCGGGGCGGGCGGACTTCACTCCGGGGGCAGCCACACGTCCGACGCTAACCGGCGCGACCGACAGTTCCGGGGAGGCGGCAACGGGGACTACCCGGAGACGGGCTCCTCCTCGTGGTGGAAGTCGAAGCTCTCGCCGCGGGGGAGGTCGTCCTCCGGGGTGGACACGGTGACCGGGACCGTGACCTCGCCGGCGTTCTCGAAGGTGAAGGTCAGCTCGAGCGACTGGCCGGCGGTCAACGACTCGTCGAGGTCGGTCAGCGTGATGGTGAGGGTGTCGCCGTCGGCGAACACGGCCTGGCCGGCGGGGATGTCGAGCTCGGACGCCGTGGCCGCCGCCGGAGGAGCCCGCGGAGTCGTCGTCGATCTCGTAGTCGCCGAAGCCGTCGCCGGTGATGTCGGTGAGGGTGTCGTCCTCCTGGCCCACGTTGATGATGGCCATCAGGAGTTCGGCGTCGTCGCCCCGGTCGTAGCTGCCGCCCCGCGGGGCGGCCAGATGGATCGCGCGCAGGTTGATCGCCCCGACCTCGGCCCTGGCGCCGACATGGTCCCGCGTCTGAGCGGCCGTCTGGGTGACCTGCCCCGCGCTGCACGCGGACAGTGCGACGGGGGACAGGAGCAGAACGCCCATGGTGGCGGCGCGCAACGCGCGGTTCACAGCCGTCGACCTCCAGCAGCAAGGGACCGGCCGCCGCGGGATCGGTGGCACGGAGTCGGGGCGAGCGTATCGGGCTCCACCGCAGGTTCGCCGGGAGGGAAGCCGGAGCGGCCGCGCGTCCCCCGTCCGGGGGCACACGGTTCAGACCGCCGACGGGTCCGCCGATGAAGAAGGGACGGGGATCGGTCGACCATCGGAAGGGGTGCCATGCGGACGGGGCTTCCGTTCGACGACGTCCTCGTGGCCGCGCAGGCAGGGGCTGGATGGGCCTTCGAGGTCCTCTACCGCGACCTCGCGCCAGTCGTCACCGGCTATCTGCGCCTGCACGGCGCGGCCGAGCCCGACGACGTGGCCAGCGAGACCTTCATCGGGGTCTTCACCGGCCTGTCCGGCTTCAGCGGGGACGAGGATGCCCTGCGCGCCTGGGTCTTCACCATCGCGCACCGCCGCCTCGTCGACGACTGGCGGCGGCGCAGCCGCCGCCCCCAACTGACCGACGAGGCCGACGACCTCACAGGCCTGGTCGGCGGCGACGTCGAGGACGACGTCATGCTCCGGGTCGGTGCGGCTGACGTCCACCGGCTCTGTGCGGGGCTGCCCGACGACCAGCGGGCGGTGCTCCTGCTGCGGATCCTGGCCGATCTGACCGTCGAGCAGGTCGGGCAGGTGATGGGCCGGTCGACACCGTCGGTCAAGGCGCTCCAGCGCCGTGGCCTGCGCACCCTGCGCGACCGCCTCGAAAAATCTTCCGATCGGCGCGCACCCCTTTCCGTGCCTCCGGCGATGACAGGGATGAGATGACTACAGCAGCTGACGACTCCGCCGTCGAGACCGCCTTCGAGGCGCTCCTCGCCGGTCGGCCTGCCCCGGATGAGGCGGCCGGTCTGGCCGCCTTCACCGAGGCGGTCCGGATGTCGGCGACCTCGCCGGGCCGGCCCAACGCCGTGCTCGCCGATCTGCTGGCCACCGGTCTTCTCATCGACCAGTCGAGTCCGTCCGCCCGGACGGCCAGATCGGCCGGGGCTCCGCCGTCGCGCGAGCCCCGGGCCCGGATTCGGAGACGTTTCGCCATGTTCTTCCCCGCCCTTCTCGCCAAGTTCCTGTCCGCCGGTGCCATCGCCCAGGCCGCGACCGGAGCCGGTGTCGTCCTGGTCGCGTTCACCGGTGCCGGTGCTGCGGGTGTCCTGCCCGGCGGCGTCCAGGACACGTTCACGTCGATCGTCAGCGATGAGACCACCGTGGAGACGCCCGTCGACGAGACGCCGGTGGACGAGATGCCGGTGGACGAGACCCCGGTCGGCGACGAGCCGGTCGCCGAGGCCCCGATCGACGAGGAGACCCCCGCCGACGAGGCCACCGAGCTCACCGCCGAGGAGGAGTGGGCCCAGAACGGCCCCGACACCGCCGCGGGCCAGTCGTTCAGCGATTGGGTGCGGGAGGGCACCGGCCAGGGCTGGGACCACGGATCGGCGGTCAGCTACTGGGCCCAGCACAAGAACGACAAGAACGGCGACGGCACCGAGGACGGCACCGAGGTCGAGGACGGCGTCGACGACGGCACCGGCACCAACCAGCGAGGTCGAGGACGGCACCGAGGACGGCGCCGAGACCGAGACGTCGTCCGAGGACGGCGGCAACGGCAACGGCAACGGTCGCGGCCAGGGCAACGGCAACGGTCGCAACTAGTCCCGCGGACCGGCGGGGCCGCGGTCAGGCGACCGTGGCCCCGCCGATCAGCAGCAGCACGACGTCGAGCACGGTCAGCAGCATCACCGCCGGGAAGGCCACCCGGCGGAAGCGCGGCGTCCCGGCCAGGGCCGCCACCGCCACGGCGGGGACCGCCAGCGCCAGCCCGATCCAGCCGGCCGTGGACGGCGGACCGGGCGGCCCGGCCACCAGGGCAACCGAGGCCCCACCCAGCAGCAGCGCCCCGACGAGCGCCGAGACCCGCGCCCCCAGCCGGTGCGGCAGGCCGCGGACCCCGGTCGCCAGGTCGTCCTCGAGGTCGGGTGCCACGTTGGCCAGGTGCGCGGCGCCGCCGAGCGCGGCCCCGGCGGCGATCAGCCACCAGGGCGCGGCGGGCGTCCCGGGGGCAGCGGCGACCACCCCGGCCGGCAACGCGCCGAAGCCCACGACGTAGCCGAGCCAGGACGCCGAGGTGCGCTTCAGGCCGGCGTTGTAGGCCCAGCCACTCCCCACCAGAGTGAGCAGCAGCAGCCCGGGCACGATCCCGAGGAGCAGGGACAGGACGACGGCCGCCGCAGCCGCCCCGATGGCCGCCGAGCGCAGCAGTTCGGGCCGGACCCCGCCCTGCACGACCGGCTTGTCGGTCCGCCCGACGGCCAGATCCCGATCGGCGTCGAGCCAGTCGTTGCTCCACCCGATGGACGCCTGACCTGCGAGGACGGCCACGCAGACGAGGACGACGCGGCCCGTCGAGACCCCGGCGGAGACCGCGAGCAGCGTCGCGACGAGCGTGACGGCGGCCGTCGGCCCGGCGTGCGTCGCGAGCACCAGGGCGCGTGCGAGCGACGGTTCACCGGCCCGCGACGGCACACCGACCATGCCTCTGTCAACCCCTCCGAGGTCCGGGAGCACGCCCCTGACCTGCAGATTTACTGCTCGCTCCCGATCCGTTCGTCAGTCTGCCGTGGTACCCTGGGCGAAGCGAAAGGGGTCACATCCACATGGGCTTCACTGTCGGCGAGACTGTCGTCTACCCGCACCACGGTGCCGCACTGATCGAGGCAATCGAACAGCGGACCATCAAGGGCGTCGAGAGGGCCTACCTCGTACTGAAGGTCGCCCAGGGCGACCTGACCGTCCGGGTTCCGGCCGATAATGCAGAGATCGTCGGCGTCCGTGACGTCGTCGGTCAAGAAGGGCTCAACCGAGTGTTCGAGGTGCTCCGCGCCCCGCACACCGAGGAGCCGACGAACTGGTCGCGTCGCTACAAGGCGAACCTCGAGAAGCTCGCCTCGGGTGACGTGAACAAGGTGGCCGAGGTCGTCCGCGACCTGTGGCGCCGCGACAAGGACCGCGGTCTGTCGGCCGGGGAGAAGCGCATGCTCTCCAAGGCCCGTCAGATCCTGGTCAGCGAGCTCGCGCTCGCCGAGGGCACCAACGAGGACAAGGCCGAGATCCTGCTCGACGAGGTTCTCGCCAGCTGAGCCCGCGGCTCTCCCGCTCCACCCAGACCACTCCCGTGCACGCTGTCGGCATCGTCGCAGCGGCCGGGAGTGGTCTGCGTCTGGGGGCGGACACCCCCAAGGCGCTCGTCCCGCTGGCCGGCCGGCCGCTGGTGGCGTGGGCGGTCGAGGCCCTGACGGCCGGTGGCGTCGACGAGGTCGTGGTCGCCGTCCCCGCGGAGCAGCACGACGAGTTCGCCGCGGCGCTGCCCGGGGTGCGGCTCGTGCACGGCGGTGCGACGCGCACCGCGTCGGTCCGCGCTGCGCTGGCAGCCGTGGGACCCGGCGCGGACGTCGTCCTCGTGCATGACGCCGCCCGCCCGCTGACGCCGCCCGCCGTCGTCGCCCGCGTCCTCGCCGCCCTGGCCGACGGCGCCGCCGCCGTCGTGCCGGTGCTGCCCGTCGTCGACACCACGGTCGTGGTCGACGACGACGGCGTGATCGCCGACGCCGTCCCGCGGGCGCCGCTGCGCCGCGTGCAGACGCCGCAGGGCTTCGACCGCCGCACCCTCGAGGACGCCTACGCCGGCCCTGGCCGACGGCGTCGAACTCACCGACGACGCCGCGGTCGTGCGCGCCACCGGCGTCCCGGTGCACACCGTCGAGGGCGACGAGCGGGCCGCCAAGGTCACCGTCGCCCACGACCTCGCGGCGAACTGCAGACCGAGACTCGCAGGTGGCGCGAGGATGAACGAGGCCGGAGCCATGCGCAGCTGCCACGGGTCGGGATCGGCACCGACGTGCACCCGATCGAGCCGGGCCGGCCGTGCTCCATCGCCGGCCTGGACTGGCCGGGTGTCGACGGCTGCGCCGGCCACTCCGACGGCGACGTCGTCGCGCACGCGCTCACCGACGCGGTGCTCTCCGCCGCGGGGCTGGGCGACATCGGCGGGCTGCTCGGCACCGACGACCCCCGGTGGGCCGGTGCCCGGGGCGTCGCCGTCCTCGAGCACGTCCGGGAGGTGCTCGCCGCGGCCGGATGGCGCGTGGGCAACGCGTCGGTCCAACTGGTCGCCACGACGCCACGGCTGGGCCCGCGGCGGGCGGAGGCCGAGGCGGCCCTGTCGGCCGCCCTGGGGGCTCCGGTCAGCGTCACCGGCACCACCACGGACGGCCTCGGGCTGACCGGCCGGGGCGAGGGCAGGGCGGCGGTGGCCACCGCGCTGGTGGTCCGGACGGGGGAGCCGCCCCCCGAGGGCGTTCAGGCCTGACGGCGCGCTCCGTAGACTCCCGCCAGTGAGCCTCCGCCTGTACGACACGGCCGCCCGTGCGGTCCGCGACTTCACGCCCCTGCGTGCCGGTCGGGCGTCCGTCTACGTCTGCGGGCTCACCGTCCAGGGACCGCCGCACGTGGGCCACGTCCGCTCCGCCCTGGCGTTCGACGTGCTGCGCCGCTGGCTCATGGCCGGCGGCCTCGACGTCACCTACATCCGGAACGTCACCGACATCGACGACAAGATCCTGGCCAAGGCCGCCGAGCACGACGTCCCCTGGTGGGACTGGGCGTTCGCGAACGAGCGCGCCTGCACCCGGGCCTACGACGTCCTCGGCGTCCTGCCCCCTACGTATGAGCCGCGGGCCACCGGGCACGTGCCCGACATGGTGACGCTCATGGAGCGGCTGATCGAGCGCGGGCACGCGTACGCCGTCGACGGTGACGTGTACTTCGACGTCCGTTCCTTCCCGGAGTACGGGGCGCTCACCGGCCAGCGGCTCGACGACCTGCAGCCGGCCGCCGACACCGACCGCGAGGACCGCAAGCGCGACCCCCGCGACTTCGCGCTCTGGAAGACGCACAAGAACGGCGAGCCCGAGACCGCGGCCTGGCCCACCCCCTGGGGACGCGGCCGGCCCGGCTGGCACCTGGAGTGCTCCGCGATGGCCGGGCGCTATCTCGGGGCCGAGTTCGACATCCACGGCGGCGGGCTGGACCTGCGCTTCCCGCACCACGAGAACGAGCAGGCCCAGTCGCGGGCGGCCGGCGACGGGTTCGCGCAGTACTGGCTGCACAACGGCTGGGTGACCCTCGGCGGCGAGAAGATGAGCAAGTCGCTGGGCAACACCGCGCTCGTCGACGAGGTGGTCCGACGCGTGCGCCCGGTCGAGCTGCGCTACTACCTGGTGGCACCGCACTACCGGTCGATGATCGAGTTCACCGACGCCGCGCTGGCCGAGGCGGGCGCGGCGTACCGGCGGATCGAGTCGTTCGTCCGGCGCGCGGCGGAGCGCGTGGGCGCCGACAGCGGGTTGGCCGTGGTGTGCGACGACTTCCGCGCGGCGCTCGATGACGACCTGGGTACCCCGGCAGCGGTGGCGGCCATCCACGAGACGGTGCGGCGGGGCAACACCGCCCTCGCCGCGGACGACGACGCCGCGACCGCCGGCGCCCTCGGTGCGGTCCGGGCGATGCTCGGCGTGCTCGGTCTCGACCCGCTCGACCCGCTGTGGGCCGACGGCCGCGGGAGCGACGACCGCCTGGCCACGGCCACCGACGGCCTCGTCGCCCTCGCCCTGGAGCAGCGCCAGGCGGCCCGGGCCCGCAAGGACTTCGCGGCGGCCGATGCCATCCGCGACCAGCTCACCACCCTCGGCGTCTCCGTCGAGGACACCCCGCAGGGACCCCGATGGGAGCTGACCCGCTGATGGCCGGCAACAGCCAGCGCCGAGGCCGCACGACCGGCGCCGGCAAGAAGACGGCAACCGCCGGCACCGGCGGCAAGAACCGCCGGTCGCTGGCCGGCCGAGGGGCGACGCCGCCCGCGGTGGCGCGCCCCGGCCACCCGGCGCAGCGGAAGGCGGCGGCCGACCAGCGGCAGCGGGCCGACCGCGCCCGCGCCCGGGCCCGGGCCGAGGAGACCCCGGAACTGCTGCTCGGCCGCAACCCGGTCGTCGAGGCGCTGCGGGCGAGGATCCCCGCGAATGCGCTCTACGTCGTCACCGGTGACAACCTGCGGACGTCCGACGAGCGGATCGTCGAGGCCATGGCCCTGGCGGCCGACCGCGGGCTGCCGCTGCTCGAGGTCGGCAAGGCCGAGTTCGACCGGATGTCCCAGGGCGCGCTGCACCAGGGCATCGGGCTCCAGGTGCCGCCCTACGACTACGCCCATCCCGACGATCTGCTGGACCTGGCCCGCAACTCGGGCCGCCCGCCGCTGATCGTCGCCCTGGACGGCGTCACCGACCCGCGCAACCTCGGCGCGGTGGTCCGCTCCGCCGCCGCCTTCGACGCGCACGGCGTCGTCGTGCCGCAGCGCCGCGCGGTCGGCATGACGGCGTCCGCCTGGCGGACGAGTGCCGGCGCCGCGGCGCGCATCCCGGTGGCCCGCGCGGTCAACCTCTCCCGGGCGCTCGCCTGCTACCAGGACGCCGGGCTGCAGACCGTCGGCCTGGCCGCCGACGGCGACGTCGACCTCGACCGGTACGACGGCTTCGCCGATCCCGTGGCCCTCGTCGTCGGCGCCGAGGGCACCGGCCTGTCCCGCCTGGTGAAGGAGCGCTGCGACGTCGTCGTGCGCATCCCGATCGACCGCGACACCGAATCCCTGAACGTCAGCGTCGCCGCCGGAATCGCGTTGTACGCGGCCGCGATGACACGGCGATCCTCCGGATCGCACCGCGGCCAGGAGCCGTCCCCCAGCTGAGCTGAGCCGCTCGCCGCTCTCGGACTCCGAGCCACTCGCGGCCCTCGCGGGGCGGCTCACGTCGTTCGCTCGGGCTGGGCACTCAGCCCGAAGCAGCTGCGCCACCGTGTAGATGATCAGGCCGGCGAGGCCGCCGACGACCGTGCCGTTGACCCGGATCCACTGGAGGTCCCGGCCGACCTGCAGCTCGATGCGGCGGCTGGTCTCGTCGGTGTCCCAGCGGGCGACGGTGCTGCCGACCAGGTCGGCGATGTCGCCGGAGAACCGCTCGACGAGGTAGCCGGCGACGGTGTGGGCATGCCGCTGCACGAGTTCGCGGACGGTCGGGTCGGTCTGCAGCAGCCGGGCGCCGTCGCGGATGAGTCCGGTCAGCCGCCCCCGCAGCTCCGAGTCGGGATCGGCGGCGGCGGCGAGCACGGCGTCCTTGGCGTTGGTCCACAGCGAGCCCGACCACGCACGGACGGCGGGGTGCTCGAGGACCTCCTTCTTCAGCTCCTCGACCCGGGCGGCCGTGTCCGGGTCGGTGCGCAGGGCGTGCACGTAGGCGCGCAGCCGGGCGTCGTAGGAGCGGCGCAGCTCGTGCCGCGGGTCGGTGCCGACCTCGGTCAGGAACTGCTGCACGCCGGCGAACACCCGGTCGAAGACCCGGTCGTCGACCCAGTCCGGCACCCACGCGGGCGAGGCGTCGCCGAGCTGCGCCCGGAAGACGACGCGGTTCTCCTGCAGGAAGCGGGCCATCAGGCGCAGTGCCGCGGACAGCACCTCCTGGTGCCGGTCGCCGTCGACGACGAGTTCCAGCACGCGGGCCACCGCCGGAGCCGCGGGGGTCTCGTGCAGCTTGCGGTCGACGAGCCCGGCGACGGCGGGTTGGAGGTCCTCGTCCCGCAGCAGCTCGGTCACGGCGGACAGGACGGCGGACGCGTCGCCGGCCAGCCGCTCGGCCCGCCCCGGAGCGGCGAGGAAATTGCCGAGCCGGCCGGGCACGTCGATCGTGGTCAGCTTCTCCTCGATGACGGTCCGGGTCAGGAAGTTCTCCTGCACGAACGTGCCGAGGCTGGCGCCGATCTGGTCCTTCTTGCGCGGGATGATCGCGGTGTGCGGGATCGGCAGCCCCATCGGGTGCCGGAACAGTGCGGTGACGGCGAACCAGTCGGCCAGTGCGCCGACCATCGAGGCCTCGGCGGTGGCCCGCACGTAGCCCACCCAGGCGCCTGCGTCCTCCCCGAGGAGGACGCAGGCGAGGAACACCGCGGCGGCGACGCCGAACAGGCCGGTCGCCAGCCGCTTCATCCGTGTGAGGTCGGCCGCCCGCTGGGGGTCGTCGAGCGACGCGGCCAGGGGCGCGGTCGGGCGGGATGCCGGCACCCGGTGGAGCCTAGGCACCCCGCGCCACGACCGCGTCATGCAGGTGTCAGCCCGCCTCGCCCAGCGTGACCTCGACGGTCGCCGTCTCGTCGTTCCGCCGGACGGTCAGCGAGACCTTGTCGCCGGGGGCCGAGCTGCGGACGGCGGCGGTGAGCTCCGTCGAGCTGGTCACCGGCCGGTCCCCGACGGCGGTGACGACGTCTCCGGCGCGCAGCCCGGCGGCGCTGGCGGCGCTGTCCGGCTCGACCGAGACGATCTCGGCACCCGTGCCGACCTCGGAGTTGTCGCTGCCGGCGGCGGTACGGGCGCTCACCCCGAGGAACGCCCGGGTGGCCGACCCGGTCTCGATGATCTCCTGCGCGATGCGGGTCGCGGTGTTGCTGGGGATCGCGAAGCCGACACCGATGTTGCCGCTCTGCGAGGAGGACCCGGGCGCGCCGGAGGCGACGGTCGCGATGGCGGTGTTGATCCCGACCACCTCGCCCGCGCCGTTCACCAGGGCGCCACCGGAGTTACCGGGGTTGATGGCCGCGTCGGTCTGCAGGGCGTCGATGACGGTCGTCTCGTCCTGCGAGGAGCCGGTGGCCACGGCCCGGTCGGTGGCGCTGATGATCCCGTCGGTGACGGTGTTCGACAGCCCGAGCGGGGCGCCGATCGCCACGGCGACGTCGCCCACCTGCACCTGGTCGGAGTCGGCGAAGTCCGCGGGGGTGAGGCCCTTGGCGCCGTCGAGCTTGACGACGGCGAGGTCGGAGGAGGGGTCGGTGCCGACCACCTCGGCGTCGTAGAGCGTGCCGTCGGACGTGCGGACCTGCACGGTCCCGGTCTCGGCGCTCTCCAGCGTGACGACGTGGTTGTTGGTCAGCACGTAGCCGTCGGCGGACAGGATGACGCCGGAGCCGCTGCCCGAGTCCGAGCCGTTCTGCACGTAGACGGTCACCACGCTGGGCGCGGCCTTGGCCGCGGCGGCGGTCGCGGTGGTCGCCGTCTGCGGGTTCTGGATGACCACGCTCTGCGCGGTCGCGCGCCGTCGATCCGCTCGTGGCGGGCTCGTCGAGCAGCGTCACGACGCCGGCACCGGCGCCGCCCCCGATGAGGGCGCCCGCGACCAGACCGGCCATGCCGATCCGCAGCCGTCCGGCGCGGCGCGCGGGGACCGGCTCGTGCGGCACCCCGGCCGGCATCGCGAGGGTGGGGGCCGGGCCGGCAGGCCGGAGCCCCGGCGGAGACCGGAGCGGACATCGGGGGGGTCGGCTGGGGCGGCGGGCCCCAGTAGTGCGACCCCAGGCGTGACAGGCGGCGGCCCGGCCGGGTGCTGGTGAGGGGCCGGAGCCGGGGGGACGGCGTCGCCGTGCGTGGTGCCGTCGCCGCTCGTCATGCCGTCGGTGGTGCGTCCGGAACTGCTCGTGCTCGGTCATCGCTCGCGTCCTCCTCTGCGCGCAGCCCTCCGGCTGCGGCGTCGGATCCCACTGTGCGGCGGTCCGCTGATGCAGTGCTGGGGGCTGCCTGTGAGCTTCCTGGACGCGGGAGCGCGGCGGTCGCGGGGCCCCGGACGGGGGCCGCCGCGACCGCCGAGCCGGTCAGCCGACGGCGTTGACCTCCTCGCGGGCCTCCCGGTCGGGCCGGTGCACCTGGGGCACCAGCGCCATCGGCGAAGTGCAGTGCCGCAGCAGCCAGCGATGCGGCCCGTCCAACGAGCGGTGCAGGAGCGTCCCGCGTCCCGTGCTCATCACCAGCAGCGGTGCGGGGCAGGCTGCCGACAGCACGTCCCCGGCGCTCGCCCCGGGCAGGTCGGTGCGGCTGACCCCCAGGCCGGGGAACCGCTCGTTCCACTCGTCGAGATCGTCGGCCCACGATGCCGCGCCGTGGCCCGGTGCGCGGGTCTGCAGCACCGATGAGTCCGCTGTCCGTGCGCTCCGCCGCGGCCGCGGCGAACTCGGCGACCGCGGCGTCTTCGTCGGCGTCACCGATGCCCAGCACCGCGACGACGGGCTTCCCCGTTCCGGCGGTGCCCCGCTGGCGCGGCACGACGACGACCGGCTGGACCGACCGCGCGGCCACGCGGAGAGCCACCGAGGCCAGCACCATCTCGTCGGCCGCACCGGTGGTCGAGCTGCCGAGGACGATCAGCTGGCCCGCTGCCCCGGCGCGCAGGAGCGTCGCGATCGGCTCGCCGGGGACGACCTCGGTCGAGGCGGCCAGGTCGTGCTCGGTGTGCCGGGCGACCGTGAACGCCGCGCCGGTGATCTGCCGCGCGCGGGGCATCTCCGGGGACGTCGTCCCCGGGGCGAGATGTCTCCCGAGATAGGGGGCGGCGTGCACGATCCGCAGGGGCGCGCCGCGGCGGGCGGCCTCGTGGGCGGCCCAGCGGACGGCGCCGAGCGCGGACTCGCTGCCGTCGACACCGACGACGACGTCGCGGGCGCCGGCGTCCTCCTCGACGGGGGCGCTCGGCGCCGGGGCGTCGGCCCCGACGGCGTCGCCGTCCTCGCGGTCCAGTGGGGCGAACGGGGTCGATGCCGACACAGCGACACCTCCGTGAGAGTGGTTCGATCCGGTCTCGTCCGAGCCTCCTCGCCGTCGTCGCGGGAGGGAAGAGCCGAACCCGTCGGACTCCGATGCGCACACCGTGTGCAGGCGGCGCGTCGAGCGGGTAGTCCCGGTGCCGTCGCCTTTGTCCGATCGGATCTCTCAGGGAGCAAGCCGGTGACCGTGCCCGGTCTCTTCGCCCGCGCACTGATCGTCGCGGGCCTCGTCGTCGCCAGTGTGGTCGCGGCCGTCGGGGGCCTTGCCCTCCGGGCGCCCGGCATGATCGCCGTCGGGGTGGCGGGCGTGCTGGCGGGCCTGACGGCAGCCGCGATCGCCCACGACGTCCCCGGTCACACCAGGCGGACGACCGCCGAGGCCGGCGTCATGGCCACGGCCGGCACGGTGGGTGCGCTCCTGGTCGTGTCGGGGACGGCCGCGCTGGCGGGGGGCGTGGCCACGGTCGTGCTGCTCGCCACCGTCGTCTTCGGCTGGCTGGTCCGCGGCTCGCGGAAGGTCGAGGCCGAGCCCCGGGGCTCCGCGCACCCCTCGAGCACGCCGACGGCGGACGTGGTGCGGCTGGTCGTCGCAGCCGAACCGGCCGACGTCGGGCCGGTGACCCGCTCTGAGCACCTCGGCGCTCGGCCGGGAATGGCTGCGGACCACCGCTGCCCTGATGGGGTGGCTGGACGCGGCGGCGCGGCGATCGATCGTCGAGCGGCGCGAGGCGACCCTCGACGAACTGGAGCGGCGGGACCCGGCCGGCTTCGGGCGATGGCTGGCCGCGGGACCGGCACCCGGCAGCGACCCGGCGGACTTCGTGCGCGGCGGTCCGGTGGCCGGCACCGAGGCGGCCTGACCGGATCGGCGGCCCCTACGGACGCGGCGACCGGGAACGGTCGCCGCCGGCAACGGCATCGCCGACGTGGGGACGCGATCCTGCGTCCCGCGGAACGTCTGCGGTGCAGCCTTGCCGCCGGAAGACGGCGGCCTGGTGTCCGGTGCGTGTCGAACGCGGCTTCACAGACATCCGCAGCCAGCGCCGCCGGGTCTATCGTGATCTCCCGGCGAGCCTCACGCCCAACCCCAGACCGGTCCTCCACGCGGGCCGGCGACGCGGGGCAAAGGGGACTTCGAGAGCCTCGAGGCGCTGCACGGCCCGGACGTCCTCACCAGTTCGGATGCCACGGCTGCGGCGGCGCACGGCGCGTGGAGCCGTCGCCGCGGGCGCAGCCGGGAGAGTCCGACCATGACCACGGCCAAGCAGCTCAAGGCCCGCGTGCGCGCGCGGATGGCCCGGACCGGCGAGCGCTACGCCGTCGCCCGCGCCCACGTCGTCGGCGGCGCCGTCGACACCGGTCCCGTCGTCGACCTCGGATGGGCCCTGCGCGGTGGCACCGACCCGGACACCGCGGCGCTGGCCAACGTGCTCGCCCACCGCGGGGTCACCGGCCCCGACGGGCCGCTGACCGAGCCGCTGCTGTTCCTCGTCGGCGGCGGGCTCGGCGCCGGCTACATCCTCTGGGAGTTCGCCCACGACGACAGCCGCGTGGTCACCCTCGGGTTCACCCACTCCTGGCAGTACTTCGACCGGCGGCTGGCCACGACGGTCGACCGGCTGGGCCTGGACGTCGCCTGGTCGCGCACCGGCGGCGCCGCGGGCGCGGCCCAGGCGCTGACCTCGACGCTGGCCGCCGGCGATCCGGCGATCGTCTGGCCGGACCGCTACCACCTCGGCTACTGGAACCTGCCGCCGTTCCTCGACGGACAGGGCGGCCATCCGGTCGTCGCCTACGCCGCCGCCGGGGGTCGGGTGCACGTCGACGACCGCACGCTGGCGCCGCTGACCGTGCCGGCCGCGGACCTGGACCGGGCGCGGGCCCGGGTGGGCAGCTACCGCAACACGATGCTCGTCGTCCGGACCACGGACGCCGCCGTGCCGGCCGACCGGCTGCGCGCCGCGGTGCGCGCCGGGCTGGAGGCCGGCGTGGACCACCTCGGCGGGACGTCGACCTCCTTCGCGCTGCCCGCCTGGCGGAAGTGGTCACGGCTGCTCGTCGACCCCCGGGCCGCGAAGGGGTGGCCGACGGTGTTCGCCGACCGGCGCGAGCTGCTGCGGGCGCTGGCCAGCGTGTGGGAGGGCGTCGAGCCCGCCGGGATGGACGGCGGGCACCTGCGCGGGCTGTTCGCCGACGGGCTCGAGCAGGCCGCCGTCGTGCTCGACGAGCCGGGGCTGGCCGCCGAGGCGCCGCGGTGGCGGGAGATCGCCGACCGCTGGCACGCCCTCGCCGAGACGGCGCTGCCGGACGACGTCCCGGCGATCGCCCGGCTGCGGACCCTCACCGCCACGGTCACCGGAGCGGTCGCCGAGGGCGACGCGGGTGCGGCGGAGCGGGCGGCGGCCGCCGAGGAGCTGTGGCGGCTGCGGGCCGAGCACGCCGACGCGCCTCCGCTGGACGAGGAGCGCCTCGCGGCGGTGCTGGCCGGCATGAGCGGGCACCTGGCCGCGATCCACGACGCCGAGGCCGCGGCGGTGACCCGCCTCGGCGCCGCCCTGGGCAGGTGACGGCCTGCGCTCGCTCCCCTAGAACTAGGCCTGTCCCGGGGCTGGATCGAAACTCGAACGCCGCGCTCGCCGCGCTTCCCGCGAAGTGGCGGGAGCTCTGACCTGAGCAGCGTCGGCCCCGGGGGAGGCGTGCCCGACGGTCGGGGTCGGCGCCCGGAGAGTGGCGCGGAGTTGTCCCCTGCGGTGTCCCTATCCTTGTCCCGGGATTGTTCTCATGTCCCGCCGACGTGGCGCAATTGGTAGCGCACCCGACTTGTAATCGGGCGGTTAGGGGTTCAAGTCCCCTCGTCGGCTCAGCAGTCGTGGTCCGGACGACGTTTCCTGGACGTCGTCGGCGGCGCGCGGCACCATGTCGGGGTGAACGGGGCAGCGACGACAGCGGTGCCCTACGTCGGCAGGGCCGGGCACCGGGCCGCGGTGCGCCAGGCATTCCGCGAGCCCGGGCACATCGTGCTGGTCTGCGGCGAGGCCGGCGTCGGCAAGTCCGCGCTGGTCGCGGCGGAACGCGTCTCCGCCACCACCGAGGTCATCGACGGCTCCTGCCTGACCATCGCCGGGCGGCCGCTCCCGCTGGCGGCGCTCGAACAGATCTTCGACGCCCGGGGCGGGTGGCCCGAGGTCCCCGACGGGTCCGAGCAGTCGGCCGAGCAACGGCTGAAGGCGGTGCGCCGGTGGGCCGACGCGCTCGCGCCGGTCGGCTCGCCCAACGCGCTGACGCTCGTCGTCGAGGACCTGCACTGGGCCGACGAGA
This sequence comes from uncultured Actinomycetota bacterium, assembly GCA_963748305.1. Classification (GTDB taxonomy): domain Bacteria; phylum Actinomycetota; class Actinomycetes; order Mycobacteriales; family Geodermatophilaceae; genus Blastococcus_B. The sequence continues at coordinate 11,454 of CAVVIN010000025.1, read as the reverse complement.
CGACCTGTGACTTCCTCGTCTACCTGGCGTGCACCGCCACCCGCCGCGGCGTCAGCCTGGTGCTGACCCTGCGCAACGACGAGACGCCGCGGGTGGCCCGGGTGCAGCAGGCCGTCGCCGAGCTGTCCCGCCTGCCGGGCGCGGAGAATCTGGAGCTCGATCGGCTGGACCCGGCCGAGGCCCGCGAGCTGGTCGCCGCGCTCACCGGCGGCGCCGCGGTCGACGTCGATGCCTGGTACGCGCAGTCGCAGGGCAACCCGTACCTGCTCGGCGAGCTCGTGAAGGACCCCGGCGCCCGACGGGTGAAGGACGTCCTGCTCGCCCGCGTGCGCGCCCTCGGCACCGACGCCGCCGACCTGGTCGGGCTGGCCGCGGTCTTCGGTCTCGTGGTCGCCGACGACGACCTCTTCTCGGCCTCCGCCCTGTCCCCGGATCGCTACGCCGCGGCGGTTCGGGAGGCCGTGGACGCCGGCGTGCTCGTCGTCGAGGACACCACCTACGCCTTCCGGCACAGCCTCTTGTGCGAGGCGGTCCAGAAACGGTTGCTGCCCATCGAGCGGCGGCTGCTGCACGAGCGCGCGGCCCGCACCCTGGCGGCCGGCGGGGCGGACGACGTCGTGACCGCGACGGCGGTCAGCCTGCACTGGACGTACGCGGGGATGACCGCCGAGGCGGCCGAGTGGAGCCTGCGCGCGGCCCGGAAGGCGCGGTCGGTCAACGCCTTCGCCGAGTCCTGGAGCTACTACCAGCGGGCGCACGGGCCCGACCGCCTGCTGGGCAGCGGGGCGGAGGACCTCGACCTCGTCCTCGAGGCCACCGGCACCGCGCGGCTGGCGGGCGATCCGGCGACCGCGGCCGCCGTGCTGGAGAAGGCGCTGGCCGCCGGATCGGCGACCGACCCCGCCCGGGCCGCCGCCCTGGAGCGGCTGGGCTGCTTCCAGTGGGAGGCCGGGCAGACGGCGCGCAGCCGGGCCACGTACGCCGAGGCGGCGGCCGCGCTGGGGCCCGAGGTCTCGGCGGTGCACGCGCAGGTGTGGGGCGCGCTGGCCCGCGGGGCGTTCATCATGGCCGGGTTCGACGAGGCCGTTCGGCTGGCCGACCGCGCCACTGGCGGCGGCCCGCGAGCACGGCGCGCGCGTCGTGCTGGCCGACGCGCTGATCACCCGGGGCGCCGCGACGGCGATCCTCGGCGACCCCGCCGGGCTCGACTTCATCCGCGAGGGCATCTCCCTGGCCCGGGCCGTCGAGGACGGCGCCGTCGTGTGCCGCGGGTTCGCCAACCTGATCGTCGCCCTCGAGTACACCGGCCGGCCGGCCGAGGCGGCGGCGGCGGCGCTGGAGGGCCTGGGCCTGCTGCCCGAGTACGGCCTCGAGCTCGCCGTCGGCGCGGCGCTGGCCTGCAACGCCGCGAGCATGCTCCGCCGCCGGGGCGACTACGAACGCTGCGCCGCGGTGCTCGCCGACCTCCTCGAGGGCCGGGTCGTCCAGGGGCAGGGGCTGCACCTGCACCTCGAGCGGGCCGAGCTGCAGCTCGCCATGGGGGACGTCGCCGGGGCGCGGGCAAGCCTCACCGCCGCCGCGCCGCTGCAGGAGGTCGACGAGCCGGCCGTCGTCGCGGCGATCGCCACGGTCACCGCCGAACTGCTCGCCCAGGAGGGCGACCCGGACGGCTGCTTCCGGACCGTCGACGCGGCGCTGCGCCGGCTGGCCGGCACGCAGGACACCAACTTCCGCCTGGAGATCCTGCTCATCGGTCTGCGCGCGAGGCCGAACGCGCCGGCCCGGTCCCCCGGGCGCGACCCCGACGCCGAGGCGCGCGTCGACCGGCTGGCCACCGAGCTCGCCGGCCTCGAGCCCCCGGCCGACGCCGACGTCGGCCAGCTCGCCCACCACCGCGCCGCGGGCAACGAGCTCGCCCGCCTGCGCGGCAGCGTCACCGCCGAGGACTGGGCCGACGCCGCCCGGCTGTGGGCGGCGGCCGAGCGCCCCCGGGAGCAGGCGTACAGCCTGCTCCGCCGGGCCGAGTGCCACGTCGCGGACCGGCAGCGGGAGAAGGCCGCGGCCGCGGCGGGGGAGGCGCGCACCCTGGCGGCCGGCATCGGGGCGGCGCCGGTGGTCGCCGAGGTGGACGCGCTCGTCGCCCGCACGCGGCTCTCGCCCGCGCCGCCGCCGCGCAGCGCGCCCGACGACCGTCCCTACGGACTGACCGACCGCGAGCTGGAGATCCTGCGCCGACTCGGCACCGGTGCCACCAACCGGCAGATCGCCCGGAAACTCTTCATCAGCGAGCGCACGGTGGGGGTCCACGTGTCCCGGGTCCTGCATAAGCTCCGCGTCACGAACCGGGCGCAGGCAGCGGCTCTCGCGGCCAGGGTGACCCGGTAGTCCCGCAGGCCGCCTGCCCGGAAGGACGCCCATGTCACCGCTGAAGCTGTCGCTGTTCAACCGTGGGGACGAGCCGGACGAGGAGGTCGAGATCGACGACGACGACCTCGTCACCCAGTTCCGGGACACCGTGAACGCCTCGCCCGACCTGACCATGCAGGACGCGCTGCGCCAGGGTCTCCAGCACGTCGTCGACAAGGGCTCACAGGGCACGTCCGGCGCCTGAGGCGATCAGCGCAGGCTGGGCTCCAGCTGCGCGCGCAGGGCTCGCACCGCCCGGCCGCGCAGCGGTCCCAGGCTGCCCCGGGGGATGTCGAGCTCACGGCTGAGCGCGTCGTAGGACTGCTCCTCGCGCAGCATCGCCCGCACCAGCCGGCGCTGCGTGGCCGGCAGGGTCTCCACGGCCCGCTCGAGGGCCCGGGACAGCTCCGCGCGCATCAGGTCGCAGGCCAGGTCGGCGTCGACCGGGGAGACCCGCTCGGCGACGTCCTCGGTGGGGACGGCGCGCTGCTGGGAGCGCAGGACGGCGAGCGCCTCGCGGCGGGCCGTCGTCGACAGCCAGCCGGGCAGGCAGGCGGAGTCGTGGATGCGCTCGGCGTTGCGGAACAGCAGCACCCAGGTGCGCTGGACGGCCTCGTCGACGTCGGCGTCGTTGCGCAGCACGGCACGGGCCGACGAGCGCAGCAGCCCCTCGTACCGCCGGACCGTCTCCTGCCACACCGTGGCGTCCCCGCAGGAGAGGGCGACCAGGGTGGACGTGTCGGTGGTGGCCGGTGCGTCGGTGCGGCAAGTGAGGGACATCGGTGGCTCCTTCGGCGACCCGCGGTGGGAACGGCCGAAGCCTCCGATCAGGGCAGGGGTGCCTACATCTGTCGGACGACGTATTCGGGGCAGGCAGAAGTACGTACGTCGGGCGTCGCGACGCACGCCGTGCGGTGGTCGGCACCGACTCGTGGGCGGAAGGGGTCCGTGGTGGGCGCGGCCGTGCCAGGGTCTGCGACAGGACCCAGGAGGAGGCGGCCATGAGCAATCACGTGTACCGGCTGAGCGAGATCGTCGGCAGCAGTTCGACGAGCGTCGACGACGCCATCAGGACGGCGATCACCAAGGCCGCGGAGACCGTGCGGAACATCGAGTGGTTCCAGACCGAGGAGATCCGCGGTCAGGTCGTCGACGGCGGCGTCGCGTACTTCCAGGTACGGCTGAAGGTCGGCTTCCGCGTCGACTGAGAGTTCAGTCGAAGCTGCCGGCACCGTCCCGGCGATAGGGCGAGTGTCGTTCCACCCGCTGGCGCTCGGCTCGCTCCTCCCGGAGCCGGGCGGCGGTGCCCGAGGGGTAGCCGGCCTTGACGACGCGGTGCTCGATCGTCTCGGTCATGAAGAACAGCGCGAAGCCCAGGCCGAGGAGCACGCCGCCGGCCGCTGCCGAGACCCGGTACTCCAGCGGCACCGGCGGGACGGCCAGGCACAGGACGACGACCGGCAGCAGCTGCACGAGCGCGCGGACGAGGTGCCGCACGATCCAGGTGCGCCCGGTCGTGTCGGCCAGCACCCAGGGGGACAGCTCCCGGGGGAGCCCGCCGCCGAGGGCGTAGCGGACCCACTGGAAGGGGGTCGGCCGCTGCCCGCGCACCCCTTGACGGTAGGCCGCCGAGGCGCCACCCGTCAGTGTTCTCCGGCGTGTGCGGCGTTGCTCCGGGCAGTCCCCGGGGGGACACTCTGCGCACCCGCAAGGGTGCAATCGAGGAGGCCGTAGTGCAGATCAGCCAGCTGCTCCGCCACAAGGGCCACGACGTGGCCACGATCGACGGTTCCGAGAGCGTGCGCGCCGCGATCGCGCTGCTCGCCGAGCTCGGGGTGGGTGCCCTCGTCGTCTCCTCCGACGGGCGCCACGTTCAGGGCATCGTGTCCGAGCGCGACGTCGCCCGCGGGCTCAACGACCGGGGTGCGGAGTTGCTCACCGACCCGGTGTCCACCCTGATGACCGCCCAGGTGCACACCTGCCCGCCGGGCGCCCGCGTGACCGATCTCGCGCAGACCATGACCGACCACCGCGTCCGGCACGTCCCCGTCGTCGACGACGACGGCGTGCTGGTCGGCATCGTCTCCATCGGCGACGTCGTCAAGGCCCGGCTGGACGAGCTGGAGGACGAGCGGAAGCACCTGCAGGACTACATCCAGACCGCCTGACCGGCTCGGCGCCGGAGGGCGCCGACGCCCGGGCGTACGGTGCGGCGGTGGACGAGCGTCGCCTGGGAACCGCTGCCGGGCTGGGCGCCTACGCCCTGTGGGGGCTCTTCCCGCTCTACTTCCCGCTGCTCGAGCCGGCCGGTGGCCTGGAGATCGTCGCCCACCGCGTCGTCTGGTCGCTGCTGTTCATCGGTCTGCTGCTCACCGTCGTCCGTCGCTGGTCCCTGGTCCGGGCCGCGGTCACCGACCGGCGCACGTGCTGGTGCTCGCCGGCGCCGCGGTCCTGATCTCGGCCAACTGGCTGGTGTTCGTCTACGGCGTGAACTCCGGCCACGTCGTCGAGACCTCGCTGGGCTACTTCATCAATCCGCTGGTGAGCGTGCTGCTCGGCGTCGTCGTGTTCAGCGAGCGACTACGTCGCTGCAATGGACGGCGGTCGGGCTCGCGGCGGTCGCGGTCACGGTGCTGACCGATCGACTACGGCCGCCCGCCGTGGATCGCCCTGACCCTGGCGGTCACCTTCGCCCTCTACGGGGTGATGAAGAAACTGGTCCGGGTCGAGGCGGCCCCGGGCTCTTCCTGGAGACGGCGATCGTGGCGCTGCCGGCGATCGTCGTCCTCGGGGTCCTGCACGGTCAGGGCGAGGGCACGTTCGGCAACCTCGGGGCGCTGCACACCGTGCTGCTCCTGCTGTCCGGCGTGGCCACCGCCATCCCGCTGCTGCTCTTCGCCGCGGCCGCCCGGCGCATCCCGCTGTCGACCGTGGGGCTGCTGCAGTACCTCACTCCGTGCATGCAGTTGACCATCGGGGTCTTCGTCTACGGGGAGCCGATGCCGCCGGTCCGTCTCGCCGGATTCGCCCTGGTCTGGGCCGCGTTGGCGGTGTTCACGGTGGACAGCCTCCGACACGCCCGGGCGGGGTCGCGACGCGCCGAAGCCGAGGCAGTCCCGGCCGGTCTCTGAGCGACGTCGCGAGGGCCCCGATACGGACCGGTCCGGCCGTCCGAAAGGCGTCGCGGTCCTGTCGTACCCCGGGGTTACGGTCGCTCCCGACACCGCCCCGGCACCGGGCCGGGCGGGCACGACAGGAGACGCACCGATCATGACCATCGACCCGCACCCGGAGGTCTCCCCGCCTCCGGCGGAGGGGTCAGGGGACGCTTCCGTGCAGGTCCAGCCCCCGGGGCTGTCGCGCAGGGAGCACGAGATGCTCACCTTCGAGCGGCAGTGGTGGCGGCAGGCCGGGGCCAAGGAGACGGCGATCCGCGACCGGTTCGGTGTCACGCCGACCCGGTACTACCAGGTGCTCAACGCACTCGTCGACCGTCCCGACGCACTCGCCGTCGACCCCTTGCTGGTCAGGCGGCTGCGGCGGCTACGTACGGCAAGGCAGCGACAACGATCTGTCCGAGGTCCTGTGCAATGAGAGTTACACCGGTTAGATTTGCTCACCGTGGGCAGGCACGCATCGTCGGACAGTGACGGACAGGACCACGGGGGAGCCCCCGTGGCCTCCGGTCGCCGTCGGACGGACGTACCCGACGGGCTGTGGGGTGCAGCTCCCGCAGAGGGGCTGAGCGCACACCTGATGCCGCCCGGGCGCCGCGGCGAGACCCCGCGCGCGCCGCTCGGTACCCCCGACGTGCCGCGTCAGATCCCCCGTTCGCGGCTTCCCCCTGCCGCCCGTGCCGACCGCCGGCCCGCGCACCTCGGCCGCCCCGTTCCGCGCCGTGCCCAGCCCCGAGCTTCCCGGCGGTCCCGCCGGTGATGGCCTCCCGGCGGCCGGCCCGCTGGAGCAGGCCATCCGGATCCCGGCCAGGTCCGCGTCCCCCGTTCTTCCGCGCTCGGCGAGCGTCTGGCCCGACGACGAGCCCGTTCTCGTCTCCACCGGCCCCGGCCTGACCGCCTCCGGAGCCCGCGCCTCGGGGCCGGCGCCGCGCCTGCCGCGCCAGACCACGCCGGCCGGCGCCCCCTCGCCGGCGTACGGCGACTGGACCAAGCCGTCGCATCCGAGCGAGCCGCTCGACGTGGACTTGTCCGCGGACGCCTCCGGGCAGATCGGCCTCCGGGTGCCGGTCGCCCCGGCCACGTCCATGATCCCCGAGCGGCCGGTCAACCGCCGGCGCGCGGCGGAACACGACGACAGGGTCGACAGCGTCGCCTTTGCCGCGCCCCGCTGTGCCGCTCCCCGCTCGGACGCGTTCCCCGTCTCCGACGAGTACCCCCTGTCCGACGAGTTCCCGGTGTCCGAGGAGTTCCCGGCGCGGGGCCCGCAGAGCGGCCCCGGCACCGGCCCCGTCGGCGGGCGGGCAGCCATGCGCGCCGAGCGCCAGGCCGCCGACATGGCCCGCCGCAGGGCGGCCAAGCGCAGCGGTGCCCCCGCCGACGCCCTCGACGCGCTCGAGGAGGAGGACGGCACGCGTCGCCGGCCGCGCCGCGTCGTCATGGGGCTCGTGGCGATGACCGTCGTCGCGCTCGGTGTGCTCGGCGTCTACAGCGTCATCTCGCCCGAGACGAAGGAGGCGTCGGCCGGCACCACGGCGACGCAGAGCAGCGCGCCCAGTGCGTCGAGCTCTGCGCCGGTGCTGCCCCCGCTCGAGACCGGCGACCTCCAGCTCGAGATCGAGGCCACGCCGGCCACTCCGGTCCACGCGCCCGTGACCGTCCTCAACGCCACGGAGATCAACGGCCTGGCCGCCGACGTCGCCGCGGTGATCGGGGCCGGCGGCTGGGAGACCCCGGGCGTCGGCACCTACCTCGCCGAGGACGTCGCCGCGTCCACGGTCTTCTACACCAAGGGCGACGAGACCCAGCATCAGGCAGCCCTCTCGCTGGTCGCCCAGTTCCCCCAGCTGACGGCCACGGCGGAGCGGTTCTTCGAGGTGCCGGCCGACGTCGCCGCGCCCGGACTGGTCGTCGTCCTGACCGCCGAGTGGCAGCCCTGAGCCTCCGCTCGGAGATCTGATCCCGCGCAGCCGGAACACGCGCCGCCCGCTGTCCGTTGGCCGCTTCGTGCGCCCCTTACGCGGGCTCGTGCGTCCGCGCCCCGGCGCCCGTGCGACTCTCGCCGTCCTCCTGCCCCTGGCTGTGCTCGGCGGTCTGCTCGTGGTCGCCCCGCCCGCGGCCGCCGCGGAGGACGTCCAGGCCGAGGAGGCCATGGTCGAGTCGGGCTCGGGGGCCGACGCGGTGGAGCTGGACACCACGCTCTACGTCCCGGCGTCGGCCGAGGACGAGCCCGCACCCGCGGTGGTCCTCGCGCACGGCTTCGGTGGCAGCAAGCAGTCGATGGCCGATGACGCCCTCGACCTGGCCGGACGCGGCTACGTCGTCCTCACCTACTCGGCGCGCGGGTTCGGCCGCAGCACCGGGCAGATCGGCCTGAACGACCCGCGCTACGAGGTCGCCGACCTCTCCACGCTGCTCGACCTGCTGGCCGACCGGGACGAGGTGGCCCTCGACGGCGACGGGGACCCGCGGGTCGGCGTCGCCGGCGGCTCGTACGGCGGCGCGCTGACGCTGCTGGGTGCCGCCTACGACGACCGCATCGACGCCATCGCCCCGCAGATCACCTGGAACTCCCTGACCGCGGCCCTCTTCCCCTCGCAGGTCGGCCCGGTCGAGGACACCGGGACCGTCGCCGACACGCCGCAGGACGCCGACGCCGGCGTCTACAAGCGCCTGTGGGCGGGCCTGTTCTTCGGGGTCGGGGCCGTGCCCACCGGCGGGATCCTCGACTCCCTCGGACTCGGCGGCAACGGGGACGGGGACCGGGCCGGCGGGGACGGCGCGACCCCCGAGATCCCCGCTGTCGACCCCTCCTCGCTCGACCCCGAAGCGGTCGAGCGGGCGCTGACCTGCGGCCGGTTCCGGCTCGACATCTGTGAGGCGTACCAGACCTCGGCGGCCACCGGCACGCTCACGCCCGAGGTCGCGGCGGTGCTCGACCGCAGCAGCCCGGCCGGCGTGCTCGACCGGATCGAGGCCCCGACGCTGCTGATCCAGGGCACCCAGGACTCGCTGTTCGGGCTCGGCCAGGCCGACGCCAACGCCCGCGGGATCGCCGCCACCGGCACCCCGGTGAAGGTCATCTGGTTCGCCGGCGGGCACGACTCGCAGTCGTCGGACCGGGTCACCGAGAACCTGCGCGAGCAGGTGGCCGGCTGGTTCGACTACCACCTGCGCGACGACGGCGACCCGCTGCGCGGCGAGGACCCCGGCACCGGCTTCGAGTTCCCGGCGCCGACCGGCCTCGGCAGCGGTCTCAACGTGCAAGGGGGCAGCCAGACGATCGTCGCCGACGCCTATCCCGGCCTCGACGGGGGCGACCCCGCCGAGCGGACCGGCCTGACCGTCAGCGGCCCGACCCAGCCGGTGGTCACCCCGGCCGGCGGCACGCCCGCCGCCATCACGACCGTGCCGGGGCTCGGCTCGCTCAGCAGTGCCCTCGGGGGCGCCTCGGTGGAGATCCCCGGCCAGTTCGCCGCCTTCGACAGCGAGCCGCTCGACGCCGCGGTCGAGGTCGTCGGCGCACCGACCGTCGAGATCGCCGTCTCCTCGCCCAGCGGCACGGCCACGCTCTTCGCCAAGCTCTACGACGTCGCGCCCGGCGGCGCCATGACGCTGCCCGCCGGGCTGACCGCCCCGCTGGCGCTCACCGACCTCTCGACCGACCCCACCGACCCCACGCGGGTCGAGGTGACCCTGCCGGGGATCGTGCACCGGTTCGAGGCCGGCCACACCATGCGCGTGCTCGTCTCCAGCACCGACCAGGCGTACGCGCTGCCGACCGAGGCCGCGGTCTACTCGGTGGGCCTGGGCGCCGGGCTGTCGAGTGCCTCCGCGGAGCTCTCCGTGCCGCAGGTCTCCGGCGACACCCAGGCGCAGGCCGGATCCTCCCGGTGGTGGGTGCTGCTGGCCGTCGTCGTCGGCCTGGCGCTGCTGGGCTGGGCGACCGCCATGCTGTGGGGCCGCCGCCGGCGACGCCGGGTCTCGGCCGTCGAGCCCGACGGCGAGGACGTGCCGCTGCGCTTCGACGGCGTGACCAAGGCCTACAAGGACGGCTTCGTCGCCGTTCGCGACCTCTCCTTCGAGGTGCGCCGCGGGCAGGTGCTCGGCCTGCTCGGCCCCAACGGCGCCGGCAAGACGACGTCGCTGCGGATGCTGATGGGCCTGATCCGGCCGACCGAGGGGCGGATCAGCGTGTTCGGGCACGCCGCCGGTCCCGGCGCCCCGGTGCTGTCACGGACCGGGTCGTTCGTGGAGGGCACCGGCCTGCAGCCGCACCTGTCCGGCCGCGACAACCTGCGGCTGTACTGGGCGGCCACCGGCCGCCCGCTCGAGCACGCGCACATGGACGAGGCGATCGCGGTCGCCGGGCTCGGCACGGCGATCGACCGGCCCGTCCGCCGCTACAGCCAGGGCATGCGGCAGCGCGTCGCGATCGCCCAGGCGATGCTCGGCCTGCCCGACCTGCTGGTGCTCGACGAGCCGACCAACGGCCTCGACCCGCCGCAGATCCACGCCATGCGCGAGGTTCTGCGGTCCTACGCGGCGACCGGCCGCACGGTCATCGTCTCCAGCCACCTGCTCAGCGAGATCGAGCAGACCTGCAGCCACGTCGTCGTCATGGCGAAGGGGCAGAAGATCGCGCACGGCACCGTGGAGGAGATCGTCGGCACCGGCGGCGCCGTGTCGATCGGCCTGGTCGACGACGCGGAGGCCGACCGCGCCGTCGCGATCCTCGAGGGGCTCCCGGGTGTGACCGTGGAGCGCACCGACGAAGGCATCGTCGCCGACCTCGTCGGCACCAGCCGTGCTCGCGCGCTGCAGGCGCTGGTCGAGGCGGGCATCGAGGTCGACCAGTTCACGCCGCGGCGTCGGCTCGAGGACGCCTTCCTGGCTCTGGTAGGGGAATCATGACGACCGAATCGGCCGCGAAGCTGGCCTTCAGCGCACCCCGCGACACCGAGCACATCCAGGCGACCGGGGCGGTCGGGGGGTACCGGCCCGAGCGCACCCTCCGGCTGTCGGTGGAGCTGCGGCGGCAGTTCAAGCGGCGTCGCACGATCGGCGTCTTCGCGCTGATGGTCGCGCTGCCCCTCGTGATCATCGCCGCGCTGCAGCTCGGAGCGAGCGAGGAGGCCCAGCAGAACAGCCGGATCAACCTGGTCGACGTCGCCACCTCGAGCGGGCTCAACTTCACGCTGTTCGTGCTGTTCGCGACGACCAACTTCTTCCTGGTGGTCGTCTACGCCCTGTTCTTCGGCGACACCGTCGCCAGCGAGGCGCAGTGGGGGTCGCTCCGCTACACGATGGCGACCCCGGTACCGCGCATGCGGCTGCTCCGGCAGAAGTGGTACGCCGCGCTGGTGTCCTCGGTCGGGGCGCTGCTCACGGTGACCGGGGTCGCGATCGTCGCCGGCGGGATCGTCTTCGGCTTCGAGGACATCCAGACGCCGGTCGGCGTCTCCATCGGTCAGGGGGAGGGGATGCTGCGGGTCGCCGGGATGGTCGGCTACCTCGCGATCCACCTGCTCGTCGTCGGCACGCTGGCCTTCTGGTTCTCGACGATCACCGACGCGCCGCTGGCCGCCGTCGGTGGTGCGGTGTTCACGATGTTCGTGTTCGCGATCCTCGACCAGATCGAGCAGCTGGGCGACATCCGCGACTTCTTCCCGACGGCGGAGGAGTACGCCTGGACCGACCTGCTGCAGACGCCGATCGACTCCGGCGACCTGTACCGGGGCGTGATCCAGTCGCTGCTCTACTCGGCCCTCTTCACGGCGCTGGCGTTCCGCCACTTCGCGCGCCGCGACGTCACCTCCTGAGTGGAGTGGATTCGTCGAGGTAACCCCCACGAATCCACTCCACTACAGGCTTG
>CAVVIN010000024.1:0-111857 GCA_963748305.1 uncultured Actinomycetota bacterium | reverse complement strand
CTCATCGAGCACCCGCCAGGGCCGGTGCACGTGACGGTCGATCTGACCAAGAGCGGCCACGGATCAGCCGGTGTGGTGCTGCATCGTTCATCGGGCGTGGACGAGGAGCGTCGTCGGGTGGGCAGCCTCTCCGTCACCTCGGTCGAGCGATCGCTCGTCGACGCGTGGGGCCGACCCGCTCCGCTGCGCCGTCCGGACATCCGGGCTGCGGCCATCACCGCCGTCCGGCGCCGGCAGTGCTCGGCCCGCGAGCTGGCCGCGGAGCTGGCGCGGCGCCCACAGCTGGCCGGCCGCGCGGAGCTTGCGCGGCTGGTCGAGCTCTTGGCCGCCGGATGCCAGAGCGAGCTGGAGATCTGGGGCTGCCTGCAGGTTCTTCGTGCGCCTGGCATGCCGCGGTTCGTCCAGCAGCGGCCGGTCACCGTGGCCGGTCAGACCGTCTTCCTCGACGCCGCCTACGAGGAGGTGCTGCTCGCCGTCGAGATGGACGGCGCCGCCTGGCACGGCTCCCGCCAGCAGCGTGAACGCGACATCAGCCGGGACGCCCTCCTCGCCACGGCGGGGTGGCAGACCCTACGTTTCGGCTTCCGCCGGATGACAGCCGCGCCCGAGGCGTGCCGCCGCGACCTCCGCGCTGCCTACGACGCCCGCCGACGCCTGTTCGGCGTCGACACTGGGCGCTGACCGGCAGCTTTTCGCTCGAAAGCTGCCGAGTAGCGCCCACTGTTGGGCGGGCGGCTACGAAGCCTCGACGGGGGTGAAGACCACGGCGACGGTCATCGGGCCCTCGCCGGGCAGGACCGACAGCGTGGCGATCCGGCCGGCGTCGGTCAGGTCCGAGCGGGCCGCCTCGACCAGCGGCACCTGCGTCTCGGGCGCGACCACCGTCGCCGTCTGCACGTCGGCGCGCATCGAGACCTTGGCGTCGGACTTGGCCTTGCGGACCCCGGCCAGTGCCTCGGCCGCGGCGTCCAGGACGGCCGGGTCACCGGTGACGGTCAGCTCGGAGGCGGCCGGCCACGGGTTCTGGTGCACCGAGCCCGGGCGCCACCACGACCACACCTCCTCGGTCACGAACGGGAGCACCGGGGCGAACAGCCGCAGCTGCACCGACAGGGCCATCGACAGCGTCAGCCGGGCCGAGAGGGCGGCCTGGCCGGTGCCGTAGGCCCGCGTCTTCACCAGCTCGACGTAGTCGTCACAGAACGACCAGAAGAACGACTCGGACACCTCGAGCGCGCGGGTGTAGTTGAACGCCTCCATGGCCGCCGTCGCCTCGGCGACCACGTCCCGCAGGCGGACCAGCAGGGCCCGGTCGAGCGGCTCGCTGACCTCGGCCCCGGCGAGTTCGGCGTCGGCCGCTCCCAGCCCGAGCACGAACTTGCCGACGTTGAGGATCTTGATGGCCAGCCGGCGGCCGACCTTCATCTGCGTCTCGTCGAACGGGGAGTCCGCCCCCGGCCGCGCCCCGGCGGCCCGCCAGCGGACGGCGTCGGTGCCGAACCGCTCCAGGACGTCGATCGGCGTGACGACGTTGCCCTTCGACTTCGACATCTTCTTGCGGTCCGGGTCGACGACGAAGCCCGAGATCGTCGCGTGCGACCAGGGCGCGGCGCCGTGCTCGAAGTGCGCCCGGACGACGGTCGAGAACAGCCAGGTGCGGATGATGTCGTGCGCCTGCGGGCGCTGGTCCATCGGGAAGACCGCCGCGAACAGCTCGGGGTCGGTGTCCCAGCCGGACGCCACCTGCGGGGACAGCGACGACGTCGCCCAGGTGTCCATGACGTCCGGGTCGGCCATGAACCCGCCGGGCTTGCCGCGCTGGGTCTCGGTGAAGCCGTCGGGCACGTCCTCCGACGGGTCGACCGGCAGCGCCGACTCCGGCGCCAGTGATCGGCGATCGGAGTAGTCCGGCTCGCCCTCGTCGTCCAGCCGGTACCAGACCGGGAACGGGACGCCGAAGAACCGCTGCCGGCTGATCAGCCAGTCGCCGTTGAGGCCCTCCACCCAGTTCTCGTAGCGGTGCCGCATGTGCTCGGGCACCCACTGGATCTCGCGGCCGCGGGCGACGAGGGCGTCCCGCAGGTCGCCGTCCCGGCCGCCGTTGCGGATGTACCACTGCCGGGTCGTGACGATCTCGAGCGGGCGCTCGCCCTTCTCGTAGAACTTCACCGGGTGGGTGATCTGCTTCGGCTCGCCGTGCAGGTGGCCCGACTCGCTGCAGCAGCTCCACGATCCGCTGCTGGGCGCTGAACACCGTCTTGCCGGCCAGCTCGTCGTAGGGCCGCGCCGGCACCCCGGGCGGCGGATCGGGCAGCACGCGGCCGTCCCAGCCGATGATCGCCCGGGTCGGCAGCTGCAGCTCCCGCCACCAGGTGACGTCGTTGAGGTCGCCGAAGGTGCAGATCATCGCGATGCCGGAGCCCTTGTCCGGCTCGGCCAGGCGGTGGGCCACCACGGGCACGTCGACGTCGAACAGCGGCGTCCGCACCGTCTTGCCGAACAGCGGCTGGTACCGCTCGTCGTCGGGGTGGGCGACGAGCGCGACGCAGGCGGGCAGCAGCTCGGGCCGGGTGGTCTCGATGTAGACCAGGCCTTCCCGGCTCGAGAACGAGATCCGGTGGTAGGCCCCGGGGCGCTCCCGGTCCTCGAGCTCGGCCTGCGCGACCGCCGTCCGGAAGGTCACGTCCCAGAGGGTCGGCGCCTCCTGGGCGTAGGCCTCACCGCGGGCCAGGTTGTGCAGGAACATCCGCTGCGCGGTGGCCCGGGACGACTCGGAGATCGTCCGGTAGACGTTCGACCAGTCCACCGACAGCCCGACCCGGCGCCACAGCTGCTCGAAGGCGTGCTCGTCCTCCTCGGTCAGCTGCATGCACAGCTCGACGAAGTTGCGGCGGGAGACCGGCACCTGCTCCTTGCCGGGCTTCTCGGGCGGGGTGAACGACGGGTCGTAGTGCAGCGACGGGTCGCACCGCACGCCGTAGTAGTTCTGCACCCGGCGCTCGGTGGGCAGGCCGTTGTCGTCCCAGCCCATCGGGTAGTAGACGTGCCGGCCGCGCATCCGCTGGTAGCGGGCGACGATGTCGGTGTGGGTGTAGCTGAAGACGTGCCCCACGTGCAGCGAGCCGCTGGCGGTCGGCGGCGGGGTGTCGATCGACCAGATCGCCTCCCGCGGGCCGCGCAGAGCGGCGGCGCGGTCGAACGCGTAGGTGTCGTCGGCCGACCAGCGCTCGATCCACTTCTCCTCGAGCCCGTCGAGCGTCGGCTTCTCGGGTACGCCGACGGTCGCTCCCGGAGCAGGGGTGGCCGAGGTCGCGGTGTCGGGAACCATGGGCCTCAGTCTAGGAAGGCCGCGCGACGTGTTTCCCGGCACGCCGGGGAACGACGCGCACGCGCTGTCCGTGGGACGGACGTGAACACGCTGCGCCTGCTGCTGAACCTCGTCTGGCTCGTGTTCCAGGGGTGGATCCTGGCGCTCGCCTACCTGCTGGCCGGGGTGATCTCCTGCCTGCTGATCGTCACGATCCCCTTCGGGATCGCGTCGTTCCGCCTGGCGTCGTTCGTGGTCTGGCCGTTCGGCCGCACCACGGTGCGCACTCCGGGCGCGGGCCTCCCTTCGGCGATCGGCAACCTGCTGTGGTTCGTGTTCGCCGGCTGGTGGCTGGCGCTCATCCACATCGTCTCCGGCATCGCGTTCTGCCTCACGATCATCGGCATCCCGTTCGGTGTCGCCTCGTTCAAGCTGGCCGCCGTCGGCCTGTTCCCGCTCGGCAAGCGGGTGGTCGAGACCGAGCCGCCGCGGGACTGGATGCACGCCGGGTCGGGTGTCGTCCATGGCGCACCCCAGGGGCACGCGGTCGCCGGCTGACCGGCTGGCATCCTGAGCAGGATGACAAGCAGCAGCACCGGTGACATGGCCCGGGTGGAGAAGGAGCTGCTCGCCCGCTGGCCGGAGAACCGGCTCGAGCCCTCCCTGACCCGCATCAACGCGCTGGTCGACCTGCTGGGGTCGCCGCAGCGGGCCATGCCGGTCGTCCAGGTGGCCGGCACCAACGGCAAGACGACGACGGCGCGGATGATCGACGAGCTGCTCCGCGGCTTCGGGCTGCGGGTGGGCCGCTTCACCAGCCCGCACCTGCAGTCGATCCGGGAGCGGATCGTGCTCGACGGCGAGCCGGTCAGCGCCGAGCGGTTCGTCGAGACCTACGACGACATCGCCCCGTACGTGCAGATGGTGGACGCGGGCAGCGACGTCCCGATGAGCTTCTTCGAGGTCATGGTCGGCATGGCCTACGCCCTGTTCGCGGACGCGCCGGTCGACGTCGCCGTCATCGAGGTCGGCATGGGCGGCACGTGGGACGCCACGAACGTCGCCGACGCGCGGGTCGCCGTCGTCACGCCGGTCGCCCTCGACCACGCCGAGTACCTCGGACCCGACGTCGGCACCATCGCGACCGAGAAGGCCGGGATCATCAAGGCCGACTCGATCGCCGTGCTCGCCCACCAGGAGCCGGGCGCGCTGGACTCGCTCGTCCGGCGGGCCGTCGAGGTCGAGGCCGTGGTCGCCCGCGAGGGCACCGAGTTCGGGGTGCTCGAGCGGCGGGTCGCCGTCGGCGGGCAGCAGGTGCGGCTGCAGGGCCTCGGCGGCGAGTACCAGGAGGTCTTCCTGCCGCTGTTCGGCGCGCACCAGGCGCAGAACGCCGTCACGGCGCTGGCCGCCGTCGAGGCGTTCCTCGGCGCCGGGGCCGCGACCGGGCCGATCGAGCAGGAGACGGTGCGCGCCGCCTTCGCCGCCGTCCGCTCGCCGGGCCGGCTGGAGCGGGTGCGCACGAGCCCGACCGTCCTGGTCGACGCGGCGCACAACCCGGCGGGGATGACGGCGACGGTCGAGGCGATCCGGGAGTCGTTCGACTTCACCCGGCTGATCGGCGTCGTGGGCTGCGTCAGCGGCAAGGACGTGCACGGCATGCTCAGCGCGCTCGAGGACGTCTGCGCGGAGGTCGTCGTCACCCAGAACAGCTCGCCGCGGGCGATGCCGGCCGACGAGCTCGGCGCCCTGGCCGTCGACGTCTTCGGTGCCGACCGGGTGAGCGTCTCCCCGCGGCTGGCCGAGGCGCTCGAGCGAGGCGATGGAGCTGGCCGAGGCCGGTCCGGACGACGCGCTCGGCGGTTCCGGCGTCCTCGTCACCGGCAGCGTGATCACGGCGGGGGAGGCCCGCACCCTGCTGGGCGGGCGCAGCGCATGACGGCGCCCGACCCGGCCCGGGCCGGCCGCGCGCTCGGCGGCGCGGCGGCCGCCGTCCTGCTGATCGAGGGCATCGCCGTGCTGTTCGTCCCGCGCGGGATCGCGCAGAGCGGCCCGGGGCTGACCGGTGCCCGGCTGACGTTCCTGCTCGTGCTGGCGGTCGTCCTGATCCTGGCCGCCGGGCTGCAGCGCCGTCCGCAGGGCCTGATCATCGGCACCGTGCTCCAGGTGCCGCTGCTGCTGACCGGCCTGCTCAACAGCGTCATGTGGCTCCTCGGCGGGGCCTTCGTGCTGATCTGGCTGTACCTGCTGCAGTTGCGCAAGGACCTCGTCGGCTCGCCGTTCGGTCCGCCACCGACGACCTGAGCGCCGCGGGACCGCTCAGCGCCGCGGGACGACCCCCACCGCCCGTGGACGCCGCACCCCAGCCGACGGCGTTCACCGCGGTGACGGTGAACGTGTAGCGGATGCCGTTCGACAGCCCGCGTCACCAGCGCGCCGGTGGCGGCGCCGCAGCGGAGACCTGCGTCTGCTTGACCATCGTCGCTCCGCGGTAGGTGCGGACGACGTACACGTTCAATGCGACCCCGCCGTTGCTCAGCGGCTGCGCCCACCGCACGAGCGCGGCACCATTCCCCGCGGTGGGGGTGCCGATCCGCGGTGCGCCGGGGCGGTCCCGCGGGGTGACGGCGACACTGCGGGCCGAGACCGGGCTCTCGACCCGTAGCGCGTTGTTTGACGCCGACACAGGAACGTGTGCGGCCACGCCGTTCGCCAGCCCCGTCACGGTCACGCTGGTGGCGCCGCCCGCCGCGGCCGCCGTCCGGACCAGGGTCGTTCCCCGGTAGGCCCGCACCAGGTAGCGGGTGACCGGCGAGCCGCCGTCGTTGGTCGGGGCGCCCCACCGGACCACCGCCGAGGCGGGGCCGGCGCTGGGCGTGCCGATCACCGGGGCGGTCGGCGACGAGCGCGGCACGACCGGCGCGCTGTGCGCGGACGCCGTCCCGGTGCCGTAGCTGTTGTTCGCCTGCACGGTGAAGGTGTGCGGGACGCCGTTGACCAGGCCGGTGAGCGTGACGGAGGTGGCACCGGCGGGTTGCGGCACGCCCCCGACGAACGTGCCGTCCCGGAAGATCCGCACCGTGTAGCTGGTGACCGGCGACCCGCCGTTGCTCGCCGGCGCCGTCCACTGCACGGTGGCGGAGCTCCGGGCCGGGGTGGCCGTGCCGATGACCGGGGGGCCGGGCGGGGTGGGGGAGGAGACGTCGGAGGCGACGGCGGCCGACGGCGTGCTGACCGCCGAGGTCGTCCCGCCAGCGTTGCGCGCGACCACCGACACCTCGAGCGTCCGCCCCACCTCCGACGACGTGATCAGGTGCGTGGCGTTCCCGGCCACGGCGGTGCAGCCGCCCGCGCTGCACGACCGCCACGTGCGCGTCACGGTGTCGGCGCCGGTGAAGGCGTCGGGCGTCGAGACGGTCTGTCCCACGGTGAGCGTCCCGACGACGGCCGGGCCGGTCGTCATGACGGGCGCGGCGATGCGCGACACGTCGACGTCGACCGCCGGCCCGCTCTGGCCCCAGGCGTCGACCGCCACGACCTCGTAGTTGCGGGCGTCGCCCACCGCCGGGGCGGGGACCGACGCGCCCGCGGTCTGCGGGGTCGCCAGCGGGCTCCCGTCGCCGGCCACCCGGTAGGTGTAGGCGCTGCCCAGGTCGTCCCAGGTGAGCAGGACGTCGTCCCCGTCGATCTGCGCCGCCAGCCCGGTGACGGCGGCCGGTGCGGCCGGCCGCGTCGAGCCGGTGGTCATCGCGTTGGACGCGGCGGACACCCGGCCGTAGCTGCCGACGACCTGCACCTGCCAGCGGGTCTCGTGGGCAGGCATCGGGCCGATGCCGATCGCGACCGAGGTGGGCGACCCGGTCAGGGCGACGCCGACGGTGCCCAGGCTGACCCCGTCCCGGATCAGCGAGAACCGGGGCGCACCGCCGGGGACGGAGATCGAGAGCGTCACGGTGGCGGCGGAGCTGGAGCCGCCGAGCGTCGCGCTGTGCAGCACGGGCGTGCCGGGTGCGGCGGGGCCGACGGTCGCGAGCACGGCCCGGCTGCGCGGCCCGTTGTCCGGCTGGACGTCGACGGCGACCTGGTTGCCGTCGACGAGGCCGGTGACCGTCGTCGAGGTGCCGCTCGACCACCGCGCGCTGGACGCCGTCGACGCGGACCGTGTAGCTCGTCGCGCCCGGGACGGCGGCCCAGCTGACGGCGGCACTCTGCGCGCCCGGCACCACCGTGACTCCGCCGTCGCCCGCGGTCGGCGGCGTCGAGGGCGACGGCGCTGGCCAGCCGCCCGGCGCCCCAGGCCCGGTTCCAGTTGCTGCTGTTGGCGGAGGCCTGCAGGGCCGCCTGGACGGCGTCGACGGTGATGCCCGGGTGGCTCGCGCGCAGCAGCGCCACCGCGCCGGCGACGGCCGGACCCGAGAACGAGGTGCCCGCGCCGTTGGCGTAGGCGGCGCCGGGCATGGTGAGCAGGACGCTCTCGCCGACGGTCGCGATGTCGGCCTGCCAGCCGTGCACCGCCCAGTCCGCGGGCACGCCGTCGGGGCTGGTGGCGGAGACGGCGATGACGCCGCTGTTGGCGGCCGGGTACATCTCCGGGTTGCCGTTGAGCCCGTCGTTGCCGGTCGAGGCCACCACGGAGATGTTCTTGTCGAGGGCGTAGCGGATCGCCGCCGCGGTCACGTCGGAGAACCCGACGCCGGCCAGCGACATGTTGACGACGTCGGCGCCGTGGTCGGCGGCCCACAGGATGCCCCGGGCGATGGCCGCCGACGGGCACCCGGAGTCGTTGCAGACCCGCACCGGCATGATCCGCGCCTCGGGCGCCATGCCGGCGCCGCCGATCCCGTTGTCGGCGCGGGCCGCGATGATCCCGGCCACCCCGGTGCCGTGCCACGGGGAGCCCGCCCCGCCGACCGTGTCGGTGCCGGGCACCATCGCTCCGGCGAGATCGGGGTGGGTGCCGTCCACGCCGGTGTCGAGCACGGCGACGGTCTGGCCCGCCCCCGCGTGCGGTTCCAGGCGGTGCGGACGTCGCTGACCTGGCCCGGGCCGTCGGCGTCCCAATAGGGGTCGGGGGTGCCCGCCACCTCGTAGGTGACGGACGGGCTCGCGACCACGACGTCGGGCGCTGCCTCGAGCTGGTCGGCCCTCGCGTCCGCGCTGCCGGGCCGGGACGGTGACCGTCTCCACCGTGTACTCGCCGTCGACGATCTTGAGGACGTCGAGCGTCACCTGCTCCTCGGCGCCGGCGGGCCCGGCGGCGGCCACCGTGAGCGTGGTGAGCGTCGCCGCGACCAGCGCGCATGCGACCCGGGGGCGCAGTCGGACATGGGCCATGAGGCATCTATCGGCAGGTCAGGGCCGATGTTTCTCCCGACAGGCGGAGTCGGTGTGACTCCACGAGGGCGCAGGATCCGGGGCCGGCCGACCACGCGTCGGCGGAGCCCTCGGGCCGGTGGCCTAGGCTGCCGCCCCGTGACTGAACGCACTCTCGTCCTCGTCAAGCCCGACGGCGTAGCCCGTGGCCTCGTCGGCGAGGTGATCACCCGGCTCGAGCGCAAGGGCCTGCGGCTGGTGGCCGCCGAGCTGCGCACCCTCGACCGCGACACCGCCGAGACGCACTACGCCGAGCACAGCGAGCGCCCGTTCTTCGGTTCGCTCGTCGAGTTCATCACCGGCGGCCCGCTGGTGGCCCTGGTGGTCGAGGGGCCGCGGGCCATCGAGTCGTTCCGCACCCTGGCCGGTGCCACGGACCCGGTGAAGGCCGCGCCCGGCACGATCCGCGGCGACCTCGCGCTCGAGGTGCAGAACAACATCGTGCACGGCTCGGACTCGCCCGAGTCCGCCGAGCGCGAGGTGAAGCTCTTCTTCCCCGACCTCGGCTGAGGCTCTCGCCGGCCCGCGGCGGCGCGGTCCTGTCGCCCCCGGTCGTTACGGTTCCCGGGTGGACGACGAGCCGCTGATCCGCGCGCGGGGGCTGGTGAAGCGCTTCGGCGACTTCACCGCCGTCGACGGGATCGACGTCGCCGTGTCGCCGGGCGAGGCGTTCGGCTTCCTCGGGCCGAACGGCGCCGGCAAGAGCTCGACGATGCGCATGATCGGTGCGGTCTCGCCACCCACCGCCGGTGAGCTGCAGATCCTCGGCATGGATCCCGCGGTCCACGGTCCGGAGATCCGCGCCCGGCTCGGCGTCGTGCCGCAGACGGACAACCTCGACGTCGAACTGACCGTCGAGGAGAACCTGCACGTCTACGGCCGCTACTTCGGCCTGCCGAAGGCCACGGTGCGGGCGCGGGCCGCCGAGCTGCTCGAGTTCGTCCAGCTCGGCGACCGCGCCGCCGACAAGGTGGAGCCGCTCTCCGGGGGCATGAAGCGGCGGCTGACCATCGCCCGTGCGCTGATCAACGAGCCGGACCTGATGCTGCTCGACGAGCCCACCACGGGCCTCGACCCCCAGGCGCGCCACGTGCTGTGGGAGCGGCTCTACCGGCTCAAGCAGCGCGGGGTGACGCTCGTCCTGACGACGCACTACATGGACGAGGCCGAGCAGCTGTGCGACCGGCTCGTCGTCATGGACAAGGGCCGGATCGTCGCCGAGGGGTCGCCGGCGGAGCTGATCCGGCGCTGGTCGACGCGGGAGGTCTGCGAACTGCGCTTCCCGCTCCTGGAGGGGCAGCCCGGCCCGGAGCGGTACGTCGCCGAGCTGGCGCCCCTGCTGGAGCAGGGCGCCGTCGAGCGGATCGAGGCGCTGCCCGACCGGCTCCTGCTCTACACCGTCGACGGCGACGCGGCCCTCGCCGCCGTCGCGGCCGCCGGGCTCCACCCGTTGTCGAGCCTGGTGCGGCGCAGCTCGCTGGAGGACGTCTTCCTGCGGCTGACCGGCCGGACACTGGTCGACTGAGATGAGCGTCCCGGTGATCGGCCCCGGCGCGCTGGCGTTCTACGGCCAGCGGGTGACCGCGTACCGGCACTTCTGGCGCAGCAGCCTGGTCAGCAGCGTGCTGGAACCGATGCTGTTCCTCGCGGCGATGGGGCTGACGCTCGGCGTGCTGGTCGACCGCGGCCCCGGCCTGGACGGCGGACTGGACTACCTGTCGTTCCTCGCGCCGGGCCTCCTGGCCGCGGCGGCGATGCTGACCGGCACCAACGAGTCCACCTACCCGGTCATGGGCGGGATCAAGTGGCTGAAGACGTACGAGGCGGTGCTGGCGACCCCGGTCACCACCGGGGACCTGCTCGTCGGCCACCTGCTCTTCGTGGCGTTCCGGGTGACCACGTCGGCGGCGCTCTTCCTGCTCGCGCTGGTCGCTCTTCGGGGCCGCCGACAGTCCGCTGGTCGTGCTCGCCCTCCCCGCCGCCGCTGCTGACCGGCCTCGCGTTCGCCGCCCCGGTCACCGCGCTGGCGGCGCGCGTCGACAACGACACCGCGTTCGCCGCCGTCCAGCGGTTCGGCATCCTGCCGATGTTCCTGTTCTCCGGCACCTTCTTCCCGGTCAGCCAGCTGCCGGCGTTCTTCGAGACGCTCGCCTACGTCACCCCGCTCTGGCACGGCGTGGCGCTGTCCCGCGGCCTGGCCCTGGGCACGATCGACGCCGGCGCCGCCGCGCTGCACGTGGGCTACCTGGCGCTGTGGACGGTCGTCGGCCTCGTCCTGGCCGCACGCGCGTTCCGGCGGAGGCTGGTCACGTGAGCGCCGGCACGGTCGACGCGGCGCCCCCTCGGCCGGCCACGCTGCTGCTGCGGGTCCTGCCGCTGTACCCGCTGTCCGCCCGCCGGGCCGGGCACCTCGTGTACCGCAACCTGCTGGTCGCCCGCCGCACGTGGCTGCTGTTCGTCTCCGGCCTCTTCGAGCCGTTCTTCTACCTGCTGTCCATCGGCGTCGGCATCGGCGGCCTGGTCGGCGACGTGGTCACCGACACCGGGACGGCGTTGAGCTACCAGCAGTTCGTGGCGCCGGGGCTGATGGCGGCCGCGGCGATGAACGGGGCCATCTACGACTCGGTCTTCAACCTCTTCTTCAAGCTGCGCTACAGCAAGCTCTACGACGCCGTCCTGGCGACGCCCCTGTCGGCGCCCGACGCGGCGGTGGGGGAGACGGCGTGGGCGCTGCTGCGCGGCGCCACGTACTCGGCCTCGTTCCTCGTGATCATGGGCGCGCTCGGGCTGATCGGGTCCTGGTGGGCGGTGCTGGCGCTGCCGGCGGCGGTGCTCATCGGGTTCGCCTTCGCCGCCGTCGGGCTCGCCGCCACCACCTACCTGCGAGGCTGGCAGGACTTCGAGTTCGTGCAGTTGGCGCTGCTGCCGCTCTTCCTGTTCTCGACGACCTTCTACCCGCTGTCGACCTACCCGGGGCCGCTGCAGGTCGTCGTCCAGTGCACGCCGCTCTACCACGGCATCGAGCTGATCCGGGGGCTGGTGACCGGCGAGGTCGGCTGGTCGCTGCTCGGTCACGTCGCCTACCTGGTGGCCATGGGGCTCATCGGCCTGGCGATCGGCGCCCGACGCTTGTCCGGCCTCCTGCTGAAGTGATCTCGTGGCTCGGCCCGATCACCGAGCCGGCCCTACTGGGTGCGCGCCCACCGGACGAACGCCGACACGAGCAGGACGACGCCGAGCAGAAGGCCGCCCCAGAGCAGCACGAGGAGACCGTCACTGGGCCCGCCACCGGTCGCGTCGAAGTGGTAGCCCATCAGCGTCAGTCCGATGACCGCCGCGATCGTGACGACGGCACCGGCCGCCGTCAGCGCCGCGGTCCTGCGGTTTCCTGCCATGCCGCCCCCCGTGCCGTCCGGTCGGGGGCGAGTGTGCGGCCGAGTGGTGGGTTGTTGTCGACGACACGCGCGGACGCGCCGAGTCGGGCGACAACAACTCCTCACTCGGCGCGGGAGGCGGCGCGGACCCCGGCGTCTACCCTGGACCGGTCATGACTGGACAGACGCTCTACCCCCGCCTCGAACCGCTGCTGGCACAGATCCAGAAGCCGATCCAGTACGTGGGCGGTGAGCTCAACGCCCAGGTCAAGCCGTGGGACGACGCCGCGGTGCACTGGGCGCTGATGTACCCCGACGCCTACGAGGTGGGGCTGCCCAACCAGGGCCTGATGATCCTGTACGAGGTGCTCAACGAGCGCCCGGACGCCCTGGCCGAGCGCACCTACGCCGTCTGGCCCGACCTCGCGGCGCTGATGCGGGCGAACGACGTCCCGCAGTTCACCGTCGACGGCCACCGCGCCGTCCGTGACTTCGACCTGCTCGGCGTCAGCTTCGCGACCGAGCTGGGCTACACGAACCTGCTCGAGGCGCTCGACCTGGCGGGCATCCCGATCCTCGCGGCGAACCGGGACGAGACCCACCCCGTCGTCGTCGCCGGTGGGCACGCGGCCTTCAACCCCGAGCCGGTCAGCGACTTCGTCGACTGCGCCGTCCTCGGTGACGGCGAGCAGGTCGTCGGCGACATCACCGACGTCGTCAAGGCGTGGAAGGCGCAGGGCGGCCCCGGTGGCCGCGAGGAGCTGCTGGCCCGGCTGGCCCGGGTCGACGGCGTCTACGTACCGCGCTTCTACGCGGTCAGCTACGCCGACGACGGCGCGATCGCGAGCGTTCTCCGCACGCGGGACGACGTGCCGCTCGGGTCGGCAAGCGCACCGTCATGGACCTCGACGAGTGGCCGTACCCGAAGACCCCGCTGGTCCCGCTCGCCGAGAGCGTCCACGAGCGGATGAGCGTCGAGATCTTCCGCGGCTGCACCCGGGGCTGCCGGTTCTGCCAGGCCGGGATGATCACCCGCCCGGTGCGCGAGCGGACGATCACCGGCATCGGCTCGATGGTCGAGCAGGGGCTCAAGGCCACCGGCTACGAGGAGGTCGGACTCCTCAGCCTGTCCAGCGCCGACCACTCCGAGATCGGCCAGCTCGCCAAGGAGCTCGCCGACCGCTACGAGGGCACCAACACCAGCCTCAGCCTGCCGAGCACCCGGGTCGACGCCTTCAACGTCACGCTGGCCAACGAGCTGTCCCGCAACGGACGGCGCTCCGGCCTGACCTTCGCCCCCGAGGGCGGCAGCGAGCGGATCCGCCGGGTGATCAACAAGACCGTGTCCAAGGAGGACCTGGTCCGCACCGTCACGACGGCGTACGCCAACGGCTGGCGCCAGGTGAAGCTGTACTTCATGTGCGGTCTGCCCACCGAGACCGACGAGGACGTGCTGGAGATCGCCGACCTCGCCGTCGAGGTGATCAAGGCCGGCCGCGAGGCCAGCGGGCAGAAGGACATCCGCTGCACGGTGAGCATCGGGGGCTTCGTGCCCAAGCCGCACACCCCGTTCCAGTGGGCCGCCCAGGCCAGCGCCGACACCATCGACCACCGGCTGCGGATCCTCCGGCAGAAGATCAACGAGGACCGCCGCATCGGCCGGTCGATCGGCCTGCGCTACCACGACGGCAAGCCCGGCGTGATCGAAGGACTGCTCTCGCGGGGTGACCGCCGCGTCGGCCGGGTCATCGAGCGGGTCTGGCGCGACGGCGGGAAGTTCGACGGCTGGAGCGAGCACTTCTCCTTCGACCGCTGGACGACGGCGGCGCAGGAGGAGCTGAAGCCCTTCGGCGTCGACCTCGACTGGTTCACCACCCGCGAGCGCACCGAGCACGAGATCCTCCCGTGGGACCACCTGGACTCCGGGCTGGACAAGGAGTGGCTCTGGGAGGACTGGCAGGAGGCGCTGTCCGAGGAGGAGGTCGCCGACTGCCGGTGGACCCCCTGCTACGACTGCGGCGTCTGCCCGACCATGGGCACCGAGATCCAGATCGGGCCGACGGGGCGCAGCCTGCTGCCGCTGACCGTCGTCTGATGGCCCGCCAGCCCGACGGCCCGCCACCGCCGCCGACCGTGCAGAAGCTGCGCATCCGCTACGCCAAGCGGGGCCGGCTCCGGTTCGCCTCCCACCGCGACCTCGCCCGCACGCTCGAGCGGGCGCTGCGGCGGGCACAGGTGCCGATGGCGTTCTCGGCCGGGTTCAGCCCGCACCCGAAGATCTCCTACCTCGGCGCCGCCCCGACGGGTGCGGCCAGCGAGGCGGAGTACCTGGAGATCGGCGTCGCCGTCCGGTGCGACCCCGAGGCCGCTCCGGCTCGCGCTCGACGCGGCGCTGCCGCCCGACGTCGTCGTCCTGGAGGTCGTCGAGGCGGCCGAGGGGACCGGGTCGCTGGCCGACCGCATCGACACCTCGGTGTGGCGGGTGGAACTGCCCGGCGTGACCCTCGCGGAGTTGCAGCCGGCGGTCGAGAAGTTCCTCGCGAGCGACGTCGTGACCGTGGCCAAGCGGACGAAGAACGGCCTCCGCGACATCGACGCGCGCGCGGCCGTGACCAGCGCGTCCGCGGCCGAGGAGGCAGGTTGTGCCATACTGCACATGGTCGTCCGGCAGGTGACGCCCGCTGTACGACCCGATGACGTGTTGGCCGGCCTGGCTGCCGTCGCCGACCTGCGCCCGCCGTTGCCCCCACGGGCCGTGCGTGAGGCGCAGGGCCGGCTCGACGACACCGGGACCGTGGCTGATCCGCTCGGTCCTGACCGTGCGGCGCGCACCCGCTGCCAGGGGGAGCACGCAACGGTCTGACCGGTGGAGGCCTGCCCCGCGCCGTCGAGCGGCACGGCTGCCAGACGTGACGCGCCCTTCCGGGCCGCCCGGCTCCGGACGACGCAGACCACGCACCACAGACCGACCAGACCACCGCACCACCGAAGACCTGCACCACCGGCTCGACCGCACCCAGCACCACCGGGCGGGCACCACCAGCATTCCGGCCACCGGCAGCGACAACCGTCGCGCGGCGGCCGCCCACAGACTTCGCAGGACGAGCCACCCGCCCACCCGTGCGGCGGCCCGTCCCGCCCAACCCCGTGCTCCTGCGCGGCCGCCAGTCCCAGTCGGGATCGGCGCCCGGGAGCCTCACAGGAGGCGAGCCCTCGTGGCCGACACCGACAACGACACCAGCACCACCGACGAAGCCGTCGCAGCGGCCCCGAGACACGAGCCACCGACGAGCAGTCGCCGAGGACGGCCCCGAGCGGGCAGGATCCAGCGACCAGACACCGGCCTCGCCGAGGACGAGACCCCGGCCGACGAGGAGGTCGAGGAGCCGTCGCCGAACCGGAGCCCGAACCGGTCGCCGAGGCCCAGGCCGAGCCCGAGCCGGAGCGACCGAGCCCGAGTCCGACCTCCCGCGCTTCGCCGCGCCGTTCAGCTCCCCGGAGCCGACCGCCGTCGTCGCCCGGCCGCGCCGCCGGGCCACCCGCCCGGCGCTCTCGGCCGACCCCTCGGTCGCGCCCGCCGCGGCTCCCGTCGCGCCCGCGCCGGCCTTCATCAGCTTCGTGGCCCCGGCCGACGACGCCCCGCCGCCCCCGCGGCGCCGCGGCCGCCGTCCGGCCGAGACCCCGGAGCCGGTCGAGGAGACCGCCGAGGCGGTCGACACCGACGACACCGACGAGCCGCAGCCCGCCCGCCGCAGCCGCTCCCGGGGCCGCCGCCCCGCCGCCGACCGCGCGGACGACCGTCGAGGACGACACCGACACCGAGACCGAGGACGACTCGGACACCGAGGACACCGGCGAGGACCGCGACGAGGGCACGTCGGGCAGCCGACGGCGTCGTCGCGGACGCCGCGGCCGCGGCCGTGGCCGCACCGGCGAGGACGCCGCCGACGGTGACGACGAGACCGGTGACGACGACGCCGAGACCGACACCGGCGCCGACGACTCCGAGGGCGACGACGAGGCCGGCGAGGACTCCGACACCGACGAGGCCGAGGGCGGCTCGAGCACCCGCCGCCGGCGTCGCCGTCGTCGCCGCGGTGGCAGCGCCGGCGAGGACCGGAGCGAGGACTCCGACGACGACGACCGGCCCGAGCGGGCCGGCCGCAACGGCCGGACCACCAGTGACGACGACGTCCGCGGGGTCGCCGGCTCGACCCGCCTGGAGGCCAAGCGCCAGCGCCGCCGGGACGGTCGGGACACCGGCCGCCGCCGCGCGCCGATCCTGACCGAGTCCGAGTTCCTGGCCCGCCGCGAGGCGGTCGACCGGAAGATGGTCATCCGCCAGCGGGGCGAGCGCACGCAGATCGCCGTCCTCGAGGACGACGTCCTCGTCGAGCACTACGTGACCCAGGCGTCGGCGACCTCGTTCGCCGGCAACGTCTACCTCGGCCGCGTGCAGAACGTGCTGCCGAGCATGGAGGCCGCGTTCGTCGACATCGGCAAGGGACGCAACGCCGTCCTCTACGCCGGTGAGGTCAACTGGGACGCCGCCGGCCTCTCCGGCAAGCAGCGCTCCATCGAGACGGCGCTGAAGTCCGGCGACAAGGTGCTGGTGCAGGTCACCAAGGACCCGATCGGCCACAAGGGCGCCCGGCTCACCCAGCAGATCAACCTGCCCGGCCGCTTCCTCGTCTACGTGCCCGGCGGCTCGATGACCGGGATCAGCCGCAAGCTGCCCGACACCGAGCGGCAGCGGCTCAAGGACATCCTCAAGAAGATCGTCCCCGAGGACGCCGGCGTGATCATCCGCACCGCGGCGGAGGGCGCCTCGGAGGAGGAGCTCACCCGCGACGTCAACCGGCTGACCGCGCAGTGGGACGTCATCCAGAAGAAGTCCGAGTCGACGTCGAACGCGCCGACCCTGCTCTACGGCGAGCCCGACCTGGCGATCCGGGTCATCCGCGACGTCTTCAACGAGGACTTCAAGGACCTCGTCGTCCAGGGCGACGACGCCTGGGACACCGTCGAGGCCTACGTCGCGCACGTCTCCCCGGAGCTGACCGGCCGGCTGACCCGGTTCACCGGCGAGGGCGACGTCTTCCACGACCTGCGGATCGACGAGCAGCTGGCCAAGGCGCTCGACCGCAAGGTGTGGCTGCCCTCGGGCGGCTCGCTGGTCATCGACCGCACCGAGGCGATGACCGTCGTCGACGTCAACACCGGCAAGTTCACCGGCTCGGGCGGCAACCTCGAGCAGACGGTCACGCGCAACAACATGGAGGCGGCCGAGGAGATCGTCCGCCAGCTCCGGCTGCGCGACATCGGCGGCATCATCGTCATCGACTTCATCGACATGGTGCTCGAGAGCAACCGCGACCTCGTGCTGCGGCGGCTCACCGAGTGCCTGGGCCGCGACCGCACCAAGCACCAGGTCGCCGAGGTCACCTCGCTGGGCCTGGTCCAGATGACCCGCAAGCGCGTCGGCCAGGGCCTGCTCGAGGTCTTCTCCGAGCCGTGCGACCACTGCCGCGGGCGCGGCGTCCTCGTGCACACCGACCCGGTGGACGAGAAGCGCCGCAGCGGCCCGACCGGCGGCAGCCCGGGCGGCTCCGGCCCGAGTGGTGCAAGCGGCTCCGGGGGTGGGAACGGCGGCAACCGCCGTGACCGTTCCGGCCCGAAGGACGTCGCCGCTGCCACCGCCAAGGACAGCAAGGACGCGGCGACGACGGACGACGCCGAGGCGCCGGCCGCCGAGACCGACTCCGGCGACGGCGAGGCGACCGAGGGCGGCCGCAGTCGCCGCAGCCGGGGTCGCCGTGGCCGCGGCCAGGCCGGCGCGGAGCCGCCGCCGAGGACGCTGCCGTTCTCGCGGGCAGCCGCGACAACGGCGACGGGGCCGCAGCCGAGCCCGACACCACTCAGGACCGCCACGAGATCGAGCCGATCGAGCCGCCCGGCTGAATGTCCCGCCGGTGGAGGTGACGCCCGAGCCCGCCACGTCGGTGGAGGACGCGGTGGTCGAGGACTGGGTGGTCGAGGTCGCCGACGTCCCTGCCCCGGACGAGGAACCGGCCGCTCCCGCGGCCCGTCCGCGGCGTCGCCGGGCCGCCAGCCGTCCGGCGGGCCCGCCCGTCGAGTAGCGGCCCCGAGGCCCCTCCCGCGCTCAGCGCAGGGCAGGGAGAGGGCCGCCGGGGTCACGTCGACCGGCCGTGCTCGCCTCGGGTACGCTGGTCGGGTTGCACCGCCACGGCGCGGGCACCGCATGGTGCCGCCCGGCAGGCGTCCGCAGCCCGTCCAGCACCCGGCGCCCGTTCCGGTCGTGCGCGCCGGACGAGAAGCTGGACATGAACGAAGCGATCGAGGAGTCAGTGGTGTACGCAGTGGTGAAGGCCGGTGGCAGCCAGCACAAGGTTGCCGTGGGCGACACGGTCACGATCAATCGTCTGGCCGGTGAGGCGGGCGACAAGGTCGACCTCCCGGCCATCCTGCTGGTCGACGGCGACACCGTCACCAGTGACGCCGCAGCGCTGGCCAAGGTCATCGTGACGGGCGAGATCGTCGGGCACGGCAAGGGCCCGAAGATCCACATCCACAAGTTCAAGAACAAGACCGGCTACCACAAGCGGCAGGGGCACCGTCAGCCCCTGACCAGCCTCGTGGTCCGCGACATCTCGAAGGGCTGACGCCGACATGGCACACAAGAAGGGCGCCTCGTCCTCCCGTAACGGCCGCGACTCGAACGCTCAGCGCCTCGGCGTCAAGCGCTTCGGCGGCCAGGTCGTGAAGGCCGGCGAGATCATCGTCCGTCAGCGCGGCACGCACTTCCACCCGGGTCTCGGGGTCGGCCGGGGCAGCGACGACACGCTGTTCGCGCTCGACGCCGGCTCGGTCACCTTCGGCACGCGGCGGGGACGCAAGACCGTCTCCATCACCGCCGTCGAGGCCTGAACAACCCTCGAACTCCGCTCACGAGCGCACGGGCCGACCGGCCCGTGCGCTCGTGGCGCTTGATGGGTAGGTAAGGCATGGCGGCCTTCGTCGACCGGGTGGTCGTGCACGTGGCCGCGGGCAACGGCGGCCACGGGGTGTCCTCCGTGCACCGCGAGAAGTACAAGCCGCTCGGCGGGCCCGACGGCGGCAACGGCGGCGACGGCGGCAACGTCGTCCTCGAGGTCGACCCCAGCGTGCACACGCTGCTCGACTTCCACCACCACCCGCACCGCAAGGCCGGCAACGGCCGCCCCGGTGAGGGCAGCAACCGGCACGGCGCCCGCGGCGAGGAGATGGTCCTCCGCGTGCCGTCCGGCACGGTCGTCAGCACCCACGACGGCCGGGTCATCGCCGACCTCGTCGGCGCCGGCACCCGCGTCGTCCTCGCCGCCGGAGGGAAGGGCGGGCTCGGCAACGCCGCCCTGGCCAACTCCCGGCGCAAGGCCCCCGGCTTCGCCCTGCTCGGCGAGCCGGGTGAGTCCGTCGACGCCGTCATCGAGCTCAAGAGCGTCGCCGACGTCGGGCTGGTCGGCTTCCCCTCGGCGGGCAAGTCCTCGCTGATCGCGGCGATGTCCGCGGCCCGGCCCAAGATCGCCGACTACCCGTTCACCACGCTCGTGCCCGAACCTGGGCGTGATCCGCTCCGGCGACACCGTCTACACGATGGCCGACGTCCCCGGCCTGATCCCGGGCGCCTCCACCGGCAAGGGGCTCGGCCTGCAGTTCCTCCGCCACGTCGAGCGCTGCGCCGTCCTCGTGCACGTCGTCGACATGGCCACGATGGAGCCCGGCCGCGACCCCGAGAGCGACATCGAGGCGCTCGAGCACGAGCTGACCGAGTACAACGAGCGAGACTCGATCTCGTCGGCCGGCTGCGGGTCGCCGTCCTCAACAAGATCGACGTACCGGACGCCCGCGAGCTCGTCGACCTGGTGCGCACCTCCCTGGAGAAGCGCGGGCTGGAGGTCTACCCGGTCAGCGCGGCGACCGGGGAGGGGCTGCGCGAGTTCGGCTTCGCGCCTGGCCCGCGCCGTCGAGGAGCACCGCGCGGCCCTGCCGCCGATGGAGCCGGCCCGCATCACCGTCACCCCGAAGGCCGTCGACGACACCGGGTTCACCGTCGAGCGCGACCCCAACGACCCGGAGGGCTTCGTCGTCCGCGGCATCCGCGTCGAGCGCTGGGTGCGGCAGACCGACTTCACCAACGACGAGGCCGTCGGCTTCCTCGCCGACCGGCTCAACCGGCTCGGCGTGGAGGAGCAGCTGGCCAAGGCCGGCGCCCGCGAGGGCGACGCCGTCACGATCGGCGAGGTCACCTTCGACTGGGAGCCGACGCTGCCCGCCGGGACGCTCACGATCGAGGAGTCCGCCGGCCTCGGCGGCCGCGGCACCGACAGCCGCATCGACGCGCCGCACCGGGTGCGCGCGCAGGAGCGGCTGGCGGCCAAGAAGCTGCGGCGGACGCCCTACGAGCTCAGCGAGCCGGGGTGGACCGAGGACGACCTCCCGGACGACGTCGGACGACCGCCAGTGACCGCCGCCCGGCCCGAGATCGCCGGCGCGCCGGCGCGTCGTGTCAAGGTCGGCTCGTCGTCGCTGACCACGCTGCCGGGCGGCCTGGACGCCGCGCGGCTCGACGGCGCTGGTCAACGTCCTCGGTGCGGTGCGCGCCGCCGGGCGGGAGGCCGTGCTGGTCTCCTCCGGCGCGATCGCCGCCGGCCTGGCGCCGCTGCAGCTAACGGGCGCCCGCGCGACCTCGCGACGGCGCAGGCCGCGGCCAGCGTCGGCCAGCTGCGGCTGGTGCAGACCTACGCCGACGCCTTCGCCGCGCACGGGATCACCGTCGGCCAGGTGCTGCTCACCGCCGACGACCTCACCCGGCGCAGCCACTACCGCAACGCCCAGCAGACGGTCGAGCGGCTGCTGGCGCTGGGCGTGCTGCCGATCGTCAACGAGAACGACACGGTCGCCACCGAGGAGATCCGGTTCGGCGACAACGACCGGCTGGCGGCGCTGGTCGCCCACGTCGCGCGGGCCGACGCGCTCGTCCTGCTCTCCGACGTCGACGGCGTCTACGACGGCGACCCGCGCACCGGTCCCGCCCAGCTGATCGACACGGTCCGCAGCGAGGCCGACCTGGCGGCGGTCACCCTCGGCTCGGCCAGCCGCAACGGCATCGGCACCGGCGGCATGGCCACCAAGGTCGAGGCCGCGTTCATCGCCGCGCACGCCGGCGTCCCCGTCGTCGTCACCTCCGCCGCGCAGGCCGCCGCGGCGCTGGCGGGGGAGCGGGTCGGCACCCTGTTCGCGCCGCTGGGCCGCCGGCCCAGCGCCCGCCAGTTCTGGCTGCGGTACGCCAGCCGCCCGCGCGGGCGGCTGCTCCTCGACGAGGGCGCGGTGCGGGCCGTCCGGGAGCGGCACGCCTCGCTGCTGGCCGCCGGGATCACCGGGCTGGCCGGCGACTTCCTGGCCGACGACCCGGTCGAGCTGGTCGGTCCGGACGGCGTCGTCGTCGCCCGCGGCCTGGTCGCCTACGACGCCCGGGAGATGCCCGACCTGCTCGGCCGCAAGACCGGCGACCTGGCCCCCGAGTACCGCCGCGAGGTCGTGCACCGCGACGAGATGGTGCTGGTCGGGCGTCGGTCCCGCCCCTGACTCAGGCGAGGACGGCGATGGCGTCGACCTCCACGCAGCAGGTCCGGTTCGCCGAGGCCGGCGACGCTGATCAGCGTCACTGGCTTGATCAGGTCGGCCCCGAGCCGAGCCGACGCCCCGGCCACGCCGGCGCCGAGGGCCGCAATCTTGTCCGGCGACCAGTCCACGAGGTAGAGGGTCACCTTGGCGACGTCGTCGAAGGTGCCGCCGACGGCGTCGAGCGCGGCGCCCACGTTGACGTACGCCTGCTCGACCTGCGCGGCGAGATCACCGGCCCCGACGGGGGTGCCGTCGGCCGTCGGGCGACCTGGCCGGCCAGGTAGACGGTGCGCGATCCGGTCGTCACCGCCATCTGTCGGTAGAACTGCGGGGTGGGGATTCCGGGGGATCGATCAGCTCGACGGGCACGGGTGCCTCCCGCGTGGGTAGTGGATGCCCGTTATGTAACACCGTTACGTTATGCTTGGCAACATGCCGCGCATCGCTGATCCCGCCGTCCGGACGCCCTCGTCGAGCGGCCGCCGAGATGCTCGCCGGCCGGCAGACGTCACCGCCCGATCGCTCGCCGCCCGGACCGGCTCGTCGACGACGGCGGTCTACACGCACTTCGGCGGTATGCCGGGCTGTGGCGGGCGGTCCGCCAGGAGGGCTTCACCCGGCTGGCCCGGCGGCTGGCCGCGGTCGACCGGACCGACGACCCCGTTCGCGACCTCGCCGCGCTGGTGCCGTCTACGTCGCCAGCGCGCGCCGGACCCGTACCTGTACCGCGCCATGTTCGACGCCGCGGCGACCTCGACGACGAGGCCGCGGCGGACGCCACGTTCGGCGGCCTGGTCGAGTGCGCCGACCGCGCCCGGCGGGCCGGCCGGTTCGCCGCGACGCCGACCCGATCGCCGTCGCCACCCGGTTCTGGGCGGTCGGGCACGGCCTGACGATGCTCGTGGTCACCGACGTCCTCCCCGCGGGACGGCCTCCTGCACGGTCCGGAGCTCGCGACGGGTCTTCCTGGCCGCCGGTGACGAGCCGGACGCTGTCGCGCTCGGTGCTGGCCGGGTGGGAGTCGGGGGGCCGGTCGAGGGCGTTCGCGGGTTGAGAGACTGCGCGGCGTGACGATCCGCCCCATCCGCGAGGTCGGCGACCCGGTGCTGCGCACCCCCGCCGACGAGGTGAAGAACCTTCGACCGCGAGCTGGCCGCGCCTGGTCCGCGACCTGCTCGAGACCGTCGACCACCCCGGCCGGGCCGGGCTCGCGGCGCCGCAGATCGGCGTCGGCCTGCGCGCCTTCTCCTACAACATCGACGGCGTCATCGGCCACATGGTCAACCCGACGATCGTCGAGCTCTCCGAGGAGACCGCAGGACGGCGACGAGGGATGCCTGTCGGTGCCCGGGATCTGGGCGCCGACGGTGCGGGCGATGCACGCCGTCGTCGAGGGCTTCGACGTCCACGGGGAGCCGCTGCGGCTGGAGGGGACGGGCCTGATGGCCCGCTGCCTGCAGCACGAGGTCGACCACCTCGACGGCAAGCTCTTCCTCGACCGGCTCACCGGCGACGCGCGGAAGTCCGCCCTGCGGGCGCTGCGGGCCGCTGCTGGAGGCCGCCGCCGCCGCGTACCCTCGGCGGCGATGACCAGTACCACGCCGCGGCGCGCCCTGCTTCTCGAGAACATCCACCCCACCGCGGCGGAGGCGCTCGCCAAGGCGGGCTTCGAGGTCGAACGGGTCGACCGCGCCCTGGAGGGCGACGAGCTGCTCAAGCGGCTCGACGGCGTCCAGGTGCTCGGCATCCGGTCGGGCACGCCGCTGCGCGCGGACGTGTTCGAGCAGGCCGACGCGCTGCGCGTCGTCGGCGCGTTCTGCATCGGCACCAACCAGATCGACCTGAAGACGGCGACCGCGCACGGCGTCGCCGTCTTCAACGCGCCGTTCTCCAACACCCGCAGCGTGGTGGAGCTGGCGATCGCCGAGATCATCTCGCTGACCCGGCGGATGACCGTGCACAACGAGAACATGCACGCCGGCGTCTGGGAGAAGTCGGCCAAGGGCAGCCACGAGCTGCGCGGCCGCAGCCTGGGCATCATCGGCTACGGCAACATCGGCAGCCAGCTGTCGGTGCTCGCCGAGGCGATGGGCATGCGGGTGTTCTTCTACGACACCGCCGACAAGCTCGCGCTGGGCAACGCGCAGCGCTGCAGCCACGCTCGACGAGCTGCTCGAGGCCTCCGACGTCGTCACGCTGCACGTCGACGGGCGGCCGGGCAACAGCGGCCTGTTCGGCGAGGAGCTGTTCGCCCGGATGCGCCCCGGGTCGATCTTCCTGAACCTCTCCCGCGGGTTCGTCGTCGACCAGGCGCGCGCTGCGCCGGCACATCGACAGCGGGCACATCGCCGGCGCGGCGATCGACGTGTTCCCGCAGGAGCCGGCCGGGGCCGGCGACCCGTTCGAGTCCGAGCTGCGCGGGCTGAAGAACGTCATCCTCACCCCGCACATCGCCGGGTCCACCGAGGAGGCGCAGCAGGACATCGGCACGTTCGTCGCCGGCAAGCTGATCGCCTACATGGACGCCGGCACCACCGCGCTGAGCGTGAACCTGCCCTCGGTGCAGATGCCCCGCCTGCCCGGCTCGTCCCGCCTGCTGGTGCTGCACCGCAACCAGCCCGGGGTGCTCGCCCGGATCGACGGCCTGCTCGCCCAGCACGGGCTCAACATCGAGCAGCAGGTGCTGTCGACCTCCGGCGGCGTCGGCTTCGCGGTCACCGACGTGCCCGGCTCCGTCGGCGACGACGTGGTCGAGGAGCTCCGGCAGATGCCGGAGACGATCCGGGCGCACGCCCTCCGGCCCTGACCGGTGCCTGGTTCGACGGCTCTTCGGCGCCAGGACCGCCGCGTACCCTCGGCACGTGCCCGACGTCGCCGACCTGCCGCTGATCGGGGCCGCCGCGCTGCGCGCGCGGGCCGCTGCCCGGGTCCTGCGCACGCTGCCCACCGACACGAAGAACGCCGCGCTGGCCGCGATGGCCGACGCGCTGGTCGAGCGTACCGACGAGGTGCTGGCCGCCAACGCCGCCGACGTCGAGGCGGCCGCCGCCGACGGCACGCCCGACTCGATCCTCGACCGGCTCCGGCTCGACGCCGGCCGGATCGGCCGGCGTGGCCGCGGCCCTGCGCGAGCTCGTCGCCCTGCCCGACCCGGTCGGCGACGTCGTCCGCGGGTCGACGCTGCCCAACGGCCTGCAGCTGCGCCAGGTCCGGGTGCCGCTCGGCGTCATCGGGATCGTCTACGAGGCCCGCCCCAACGTGACCGTGGACGCCGCCGGCCTGTGCCTCAAGAGCGGCAACGCGGCCCTGCTGCGCGGCTCGGCCTCGGCGTTCCGCACCAACGCCGCGCTGGTCGCCGTCCTCACCGAGACCGCCGAGAAGGCCGGTCTGCCGGCCGGGTCGATCGAGCTGCTGCCCGCCGACCGGGCCTCGGTCGGCGAACTGCTCGGCGCCCGCGGCCTCGTCGACGTCGTCATCCCCCGCGGCGGCGCCTCGCTGATCGAGCGGGTGGTCCGCGAGTCGACCGTCCCGGTGATCGAGACCGGCGTCGGCAACTGCCACGTGTACGTCGACGCCTCGGCGGACCCGGCGATGGCCGAGGCGATCGTGCTCAACGCCAAGACCCACCGGGTGAGCGTCTGCAACGCCGCCGAGACGCTGCTCGTCCACCGCGACGTGCCGTTCCTGCCGCGGCTGCTGTCCGCCCTCGCCGACGCCGGCGTCACGCTGCACGGCGACGCCGCCGCCCGGGCCGCGCACGACGCCGTCGTCCCGGCCACCGACGAGGACTGGGCGACCGAGTACCTGTCGATGGACATGGCGGTCCGGGTCGTCGACGACCTGCCGCAGGCGCTGGAGCACATCGCGCGAGTGGGGGAGCGGGCACAGCGAGGCGATCGTGGCCGACTCCGCGCGGGCGATCGCGGACTTCACCGCCGGGGTGGACGCCGCCGCGGTGCTGGTCAACGCCTCGACCCGGTTCACCGACGGCGGCGAGTTCGGCTTCGGCGCCGAGATCGGCATCTCGACCCAGAAGCTGCACGCGCGCGGGCCGCTCGGCCTGCCGGAGCTGACCTCCACCACCTACGTCGTGACCGGTTCACGGCCACACCCGCTGAGATCGACCACCCGCCCCGCCACCCCGCCGAGGAGCCGCATGCCCCGCCCGCCCACGCAGTTCCCGCAGTTCTCCTCGGTCGGGGACGTCGGCAAGCGGCTGTCCGAGGCCGGCTACCTGCCGGACGCCCAGATCTCGACGACGGTCTTCCTCGCCGACCGCCTGGGCAAGCCGCTGCTGGTCGAGGGGCCGGCCGGCACCGGGAAGACCGAGCTGGCCAAGGCGCTGGCGACGGCGACGGGCGCGGAGCTGATCCGGCTGCAGTGCTACGAGGGCCTCGACGAGGCGCGGGCGCTGTACGAGTGGAACTACAAGAAGCAGCTGCTGCGGATCCAGGCGTCGCAGGGCACCGACGGCGCGGACTGGAACAGCGTCCACGACGACATCTTCGGCGAGGAGTTCCTGCTCGCCCGGCCGCTGCTGACCGCGATCCGGCGGACCGAGCCGACCGTGCTGCTGATCGACGAGACCGACAAGGCCGACGTCGAGGTGGAGGGCCTGCTCCTGGAGGTGCTCTCGGACTTCCAGGTGACCATCCCGGAGCTGGGCACGGTCACGGCGACCCGGCGGCCGATGGTCGTGCTGACCTCGAACGCCACCCGGGAGCTGTCGGAGGCGCTGAAGCGCCGCTGCCTGTACCTCGCGCTGGACTACCCGTCGGCGGAGCGGGAGCGGGAGATCGTGCTGTCCCGGGTGCCGGACCTCGCGCCGGGACTGGCCGACCAGCTGGTGCGCACCATCCGGGCGCTGCGGGCGCTGGAGCTGAAGAAGTCGCCGTCGATCTCGGAGACGCTGGACTGGGCGCAGACGCTGCTCGAGCTCGGGCTGGACACCCTCGACGAGTCCGCGGTGCGCTCGACCCTGGGCGTGGTGCTCAAGCACGCCAGCGACCAGGTCCGGGCCGCCGCCGAGCTGCGGCTGAACTGATGAGCACCGGCCTGCCGACCGTCGCCGAGCCCGGGGGGCTGGCCGGGCACCTGGACGGTTTCGTCCGGGCGGTGCGGGAGGCCGGCATCCCGGTCGGGATCAGCCAGGCCGTCGACGCGGCGGAGATCCTGACCGTGGTCGACCTGCTCGATCGTGAGCAGCTGCGGCACGGGCTGGCCGCGGTGCTGCTGCAGCGCGCCGCCCAGCGGCCGGCGTACGACGTGCTGTTCGACCTGTGGTGGCCGCTGTCGGACCGGCCGGCGACGTGGGACGACGACGAGGACGAGGCCGGGGACCCCGGTGAGCCGGGGGAGTCGACCCTCGACCTGCCCGGGTCGGACGTCGACCTGGCCCAGCTGATGCGCGACCAGCTGCTGCAGCTGCTGATGGACGGCGACGAGGAGGCCCTGCGCCGGTTCGCCCGCCTGGCGGTGGAGCGGCTCGGCCGCGGGCAGCCCTCGCCGTCGGGGCAGTCGTTCTTCAGCTACCGCGTGCTGCGGGCGCTCTCACCGGACACGCTGGTCTCCCAGCTGCTGGCCGGGCTGCTGGCCGAGCAGCGACCGCGGCGGGCTGGCCGAGCAGGTGGCCCGGCAGACCGTGCGCGAGCGGCTGGCGGCGCTGCGGGCGGCGATCGAGGCCGAGGTGCGGCGGCGGACCGCGGCCGAGAAGGGCCGGGACAAGGTCGCCAAGAACGCGGTGCGCCCGCTGGCCGACCAGGTCGACTTCCTGCGGGCCCAGTCCGCCGACCTGGCCGAGCTGCGTCGCGCCGTCGCCCCGTTGGCGCGGAGGCTGGCGGTGCGCCTGTCCGCGCGGCGCCGGCTGGGCCGCGAGGGCCGACTGGACTTCCGCAAGACCGTCCGGGCCTCGCTGGGCACCGGCGGGGTGCCCGTGGTGACCCACCACCGGCCGCGCAAGGTGCACAAGCCGGAGCTCGTCGTGCTCTGCGACGTCAGCGGCTCGGTGGCCGGGTTCAGCCACTTCACGCTGATGCTCACCCAGGCGCTGCGGGAGCACTTCACCGGCGTGCGTGCCTTCGCGTTCGTGGACTCCACCGACGAGGTGACCCGGTTCTTCCGGCCGGGCGCCGACGTCGTCGACGCGGTCAGCCGGATCGGGCGCGAGGCCGACGTCGTCTCCTTCGACGGGCACAGCGACTACGGCACCGCCTTCGAGGTGTTCGCCGACCGGTGGCCCGCGGCGGTGGGCCCGAAGACGTCGCTGCTGGTGCTCGGTGACGGGCGGACCAACTACCGGCCGCCCGGCCTGCCGGTCGTCGCCGACCTGGTGCGCCGGTCGCGCTCGGCGCACTGGCTGAACCCGGAGCCGCGCCGGCTGTGGGGGAGCGGTGACTCCGCCGCCGACCGATACGGCGAGGTCATCGACATGGTGGAGTGCCGCAACGCCGCCCAGCTGGCGGACTTCGTCACGACCCTCTGAGACCGGTCCTTCGGCCCGCCGCGGTCTGCGGCTCCGGCGGTCCGCGTCGACCCGTCCGCTTGTCGACGGGGCTGTTTGTCGATGGGACCGCTTGTCGACCTGACGACCTGTCGACGCCCGCCGTCCGTGCGGAACGGCGTCCCCATCTCCTCTCCCACGCTGCCGAGACGTGTCCCACGAATCGTTTCGAGGCCAGGGCGTAACCGAACCCGATTCCGTGCGTTGTCAACGCGATGCCGTCGCACCACGCGGCATCGGTTCCCCAGTCCGTTCGCGACGGACGGGTCGGACCGCGACCGGCTGCACGGGGGAGCCGGTCGCAGGGTTCGCGTGCCCCGCCCTCGGGCGGGGCACCGCGGGCCCGCCGGCCGGGGCCGGTCCCGATGGGGTCGGCTCCGGTCCTCGCGGATGCCGAACACGATCACCCGGTTAGGCTCGTCCGGTGGCAGGTGGCCGGGTCGGGATCATGGGTGGGACGTTCGATCCCATCCATCATGGGCACCTGGTCGCCGCCAGCGAGGTCGGCGGACTGTTCGGTCTCGACGAGGTCGTGTTCGTGCCGACCGGTCAGCCGTGGCAGAAGACGCGAGCGCGACGTCAGTCCGCCCGAGGACCGCTACCTCATGACGGTGATCGCGACCGCGTCCAATCCGCGCTTCTCGGTCAGCCGTGTGGACATCGACCGCGGCGGTCCGACGTACACGATCGACACCCTCCGCGACCTGCGCCGACAGCGTCCCGACGCCGAACTGTTCTTCATCACCGGCGCCGACGCGCTCGCCCAGATCGTCGGCTGGCGGGACAACGAGCAGATGTTCGATCTGGCGCACTTCATCGGCGTGACCCGCCCCGGCTTCCACCTGGCCGACTCCCATCTGCCGGAGGGCAAGGTCAGCCTGGTCGAGGTCCCCGCCCTGGCGATCAGTTCCACCGACTGCCGTGGCCGCGTGGCCCGGGGCATGCCGGTCTGGTACCTCGTGCCCGACGGCGTGGTGCAGTACATCGAGAAGCGCGCGCTGTACCGGAGCACCCCTCGCCGGGTCGTCCTCGACGGCGCCCGCGCGACCGCGACGGCGCCGGACGGCACGCCGGCGGCGCCCGCCCCACCTCCGACCGTCCCCCGTCGCCACCGATGGCGACGGCAACGACCCCCACCCCCCGACGAACCTCCAGGAGGTACCCCGATGACCGCCTCGGCCGAGGCGCGGGACACCGCGCTGCTCGCCGCACAGGCGGCTGCGGACAAGCTCGCCACCGACGTGTCGATCGTCGACGTCAGCGACCGGCTGGCGATCACCGATGCCTTCGTGCTCGCCTCGGCGCCCAACGAGCGGCAGGTGCAGGCGATCGTGGACGAGGTCGAGGAGCGCCTGCGCCAGCACGGCATCAAGCCGGTCCGCCGGGAGGGCGTCGCCGAGTCCCGGTGGGTCCTGCTCGACTTCGTCGACGTGGTGGTGCACGTGCAGCACGCCGAGGAGCGCGCGTACTACGCGCTCGAGCGGCTGTGGAAGGACTGCCCGA
Organism: uncultured Actinomycetota bacterium; assembly: GCA_963748305.1. Classification (GTDB taxonomy): domain Bacteria; phylum Actinomycetota; class Actinomycetes; order Mycobacteriales; family Geodermatophilaceae; genus Blastococcus_B. The sequence continues at coordinate 82,120 of CAVVIN010000024.1, read as the reverse complement.
CGATCCCGTTCGTCGACAGCTCCCGGTCCGCCGCGGCGGCCGCTGCGTCCCTCGTCCGCGCAGGAGACGACCGGCCGGTGACCGGCGACGTCCTGCCGCTTCCCGCGCTGCCCGTGCGGAGGCTCGTGCTGTGGCGGCACGGGCAGACGGAGTGGAACGTCACGGGCCGGTTCCAGGGGCAGCTCGACCCGCCGTTGGACGAGGTGGGCCGGGGCGAGGTCGCCCGCTCGGCGCCCCACCTGGCCGCTCGACTGCCACGCGGGGGCACCGTCGTCGTGTCCAGCGACCTCAGCCGCGCCGCGGACACGGCGTCGGCACTCACCGACGTGCTCGGCGTCCCGCTGGGGCGGGACCCGCGGCTGCGCGAGCACGGGATGGGCTGCTGGGAGGGGCTCACCCGCGACGAGGTCGCCGCGCAGTATCCCGACCAGTACGACGCTGGATCACCGGGCGGCCCGTCGAGGGGCGCGGCGGCGAGGATCCCGGCGGCCGTCGGCGAGCGGGCGCTCGCCGCCGTCGTCGACCTGCCTGATGCGGAGGTCGCCGTGGTCGTCACCCACGGCGGGACCGCCGGCCGGCTGCTCGAGCGGCTGCTGGGCCTCGCGCCCCACCAGCGCCGGATCTTCGGCCCGCTCGACAACTGCGCCTGGAGCGAACTGGTCGTGCAGGGCGTCTCGCTGGCGACTGCTGCGGCACAACGTCACGGCACTCCCGGCCGCCGACGGCCACCCCGGTGCCGGTGCGCGGTGCGCCCGGCGCCACGCCCGCACCCCGGAGCGGCGGCCCGCTCCGGTCAGCGACGCGGACGCGGTCGTCTGACGACACTCCGCGGCGACGACCGTCCCGCGCGCGGTCGCCGCACGGTCGCACGCGACGGCGGGCTAGCCTCGCCGGGTGTCTGTCGCCGTCGTCACCGATTCGACGGCCTACCTTCCCGCCGCGGTCGTCGAGAAGTACGGCATCGAGGTCGTGCCGCTCTACGTCGTGCTCGCCGGCCGCTCCGGGCGGGAGGGGAGCGAGATCGGCCCCGACGACGTCGCCCGGGCCCTCTCGGTGCGCGGCCAGACCGTCTCGACCTCCCGGCCCACCCCGGGCGACTTCGTCGCCGCCTACCGCCGGTGCCTGGCCGCCGGCGCCGGGCGGATCGTCTCCATCCACCTCTCGGCGGAGCTGTCGAGCACCTCGGACGCCGCCCGGCTGGCCGCCTCGCAGGTGGGGGAGCACCTCGGTCACCGTCGTCGACTCCCGGTCCACCGCCATGGGCATGGGCTTCGCGGTCATCGCGGCGGCCCGGGCGGCCGCCGAGGGCGCGGACGCCGCCACCGTCGCGGAGGTCGCCGGGACACCGCCGCCGCGACGCGCACGTTCTTCGTCGTCGACACGCTCGAGCACCTCCGGCGGGGCGGCCGGATCGGGTCCGCCGCCGCGCTGCTCGGCACCGCCCTGGCGGTCAAGCCGGTGCTGCACGTCCGGGAGGGGCGCGTCGTGCCGCTGGAGAAGGTCCGCACGGCCGCGCGGGCGCTGAACCGGCTCGTCCAGCACGCCGTCGAGGCCGCCGACGACGCCCCGGTCTCCCTCGCCGTGCACCACCTGGCGGCGCCCGAGCGGGCCGAGCGGCTGGCCGCGGAGCTGCGGCAGCGGGTACCCGGGCTGGTCGAGCTCTACGTCAGCGAGCTGGGGGCGGCGATCGGGGCGCACGTGGGGCCGGGCGCGGTCGGCGTCGTCATCGCGCCGTCGCCGCTGGAGCAGACCGAACCCGATCTGGACCAGTCGGAGGGCTGAGCGAAGAGCTGACGACCGCATGCCGGGAGACTGCCTCCCGGCACCGGTGGTGAGCGGCTCGTCGTCCACAACCGGCACCTCCGTCCACAGATCCGGCGCGGCCGGGGCGGCCGGACGACGGGATTCCTAGCGTCGGACGGGTGCCGCTCTCCCGCCCGTCGCAGCGACGACGCCGACGTCATCCGGGCACGACTGCGCCGCCTGCTCGCCGAGGCCGACGGCGCCGGCGGCTGGGTGCCGGACGATGACGACCTGACGTCCGCGGCGGCCGATCAGCACGCGCCGACTGACGTCGCGCCGGCCCCACCCGATCCGGACGACGCCGCGCTCCCGGCGGGGATCGGCCGGCACCGGTCTCCGGGCCCGACCGTGCGCTGGATTCCGGGCCACGCCGGCGCGCGCTCGCTCTGGCTGGTGGGGCTGGCCGCGGCCCTGGTACTGATCGCCTGGACCTGGCTGGACCGCCCCGGGTCGAACCCGTCCCGGCACCGCCGGCGCGCGGTCCGACCGCTGCCTCGACCACGACGCCGGTCGGCGAGGTCGCGGAGACGTCATCGACCGTGGTCGTGTCCGTGGTGGGGCTGGTCGCCCGGCCCGGCCTGGTGACCCTCGCAGTCCGGCGCGCGTGTGGCCGATGCGGTGGACGCCGCAGGCGGGCTGCTGCCGGAGGCCGATCCGGCGTCGATCAACCTGGCCGCCGTCGTCACCGACGGGCAGCAGATCGCCGTCGGCGTCCCCGGGGCGGCGCGGTCGGCGGCGCGGGGAGCACGGGCGTCCCGGGGGCGTCCGGGGGACTGCTCGACCTGAACGCCGCGACGGCGGCCGAGCTCGACGGGCTGCCGGGTATCGGCCGGTGCTCGCCGAACGGATCGTCGCGTACCGCACGACCAACGGACCGTTCCGCGAGCGTCGAGGAACTCGACGACGTCCCCGGTATCGGGCCGACCATCGCCGCGGAACTGGCCGGCCTGGTGACCGTGTGAATGCCCTGGCCGGCCCGCCGCCGCCCGGCAGGCGCCGGGTCGGTGGACCTGGGTCGATCTCCGGCTGGTGCCCGTCGCGCTCGCTGTCTGGGCAGGGACGCTCGCCGGGCCCTGGCTGGACGCGTGGCTCCTGCTCGGCGGGGCCGTCCTGGCGACCGGACTCGCCGTCCTCCTGTCCCGGCATCCCGGCGGGTGGACGACGCTGGCCGTGGTTGTGGTCGCGGGAGTCGCCGTCGCTTCGGTCGGATCGGGCGTGCGCGGCCTGGCTCGGGAGGCGTCACCACTGCGGCCCGTCGCTTCTGCAGGTCACACGGTCACCGTCGTCCTGGAGTTGGACGGCGATCCACACCTGCTGCCCGGGGCCGGGCGGTCGCTTGTCGTGGTCGACGCGACGGTCACCGGGCTCCTGCACGATTCGGGACAGCACCGGCTGGACGACGACGTCCTGCTGTTCGCGTCGGCGGAGGGCTGGGCGGATCTCCTGCCCGGCCAGCGAGGTGCGGGCGCGCGTCCGCGCCGCGATGCCGCGGGCCGGGCAACCGCTCGTCGCCGTCCTCTCGGCCCGGGGGCCGCCCACCGCCGTGGGCGGGCCGGGATGGCTGCAGGAGGCCGCCGGTGCGCTGCGCGACGGGCTCGCCGCGTCGGCGGGCCGAGTGCTCGGGCCCCGTCCGGCCGGACTCCTGCCCGGGCTCACGGTCGGCGACACCCGCGCCATGGACCCGGTGCTCACCGAGGAGTTCCGCCGGGCCGGGCTGGCGCACCTCACCGCGGTGTCCGGGGCCAACGTCGCGATCGTCGTCTCCTGCGTGCTGTGGCCCCTGCGCCGACGTGCGGTGGATCGCCGGCTGCAGGCGGTGGTCGCCGGCGTCGCGCTCGTGGCCTTCGTCGTGCTGGCCCGGCCGAGCCCCAGCGTCGTCCGGGCGGCGGCGATGGGCGGCGTCGCGCTGCTGGCCCTGGCCTCGGGCCGGTCCCGGGCGGCCGTCCCGGCGCTCGCGGCCGCGGTGGGCGTTGCTGCTGATCGATCCCCGCCTCGCCGTCGACGCGGGCTTCGCCCTGTCCGTCATGGCGACGGCCGCCATCGTGCTGCTCGCGCCCGGGTGGTCACGGCGGCTGCGGACGCACGGGTGCTGGCCGTTGCTCGCCGACGCCCTCGCCGTCAGCGCGGCAGCGGGGCTGGCCACCGCGCCGCTGGTGGCGGGGCTCAACGGCACGGTCAGCCTGGTGTCCCTGCCCGCGAACCTCCTGGCCGCACCCGCCGTCGCGCCCGCGACCGTGCTCGGGCTGGCGGCCGCCGTCGTCTCTCCCGTCTGGACCGAGGCGGCCGACGTGCTGGTGTGGGTGGCGGGCTGGCCGACGGGCTGGCTGGTCGGGGTGGCCGAGCGGGCCGCCGCGCTGCCCGACGGCGCGCTCTCGTGGCCGGCCGGAACCGGCGGTGCCGTGCTGCTCGCCGCGGTCGTGGTGGCAGCGGGCGCGGCGCTGTGGCGGTGTCCCCGACTGCGTCCGCTCGCGCTCGCCGCGCTGGTCGGCCTCGTGGTGCTGGGATGGCCCCTGCGGCAGTCGGTGCGCGGCTGGCCACCGCCGGAGACCGTTGCGGTCGTCTGCGACGTGGGGCAGGGGGACGCGATCGCGCTGCCCACCGGGCCGGGCGCCGCGATCCTCATCGACGCCGGCCCCGACGTCGGGGCGGTCGACCGGTGCCTGGACCGGCTGGGGATCACCGCGTTGCCCCTGGTCCTCGTCTCCCACCTGGACGCCGACCACGCGGCCGGGCTGCGGGGAGCGCTGGAGGGCCGGGACGTCGGCGTGGTGGCGACCGGGTCCCTCTCGCCGCCGGACGACCGGGTGTCCTCGTTCGCGGCCCTGGTGGACCGGTCCGGCGCCGAGCGGGTCACGCTCGTGCCCGGCGACCGCCGGACGGTCGGGCAGACGACGGTCGAGGTCCTCGGGCCGGATCCGCGCTGGGCCACGGCCGCGGCGGCCGCCAACGATCTGTCGATGGTCGTCCGCGTGACGGCCCGGGGGATCTCGCTGCTGCTCACCGGTGATCTCGGAGCCGAGGCGGAGGCCCGGTTGCGGCGCAGCGGCACGGATCTCCGGGCCGACGTGCTCAAGGTGCCGCACCACGGCAGCGCTGATGCCGACCCCGAGTTCCTTGCCGCGACCGGCGCCCGTCTCGCGCTCGTCTCGGTCGGTGCGGACAACACCTACGGGCATCCGGCGCCGCGCCTCCTGCGGTGGCTCGCCGAGGACGGGATGCAGGTCCTTCGCACCGACCAGGACGGCGACGTCGCCGTCGCCGGTTCAGCAGGCTACTGGGGGTGGCCGTCCGCGGACCTTCCTCCGGTACCCGTCGCGCGCATGCGCCCCTTCCACACGCGGGCGACGTCCGACGCGCCGGCGGTCGCATACGTCCGTCGCCGCGAACAGGGCTGCGGCCGGAACCGTGCCGTATCCGTGTGGCGAGTTCGCTTCTCCTCCCGGCAGGCGGTGTCACCGGGATGCCGCCGATCCGAAGGAGGAATCATGGCCCGCTCCATCTCGATCGACGACATCACCGCGCACGGCCCCGAGCTCAGCGACGAGGAGCTCGCCGGGATCGCCGGTGGCCGTCCCTGTACCTGCAACTCGTCGAAGTGCATCGACATCGACGCGGGCACGACGGACACGGACGAGGACTTCTGACACCGGTCCTGGTGGGCCGGCCGCGGGGTCGGCCCACCAGCGCCGCCCGTCCCGACGACCGGAGTGAAGTCCAGTGATCCTCGTTCTCAGTTGCTCCTACGACGTACATGCCGACGCGATGCAGCGCGTCCTCGATCGCCGCGGTGTGCCGGCCGTCCGCCTCGATCCAGCACTCTTCCCGGCCTCGGCGTCCCTGTCGGTGGAGTTCCGGCCCGACGGTCTGCACTCGCGTGCCGTCAGCCTGCCCGACCGGGTGCTCGACCTCGATGACGTCACCGCGGTCTGGGTGCGTCGGCCGCAGCCGCCCGAACCACCGGAGCCCTACCGGGGCACCCCGGTCGGTGCGGTCATCGCGGAGGAGACCTCCGTGGTGACGACCGACCTGTGGGACATGCTCGACGTCACCTACGTTCCCGCACCGCGCCCCGCGCTGCGCCGCGCGCAGTTCAAGATGCGCCAGCTCCAGTTGGCCGCGGAGCTGGGTCTGGAGCTCCCGCCGACGGTCGTCACCAATGACCCCGACACCTTCCTCGAGTTCGTCGCACGGCACGAGCGCGTGATCACCAAGCAGGCCGGCACCACCCATCCGTGCCTGACGCCGGACGGCCTCGGTGTCGCCCGATACACCGAGTTGGTCCTTCCCCGCGACCTGTTGCACATCGCCTCGGTGGCGCACTGCCCGGTCGTCGTGCAGGCGTACGTGCCCAAGAAGGTCGAACTGAGGGTGACGATCGTCGGGGCGCGCGTCTTCGCCGCCGCCATCCACTCCCAGCTCGCCCACCGGACGCGGAACGACTGGCGGCGATACGACGACGCGCACACCGTGATCGAGCCCTGGACGTTGCCCGCGGCTGTCGAGCAGGCACTGCTCGCCCTCAATGCGCGGCTCGGTCTCCAGTACAGCGCCAGTGACCTCGTCCTCACCCCGGACGGTCGCTACGTGTACCTCGAGACCAACCCGAGCGGCCAGTTCCTCTGGATCGAGGAGGCCACCGGACTACCCATCACCGATGCGCTCGCCGACCTTCTCATCGGCGACCCTGCCCAGCTGGAGGTGGCGGCATGACCGCCCTGCACGACGACATCGCCGCGACGGCCAGCCCGGCACGCGCTGGCCGCCTGTCCGCGGTAGCCGCCCAGGTGACCGCGTTCCTCGAGGATGCTGCGGCGCTGGGACTGCAGACGGACGCGATGCGCCCGCTGCTGGCCGACCTCCAGTCCGCACTGCGCGACGACCACCCCGCGCTCCGGCTCAACCTGGTCGCCCATGTCGAACCTTTCGACGGATCGCTGGCCCACGACGTCGTCGTCCGGGACGGCAGCGACACGCTGGCCATCGGCACCACCCGCGGCCCGGGGCTCCCGTGGCCTCTGCGCGGCGTGACGAAGGCAGGGGAACAGCAACTGCTCCGGGTCAACGGCCAGGAACTCGACGTCACCCGCGCACTCGCGTGTCTCGACGCCGTCTTCGACGACCGGTCGGCCCTGCTCACCCTGATCCATTCCTGCCTCGTCGCCGAGGTACTGGACGAAGAACCGATCGAGCTCACTGACGGCGAGGTGCAGGCGGCCGCCGATGCCTTCCGGCGGGCGAAAGGGCTGCTCACGGGGCAGCAAACCGCTGACTGGCGTAGGCAGCGGGCGATGTCGGAGCCGGAGTTCGAGTCGCTGGTCCGGCGTACCGCGACGGTGGCAGCCCTGCGCCGACGTGTCGCGGGCCCTGACCGTGTGCGCGCGCACTTCGCCGCGCATCCCGAGCGGTACGCCACCGTCCTGCTTGCCCTGGGTGCAGGGCGAGCCCAGCACCATGGCCGGTGACGTACTCGCCTCCGTCGCCCGGGCGAGGCGGGCCGGGCGGCCGCTGGCGTCGGCGAGTGGCGCATAGGCGAGCTGCCACCAGGCCTGGCCGAGACCGCCACCGCCCAGCCCGGTGTCGAGGTGCCGATCCGCATCGACGACACGGACGCGCGGGCAGTGGTGATCGACCGGCGGGAGGCGCAACTGGACGCGGCCACCACCAGCCGGATCGAGCATGAGCTCTTCACCGCCTGGCTCGATGAGCGGCATCGGAACGCCGACGTCGAATGGCACTGGGGAGACGCCCTGCGCAACGAGTTCGGTGCGGTGACGGTGCGTCCCCGTCGCCGCGTTGCGGTGGTGCTACATACCGCCCGGTCGGACTGCGGGGCGGCCTGTCTCGCCATGGTGCTGGCTGCGCGCGGCTGCCCGCGACCATTGGTCGAGGTGCGGGATCTCCTGGACCCGGGCCGGGACGGAGTCACTGCACTCGACCTGCGCGACGCCGGTCGGCAGCTGGGCCTCACCGCCCGGGCCGTCCGGGTGGACGTCGCCGCGCACGGGCCTGCCGCTCTGACCGGCCTGCAGCTGCCCGTCGTCGCGCACTGGGCAGGCCAGCACTTCGTCGTGGTGGAGGGGATCACCCCCGAAGGCGCCGAGGTCATCGACCCCGCCGTCGGACGACTGCGGTTGTCGGTGGAGGAGTTCCGGGTGCGGCGACAGGCGTCGTCCTTGAGTTCCGCCGCTCGGATGGGGCGCCTGCGCGTCCGGCCCGCATGCCGGGTGCGGTGCGCACGCTGTTGGCGCCCGTGCTCCGGGAGAACCGCCGGTCGCTGCTCCGGGTTCTCGGTGTCTCGCTCCTGTTGCTGATCCTGGGCCTGTCCCTTCCCGTCGCCACGGCGCTGGTGGCCGACCCGCACGACGTCCGGGCAGGTCGTGCCCGCGTCGGTGCTGGGTCTCGTCCTCGTCCTAGCGGTCGCCGTGGGCCTCCTTTCGTGGGCGCGTGCGGTCGCCGTCGCCCGGCTGCAGCGTTCGATCGGAGATCAGCTCGGCGGGGAGACGGTGGAACGACTCCTGGCCGCGCCCTTCCGGTTCTTCGAACCACGCGACACCGGTGACCTGGTCGCCCGTGTCGGATCGGCCGACGTGATCCGCGACATCCTCGCCGGCACGCTCCGTTTCCGCCCTGGTCGACGGCGCGCTGGCGGTGGTCTACCTCGCCGCCGTCCTGGTCCTGGATCCGGTGCTCGGCGCCGTCGCGGCGACGGTGCTCGCGCTGACGCTGGTCGTCGCCTTCCGGCTCTCCGCCCGGACGATCGTGCTCCGTCGCGAGGAGCTGCTCGCCGAAGCCGCGGCGCAGGTCCGCCTCATCGAGGGGGTCGCCGGCATCGCGGCGGTCCGGACGGCGGGGGCCGAGCTATGGGTGCTGGCGACCTGGCGTTCGCTCTATCGCAGGCAGCTCGACGCGGCCATGCGCCGGACGCGCGTCGCCGCCGTCCTGGAGGCGGTCCTCGCCGCCGGACGCGTCGGCGCGCCGGTGCTCCTCCTCCTGGTGGCGGTGCGCGCAGGCACGGACGTCGGGTCCCTCGGGCGCCAGCTGGGACTCGCGGCTCTCGCCAGCGCCGCCCTCGTCCCGGCCTGGAGCTTCGCAACCCAGGCGCGCGTCCTTGCCGAGCTCGGCCCCATGCTCGACCGCCTCGCCGACGTGGCGCTGGCGCCACCTGAGCAGCCCGCCGCGGTCGAGCCGGCGCCCCGGCTGACCGGTGCGCCTCGAGGTGCGGAACGCGGGTTTCCGGTACGACGCCCGCGCTCCCTACGCAATCCGCGGGGTCAGCTTCACCGTCACCCCGGGCACGAAGGTCGGCATCGTCGGCCCGTCGGGTAGCGGGAAGAGTACCCTGGCCCTGCTGCTCTGCGGCCTGCACCGGCCGACCGAGGGGCAGATCCTCGTCGACGGTAGCGACCTCGCCACGCTTGACCTGAGGGCGGTGCGCCGGCAGCTGGGCGTCGTTCTGCAGGAACCCTTCCTCGCCCGGGCGACCGTCCGCGAGGCCATCGCCCTCGGCGATACCGCGGTCGACGACACCGACGTGGAGCGGGCGGCCCGACGCGCCGCCGTGCACCAGGACATCGCCGCGATGCCCCTCGGCTACGGCACTCCGATCGGAGAGGCCGGACGAGGGCTCTCCGGCGGCCAACGCCAGCGGGTCGCCCTCGCCCGCGCGTTGGTAGGCGGTCCGGCCATGCTCCTGCTCGACGAGGCCACCAGCGCCCTCGACGTCGCCACCGAGGCGCGGGTCGAGGCGGCGTTGCGGGACCTCCCGATGACCCGCATCGTCGTGGCGCACCGTTTGTCGACGGTGGCCGATGCCGACCTCGTCGTCGTGTTCTTGAGCGGGGTGTCGTGGTGGAGTCCGGCCCGCCGGCAGAACTGCTGGCCCGCGGCGGGGCGTACGCCGCGATGGTGCGGGCGGCCGAACTCGCACAGGCGGCTCCGGTGGCCTGACACTCGCCGTCGGCGAGCCAAGTCCGCCGGGAGCGTCGCACCCGCGTGACACGATGCGGGCGTGACCGCCCAGCCCGTCGAACCCACCTCGCGCCTGCGTGTGGTGATGGGGGAGGAGGAGCTCCTCCGGGCGCGCGCGGTGAGCGCGGTCCGCTCCGCCGTCCTCGCCCACCACCCCGACGCGGAGGTCCACGAGCTGCCGGCGGCCGGCCTCCCGATCGGCGAGCTGGCCGAGGTGCTGGCCCCGTCGCTGTTCGGCGGCCACCGGCTCGTGGTGGTCACCGGGGTGCAGGAGTGCGCGGCCGCGCTGGCCGAGGCGCTCACCGGCTACGCCAAGGACCCCGACCCCGACCTCACCCTCGTGATCGTCCACTTCGGCGGCAAGCGCAACGAGGCGCTGGTCAAGGCATTCCGGTCAGCCGGTGCCGCGCTCGACGAATGCCCGAAGGTCAGCTCGGTCGGCGACCGCATCGGGTTCGTCCGCAACGAGGTCCGCAACGCCGGTGGCCGGATCACCCCCGACGCGGTGACCGCGCTGGTCGAGGCGATCGGCGCCGACCTGCGGCAGCTCTCCGCGGCCGCGAGCCAGCTCGTCTCCGACTTCGGCGGCACGATCGACGCCGATGCCGTCGCGCGGTTCCATCACGGGCAGGCGGAGGTCAGCGGCTTCACCGTCGCCGAGCGCGTGCTCGTGGGCGACCGCGCCGGGTCGATCGAGATGCTGCGCTGGGCCTTGGAGCGCGGCGTCGCCCACGTCCTGATCGCCGACGCGATCGCCGACGGCATCCGCACCGCCGCGCGGGTGTCCTCGCTCAGCACGACCAACCCCGGGGAACTCGCGCGGGTGCTCAAACTGCCGCCGTGGAAGATCAAGAAGGCGCAGGCCCAGGCGCGGGGCTGGAGCATCGAGGGTCTGCAGCAGGCGATCGGTGTCGCCGCCGAGCTCAACGCGGACGTGAAGGGCGTCGCGGCCAGCGCCGACTACGCGCTCGAGCGTGCCGTCCGGCGGATCGTGACGATCCGCGCGGAGACCGGCCGGGAGGCCGCGCGCCCGCCGGCCGCTGAGGCAGCGCGGCCGTTGAGGCCCGGGCGAAGCCGGCGGCCACGCGCCCGCCACGAAACGCGTCGAGCCCCCGTCCCAGTGGGAGGGGGGCTCGATCAGGTCCGCGCCCGTGGCGGCACGCCGGCTCAGAGGCCGGCGACCTGCTTGGCCAGACCCGACTTGCGGTTGGCGGCCTGGTTCTTGTGGATGACGCCCTTGCTGGCGGCCTTGTCGAGCGCCTTGTTGGCGGTCTTCAGCGCCTCGGCGGCAGCGTCCGCGTCCCCGGAGGTCGCGGCGGCGCGGACGCGCCGGACGGACGTCTTCAGGGCGGACTTGACCGCGACGTTGCGCTGACGCGCCTTCTCGTTGGTCTTGTTCCGCTTGATCTGGGACTTGATGTTCGCCACGCGTGAGCCTCGGTGTCTCGACAGGAGGAAGTACTTCTGACAGTCGTTCGTGAAGATCTGCGTCCGGGCGGAGTGCGCCACAGGACCGGCCTGCAAAGATACCAGCGTCCGTCGGGGGACCCCAATCCGCGGTCCGTCGTCCTGGCCACACCGGGCTGGACCGCGGTCGCGTGACCCCGACGCCGGGCGTGGGACGATGGCTGCACTGTGACGACTCCCGCTGACACCGATCCGGCCCTCATCCGGAACTTCTGCATCATCGCCCACATCGACCATGGCAAGTCGACGCTGGCCGACCGGATGCTCGAGGTCACCGGCATCGTCGAGGGACGCAACATGCGCGCCCAGTACCTCGACCGCATGGACATCGAGCGCGAGCGCGGGCATCACGATCAAGGCGCAGAACGTCCGCCTGCCCTGGACCCCGCGCTCGGGCGAGCACACCGGCACCGAGTACGTGCTCGACATGATCGACACCCCGGGCCACGTCGACTTCACCTACGAGGTGTCCCGGTCGCTCGCGGCCTGCGAGGGTGCCGTCCTTCTCGTCGACGCCGCCCAGGGCATCGAGGCGCAGACGCTGGCCAACCTGTACCTGGCGCTGGAGAACGACCTCACGATCATCCCGGTGCTCAACAAGATCGACCTGCCGGCCGCCCAGCCCGAGAAGTACGCCGCGGAGATCGCGCACATCATCGGCTGCGAGCCCGAGGACGTGATGCGGGTCAGCGGCAAGACCGGCGAGGGCGTGCCCGAGCTGCTGGACCGGATCGTCGAGCAGATCCCGGCCCCGACCGGCGAGGCCGCCGGTCCCGCCCGGGCGATGATCTTCGACTCGGTCTACGACATCTACCGCGGCGTCATCACCTACGTCCGCGTCGTCGACGGCCGGATCTCCGCCCGCGACAAGATCAAGATGATGTCGACCGGCGCCACCCACGAGTTGCTGGAGATCGGGGTCATCTCACCGGAGCCGAAGCCGGTCGAGAGTCTCGGCGTCGGCGAGGTCGGCTACTTCATCACCGGCGTGAAGGACGTCCGCCAGTCCCGCGTCGGCGACACCGTCACCCTGCAGCACAAGCCGGCCAGCGAGTCGATCGGCGGCTACCGCGACCCGAAGCCGATGGTCTACTCCGGCCTCTATCCGATCGACGGCAGCGACTACCCGCTGCTGCGCGAGGCGCTGGACAAGCTGCTGCTCAACGACGCCGCGCTGGTCTACGAGCCGGAGACGTCGGCCGCGCTCGGCTTCGGCTTCCGGGTCGGGTTCCTGGGCCTGCTGCACCTGGAGATCGTCCGCGAGCGGCTGGAGCGCGAGGCGGGCATCAGCCTGATCTCGACCGCCCCCAACGTCGTCTACCGCGTGATCATGGAGGACACCTCCGAGATCACCGTGACCAACCCCAGCGACTGGCCCGAGGGCAAGATCGGCACGATCTACGAGCCGGTCGTCAACGCCACGATCATCGCGCCCAGCGACTACACCGGCGTGATCATGGAGCTCTGCCAGGGCCGCCGCGGTCAGCTGGGCGGCATGGACTACCTGTCGGAGTCGCGGGTCGAGCTCCGCTACACGCTGCCGCTCGGCGAGATCATCTTCGACTTCTTCGATGCGCTGAAGTCGCGCACCCGCGGCTACGCCTCGCTCGACTACAGCGAGGCCGGCGAGCAGGAGTCGTCGCTGGTCAAGGTCGACATCCTGCTGCAGGGCGAGGCGGTCGACGCCTTCAGCGCGATCGTCCACAAGGACAAGGCCTACAGCTACGGCGTGCTGATGGCCGGCAAGCTGCGCGAGCTCATCCCGCGCCAGCAGTTCGAGGTGCCGATCCAGGCCGCCGTCGGCTCCCGGGTCATCGCCCGCGAGACGGTCCGCGCGATCCGCAAGGACGTCCTGGCCAAGTGCTACGGCGGTGACATCACCCGCAAGCGCAAGCTGCTGGAGAAGCAGAAGGAGGGCAAGAAGCGGATGAAGATGGTCGGCCGCGTCGAGGTCCCCCAGGAGGCGTTCGTCGCCGCGCTCTCCACCAACGAGTCGACCGCCTCCAAGAAGTGACCGGCCGCGTCGAGGCGGTCTGCGTCGCTGGCGACGACCTGTACCGGCTGCCTACCCGCCGCAGCGGCATCGACAAGAAGCCGGTCCATGGTCGGGTCGCCGTCCAGGAGCTCGGTCTGGACGGCGACGTGCAGGTGAACCGCAAGCACCACGGTGGCGAGGGGCAGGCGGTCTACGCCTACGCCCAGGAGGACGCCGACTGGTGGATCGCCGAGCTCGGGCGGGAGCTGCCGCCCGGCCGGTTCGGCGAGAACCTGCGCACCAGTGGCATCGATCTGCTGAACGCGGTCCTCGGCGAGCGGTGGCGGATCGGCACGGCGCTGTTCGAAGTCACCGCCTGGCGCACGCCGTGCGCGAACTTCGCCCAGTTCTGGGGCGATCCCCGACCTGGTCAAGCGGTTCGCCGCTCACGGCGCGACCGGCGCCTACCTGCGGGTCCTCGAGACCGGAGACGTCGGCGCGGGCGACGCCGTCGAGGTCGTCTCCCGGCCCGACCACGGGGTCACCGTCGGGCGGGCGTTCCGGATCGTCACGACCGAGAAGGACGCGGCTGGCCGAACTCGCCCCCGCTCTCAGCCACCTGCCGCACAAGGACCAGCCGAAGCTCGCGGCGAAGATCGAGAAGCGGCTCGGCGTCCGCGCCTGAGCCCGGGCGGCGCGCTACTGTCCGCCGCGGTACGCCGGGAGCCGATCCGGCGCGACGGGAAGGTCCCGATGTCGATCGCGCCGCAGGGGCGTCGCGCTCCTGGCGCCGGCCCTCGCTGGCCGCCGCCGTCCTGACCGGCTGCGGTGGCGGGGAGCCGGAGGAGTCGGCCAGTGACCTCCTGTCCCGGGCGAAGACCACCCTCGACGACGCCTCGAGCGCCCACTTCGTGCTGACCAGCGAGAACGCCCCCGAGACCGGCACGGCCCTGGTCGGCGGCGAGGGCGACATCGCCCGGCCGTCGTCGTTCGAGGGCACGCTGAAGGTGGTCGCGCTCGGCTCCACCGTCGATCTCGAGGTCGTCTCGGTCGACGGCACCGTCTACGCCCAGCTGCCCTTCACCTCCGGCTTCAGCGTCGTCGACCCGGCCCAGTTCGGCTTCGGCGACCCCGGCGCGCTGCTCGACCCCGAGACGGGCATCTCCCAGCTGCTGGCCGAGGCCGACTCGGCGGAGCTGGGGGAGGAGCGCCGGGTCGACGGCGAGGTCGTGCGCGAGGTGACCGCCGAGCTGCCCGGTGACCTCGTCGAGCAGATCCTCACCAGCGCGGACCCGAGCACGCCGGTGCAGGCGCGGTTCTCGATCGCCACCGACAGCGGCGAGCTGCGCCGGGCCGAGCTGACCGGGCCGTTCTTCAGCGCCGACGACGACGCCACCTTCATCCTCGAGCTGAGCGACTTCGGGGCCGATGTCGAGATCACCGCGCCGCCCACCGGCTGACCCCGCGGTCGACCCCGGCGCCCGCAGCGCGCCGGGGCTCGCGGTCGTCGTCATCGCGACCCTGGCCGTGCTCGTCACGGCGGCCGACACCTACGTCGTCGTCCTGGCGCTGCCCGACATCCTCACCGGCGTCGGCGTGGGCCTCGACGAGCTGCAGCGGGCGACGCCGATCATCGGCGGCTTCCTGCTCGGCTACACCGCCACCCTGCCGCTGCTCGGCCGGCTGGCCGACCTGCGCGGGCCGGACGCCGGTCCTGATCGGCTGCCTCCTGCTGTTCGCGTTCGGGTCGCTGCTCACGGCCACGGCCGACTCGCTCGGACCGGCGGTGGCGGGGCGCGGCCTGCAGGGCATCGGCGCCGGGGGACTGGTGCCGGCCACCCTCGCCCTCGTGGCCGACCGCTGGCCGCCCGAGCGGCGGTCGCTCCCGCTGGGCGTCGTCGGCGCGGTGCAGGAGGCCGGCGCGGTGCTCGGGCCGCTGGCCGGCGCGGCCGTGCTCGCCGTCGCGGACTGGCGGGCGATCTTCTGGCTCAACCTGCTGCTCGGCGTCGGGCTCGCCGGCGGGGTGCTGCTGTCGGCCCGGGGACGACGGCCCGATCCGGTCGGCCTCGTGCTCGCCGTCGTCACCGCCCTGGCGCTGGGGCTGCAGCTCGCCGCCCCGGCCGCGCTCGCCGAGGACGTCACCCTCGGGCTGCTGTACGTGCCGCTCCTGGATGCGGTCGACGCCTCGACGCCGCTGATCCTGATCACGGTGGTCGCCGGCGTCGGCGCTGATCGCCCGCAGCCTCGCCGTCCCCGCGGGAGCGGTGCTGCCGCTGCGCGGTCTGGGCCGGCTGGCCGGCGAGGTCGACGTCCTGGGCTCGGCGCTGGCGGTGGTCGCGCTGGGCAGCCTGGTCTGGGCGTTCGCGGCCGCCGACCCGGCGACGCAGATCGTGGCCCACGGCGCCGTCCTGCTGCCGGTCGCGCTCGCTCGCGGCCATCGCGTTCGTCCTCCGCGAGCGCCGCGCGGCCGAACCCGTGCTGCCGCTGGCCGCGCTCCGGCCGCTCGGCGCCTGGGGCGCGCTGCTGGTCAACCTGCTGGTCGGCGTGGCCCTCGTGGCGGCGCTCGTCGACATCCCGCTCTTCGCGCGCAACACCACCACCCCCGGCGACCAGCTCGGCGCCGCCCTGGTGCTGCTGCGGCTGCTCGTGGCGGTGCCCGTCGGCGCCGTCGCCGGGGGGTGGCTGTGCCGCACGCTCGCCCCGCGGTGGGTCGCCGCGGGCGGGATGGCCCTGGCCTGCGGCGCCTTCGTCGTCATGACCACCTGGGACGAGCGCTCCCTCGACGGCGCGCTGTCGACCGTGGTCCTGCTGGCCGCCGGCTTCGGCTTCGGCCTCGCGATCGCGCCGGTCAACGCCGTGCTGCTGGCGGTGACCGGCTCCGACGTGCACGGCAGCGCCAGCGCGCTGGCCGTCGTCGCCCGGACCGTCGGGATGCTGGCCGGGCTGTCGCTGCTGACCGCGGTCGCCCTGCGCCGGTTCACCGCCGAGGTCGAGGCGATCGGGACGCCGTTCGAGCTGTGCCCGGAGACGCCGGCGGACTGTGCGGTCTACGACGCGGCCACCGACGCCGCCATCCTCACCCAGTTGCACACCGTGTTCGCCGGCGCGGCGATCGCCGCCGGGCTTGGCCGCGGTGGCCGCCGTGCTGCTGCTGCGGGACCGGAGCCCCCGACCCCGACGCTGACGCCGGACCGCCAGGGTGGCGAATCTGACCCTGCCCCGGGCTTGCCCCGGCACGGTCGCGTTGAGACGGTGGGACCAGGACCGCTACAGCGGTTCCCGGACGAGCGGTGCCGTACCCGGAGTGCGACAAGACGGCGCCAGGGGAGTACCGCGATGTCCTGGCTCGTGTTGATCGTGTCCGGCGTGCTCGAGGCCGTGTGGGCGACCGCGCTCGGCAGGTCCGAGGGGTTCAGCCGACTCGGCCCCTCGGTCGTCTTCGGCGTCGCCCTCGCGCTGAGCATGGCCGGCCTGGCCTTCGCCATGCGGGACCTGCCGGTCGGCACGTCCTACGCCGTGTGGGTGGGCATCGGCGCCGTCCTCACCGTGGTCTACGCGATGCTGACCGGCGGCGAGGCGGCGTCGGTCGTCAAGCTGCTGCTCCTGGCGGGGATCATCGGCTGCGTCATCGGGCTGAAGATCGTCCACTAGGCCGGCGCCGGCCTCAGGCCGCGAGCGCGCCCCGCAGATCCGTCCGGAGCGCCTCGGTGTCCACCCCGAGATCGGCGAGCACCTTCATCGCCAGGCCCTCGCCCTCGCGGAGCAGGCCGAGCGCGATGTGCCCGTCGGCGATGCTCTTGGACGCCAGGGCGATGGCCTCCCGCAGCGACAGCTCGAGGACCTTCTTCGCCCGCCGGCTGAACGGGAGATGCCCCCTCGGGTCGCGCCGCCGCCCGGGGGCGTCGAGCGCGCCCGGACCGAACGAGGCCTCCACCGACGAGCGGACGGCGTCGAGGTCGATGCCCAGCGTCGTGAGTGCGTCGGCGTCGAGGTCGCCGCTGCGGACGTGGCCGACGACGGACGCCGCGACGGCGTCGTGGGTCAGGCCGTGCCGCGCGAGGACGGCGGACGTCGGGGTGTCCGTCCGTGCGCAGCAGCGCGAGCAGCAGGTGCTCGGTCCCGATCTGGCCGTGGTGCAGCCGGGCCGCCTCCTCCTGGGCGCCGACGACGACCTGCCGTGCCTCCGGGGTGAACCGTTCGAACATCTCAATCCCTCCGCCGGAGCGGCCCGCGGCCGCTCGCGTACTTCTTGTGCACCGCTTGCCGCGTCACGCCCAGGAGTTGGGCGATCTGCTCCCAGGTCCAGCCCTGCTCGCGCGCGTTCTGCACCTGCAGGGCCTCGAGCCGCTCGACGAGGACCCGCAGCGAGCGAACCGCCGTCAAGCCGACCGTCGGGTCCTTGCTGCTGGCAGCGGTGGCCACCTGTGCTGTGTCCGCCATGCCTGTCAACTTAAGTTGCGATGACCGGGTCTGTCAACTCTGTTTGACAGCAGCGAACAGGTCCCGGAGGACGGCGACCTCGTCTACCTTTCCCGCGGAGGGAGGGGCGGTGGACGGCACCTCGCGGCTGCAGATCAACCTGCTGGGCCAGCTCACGGCCTCCTACGACGGCGCCCCGCTCGACCTCGGCGGCCCGCGGCAGCGCGCCGTCCTCGCCGTCCTCGTGCTGGCCAAGGGCGAGACCGTGCCCGCCGAGCGGGTGGCGGAGTCGGTCTGGCCCGGCCCGGCGCCGGCCGACCCGGCGGGCGCGCTCCAGGCCTACGTGTCCCATCTGCGCCGCCGGCTGCAGCCGGGCAGCGCCGCCCGCACCCGGTCGGCGGTCATCGCCAGCGAGGGCCGGGGCTACGCCGTCCGGCTGCCCCGGGACGCCGTCGATGCCTGGCGGTTCGAGCAGCTCCTCCTGGAGGCCGGCAGCGAGGCCGATCCCGCACGGACCGCCGGCGCTGCTCGAGGCAGGGCTGGCACTGTGGCGCGGTCCCGCGCTGGCCGACTACGCCGACGAGCCGTGGGCCGAGGCGGAGATCGGCCGGCTGACCGAGCTGCGCACGGTGGCCCGCGAACGGCTCCTCGCCGCCCGGCTGGAGCTCGGCGAGGCGGCCATGCTCGTGCCCGACCTGGAGGCGATGGTCGCCGACGAGCCGCTGCGCGAGGAGCGGTGGCGGCTGCTGGCGCTCGCCCTGTACCGGGCGCAGCGGCAGGCCGACGCGCTCAGCGCCCTGCGCCGGGCACGCGCCACCCTCGCCGACGAGCTCGGGGTCGACCCGGGCCCGGCGCTGCGCGAGCTGGAGAGCCAGGTGCTGGAGCAGTCGCCGGCGCTGCACGTGCCCCGGCCACGGGCACCCGTCGTCCAGAACGCGCCCCGGTCGACCGCCCGCGACGACCTGAAGGACCGCGACCGGGAGCTGGCCGCGGTGCACGACGCACTCGAGGATCTCGTTGCCGGGCAACCCCGGCTGCTGCTGATCGAGGGTCCCGCGGGGATCGGCAAGACCCGGCTGCTCACCGAGGCCCGGCGGTTGGCCGACGAGCGGTCGGTGCGGGTGCTCACGGCCCGCGGCAGCCAGCTCGAGAAGTGCGTTCGGGTTCGGCGCCGTCCGGCAGCTCTTCGAGCCCGAGCTCACCGACGCCGACCGGCGCCGGGAACTGCTCGCCGGGGCGGCGGCCGGGGCCGGCAGCGTCTTCGACCTGGCCACCGGCGACGCCGGGGAGGGCTCGTTCGCCGTCCTGCACGGTCTCTACTGGCTGGCGGTCAACCTCAGCGCGTCCGGGCCGGTGCTGCTCGCCGTCGACGACGTCCAGTGGTGCGACAGCGCCTCGCTGCGCTGGCTGGCGTACCTGGTCCGGCGGCTGGAGGCGGTCCCCGTGCTCGTCGTGGCCACCCTCCGGACCGGTGACCAGCCCGACGACGAGGAGCTGCTCGCGGAGCTGCAGCTCGATCCGGCCGCGCTGGTGCTGCGGCCCGAGCCGCTCTCCCCGGACGCGACCACGGACCTTGTCGGGCAGCGCCTCGGCGCGCCGGTGTCCCCGCTGTTCGCCACGGCGTGCCACCGGACGACGGCGGGCAATCCGCTGCTGCTGCGCCAGTTGCTGCGGGCGATGGAGTCCGACGGGATCCGTCCCGACGCCGCCCACGCCGACTCGGTCGTCGCGGTCGGATCGCGGGCGGTTTCGAGCATGGTGCTGGTCCGGCTGCGCCGGCTGGGCGAGCGGATCACCGCCGTCGCCCGGGCGGCCGCCGTCCTGGGGGACGGCGCCCCGCTGCCGGCGGTCGCCGCGCTGGCGGAACTGCCCGAGCGCGACACCGCCGCCGCGCTCGCCGCACTCGCCCGGGCCGAGGTCGTCAAGGACGAGCAGCCGCTGGCCTTCGTCCACCCGCTGGTCCGCGAGGCGGTGTACCGCGACCTGCCGGCGGCCGAGCGGGAGCTGCGGCACGAGCGCGCCGCCGAGGTCCTCCGCGCCGCCGGGGGCACCGACGAGCAGGTCGCCGCGCATCTCCTGCTCGCCCCACCCCGCGGCGACCCGGGCACGGTCGAGGTCCTGAGCTGGGCGGCGCGCACCGCCGCCGACCGCGGGGCGTCCGACAGCGCCGTCACCTACCTGCGCCGCGCCCTCGCCGAACCGCCGACGGGGTCCGCGCGGCGCGACGTCCTGGTCGAGCTGGGCCTGGTCGAGACGCAGCTCGACGGCGGCTCGAGTGCCCGGCACCTGCTGCAGGCGTACGGACTGCACGACGATCCCCGGGCGCGCGCCGACCTGGCGATCGCGA
The DNA here is from genome assembly GCA_963748305.1 of uncultured Actinomycetota bacterium. Lineage (GTDB taxonomy): Bacteria > Actinomycetota > Actinomycetes > Mycobacteriales > Geodermatophilaceae > Blastococcus_B. Next base: position 62,141 of record CAVVIN010000024.1, on the reverse strand, counting down.
TCGCCCGCACCCACGTCTTCGCCAGCCCGCCGGGCATCGCGACGGCGTTCGCCCGCGAGGCGCGGCTGGTGGTCCCGCCCGCGCTCGCCGACCAGCGGCAGGCGCTGCTGGCGCTGGAGCGGATCGGCGGCTACATGCACGGGCTCGACTCCGCCGTCTGGGCCGCCGGACCGCCGCCGGAGCCCGAGGGCGACGGGCCACGGCGCCCAGATGCTGGCCGCCACGCTCGCCTTCGAGACGACCGTCGCCGGCGACCGACCGGGAGCGCGCCGTCGCCCTGGCCCGGTTCGCGCACCAGGGAGACCGGCTCTGGGCGGTCGACCACGGGCTGTTCTGGGTGGTCGCCGCCAACGTGCGGATGCTCGCCGACGACGACCTGGGCGACTTCTGGCCGCGGGCGCGGGCGGAGGCGCATCGCCGGGGCTCGCTGTTCGCCGCGATGTCCACCAGCCTGTGGGAGGGGTTCTGGCGCTGGCGGCGGGGCGAGCTGCACGAGTCCCTGGCCTGCCTCGAGCTCGGCATCGAGCAGGACCGGATGTGGGGTGGCAGCGGCATCGGCGAGCCCTACACCCGCGCCTTCGAGATCGGCTGCCACATCGACCGCGGCGACCTCGCCACCGCCCGGCGGATCGCCGACGCGGCGCTGGCCGGCCCCAGGCAGGGGGAGGGCGGCCGGCTGCTGATGCTCGGCATCGCGTCGCTGCTCGTCGCGGAGGGCCGGTTCGAGGAGGCGCTCACGACCCTGGACGGGATCGCCCGTGCCGGTCGACATCCCCAATCCCGCCTGGAACCCGTGGCGGCGGATCCGCTCCGGCGCGCTGTACGGGCTCGGCCGCCGGGAGGAGGCGGTGGCGCTGGTGGCGGAGGAGATCGACCTGCTGCGCCGGTGGGGGGCGCCGAGCTACCTCGGGTCCGCCCTGCGCCTGCTCGGCCGGTTCCGTGGCCGGGCCGGGCTGGAACACCTCCGCGAGGCGGTCGCGCTGCTCACGCCGACGACGGCCCGGATCGAGCTCGCCCGCGCCCGTTGCGACCTCGGCAGCGCGCGCGGCCTGCCCGACGACGAGGCGCGTCCCCGTGCTGCATGCGGCGATGGCGACCGCGCACGACCTCGGCGCGGCCGGGATCGAGGAACGCGCCTGCGGGGCCCTCCGCGCGCGCGGGGTGCCGGCCGAGACGCCGTCCGACGGAGCACCGGTGGCTGTCCAGCACCGACCGGCGGGTGCTCGAGCTCAGCGCCGCCGGACTCGGCGTGCGCGAGGTGGCGCAGCGGCTGTTCATGACCCCGGGAACCGTGCAGGCCGTGCTGGAGGCGTCCGGCGACGGCCTCAAGTCGGTCTCAAGTCGGCCGGGCGAGGCTGCGGTCCCAGCGAGGAGGGTCCCGTGACGCAGCACATGCCGATGGCACGCTCCCGTGCCGAGAGCCTGCGCGGGCTCTGCGGCGGGTCGGTGCACCTGCCCGGCGACCCCTCCTACGACATGGCGCGGTCGCCGTGGAACATCGGGCTGTCCGACCATCCGGCAGCGGTGGTCTACCCCGCCTTCCCGGACGAGGTGGCCGACGTCCTGCGCGCCGCCACCGCGGCCGGTCTCTCCGTCGCCGTCCAGGGCACCGGGCACGGCGCGCCGCCGCTGCAGGGCCGGCTCGCCGACGCCGTGCTGCTGCGGACGGCGGCGATGTCCGAGCTGCGGATCGACGTCGAGCGCCGGTCCGTCCGTGCCGGGGCGGGCGTGCTGTGGGGCGATCTGGCTGCGGCGGCGGGACGGTCACGGCCTGGCGGCCCTGCACCCGTCCTCGCCCGACGTGGGCGTCGTCGGCTTCTCGCTGGGCGGAGGTATCGGCTGGTACGCCCGGCGGCTGGGCCTGCAGTGCAACGCCGTGACGGCGGTGGAGCTGGTGCTCGCCGACGGCACGTTCGTGCGCGCGACCGCCGACCACGACGCCGAGCTGTTCTGGGCGCTGCGGGGCGGCGCCGCCCCGCTGGGCGTGGTCACCGCGCTGGAGTGCGCGCTGTTCCCGCTCGAGACCGTGGTGGCCGGCTACCTGGCCTGGGACTGGACGGCCGTCGAGCGCGTGCTGCCGGCGTGGGTCGCCTGGTGCGCCGACGCTCCCGGACGAGGTGACGACGTCGTTCCGGCTGGTGCGACATGCCCGACGCGGACGGCTGGCCGGCCGAGCTGCGCGGCCGCAGGCTGGCCATGATCGACGGCGCGGTGCTCGGCGACGACGCCGTCGCCGCCGAGGTGCTCGCACCGCTGCGGGCGCTGGCCCCGGAGTTCGACTCGGTGACCCGCGTGCCGGCGTCGTCCCTGGTGCGGCTGCACCTCGACCCCGAGGGACCGACGCCGGCCTACGCGAGCAGCACCTTGATCTCCGGGCTGCCGGACGCCGCCATCGCGGCCGTGGTCGACGCCGCCGGCCCGCGGTCGGGTACCCGCCTCGCGGTCGCGGAGCTCCGCCAGCTCGGCGGGGCGCTGGCCCGGCCGGACCCCGCGGGCGGCGCCCTGGACTCGCTGGACGGCGCGTTCCTGGCGCTGGGCCTGGGGCTGGGCGAGGACGCCGACGACGTCCGCGCCGACGCGGCCCGCTTCCTGGCCGCCGTCGAACCCTGGGCGACCGGGCGGCAGTACCTGCCGATGCTCGACGACCGGACCGACACCCGGAAGGTGTTCCCGCCCGGCGTGCACGCCCGGCTGTCGTCGATCCGCGCGCGGCGTCGACCCGGGCCGGCTGTTCGTCGCGCCCCACGACGCCGGCTGAGGGTCGCCCTCAAGCCGGGCGCAACCGGCCGCAACCGGCCGTCAAGGCACCCGGGTCCACCGTTCCGCCAGACGTCATCCCCGACGTCACCGGAACTGGAGGGAACCGTGTCACTCACCACCCACACCGCCGTCGTCGAGACCGAGGCCCCGGAGGTCTCGTTCGAGCCGCTGCAGGCCCGGCTGACCGGCTCCGTGCACACGCCCGGCGACCCGCGCTACGACGCGCTCGTCTCGCCGTGGAACCTCGCCGTCACCGTGGCGCCCGCCGCGGTCGTCGACGCCCGCACGGCCGACGACGTCGCCGCGGCCGTCCGCTTCGCCGGCGCCCACGGCCTCACGGCCGGCGTGCAGGCCACCGGCCACGGCGCCATCCCCGGGATCCACGGGCACCTCTTGATCGTCACCAAGGGGCTCGACGAGCTGGCCGTGCACCCCGAGGGCTGGGCGCGGGTCGGTGCCGGCGTGAAGTGGCTGCCGGTCATCGAGGCGGCGGCGCCGTACGGTCTGGCCGCGCTCAACGGCTCGTCGAGCGACGTCGGCATCGTCGGCTACACGACCGGCGGCGGTGTCGGCCCGATGGCACGGACCTTCGGGCTCGCCGCCGACCGGGTGCGCGCCTTCGACGTCGTCACCGGTGACGGCGTGCAGCGCCGGGTCACGCCCACCGAGCACCCCGACCTCTTCTTCGCCCTGCGCGGCGGCAAGGGCACCGCGGGCATCGTCACCGCGGTCGAGTTCGACCTGATCCACCTGCCCGACGTTCTACGGCGGGGCGATCTACTTCGACGGCATCGACGCCGCGCGGGTCATCGACCGGTGGCGCACCTGGTCGGACGCGCTGCCGGAGCAGGCGACGACGTCGTTCGTGCTGTTCCAGCTGCCCCCGCTGCCGGAGATCCCGCCGCCGCTGGCCGGCCGGATGACGATCGGGGTCCGGTTCCTGTGGACCGGTGACGCCGGAGGAGGGCGCCCGGCTGCTCGACCAGATGCGGGCCGTGGCTCCCGTCGTCCTCGACGACGCCGCGCTGAAGCCCTACACCGCGATCGACTCGGTGCACGCCGACCCGGTCGACCCGATGCCGGTCATCGACCCGCGCGATCCTGATGGACGCCTTCCCGGAGGAGGCGGCCGAGATGCTGCTCGCCGTCGCCGGGTACGGGTCGGGCTCGCCGCAGGTCATGGTCGAGGTCCGGCAGCTGGGCGGGGCGTACGCCCGGGAGACCGAGCACCCGAACGCGTTCGACCACCGGGACGCGAAGTTCAGCCTCCTGGTCGTGGGCATGGCGCCCGACCCGCGCGTCGGCCCGCACGCCGAGCTGGTGTTCGCGGCGATGGGCGAGTGGGACACCGGCACGGTGTGGCCGAACTTCGGGCCGGTCTGCGACGCGCGGTCGGCCCGGCGGGCCTACCACGAGGACACGCTCGAGCGGTTCGCCGCGATCACCCGCACCTACGACCCGGCCGGGGTGCTGCAGTACGGCCGGTACACCCGCGAACTGGTCCGCTGAGGCCGGAGCGGTGCGCGGGTCAGGCGACGGCGGCCGCCACACCGCCGGTCACCCGGAGGAGATCCTCGTAGGTGGCCGAGAACATGGTGTGGTGGTCGCCGCCGCCGGCCCAGAGCAGCGCGAACCCGGCGAGGTCGACGTCCACGACCGTGCGCAGCGGCGCCGGGTGGCCGACCGGCGCCACGCCGCCGACCTCCTGGCCGGTGGCCTCGAGCACGAACTCCGGGCTCGCCCGTCGTACCCGCTGCACACCGAGCAGCGCCGCGACCTTCCCGGTGTCCACCCGGTGCGCCCCGCTGGCGAGGACCAGCAGCGGGGCGCCGTCGGCGTCGAAGACCAGGCTGTTGGCGATCGCGCCGACCTCGCAGCCCAGCACCGCGGCCGCGGCCGCCGCGGTCGGGACGGGGACGTCGAAGCGCCGGACGTCGGCCTCCACGCCACCCGCTTCCAGCGCGGCCACCACCTTGTCGACCGCGCCCGTCACAGCGTGAAGACGATCTTCCCGTTGGTCCGCCCCTCGAGCATCCGCTCGAAGCCCTCCCGAGCCTGCGACAGCGGCAGCTCGACGTCGATCTGCGGGCGGATGCCGGTGACCCGGCACATCTCGATCAGCGACTCCAGCTCCGACTTCGTGCCCATCGTCGAGCCGATCACCGACAGCTGGGTGAAGAAGACCCGGTTGAGCTCGGCGCCGGGGTTGAAGCCCGAGGTGGCCCCCGAGGTGACGACGACGCCGCCGGGCTTGAGCGACTTGATGCTGTGCGACCAGGTGGCCTCGCCGACGGTCTCCATCACGCCGTCGACCCGTTCGGGCAGCCGCGCCCCGCTCTCGAAGGCCTGGTCGGCGCCGAGCGCGAGGGCGGCAGCGCGCTTCTCCTCGCTCCGGCCGGTCACCCACACCCGGTAGCCGGCGGCCCGGCCGAGCACGATCAGCGCCGTCGCAACGCCGCCGCTCGCGCCCTGGACCAGCACCGTCTGCCCCGGCCGCAGGCCGGACCGCACGAACAGCATCCGGTAGGCCGTCAGCCACGCGGTCGGCAGGCAGGCCGCCTCGGCGAAGGAGAGGTCGGCCGGCTTGGGCAGCAGGTTCCGCCGCGGGACGGCGACCTGCTCGGCCATCGTGCCCTGGTGCAGCTCGGAGAAGAGGGTGCGCTTGGGGTCGAGGGTCTCGTCGCCGGTCCACTCCGGGGTGGGGACGACGCCGTGGACGACGACCTCGTTGCCGTCCTCGTCGATCCCGGCCGCGTCGGTGCCGAGGATCATCGGCATCCGCTCCTGCGGCAGCCCGATGCCCTGCAGGCTGAACAGGTCGTGGTGGTTGAGCGAGACGGCCTTCACCTGCACGGTCGTCCAGCCGTCGGGCGCCTCCGGCTCGGGCCGGTCGCCCACCTCCAGCACCGACAGCGGGTCCTTCGGGGCGGGGGCGGAGACGAAGGCAGCAAGCATGTTCGGAAGCTAACAGGAAGGGCAGAAATGGCCATTTCTGCCCTTCGGGGCCGCGGCTACGCCTGGCGACCCCCGGGCAGCACCACCAGCCGGGGACGCGGCTCCGGGGTGCGCCGGCCCCGTGCCTTGCCCGCCGGGTGGGTGGGGTGGTCGCCGGCCGGGGGCGCGCCGAACGTGGCGGGGTCACGTCGCGGGGCGCTCTCGGCGGTCAGCTCGGCGTTCTCGACGCGGTCCGTCCGGAACCACCGCACCGCCTGCCGCTCCCGGCACCAGGCCACGAGGTACTCGTGGTCGGCCGCGCGGGCGAGCAGCTGCGGCTCCACCTCGCGCCGGCTGGTCACGCCCGAGCCGTCGCGGTAGCGCAGCGACGAGCACCCGGCGCTGGGTCAGCCCCTGCTCGACCACGGCCTGCACGCCGGCCGCGCGACCCGCCTCGGCGCGGACGAGCAGGCGTGCTCGCCACCAGGGCCTCGCGGCGCCGCGGGTCCGGCTCGAGGACCGCGATGACCTTGTCGAGCGCCCGGCGGCCGTCGGCGGCGTAGGGGCCGTCGGGCTGGGCCGCGAGCGCCACGGCGATGGCCGCGGCCTGCTCGGGGGTGAGGGAGAGCGGGGGCAGCGTCGCGGCCTGGCGGGACACGGTGCGGGTCATGCCGGGGATGGTGGCAACGCCCTCTGACAATTCTCCGGTCGCGGGCTCGACGTAGGCTGCGCGGCGGAGGCGTCAGGGTGTCTGGTGACCCCCGCGGCCTCTAAAGCCGACGTGGCCGAGTAGCTCGGTCAGGCGGGTTCGATTCCCGTCCGCCTCCGCCACACGCTCCCCTCCGCCTACGCTCCGTCACGATGAGCGAGGATCCGCGGCGCCAGGTGCCCCGCACCGACACCCTGCTGGCCGACGACCGGCTCGCGCGCGGCGGGCGCGCGGCTGGGTCGCGGCCTCGTCAAGGACGCCGTCCAGCAGGTCCAGCAGCGCATCCGGGCCGGCGAGGTCGCCCCGCCCGACGCCGTCGACGCCGTCCTCGCCGCGCTGCCGGCGACCGCGAGCAGCCTCCGCCCGGTTCTCAACGCCACCGGCGTGCTGGTGCACACCAACCTGGGCCGCGCGCCGCTGTCACCGGCTCGCCGTCGAGGCGGTCGTCGCGGCCAGCGGCACCACGGACGTCGAGCTGGATCTGGCCACCGGCCGCCGGGGCCCCCGCGGGGGCGGCGGCGATCGCGGCGCTGCTCGCCGCCGTGCCGGCCGCCGAGGCGGCGATCGTGGTCAACAACTGCGCGGCCGCCCTCGCCCTCGTCGCCACCGCGCTCGGGCAGGGCCGCGAGCTGGTCCTGGCCCGCGGCGAGCTGGTCGAGATCGGCGACGGCTTCCGCATCCCCGATCTCCTCGCCGCCACCGGCGCCCGGCTCCGCGAGGTCGGGACGACGAACCGCGTCACCCTCGCCGACTACCGCGGCGCCCTCGGCCCGGACACCGGCGCGGTGCTCAAGGTGCACCCGTCGAACTTCGTCGTCCGCGGGTTCACCCGGTCCGTCGAGGTGGGCGAGCTGGCCGCGGCCCTGGCCGGGACCGGCATCCCGCTCGTCGCCGACGTCGGATCCGGGCTGCTCCGCCCGCACCCGCTGCTGCCCGACGAGCCGGACCTGCAGAGCACCCTCGCCGCGGGCGCGGACCTCGTGCTGGCCAGCGGCGACAAGCTGCTCGGCGGGCCGCAGGCCGGGCTCGTCCTCGGCCGGGCCGAACTCGTCCAGCGGCTGCGCCGGCACCCGCTCTACCGGGCGCTGCGGGTCGACAAGACCACGCTCGCCGCGCTCGAGGCGACGCTGCGCGGACCGCTGCCCCCGGTGCAGGAGATGCTCGCCGCCGACCTCGACGGACCTGCGCGCGCGGGCCCGCGCCCTGGCCGACCGGCTCACCGCGGCCGGCATCGAGGCCGGCGCCGTCGACGCCGAGGCCCGGGTCGGCGGGGGAGGGGCGCCCGAGCACCCGCTGCCCAGCGCCGCCGTCGTCCCTGCCCGCCTCGTTCGCCGACCCGCTGCGACAGGGCGAGCCGCCGGTCGTCGGCTACCTGGAGGAGGGCCGCACGCTGCTCAACCTGCGCAGCCTGCCGCCGTCGTCCGACGACGCCCTGGTCGCCGCCGTCCTGGCGGTCGCCGCCCGGTGAGCGCCGGTGGCATGGGCGTGGCCATGGACGTGATCGCCACCGCCGGTCACGTCGACCACGGCAAGTCCGCGCTGGTGCGCGCGCTCACCGGGATGGAGCCCGACCGGTGGGCCGAGGAACGCCGCCGCGGCCTGACCATCGACCTCGGGTTCGCCTGGACGACGCTGCCCTCGGGCCGCCGGATCGCCGTCGTCGACGTCCCCGGGCACGAGCGCTTCGTGGGCAACATGCTGGCCGGGGTCGGCCCGGTGCCCGCCGCGCTGCTCGTCGTCGCGGCGGACGACGGCTGGTCGGCGCAGACCGCCGAGCACGTCGCCGTCCTCGACGCCCTCGGCGTCCGGCACGCGCTGCTGGCCGTGACCAAGGCCGACCTGGCCGATCCGGCGCCGGTGCTGGCCGACGTGCGGGAGCGGCTGGCGGCGACGTCGATGGGCGCGTGCCGGGCGTGGCGGTCAGCGCGCTCACCGGCGCCGGGATGCCGGAGCTGACCGCGGCGCTGGAGGACCTGCTCGCCGGGCTCCCGCCGGCCGACGCGGCCGCGCCGGTGCGGCTGTGGATCGACCGGGCCTTCACGATCCGCGGCGCGGGCACCGTCGTCACCGGCACCCTGGCCGGGGGCACGGTCGCCCCCGGCGACCGGCTGCTGGCTCGGCGACCGGGAGGTGACCGTCCGGGGTGTGCAGTCGCTCGGTGCCCCGGTCGAGCGGGCGGTCGCGACCGCCCGGGTGGCGCTCAACCTGCGCGGGGTCGCCGTCGAGGACCTCTCCCGCGGCGACGCGCTGCTGACGCCCGGCGCGTTCCGGACCACCGACCTCGTCGACGTGACGCTCGTGGCCGACCCGGCGGAGCGGCTGCCGGCCGAGCCCGTGGTGCACATCGGCTCGGCGACCGTCGGGGCGCGGCTGCGTCCGCTGGACGGCGCGGTGCGTCCGGCTCCGCCTCGCGGTCCCGCTGCCGCTGCGGGTGGGCGACCGGCTGCTGCTCCGCGACCCCGGTGCGCGGCGGGTGCTCGGCGCCGACGTCCGGGACGTCGCCCCGCCCGAGCTGCGCCGCCGGGGCGCGGCCCGGCAGCGGGCGGCCGAGCTCGTCGGCCCGGACCCGGACGCCGCCGCCGACCTCGCCCGCCGACGCGTGGTGCGGGCCGACGACTTCGCGGCGATGGGGTGGCCGGTGCCCGATGGGGCCGACCGCGTGGGCCCGTGGCTGCTCGCCGCCGGCCTGGTCGACCAGCTCGCCGGACGGGTGCCCGGCCTGGTCGCCGACCACCGGCGCGCGCACCCGCTGGAGCCCGGGCCGCCGGTCGACGTCGTGCGCCGGGCGCTGGACCTCCCGGATGCCGAGCTCCTGCCCGGCCGTCGTCCGGCCGCCGCTGGCGCTGCGCGAGGGGCGGGTGGTCGAGGCCGCCGCAGCGCTGCCCGAGCCGGTGCAGCGGGCCGTCGACCGGGTGCTCGCGGGACTCGCCGCCGACCCGTTCGCGGCGCCGGAAGCACCCGACCTGGCCGCCGCGGGCCTGGGATCGCGGGAGCTGGCGGCCGCCGTGCGCAGCGGCCAGCTGGTCCGGATCGCCGACGGGATCGTGCTCGCGCCGGGGATCGAGGAGGAGGCGCGGGCCCGGCTGGCGGCGATCCCGCAGCCGTTCACGCTCAGCCAGGCGCGGCAGGCGTGGGGGACCAGCCGGCGGGTCGCCGTCCCGCTGATGGAGTGGCTCGACGCCCGGGGCGTGACCGTCCGGCTGCCCGACAACACCCGCCGCCTGACCTAGCCGGTCGTACGACCAAAGTGCAATTGCCCGGCGGCATCGCGCGTGCATGGATGACCGGAGCGGGGGCTGATCGGGAGGTCTGCCGTGATGCCAGCGGGATCGTCAGGTGCCCTGCCCGTGCGCCGGCGGGCCCGCGCTGGGCTCCTGGTCGCCGGGCTGGTCCTCCTCTCGATGCTGGTCACCGTCGCACCGGCGTCGGCCGCCGTGTCGGTGTCGCGGGCCGAGCTCAGCGGGACGACCCTCCGTCTGGAGGGCACCGCGACCGCCTCCCGGGACATCACCGTCGACGGCGTCGTCATGGGCCGCAGCGACTCCGGCGGCCGGTTCCGGATCGACCGCTCCGGCTACACCGCGCCCGCCGACTGCACGGTCGACGTCAACGACGGCTCGGCGACCCCGCGGGTCGCGACCCTCTCCGGCTGCACGGTCAACCCCCCCGCCGCCCCCGCCGCCGGCCCGGCCGCGCCGACCCTGCTCGCGCCGGCCAACGGCGCGAGCGTGACCACCCCGGTCACCCTGTCCTGGTCCGCGGTCCTCGACCCGAACCCGCCCAGCTTCAACGGCGGCCACAACTGGGAGATCAGCTCGTCGTCGACGTTCGCGATCGCTGGTCACGGCCGACTCGACCTCGCCGAGCGTCACGCAGGTCTCGTCGGCGGGCTCGTCGCCGGCACCTACTTCTGGCGCGTCCAGGCCGTCGACGGCGCCCTGGTCATCAGTCCCTGGTCGGCCGACGCGCAGCTTCATCGTCACCGGACCGGGCGCGGTGCGCTCGCCGCGCCGGTGCTCGCGCCGTTGGTCGTCGGCGCGCGTACCACCCGATGGAGAACTTCCCGTTCTCCTGGAGCGCGGTGCCCGGGGCGAGGAATACCTCGTCGAGGCCTCCCGCAACGCCGCCTTCTCCCCGGTGGAGATCCGGTTCGACAATATCTCCGGTGAACCGCGGAACGGGCTCACGTTCCACAGTCGCTGATCGGCAGCTGGAACCTGCGCGTCCGTCGCGGTCGGCGCCGACGGCGTCGTGGGCGCGGTGTCGAACGTCCGCACGTTCACCATCTCCTACAACGCGCCCATCGGCCCGCCGCCGACGCTGGTCTCCCCGGCGAACGGCGCGACGGTGACCTTGCCCTTCGTCCTCGACTGGAACGACGTGCCCAACCCGCAGAGTTCGGGCTACGTCGTCGAGATCGCGACCGATTCCGGCTTCGACAACGTCGAGGCCCCCAGCACCGGGCTGACGAACTCGCAATGGGACATCCTCGGCCTGTCCTCCGGCACGAAGTTCTGGCGGGTCCAGCACGCCGATGGCGACTCGTCGCCGACCACGGCGGCCTTCTCCGCGCCGTCCGCCGTGCGTTCCTTCACCGTCAGCGAGCGCGCTCCGCGCTGGCCTCGGTGCTCCGGCTGCTCGAGAGGCGCCGACCGCGTACAGCGGCGACCGAGCAGTTCGGCGGAGCTCACCCTGACCGCCCTGGCTCCTGCCGGCGGCGCGCGGTCCGCTGACCAGCAGCAATCCGGCGGCGCTCCCGGTCCCGGCGACGGTGACCGTTCCGGCGGGCCAGTCGCAGGCAGCCTTCGTCCGCCTCCTCTACGGGCAGGTGACGTCCCCGACGCCGGTGACCGTCACGGCGACCTACGCGGGGTCGACGGCGCGCGTCGGTCACGGTGCTCCCGTCGTCCCTGAAGCGGCTGGGGCCGACGCCGAACGCGGTCTCCGGCGGGGCTCCGGCGTCCCGTCTTCATCGAACTCAACGGCGCCGCCCCGCCGGGGGTGCGCTGGTGACGCTGACGAGCAACTCTCCGCTGCTGACGCCCCGGCCACCGTCACGGTGCCCGCGGGCGGCTTTTCCTGCAGTTCTTCTCGGTTCCGACCCAGCCCGTGTCGTCGGCCACCACGGTCACGCTGACGGCGAGCTGGCGCGGCGGCGCAGGTCACCCGGAGTTGCTCCTGCATCCCGGCGTGCCGCCGGCCGTCTGGACCCTCGACCGGACGACGACCACCGGCTCGGAGGGGTCGAACGCCCGCGTGTCCGATCGACCGCGTGCAGCCGACCGACACCACGTTCACGCTGACCAGCAGCAACCCCGACGTCGCCTTCATGGCGCCGACGGTGACCATCCCGGCCGGCTCGCCCGCCACCGACGTGCTCATCCACACCCGCAACCCCGCGGCGCCGACGACGGTCACCCTCTCCGTGTCGGGCGCCGGCGTGACCAGGACGGTCGACCCTGACCGTCAACCCGATCGCGGTGGCCCCGCCGCAGCCGCGCCGTCGCCGAGCCCGCCGGCACCGTCTGCCGGGGCGCCGCTTCAACGTCGGGCCAGTCGGTCCCCTTCGACTGGGGCAACGTCACCGGCGCGGCGTCCTACACGCTGCAGGTGGGACCACTCGACGCTTCAGCACCGTCGTCCTCACCCGCACCGTCACCGCGTCCCAGGTCTCGGCCGCGCTGACGACGGCGGGGGACCGGTTCTGGCGGGTGCGGGCGATCCGCGTCCGACGGCACCGCCGGCGCCTGGTCGTCCGCGCGGTCGATCCGGATCCGGTAGCGTCAGTCGCGCGGCAGGCACCCAGCGGGCGGGGCGCTTCTCCCGGAAGGCGGCGATGCCCTCCTGGCCCTCCTCGCTCGCGAAGTACCGGGCCGACAGTTCGAGCAGCGGGTCGAAGTCCAGGGCCGGGGTGCGGGCGCGCAGCAGCCGCTTCGTCTCGGCCAGCGCGGCCGGAGCACCCGCGGCCAGCGCGGTGAGCTGACCGGTCAGCACGGTGTCGACGTCGTCGTCCGGCGCGACGACGTCGATCAGCCCGCCGGCCAGCGCGGCCGCGGCGTCGAACACCTCACCGGTCAGCATCAGTCGGTGCGCCACGTGCGGCACCATCCGGGGCAGCACCACCGCCGAGATGACCGCGGGCACGATGCCCAGCCGCACCTCGGAGAAGGCGAACGTGGCCGAGGCCGCCGCGACGACGACGTCGCAGGCGGCGAGCAGACCGACGCCGCCCGCCCGCGCCGGACCCCGGACGACGGCGACGACGGGCTTGGGCGAGGACCAGATCGCCTGCAGCAACTCCGGGAACTCGCGCACGCCCTGCTCCTGCGCGCCGCCACCGGCCGCCTCCGACAGGTCCATCCCGGAGCAGAACACCCGGCCGGTGTGGTCGAGCACGACCACGCGCACGGCGTCGTCGGCCAGTGCCTCGAGCAGCGCGTCGCGCAGTTGCGCGCGCATCGCCCGGGACAGGGCGTTGCGGTTGGCGGGGGAGTCGAGGGTCAGCGTCGCGACGCCGGCCGTCACGGACACCTGCAGCACGCGATCGGAGGTCACAGCCGCATCCTGCCGGGCCGTGGCGCGGGTGCGGGACACTGGGCGCAGATGAACACCGTCCTGCCGCTGCTCCCGACCGCCGTCCCCCCTGCGCTCGTGCCGGGCCCCGACCGGCTGCCCGACAGCGCCCGCGAGGGCCTGACGACGACGCCGTTCGGCCTCTACGTGCACGTCCCGTTCTGCGCGACACGGTGCGGCTACTGCGACTTCAACACCTACACCTCCGACGAACTCGGTCCCGGCGCCAACCGCGCGGAGTACGCCGGGACGGCGATCGACGAGTTGCGCCGGGCGGCGCGCACCCTCGGCCCCGACCTGCCGACCGTCTCCACCGTCTTCGTCGGCGGTGGCACCCCGACCCTGCTGCCCGCCGGCGACCTCGTCGCCGTGCTCGCCGAGATCCACCGGCTGTTCCCGGTCACCGACGACGTCGAGGTCACCACCGAGGCCAACCCCGAGACGGTGGACCCGGGCTACCTCGCCCGCCTGCGGGAGGGCGGCTTCACCCGGGTGAGCCTGGGCATGCAGTCCGCCGCCGAGCACGTCCTCGCCGTCCTGGACCGCCGGCACACCCCGGGCCGCGCGGTCGAGGCCGCGCACGAGGCCCGCGCCGCCGGCTTCGAGCACGTCAACCTCGACCTCATCTACGGCACGCCGGGGGAGACCGACGCCGACTGGGCCGCCTCGCTCGAGGCCGTGCTCACCGGTCCGGTCGACCACGTGAGCGCCTACGCGCTGATCGTCGAGGAGGGCACCCGGCTGGCCCGGCGGATCTCCCGCGGCGAGTTGCCCATGCCCGACGACGACGTGCTCGCCGACCGCTACGAGCAGGCCGACGCCACGCTCCGGCGGGCCGGCTTCGAGTGGTACGAGGTGTCGAACTGGGCCACCGGCGACGCCGCCCGGTGCCGCCACAACGAGCTGTACTGGGCCAACGCCAACTGGTGGGGGATCGGGCCCGGCGCGCACAGCCACGTCGGCGGGCTGCGCTGGTGGAACGTGAAGCACCCCGCCGCCTACGCCGACCGGCTGACGGCGGGGGCGAGCCCGGCGCAGGACGCCGAACTGCTCGACGACGCCGACCGCGCGCTCGAGACGGTGATGCTGGGCCTGCGGCTCCGCGAGGGCCTGGCGCTCGACCTGCTGTCGGCGACCGGCCGTCGCAGGGCGGACGACGCCGTCACGCGCGGGCTGCTGGAGCCGGGTGCGCACGCCGCCGGTCGCGCCGTCCTCACCGACCGCGGCCGGCTGCTGGCCGACGCCCTGGTCCGCGACCTCACCGACTGATCGGGGCCGCATCGCTCCGGCGCCCGCCATGATGACGGCGTGACGCGCTGGGGTCGGGTGTGACGCGACCCGGCGCGGGCAGTGAGATCGGACGGGGCGTGGCGCTTCGTCCCGGGCCTGCACACGGCTCCGGCACTACGAGCGCAGCTGGCTCCGCCCGGACGTCCTCGCCGGGATCGGCGTCGCCGCCTACCTGGTGCCCCAGGTGATGGCCTATGCCGAGGTGGCCGGCCTCCCGCCGTCGTCGGGCTCTGGGCGATCGGCGCGGCCCTCGATCGTGTACGCGGTGTTCGGCTCGTCGCGGCAGTTGTCGGTCGGTCCCGAGTCGACGACCGCGCTGATGACCGCGGTGGTCGTGGCCCCGCTCGCCGCCGGCGACCCGGCGCGCTTCGCCGTCCTGGCCGCGGCGCTGGCCGTCGTCGTCGGCGTGCTGTGCCTGGTGGCCCGGCTCGCCCGGCTGGGCTTCCTCGCCGACCTGCTGTCCAAGCCCGTCCTCGTCGGGTACATGGCGGGGATCGCGGTCCTCATGATCGTGAGCCAGCTCGAGAAGGTCACCGGCGTCCCGGTGACCGGGGACAGCGTCGTGGCCGAGATCGGGTCCTTCCTCCGGGGACTGGACGCAGCTGGACCCGGCCACCACGCTGCTCGCCGCCGGCGTCCTGGTCCTGCTGCTGATCGTGCAGTGGCGTTTTCCGCGCGCCCCGGCGCCGCTCATCGGCATCGTGGTCGCCTCGGTGGCCGTCGCATCCCTGTCGCTGGCCGACCAGGGCGTCCAGCTCGTCGGGGAGATCCCCGGGCGGTGGCCCGCCCTGGCCTTCCCCGACGTCGGGCTCGCCGACCTCGCCGAGCTGCTGGTCCCGGCGCTCGGCGTGATGATCGTCGGCTACGTGGACAACGTCCTGACCGCGCGCGCGTTCGCGACCCGCAACGGCTACCGGATCGACGCCAACCAGGAACTCCTGGCCCTCGGCATGTCCAACCTGGCGGTCGGCGTCACCCAGGGCTTCCCGGTCAGCAGCAGCGGGAGCCGCACCGTGATCGGCGACACCCTCGGCAGCCGCAGCCAGCTGCACTCGCTGGTCGCCCTGGCGTCGGTGGTGCTGGCGCTCGCTGTTCCTGCGCCCGGCCCTCGCCGCGTTCCCGACCGCCGCGCTGGGTGCCATCGTCATCTACGCCGCGCTGCGGCTGATCGACCTCGCCGAGTTCCGCCGGTTCGGCCACTTCCGGCGCAGCGAGCTGCTGCTCGCGATCGCGACCCTGCTGTCCGTGCTGGTCCTCGGCGTCCTCGTCGGCGTGCTGGTCGCCGTGGCGCTGTCCATCGCCGAGCTGCTGCGGCGGGTGGCCCGACCGCACGACGGCATCCTCGGCTTCGTGCCCGGGACCGCCGGGATGCACGACATCGACGACTATCCCGACGCCCGGCTGATGCCCGGGCTGGTCGTGTACCGCTACGACTCGCCGCTGTTCTTCGCCAACGCGGAGGACTTCCGGACCCGCGCGCTCGCGGCGGTCGAGGCGGCGCCGACGCCGGTGGAGTGGTTCGTGCTCAACGCGGAGGCGAACGTCGAGGTCGACCTCACCGCGCTCGACGCCGTCGAGGAACTGCGCGCCGAGCTCACCCGGCGCGGGGTGGTGTTCGCGCTGGCGCGGGTGAAGCAGGACCTGCTCGCCGCCCTGGAGGCCGCGGGGCTGGTCGATCGGGTGGGCGCCGATCGGATCTATCCCACCCTCCCGACGGCGGTGGACGCCTACGTCGCCTGGCACACGGAGCGGCACGGCCGGGCGCCGGACGGCTGAGGAGCCGGCCGACCCTGCTGTGCGCGCTCTTCCGCACCGGCCGTTCGCCGGGCATCCTCGACCCACGATCACTGCGGGTGCAGGTGGGGGACACGGCATGCGACGGTTCGACGTACGGCGCCGCATCACCTCGCTCGACCCCGAGCGGGACTTCGTCGAGATCTACCGCCTCATGGGCACCCTCGAGTTCCCGTGGGACATGAACCAGGCGCTGAGCTTCGCGCTGTTCCGCACCTACGCCGTCCCGAGCATCGGCGGCCTGCTGGCCCGCACGGGTGAGTTCACCGAGCGGCCCCAGCAGCGCTACGACGACACCGTCCTGATCCTCGACGCCGTGCTCGAGCACGGCCCCGACAGCGTCGAGGGCCGGGCGGCGATCCGGCGGATGAACCAGATGCACCGCAGCTACGACATCAGCAACGACGACATGCGCTACGTCCTCGCGACCTTCGTGGTGATGCCGATCCGCTGGATCGACGACTACGGCTGGCGGCGGATGACCGACGTCGAGCGGGTGGCCGGCGCGAACTACTACCGGGCGCTCGGCGCGCGCATGGGCATCCGCGACATCCCGGAGACCTGGCAGGCCTTCGCCCGGTTGCTCGACGCCTACGAGCACGACCACTTCGCCTTCGACCCGGGCGGCCGCACCGTGGCCGAGTCCACGCTGGCCCTGCTCGCCACGTTCCCGCCGCACGACCGGCTGCCCGCCGCGCTGGTGCGACGCCTCTCGATGGCCACGATGGACGCCCCGCTGCTCTCGGCGTTCCGGTTCCCGCACCCGCACCCGCTGCTGCGCGTGCTCGTGCGCGGCGGGCTGAAGGCCCGCGGCCGCGTCGTCCGGCTGCTGCCGCCGCGCCGGGAGCCCTTCTACGCGCGGATGCTGCCGCAGATCCGCAGCCATCCGGGCGGCTACGACATCGACCGGCTCGGCACCTTCCCGGCCGGCTGCCCGGTGCCGCACGGGCGCAGGGACAGCCACGGCGAGGTGCCCACGCCGGTCTGACGCGTTCACCCATAAGGGCGGGGCGCAGGTCACAGTTCGTGGGCTATGGTGCCCGTTCCGGCAACGACGCCGGGCCGGTTCCAGGGGGTGGTCAGCGGTGGACGTGTACACGTTCCAGCCGGCTGCAGGATCCCCACCAGGCCCGGGTCCCCGCGGTGAGCATCCGTCGATGGCGCTCTCCGGCGGGATGTTGCTGGCCCTGGCGATGAACCGCCGCGCTCGTGGCCTCCGCGGACTCGACGTACTCCGCCGCAGCCAGGATCGGGCGCCGCCGCAGTTCTGACTCCGTCCCGGAGTCCACGCCAGCCCCCTTCCTGACGCGCCACCGCACCCGGTGACCGCGTCTTCCTGCATTGCTCCCAGAGGAGATCCTCATGTCCACCAGCATCGACACCTCGTCCACCGCCCCCGCGACCTGGGACCGGTTCCGCACCCTGCTGGAGAACCACCGCGCGGACGCCGTCCAGCAGCGCGAGCAGGCCCTGGCCGAGTGCGCCCAGTCCGTGCCCGACCCGGTCGCCCAGCGGCGCAGCGCCGACCTCAAGGACACGATCGACCCAGATCGACGCCGCCCTCGCGCGCATCGACGCCGGCACCTACGGGACCTGCGCCCGGTGCGGGACGACCATCCCCGAGGAGCGCCTCGAGCTGCGTCCGTTCACCGCCACCTGCGTGGCCTGCAGCTGAGCACGACGGGGGTGCGGCACTCATGCGCGCTCGACGTCGACCCCGGATCTCCGCCCCCGGCCGGACCCGCGCGCCGCGCCGGGTCGCGGTCGTCGGTGGCGGGATGGTCGGGCTGGCCACGGCCTGGTTCCTGCAGGAGAGCGGTGCCCAGGTCACCGTCTACGAACGGGACCGGGTCGCGGCCGGCGCCTCGTGGGGCAATGCGGGCTGGCTGACCCCGGGCATGGCCGCGCCACTGCCGGAACCGGCGGTGCTGCGGTACGGCCTCCGGGCGGTGCTGAGCCCGCGGTCGCCGGTCTACCTGCCGTTGCGGGCGGACCCGGCCCTGCTCCGGTTCCTCGCCTCCTTCGTGCGGCACTGCACCCCGGGGCAGTGGCGCCGCGCGATGGCCGCCTTCGTGCCGCTCAACGAGCGCGCTCTCCACGCGTTCGACGTGCTGGCTGCCGCCGGCGTGACCGCCCCGACCCACCCGGCCGAGCCGCTGCTCGCCTGCTACCGCGCCGAGCGGGAACGCGTGGGCCTGGTCGAGGAGCTGCACGCGATCCGTGCCGCCGGGCAGCGGGACATCCTGTTCGGGCAGCTCACCGGCGACCAGGCGCGGGCCCTCGTCCCGATGCTCACCGCCGAGGTCGGCGCCGCCGTGCAGGTCTACGGCCAGCGCTACCTGCACCCGCCCGAGTACGTGCGCTCCCTGGCGCAGGCCGTCACCGCCCAGGGCGGCAACGTCGCGGGAGGGCGTCGGCGTCCGGGGCATCCGGGACGGCGCCGACGACGTGGTGCTGGACACCGACGCGGGACAGCAGCGGCACGACGCCGTCGTCGTGGCCACCGGTGCGTGGCTGGGCGGGCTGGCCCGGCACTTCGGCGTCCGGCAGGTGGTGCAGGCCGGGCGCGGCTACAGCTTCAGCGTCCCGGTCGAGCGGATGCCGGCCGGCCCGCTCTACTTCCCCGCAGCGCGGGTGGCCTGCACGCCGCTGGGCAGCCGGCTGCGGATCGCCGGGATGATGGAGTTCCGCCGTCCCGAGGAGCCGCTGGACCCGCGGCGGATCGCGGCGATCACCGACGGCGTCCGGCCGTTCCTGTCCGGCGTCGACCTCGACGACCGGCAGAACGAGTGGGTCGGCTCGCGCCCGTGCACCGGCGACGGTCTGCCCCTGCTGGGCGCCACTGCCTCACCGAGGGTGTTCGTCGCGGGTGGGCACGGCATGTGGGGCATCACGCTGGGCCCCGTCACCGGGATGCTGATGGCACAGACCGTGCTCAAGGGCGAGACGCCTCCCGGAACTGCGGCCCTTCGACCCGCTCCGGTAGGCAGCGATTGGTCGTGTTGCCGGTCCCGTGTGACAGATGTCAGGCGGGACCGGCGACGTCTCGCACTACGCGGCCGCGCCGTCGGCCGACAGGCTGGGGCGGTGACCAGAACCCCCGCCCTCGCAGTGTCCGGTCTGACCGTTCGCTACGGCGACACCACCGCCGTGCAGTCCCTCGATCTCGCCATCCCCGCCGGGCAGACGGTGGCGCTGCTCGGACCCAACGGTGCCGGCAAGTCGACCGTCGTCAACGCGCTGCTCGGGCTGGTCCCGGTCGCGGCCGGGACCGTCGAGGTGCTCGGACGGCGCCCGAGAGAAGCCGTCCGGGCCGGTGCCGTCGGCGCGATGCTGCAGCACGGCGGCCTGCCCAGCGAGGCGCGCGTCGGCGAGGTGATCGACCTGATCCGGCGCAGCTTCGGGCGGGCGGGCGAGCGGTTGTCGTGGCCGCTCGACGACCTCGTCGCCACCGCGGGGATCGAGGCCCTGCTCGACCGGCCGGTCGAGGCGTTGTCGGGTGGTCAGCGGCAGCGGGTCCTGCTCGCCGTGGCCCTGGCCGGCGCGCCACCGCTGCTGCTCCTGGACGAGCCCACCTCCGCGATGGACGTCGAGGGGAGGCGCACGTTCTGGACGACGATGCGCGGCCTCGCCGCCCGGGGGCACACCGTCGTGTTCGCGACCCACCACCTCGAGGAGGCCGACGCCGTCGCCGACCGGGTGGTCGTCGTCGCGGAGGGCCGGGTGGTCGCCGACGGCTCGGCCGCCCAGATCAAGGCCGGCACCGCCGCCCGCACCATCTCGTTCACCGCCCCCGAGGGCGACCCGCTCGACTTCCTGCCCGGCGTCACCGCTCTCGACCGTCGCGGTGACGTCGTCGCACTGACCACCAGCGATCCCGAGACGACGCTGCGCGCACTGCTGGTCGGGGGCGCGGCGCCTGCCCGACCTGGAGGTCCGCGGGGCCAGCCTCGAGGACGCCGTCCTCTCCCTCACCCGACCGATCGGAGCCGCACGATGAACACGCTGTTGGTCTTCCAGTTGCGCCGCGTGGCCCGCAACCGCCAGTTCCTGTTCTTCACCGTGCTGCTGCCCGCCCTGTTCACGGTGTTCTTCACCAAGATCTTCGGCGGGCAGGCCGGGAACGCGGCGGACTACCAGGACGTCGCGGCGTCCTTCATGGTCTCGATGATGGCCTACGGGGCCATCGGCGCCGCGCTCGGCGCGACCATCCGGATCTCCTTCGACCGGGCGTCGGGCTGGCTGCGCCAGCTGCGGGTGACGCCCGTGCCGCAGACGCAGGTGGTCGCCGTCGACGTCGCCGTCGGGGCGCTGCTCACGCTGCCCAGCCTGGTCGTCGTGGCGCTCGTCGGCCGGTTCGTCAACGGTGTGCAGCTGGGGCTGGGCACCTGGGTGGGGCTGATCGCGGTGCTGTGGGTCGGCTCGGTCGCGTTCGTCGCGCTCGGCCTGCTGCTCGGGCTGTCCCTCGACGAGAAGGCCGCGGGCGGTGCGATGGGCCTGGTGAGCGTCGTCCTCGCGACCCTCGGCGGCCTGTGGGTGCCCGTCCAGGTCTTCCCCGAGTCGATGCAGGTGCTCGCCCGGTTCCTGCCGTCCTACTGGTACGCCGAGCTGGGGCGGGACGTCGCGGCCGGGTCGGCCCCGGCCCTCGCGGCAGTGCTCGCGCTGGCCGGCTTCACCGCGGTCTTCAGTGCCGTGGCGGTCGTCGTGGCACGACGACGCCCGATGTACGCGGTGGCCGGCTGAGCGGGGCTATTTTCGATGGTCGTGGATCCGCGGAGCTTCCGGCAGCACATGGGTTGGTCGGCGCCCTGGCTGCTGTTCCTCGCCTTCCCGGTGGCGGATCTGCTGACCGTCCCGCGGCCGCTGGCCGCGCGGCTGGTCGCCGGCGCGGCGCTGCTGGTGTTCACCGTCGCCTATCTCTCGGTGTTCAGCCGGATGTTCCAGCGGCGCCCGGGTTGGGCGACGTGGCAATTGCTGGTGGTCGCCGTTCTCGCGGTAGCGCTGGCCGTGTGGCTGGGCCCGGCCTGGGCGGGCCTGTTGATCTACGTGTCCGTCGCCGCGGCCGGGAGCCTGCCGGAGTCGGCAGTGTGGCCGGTCGTGCTCGGCGCGGCCGCGATCTGCGCGACCGTCGTCGCGGTGCACGGGGTATTCGCCGACCTGTTCATCCTGCCGCTGATCTGCCTGCTCACCGCGTTCGCGCTGCGCGGCACCCGGTACCTCGTGTCGGTGAACGCGGAGCTCGCCGAGGCACGCGACGAGCTGGCCCGTAATGCGGTCGCCGCGGAGCGGGTGCGCTTCGCGCGGGATCTGCACGACCTGCTGGGCCACAGCCTGTCGCTGATCGCGCTGAAGAGCGAACTCGCGGGCCGGCTCGTCGAGCGCGATCCGGCGCGGGCACGCGCCGAGATGGCCGACGTCGAGGCCGCGGCCAGGCGGGCGCTCGCCGAGGTCCGCGACGCCGTGAGCGGATACCGCTCGGTGAGCCTGGCGCAGGCCCTGGCCGAGGCGCGGTCGGCGCTCTCGGCCGCAGGGATCACGCTGCGCGTGGCCGCGCCCGCAGCCGAGCTGCCCGGCGCGGTCGACGCCGTCCTCGGCTGGGTGGTCCGGGAGGCGACCACGAACGTGCTCAGGCACAGTGCCGCGCGGGCCATGGTGGTCGACCTGCGACCCGGCCCCGGCGAGGTCGTGCTGACCGTCACCGACGACGGCCGCGGGACGTCGGCGCCACCCGGGACCGGCCTCTCGGGTCTCGCCGAGCGCGTCGCGGCGCTCGGCGGGCGGCTGGAGACCGGTCCCGCCGAGTCGGGTGGCTTCCGCCTCACCGCGGCACTGCCCGTGGCGGCCGCCGACCGGGCGAGCGCCCGATGATCCGGGTGCTGATCGCCGAGGACCAGACGCTCGTCCGGGGTGCGCTGCGGGCGCTGCTCGAGTTGGAGGACGACCTCACGGTCGTGGCCGAGGTCGGCCGCGGCGACGAGGTGGTGGCCGCCGCTCGCGAGCACCGGCCGGACGTGGCCCTGCTGGACATCGAGATGCCGGGTGGCGACGGCATCGAGGCTGCGCGGGCGCTGGCGTCGGTCCTGCCGGACTGCCGCGCCGTCGTCCTGACGACGTTCGGCCGGCCGGGGTTCCTCCGCCGGGCGATGGAGGTCGGCGCCGCGGGCTTCCTGGTCAAGGACGCGCCGGTGGCCGAGCTGGCCCGGGGCATCCGGGCCGTGATGGCGGGGGAGCGGGTCATCGACCGGCAACTCGCCGCCGCCGCCCTCGCTCTGGGCGCCACCCCGCTGTCGGCCCGGGAGGCCGACGTCCTGCGTGCGGCGGCGGACGGCGCCACCGTCGCCGGCATCGCCGCACGGCTCTTCCTGTCGGAGGGGACGGTGCGCAACTACCTGTCGTCGGCGATCGGCAAGACCGGCGCCCGCACGCGGGTCGAGGCGGCCCGGGTGGCGGAGCAGAAGGGCTGGCTCTAGGCCAGTCGGCGCGGGTTGGGGACCGGCGGCTGCGCCGGGATGGCCGCGGTGTTCGGTCCGGACGGCGTCTGCACCGGCGTGAGGGCGTCCAGGTCCAGCACGCGGACGTGCATCACGTTGCGCTGTTGGAGGGCCGCCCGGAGCGCCCGGTGCAGGCCGTCCTCGAGGTACAGCTCGCCGTGCCACTGGACGGCGTGCGGGAACAGGTCGCCGTAGAAGGTGGAGTCCTCGGCGAGCAGCGCGTCGAGCGCCAGCTCCTTCTTCGTCGTCACCAGCGTGTCCATGCGTACCTGGCGCGGCGGGATCATCGCCCAGTCCCGGGTGGAGAGCCCGTGGTCGGGATAGGGGCGGCCGTCACGTACCGCTTTGAAGATCAGGGAACCGACCTCCGCTCTCTGCCCCGGAGGGCGTCGACCGACCTTCACCCTAACCGCCGGGGGCGAGGGACGCCGGGCCCACCGCCGTGGTCGCCGGTGGGGGTGGAGCTACCACCGCCGTGGTCGCCGGTGGGGTGTACAGCCCGTGCGAGCCGCGCGACGGCGCGGCGCCTCGGACGTATGCTGGCCTGGCACTCGGTCCATGCGAGTGCCAGATCACGGAAGAGCTGGGTCCAGTGCCCTGTCTGCGCCGAACGGCGCGTCGACCGGTACGGGGAGGTGTCACCGTGGCGCATGACGAACGCCGCCTGGAAGTCCTCCGGGCGATCGTGCAGGACTATGTCTCGACCAACGACCCGGTCGGCAGCAAGGCCCTCGCCGATCGGCACGACCTGGGGGTCTCGCCCGCCACGATCCGCAACGACATGGCGGTGCTCGAGGAGCAGGGCTACATCACCCAGCCGCACACCAGCGCCGGCCGCGTGCCCACGGACAAGGGCTACCGGCTGTTCGTCGACCGGCTGTCGGCGGTCAAGCCGCTCACGGCGGCCGAGCGCCGCGCGATCGAGCGCTTCCTCGACGGCGCCGTCGACCTGCACGACGTCCTGGGGCGCACCGTCCGGCTGCTCGCCCAGCTGACCAGGCAGGTGGCGGTCGTGCAGTACCCGTCGCTGTCGCGCTCCGCCGTCCGGCACCTCGAGGTCGTGCAGCTGGCGGCCGGCCGGCTGATGCTGGTGCTGATCACCGACACCGGCCGCGTCGAGCAGCGCGTGGTCGACACCCCGGTGGACATCGACGCCGAGGCCGTCGCCGAGCTGCGCACGCTGCTCAACTCCGCGTTCACCGGAGTGAAGCTCACCGACGCCGGCGACAAGGTCCCCGACCTGCTCGAGACCGCGCCCCGCAACTGCGCGGCCTGGTGGCCACGGTGAGCTCGACCCTGCTGGAGACGCTGGTCGAGCCGAGCGAGGACCGTCTGGTCATCGGGGGCACCGCCAACCTCACGCGGGGCAGTGCACTGGACTTCCCGGGGACCTTGCGGCCGCTGCTGGAGGCGTTGGAAGAACAAGTGGTCGTGCTGCGCTTGATGGGTCAGGTGGACGCGAGCACCGTGCTGGTCCGGATCGGTGAGGAGAACGCCCACGAGGCGCTCACCGGTGCGTCGTTCGTGTCGGTGGGCTACGGCTCGCCGGACCGGGCGCTGGGCGGCCTCGGGCATCGTCGGGCCCACCCGCATGGACTACCCAGGAAACATGGCCGCGGTACGAGCCGTGGCCCGCTATGTCGGCCACCTGCTGGCCGAGAGCTGAGGCTGAGACTTCTCGATGGCGACCGACTACTTCGGCGTGCTGGGGCTGCCCCGGAGCGCGAGTGACAGCGAGATCAAGCGCGCCTATCGGCGGCTGGCTCGCGACCTGCACCCCGACGTCAACCCCGACCCGGAGGCCAAGGAGCGCTTCCAGGAGGTCACCCGCGCCTACGAGGCGCTGACCGACCCGGAGAAGCGCCGCATCGTCGACCTCGGCGGCGACCCGTTCGACACCGGCGGCGGCGGTGGTGGGGGTGGCTTCGGCACCAGCGGGTTCGGCGGCCTCGGCGACATCATGGACGCGTTCTTCGGCGGTGCGGCCGCGCGCGGACCGCGCAGCCGCACGCGGGCCGGGCGCGACGCACTGATCCCGATCGAGCTCGAGCTCGACGAGACGCGTCTTCGGCACCACCAAGGACCTGACGGTCGACACCGCCGTCCTGTGCTCCACCTGTACCGGAGCCGGCTCCGCGCCCGGCACGCACGCCGCCACCTGCACCACCTGCTCGGGCCGGGGCGAGGTGCAGAGCGTGCAGCGCGGTTTCCTGGGCCAGGTCGTCACCAGCCGCACCTGCCCGACCTGCGCGGGGACCGGTCAGGTCATCCCGGAGCCGTGCCCCGAGTGCGCCGGTGACGGCCGCGTCCGCGCCCGGCGCACCATCACGGTGAAGGTGCCCGCCGGCGTCGAGGACGGCATGCGGATCCGGCTCACCGGTCAGGGCGAGGTCGGCCCCGGCGGCGGCCCGGCCGGCGACCTCTACGTCGAGGTGCACGAGCGGCCGCACACCGTCTTCACCCGCGACGGCGAGGACCTGCACTGCCGGGTGACGCTGCCGATGACCTCCGCCGCGCTCGGCACCACGCTGAGCCTGAAGACGCTGGACGGCGAGGAGGACCTCGACATCCGCCCCGGCACCCAGTCCGGCAGCGTGATCACGCTCCGGGCGCACGGGGCGCCGCGGCTGCGGGCGACCGGCCGGGGCAACCTGCTGGTGCACGTCGAGGTCGCGACGCCGACCCGCCTGGACCCCGAGCAGGAGAAGCTGCTGCGCGAGCTCGCCGCCCTGCGCGGCGAGGACCAGCCGGAGTCCCACCGGGAGGCCCAGGGCGGCCTGTTCTCGCGCGTCCGCGACGCGTTCAACGGCCGCTGATCCGATGACGAGCACCGACACCGGATCCCCTGAGCTCGACGGCGCCCCGCTCTTCCTGCTCGACGAGCTTCCCGAGACCGAGGAGCTGCTGGTCGACGGCGGCGAAGGCCGGCACGCCGTCGAGGTGCTGCGGCTGACCCCGGGGGAGCACGTGCTGGTCGGGGACGGCCGAGGCACCCTCGTCGAGGCGTCGGTGCTCACCGCAGGCCCCGACGGCCTGCGGGTGACGGTGCGCCACCGGTACGAGGTGCCCCCGCCGGACCCGGAGTTCGTGCTGGTGCAGGCGCTGCCGAAGGGGGACCGCGGACCGCTGGCGGTCGACCTCGCCACCGAGCTGGGCGTGGACCGGATCGTGCCCTGGACGGCGGCGCGCTGCGTCACCCGCTGGCGCGAGGACCGCGTGGAGAAGGGCGTGGCCAAGTGGCGCGCGGCGGCCCGGGCGGCCAGCAAGCAGTCCCGCCGTCCGCGGGTGCCCGAGGTGACCGAGCCGATGACCACCCGCGCGGTGTGCGGGCTGCTGTCCGACGTCGATCTCGCGGTGGTCCTGCACGAGCAGGCGCGCCGTCCGATGGCGGAGCTGAGCATCCCGTCGACCGGCATCGTCGCCGTCGTCGTCGGCCCCGAGGGCGGGCTGACCGACGGCGAGGTGGTGGCCTTCCGGGCCGCCGGCGCACACGCCGTCCGGCTCGGGCCCGAGGTGCTGCGGACCTCGACCGCCGGCGCCGCCGCGTTCGCCGCGCTCTCCCTGCGCACCCGCTGGACCGGCTGACTGCGCCCGCTAATGATCAGGTGACCTGATCATTAGGGGTCCTGGCTCACTGTCGATGCTGAGCCAGGACCCCCGATGGTGAGCCAGGACGTTCGGGTCGCTCTAGGGTCGGGCGCGTGAGCGACTGCCTCTTCTGCCGCATGGTCGCCGGGGAGATCCCCGCCGACGTCGTCCACCAGACCGACCGGGTGTTCGCCTTCCGCGACATCAACCCGCAGGCGCCGACGCACGTGCTCGTGATCCCCAAGGAGCACCACGCGACCGTCGGCGCGCTGGCGGCTGCCGACCCCGGGCTGCTCGGCGACGTCGTGTCCGCCGCGCAGGCCATCGCCGTCCAGGAGGAACTGGTCAGCGACGACAGCACGGAGCCGGGCTACCGGCTGGTGACCAACACCGGCCCGCAGGCGGGGCAGAGCGTCCACCACGTGCACTTCCACGTGCTCGGCGGCCGTCGCCTCAGCTGGCCGCCCGGCTGATCCGGGCGTGGCCGAGCCGGCCAGATGCGCTCCTGCCAGGATCGACCCGTGACCGATTCCGCGCCTGTCCGGCTCGAGCGGGACGGCGACGTCGCCGTCGTCGTCCTGGACAACCCGCCGCTCAACCTGTTCACCCCGGCGGTGTTCACGGCGCTGGACGCCGTCGTCGGGCAACTGGTCGCACTGACCGATCCGCAGCGGACCGACCGTGCGCGGGCCGTGTTGTTCGAGGCCCGCGGCAAGGTCGTCTCGGGCGGGGTGGACGTCACCTTCTTCCGCGACATCGCCGAGGGTCCGGAACCCGTCGCGCGGGGCGGAGAGCTCTGGGCGCAGCTGCTGCGGGTCGCCCAGACCGTCGAGGACCTGCCGGTGCCGACCGTGTTCGCCGCCCACGGGCTCACCCTGACGGCGGCGTTCGAGCTGTCCCTGGCCTGCGACATCCTGCTGGCCGCCGAGAAGGCGAGCTTCGGGCTGATCGAGATCGTCGTCGGGCTCACGCCGTCGATGGGCGGGCCCCAGCGGCTGGCCGAGCGGGCCGGGCCCGCCCGCGCCAAGGAGCTGATCTTCACCGGCGAGTGGTACCCGGCCGCCGTCCTCGAGCGGTGGGACGTCGTCAACCGCGTGCTGCCGGACGACGGGTTCGCCGAGGCGGCCCGGGAGTACGCGCGGCGGGTCGCGGCCGGCCCGACCGTGGCCCACGCGGCCACCAAGCGGCTGGTCACCACCGCGGTGCGGCAGGGGGCGCGGGCCGCCGACGAGCTGGTCCCGGAGGTCTCCGGAGCGTTGTTCGCCACAGCCGACCTGCGCGGCGCCGTCGCCTCGTTCCTGACCGACGGGCCCGGGAAGGCGACGTATTCGGGCCGGTGAGGCGGTCGTCGCCGGTGACCCCTTGGGGCGAAACCGGGATTCGTGGGTGCGGGCGCGGGTAGACTCGACCGGTCCGCAGTGCACCCCCGTTCAGGAAGGCAGGGTCGAGGGTTCTTGCCCGACACCTCCCCAGGCGTTCCCACGCCGGGTGCCCACACGTCCCGTGAGGCCTCGGCGCAGGCCCACAGCCAGGACCTGGCGTCGGACGGCACCCGCACCGGCTCGCCCGCTCCGACAGCCGCCGCCGTGCGGACCACCATCACCGTCCCCGACAGCGTCTCGATGGTCGCGCTGCTCGGGCTCGGCCGACGAGCTGCTCCGGCTGATCGAGGCCGAGGTCGCCGCCGACGTCCACGTCCGCGGCAACGAGATCGCGATCACCGGCCAGCCCGCCGACAACGCCTTCGCCGTCCGGGTCTTCGACGAGCTCATCGCGCTGCTCGGCACGGGGCAGGCGCTGCGGCCCGACTCGGTCCGCCGGGTCATCAGCATGCTGAAGAGCGGCGACTCCGAGCGCCCGGCCGACGTGCTGAGCCTCGACATCATCAGCCGCCGCGGGCGGACGATCCGGCCCAAGACGCTGAACCAGAAGCGCTACGTGGACGCGATCGACGAGAACACGATCGTGTTCGGCATCGGCCCGGCCGGCACCGGCAAGACCTACCTGGCCATGGCCAAGGCCGTCCAGGCGCTGACGACGAAGCAGGTCAACCGGATCATCCTGACCCGGCCGGCGGTCGAGGCGGGGGAGCGGCTCGGCTTCCTGCCGGGCACGCTCTCGGAGAAGATCGACCCGTACCTGCGGCCCCTGTACGACGCGCTGCACGACATGGTCGATCCCGAGTCGATTCCCCGGTTGATGGCGGCCGGAACGATCGAGGTCGCGCCCCTCGGCTACATGCGTGGAAGAAGCTTGAACGATGCGTTCGTGATCCTCGACGAGGCGCAGAACACGACCGCCGAGCAGATGAAGATGTTCCTCACCCGGCTCGGTTTCGGCTCGAAGTTCGTCGTCACCGGTGACGTCACCCAGGTCGACCTGCCGGGGGGCGCGAAGAGCGGCCTGCGGATCGTCCAGGAGATCCTCGACAGCATCGACGACGTCCACTTCGCCTACCTGACCAGCGCCGACGTCGTCCGGCACCGCCTGGTCGGGGACATCGTGGACGCCTACGAACGCTGGGACGCCACCCAGCAGCCCACGGAAGCCCGACGACCGGCGGCCGGCGCCCCGGTGCGGACGACCCGGCCGCGCCGGCAGGGGAGCTGACCGGCGTGCCCGTCGAGGTCGCCAACGAGTCGGAGATCGCGGTCGACGAGGCCGAGCTGGCCGGCGTCTGCCGGTTCGTGCTCGGCGAGATGAAGGTCAACCCGATGGCCGAGCTGTCGGTGCTGTGCGTCGACGTCGACTACATGAGCAGCCTGCACGAGCGGTGGATGGGCGAGAAGGGCCCGACCGACGTGCTCGCCTTCCCGATGGACGAGCTGGACACCGCCCGGCCCGACGACCCGGAGCCGGGTCCGGCGCTGCTCGGCGACGTCGTCCTCTGCCCGGCGATCGCCGTCCGGCAGGCGCGCGCCGCCGGCCACTCGATGGACGACGAACTGGTCCTGCTGGCCACCCACGGCGTCCTGCACCTCCTCGGCTACGACCACATGGAGCCCGTCGAGGAGAAGGAGATGTTCGCCCTCCAGCAGAAGCTCCTCGACGGCTGGCGGGCCGCGCCGCG
The DNA here is from genome assembly GCA_963748305.1 of uncultured Actinomycetota bacterium. Lineage (GTDB taxonomy): Bacteria > Actinomycetota > Actinomycetes > Mycobacteriales > Geodermatophilaceae > Blastococcus_B. The sequence goes on along the minus strand of CAVVIN010000024.1, from coordinate 32,932 downwards.
CGAGCCCGTGACCGGCGCCCCCGCCACCCGGGAGCCCCGCTCATGACGAGCCGGACCCGATGAGCGGCGGAGCGGTCACCCTGCTGGTGGTCGCGATCGCGCTGGTGCCGTTCGCGGGCGTGTTCGCCGCGATGGACGCGGCCCTGCAACGCGTGTCCAAGGCCCGCGTGGAGGAGATGCGCCGCGACGGGACGAAGCACGCCGACGCCCTCGAGGAGGTCATTGCCGAGCGGGCCCGGCACGTGGCGCTGCTGCTCCTGCTGCGGATCGTCTGCGAGACGCTCGCCGCGGTGCTGCTGACCGTCGTCTTCTACGGCGTCTGGGGCAGCGGCTGGAAGACGGTGCTCACCACCGCCGGGATCATGATCGTGGTCAGCTACGTGCTGGTCGGCGTCGGTCCGCGGACCCTCGGCCGCCAGCACGCCTACGGGGTCGCGCTGGCCACCGCCGGCGTCATGCGGCATGCTCGGCCGGATCCTGGGCCCGGTCGCGACGCTGCTCATCCTCATCGGCAACGCGATCACCCCCGGCCGCGGTTTCCGCGACGGGCCGTTCTCCTCCGAGGTCGAGCTGCGCGAGCTGGTCGACATGGCCGAGGAGCGCGGCGTCGTGGAGTCCGGCGAGCGCCAGATGATCCACTCGGTCTTCGAGCTCGGCGACACCATCGCCCGCGAGGTCATGGTGCCGCGCACCGACGTCGTGTGGATCGAGCGCACCAAGACCGTCCGCCAGGCGCTGGCGCTCGCGCTGCGCAGCGGGTTCAGCCGGCTCCCGGTCATCGGCGAGAACGTCGACGACGTCGTGGGCGTCGTCTACCTCAAGGACCTCGTCCGTCGGTCGCAGAACGGCAGCGACAGCCGCGGCCCCCGCGTCGAGGAGATCATGCGGCCGCCGACGTTCGTGCCGGAGTCCAAGCCGGTCGACGAGCTGCTGCGCGACATGCAGGCGCAGCGGATCCACATCGCGATCGTCGTCGACGAGTACGGCGGTTTCGCCGGCCTGGTCACCATCGAGGACATCCTCGAGGAGATCGTCGGCGAGATCTCCGACGAGCACGACCAGGTCCAGCGGCCGCCGGTCGAGGAGCTGCCCGACGGCTCGATGCGGGTCACCGCCCGGCTGCCGGTCGAGGACCTCGCCGAGCTGTTCGACGTCGAACTGCCCGAGGACGACGACGTCGAGACCGTCGGCGGCCTGCTCGCCCGCGCGCTCGGCCGGGTGCCGATCGAGGGCGCCGCTGCCGAGGTCGGTGGCCTGCGGCTGGTCGCCGAGAGCACCGGGGGACGTCGCAACCGGATCGACACCCTGCTGGTCTGCCGGGTGACGTCGCCGGAGCCCGAGGGTCATGAGGAGTCGGGCGAGCGCTCGTCCGGATCCACCCGCGCGGAGCTCCCGGCGCCCGTGGAAGGCTGACCCGCTGTGACCGCCGCCGACGCCTCCTCCGACCTGCAGCCCGAGGACGCGAAGCTCGTCACCCTCGCCCGGTCCGCCCGCGGCCGCACCGGCGCGCCCGAGGGGGCGGCCGTCCGCGACACCGACGGGCGCACCTACCTCGCCGCGACCGTCGCCCTGCCGTCGCTGAAGCTCTCCGCCCTGCAGGCCGCCGTCGCCGCCGCCGTCTCCAGCGGGGTCGACGGGCTCGAGGCGGCCGCGATCGTCTCGGCCGCCGACGCCGTCGAGCAGGACGGACTGGCCGCCGTCCGCGACCTCACGCCGTCCGCGCCGGTACACCTGGCCGGCCCCGACGGGAGCCTGCGCACGACCGTGTGAGCGCCCCTAACGATCAGGTGACCTGATCGTTTGGGGTCCTGGCTCACTGTCGATGCTGAGCCAGGACCCCTAATGATCAGGTGACCTGATCATTATCGGGGCTTCCCGTAGCGCTCTCGGGCGGCGGCGCTGATCGCCTCGGCGTTCGCGAGGAAATGGTCGCGCTTGGCCAGCGCCTCGCGCACGTAGGTCGCTACAGCCGCTGTATCGATGTCGGCACCGCGCGGGATGTCCCAGGTCATCAGGGTCGACGTACCTGGCCGCAGGACGCCGAGCGGGTCGTCGAGCAGGACACCCCACAGGAAACGCAGGCAGACGGCGGACTTCGTCGCGTTGACCGCGCAGACCCAGTGCCGCCAGTCCCGGTCGACGGTGTAGCTCAGCAGCCGGTACTTGATCGCCACGTCCAGCTCGGGCGCGGCCTGCCGGATGGCGTGATCGAGCCGCACGAAGGCCCGGCCGGCCTCGTCGTCGTAGAGCGCGAGGTACTCCTCGAGCGGTTCGCCGGTCACGCCACCTCCGGGGGTCCCGCGCGACGCTAGCGCCGCGACGACGCCGGAAGCGGGTGACCGAGCGCCTCGGCGAACGCCTCCGGGTCGCGGACCCAGCGGGTGAAGGCCCGCTCGGTCGTGGCGTCGTCGGCCAGGTGTCGGACGACGACCCGGGCGCGGCCCGGCAGCCAGCCACCGCGCCGGGCGGCCTGGGGCCAGTCGGGCGGGGGGTCGCCGGCCCGCACCTCGCGGATCAGCACGAGCGGCACGATCGACGCCGGATTCGTCCGGGCCGCCGGGATGTCGGCCGACAGCGCGTGGTCGGACACGGACAGCCGGCCGACGTTGAGCGCCAGGACGAGCAGCCCCAGGCCGACGGCGAGCGGTGCCTCGTCGGACACGGCGGGCCAGCCGCCGCTCCAGCCGAAGACCCCCAGCCAGACCGTCACGATCCCGACCACCACGACGAACGGGGACCGGGCGGGGCGGGTCGTACTGCCAGTACCGCAAGCGGCGCCGGGACGACGGTGGCCGAGCGTCGCGGGCCGCGGCCGGCGAGGAACCCGTAGCCGCGGAGCTCGCGCAGGTGCAGCTCCCGCTCCTTGCGCGGCCCGTCCCGGCAGACCGTGCTCCCGTGCCATGCCGACGATCATCCCAGCGGCCTGCCGAGCGTCGCCGTCGGACCTCGGTGGGAGACTGACCCCGTGACGGATTCCGAGCAGACGCCGCACCGCAGCGGCTTCGTCGCTCTGGTCGGTCGCCCCAACGCCGGCAAGACGACGCTCACCAACGCGCTGGTCGGCGAGAAGGTCGGCATCGTCAGCAACCGCCCGCAGACCACCCGGCACGCCATCCGGGGGGTCGTGCACCGGCCCGCCGGCCAGATCGTCCTCGTCGACACCCCCGGGCTGCACAAGCCCAAGAGCCTGCTGGGCCAGCGGCTCAACGACGTCGTCCGGGACACGCTCTCCGACGTCGACGTGATCGTCTTCTGCGTCCCGGCCGACCAGCCCGTCGGCACCGGGGACGCGTTCATCGCCCGCCAGCTGCGCGAGGTGAAGGCGCCGATCGTCGTCGTCGTCACCAAGACCGACATCGCGTCGAAGAAGCAGGTGGCCCTGCAGTTGATGGCCGCCCACAAGCTCATCGAGAACGCGGCCGAGGTGGTGCCGGTCAGCGCGGTCGGCGGGGACCAGGTGACGCTGCTCGAGAACCTGCTGATCGGCCTCCTGCCCGAGGGCCCGGCCCTCTACCCGGAGGAGCAGACCACCGACGAGGACGTCGAGCGGCAGATCGCCGAGCTGATCCGCGAGGCCGCGCTGGAGAAGGTGCGCCAGGAGGTGCCGCACTCCCTGGCCGTCAGCGATCGAGGAGATCATCCGGCGCCCCGACACCAAGCGGCCGGGCAGCGACTTCGTCGAGATCCACGCCCTGCTGCACGTCGAGCGGGACAGCCAGAAGCCGATGCTGCTGGGCAAGGGCGGGCAGATCATCAAGGCGATCGGCACCGAGGCGCGGGCCGGCATGGAGACGCTGCTCGGCGCCCGGGTGCACCTGGAGCTGCACGTCACCGTGCTGGGGGAGTGGCAGGACGACCCGAAGAAGCTCAACCGGCTGGGGTACTGACGTGAGCGGTACCCCGAAGGCGCTGTACCGGGACGAGGGCGTCGTCCTGCGCACCCAGAAGCTGGGCGAGGCCGACCGGATCATCACCGTGCTGACCCGCCGGCACGGCAAGGTGCGCGCGGTCGCGAAGGGCGTGCGGCGCACCAAGAGCAAGTTCGGCGCCCGGCTCGAGCCGTTCAGCCACGTCGACCTGCAGCTCTACACCGGCCGCAACCTCGACATCGTCAGCCAGGCGGAGTCGATCCGCGTCCTACGGGCAGGACGTCGTCGACGACTACCCGTCCTACACCGCCGGCACCGCGGTGCTCGAGACCGCCGACCGGCTCACCGCCGAGGAGCGCGAGCCGTCGCTGCGGATGTTCCTGCTCGTCATCGGGGCGCTGCGGTCGCTGGCCGAGCGCAGCCATCCCGCCGGGCTGGTGCTCGACGCGTTCCTGCTGCGGGCCATGTCGGTGGCCGGCTGGGAGCCGGCGCTCGCCGACTGCGCCCGGTGCGCCGAGCCCGGCCCGCACCGGCACTTCTCCGTGCCGGCCGGCGGCAGCGTGTGCCCGTCCTGCCGGCCGACCGGGTCGGCGATGCCCAACCCGGTGACCATCGAGTTGCTCGACGCGCTGCTGACCGGCGACTGGGACCGCGCGGAGGCCAGCCAGGGCACCAACCGGCGGGAGGGGAGCGGCCTGGTGGCGGCGCTGCTGCAGTGGCACCTGGAGCGGGGACTGCGGTCGCTGGCGCTGGTCGACCGCTCGTGAGCGGACAGGGGCGTGAGCATCGCAGCGAGCGCCGGAGCGAGCGAGCGAGCGAGCGAGCGACGCCCGCGGAGAAGCGGAGCGACCGGTGACATCGTGAGGCGCCGAACGGCAGAACGGCGCGAGGTCAAGGCGCCGAATCCGCACCCCTCGGGCGCCCGTCCGCCGCAGATCCCGGCCGACAAGGTGCCCGCGGCATGTCGCGATCGTCATGGACGGCAACGGGCGCTGGGCCAAGCAGCGCGGGCTGCCGCGCACGGCGGGCCACGAGGCGGGGGAGTCCTCGCTGTTCGACTGCGTCGAGGGCGCGATCGAGCTGGGCGTCGGCGCGATCAGCGCCTACGCCTTCTCCACCGAGAACTGGCGGCGCAGCCCGGAGGAGGTCCGCTTCCTGATGGGCTTCAACCGCGACGTCATCCGCCGCCGTCGCGACGAGATGCACGACCTCGGGGTGCGGGTGCGCTGGGCCGGCCGCCGTCCGCGGCTGTGGCGCAGCGTGATCAAGGAGCTCGAGGTCGCCGAGGAGCTCACCCGCGACAACGACGTCCTCACCCTGACCATGTGCGTCAACTACGGCGGCCGGGCCGAGATCGCCGACGCCGCCGCGGCCATCGCCCGCGAGGTCGCCGCCGGCCGGCTGCACCCCGACAAGGTCGACGAGTCGACCGTCGCCCGCTTCCTCGACGAGCCGGACATGCCCGACGTCGACCTGTTCGTGCGCAGCTCCGGGGAGAACCGCACGAGCAACTTCCTGCTGTGGCAGTCGGCCTACGCGGAGCTGGTCTTCCTCGACACGCTGTGGCCCGATTTCGACCGCCGGCACCTCTGGGCGGCGTGCGAGGAGTACGCCTCCCGGCAACGCCGGTTCGGCAGCGCCTGAAGAAGGACCCCCCTGCCCTCCACCGTTCGCAAGCTCACGGCGGGCCCCTGCAGGGGGGCCGCTCCAGCACGTCACGAGGCCGCGCGCGGACCCGTTGACACGGACACCGCCGTGCCGAAAAAGTGGCTTCTCCCTGTGAGAGGACGGAACACCCACCGTGAGCGAGAGCACGATCGCGCCGCAGCATGCCCAGCCGCCTCAGCACGGCGACCTCAACGACCAGCTCGTGGCCAGTGACTTCTGGACCGAGCAGATGCTGGTCGACGCCGGGATCCCGATCATCGACGTCCCGTTCGTCAGCGTCGGCGGCGGCATCGGTTCGTTCGTGACGGTCGACTACCTGCGCATCTGCGGGGTCCCGACCGACGCCATCCGCGTCCTCACGCCGCTCTCGCACCCGTGGCAGAGCTACGAGTACCTGACGACGGTCTCCCAGATCCCCCGGGGCGAGCGCCTGCGCTCGGACTCCTCCTCGACGCCGGACAACATCTGGGGCTTCCCGAGCTACGCCCTGCGGGAGGGCCTGCACGGCAACATCAAGCAGCTCTGGAACGTGCTGGTCGAGCCCATCTGGGCGAACTACTACACGCCCAAGGCCGGAGCGGCGTTCGAGTCGATGGAGAAGGAGATGCACCGCATCCGCTATCACGGAGACGGTCGTGCACGGCCAGGTCCGGATGGTGCGACGGCGGGTCGGCGGCGGCTACTTCACCATCCTCACCCCGCCCGAGGGCGCGGCCGCCACCCGCCGCATCGCCTACCGCAGCCAGTGGGTGCACATCGCCATCGGCTACCCCGGCCTGAAGTTCCTGCCCGACCTGCAGAAGTACCGCACCGAGCACAACGACTACAGCCGCGTGGTCAACGCCTACGAGCCCCACGAGCACCTCTACGAGCGGCTCAAGCTGCGCCCTGGCGTCGTGCTCATCCGTGGCGGCGGCATCGTCGCCTCCCGCGTGCTGCAGCGGCTGATCGACGACCGTGACCGGCTGGGGCTGCAGACCCAGATCTTCCACCTGTTCCGCACCTACATCGACAAGCCCCACGGCGCGGGCATCTTCAAGCGACGCAAGGGCGCCGACGGCTGGGCCTACCAGGGCTTCAACTACCCGAAGTCGGTGTGGGGCGGCCAGCTCAAGCAGCAGGTCCGCAAGTCCGAAGGCGAGGAGCGCGCCAAGCTCTACAAGGAGATGGGCGGCACGAACACCCCGGTCCGCCGGGACTGGAGGGAGCAGCTCAAGCGCGGGACGGCCCAGGGCTGGTACCGGGTGATGATCGGCGAGATCGACAACATGCGGCCGGTCGGCGAACTCGTCGAGGTCGCCGTCTCGAGCAACCAGGGCCCGCAGCTGGGCACGTTCGACGCCGTCATCGACTGCACCGGGCTCGAGGCCGACATCCGCGAGCACCGCGTCCTGGCCGACCTGCTGGACCACTCCAACGCCGGCCGGAACCCGGTCGGGCGGTTGGACGTGGGGCGGAACTTCGAGGTCACCGGGGCGCAGAACGGCGGCAAGATGTACGCCTCCGGCAGCGCGACCCTGGGCGGTCCGTTCCCGGGTGTCGACACGTTCTTCGGCCTGCAGATCGCCGCGCAGGAGATCGCCGACGACCTCATCAAGCAGGGCTTCGCGAAGAAGCTCGGCCCGGGACGATCCACCAGTCAGTGGTGGAAGTGGGTCCGGCACAAGACGATCTGATCGCTCCGTCCCCGACTGAGCCCCCCGCGTAGTCCCACCCACGACGAGCGAGAGAGACCTCCGTGCTCCCCACCCTCAACGGCCGCATCCAGACGCGGATCTTCCTGCTGGCGACGGTCGGGTCCCTGTGGACCTTGATCATCACCCCGATCCTGCCCACCGGCGCACCGCTGGGCGAGTCCTACCAGACGACCTTCACGATCCTCGCGATGATCGCCGTGCTCGGCATCGGGTGGGAGCTGATCTACCACGCGATCCAGCAGTTCCGCTGGGAGAAGGACTGGCCGACGATCTTCGGGCTGCTCACCGCGATCCCCGAGGGCCTGCTGGTCTGGTTCCTGCTCGCCGGTGGCGCGATCCCGTGGATCGACTCGATCCCGGGGCCGGCCTTCGTCATCCACTTCGTCAGCACGTGGGTGATCGTCTGGCTCGTGGCCAACGGTCCGATGCGGGTGCCGTTCATCCACTGGCGGATCAACGGCGGGCGGCTCATCTGATGGCCGACAGCCTCTCTCCTCCGTGGCCGGCGCGAAGAGCCCGTCCACCGTTCCGCCCTTCGACCAGGTCTCGGTCGCCGTCGCGCCGGGGGACGACCTCGTCGTCCGGATGCCCGGGATCCTGCTCGTGGTCGCGGTCGAGGCCGTCGTCGCGCCGCCGCCGGTCAGCGCCAAGCTGGGTGGCTGGGGTGCCGCACCGACGCCGCCCGCACCCGCCATGCCCGCCGGCGACATGCGCGTCGGTGAGCTCGTCGAGCTCTGCCGGCGGGTGTCCGCCGGCGGCAGCCGCGCCCCCGGTCGGCGGCTGCACGACGAGCTGCGCACCTGGCTGCCCAACGCCGGTGATCTGCCGTCCTTCGCCGTCGCTGCGGCGACGGAGGAGGGACTCGCGGTCGCGCTCGTGGGCGAGGGTGCCGCAGAGGTCCCGGACCTCGGCCTGCGGCTCACGTCCGCGGACGGCGAGCAGAAGCTGCCCGACGGCATGCCGTTCCTCGACCGGCTCGTCGACTGGCCTCCGGCCGCGCTGCGGCTCTCGGCGGGCTCGGCCGTGACCACCTCGCCGCACCCGCTGGCCGACCTCGAGGCCGGCAGTGTGCCCGGTGCGGCGGCGGTCCTGTCGCCGGCGGCCGCGCCGTCGCCGACACGGGTGCTGGACTCCCCGACCCCGACGACGATGCTGCGGCTGCCCGCGCCCGGTTCGCTTCCGCAGCCGGGGGCGGTGACCCCGCCCGCAGGCGGGCGCCCGTTGCCGCCGCCGCCACGGCGCGCGCCGGCAGCCCCACCAGCCCCGGAGCCCGTCGGCCACGACCACGCCGGTCACGACCACGCGGGCCACGACGCACGCGGCGCGCACGCAGCGCCCGCGCCGGCCCCAGCACCGGCTCCTGCGCCGGAGCCGATGGAGCTGCCGGCGCCGGTCCTGTCGGCGTCGTTGCTGGACGCACCCGAGGAGGAGGACGAGGAGCGCACCCCGCTCCCGGTCATCTCCACGGAGCAGCCGCCGGCGGCGCTGGTCAAGGAGCCGGAGGACACCCGACCCAAGGTCAAGGGCTTCCTCTGCTCACGCGGTCACCTCAACGACCCGCGGGTGCTCTTCTGCAACCTGTGCGGCATCCGGATGGCCGAGAAGACCGGCGTCTTCATCGAGGGCGTGCGCCCGCCGCTGGGCCTGCTCGTCTTCGACAACGGGGCCACGGTCAGCATGGACGCCGACTACCTGCTCGGTCGCGAACCGGAGACCGACCCCCGGGTCCAGTCCGGTGAGCTGCGCCCGCTGCTGGTCATCGACCAGACCGGCGGCGTCAGCCGGCACCACGCCGAGATCCGCCTGGAGGGCTGGGACGTCGTCCTGGTCGACACCGGGTCGGCGAACGGCACGCTGGTCGCGCCCCAGGGCGCCCCGCAGTGGTCGTCGCTGGTGCCGGGCCAGCCGGTCCGGCTCACGGCGGGCATGGCGGTGCGGATGGGCAGCCGGCAGTTCGCGTTCGAGTCGCCGCACGGTGGCGCTTCCTGACCCGTCCTCGGGGGGCATGACAAAGGCCCCGGCGGCTCTCCTCGGAGAGCCGCCGGGGCCTTTGTCCTAGCGGCTGTGTGGGCACCGGCGGTCCGGCGCCCTGGTCATCCGGACGCCGGTGCTCTGCTCACTGGAGGAAGCAGAGCACCAGCGCCCGCGAACCGTCCCCGCGGTCAGGCCTGGCCGGACGGCGCGGCGATCTCGGCCAGGGTCTCGTCCATGTCCCGGTCGCGGTCGGCCGGCCCGGCGTGCACGGTCAGCACCGGCGTGAGGTCGGGTCCGGAGCCGCTGACCTCCCCGGGCGGGGTGAACAGCAGCCCGGCCGGCGTCACCGAGTCCTCGGCTGCGACCTCGACGCCGACCCGGCGCAGGGACTCGGCGATCCCGGCGGCCCGCCGTCCGGCCCGCCAGCCCTCGCCGGCCTCGAGCTTCAGCGGGACCGAGCGGCCGACGCTCGTCTGGGCCGCCAGCCGCAGGGCCGTGCGTCCGTCGGGTCCGGTGTCCTGGATGACGGCCACCGGCCCCGACGGCGCCAGGCCATGGTCACCGACGTCACCGGAGACGCACGACGACGGTCCCTTGCAGGCTCGCCGGCCACGGAGTGGTGTCCGCTGGCCGCGTCGGCCCCGCCCCAGCCGGCGCGGACGAGCACGACGTCGGCATTGGCGTTGCCGGCGATCTCGGCGACGTCCGTCCACGGTGTGTCGCTGAAGCGGGACGCGATCGATGACCTGAGCCCTCGCTCGTCGACGATCCGGGACAGCTCGCGTAGCTGGTCAGCGGCCGCCGCGAGCAGCGCGAGGTCGGCGGTCAGTCCGCTGGCCACCTCAGGTTTCGGCGTCGTCCGCCGAACGACCTGAGTCACGACCACCTGGGCCGGGCTCTCTCGGCCGACGATGTCGCAGGCCAGTCGGATCAGGGCGGCGTCGTGATCGGGGTCGTCGACCACGACGACGACGGTGTACGCATCCTCGAGGCCCATGGCGGCTCGTTCGGCCTCGGCGATGTCGCGGTCGAGGATCCGCTTCGGGTACACGAGGTTGAGCAGCGGCGACGCCATCATCGTCGTGACCACAGCCATGATCACCATCAGCGTGAACATCTCGCCGTCGAGGACACCGAGCATCACACCGATGTTGAGGATGACCAGCTCGGTGAGTCCGCGGGTGTTCATCAGCACGCCCAGCGCAGTCGCCTGACGGCGGGGGACGCCCTGGAACCGGGCTGCGACGAAGGCGCCGACGAACTTGCCGGAGATCGCGACCAGCAGGATCAGCGCGAGTTCCCAGAGGCCGGTCAGGTCGATGGCACCGATGTCGACATTGGAGCCGGTGACCACGAAGAACACGGGCAGCAGGAGCAGGACGCTGACCTGCTCGAGCCGGTCGACGATCTCGTGCGTCATCTGGGCCGCGCCCTTGCGCGGCATGATCACGCCGAAGACGAACGCGCCGAAGATGAAGTGGATGCCGATCTCCTCGGCGACCCACGAACTGGCCAGGAGGCCGACCAGGACGAGGGCCAGCATGTCGGGCGTGAGCTTGCCGAAGCGGTCGTGGTAGGTGACCAGCCTCTTGAGCAGGGGACGGATCACCCCGAACATCACGATCGCGAAGACGATCGAGAAGCCCAGGATCTGGATGACTCCGACGAACGAGGTCGCCGAGACGATGGCGACCACGATCGCGAGCAGCGACCACGCCAGCACGTCATCGACGGCGGCGCAGGCGAGCGCGAGGACACCGGTGGGGATCCGGTGCATGTTCCGCTCGGCGAGGATGCGGGCCAGCACGGGGAATGCCGTGATCGACATGGCGACGCCGAGGAACAGGGCGAAGGCCAGGAAGCTGACCGTCGCGTCGTTCACGGTGTCGTGGTCGTTGTACAGATAGGTCGCGAGCAGGAAGCCCAGGCCGAACGGCAGGACGATCGAGACCAGTGACACCGAGACCGCGACCTTCTCGCGGCCGCGGATGAACGAGAGGTCCACCTCGAGTCCGACGAGGAACATGAACAGGACGATCCCGAGCTGGGCCAGGACGTTGAGGAAGGGCCGGATGTCGGGCGGGAACAGCAGGGTGTTCAGCTCGCCGGGGAAGAGACCGAGCAGGCTCGGACCGAGCATGATGCCCGCGATGATCTCGCCGACGACGGCCGGCTGACCCACTTTGACGGCGAGTCGGCCCATGAGCCGGGCCAGCACGATGATCACGGCCAGGTCGATGAAGACGTAGGCGACGATCTCCGGGACCGTGCGTGGATCCACGAGAACTCCCGAGATGGACAGGGTGGGCCTGCGCTGCCAGGGCACCAAGGGACGAGAACGGCCGGTCTGGGCTGGGGAGACGCCCGCAGCAGGCGGCTTCCGGGGGCGGATGCTAGCCGGGCTGGGGTCGCCGTGGTCCGTCCTGCGGCGTCCCGAACGCAGCGGAACCGATCTCCTTCCCCGGACGCCGCGATCCCGGCAGACTGGGCGGCTGCTGGACCTGCGCGGCCACTCCGACGCGGGCGAACCCGAACGCACAGGAGGACTTGGATGGACGTCGTCGGCCTGGCCGGAGCACCGCCTGCCGCGATCGCGGACTACCAGGTGGTCCGTGTGCTCGGCGAGGGCAACCACGGCCGGTTCTACCTCGCCCGCCCCCCGGCGCGGCTCGGTATCCCGGACGAGTACGTCGCCGTCAAGGTGTTCACGGGACAGCACAGCGAGCAGGCGTACCAGCGCGGCGTGCGTGAACTGCGTGCCTTCGCGAAGGTCAGCTCGCCCTACCTCGTGAAGGTCTACGACGCGGTCCTGCAGGACAGCTTCATGTACGCGATGGAGTACTGCCCGCTCGGCTCGCTGGCCTCCCCGTCACGCCCGCTCAGCCGGGCAGAGGTGCTCCGCGCCGTCGGCAACGCGGCCCGCGCGCTGCACGCCCTGCACGAGGCCGGACTCACGCACGGCGACCTGAAGCCGGCCAACGTGCTGCTCACCGAGGACGGCGGCAAGCTCTCCGACCTCGGCCTGGCCAGGTACCTCACCCCGGGCGTCACCTTGACCGGGATGGCGAGCGCGGCGTCGGTCGAGTACCTCGACCCCGCCCTGCTGCAGGGCGAGCGGCCGTCCCGGTCGACGGAGGTCTTCGCGATCGGGGCGACCCTGCACCGGGCCCTCACCGGCACCGGCCTCTACGGCGAGCTACCCGACAGCGAGCCCCTGCTGGCCATCCGCCGGGTCATGAGCGCCAAGCCGGAGGTCGCCGAGGGGCTCTCGGCCGAGGAGGCAGAACTCGTGCGCGCGTGCCTGGCTCCGGTCGGCGAGCGTCCGGCGACCGCGCTGGAGGTGGCCGAGAAGCTGGAGGCCCTGGCCGCGCGCACCTGACCTGGTCCCGGCACGACGACGGCGGCCGGTCGTTCCCACGAGGGGAACGGCCGGCCGCCGTCGGTGTTCAGCCTGAGCGGATCAGCCGAAGTCGCTGTTCGACGGCACCCGCCACCAGTCGACGAGGGTCTGCAGGCCCTCGACACCGCCGTCGGCGAGGACGACGAACCCCTCGGCGGCGAACGCGTCCTGGGTCCACAGGATCACCGAGGCGTTGTCCTGCTCGCGCACGTAGCACGCGATCCGGCCGGCCTGGTCACCGTTGGCGTCGGTGTAGTTCTGGAAGCCCTGGGCCTCCGGGCAGTTCTCCCCGGACAGCTCGGACAACCCCACGCGCTCGGTGTCGTCGAGGAACACGCCGTCGAGCGTCTCGGCGTCGGGGTAGAGGTAGAACGCCGAGTCCGAGGGGCCGGGCTGGACCGTCGAGGCGCCGCAGTCGAGGGCGGCGAGGTCGCCGTCGCCGGCGGCGTCCTGGGTGCGGCAGTTGTCGCGGTTGAACGCCCCCGGGATGACCGCGAGCAGCTGCGCCTCCGGGTCGGGCGCCTCCGTCGTGGTGCTCGTTGGCGTGGTCGTGCTCGTCGGCGTCGGCGGCGTCGTCGTCACCGTCGCGGTGTCGGTGGCGACGGGGGTGACGCCACCCCCGTCGTTGGTGACCAGGACGACGACGACCACCACGATGATCGCCAGGAGCGCCGCCACCCCGGCGAGGATCAGCGGCAGCTTGTTGGACTTCCCGCCGCCGCCTGAACCCGGCGGGCCGCCGGGCGGCCCGTACGGCGGGCCGCCGGGGCCGGTGTAGACGGGCATCGCGGGGTTGGACGGCGGTCCGTAGCCCCCGGTGTTCGCCGGCGGGACGTAGGCGCCCGGGGCACCGGGGTTGGACGGCGGTCCGTAGCCCCCGGTGTTGCCCGGCGGGACGTAGACGGGCGGTGCGCCGGGGTTGGACGGCGGGCCGTAGCCGGTGCCGGCCGCCGGGCCGTAGCCGCCCGTCGGCTGGCCGGGGTTGGAGAAGCCGACCGTCTGTGGCGTGAACGGCAGGGGGGTGACGGCGGTCGGCGGTGCCGCCGGGGTCCGCACCTCGGGGGCGGGGGTCACACCCGACTCGCTCAGCGCCTTGCGGGCCGCGGCGGCGAACTCACCGGCTGTGGCCCAGCGCTCGTCGGGGTCCTTGGCCAGGCCCTTGAGGATGACGCTGTCCAGCGCGTGCGGCAGGTCCGACCGGATCTGCGACGGCGCGGGGGCGTCGGTGTTGAGGTGGGCGTACATCAGGACGGCCAGGCCGTCGCCCATGAACGGCCGGCGCCCCGTGAGGATCTCGAACAGCACGCAGGCCAGGGCGTAGACGTCGACCCGCTTGTCCGCCGGGCGCTCGAGGAACCGCTCGGGCGCCATGTAGTCGAACGAGCCCAGTGCCGCACCGGTCTGGGTGAGCGCCGGCCCCTGCGTGTCGGTCGTCGACCGGGCGATGCCGAAGTCGACGAGGTAGACGAACTCGTCGTCGCCCGTGCCGGTGACCAGGATGTTCGACGGCTTCACGTCGCGGTGGATCAGGCCGTCGGCGTGCGCGGAGTCCAGGGCGCGGGCGGCCTGGCTGGTGATCGACACGGCACGCGCCGGGTCCATCGGCCCCTCGTTCGCGAGGACCTCGGCGACGTCGCGCCCGGGCACCAGGCGCATGTCGAGGAACAGTCGTCCCTCGATCTCGCCGTAGCGGTGGATCGGCACGATGTGCGGTTCGTTGCAGCCGGGCCGCCGAGTGGGCCTCGCGCCGGAACCGCTCGCGGTACCCCTTGTCAGCCGCCAGGTGCTCGGAGAGCACCTTCAGGGCGACGACGCGGTCGTGCTCCGTGTCGAAGGCGCGGTACACCTCGCCCATCCCGCCGCGGCCCAGTAGGCCCTCGATGCGATAGGCGCCGAACTGTTCGAACTCCACCCAGACCCCTCCGTGTGCCGCAGACCCGCGCTCATTCCGAGCCTGCGGCAGATGCGGTCGTGCGCGGATTCTAGGGACGCGGGTGCACCACGACCAGCGCCCCGGCCGCCGGGCGTTGCGTTCGTGACCAAGAAGCGACCCTCCATCGGTTGGTTTACGGAACCGATACCGGCGTGCCGCGCACTAAGCGGTATGCGCAGGGCGATGGGGTCACTACGTTGCGATCTGCCCGGACGAGTGCAGCCGGACGACGAAACGGAAGAGATCAGATGAGTCAGCCTCCTGGCCAGTACGGCCCGCCCTACGGCGCGCCGGGTCAGCAGCCCGGTCAGCCCGGTCAGCCCGGTCCCGGTCAGTACGGCCAGCCCGGTCAGCCGGGTCAGTACGGCCAGCCCGGCCAGCCGGCGCCCGGTCAGTACGGTCAGCCCGCTCCCGGCCAGTACGGCCAGCCCGGTCAGCCGGGTCAGTACGGCCAGCCCGCGCCCGGTCAGTACGGCCAGCCCGGCTACGGGGGCCCCGGCGCGCCCGGCGGCTACGGCCCGGGTGGCTACGGCCAGCCGCCGCAGAAGAAGAGCCCGCTGCCCTGGATCATCGCGGCGGTCGTCGTGGTGCTCGCGGGCGTCGGCGTCCTGCTGTTCTTCCTGCTCAGTGGCGACGACGACCCGACCAACACGGCTACCTCCACGACTACGCTCCACGGCCGCGTCCAGCACCGAGTCGGCCCCGACGGAGAGCAGCGCGTCGTCGATGCCGAGCATGAGCCTCCCCGGGGGCGCCACGGCGACCGGCTCGATGGACACCGGCTCCGCTCCGGACCCCTCCGAGGGCGGCCAGTACGCCGGCTCGGGTGACGTCGCGTTCGCCTGGGTCCAGGCGATGGCGTCGGGCGACTTCCAGGGCGCTTTCGACCTGACCTGCGCCGACCTGCAGGCGGCGGCCACGGACGCCGCTGCGGGTGGGGACCCGGCCGAGGTCCTCGCGGCGCTACTTCTACGAGCGAGACCCTCGGCGGCCAGGGCTTCACCGACGGCACCTTCGACGGCGTGAGCACGTCGGGTGACCAGGACGTCGCCGCGTTCTCGCTGACGCTCGAGGACGGCAGCCCCTTCACGCTGCTGGTCTACGTCGGTTCCGACCTGACCGTCTGCGACTTCTTCTGAGCCGACGCCGGGTCTGACCTCGGTCAGCTGACCGGGCGGCCGCGCATCGAGCGCGGCCGTCCGGTCATCGGCATGTGCTGCAGGTGCCGAAGATCTCCAGCGTGTGGCTGACGTCGGCGAAGCCGTGCTCGCCGGCGACCCGATCGGCCCACAGCTCGACGGCCGGCCCCTCCACCTCCACGGTGAGGCCGCAGTTGCGGCACACCAGGTGGTGGTGGTGCTGGGGGCTGCACCGGCGGTAGAGCGCCTCGCCGGAGTCGGTGCGGATGGAGTCGAGTTCGCCGTCGTCGGCGAGGGACTGCACGGCGCGGTAGACGGTGGACAGGCCCACCGCGTCGCCGGTCGCCCGCAGCCGCGCGTGCACCTCCTGCGCACTGTGGAAGCCGTCGAGGTCCTGGAAGACGGCTCGGACGGCCTCGCGCTGTCGGGTGGTGCGGGCCATGGGTCCATGATCGCAGGTGGACGACGAGTGGCAGTGGCGACGCGGTTCGGCCCCCGACCGACGAGGAGACACGTGTTCGCGGTGACGCGCCTGCGGGCGCACGGTCAGGACGGCGAGGCGCTGGCCGCCGCCGTCGCGGCGCTGCTCGGGGCGTTGTCCGCCCGGCCCGGCTTCCGGGACGGCGAGCTGGGCCGGTCCGCCGACGACCCGGACCTCTGGGCGCTGGTCACCCGCTGGGACGGCGTCGGCTCCTACCGCCGGGCGCTGTCGGCCGCCGAGGTGAAGATCACCGGCGCGCCGGTCTGGGTGCACGCGCTCGACGAGCCCGGCGTGTACGTCACGGACTGAGCCGGCCGCGCGCCTAACCTGCCGTCATGGCGGTCAGCCGCAAGGTGCGCAGCGCCCGGCGCCGCAAGCGCCGGATGGAGCGCGTGGAGCACGATCTCAGCGCCGAGCAGTGGGCAGCGCTGCAGGCGGCCTGGGGCGGCTGCGCGTACTGCGGCGCGACCGGGACGCCCCTGCAGCGCGATTGCGTCCAGGCGCTCTCCCGCGGTGGCCGCTACACCCTCACGAACATCGCGCCCGCCTGCGGCTCGTGCAACGCGAGCAAGTGCAACGACGAGGTGACCGGCTGGCTGCGCCGCAAGCGACTGGACGAGCGGGCATTCCTGCTCCGCCACATCGAGATCAGCGCCGCCCTCGCGCAGCGCTTCGCGCCCGACCAGGCGCCGGACGTCGTCGCCGCGGACGTGTCATCGGGCGAGCTCACGGCCTGATCGGACCTTCCGACGCGTAGACCGCCGTCCTGCGGGAACTCCCCGGTGGTGCGCCCCGCCGTCGGCGGCTCGGCGTCGTCACGCAGGAGGAACTCTCATGGCCGCCCCGTCCGAGCCCGATCCCCGGCAGCAGCCGGCGGTCTCCGGCCTCGCCGATCCGACCCGCGACATCCGGCTGCCCCCGCTGCCCGGCCGACCCTCGCCCGACCTCCCGCCGGAGTGGGAGGCGCTGCGGGCCGAACCCGGCACCGCGTCGCCGGGCACGCAGGCCGATCAGCCCACCGATCAGCTCGCGTCGCCCCCGGAGGGCGACCGTGATCGGACCCTGACCTTCGACGGCACGTCGGCGCAGCGCTGGGCGGCCGGTCACGCGGCGTCGCCGGACCCGGCGTGGTCGTCCGTCCCGGCGGGTTCTCGTCCGGTCGTCGGTCCCGCGCCCGCGTCCGGTGGCGGACGGGCGGTCGCGCCGGTGGCCGTGGGTCCTGCTGACTCTGGCTCCCGTGCTGGTCATCGTCGTCACGGGCGTGTGGCTGCTCGTCCTGATGCAGAACGGCTGACCCGGGGTCGGACCACTGGCCCGAGGGACGCGGCGGTGGCCAACTACCGTGGACGGGTCAACCGCCGACCGCCAGCCGGATGGAGCCCCTTGTGGCAGCCCCCGTGAATGACCGCCCCGACCAGTCCGAGAAGCGGGATCCCGCCCGCCTCGACAAGGTCGTCAACCTCTGCAAGCGACGGGGCTTCGTGTTCCCGTCCGGCGAGATCTACGGCGGTACCCGGTCGGCCTGGGACTACGGGCCGCTGGGCGTGGAGCTCAAGGAGAACATCAAGCGGCAGTGGTGGCGGACCGTCGTCCAGAGCCGGGACGACATCGTCGGCCTGGACTCGTCGGTCATCCTGCCGCGCCAGGTCTGGGTGGCCTCCGGCCACGTCGGCGTCTTCACCGACCCGCTGACCGAGTGCCAGAGCTGCCACAAGCGCTTCCGGGCCGACCACCTCGAGGAGGAGTTCGAGGCGCGCAAGGGCCGGCTGCCGGAGAACGGCCTGGCCGACATCAGCTGCCCGAACTGCGGCACGAAGGGCGCGTGGACCGAGCCGCGTGACTTCAACATGATGCTCAAGACCTACCTCGGCCCGGTCGAGGACGAGTCCGGGCTGCACTACCTGCGCCCGGAGACCGCGCAGGGCATCTTCGTGAACTTCGCCAACGTCATGGGCGCCGCGCGCAAGAAGCCGCCGTTCGGCATCGGGCAGATCGGCAAGTCGTTCCGCAACGAGATCACCCCGGGCAACTTCATCTTCCGCACCCGCGAGTTCGAGCAGATGGAGATGGAGTTCTTCGTCGAGCCCGGCACCGACGAGGAATGGCACCAGTACTGGATCGACCAGCGCACCGACTGGTACACCGACCTGGGCATCGACCGCGGACGAACCTGCGGCACTTCGAGCACCCGAAGGAGAAGCTGTCGCACTACTCGAAGCGCACCGTCGACATCGAGTACCGCTTCGGTTTCCAGGGCTCGGAATGGGGCGAGCTCGAGGGCATCGCCAACCGCACCGACTTCGACCTGACCACCCACACCGAGCACTCCGGCACGGACCTCTCCTACTTCGACCAGGGCAGCAACACCCGCTGGACGCCGTACGTGATCGAGCCCGCGGCCGGCCTGACCCGTTCGCTCATGGCGTTCCTCATCGAGGCCTACAGCGAGGACGAGGCCCCCAACGCCAAGGGCGGCGTCGACACCCGCACGGTGCTGCGGCTGGACCCGCGGCTGGCGCCGGTGAAGGCCGCCGTCCTGCCGCTGTCGCGCAACGCCGACCTGTCGCCCAAGGCCCGCGACCTCGCCGCCGCCCTGCGGAAGAACTGGAACGTCGACTTCGACGACGCCGGCGCGATCGGCCGCCGCTACCGCCGGCAGGACGAGGTCGGGACGCCGTTCTGCCTCACCGTCGACTTCGACACCCTCGAGGACGACGCGGTGACCGTCCGGGAGCGTGACTCGATGAGCCAGGAGCGGATCGGCCTGGACGCCGTCGAGGGCTACCTGAAGGCCAAGCTCCCCGTCTGCTGAGTGGAGCGTGTCCTGCTCGAGCGTGCTGCGCGTCGCCGACCGCGGGACGCCGCGGAGCGCCACAACTGGCACGCGGGCGGCGGCCTGAGCGCGACGGCGCCGCCTCTCTGGTGCCGTGACCGCACGCTCGAGCCGACGACGACGGCCTGCCGCCGCTGAAGCTCGGCGCGCTCGCGGTCGACCCTGCGGTCGTGCTCGCGCCGATGGCCGGGATCACCAACCCGGCCTTCCGCACGCTGTGCCGTGAGTTCGGGGCGGGCCTCTACGTCTGCGAGATGATCACGACGCGGGCGCTGGTCGAGCGCAGCGAGAAGACGCTGCAGATGGTCCGCGCGACCGCCGACGAGACAGGACGCCTTCTCCGTGCAGCTCTACGGCGTCGACCCGGCGACGGTCGGTCGCGCGGTCGAGATGCTGGTCGACGAGCACGTCGCCGGCACCCGGCCCGCGCACATCGACCTCAACTTCGGCTGCCCGGTGCCCAAGGTGACCCGCAAGGGCGGCGGCTCGGCGCTGCCCTGGCGCCGGGTGCTGTTCCGCGACATCGTGCGGTCCGCCGTCCGCGCGGCGGGGGACGTCCCGGTCACGGTGAAGACGCGCATCGGCATCGACGCCGACCACGTCACCTACCTGGAGGCCGGGCAGACGGCGCAGGACGAGGGCGCGGCGGCGATCACGCTGCACGGCCGCACCGCCGACCAGCTCTACAGCGGCACCGCCGACTGGTCGCACATCGCCCGCCTGGTCGAGGCCGTCGACATCCCGGTGCTCGGCAACGGTGACATCTGGGAGGCCGACGACGCGCTGCGCATGGTCGACGAGACCGGCTGCGCGGGCGTCGTCATCGGGCGGGGGTGCCTGGGCCGGCCGTGGCTGTTCGGCGACCTCGCCGCCGCCTTCGCGGGCTCGCCCCGGCGGGAGCTGCCGACGCTGCGCGAGGTGGCCGCGATCATGCTCCGGCACGCCGAGCTGCTGTCGGCCGAGGAGGGCGAGCGGCACGGCTGCACCGACTTCCGCAAGCACGTGGCCTGGTACCTCAAGGGCTTCTCGGTCGGCTCCGACGTCCGGCGGGCGCTGGCGATGGTCAGCAGCCTCGACGAGATCGCCGGACTGCTCGACCGGATCGAGGACCAGCCGTACCCGGTCGCCGTCCTCGGGGCGCCGCGCGGCCGGACCAGCCCGCCCCGCCCGGTCGCCCTGCCCGAGGGCTGGCTGGCCGACCGGGACGACCCGCGTCCCCCGCGGGGGCCGAGCTCGAGGTGAGCGGCGGGTGACGCGCCGGGCCCGTTCCTCTACGACGAGGAGCCGGCGCCGCTGCACACCGGCACGCCCCGCCGGCGCAACGGCCTGATCGTCGCGGTGCTCCTCGGCACGGTGCTCGTGGCGGTCGGCATGGTCGCGGCGCTGTTCCTGGTCCGTGGCTCGCCGGCCGAGCAGTCCGAGGAGGTCGGTGGGCGTCTTCCTCGCCGCGCTCGACCGGGGCGACGGCGAGACCGCGCACGGGCTGCTGTGCGCGGAGGTGCGCGCCGAGGTCGACGCCGGCGAGGTGCCCGGCGAGTACCGGCTGCCCACCCCCGCCCGGGTCGTCGGATCCGAGGAGACCGAGGTCGACGGCGCGCTGGTGTACGAGGTGGATGTCCGCTGGGCCGACGGATCGACGACGTCCTTCGTCGTCATCAACGAGGGCGGCCCGCACGTCTGCGGGATGTCCTCGGCCGGCTGAGCGACGACGACCGGCTTTCTCCCGGCTCGGGCTCGGATGCCTTCTCTTTGCCTCCGGACCCTGCCACGATGACGCCGCCCTACCGGTGGGCATATCCGACCCTTCGAGAGGATTCTGCGTTGTCGCAGCCGCCTTACAACCCCGTTCCCGGAGCACCGGCCGGTGGCCCCGTGCCGCCGCCCGCGGCGCCGGCGCCTGCCGCGCCCACGCAGGTCGTGTTCCCGGGGCAGGTGCAGCTGGCGCCGCAGCCGCAGTACGCGCCCAGCCCGCAGCAGGCACAGCAGCTCCAAGGTGGCGCGTTCGCCACCGGCTTCCCGAACTACGTGCCGCCGCCGCCTTCCCCGCCGAGCCGCACCAGCCTGTACGTCGGCACCCTCGTCGTCCTGCTGACCGTGATCTTCGCCGTCCTCGGCTTCCTTCTCGTCTCCTGACCCCGGACGGGCGACTTCCCGTCGCGCGGGACCGCCTCCTGGGTCAAGATCACCTCCAGTGATCTGGCCGGTACGCCGGGCCAGGGTCGCCGGATCCCGGTACGGCACCATCGGCCGTCCGCGTGGCCGGCCGTCGAGCGCGGAGGTGGGCGAGCGTGACCAGCGGGACGACTCAGAAGTGGGTCTACGACTTCAGCGAGGGCAGCAAGGACCAGAAGGACCTGCTGGGCGGCAAGGGCGCCAACCTCGCCGAGATGACCAACCTCGGGCTGCCCGTCCCGCCCGGCTTCACCATCACCACCGACGCCTGCCGGTACTACCTGGAGCACGGCGGGACCCCGCCGGAGCTCGACGCGCAGGTCACCGAGCACCTGACCGCGCTCGAGGAGGCGATGGGCAAGAAGCTCGGTGACGCGTCGGACCCGCTGCTGGTGTCCGTGCGCTCGGGGGCGGCGGCCTCGATGCCGGGGATGATGGAGACCGTCCTCAACGTCGGCCTCAACGACGAGTCGGTGAAGGGGCTGGCCGCACAGGCCGGCAGCGAGCGCTTCGCCTGGGACTCCTACCGCCGGCTGATCCAGATGTTCGGCAAGACCGTGCTCGACATCGACGGCGAACACTTCGAGCACGCCCTCGACGAGGTCAAGCGCGAGCAGGGCACCGAGTCCGACCTGGACCTCGACGCCGAGCACCTCGAGGACGTCGTCGGCCGGTTCAAGGTGATCGTGCGGGAGCAGACCGGCTCGGACTTCCCGATGGAGCCGCGCGAGCAGATGGACCTGGCGATCAACGCCGTCTTCGACTCGTGGAACTCCGAGCGCGCGATCATCTACCGCCGCCGCGAGCGCATCCCCAGCGACGCCGGCACCGCCGTCAACGTCTGCTCGATGGTCTTCGGCAACCTCGGCACGGACTCCGGCACCGGCGTCGCCTTCACCCGCGACCCGGGCAGCGGCGCGCAGGGCGTCTACGGCGACTACCTGCAGAACGCGCAGGGCGAGGACGTCGTCGCCGGCATCCGCAACACCGTGCCGCTCGCCGACCTGGAGAACATCGACAAGGGCGCCTACGACGAGCTGATGGAGACGATGTCGCGGCTGGAGTCGCACTACCGCGACCTCTGCGACATCGAGTTCACCGTCGAGCGCAACAAGCTGTGGATGCTGCAGACCCGCGTCGGCAAGCGGACGGCGGGGGCCGCGTTCGTCATCGCCACCCAGCTGGTCGACGAGGGCCTCATCGACATGGACGAGGCGGTCCGCCGGGTCACCGGCGACCAGTTGGCGCAGCTGATGTTCCCGCGGTTCGTCGAGGGCGGGGACGCCAAGCAGCTCACCCAGGGCATGAACGCCTCGCCCGGCGCCGCCGTCGGCAAGGCGGTGTTCTCCTCGGAGGACGCCGTCGCAGTGGGCCGAGAAGGGCGAGAAGGTCGTCCTGGTCCGCCGGGAGACCAACCCCGACGACCTCTCCGGGATGATCGCCGCCCAGGGCGTGCTGACCAGCCGCGGGGGCAAGACCTCGCACGCCGCCGTCGTCGCCCGGGGCATGGGCAAGACCTGCGTCTGCGGCGCCGAGGAGCTGCAGGTCGACACCAAGCGGAAGCAGTTCACGGCCCCGGACGGGACGGTCGTCAGCGAGGGCGACGTCATCTCGATCGACGGGTCCACCGGCCGGGTGTGGCTGGGGGAGGTGCCGGTCGAGGCCCCGGCGGTGGTCCGCTACTTCGAGGGCGAGATCGCCCCCGACTCCGACGAGGCCGACGACCTGGTGCGCAGCGTGCACCGCATCCTCACCCACGCCGACGAGAAGCGGCGGCTGGCGGTCCGCACCAACGCCGACACCCCGGAGGACTCCGCCCGGGCCCGCCGGTTCGGCGCCCAGGGCATCGGGCTGTGCCGGACCGAGCACATGTTCCTCGGCGACCGGCGCCAGCTGGTCGAGACGCTGATCCTGGCCGAGAGCGAGGACGAGCGGAACGCCGCGCTCGACGCGCTGGAGCCGCTGCAGAAGCAGGACTTCCTCGAGATCTTCGAGGAGATGGACGGCCTGCCGACGACGATCCGCCTGCTCGACCCGCCGCTGCACGAGTTCCTCCCCGACCTGACCGACCTCTCGGTGCGCGTGGCGATCGCGGAGGAGCGCGGGGAGCACGACGAGGGCACGCTCCGTCTGCTCGCGGCCGTGCAGGCGATGCACGAGCAGAACCCGATGCTCGGCCTGCGCGGCGTCCGGCTCGGCCTGGTCGTTCCTGGCCTGTTCGCCATGCAGGTGCGGGCGATCGCCGAGGCGGCGTGTGAACGGCGCAAGGCGGGCGGTGACCCGCATCCGGAGATCATGATCCCGCTGGTGGGCGCCGTGCAGGAGCTCCAGGCCATCCGCGAGGAGTCCGAGCGGGTCCTCGCCGAGGCGTGCGCGTCGGAGGGGATCGACGTGAAGGCCACGATCGGCACCATGATCGAGGTCCCGCGAGCGGTGCTGACCGCCGACGAGATCGCCGGCGCGGCCGACTTCTTCTCCTTCGGCACCAACGACCTCACCCAGATGACCTGGGGCTTCTCCCGCGACGACGTCGAGGCCGCGTTCTTCCACGCCTACCTGGACAAGGGGATCTTCGGGGTCTCACCGTTCGAGTCCCTGGACATCCCGGGCGTCGGCCGGCTGATCGAGATCGCGGTGGAGCGGGGCGCGAGCGCCCGTCCCGACCTCAAGCTCGGCATCTGCGGCGAGCACGGCGGCGACCCCGACTCGGTGCACTTCTTCCACGAGGTCGGGCTGGACTACGTGTCCTGCTCGCCGTTCCGCGTGCCGGTGGCCCGACTGGAGGCCGGGCGGGCCGCGCTCGGCGGCGAGCGCTCCGACGCCTGAACGGCACGCTGTCCCCAGGAGCCCGCGGGCAGTCAGCGGCTCGTGGTACTCATGACGTGTGGGGGTGGGCGTCGGCAGGCTCGTGGGCAGGATCGTCGGCGCCGCCGTGCTGGCGTTCATCCTGCTGGTGACGTCGACGGCGCTGGCCATCTGGTGGACGGCCCGGCAGGACTCGCGGCCGGTCTCCGACGCGATCGTGGTGCTGGGTTCGGCCCAGTACAACGGCGTGCCGTCGTCGATCTTCGAGGCGCGGTTGGAGCACGCCCGCAAGCTCTACGAGGAGGGCGTCGCGCCGGTGATCGTCACCGTCGGCGGCAAGGCCGACGGCGACCAGTTCACCGAGGCCGAGGCCGGCCGGGACTACCTGGCCGAGACCGGCGTGCCCGCCGAGGCGCTGCTCGCGATCCCCGAGGGCGGGGACACGCTCGAGAGCATCCGGGCGGTGGCGCGCGACGTTCACCGAGAACGGCTGGGAGAGCGCCGTCCTGGTGACCGATCCGTGGCACGCCATGCGCGCCGAGCGCATGGCCGAGGACGCCGGGACTGGACGCCGAGAGCTCGCCCACCCGGCAGGGCCCGGCCGTGCAGACCCGCGCCACGCAGTTCCGCTACATCCTTCGGGAGACGGCTGCCTATCTGCTCTACCGGGCGACGGGCGAGAGCATCGCCGGCGCACCGGGGATCGGCTGAGAGGGGACCAGGTGCTCGAACTCGGCAGGCCCGGCTCCGGCGGCGCCGGCAGGGGCGTGCTCCCCGTCCTGCGCGACGGGGTGGCGGTGGCCATCCTGCGCGCCTCCGAGCTGGAAGGACGCGGCGACGGCCGTCGTCGGTGAGCGGGAGTGGGTGTTCGCCAAGCACCGGGGCGAACTCCTCGCCCGGCTGGCGGCCGAGCCCGAGGGCGCCGCCCGGATGCGCGCCCGGCAAGGCGTCCTTCTGGTAGGGCACCTGGACGCTGGACCTGGAGGGGACCGCGGTCGAGGTGCGCACCGCGTCGCGCTGGCGGGGACGCACCGGTACCTGGTGAGGGACCGCGTCGTGGCCGAGAGCGGCTCGACCGGTGGCTGGTCGCCGCGCCCGACGCTGACGGCCGAACGCGTGCTCACGCTCGACCAGCAGGTCTTCCTGCTCTGGCTGGAACTGGTCATCAGCCGCCGCAACACGGCGGCCGCGACCGCCGCGGTCTCGGCCGCGGTCATCGCCGGGGGTAGCTGATGGCCGGCCGGGGACGCATCCGGGCCGCGGACATCGCGCTGGTCCGCGAGCGCTCGAAGATCGACGACATCGTCGGTGAGCACCTGCAGCTCAAGCGCGCCGGCGGCGGCAGCCTGAAAGGGCTGTGCCCATTCCACGACGAGAAATCGCCTTCTTTCCAAGTCACTCCCACGAGAAACCTCTACCATTGTTTTGGTTGCGGGGTAGGCGGCGATGTCATCTCCTTTATTCAGCAGATCGACCATTTCTCCTTCTCTGAAGCCGTCGAGCTGCTGGCCGGCCGCGCGAATGTCGAGCTGCACTACGAGGACGACAGCGGCCGGCGCCACCGGCGCCCCCGACCGGGCCAACGTCGGCCAGCGGGCCCGCCTGGTCGCGGCCAACACCGCCGCCGCCGCCTTCTTCGCCGAGCAGCTGGGCACGCCGGACGCGGCGCCCGCCCGCCAGTTCCTCGCCGAGCGCGGCTTCGACCGGCAGGTCGCGATCGACTTCGACTGCGGCTTCGCACCCGCCGGCTGGGACGCGCTGACCCGGCACCTGCGCGGCAAGGGCTTCACGCAGGCCGAGCTGGTCACCGGCGGGCTGGCCAAGGAGTCCTCCCGCGGCACGCTGATCGACCGGTTCCACCGCCGGCTGATCTGGCCGATCCGCGACATCACCGGCGACGTCATCGGCTTCGGCGCCCGCAAGCTCATGGACGACGACCCGGGCCCGAAGTACCTCAACACCCCCGAGACGCCGCTCTACAAGAAGAGCACCGTGCTCTACGGCATCGAGCGGGCCAAGCGCGACATCGCCCGCCGGCACCAGGCCGTCGTCGTCGAGGGCTACACCGACGTCATGGCCTGCCACCTGGCCGGCGTCACCACCGCGGTCGCCTCCTGCGGCACGGCGTTCGGCGCCGAGCACATCAGCGTGCTGCGCCGGCTGCTCATGGACCAGGACGAGTTCCGCGGCGAGGTCGTCTACACCTTCGACGGCGACGCCGCCGGGCAGGCCGCGGCGATGAAGACCTTCGACGAGGACCAGCGCTTCGTCGGGCAGACGTTCGTGGCCGTCGAACCCGACGGCCACGACCCGTGCGAGCTGCGGCAGGAGCACGGCGACGCCGCCGTCCGCGACCTGGTCGCCCGGCGCACGCCCGCTGATCGAGTTCGTCCTGAAGACGACGCTGGCCGAGTACGACCTGGACACCGTCGAGGGCCGGGTCGCCGCGCTGGAGAAGACCGCGCCGCTGCTCGCGCAGATCAAGGACCACGCGCTGCGGCCGGCCTACGCCCGTCGCCTGGCCGGCCTGATCGGCAACACCGACGAGGCGCGAGGTCACCGAGCGGCTCCGCCGGCTCACCGGCGACGGTGGGGGAGCGCCGCCACCCCGGCGGTCCCGCATGCCGCAGCGCACGCCCGACGACGCCGCGGTCGACCGTCGAGCGCGAGGCGGTCAAGGCCGCCCTGCAGGTCACCGGAGCTGGCCGGGCCGTGTTCGACGCCGTGCCGCCCGCGGCGTACACCGACCCGGACTACGCGGCGGTGGCCGCCGCCGTCGCCGGTGCCGGGGGCGCGGCGGCCGCGACGGTCACCGGTCCCGCGTGGCTGGACGAGGTCGCCGTCCACTGCGCCCGGGACACCGCCCGGGCGCTGCTCACCGCGCTCGCCGTCGAGCCGATGCGGTCGGTGGGCGAGGGCGACAGCCACTACGTCAACGCGGTCATGGCGCGGCTGCAGGAGATGGCCACGGTCCGCCGGGTCGCGGCGCTGAAGGGCAAGCTGCAGCGGATGAACCCGGTCGAGGCGCCCGACGAGTACACGAAGGTGTTCGGCCAGCTCGTCGCGCTCGAGCCGCAGGCGCGGTCGCTGCGCGAGCGGGCGATGGGCGGGCTGACCCCGTGAGCTCTGCTCGACGCGTTCCGGCGGCGCTTCGCCCGGCCGCCGGAGCCGGTGCGGGTCGCCGTCCTGGCGTCGCCCGATCCCGACGAGCGGGTGCTCGCCTGGGGCCCCCTCGCCCGCGAGGAGGGCTGGCTGGTCGCGACCTCGCGCGGTCTGCGGGTCGTGCCGCCGCAGGTGACGTCGGTGACCGAGGCGGCGGCGGTGCTGCCGTGGCACGAGGTCGGCCACGCCAAGTGGACGGCGACCAACGACGGCGGCGGCACCTTCGAGGTCACCGCGCTGGTCGAGGTCGAGCCGGGCGTGCAGGCGCGGCAGCCGGAGACGCGCTACGTGCTCAGCGACGCCGGTGACCTGCCGTCGGTCGTGCGCCGGCGGGTCGACCAGACCGTGGTCGCCAGCCAGCGGTCGCCGCTGCCCGGCGGGGGAGGGGTGCTGCTGGTCGCGCGCCGGATCCCCGGCCAGGCGGCGCGGGAGTGGACCGTCGTGTTCGACGACGACGCCGACCGCAACGACCCGGTCAAGCGCGAGGCGGCCCGGCAGAAGCTGGCCGAACTCGTCGCGGCGGAGCAGTCCGAGCAGTCTGACGACGCGGGACGTCAGCGCGGGGCGTCGCTGCCCATCTTGCCCTTGAGCGAGGAGAGGGCGTCGTCGGCGCGGGCCTGCGCCATGCCGGCGAGGCTCTGCAGGCGCGGGTCGTCCTTGGCGTGCTCCCAGGCGCGGCGGATCTGCTCGTACCGCTCGCGGCCGGCCCGAGCGCCGAGCACGTAACCGGCGCCGAAACCGGCGAGGAACGACAGCTTCGCCACGGGAACCTCCAGGACGGACGAGCAGGACGGTGATCACGCTACCTGTGGTGCGCGTCGCCCGAGACCCGACCGGGGGTTCCGGGGGAGCGGCGAGCGCGTGAGGTAGTCTCGTCGGCCAGCGGGTCACGCCCGCTGATCCCCCGTAGCTCAATTGGCAGAGCATGCGACTGTTAATCGCAGGGTTATTGGTTCGAGTCCAATCGGGGGAGCAAGGAAAGGCCCCTGACCAGCAGTTCGCCGGTCAGGGGTCTTCGTCGTTCCTGTTGCTGAGCGTCAAGTCAGCACTTACTCAGCACTTACGCGCTGGCCAACGCCGTTCCAGTGCCGATCACCAGCGCGGCGGCCATGCCCTCGCTGACCGTCTGGCGGCTGGCGTACACGTCCATCGTCATGCTGGCCTTCTTATGGCCGACGTAGTTGGCGATCTCCCGCCACGACCACCCGGCCTGACCCAGCAGCGTGCAGACGGTGTGCCGGAACGTGTGCGAGGTCGCCCACTGATGCCCGGCAGCGGTCAGCAGATCGCCCACGTCATGGCTCGTGTTGCTCGGATCGCGCAGGCGTCCCATCGGGGAGGGGAACACCACGTCCCACTCGTTGCCCACAGCGTTGACCTGACGGGCCAGCAGACGGGCGAGGACGTCCGGGGGGAGGGGGATGGTCCGGGTCGACGTCTCGTTCCTGCCGTCGTCCTGAACGTGCAGACCGGTGCCCGTCTGGCGGACCACCACCGGCCCGAGGGTGACTAGGCCCTCGGCCAGATCGACCGCCGACCAGCGCAGCGCGCATGCCTCACCGATCCGAGCACCGGTACCCGCAAGGAACGCGATCAGGTCGGCCAGGTCGCGTCGAGCGGCAATCGGGTCGGCGTCGGCGTAGGCCACCACGGCGTCACGCTCGGCCACGGTGAAGGACCGCTCGGCCTGCCGGGTGCCCTGGGCCTTGGTGGTCCGCACCTTGATCGGACCGGCCGACCGCACGGGGTTGTAGGGGATCACGTCGTGCTTCATCGCCAGGTCCAGCACGCCGTTCAGCACCGTCCGCACGGTGCGGGCCGCCCCCTTGCCAGACGGACCTTTGGCGATCTCGGTGAGGAAGCGTTCGACGCCGCCCACGGTGACCTCACGGACCATGAGGTTCGCGAGGGACGACGGCTTGCCCTGCGGACCGATGACGTGCCGATTGCACATCGTCCGGTAGACCTGCCGGGTGCTGGTCGCCCGGTCACTGTCGTCTAGATCGGCCAGCCACACGCGAGCAGCGTCCGGATCGGTGGTTGTCCGGTGTCACGGTGCTCCTTTGACCGGCCGGTGGGTGTGCGGCGAGGGCACACTGCTCGACAAGTGCCCGCAATGACCAGATCGCCCTTCCAAGGACCGGAAGACTTCCCTCCCACGCGAGGGGGCCGGCATCCTTTCCTCGGACAGTTGCGACACCGGCCTTCCGAAGAGTGAAAGGGTCGCCATGCTCCCGAACGGGGCTCAGCCTGTGCGGAGGGGTCATGTCCGGGCCGGCTGATCGGCCGGTCCAGTCGCTCGGTGACTCTGCGAGCGACTTCGGTGCTGGGTGCGTTCGACACTGAGCACAGATGCCTGAACCTTTCCCAGATGTCCAGGCGGAGCGGGTTGCCGCTGGCGACGGTCCACCGGCTGGCGGCAGATCTCGTCGAGGGACGGTTGCTTGTCCGCCGCGGGGACGGGCGCTATGAGATCGGCGCGCGCATGTGGCGATTGGGGCTGCTCGCACCGCCGACCGACCTCCGGGAGCTGGCCCAGCCACATTTGCAGGATCTCGTGGCCACCACCGGGCACACGGTTCACCTGGCGGTTCTGGATGGGGCCTCGGCGCTGGTCATCGAGCGGCTCGCTGGGACGAAGACCCTTCCCACTCGGCATAGCCCGGGCGGCCATCTGCCCCTGCACTGCACGGCGGTCGGCAAGGCGTTGCTCGCCTACGCGCCGGGATCGTTGGTGGACGAGGTGATGAGCGACCTGCGCCGGTACACCGCCTACACGGTGACCGAGCCGCGTGTACTGCACCGGCAACTCGATGAGATCCGAAGGACGAGTCTGGCGCGCAGCGCGCAGGAGCGCCGGGTCGGTGTCTCCTCCGTCGCCCATCCGGTCAGTGGTCATGACGGGGTTGTGGCGGCACTCGGGCTGCTGGCGCCGCTCAGCGCCCCACGCCTGCCGGGCGCACTTCCACATCTGCGAGCTGCCGCCGCGTCGGTGAGCGCCGACTTTCTGTGGAGCGGGCTGGGCACCCCGGCGTCCGGTCGGGAGTGACGGCACCGCGGCGCGGATCGCTGGTCGCTGGTCATCGAGCGGGGAGCCGACTCGCTCTGCGCCGCTGGGGGGGGCGAAACCGTGAAGGGGCGCCGAATAGCTTCCGGATAGTGAAAAGGCAGTGTTGCCGGTCACATCGAACGCGGCGACTGTCTCCCCATGTCCAGCACCGAGACGCACGGCGTGGCCGGCCCGAGGTCGGTGCGCGAGGGCGAGCTGCTGTGGACGCCGTCACCCGAGCGGATCGAGCGCACGCGGCTGACGGCCTTCAGCCGCTTCGCCGAGGAGCGCACGGGCCGCTCCTTCGATGAGTACGCGGCGCTCTGGCAGTGGTCGGCGACCGACCTGGGAGTTCTGGCAGGCCATCTTGGACTTCTTCGACGTCCGGTCCTCGGCTCCGCCCACGGCTGTTCTCGACCAGCGCAGTATGCCGGGGGCTCGGTGGTTCCCCGGCGCGCGGCCGCATCGCCGAACACATCTTGCGGATGGAGCGGCCGGGGGGCGGCCCTGCTGTACCTGAGTGAGGCGGCCCCGCTGCGCGAGCTCGCCTGGGAGGAGTTCACGCGCCAGGTGCGGGTGTTCGCCACCTGGTTGCGCGGCCGCGGGCTGGGGCCCGGCGACCGGGTGGCCGCCTATCTCCAACGTGCCCGAGGCGATGGTCGCGATGGTCGCGACCGCGAGCATCGGCGCGGTCTGGGCCAGCGTCTCCCCGGACTTCGGCGTCCGAGGAGCCCTGGATCGGTTCGCCCAGCTGGCGCCGACCGTTCTCATTGCCACCGACGGCTACCGCTATGGAGGGACGCGACTTCGACCGGCGCGGCGAGGTGAAGGAGTTGGTAGCAGGGCCTGCCGGGCCTGCGCGAGGTCGTGGACGTGCCCGCGCTCGGGCTGGAGACCACTGGGACGCCGTGGGCCGATATCGTCGCCGGCCCCGACGTCCCGGCGGCGGAGTTCGCCTGCGCGGAGGTGCCCTTCGACCACCCGCTGTGGGTGTTGTTCTCCTCGGGCACCACCGGCCTGCCCAAGGCGATCGTGCACGGGCACGGGGGCATCTTGCTCGAGCAGCTGAAACTGCAGGCCTTCCACCTCGACCTGCGGGCCGGCGACCGGGCGTTCTTCTTCACCACCACCGGCTGGATGATGTGGAACTTCCTGCGTCAGCATGCCTGCTCCCTCGGCGTCGCCCCGGTGCTCTACGACGGCAACCCGGCACACCCGGACATCGACGTGCTCTGGCGGGCGGCGCAGGACGGCCCCTTGACGCCTGGTTCGGGACCAGCCCCACCTCTCGTCGAACTGATGCAGAAGGCCGGGGTGGTGCCCGCGGGAACGCTTCGACCTCACCCCACCTGGGACTTGTCATGCCGGCCGGCTCACCGGGTCTCACCCGGCGATCACCCGCCTGGTTCTACGAGAACATCAAGGGGCTGACCTGTGGATCGCCACCGGCAGCGGCGGCACCGACTGACTGCACCGGGTTCGTCGGCGGGGTGGCCGACCCTGCCGGTAGACGGGCGGGGGAGATCCAGGCCCCGGTCGCTCGGAGTCGCCGCCGAGGCGTGGGACGACGGCGGGCATCCCGTCGTAGGGCAGGTCGGCGAACTTGTCATCACCGAGCCGATGCCCTCGATGCCGCTGTTCTTCTGGGGGGACGAGGACGGCGCACCGCTACCGAGGGCCAGCTACTTCGAGTCCCTTCCCAGGAGTGTGGCGCCACGGCGACTTCTTCGAAGGGTCAACGACGGGGCGGCTGCTACGTGCGAGGCCGCTCGGACGCCGTCCCTCAACCGGCAGGGCGTACGCATCGGCACCGCCGAGATCTACCGCGTCGCTCGAGACGACCCCTCCCGTCGTCAGACGCCCCTCGTGGTCAACCTCGACCTACCCGACGGGAAGTTCTTCATGCCGCTGTTCGTGGTCGCTGGCGACCCGCGCTGAGCTGGATAACGAAACTGGGGCGCGGCTGCGGCGCAGAGCTGCGTCGGGAGTGCACCACCGCGGCATGTACCCGGACCACGATCGTCGCTGTCCGCGCGATCCCGCTTCACGCGCAGCGGCAAGAAGATGGAGATCCCGGTCCGTCGGCTGCTGCTGGGCGCCGATCCTGCGGACGTCGCCGACCCCGATGCCATGGCCGATCCCGGCGCGCTGACCGACTTCCCTCGAGTACGCCCGGATCTCAGACAGGACTACACCGTGTAGCCCTGACCCCGCCCCGCCCGATCCGCTCCGTGCCCCTACGTCCGAGACGAGGATCCCCATGGTTCAGCCCAAAGCGCCGCGTTCGTTCCCGCTGCCCTCCGCAGGTCGCCGCCGTCCCAGGGGCGGAGGGATGGGAGGCGATGTATCCGTACTTCTCCCGCTTCCAGCCCGAGGACGACCAGCGTTTCTGGTTCTACAACGCGATGCACTTCCCCGAGGCCGTGCCCGCCTTCGACGGAATCACCTCGGAGATCCCGTACACCGCCATCGGGGCGAACACCGCCCGGCTTTTCTCCTTCCCGACAACGATGGGGATCGAGTACCGCATCCTCAACGGGCGGGTCTACATCACCGCCAACCCGGTGCTCGACGAGGCCGACCCAGGGGGGGCGAGGTTCGCCGACTTCCAGGAGCGGGCCGGCCACTACTACGGCAACTGGGACAAGCTCTACGGCGAATGGCAGCAGCGCATCGAGGCACTGATCGCCGACATCGAGGCCGTCGAGGTACCGGAGCTGGGCGACCTGGACCCCCCCTCGAGTGATCAC
>CAVVIN010000023.1:0-107139 GCA_963748305.1 uncultured Actinomycetota bacterium | reverse complement strand
CGCCGCTGTACGCCGCCGTGCTCGACGCGACTGCGGTCGGGCCGGGCACGAGCGTGCTGGACGTCGGCTGCGGCGCGGGACTGTTCGCCCGGGCGGCGGCCGACCGCGGGCGCCCGCGTGACCGGGATCGACACCGACCCGGCGGCCGTCGAGCGCGCCGCCGTCGAGGTGCCCGAGGGCGTCGTTCGCCGTCGGGGACGCGGCAGGACCCGCCGCCCGGACCCGTTCGACGTCGTCGCCGCGGTGCAGCTGCTCATGCACGTCGCCGACCCGGCCGCGGTGCTGGCCGCGGCGGCGCGCGTCGGGTGCGGTCGTCGTCGCCACGGTGTGGGGCCGCGAGGAGGAGTGCGACATCCGGGTCCTCGGCGAGGCGCTGGCGCCGTGGCTCGGGCAGCGCGCCGACCGTCGGCCCGCCGGTCACCGACCCCGACCGGCTGCGCAGCCGTCGCCGAGCGCGCAGGCCTGGTGGTCGAGCGCGTCGACGAGGTCGTCTGCCCGTTCGACTACGCCGACGAGGACGAGCTGCTCGGCCCGCTGTTCGAGTCCGCCGCTGGGCCGGGCGGTCGGCCGCCGGGCCGGGCCGGTCGCCCTGCGGGCGGCCGTGCTCGAGCGACTCGCAGCCGTACCGCACCGCCGCCGGGGGCTACCGGCTGCTGAACCTGTTCCGGCGTGCTCGGCTCGGCAGGCCCGCCGAGGCTCACCCCGACGTGCGAGGCGGTCTTCACCCGGTGCCGGCCGTGTCCGCATACCGGGTCTTGAGGAAGCTCTTGCAGAACTCCCCGTTGGTCTCGATGCCGAGCCGGGTGAGCCGGGCCCGCCGCAGGTGCAGCGGCACCTGCGCGGAGGTGACCCGGCTGCCGTCGGGGTGGATCAGCAGGGGCGCGTCGTCGTCGGCGCGGCAGGCCGAGCGCGGCCCGCCGCCGGCGGAGCCGGTCGAGCGTCCGGCGAGGCCGGCGCCGCGCCCGAGGGTCAGCTCGGCGAGCTCGTCCGGGCCGACGCCGGCGTCGACCAGCGGCCGGGCGACCCGGTCCTGCCCGGCGACGACCGCCTTCTCCAGGAAGTACCGGCGCAGCTCGGTCGAGTCGGCGTCGGCCTCGCCGGCGAACGTCTCGACGAAGCCGGCGTGCGCGGCGACCCCGCCGTTGATCTCGGTCGAGGCGTGGTGGTCCTCCAGGACGATCTCTGCGCGCGTCACCCCGTCGACCGCCGACACCGCGTCGTAGGCGTCGGCGACCATCAGGAACGAGAAGTTCGGCGCGCAGAAGAAGGTCGGCAGCCGCAGCCGGACGGCGGCGACGTGACCGCCACGGCCGTCACCGGAGACGGTGCACGACGCCACGAAGTCGAGATCCGTGATCGGCTCGTCGAGCTCCGGGTCGAGCACCGTCCCCAGCGCCTGCCAGACGGTGTCGCGCAGACGTCACGCCTGCGCCCCCGCAGGCGTCGACTCGTCGACCAGCTGCTCGCCCGGCTGCTGCGGGATCGCCGGCGGTTCGGGCAGCCGGCACTCGGCGGGCACCTCGATGCCGTAGAGCTTGGCCGCGTTGAGGCCGAGGATCTTCTTCTTGGTGGCGGTCGTGGGCCGCGGGTAGTCGCTGAACGCCTCGTCGTCGGGCATCTGCCAGTCGACGAAGCCCTCGACCTGCCACTTCGGCGTCCAGATGTTGTAGTCGCTGCCGAAGGTCAGGCGGTCCTCGCCGACCCAGAACAGCAACTCGCCCATCACCTTGGCGAAGAACTTCGGGCGCGCGTGCATCAGTCCGCCGATGACGACCGAGCAGCCCGCGTAGACGTTCGGCTCCTGCACGGCCATGAAGGCGAAGTCGTCGATCCGCGGAATGCCCGCGTGCTCGATGATGAAGTTCAGGTCCGGGAAGTCCGTGGCGGTCTGGTCGACGTCCTCCATCGAGAACGCGTCCTTGTTCAGCGGCCAGATCGTCGGGCCCTTGTGCGCGTGGATGTTGGTGATGCCCAGCTCCCGGCACTTCTCCAGGAACCGGTAGGACTCCGTGTCGGTGAGCTTCCAGCCGCGGGAGCCGTTCTCGTGCCACTCGGCGGTGTAGAGCTTGACGCCCTTGAGGTTCCAGCGCCGGGCGTCCTCCTCGAGCTGCCGGAGCCCGGCGTCGCCGTCCCGCGGGTCCCAGCGGCCGTTGACGATGAACTTGTCGGGGTGCTTCTCCAGCAGTGCGCCGTTCTGGTCGACGGTGTTGAAGCCGTCCTTGTACCAGTACTTCAGATAGGTCGACTGGAAGATGGCCTTGTCGACGTAGCCGTCCTCGAAGACGTCCTTCATCAGGTCCTCTTCGGAGACCTTGAGGTAGTGCTCCCAGTCCCAGTGGGTCTCCGGCGGGGCGAGCTGGTGGTAGCCGTAGAAGCAGTCGATCCAGCCCTTGGCGTACTGCTCGCGGCCCTGCGACCCAGTTCTCGCGGCTGGCGTCCCAGAAGTGCATGTGGGCGTCGACGACGAAGTACTTCTCGCCATTCTTCTCGTACATGGAAGGGCACCTCTCGCGTCGATGTCCGAACTGCTCGGACGACCGGAAGTCAGGGGACGAGAATGGCTCGGCCGCGCACCTTGCCGGCGTCGAGGTCGTGCAGCGCGTCCACGGCCCGGTCGAGGGGGTACTGCTGCGTGTGCAGCGTGACCTTGCCGGCCTGGGCGAGCACCATCAGCTGGGCCAGGTCGGTGTAGGTGCCGACGATGTTGCCGACGATGTTCCGCTCGGTGGCGATGATGTCCAGCGTCGGGATGCGCAGCTCGCCGCCGTACCCGATCACGTAGTACGAGCCGTCGGGCGCGGTCATGTTCCAGCCGTCCATCTCCGCGCCCTGCTCGGCGACGAAGTCGAAGACGACGTCCGCACCGCCGCCGGTCAGCTCCTGGACGGCGGCCACGTGGTTGCCGTCGGCCGGCACGGTCTCGTCCGCGCCGATCTCCCCGGCGAGCTTCAGCGCATCCGGGTTCTTGTCGACGACGACGATCCGCGCCGCGGTGAGCGCGGACAGGCACTGGATGCCGATGTGGCCCAGACCGCCGGCGCCCTGCACGACGGCGGTCGTGCCCGGGAGCAGCAGGGGCAGGGCCTTCCGGACGGCGTGGTACGCGGTGATGCCGGCATCGGCGAGCGCCGCGACGTCCGCGGGGTTGGTGCTGGGGTCCAGCTTCACGCAGGCCCGCGCCGTCGTCCGCAGGTATTCGGCCATGCCGCCGTCGTTGTTGGACAGGCCCGGGAAGAACGCGTTCGCGCACTGCATGTCCTTGCCGGCCCGGCAGGCGTGGCACAGCCCGCAGCTGGGCTGGGGATGCAGGATCACCGTGTCCCCGACGGCGACGTTGGTGACCCCCTCGCCGACCTCGTGCACCCACCCGGCGTTCTCGTGCCCGATGACGTAGGGCAGTTCGCGGGTTCTGCACCTCGGCCCACTGGCCCTCGAGGATGTGCAGGTCGGTGCGGCAGACCCCGGCGCCGCCGATCTTGACGATGACGTCGAGGGGGCCGCTCAGCTTCGGCTCGCCGATGTCGTCGATGCTCGGGTCTTCGTGGTAGCGGTGAACGCGGACGGCTCGCATGCGAGGTGTCTCCTCGGGCTCGACGCCGATCGCCGTCCGGCCCCGGAGCAGGGACGGTCGGCGACCCTACGGACCGCAAACTACGGACCCGCCGGTCTGCCGTGCGTCTCAAATTGAGACACGACGCGGGGGGCTCCCGGCGCACCGGAAGCCGCCCCGCGTCCCTTCACCCCATCGACGGGCCGAGGCCCAGGGACTGCGGCGTGCTGGCATCGGGCGAGGGCTGCGGCAGGCCCTCGTCCAGCGGCCCGAACTCGGTCATCAGGGCCTTGTTCCAGGGCGTCTGTTCCTCGGCGACCAGCGAGTTGGTCGTGAGCACCAGCCCGGCCACCGATGCGCCGTTCTGCAGCGCGGAGCGGACCACCCGCAGCGGGTCGATGACGCCCATCTCGATCAGGTTGCCGAACCGGCCCTGCAGGGCGTCGAAGCCCTCGTCGACCGCCATCGACGCGACCTGCTTGACGACCTCGTCGGCGTCGTAGCCGGCGTTGGCCGCGATCAGGTGGACCGGCTCGGTCAGGGCGGCGCGCACGATCTCCACGCCGACCCGGTAGTCGCCGTGGACGTCGAGGTCGGAGAGCGCCGGTTCGGCGTGCAGCAGGGCCGACGCCGCCGCCGGCCACGATGCCCTCGGCCATGGCGGCCCGGGTGGCCTGCAGCGCGTCGTCCACGCGGTGGCGGACCTCCTTGGCCTCGGCGTTGGTCGGGGACCCGACCCTGATCACGGCCGCCTTGCCCGACAGGCGCGCGATCCGCTCGGACAGGAAGTCCTGGTCGGTGCCGATGGTCGCCCGGCCCAGCTCGGCGCGCAGCTGGGACAGCCGGCGCTCGCGGGCGGAGGGGGCCCCGTGGCCGCCGATGATCGTCGTGTGGTCGCTGGTCACCCGGACCTGGTCGGCCTGGCCGAGGTGGGCGGTGGTCATCTGCTCCAGGGCGAAGGACGACGCCCGCGAGTGCACCTGCCCGCCGGTCAGGGCGGCCATGTCCTCGAGCAGGTGGATGCGCTTCTCGCCGTAGCCGGGGGCCTGGATCGCCACGCACTGGAAGATCCCGTTGACGTGGTTGTGCACCAGCATCTGCAGCGCGGTGCCCTCGACCGACTCGGCCACGATCACCAGCGGCTTCGGCGCCCGCATGATGCTGTCCAGGATCGGCATCAGCGTCTTGACGTCGGTGATCTTGTGCGCCGTCAGGAGCACGTAGCAGTCCTCGACGACCGCCTCGAGCCGCCCGACGTCGGTGACCATGTACGGGGAGACGTACCCGTTGTCGAACTCGAAGTCCTCGACGAAGTCCACGTCGATGCCGAGGACGGCGGAGTCCTCGACGGTGACGACGCCGCCGTCGCCGACCGTGTAGAGCGCCCGGGCGACCGCGGTGCCGATCGTCTCGTCGTCGTTGGCCGAGATGGCCGCCACCCGGCGGAAGTCGTCCTCGGTGCGCAGCGGGTGGGCCACGCCGGCCAGGTGCTCGACCAGCCGGGCGACCGCGACGTCGATCCCGCGCTTGACGAGGACCGGGTTGCCGCCGCTCTCGATCGCGGTCATGCCCTGACGCACGATCGCCTCGGCCAGCACGATCGCCGTCGTCGTCCCGTCGCCGACGGTGTCGTTGGTCTTGATCGCCGCTTCCTTGACCAGCTGCGCGCCCATGTTCTCGAACGGGTCGCGCAGGTGGATCTCGCGGGCGATGGTCACGCCGTCGTTGGTCACCTCGGGGGAGCCGGTGATCCGCTCCAGGATCACGTTGCGCCCCTTGGGCCCGAGCGTGCTCTTCACCGACTCGGCGAGCTGCCCGACGCCCGCCTGCAGCAGGTGTCGTGCGTCAGCGCCGAATCGCAGTTCCTTGGCCATGGAGTCCTCCTGAGGGCCGCGGGTGGGAACGGTCGGTCTTTCTGCGCGGGTGGAACCGGCCGAGCGCACTGGCGCGGCCGAACGGGCCGCCGCCCGGCGCGCACGCGCCGGAGCGGCGGCCCTCGGAAGGTGCTCAGCCGGCGGCGACCTTCAGGTCGAAGCCGATGTACTCCGCTGCGTCCTCGGGATTGGCGAACATGATCGTCCGGTCGTCCAGGTGGACCATCCGGCCGTAGTGGGTCGACATGCTCTCCTCGAGGTCGGCCGAGGAGAACGAGCCCGGCTCGTCGCCGAGTGCCTCGGCGAACTCGTCGTAGACGTAGTCGGTCCGTTCGGCGCCGTCGACCCGGATCATCGACGGCAGGTAGGTGATGGTCACGCCCGGCTTGTCCCTCATGACCTGGGCGATGACCTCCCCGACCTGGTCGTTCATCAGCGTCATGCCGGCGCGGTTGGACACGGTGGCGTTGACGGCGCCGAACGCGCTCGCTGCGGTCGTGGTCACAGGGCCAGCTCCTTCGGGGTCTCGAGGCCGAGGTCCGTGAGAATCCCGGCGAATCGGTTCTTGGCGTGCTCGAGCGAGTCCTCGAAGCGCGGCGGCCGGTGGTCGGGCGTCGACCAGAGCGGCTGCATGGTGCGCGCGGCCGTCAGGACGCGGGGCACCCAGGCCGACAGCCAGCCATCCATGAGCTGCCGGTTGTGGTCGGCGAATTCCCGGTCGTGCACCAGCGGGCCGAAGCACGCCTTCGTCCAGGCGAGGTCGCGCTGGGCGTAGTCGGATTCCCCCGCGCCCATGACGGTGGGGGTCACGAAGTCGCCGTTGCCGGGCGCGGCGTGCATGACCATCTGGCTGCGGAACAGCTCACCGATCAGTGGCTCGAAGATGACGTTCGTGACGAACATGGCCTCGCCCCAGTCGTCCTCGATCGCGGTCAGCGCCTCGACGATCTCGCGGACCCCCTGCCACTCGGGATCGTTGTTCCAGGCGTCGACGTGGGCGGTTCCGTCGAAGCTCTCGATCTCCTCGCTGAGGGTGAGGTTGTAGAGCGCCAGGTCCTGGGCGAACCGGATCTTGTGCGCGCTGTTCACCGCCAGCACGGTGTTGTGCATGTTCG
Source organism: uncultured Actinomycetota bacterium (assembly GCA_963748305.1). GTDB lineage: Bacteria > Actinomycetota > Actinomycetes > Mycobacteriales > Geodermatophilaceae > Blastococcus_B. The sequence goes on along the minus strand of CAVVIN010000023.1, from coordinate 100,600 downwards.
TCGGGCAGGACCGTTCGTTGGCGGCGAAGACGTAGAGCCCGAGGACGTGCTCGACGTGCATCCACGCCCCGACGCTGCGCTCCACGAAGGTGATCCAGTTGCGGGTCCACTGTTCGAACGACTTCGCGTTCCGTGCGTTCTCGATGTTCTGGTTGAGCTGCCGGACGATGTTCGCGTTGTTCCGGTAGATCGTCTGTTCCCACTCCTCGTTGGGGTCGCGGAACTCGTGCCAGCCGTGCGCCGGCCACGTCAGGCCCCGGCCGCCGCCACCGGTCCCGACACCGCGGACCGGCTCGGGCTCGTCCACACCCCAGGCCTTGAGCTTGGTCCAGGTCAGCGGGTAGCCGGTCTGCCCGTCGGCGAAGCCGTAGATCCAGCCCTGCGACAGGTAGTGCCGCGGATCCGGCTGCACCTCGACGGTGACGTCCTCGTAGTGCGTCTGCTTGCGCTTGGCCGGTACGTAGTAGTTGTAGCGCCGGGCGCTCGCGCTGGAGTCGGGGAAGTCCTTCGCCCCGGCCTCGGCGTCGGTGAAGTTGACCCTGGGGACGCTGCGTGGGGGCCGCTCGGGGGCGCTGGGCGCGGGACGCTGTTCGGTCGCGGTCATGGTCAGTCCTCGCCTTCCGGCTCACCGGTGGTGGTGAACTTGTCGTAGAAGATGTGGTCCTCGCTGCGTCCGAGCCGGGTGAGCGTGGCGATGGCCGCCTCGACCATCGGGGGCGGGCCGCAGACGTAGGCGTCCATGCCGGCCACTGCGGTCTCCCGACGTGCGACGACATCGGTGATCAGACCCGTTTCCCCCTCCCAGCCGTCGTCGTCCGACGGCTCGGACAGCGCCGGGACGAACGTGAGGGTGGGCAGCTGCTCCTGCAGCTTGGCGAGCTCCTCCCCGAAGCACAGGTCACGCCGGGTCCGTGCTCCGTAGTAGAAGGTGACCGGGACGTTCGATTCCGCGCTCGGCCATCGAGCGGAGCAGGGCCAGCATCGGCGCCATGCCGGCTCCGCCTCCCACGAAGAGGAGGTCCGCACTGCTGCTCTCCCGGAGGCGGAAGGCGCCGAACGGGGCCTTCCACGCTCAGCCGGTCGCCGACCTGCAGCTGATCGGCCAGGTAGCCCGGAGAACAGCCCCCCGGGGTAGACCTTGATCACGAACTCGAAGATGCCCTCCCGGTTCGGCGTGTTCGCCATGGAGAACGACCGGGTCGCGTGGTGGCCGGGCACCTGGAAGTCCATGTACTGGCCCGGGAAGAACTTGATCTCCTCGGGCTCGACGAGCCGGACCACGAGGTGACGCATGTCGTGGGTCACCGGCTCGTTCGCGATCACCTCGACCGTCCCCTGCCGGAGCGGGAGCCCCGAGGCGATCATCTCCTCGTCGTAGTTGAGGAGCTCGATCACCAGGTCCTCGTAGGCGTGGGCCCGGCAGAGCAGGGTCAGGCCCTCGTCCTTCTCGAAATCCGGCAGCGCGAAGGTCGAGTAGCTGTCCAGTTCGATGTCCTCGCCATCGAGCACGAAGGACTTGCACGACGCGCACTGGCCCTCCTTGCAGCCGTGCATGAGCGCGACGCCCTGCTCGGCCGCGGCACGGAGGATCGTCTGGTCGCTGTCGACCTCGATCTCGATGCCGACCGGTTCGAACCGGACGTGGTGCTTCTCGCCCATCGGCTCTCCCTGCCGCGATGTCGCTGGTCAGCTCCCCGGCGATCCGGTTCGAGGGCAGCCGTCACCCACGGGGAAGGGCTGGCGGGGGAGAGCCGGGGACGCCCGACTCTCCCCCTCGCCTGACCCGCGCTCAGGCGTCTGCGGGTGCGGGACGACCGGCCGGACCCTGCCGCCGGTAGTCGGCGATGTAGGCCGCCCGCTGCTCGTCGGTCATCTCGTTGAACAGGACGTTCGGGCTCAGGACCGGACCCAGTCGCTTGAGGTGCTCCGTCGTCCACATCTTCTTGGGGTCGAGGTTCAGATGCGGCTGCGCCGTCATCGTCTTCCCGTCGTCCCGGACGTAGCCGAGGTCCTTGACGACCTCGTCCCAGGTCCAGCCGTGGTAGAGCGTCTCCCACTCGCGGTGGCCCACCAGCCGACCCATGTTCGGGGTCTCGCGGCCCTGGTACACCGGCCGGAAGGCCTCGACGTCGGTCCAGCGGCAGGTCTCGCTGCAGTAGGTGCGGTGCACGCCGTCGACCTCGGCGGTGCAGATGTCCTCGCGGATGAGGCAGGGCACCATGCAGACCCAGCAGCGGCTCGGGTACACGTAGTCGACGTCCTCACCGACGATCGGCTTGTGCCCGTTCGGGATGGCGAGCCGGCTGTAGTTCTCCCACCACTTGCCGTACTTGTCGTACCAGCCCGGGTACTTGTGCTCGAACCACTCGAAGTCCTCGTCGGTCATGCCGTCGATGCGCCAGTAGTTCGCGAGCCACCCGGTGGCGAAGAACTGCGCCACCTCGTGCACGTAGCCCTTGTTCCAGAGCCGGTTCCAGGCCTCCTCGATCAGGTCGTGCGGCACGGTCAGGCCGTACTTCTCCAGCGGCATCAGGTAGCTGCGGTAGTAGTCGTCGTAGATCCACCGACGCCACATCTCGCAGTAGGACTCGCGGTCCTTGCGGCGGTCCTTGGTGCCGTACTCGATGAAGACACCGATGGCGGCGTCGACGACGGCGTGGTTGTTCCACCACGCGTAGCGCAGGTCGCGCTCGAGCAGTTGGCGGTTGCCCTCGTCGGACAGCGCCATGAGCAGGGTCGCGTACCCGTTCGAGATGTGCCGCGACTCGTCGGACTGCACCGAGTGGAACACAGTCGGCAGCAGGTAGTCGCCGTTGGCGGCCGCCTCCGCCGGCATGGCCACGAACAGGGTGTTCGTGAAGGCCGTCTCCGCGACGATGGTCAGGTAGATGCTGGCCGCGGTGATGGCGTCCCCGGTGATGAACCCCTCGGCGAACTGCCGGCCGATGGTGCCGGCGTAGTCGTTGTGGAAGTTCCGCAGGCTGTTGTTGAAGCCGGCCGGGTCGATGTAGTTGTTCATGTACAGGCGCTTGAGGTTCTGCTGGATCGTCGAGTGCCGGACCTCGTCGATCATCTGGATCGCCTGGCCGTTGTGCAGTTCCGGGTTCGGGACGACGTGGAACAGCATCGGCATCGAGCGGGCCGCCGAGATCTCCGGCAGCGGGATGATCGACAGGAACAGCTTCTGCCACTCCAGCCAGCGCTCCTGTACCTGACGGAACATGTTGCCGCGGATCGCGCCGTCCTCGGCGCCGTAGACGCGGTTGTCCTTCTCCTCCTCCATCGGGAAGTACGAGCGGAGGATCTGCTTGAGCGGGTCCTTCTTCTGCGCCTTCCGGAAGGTGTAGTCGGTGCCGTACTTCATGTACGGCTCGTGATACGACGGGCTCCCAGGCCAGTTCCTGGATCTTCTGGTGGGCTTTCGCCAGGCTCTGTCGACTCACGTCGACTCCTCACGATTTGGGGTCGGGGACTCGGTCGGTGCCGCGGGCCGTCGGCTCGGGCGCCTGTGGGCGGATGCGCGGGCGCGTTGTCGTTCCCCGGAAGCCGCGGCGGGCGCGGGCGTCGCGGACCCCGGAGGGCGAGGCGGGCGACGCGGGCCCACCGCGACGTTCGCCTCGTGCCACCGATCACACTTCGTCCGGGAACGGCGAGTGGTCTCAATTTGAGACGTCGCGGGATTCCTTCGTTCCTAGGCTTGACCTCCCTACAGTGGTTCGTCCGGGCGTGCCGGCGCGGCCAGCGCAGGTCTCGCTCCTCAGAGACGAGGGAGGCGACGGGTGTCCGTGTCGAAGAGGGTCGGTGCCGACGCCGCGCCGCGGGCGGCCTACGGGCAGGGATCCCGCCGGCCCCCGGGGGCGGGCACGGACGTCGCCCGCGCCCGGATCTCCTTCCTCGTCGACGAGCCCGTGTCCGCCGGGCATCGTCCGGGAGCCGATCCTCGCGAGTTGGACCCGGTCACGCCTCTGGCACGTCGCGCCCGATCACCTCGAGCTGCCCTTCGAACCCGGATCGGACGGCGACTCGGTGCTGACCCGGGCCGCCGAGCCCGTGCTGCGCGAGATCGCCGACCTGTTCGCCACCGAGCCGGTGAGCGTGATCCTGTGCGACGCCGACGGGGTCGTGGTCAGCCGGCGCACCGGTGACTCCGCGCTCCAGCAGCACCTCAACCGCGTGTGGCTCGCCCCCGGCTTCAGCTACGCCGAGCAGTTCGTCGGCACCAACGGCATCGGCACGGCGCTGGAGGCGCGGGGCCCGGCGCAGGTGTTCGGCCACGAGCACTTCGTGGAGCGGCTGGAGGAGCTGGCCTGCGCCGGGCGCGCCGATCCGGCACCCGGTGACCGGGAAGGTCCTCGGCGTGATCGACCTGACGTGCTGGCAGCGGGACGCCGGACCGCTGCTGGTCGCCACCGCCGCGCACGCTCACCCGGCGCATCGAGGCGGTGCTGCTCGAGCAGTCGGGGGAGCGCGAGCTGGCGGTGCTCAACGACTACCTGGTCGCCTGCCGGCGCAACCGCGGCCCGGTGCTCGCCGTCGGCGACGACATGCTGATGATGAACGACCGGGCGCGCGAGTTGCTGGATCCCGCCGACCAGGAGCCGCTCCTGGCCGAGGCGAGCGAGGCACTGGCCGAGGGACGCCGGCACCCGCTGGTCATCGACCTGCCCAGCGGGCAGACGGTGCGCGTGCACTGCCGGCCCACGGTCAGCGGGCGCGGGATCGTCGGCGGCGTCCTCCAGGTCCAGTCGATCAGCTCGATGCCGGCGCCCGACCCGTGGTCGGTCGCCGGCTCTCTCCGCGCGCCGCCGTCGGGCTCGGGCGCGGCCTGGACCAAGTGCTGCGCCGCGGTGGACCGCCATCTGCACGCCGGGGAGTGGCTGGTGCTGGAGGGCGAGCCCGGCGCCGGCCGGGAGACGGTGGCCCGGGCCGCGCACCAGGCGCGGACGCCGGCGGCGCGGGTGCGCGTGATGCCGGCCGAGGGGGCCGGCCCGGAGTGGGTGGCGGACGTGGCCGAGGAGCTGGCGCTCAGCGGCGGGACGGTGATCCTCACCGACGTCGACCGGCTGCCCGGGGACGCAGCTGACCGAGCTGGCGGATGCGCTCGAGCCCTACCGCGAGTCCGCCGACGCCGACCGCCCCTACGTCTTCGCCACCGTGCGACGGCAGGGCGGAGAACCCCGCCCCGAGCTCGCCCAGCTGCTGTCCTGCTTCCCGCGGACGGTCGCCGTCCCGCCGTTGCGCCACCACGTGGAGGACGTGGCCGAACTCGTGCCCGCACCTGCTCGCCCGCCTCGGACACGGCAGCTCGGTGACCTGCTCCCCGGAGGCCATGCGGGTGCTGACCCACAACCGGTGGCCCGGCAACGTCGACCAGCTCGTCGCCGTGCTCCGCAAGGTCGTGGCCACGCGCCGATCGGGCGTGATCGACGTGCGGGACCTGCCCCCCGAGTGCCGCTCGACGACGAAACGGGTGCTCAGCCCGCTGGAGTCGATGGAGTGCGACGCGATCGTGGAGGCCCTGCTCGACGCGCGGGGCAACAAGGTCGAGGCGGCCCGCCGGCTCGCGATGTCGCGAGCCACGATCTACCGCAAGATCCGCGACTACGGCATCTCCGTCCCCACCACCGCCGGATCCGCTGGCTCTGACCGAGGAGCGCCCGCCATGCGCTCATCCGCACGCCACCCGGACCGTCGGCCGGACCGTCGTCGTCGCGGTCTGGCTGGTCGCGCTCGCCGTGGCCGGCGAGCCGGTCTGGCTCGCGGTCCTGCTCGGCGGGACCCTCGTGCTCGTGTGGGCGTCGCCCGTTCCTGCTGGCGACCAACCGGCGTCCCGCCGCTGCGCGCGACGCGGCACTTCGGAGCGGCCGGGCCGGGGAGCGGCCGCGCGTCCTCCTGAGCCGCTGCGCGTGCGGCCACGTCACGGTGTGCGACCGCACGGCGGCGCGACGCGGCCGGTAATCTGGAGGCGCAGCGAAGGGGAGTAGCCCCCAATGTCGCGGTCGACACGCTGACCGACGCCGGTTCTCCGGCGGACGTCCGGCCGCGCGGCCCCGCTCCGGCGAGGCGGGCGAGACCTTCGATCCAGGCAGCATGCTGCCGGGTCGAGGTCTCGCGCCTCGTCCCGGCCGGACCGAGAGAGGCCCGACCGTCCCGTGGACGCCGTCTTCATCAGCACGCTCGTCTCCTTCGGCGTCATCTTCGTCGCCGAGCTGGGCGACAAGTCCCAGCTCATGGCGCTCACCTTCGCCACCCGCTTCAAGGTGTGGCCGGTCCTCATCGGCATCACGATCGCCACGGCGATCGTCCACCTCGTCTCGGTCGCGCATCGGGGTCGGCCTCGGCGCCGCGCTGCCCACCGGATGGATCAACCTCGCCGCGGCGGTGGCCTTCCTCGGCTTCGGTGCTCTGGACCCTGCGCGGGGACAGCCTCACCGAGGACGAGGAGGAGAAGGTGAACCGGGCCGGCAAGCGGGCGATCATCGCCGTCGGCACCGCCTTCTTCCTGGCCGAGCTGGGCGACAAGACCATGCTGGCCACGATCACCCTCGCCACCGACTACGGCTGGTTCGGCACGTGGCTCGGCTCCACCCTCGGCATGGTCGCCGCCGACGCGCTCGCGATCGTGGTCGGCCGCGCCCTGGGCAAGCGGCTGCCCGAGAAGGCCATCGCCTACGGCGCCGTCGACGCTGTTCTTCCTCTTCGGCATCTGGCTGGGCATCGAGGCCATCGTCGAGCTGGTGTCGACCGGCAGAGCGCGGGATCTAATCGCGTGCGCGGACCGGCACGGCGGGGCTACCGTCCCGGCCATGCCGTTCCGTTGACGCAGCCTGCCGCCCTCTGCCCGCCCGCTGGCCCGTCTGGCCGTGGGCTGGGCCGCGCTGTCCGAGCTGGTGCCCTACTACCCGCTCTACGCGCTGCTGTTCCTCGACACCGGCCTGTCCGCCGCGCAGATCTCGGCGCTGTTCGCGATCTGGTCGGTCACCGGCTTCGTCCTCGAGGTGCCCTGCCGGCGCGCTCGCCGACCGGTGGTCCCGCCGCGGCGTCGTCGTCCTGGCGGGGGTCCTCCAGGCGGTCGGCCTTCGCCGTGTGGACGGCGGCGCCCGCCGTGTGGGCCTTCGCCGCCGGCTTCGTGATCTGGGGTGTGGCCGGCGCGCTGGTGTCCGGCGCGAGCGAGGCGCTGATCTACGACGGGCTGGCGGCGGTCGGCGCCGCGGACAGCTACGTCCGCGTCAACGGCTGGATGACCTCGGCCGAGCTCCTGGTCCAGATCCCCACGGCGTTCGCCGCCGAGCGCCCTGTTCGCGCTCGGCGGCTACCCGGCGGTCGGCTGGGCGAGCGTCGCGGTCTGCCTGGCCGCGGCCGCGCTCGCCCTCCGGTTCCCGGAGGCGCCCCGGCCGGCGGACGACGACGAATCGCTGGCCGGCACCCTCCGCGCAGGGCATGCGCGAGGCCCTGCACCGTCCGGAGCTGCGGCTGCTCGTGCTCGCCGTCGCGCTGATCGGTGGGCTGGACGCGGTCGAGGAGTACTTCCCGGTCCTGGCCGGCGAGTGGGGCGTGGCCACGACCGCCGTCCCGGTGGCCGTCCTCGTCATCGCGCTCGCCGGCGCCGCGGGTGCGGCGCTCGGCGGCCGGGCCGGCGGGCTGCCGTCCGGCTGCCCTGCTCCTGGCGCTCGTCGTCGCGGGACTCCTGCTGGCGGTGGCGGCGCTGTGGGCCCGGCCGGCGGCGCTGGTCGTCGTCGCGGCGTTCTACGCGCTCTACCTCGGGGTCCTCGTCGTCGCCGAGGCGCGGCTGCAGGACCGCATCGCCAGCAGCCACCGGGCGACGATCACCTCGGTGGCCGGGCTGGGGGTCGAGCTGTCGGCCCTGCTGGTCTTCGCCGCCTGGGCGCTGGGTGGTCCGCTCGCGGTGGCGGCGCTCGTGCTCGCCGTCGTCCCGGTGGTCCGGGCCGGGCTGCGGGCTCGCGTGGACGCCTAGGTGCTCGCGTAGCGCCTGGCCCGCGCCGGCGGACGTAGAGTCCGCCGCGTGCGGGACCTGGTGCTGATCCTCGGGAGCCTCGGTGTGCTCGTCCTCGTCCCGGCGTTCTACGCCTGGCTGGGCCGGCGGGCGCGCCGGCGGGGGATCGGGGGGTCGGTGATGGCGCCGTTCGAGGAGATCTGGGACCCCGGCGCGCACACCACCCACATCGAGATCCAGGTGCAGGCCGAGCGGCTCACCCCGGCGCCGGCACCCGGCGACCGGTGGCCGGCCCCGCCGCTAGCCGCCGCGCGCCCGCTGGAGGTAGGCCGACGGCGTCACGCCGACGACGGAGCGGAAGTCGCGGCTGAAGTGGGCCTGGTCGAACCAGCCGAGGGACGCGGCCAGGCCCGCGAGGTCGTCGACGTCCCCGGCGTCGATGAGGGCCGCGGCGTCCTGCAGCCGGTAGCGGGCGAGCACCTTCTTGGGGCTGACGCCGACGTAGCCGGCGAACAGCCGCTGCAGGGACCGGGTGCTCAGTGCGCCGAGCGCGGCCACCTGTTCCACCCGGACCAGCGACCGGTCGTCGATCATCCGCTCGAGCAGTGCCAGCAGGTCGAGGTAGGCCGGCTCCGGTTCGGGCGCCCGCGGCGCCAGGGCGGCGTCGAGGACGGCGGCCCGGTCGGTGTCGTCGTCCTCGGCGAGTACCGCGGCCCGCAGGCCGGTCGGGGTCGAGACCGAGCTCGGCCCCGAGCCGGGCGACGCTGTTGCGGGCGGGCAGCACCCCGGTGAGCGCCCGGAACCCGCCGGGGCGGAACTTCACCGCCGTCACCCGGCCGGTGCCGACGAGGTCGACGGTGAACCGCCGGGTCACCACCCCGTGCACGAGGACGGCGGGCAGCGCGAACCCGAAGCGGGGGCGGTCGCCGGCCTCCACGGACACGTTCACGCTGGGGTGGCTGAGGACCTCGGAGCGGAACGGCGGCCGGCCGGTGAGGTCCCAGCGCACCGACCAGTAGCGCTCGACGAAGGGCGCCAGCGCCGGGTCGACGGCGGTGTCGCGCCGCAGCCCGGCCGTCTCCACGGTCTCCGCGGGCCGCAGGATGCCGCGCGTCGTCGCAGCCGAGGCTGTCGCGTTCTTCCAAGACGCCACCGGGCCACCCTAGGCAGAGTCGGGGACATGACGATCATCGACGGACAGGCCCGAGGGCTACACCACGCTGACCCCGTTCCTGGTCTGCTCGCCGGCCACCGACGCCATCGCGTTCTACGAGGCGGTGTTCGGGGCGACGGTGGTCAGCCGCATGGACGGCCCGGACGGCTCGGTCCTGCACGCCGAGCTCGACCTCGGCCTCGGCCGGCTGCAGCTGTCCGACCCCAACGACGAGTACGGCCTGGCCGCACCCACCCGGGACGGCGACACGGTCAGCGGCTCGACCTGCATCTACGTCGCCGACGTCGACGCGGTGTTCGACCGGGCCGTGGAGCGCGGGGCGACGGTGCGCGAGAAGCCGAGCACGTTCGTCACCGGCGACCGGTTCGCCTCCGTCTACGACCCGTTCGGTCACCGCTGGGCGGTCATGACCAAGGTCGAGGAGATCAGCCCGGAGGAGTCGGAGCGGCGGCTGGCCGAGTGGGCGTCGTCGCAGGGCTGAGCGACAGGCGGGGCAGCAGGACCTGCACCAGCGGGCCGATCGCGAGCGCGTAGACGACGGTGCCGAGCCCGAGCGTCCCGCCGAGCAACCAGCCGGTCGCGACGACGACGACCTCGATGGACGTCCGCACCAGCCGCACCGAGCCGCCGGTGCGGGCGACCAGGCCGGTCATCAACCCGTCGCGCGGGCCGGGGCCGAGGTGCACCCCGATGTAGGCCGCGGTGGCGACGGCGTTCAGCAGCGACGCCGGCCACGAGCAGCGCCACCCGGAGCGGGATCGACGACGGCGCCGGGACGACGGCGAGCGTGGCATCGACGGCGAGGCCGATCACGACCACGTTGCTCACCGTTCCGAGCCCCGGCCGCTGGCGCAGCGGGATCCAGCCCAGCAGCACCAGCGCGCCGACCAGGATGGACACGGCGCCGATCGACCAGCCCATCCGGCCGGCGAGCCCCTGGTGCAGCACGTCCCAGGGCATGTTGCCCAGCGTCGAGCGGATGATCAGCCCCATCGAGACGCCGTAGAGCACCAGGCCCGCGTAGAGCTGGATCAGCCGGTGGGTGAGGCGTCGACCGGCCAGGACGCGGCGGGGGGACTGGAGCACCCGCCCAGCATGGCTCATGATTGGCCTGCGAACCACAGTCCAATCGAGAGGTAGTGGCGTGGAGACGACCTCGGCCCGCCGGCTGGCGGAGCTCGTCGGCGACCTCGGCGGCGAACGTCCACCGCGCTACGCGGCCCTGGCCCAGCGGGTGCGGACGCTCGTCGCCGACGGACGGGTGCCCCTCGGCACGCGCCTGCCGGCGGAGCGCGAGCTCGCCGCGGCGCTCACCCTCAGCCGCGCCACGGTGACCGCCGCCTACGCGCGGCTCCGGGACGACGGGTGGGCCACCGCGCGACAGGGCGCGGGCACCTTCGCGGCGCTGCCCGCCGGTCCGCACCGCGGCGCCTGGGTGCCGGGCCCGGTCGACGACGGGACGATCGACATGGCGCACGCCGCGCCGTCGGCCCCGGCGTCGGTGCCGGCCGCGTTCGCCGTCGCGCTGGCCGAGCTCCCGCGCTACCTGCCGCAGCACGGCTACCACCCGGCCGGTCTCCCGGACCTGCGCGCCCGGATCGCCGAGCGGTACACCGCCCGGGGCCTGCCGACGACGCCGGAGCAGGTCCTGGTCACCGCGGGCGCGCTGCACGGCGTGGCGACGGCGTTCCAGACCCTGCTGCACCGCGGCCAGCGGCTGCTGACCGAGCAGCCGACCTACCCGAACGCCCTCGACGCGGCGCGGGCGCTCGGCGTCCGGCTGCTGCCCACCGCGCTCGACCCGGAGGAGCCGGCCGCCTGGCTGGACGCGGCCGAACGGGCGCCTGGCCACGATGCGGCCGGCCGCGGCGTACCTGATGCCGGACTTCCACAACCCGACCGGCCGGCTGGTCGACGTCGCCGGCCGGGAGCGTCTCGCCGCGGGCGCTGCGGCGCGCCGGCACCGTCGCCGTCGTCGACGAGACGTTCGCCGAGCTGGGGCTGGACGAGCACGCGCCGCCCCCGCTGGCCGCGTTCGGCGACGGGCACATCTCCGTCGGCAGCCTGAGCAAGACGTCCTGGGGCGGGCTGCGGATCGGCTGGGTGCGGGCCGAGGCCGAGGTGGTGCGGCACCTGACGGCGGTCGCCGTCCGGTCGACGATGGCCGGCCCGGTGGTGGAGCAACTGGCCGCCTGCGCCCTCCTGGACGGCGCGGAGACGGCGCTCGGCGAGCTGCGGGACCAGTTGCGCGAACGCCGGGCGGTGCTGATCGCGGAGCTGCGGTCGCGCCTCCCGGCCTGGCACGTACCGCAGCCGCCGGGCGGGCTGGTGCTGTGGTGCGGGCTGCCGTCGTCGCGGTCCCGGGCCCTGGTCGCCGCCGCCGAGCGGCACGGGCTGCGGCTCGCCACCGGACCCGCTGTTCGGCACCGGGCACGCGCTCGACGACCGCCTCCGGCTGCCGTACACCCAGCCGCCGGAGGTCCTGCGCAAGGCGGTGGCCCTGCTCGCCCGGGCCGATGCGGACGTCGAGCACGGGGCCAGGGCCGACTCCCGGGCCGACGAGAGTGCGCGGGAGCCGGTCGTCTGACGTCAGCCGGCGGGGTAGGCGAGCTCCGCGGCGGCCGTGGTCAGTCTTTCGGCCGGGACCAGTACTCGTTCATGACTTCCAGTGCTCGTTCCAGCGACATGCCGCGCACCCAGTGGCGGGCAGGCGAGCTCCGCGGCGGCCGCGCGGCCCGCAGCACCTCCTTGACCGGGAGGTCCCGCTCGCGGGCCAGCGCGACGGCGTCCTCGTACTCGACGCTCACGTTGACCACGCGGCCGTCGTCCTCGGCGACCTTCACGCCCACCAGGCCACCGAGCACCTCGACCGTGGCCGACGCCCGTTCCAGGGCGGTCTTGCCCACCGGCACGATCCGCAGGCCGATCGTCGACGTCGTCGCGAAGACCGCCGCCTGCACCGCGGCCACCGCCTCCGGCCGGCACAGCGCCGACAGGGTGTGCGCCGGGCGGCCCTTCTTCATGAGGATCGGGGTCAGCCAGGCGTCGGAGGCCCCGGCCTCGAACAGCGCGTCGAGGACGCCGGGCCAGAGCCGCGGGTCCAGGTCGTCGATGTTGCTCTCGAGGACGACGGCCTGGGCGGGGGTCGCGTCGGCGTCGTCCCCGAGCACCAGGCGGACGACGTTGGGCACCTGCTCCGGGTCCCGGCTGCCGGCGCCGGTGCCGACCCGCTCGACCCGCATCGGCGGCAGCGCGCGCCATTCGTCGACGTGGGCCGCGAGCAGGGCCGCGCCGGTGGGGGTGCACATCTCCATCTCGACCGGTCCGGCGGTCACCGGGACACCCCGCAGCAGCTCCAGCACCGCCGGCCCGGGGATCGGGACGACGCCGTGCGCGCCGCGGGCCGAGCCGAAGCCCAGGGTGACCGGCGAGGCGTACAGGCGGTCGAGGCCGAGGTGTGCGAACCCGGCGACGACACCGACGACGTCGGCCAGCGCGTCCAGGGCCCCGACCTCGTGGAAGTGCACGTTCTCCGGCTCGACCCGGTGCACGCGGCCCTCGGCGATGGCGAGCCGCTCGAACACGGCCAGGGCGCCCTCGCGGACCGCCGTCGACAGGTCGGCGTCCAGCAGCAGCGCGCGGACGTCGGCCCAGGTGCGGTGCTCCGCCGACTCGGGGGCGTGCACGTGCACCTGCGTCGCGCCCAGCCCGTGGCGGGTGACCTGCTCGGGAACCAGCCGGATGGGCTCCACCGGCAGCGCGGCGACCGCGGCGGCGGGGACGTCGAGGGGCACGCCGGCGTCGACGAGCGCGCCGAGCAGCATGTCGCCCGAGGCGCCCGCGGCGAGATCCAGCCAGCCGATGGTCACGAGGTGATCATGCACTGATCGGCGAGATCGGCGATCTCGCACGCTTTCGGGCGTCAAGACGTGCGAGATCGCCGATCTCGCCGGGTCAGGCGCGTGCGGACGCGGCGGGCGACGCGGGCGGCGAACACGCCCGCGGAGTAACCGTTGTCGATGTTGCTGACCGCGACCCCGGGCGAGGCGCTGTTCAGCATCGTCATCAGGGCGCCGAGGCCGCCGAACGCACCGGGCTGACCGGTCGACGTCGGCACCGCGACCACCGGGATGTCGGTCATCGCGCCGATCGTCGTGGCGAGCGATGCGTCGAGACCCGCGACGACGACGAGGCAGTCGACGTCGTCGAGCAGCGACCCGTCGGCGAGCAGGGCGCGCAGCCGGCTGCCGGCGAGGTCGTCGACGCGGACCACCTCGGTGCCGGTGACGCGGGCGACGAACGCGGCCTCGGCGGCGACCGGGACCTCCCCACCGCCGGCGCACAGCACGCGCACGCGGCCGACCGGCTCGGGGATCGGTCCGACGGCGGCGGCCAGCGCGGCGGCGTCCATGGTCGTGGCGGCACCGTGCTCGGCGGCCAGCGCCACCAGGGTGTCGGCGGTGGCGCGCAGCACCAGCGCCGGACGGTCGGGGTACTCGAGGCGCGCCTCGCGCACCAGCGCCAGCACCTGCTCGGTCGTGCGGCCGGTGGCCCAGACGACGTCGGGCCCGGCGGTGGCGACGGGAGTGCGGCGGGAGCCGGCGACGCGACGGTCGGCAGCGGGCCGAGCAGCGGGTCGGCGTCGCCGGACGCGAGCGGTGGGTCGACCGGACGGGGCTCGACCAGGAGCGGGGCGAACCCGCCGGCCTCGTCGCGGGAGTCGTCGTCCCTCGGCTGCACGGCGACGGCGGTGGCCGTGGGCTCGTCCGGGGTGTCGACGACGGGCTCGGCGACGGGCTCGGCGGCGGTGGCGGCCGCGGGGCCGAACACCGCCTCGAGCGGGCTCGTGGCCGCCCGCTGGGTGACGCCCGACAGCCGGACGACGCGGTCGCGGCCGCTGCGCTTGGCGTCGTAGAGCACGCCGTCGGCCGCGGCGAAGAGGGTGCGGCGGTCGTCGCCGCGGGCGGCCGAGGCGATGCCCACGCTGATCGTGACCGGGATGTCGAGCCCGAGCTCCGACCAGTCGTTGGTGGCGATCTTGCGGCGGGTGCGCTCGAGGGCGCGCTCGGCCTGCTCGGCGGTCGTGTCGGGCAGCAGGATGACGAACTCGTCGCCGGCCCAGCGGCACACCTCGTCGGTGTCGCGGACGCCGTCGACGAGCAGGTCGGCCACGGCGCGCAGGACGGCGTCCCCGCCGGGGTGCCCGATCGCGTCGTTGATCGACTTGAACCGGTCCACGTCGACGACGGCGAGCGCCGGTGCCGCGCCGGTCGACAGCAGGCCGTCGAGCCGCGCCTCGGCGTAGCGCCGGTTGGGCAGGCGGGTCAGCGGGTCCTCATAGGCCTGCCGGCGCAGCTGCCCGGCGGCCCGCTCGGTCTCCAGCAGGCTCTTGCGGCGGCCGAACAGCTCCACCCAGCGGGTGCGTCGCTCGTCGACCCGGTCGAGCTCGTCGGAGAGGTAGGCCTGCAGGTAGGGCAGCGCGCGGCCGGCGTCGTCCTGCTCGGCGTGCAGCGTGCACAGCTCGCGCAGCGCCGCGCGGCGCAGCCGGGGGAGGCCGTGCTCGGTGGCCAGCGTCAGCGCCGACACGAGGTGCTCGTCGGCGGAGCGGACGTCGGTCGCCCGGCGCAGTGCCCGGCCCAGCGCCAGCTGCGCCGAGGCGAGCTGGGCGCGGTCGGCGGTGGCCGAGGTGATGCGGACGGCGGCGCGCAGCTGACCGGTGGCGGCGGCGTGCTCGCTCAAGCCCACCAGCGCCCAGCCGTGCACGATCTGGGCGGCGACGATGCCGGGAGCGTCCGGCGGGAGCAGCTCCAGCGCCTGCTCGGCCAGCCGGCGGGCCTCCTCGAAGTGCGGTGCGGCGGACTCGGCGTCCCCGTCGTCGAGCAGCGCCTCGCCCAGCTCGGCGCACAGCTCGCCGAGGCGGGTGGCGCTGGCGGCGACGAGCACGTCGGGGTCGCCGTCCTCCGGCCCGAGCGTGCCCGGGTCCGCGGCGGCCGCGGTGGCCGCGCCGTGCGCCCGGCGCGAGTAGTCCAGCGCCAGCGGCATCAGCTCGAGGTCGGCGAGCACGCCGGCCAGGGTGTCCAGGGTGTCGACCAGCAGCGCGCTCGGCGGGAGCACCGGGTCGAGCAGGCTGGCCGCCTCGACGGCCTCGTCCATCGCGGCGTCGATGCGCCGGGAGAGCAGTTCGATGCGCGCGTGCCGGGCGAGGCCGGCGGCCCGCTGGAGGCCGTCGTCGGCGGCGTCGAACGCGGCCTTGGCGGAGCGGACCAGCGCGATCGCGAGCGCGGCATGCGAGGCGGACTCGGCGCGCGGGTCGTCGTCGGGGCCGTTCCCGTCGCCGTCGATGAGCTTCTCGACGCCGGCGTGCAGGTCCAGGGCGGGCTCGGCGGACGCATCGGAGGCGACCGGCTCGCCGACCAGCGTGAACCCGGCGACGCGCAGGCGGCGCACGAGCAGCTCGGCGCGCAGGGTGTCGGCCCAGGCGCGGCCGAGGGAGACCGGGGCGTCCGACGACGCGTCGGCGGCCGATTCGGCGGCGACGTAGGGCGAGGGGTCCCGCTCGACACCGGCGAGCAGTTCCTCGGCATCGTCCAACTGCCAGTTCGCCAGGGCAGCGGTCACCCGGTGGTGCAGGGCTCCCGGTGGCACGAGCGCACTGTGCATGGAGTCGGTGCCGGTGTCGAGCATGTGTTCGGAGGCGCGCCGTCTCCCGTCCGTCGCGTCCCACGTGCCCCACGCGGGCGACGGGCTCACGCCTCTTCCCCGGTGTCGGGCGGAGTTCCGTCATCAGCGCTTTCGCCGGGCTGGGCGCCGGGCTCACCGCCCGGGTGCACGCACCCGGTTGCGGCCGCCGCGCTTGGCCGAGAACAGGTGCAGGTCGGCGGTGTCGAACAGCGTCCGCCAGCCGACGGTCGGCGGCGCCGCGCCTGCTCGCCGTCGCCGGCCGCCGGGGCGGTCGCGACGCCGATCGAGACGGTGACCGGTTCGGTGAGCTCCAGGTCGCTCCAGTCGGCCTCCGCCACGGCGGTGCGGAGCCGTTCCATCACGACGACGGCCTGCGCCTCGGTCGCCGTCGGCAGCACGACCAGGAACTCGTCGCCGGCCCAGCGGTAGACCTCGTCGGCGGTCCGGCTGTGCTCGCGCAGCAGGTCGGCCACCCGGCGCAGGACGGCGTCGCCCTGGCGTGTGCGAGGCGGCGTCGTTGACCGACTTGAACCGGTCCACGTCGACGACGGCCAGCGACAGCGGCTCCTCGCCGAAGCGCAACGCACCGAGCCGGCGCTCGGCGCTGCGCCGGTTGCCCAGCCCGGTGAGCGGGTCCTCGAGCGCGTGCCGGCGCAGCAGTGCGGCCTGCCGCTCGGCCTCGCGCAGCCGGCTGCGGCGGACGAACATCTCGGCCCAGAGCGCGCGGCCGCGGGCGTGGGCGCGGCCGGTGTCGGCGCGGTAGGCCTCGAGCCAGTGCAGCGCCTCGGCGGGCCGGCCGAGCGCCGCGGTGTTGCTGCCGAGTTCCAGGAGGCACTGCCGGTAGCGGCGACGGTCGCCGGCCGCCAGGAACGCGCCCGCGGCGTCGACCAGCAGGCCGATCGACTCCTCGCCGGACTCCTCGTCGTCGTCCCGCTGGGCCAGCCGCGCCAGCAGCCGGGCCAGGACGAGATCGGTGTAGGCCCGCAGCCACAGGCCGCCGGTGCCCTGCACGTGCCGGCGGACCCGGCGCAGCGGCCCCAGGGCGTCGTCGAGGTCGCCCGAGCACACCAGCGCCCACGCCTGGACGACGTCGAGCAGGTCGTCGTCGCTGGGATCGGGCTCGACCGGGAGGTCCCGCGCGGACGTGGCCGACGCGATCGCCTCGACGGCCAGTTCCGCGGCGCGGGCGGCGTCGCCCCGGCGGAGAACGCGTCTGGGCGAGCTCGACGTTCTGGCGGGCGGAGAGCAGTCGCATCCGCCAGAGCCACTCGGGGTCGCGCAGGGCGGCGGCCACGTGCTGCCCCCGGACGGCGTGCGCGAGGGCCAACTCCTCGAGGTCGAGACCGGAGAGCGTGAGCGAGAGCCAGCGGTGGGCCTCCTGCAGCCCGCGGGACGGCCCGCCCATCGCCGGGGACTCGGTCAGCAGGCTCGCGTCGACGGCGAGCATCATCGCGCCGTCGACGTGGTCGGCGGTGACCTCCACGTGGGCCAGGTAGGCCATGGCCAGGGCGGTGTCGGCGGACGGGTCGCACTTCTCCAGCGCTTCCCGCGCGGCGGTGACCTCCGGGTGGACGGCGGCGGCGTCGTCGTCGATCAGCCGGCGTCGGGCGGTGACCGCATGCAGCCAGACGACCCAGATCGGCTCGGTGCTGGCCGCGAATGCGGCGTCGGCGTCCTCGAGGAGGAGGGCGAGGGCCTCGGCGCCGTCGCGGTGGGCCGTGCCGAGAAGCCGCCAGAGGACGGCGTGCCGGTCGTCGGCCGGGACCTCGGGGACGCGGCGAGCCGGACGAGGGGTCACGCCATCCCTCCAGTCCACGGGTCGGGCGGCCCGAACGGGCCGGAAGTCCTGCCGGTACAGCGAGGCAGCTTCCCCCGGGTGAGGCATCGGCCCCCACCCGCCCGCACTACCCTCGTCGGATGCCCGGGATGCCTTCCAGCACGCCACCGACGCGGTTCGCCTATCTCGGGCCCGAGGGTACCTTCGCCGAAGCAGCGCTCAGCACCGTCGTTGCCTCCACGGAGGGAGCCCGGTACCCCCAGCCGAGTGTTTCCGCGGCCCTGACCGCCGTCCGTTCGGGGGACGCCGACGCCGCACTGGTGCCGCTGGAGAACTCCGTCGAGGGCTCGGTGCCCGCCACGATGGACGGCCTGGCCGACGGCGAACCGCTGGTGATCGTCCGCGAGGTGTTCCTCCCCGTGACGATGACGCTGGTGACCCGGGCCGGGGTCGCGCTGTCCGACGTGCGCTCGGTGGCGAGTCATCCGCACGCCCTGGCGCAGTCCGTCGCGCTGGCTGGCGGCGAACCTGCCCGGCGTCTCGCCGCTGCCCGCGACGTCGACCGCCGCGGCCGCCGCCGCCGTCGCGGCGCGGGGAGTTCGACGCCGCCGTCTGCGCGCCGATCGCCGCGGAGCGGTACGGGCTGGCGACGCTGGTCGAGGACATCTCCGACCACCCCGGCGCGGTGACCCGGTTCGTCCTGGTGGCCCCGCCCGGCGCTCTCCCGGAGCCGACCGGCAACGACAAGACGTCGCTCGTCGCCAGCGTCGGTGACCGCACCGGAGCCCTGCTCGAGCTGCTCGAAGAGTTCGCCGTCCGCGCCATCTCGCTCACCCGGATCGAGTCGCGGCCGACCCGCGAGCGGCTCGGCCTCTACTCCTTCTCCCTCGACTGCGAGGGGCACATCGCCGACGCCCGGGTCGGCGAGGCGCTGGCCGCGCTGCACCGCGTCTGCGACGACGTCCGGTTCCTCGGCTCGTACCCGCGTGCCGACGGCCGGGAGAACAAGTCGCTGCCGGAGACGGCGACCGATCCCGCGTTCGCCGAGGCATCGGCCTGGCTGACCGCGATCCGGGGCGGTTCCGTCTAGCCTCCCCGCGTGCGGACGGCGACCAACTGGGGTGTGGGGCGCATCCTCGCGACCATTGGGCTCGCCCTCTGCGTCGCGATCGTCGTCTTCTTCGTGTGGGCCTTGTACATCCACGACCCGCGCCGGGAGATCGACCTGGGCTCGTGGGCCGAACCCCGGGACGCGTGGACCCGGTCGATGATGCCCGGCGCTCGCTGGGCCACCGACGAGCTGTGCGGCGACGAGGTCCCGTGCATCCAGGCCGTCACGTCGGACACCCTGACCATGTACCGCTTCGCGCTGCGCGAGCAGGCGGAGGCCGCCGCGGAGAGCTTCGGTGAGGACGGCTACCTGACCGGCTGGATCGCCGTCCGCTACGAGCCGGGCGGGCTGACCGACTCGCAGCGATACGACTTCGAGTACGGCATCAGCTGCATCAACACCTGGGTGGGTGAAGAGGGGCAGGACTGCTAGACCCGCTCGAGTTCGCGCTCGGGCTCGGCCGCCGGTCGGCCCTTCGCGAGCTTGCTGGGCCACCAGACCTTGTCGCCGATGATCGCGACGGCGGCCGGCACCACCAGCGACCGGACGACGAAGGTGTCGAGCAGGACGCCGAAACCGACCAGGAACGCCATCTGCGCCAGGAACAGCAACGGCAGCACGGCCAGGGCGCCGAAGGTCGCGGCCAGCACCATGCCCGCGGACGTGATGACGCCGCCGGTCACCGCCAGCGCGCGCAGGATGCCGCCCTTCGTGCCGTGCCGCGCGGACTCCTCGCGGGCACGCGTCATCAGGAAGATGTTGTAGTCGATCCCGAGCGCCACGAGGAACACGAACGCGATCAGCAGGATGGCGGGGTCGCTCCCCGGGAAACCGAAGACGTTCTCGAACAGCAGCGCGGCCACGCCGACCGTCGCGCCGACGCTGAGCACCACCGTCGCCACCAGCAGGACCGGGGCCACCAGCGACCGCAGCAGCAGGGCCAGCACGAGCAGGACGACGAGGAGCACGCTCGGCACGATGACCCGCAGATCGCGGGCGGCGCTGTCCCGGTTGTCGAGGTTGCTCGCCGTCTCGCCGCCGACGATCGCCTCGGGATCGGCGTCGTCGAGCGTCTCCCGCAGCGTCTGGACGGTGTCGACGGCTTCGGTGCTGTCGGGCGTGACGTCCAGCGTCGCGTCCAGCCGCACCAGCCCGTCGACGACGATCGGCTCGACGAAGGGCAGCGGCGGGCCGCCGGTGAACGGGACGACCGACGCGACGCCGTCGGTCTCCGCGGCCACCTCGGCGACCGCGCGCCAGTTCTCCTCGGGCGTGATGATGATCGTCGGGCTGGCCGAACCGGCGTCGAAGTGCCGGCCCAGTGCCGCCTGCCCGTCCACCCCGTTCGACTCGCCCTGGATGGCGTCGGAGATCGGGATGCCGTCGGCGTCGTAGGTGGGCGCGAAGACCGCCGCGGCGATCAGGCCGGCGAGGCTCAGGACGAGCACGCGCCGGGGACGGCGCCCGACCAGCCGCGGCCACGCGCTGCCATCCACGGCCGGGCTTCGGCTCGGTGCCGTACTCGGGGCGGAACGGCCAGAACGCGGCGCGACCCAGCAGCACGAGCGCGGCCGGAAGGAAGCTGAGCGCGGCCAGGACCGCGAGGGTGACGCTCACCGCCGAGATCGGCCCGAGCCCGCGGTTGGAGCCGAGGTCGGAGAGCAGCAGGCAGAGGACGCCGAGGACGACGGTGGTGCCGGAGGCGACGATCGGCTCCCAGGACTGGCGGAGCGCGATCCACATCGCGGTGTACTTCGACTCCTCGAGCCGCAGTTCCTCGCGGAACCGGGCGACCAGGAGCAGGCCGTAGTCGGTGGCCGCGCCGACGACCAGGATCGCCGCGATGCCCTGGCTCTGCCCGTTGACGGTGATGACGCCGCTGTCGGCCAGCAGGAAGGCCACGGCGTTGGCGGCGGTCAGGGCCAGGCCGGCCGTGGCGATGACCAGCAGCGGCAGGATCGGGCTGCGGTAGACGACCAGCAGGATCAGCAGGACGATGCCGAACGCGGCGAGGATCAGCAGGCTGTCGATGCCCTCGAAGACGCTGGAGAAGTCGGCGAAGATCCCGGCCGGGCCCGTGACGAAGGAGTCCGTCCCGTCGAGCTCGATGGCCGCGCGGATGTCCTCGACCACCGGGAGCAGGTCGTTGCTCAGGTCGGGCGTCGAGGGGGAGGAACGCCTGCACCGCCTCGCCGTCCTCCGACGGGATCAGCGGGGTGGCCGGCGCGGCGAGCGCGTCCGCCTCCTCGGCGACGTCGGTCGCCGCCTGCGAGCCGCTCGCCGATCGCGGCGAGGGTGGCCTCGTCGATGCCGTCCGGGTTCTCCCACAGGAGGACGGCGGGGATCGACTCGACCGGCTGGAAGCTCGACCAGCAGGTTCTGGACGCGGGTGGACTCGGCGCTGTCGGGGAGGAACGCCGCGATGTCGTTCTCCTGCAGGTCGGTCAGCCCGGAGCCGAGCGCGCCGACAGCGGCGCCGCGCTGCCCAGCCAGACCAGCACGAGCGGCCAGGGGGAGGAGCCAGCGGAGCGGAGCGGCGAGGCATGATTCCCCTTGATGGTCGATTATCTCGATCGTCGAGATATTAGCGGGGACCGGGCGGTGACGGAGGTGGCGGTGGACGACGACGCTGTCGACCGTCAGGAGCTCGCTCTCCTCCTTCGCCGGCTGACCGTCGAACTGGATGCAGTGGGCAGCGATTCGCCGTACGGCACGGGCTGAACCGCACCGACGTCCGGGCGCTGGTGGCGATCATGGACGCCGCCCGGCGCGGGGCGGCGCTGACGGCGGGCGCGCTCGGGGCGGCGGTCGAGCTGCAGCTCGGCCTCGGTGACCGCCCTGGTCGACCGGCTGGAGCAGGTCGGCCACGTGCGGCGGGTCCGGGACCCCGAGGACCGCCGCCGGGTGTCGCTGGAGATGTCGGACGCCGCGATGGCGGCCGGGGCCGAGCACTTCGGCGGGCTGCAGCGCGACCTGGTCGGCGGCGATGGAGGGCTACTCCGACGACGAGCTCGCCGTCGTCCGCCGGTTCCTGACGGACATGACCGACGTGATCATCCGGCACGCCCGCGCGAACCATGATCATCGTGCGGTGGATGTCGTTTCTGGCGTCGGGAGACCACATCGACCGCACAGCGGCGTGGTCGGGGGCGACTAGAGGTAGAGGCCGGTCGATTCCTCGATGCGCTCGGCGGCGACGGCGTGCACGTCGCGCTCGCGCAGGATGATCAGGTCCTCGCCGTGCACCTCGACCTCGTGCTGGTCCTCGGGGGAGAACAGCACCTGGTCGCCGACCTTCACCTGCCGGCAGCTCGCGCCGACGCCGCGGGCCTCGCCCCAGACCAGCCGCTTGGCGACCTGCGCCGTCGCCGGGATGAGGATGCCGCCGGTCGAGCGACGGTCGCCGTCCTCCTTGCGCAGCGCCACCAGGATCCGGTCGTGGAGCATCTTGATGGGGAGTCCGCTCTTGGGTGACTCCACCGCGGCGTTCGCTGGCACGTCCGTCAACGCTACCCGGACGTGAGGTGCGTCAGCCTTGGCTGACGGTCACCACCACGCCGAGCACGAAGTACAGCGACGCCCCGATCACGAGCCCGAGCACGGCGGCCGCGACGAGGTGCCCCACCGTGCCACGTCGTCCGCCGATCGCCCACGCCAGTGCGGCAGCCGGGATCCCGAGCAGGACCGTGTAGACGGCGACGAAGGGCGACGTCAGCGCCCCGACCACGACGCCGGCGGCGATGACCGCTGGACGTGCTCGGACGGGGGTCATGAGGGTCCTCCTCTCAGTCCCAGCCCAGCTCGTGCAGCCGATCGTCGTCGATGCCGAAGTGGTGCGCGATCTCGTGGACGACGGTGATCGTGACCTCCTCGACGACGTCGTCCTCGGTCTCGCAGATGTCGCAGATGGCCTCGCGGTAGATCATGATCCGGTCCGGCAGGGCGCCGCCGTAGTGCCAGCCGCGCTCGGTCAGCGCGTAGCCCTCGTAGAGCCCGAGCAGGTCCGGCTCCTCCTCGTTGCGGTCCTCGACCAGGACGACGACGTTGTCGAGCAGCTTCATCAGCTCCTCGGGCACCTCGTCGAGCGCGTCGGCGACGAGCTCCTCGAAGGCCTGCGGCGGGAGCGCTTTCACCAGGAGGTCGGCAGCGGCCGGCCCTCCTCGTAGCCCGCCGCGCTCTGCACCCCCAGCACGGCCCGTTCGTGCAGTTCGTCGACGGTGCGGGCGCCGGCGTAGGTGCAGGACGAGCGGACGCCGGCGACGATGCCGTCGATCAGGTCCTCCACGCCCGGCCGCGCCGGGTCGAGGTACATCCGGGACGACGAGATGCCCTCCTCGAACAGGCCGGCGCGGGCCCGCTCGAAGCCCGTCTGCGTCGACGTCCGGGCCTTGACCGCGCGGGCCGAGGCCATGCCGAACGACTCCTTGTAGAGCCGGCCCGAGCCGTCGTCGTGGATGTCGCCGGCCGACTCGTACGTGCCGGCGAACCACGAGCCGACCATGACGTTGGCCGCGCCGGCCGCGAGCGCGAGCGCGATGTCGCGGGGGTAGCGCACGCCACCGTCGGCCCACACGTGCTTGCCCAGCTCCCGGGCGGCAGTGGCGCACTCCTCGACGGCGGAGAACTGCGGCCGCCCGACGCCGGTCATCATCCGGGTGGTGCACATGGCGCCGGGACCGACGCCCACCTTGACGACGTCGGCGCCCGCCTCGATCAGCTCGCGCGTCCCCTCCGCGGTGACGACGTTGCCCGCGACGACCGGCACCTCGTGCCGGCCGGGGCCCACGACAGAGCGCACGGCCTGCAGCGCCTCGATCGCCTTCTCCTGGTGGCCGTGCGCGGTGTCGACCACCAGCACGTCGACACCGTGCTCGAGCAGGGCGGCCGCCTTGCCGGCGACGTCGCCGTTGATGCCGACGGCGGCCGAGGTCAGCAGCTGGCCCTGCAGGTTGACCGCGGGCTGGTAGAGCGCGGAGCGGAGCGCGCCCTTGCGGCTGATGACGCCGACCAGCCGGTCGCCCTCCACCACCGGGGCGGCGCTGACCCGCGCCTCGGAGAGCACGTCGAAGATCTTCGGCAGGTCGGTGCCGGCCGGGATGGTGAGCGGGTCGGGCGCCATGACCTGCGCGAGCTGGGTGAAGCGGTCGACGTCCTGGCACGCGCCGTCGGTGACCACACCGACCGGGACGCCGTCCTCGACCACGACGACGACGCCGTGCGCGCGCTTGGGCATCAGCTGCAGCGCCTCGGCGACCGTCGAGGTCGGCGACAGGGTGATCGGGGTGTCGTAGACGGTGTGCCGCGCCTTGATCCAGCTCACCACCTCGCCGACGACGTCGGTCGGGATGTCCTGCGGCAGGACGGCGAGGCCGCCGCGGCGGGCGACCGTCTCGGCCATCCGCCGTCCGGAGATCGCGGTCATGTTGGCGACGACGATCGGGATCGTGGTGCCGACGGCGTCCGGCGTGGTCAGGTCGACCTCGAGCCGCGAGCCCACCGACGACCGCGTGGGCACCATGAACACGTCGGAGTACGTCAGGTCGTAGGCAGGCCGCGAGCCGTCCAGGAAACGCATGGGCCCATTGTCCCGCAGGCCCGCGCGGTGCGTCGGTGGTTCACCCCACCGGGACGGCCAGGGCCTGTGCCACCAGCCGGTCGTACGCCGACGGGTCGTCGTCGATCAGCACCGGCGTCCCGCGGGGCATGCTGCCGCCGATCCAGCCGGTCCGGGTTCCCGGATTGCAGACGGCGGTGCCGTCGGGCAGCACCACCGTGCCGCTGCACGGGATCCCCTCCGCGCGCGAGCGCCCGGAAGTCGGCCATGACGGTTGCGCGGAACAGGCCGCCGTCGAGCGCTGCGGCCAGCACGTCGACGTCGACGTCCGGGCAGGTCTCGGCCGCCGCGAGCACCTCGTGCCGCAGCGAGATGCAGCGCGAGCCGACGAAGAACGCCCGGCGCAGCGCGAGATCCAGTTGCTCGCCGGCCCGCAGGGACTGGGCCGACGCCGCCTGGATCGCCTCGGCCGCCAGCAGACTGGTCGCCGGGTACTCCTCGGACCGTCCCTGCCAGAGCGACCAGCCGAACTCCGGGGTGAGCGAGGCGCAGAGCGGGATCTCGGCGTCCACGATCCGCCGCGCGACCGGGCGCTCCAGCAGCAGCTCGAGCGGGAGCGCCCGGTGCACGATCGCCAGCTCGTCGTCCGCCCCGGCCCGCGCCCGCGCCGCGTGCAGCCGCAGCACGACCACCGTCGCCCAGGGGCAGAGGACGTCGGAGAAGACGACGAGCCGGCTCATCAGAACGGCACCTCGTGGGCGAGCAGTCCCTCGCCGCGAGCGCGTCCGGAGGCGATCCGGCAGAACTCGATCGCGTCGAGAGTGATCTCCTCGCCGCCCGTCCCGGTGGACCAGGTGCCGCCGGCCGGGCCGGTCAGGGTCAGCCGGTACGGCTGCCCGTGCACCCGCGCCCACTCGGTGACGACGTCGGCGACGAGGCGGCCGTCGTGGTCGGGGGTCAGGACCAGCTCGCGGCCGCGTGGCCCGGGCGATGTCGATCCGGTGCATCCAGGCGTCGCGGGTGTAGATGCGGTCCGTCGCATAGCCGAGCGGACGGGTGCCGAGCGGCGGGCCGAACGGCACCGGGACGGCGCGCAGCACGGCCGGCACTCGTCGCCGCCACCGCACCCCGCGCACGCCGGCATCGGCCAGGTCGGCGCGCAGCTGCTCCGGGGTGGCGTCGGCGCGCTCCTGCACCTGCACCGCGTTGATCCCGTCGACGTCGGGCCCGTCGGGCCGCAGTTCGCGGCCGAGCTTCATCTGACGCCGCATCTCGCGGAGGCTCGCCGTCGCACTCCGCGGCGCCGACCAGGTGGGCGACCATCTCGCGGACGTCCCACTCGCTGCAGTCGGTGGGCCGCCGCCAGTCCTCCTCGTCGAGCTCGGTCAGGAGTGTGCCGAGCCGGCGGTACTCCTCCTCGGCGGCGGCCATCCAGTCGCGGTGCCGCATCGTCAGGTCCTCTCGCGTGCCGGTCGGCTGGGTGCCCGTGCGCATCATCGCCTCCTGGATGTCGACTTTCCTAACCGCGTTAGGAGAATGCTCCGAAGGTCGGGTGAACGTCAAGAGGAAGTCCTAACGATGTTAGGGTCAAGCCATGACCGCACCGGATCGACGGGCCGTCCGGCACGCCGCGACGAAGGGCGAGATCGTCGACGCCGCCTGGCGGCTGGCCCGCGAACGGGGTCTGGCCGGCTGGGCGCTGCGCGACGTCGCCGAGGCGGTCGGCATGCGCGCGCCGTCGCTGTACGTCTACTTCGACAGCAAGCACGCCCTCTACGACGCGATGTTCGCCGACGGCAACGTGGAGTTGCTCCGCCGCTGCGAGGTCGCGGCCGCGGAGGTGACCGCCCGGGATCTGGCTCCTGCCGACGTGCTGCACATCGGCGCCCGTCTGCACTTCGACTTCTGCGTGGAGGATCCGGCCCGCTACGAGCTGCTCTTCCTGCGCACGATCCCCGGCTTCGAGCCGTCGCCGTCCTCCTACGCGCTCGCCCGCGCGGTGCTGGACCAGGGGGCCGTCATCCTGAGGGCGGCCGGGGCCGGCACCCCCGAGCAGGTCGACCTCTGGACGGCGCTGCTCAGCGGCCTCGCCGCCCAGCAGGTGAGCAACGACCCCGGCGGCGACCGCTGGCGCCGGCTCATCGACCGAGCGGTGGACATGTTCGTGGCGACGGAGTTGCGGGGCGGATGACGTCATGCCCGCCGCGGCGCGGGGGCCGGAGGCCTCCCGGCGCGGTGGACGGGCGCGCTCGTCGCAGCAGGGGGACGGCTCCTGGCCGCGGTGTCATCCGGGAGGATGACAAAATCACATGGTGATCGACCTCCGACTCGTGCGCGAGCACCCAGACGTCGTCCGAGCCAGCCAGCGCGCGCGGGGGCACGACGAGTCCCTGGTCGACGCCCTCCTGGCCGCCGACGCCGCCCGCCGCGAGGTCGTCACCCGCGCCGACCACCTGCGGGGGGAGCAGAAGACCGTCTCGCAGTCGGTCAAGAAGGCGAGCCCCGAGGAGCGTCCCGCCGTCCTGGAGCGGGCGAAGGCGCTCTCCGCGGAGGTCAAGGAGGCCGA
The DNA here is from genome assembly GCA_963748305.1 of uncultured Actinomycetota bacterium. GTDB lineage: Bacteria > Actinomycetota > Actinomycetes > Mycobacteriales > Geodermatophilaceae > Blastococcus_B. Next base: position 73,783 of record CAVVIN010000023.1, on the reverse strand, counting down.
GGAGGCCCAGCGCGCGGCCGACGCCGCGCTGCGCGAGGCGCACCTGAAGATCCCGAACGTCGTCGCCGACGGGGTGCCGCCCGGCGGTGAGGACGACGCCGTGACGCTGCGCACCATCGGCACCGTGCCGGCCTACGACTTCCCGGTCCGCGACCACATCGAGATCGGCGAGGCCCTCGGCGCCATCGACATGGAGCGCGGCGCCAAGGTCTCCGGCGCGCGCTTCTACTTCCTGACCGGCCCGGGCGCGCTGCTCGAGTTCGCCCTGGCGCAGCTGGCGATCAGCCGCGCGGTGGCGGCCGGGTTCACGCCCGTCGTCGCCCCGGCGCTGGTCAAGCCCGAGGCGATGGAGGGCACCGGCTTCCTCGGCGAGCACGACGAGGAGGTCTACAAGATCGAGCGGGACGACCTGTACCTCGTCGGCACCTCCGAGGTCGCGCTCGCCGGGATGCACGCCAAGGAGGTGCTCGACCTCTCCGCCGGCCCCCGCCGGTACGCGGGCTGGTCGTCGTGCTTCCGCCGCGAGGCCGGCTCCTACGGCAAGGACACCCGCGGCATCATCCGCGTGCACTGGTTCGACAAGGTCGAGATGTTCAGCTTCTGCCGCCCGGAGGAGGCCGAGGCCGAGCACCTGCGGCTGCTCGCGTGGGAAGAGGAGTTCCTCCAGGCGCTGGAGCTGCCGTACCGCGTCGTCGACATCGCCGCCGGTGACCTGGGCACCAGCGCCACCCGCAAGTACGACATCGAGGCGTGGTTCCCGAGCCAGGGCACCTACCGCGAGCTGACCAGCACGTCGGACTGCACGACCTTCCAGGCGCGACGGCTCTCCATCCGCTACCGGGACGCCGACGGCAAGCCGCAGACGGCCGCCACGCTCAACGGCACCCTGTGCGCGATCGCCCGCACCATCGCCTGCCTGCTGGAGGTGCACCAGCGCTCCGACGGCTCGGTGCAGGTCCCGGTCGCGCTGCGACCGTGGCTCGGTGGCGTCGAGGCCCTCACCCCGGGGATGACGCTGGCCGCGCCGCTCCCACCGACCGCATGAGTGGTGCCCGGCCGAAGGCGCTCAAGGCCTACGGCGTCCTGCCCGATGCAGATCGTGTGATCGACCTCGGTGACCGGGACCTCGGCGGGTGGCGGCCGAAGCTCGTCGCCACCGACCTCGACGGCACGCTGCTCAACGGCCACGGCGAGGTCAGCCCGCGCACCCGCGAGGCGCTCACCGCGTGCTGGGACGCCGGCATCCCCGTCGTCGGCGTCACCGGCCGCGGACCGCGGCTGCTCGACAGCGTCCGCGACGCGCTCGCCGGCCGCGGCATCGCCGTCCTCGCGCAGGGCGGCTACGTCGTCGACCTGGAGCGCGACGCGGTGCTGCGCACCGTGGGCCTGCCCCGCGACATCGCCATGCGCGTGATCGAGCGGATCGAGTCGGTCGCCGGCGACCTCATCGTGGCCGTGGAGGACGCCGCCGAGCAGGCCGAGGCCTTCACGGCCCTGCGCGTCCAGCACGGTTTCAACTGGCCCTACCCCGAGCCCGCGCACCTGCTGCCGCGCAACGAGGTGCTGCCGCCCGGCGCCGTCCTCAAGGCGTTCCTGCGGTCCTCGACGATCGGCCAGGACGAGCTCCTGGCGCTGGCGCGCACCGTCGTCGACCCGGTCGAGGCCGAGGTCACCCACGCCGGGCTCGGCTTCATCGAGGTCCTGCCGCCCGGCGTCACCAAGGCCACCGGTCTCGCCGTGGCCCTGGAGCACCACGGCGTCGACCCGGGCGACGTCCTCGTGTTCGGGGACATGCCCAACGACCTGCCGATGATCGAGTGGGTGCGGGCGTCCGGCGGCCGCGCGGTCGCCGTCGCGAACGCGCACCCCGCGGTGCGGGCGGCGGCTCCGGAGCTGACCAGCGGTCACGACGTCGACGGCGTCGCCCGCTACCTGGAGGCTGTCGTACTGGACCACGGGCCCTCGCGTGTCTGATTGGAAGCCCCGGCTCATCGCGAGCGACATGGACGGCACGCTGCTGCACTGGGACGAGACCGTCGGGGCGGCGACCGTCGCGGAGCTGCAGCGCTGGCGTGCCGACGGCGTCCCGTTCGTGCTGGCCACCGGCCGCCCGCCGCGCTGGATGCGGGACATCCGCGAGGTCATCGGCTGGGGCACGGCGGTCTGCTGCAACGGCGCCGTCCTGCTCGACCTCGAGCGCTTCGAGGTGCTCGACGAGGACCTGCTCCAGCCCGACGTGCTGGCGGAGATCTCCACCGAGCTGCGCCATCGGCAGCCCGACACCTGGTTCGCCGTCGAGTACGGCATGGAGTTCCGTCACGAGCCGATCTACCGGCCGCGGTGGGACATCGACGCACCCGGGGTCGCCCCCGCCACCCTCGACGAGATGGTGCAGGCCCCGGTGGCCAAGCTGCTGGCCCGGCACGAGCACCTCGCGCGGGACCGCTTCGTCGCGCTCGTGGAGGACGTCGTCGGCGACCGCGCGACCGTCACCAACTCCTCGTCCGACGCCCTGGCCGAGATCTCCGCAGCCGGTGTGACCAAGGCCAGCGGGCTGGCGAAGATCGCCGCGCGGCACGGGGTCGGGCCGGAGGACGTCGTCGTCTTCGGCGACATGCCCAACGACATCGCCGCCTTCGAGTGGGTCCGGGACGGCGGTGGGCGCGCGGTGGCCATGGAGCACGCGCACCCCGACCTGCTCGCCGTCGCCACCGACGTCACCGGCACCAACGACGACGACGGGGTCGCGGCCTTCCTCGCGGCGCTCTGACGCCGTCCGGAACGAATCCGGTCGGATCCCTGTGCCACCGCGTGCCGGGACTGCCGATAGCCCTAGGGAAGAGCCCCTTCCCTGGAAGAAGTGAACCGCCGATGGACCACATGCAGGAGTACCAGCCCGACCCGATCGCCGGGGAGGAGTTCCAGGCCACGCCGGCCGCGCAGGGTCACGGCCCGCGCCGGTCGCAGAGCCGGAGCCTCCGCACGCGACTGGTCGGCACGGTTCTCCTCGCCGGTCTGACGACGGCCGCGGTCGGCGCGTTCGGCATCACCCGGATGGCCGCGCTGAGCGCGGAGGCCGACGCCGTCTACACCGACGGCACCGTCCCCGTCGACGCGCTGCGCGAGCTCCAGGTCGACTGGTGGCTGCTGCAGACCCATACGGCCCGGTTCAACATCGAAGCCCTGCCCCGGGACGCCCGGCTGTCGGCCCAGGACAAGGCCGCCGCGGCGGCGGAGACGCTCACCGCGGACATCGCCGCGGTGGACGGCCTGCCGATCTCCGCGGAGGCGCGGGCGGCGTACCAGGAGTTCGCCGCCGCGAGCCAGCAGTACCTCGGCCTGCTGGCCGAGATCCAGGCCGTCGGGACGGCTGCCCAGCAGCAGGCGGCCGAGGCGCAGGCCGCCGTCGCCGCCGGACTGCTCGTGATCACGCCCGAGGAGCAGCAGGCGGCGGCCGCCCAGGTCGCCGCCCAGATGCAGCCGCTGATCGAGGCGATGAACGAGCAGGAGGCGATCATCGTCGCCGCGCTCGACGAGGCCACCACGGTCGCCGTCACCGACGCTGCCGCGACGGCGGCCGACGCGCGCGCCGCCTACGAGCAGGCGCGCACCCTCACGATCGTCGCGGTGGCGGTCGCCGTCCTCGTGCCGCTGCTGATCGGCTTCCTCATCGCGCGCAGCGTGACCCGGCCCGTACAGCGCATGCGCGAGGTCCTCGGCCAGGTCGCCGAGGGCGACCTCACGGTCCGCGCCGGCCGCACCGGCGGCGGCGAGCTCGACGAGATGGCCGCGTCCCTGGACCACACGCTCGACTCGCTCGGCTCCGTCCTCGGGGTCGTGAACGACTCGGCGATCCGGCTGGCCACCGCCTCGCAGCAGCTGACCACGGCGGCCGACGGCATCGCCGAGAGCGCCCGGACCGCCGCCCAGCAGTCCGACGTCGTCGTCGCCTCGGCGGGCGGGGTCGCCTCCAGCGTGGACACCGTCGCCGCCGGCTCCTCGCAGATGGAGTCCGCGATCCGCGAGATCGCGCACAACGCCACCGAGGCCGCCCGCGTCGCCGGTCAGGCGGTGACCGTCGCCGAGACGACCACCCAGACCGTCGGCAAGCTCGGCGACTCCTCGGAGGAGATCGCCACGGTGATCAAGCTGATCAACGGGATCGCCGAGCAGACCAACCTGCTGGCCCTCAACGCGACGATCGAGGCGGCCCGCGCGGGTGAGGCGGGCAAGGGCTTCGCCGTCGTGGCCAGCGAGGTCAAGGAGCTGGCCCAGGAGACGGCCAAGGCGACCGAGGACATCGCCGCCCGCGTGCAGGCGATCCAGACCGACACCGCGGGTGCGGTCGACGCGATCAGCCAGATCAGCTCGGTGATCGCCGAGATCAACGACTTCCAGGCGACCATCGCCGCGGCGGTCGAGGAGCAGACGGCGACATCGAACGAGATGAACCGCAACGTGTCCGAGGCCGCTCGCGGGTCGCAGAGCATCGCCGCGGCCATCACCGGCCTCGCCGCCGGGACGCAGGCGACCAACGACGGCGTCACCGAGGCGCAGCGCGCCGCGGCCGACCTGGCCCGGATGAGCGGCGAGCTGCAGGAAGCGATCTCCAGGTTCCGGGTCACCTGACAGCTCTCCGGAGCGGCTGTCGTGAGGAGTGGGGCCCGGAGGGTCCCGCGATCGAGCGACGAAGCGGCTCAGCGCACCTGGGGACGGCACCTGGCCGCGGTGTCGGCCGGAGGCCGACTAGAGATACTGCCCGCCGCCGGGACGCTGCTCGGGGTGGGCCGACGGGCCGCCGGGGAGGGCCTTGCGGCGCATCTCCTCCAGCTGTGCGCGGGCGGCCATCTGCTGCGCGAACAGCGCCGTCTGGATGCCGTGGAAGACGCCTTCCAGCCAGCCGACGAGCTGGGCCTGGGCGATCCGCAGTTCGGCGTCCGTGGGCGTCTCGCCCTCGGTGAACGGCAGGGTGATCCGCTCCAGCTCGTCGCGCAGCTCGGGGGCGAGGCCCTGCTCGAGCTCGCGGATCGACGACTGGTGGATGTCGCGCAGCCGGTTGCGGCTCTTCTCGTCGAGGGGCGCCGCCCGGACCTCCTCGAGCAGCTGCTTGATCATCGTGCCGATCCGCATGACCTTGGCCGGCTGCTCGACCATCTCGTTGACGTCGAGCGCGCCGTTGTCGCCGACGTCGTCCTGGGGCATCGGCATGGCTCCGACCGGTCGCCCGTCAGGCCCCACGACGACGACCTGCTGCGGACGCTCGGTGCCGTTCCCCGGTGCAGTCATGCCTCCATCCTGCCCCGTGCCCGGAGGCACCGAACGCGGGGTGCGGATCGCGCTCGGCCCGTCACCCGGAGCCACAGACAACTAGGGTGAACGGACATGGGGGCGGGGCTCGACGTGGCTCGGGTCCGTGGCCTGTTCCCCGCTCTCGCCGACGGTTTCGTGCACGCCGACGGGCCGGCGGGGTCGCTGGTGCCGGAGTCCGTCGCGCATGCCGTCGGTGCCGCGATGCGCATGCCGGTGGCGCCCCGCGGTGGTGTCTTCCCGGCGTCCGGCCGCACCGAGGCGCTGGTCTCGGGGGCCCGGACGGCGGTCGCCGACCTGGTGGGCGGCGTGCCGGCCGGCGTCGTCCTCGGCCCGAACATGACCACCCTGACCTGGACGTTCGCCCGGGCGCTGGCCCGCACGTGGCGCGCCGGTGACGAGATCGTGCTCAGCCGGCTCGACCACGACGCGAACATCCGGCCGTGGCTGCACCTGGCCGAGGAGGTCGGGGTCGAGGTCCGCTGGGCGGAGGTGGACATCGAGACCGGCGAGCTGCCGTCCTGGCAGTACGACGAGCTGCTGACCCGTCGCACGCGGCTGGTCGCGCTGACCGCGGCCAGCAACGCGATCGGCACCTGCCCCGACGTCCGGGCGATCACGGCCCGGGCCCACGAGGTGGGCGCGCTGACCTTCGTCGACGCCGTCCACGCGGCCCCGCACCTCTTCCTCGACCAGGGCGAGCTGGGCGCCGACTTCCTCGCCCTGTCGGCCTACAAGTGGTGCGGTCCGCACGTGGGGGCGATCTCGGCGCATCCCCAGCTGCTCGCCCAGCTGCAGCCGGACAAGCTGGTCCCGGCGCCCGACCGGGTGCCCGACCGCTTCGAGTGGGGCGAATCCGCCGTCGAGCTGTACGCGGGGATACCGGCCGCCGTCGACCACCTGGCCGACCTCTGCGGGAACGGCGACGGCGCCCGGCGGGACCGGCTCCGCCGCTCGATGGCCGCGGTCGCGCAGTACGAGGGCGAGCTCTTCGCCCTGTTGACGGCGGGGCTGCGGTCGATGCCGCACGTGCAGGTGCTCGGCTCGCCGGTGCGGTCGACGCCGACGGTGTCGTTCACCGTGCCGCGGATGCGGCCCCGGCAGGTGGCGGCGGACCTCGCGCGGCACGGGGTCTGCGCCTGGGACGGCGACTACTACTGCCGGGAGCTGTTCGACGCGATCGGCGTCAACGACTCCGGCGGCGCCGTCCGGCTCGGGCTGCTGCACTACAACACCACCGAGGAGGTCGACCGGCTGCTCGACGCCGTCGCCGCCCTGGACCGCCCGGCGCTGAGCCGACCGCGCTGAACCGTTCGCTGGTCAGCCCCGTGTTGGGGGAGCGGCTGGCAACGGGCGACCAGAGTGGTCGGACGGGCCGGATACTGGGTGGTGGAGTGAGGAGGGCGTCCGGTGAGCGTTCGGCCACGGCGGTCGCTGCCGTGACGCCGCGCGGGGACGCCGCGGGCGAGGAGAGCCTGCGCGCCCTCTACGACCAGCACGCTCCTGTCCTCCTGGCCTACGCGATGCGGCTGACCAACGGTGACCGCGCCCGCGCGGAGGACATCGTGCAGGAGACGCTGGTGCGCGCGTGGCGGCACCTCGACCGGCTGGACGAGTCGGCCGGGCCGGTGCGCCCCTGGCTGTTCACCGTCGCCCAGCGCCTGGCGATCGACGCCCACCGGGCGCGGCTCGCCCGCCCCCACGAGGTCGGCCCCGCGGCGCTCGCCTCGGTGCCCGGCCTGGACGACCTCGAGAACGCGCTGGACCGCATCGTGATCGTCGACGCCCTGGACTCCCTCTCCCGCGAGCACCGGGCCGTGATCGTCGAGACGTACTACCGGGGCCGCAGCGTGGCCGACACGGCGCAGGTGCTCGGCGTGCCCGAGGGCACGGTGAAGTCGCGCTGCTACTACGCGCTCCGCGCGCTGAAGCTGGCGCTGGCCGAGCGGGGGGTGACGAGGTGAGCTGCCCGCGCACGCCCTCGGACCTCGGCGCCTACGTCCTGGGCGCGCTCTCCCCGGAGGAGCGGCGCCGCTTCGAGGAGCACCTGGACGGCTGCGCGCTCTGCGCCGCCGAGCTCGCCGAGTTCGCCGACATCCCGGCCCTGCTCGACCGCGTCCGCCCCGAGGACCTGCAGCCGGTCGCCGTCACGCCGTCCCCCGAGCTGTTCGACCGGGTGTCCGCGGCGGCGCACGTCACCCCGGAGCGGTGCCGCGCGCAGCCGGCGGTGGCTGTTGGCCGCGGCCGCCGTCCTGGTGCTGCTCGGCGTGGGCACCGGGGTGATCGTGTGGGCGGCGAGCCAGGGGAGCGACACCGTCACCGCGTCGTCGGGGCCCGTGCAGGCGACGATGACGGCCACCGGGGAGGAAGACGGGACGGCGCTCGACGTGACCGTCGCCGGACTCGGTCCCGGCGAGATCTGCCGCCTGGTCGCCGTCGACGCCGACGGCGAGCACCACCCGGCGGGCGACTGGAACGTGTCCGAGGAGGGCGGCGGCGAGTGGCACAGCTGGGCCGACGTGCCAGCGCGACGACCTGCGCGAGGTCGTGGTCTACGGCGAGGGCGACCGGGAGCTGGTCCGGCTGGAGCTGTAGTGCTCAGTCGTCGGCGACGAGCAGCACCTTGCCCACGTGCTCGCTCGCCTCGACGACGCGGTGCGCCTCGGCGGCGCGGGACATCGGCAGCCGGCGGTCGACGATCGGCCGGACGACGCCGCGTTCGACGTCGGGCCACACGTCGTGCAGCACCGCGGCGACGATCTCGGCCTTGCCGCCGTGGCCCGTCGGCGGGCGCGAGCGCAGCGTCGTGGCGTGCACCGACGCGCGCTTGCGCATCAGCTTGCCGAGGTCGAGCTCGGCCTTCGTGCCGCCCTGCATGCCGATGCTGACCAGCCGCCCGCCCACGGCGAGGGCGTCGACGTTGCGGGCCAGGTACTTCGCGCCCATGTTGTCGAGGATGACGTCGATCCCGGCGCCGTCGGTCTCCTCCTGGACGCGCTCGACGAAGTCCTCGTCGCGGTAGTTGATGGTGACCTCGGCGCCGAGCTCGCGGCAGACGCTCAGCTTCGCGGGGGTGCCCGCCGTGGTGAACACCCGCGCCCCGGCCCGCGCCGCCAGCTGGATCGCCATGGTGCCGATACCGCTGGAGCCGCCGTGCACCAGGAAGTTGTCGCCGCGCCGGAGCGTGGCCAGCAGGAAGACGTTCGACCAGACGGTGCAGGTCACCTCGGGCAGGGCTCCCGCGGTGGCCAGCTCGACGCCGGCCGGTCGGGGCAGGAGCTGCCCGGCCGGGACGGCGACCCGTTCGGCGTAGCCACCGCCGGAGAGCAGGGCGCACACCTCGTCGCCGTCCGACCAGCCGGTGACGCCCTCGCCGACCTCGCTGATCACGCCGCTGCACTCGAGGCCGAGGATGTCGCTGGCGCCCGGCGGCGGCGGGTAGAAGCCCTGCCGCTGCAGCAGGTCGGCGCGGTTCACCGCGCTGGCGGCGACGTCGACGATCACCTCGCCCGGCCCGCAGACCGGATCGGGCACCTCCGTCCACCGGAGCGCCTCGGGACCACCGGGTTCGCTGACCGTCACCGCACGCATGGTCCTGAACCCTAGGCAGCCTCCGGCGATCATGGCGCGGTGACCACCGTCCCGCGCGGAAAGGTGGTTCCGGCGCCATGATCACGGCCGAAGTCGGCTGCAAGTGCGGTGCAAGCGCCTTCCCAGAGCCGCCCGGCACCGTTCCGGTCATGACGACGACGTTCCCCGCCTCCGCCACCGCCGCCCCGGTCCGCACCCGCCCCACGCCTGCTCCCGCACCCTCCGGCTGCGCGGTCGAGCGGCGCGCACTGGGGACGGCGGCCCGTGACCTGGCCGAGGCCCTGACCGGCATCGCTTTCGACGCCCCCTGCTGCCCGGCGCGGCAGAAGGCGATCCTCGCGTTCTCCGCCGGCGTGCTGCGCCTGGCGCAGGGCATCGCCACCCGCACCGGCGAGGTCAAGCTCCACCGCGCCTGCCGCGCCATCGACCACGCGACGCCGGTGTTCGCGAGCGACGTCAGCGCCGGAGCACCCGGCCTCGCCGGTGCGTGGATCGCCCTCGCCGAGCTGTTCCCTGCGGGCGAGGTCGACGCCGACCACACGACCGAGGAGCTGCTCGCCTGCGAGCGCCGCTTCCAGACGACCGCCGGTCGCGCGTCGTTCGGCGTCCCGATGTTCGCCGACGCGTGCTCGGCCCGGGAGCGACTGCTGCTGGCCCGCAGCGCGTCGCGACGGGTGCGGCTGACCCTGCGCCTGACCGAGGACGGCTGGCTCGACCTGCGCGACGCCGTCCGCGGCTGAGCGGAGTGGATTCGTGCAGGTGACCTGCACGAATCCACTCCGTGCACCTGGCCTTGAGGTCCTTGCGCAGGATCTTGCCGGCCGCGGACTTCGGCACCGCGTCGATGAACTCGACGAAGCGGATCTTCTTGTGCGGGGCCACCTTCGCCGCCATGAACTCCATGACCGCTTCCTCGGTGATCTCCGAGCCCGGCGCCCGGACGACGAACGCCTTGGGCAGCTCCTCGCCGCTCTCCTTCTCGGGTACCCCGATGACGGCGGCGTCGGCGATCTCCGGGTGCCCGAGCAGCACGGCCTCGAGCTCGGCCGGGGCGACCTGGTAGCCCTTGTACTTGATCAGCTCCTTGACCCGGTCGACGACGGTGTAGCAGCCGTTGCCGTCGACGACCGCGACGTCGCCGGTGTGCAGCCAGCCGTCGGCGTCGATGGTGGCCGCGGTCGCCTCCGCGTTGTTGAGGTAGCCCTTCATCACCTGCGGGCCGCGGATCCACAGCTCGCCGCGCTCGCCGTCGGCGGCGTCCGCGCCGGTGTCCGGGTCGATCAGCCGGCACTCGGTGTTCGGGATCGCGTAGCCCACCGAGCCCTTCGGCACGTCGTCGCTGACGTTCGGCGGCTCGCAGCCGTCGTCCGGGGTGGTGTGCGAGACCGGCGAGAGCTCGGTCATGCCGTAGCCCTGGGCGACGGTGACGCCGGTGTCGGCGCCCTTGCGCAGCCGGCCCTGGGCGGCCAGCGCGAGCTGCTCGTCGAGCGGGGCGGCGCCGGACAGGATCGAGGTCAGCGACGACAGGTCGTACTGGTCGACCAGCGGGTGCTTGGCCATGGCCAGCAGGATCGGCGGCGCCACGAACGCGCGGGTGATCTTGTGGTCCTGGATGGTGCGGAGGAAGTCCTCGAGGTCGAACCGCGGCAGGGTGACGACGGCGCCGCCCCAGGCCAGGCCCTGGTTCATCAGCACGGTCAGGCCGTAGATGTGGAAGAACGGCAGGACGGCGATGATCCGCTCGTCGGCGCCGAGGTTGATCATCGGCCGGCACTGCGACACGTTGGCCACCAGGTTGCGGTGGGTCAGCATCACGCCCTTGGGCAGGCCGGTCGTGCCGCTCGAGTAGGGCAGCGTGACCAGGTCGTTCGCCGGGTCGATGTCCACCTGCACCGACGGCGCCTCGGCACCGAGCAGGTCGAACAGGTTCGCCTTGCCCTCGAAGCCGTCGAGGACGATCACCTCGTCCACCGGCGCCTGCTCGACGGCGGCGCCCGCGCGGTCCATGAACAGCGAGATGGTGATCAGCATCTTCGCGCCGGAGTCGCGGAGCTGGAACGCGATCTCGTCGGGCGTGTACAGCGAGTTGATCGGCGACATCACGCAGCCGGCCGCCGCGATGCCGTGGAAGACCACCGGGAACCAGGGGGTGTTCGGGCAGAAGACGGCGACGACGTCGCCCTTCCGCAGGCCGCGGGCGTGCAGGTTGGCCGCCACCCGGTCGACGTACGCGGCGAGCTGGCCGTGGGTGATCACGTCACCCTTGAGGCCGTCGACGAGTGCCGGGGTGTCCGGCCGGTCCCGCCCGGCGGCCAGGACGAACTCCGGGACGGAGACGTCCGGGATCTCGACGTCGGGGTACGGGCTGGCCAGGGCCACAGGAACTCCTCCTCGAGTACGGATGTGGCGCCAGTCTCACACTGGCGGTGGCCCACGCCACAAGGGGGTTACTCGCGAGTTCGGTTCGGGCGCTATCGCGGCCAGAGCACCGACTGCGTGCAGCGGAACAGCGCGATCGTCTTCCCCGAGCCGGCGACGGTGACGACGGCGTCCCAGACCTGCGTCGTCCGGCCGGCGTGGGCGTTGGTCGCCACCACCTCGATCCGCCCGTCCCTCGCCGTCCCCAGGAAGTTGCTCTTGAGCTCGATCGTGGTGAACCCGGTGGCGCCGTCGGGCAGCAGCGCGCGGGTGGCGAGTCCGCAGGCGGTGTCGGCCAGCGCCACCACGGTGGCCGCGTGCAGGTAGCCGTTGGGGGCCAGCAGGTCGGGGCGGACGTCGAGGCCCGCGTCCAGCCGGCCGGGTTCGTGCGCGGTGATCTGCAGCCCGAGCAGGCCCGGGAGGGTGCCCGGCAGGAGGGCGTTGAGCTCGTCGGCGGAGCGGAACCCGGTGGCGGCCATGCCCGGCAACCTAGCGAGGTCCGCCGTCCGCAGGTCACCTGACGTTGGTCCTGCTCACCATCGCACTGACCAGGACCCCTGTAGGTCCGATCGAGGAGCCCGGTCAGCTGCCGGCGGTCTCCCAGAGGCCGATGACGTTGCCCTCGGTGTCCTTGAAGTAGGCCGCGAACCCCATGTCGCCCACCGGCGTCTTCCCCACGACGGTGGAACCACCGAGGCCGCCGATCTTCTCCAGGGCCGCCTCGATGCTCTCGACGTCGAGGACGACGACGGGCGCCGCTGGTCGCGCCCTGCTCGCGGGACAGCATGCCGCCGTTGATGAAGCCGGCCTCGGTCGGGCCGCTGTCGTTGCTGGGGCCGGTCATGACGATCGTGTAGCCCATCTCGGGCATCTCCATGATCTGCCAGCCGAAGGCTTCCTTGTAGAAGCTCCGCGCGCGGTCACCGTCGTCGAACGGGACCTCGAAGTGCACGACCTTGCCGCTCATCTCCGCCGCCTCCTGGCTCGGGCTTGACCTGACGGGCGCGGACGCTAGCCCCGCCTGCGCCCAGCCACCAGACCCTCGACTGCGCCGTCCTGGCTCAGCGCAGGGGGTCCTGGCTCACCATCGACAGTGAGCCAGGACCCCTGCAACGATCAGGTCGACCTGATCATCATCGGCCGCGTCAGGCGAGGCCGCGGACCGTGCGGACCGGCGGCCGGTCGCCGCGGATCGACGCGACCATGTCCAGCGTCTGGCGGGTCGCGGCGACGTCGTGCGCCCGGAACACCCGCGCGCCGAGCCAGGCGCTCACCGCCGTCGCGGCCAGCGTGCCGGTGAGCCGCTCCTCCAGCGGGACGTCGAGGGTCTCGCCGACGAAGTCCTTGTTCGACAGCGCCACCAGCACCGGCCAGCCCGTCGCGACCAGTTCGTCCAGCCGTCGGGTGGCTTCGAGGGAGTGCCGGGTGTTCTTGCCGAAGTCGTGGCCGGGGTCGATGAGCACCCGCTCGCGGTCGACGCCCGCCGCCACGGCCGCCGACGGCCAGCGCCGTCGTCCGGGTCACGATGTCGGCGACGACGTCGTCGTAGGTGACCCGGTGCGGGCGGGTGCGGGGCGGCAGCCCGCCGGCGTGCGTGCAGACGATCCCTGCCCCCGCCTCGGCGGCCACCGCGGCGAGCGCCGGGTCCACCCCGCCCCAGGCGTCGTTGACGACGTCGGCCCCGGCGGCCAGCGCCTCGCGGGCCACCGATGCCCGCCAGGTGTCGATCGAGATCGGCAGCGTGGGATGCGCCGCGCGGATGGCGGCCACCAGGTCGACGGTCCGGCGGATCTCCTCGGCGGCGTCGACCTCGTCGCCGGGCGCGGCCTTCACGCCACCGACGTCGACCATGTCCGCGCCCTCGGCGACCACCCGGTCGACCCGCTCCACGGCGGCGGCCAACTCGTAGGTGGCGCCGCGGTCGTAGAAGGAGTCCGGTGTCCGGTTCACGATCGCCATCACGACGAAGCGCCGTCCGGCACGTCGAGGGCACCCAGCCGCAGCAACCCGTTCCCCCGTCCCGACGCGCGTGTGGTGAGGTCAGCCAACGTAGTCGAGCGGGAGGGGACTTCCATGGCGCAGACCACCGTCGACGGCGTCGAGGGCGTGCAGGGGCTCGTCGGGCAGCACCTCGGGCACAGCGACTGGGTGAGATCACCCAGGAGCGGGTGAACCAGTTCGCCGAGGCGACCGGCGACCACCAGTGGATCCACGTCGACCCCGAGCGCGCGGCGAAGGAGAGCCCGTTCGGCGGCCCGATCGCGCACGGCTACCTGACGCTGTGCCTGCTGCCCCTGCTGCTGCCGCAGATCGTCGAGATCACCGGCTTCAGGCTCAGCGTCAACTACGGCACCGAGAAGGTGCGCTTCCCCGCGCCGGTGCCGGTGGGCGGCCGGGTGCGGGCGGGCGCGGCCCTCGACTCGGTCACCCCCATCGAGGGCGGCGTCCAGATGCTGGTCACCGTGACCGTGGAGATCGAGGGCGGCAGCAAGCCGGCGATGGTCGCGACGTCGGTCTCCCGCCGCTACGTCTGAGCCGGGCTCAGGACGGTGCGTGCAGGTCGTCGATCCAGCGGATCTCGTCGGGATGGGCCTCGACGTCGGGGAGTTCCAGGTTGACGACGACGGGGTCCTGGCCGCTGCGCACGACGACGCAGGACAGGACCTCGTCGGGGCTGGCGTTGATCTCCTGGTGCGGCGCGTACGGCGCGACGTAGATGAAGTCGCCCGGGCCCGCCTCGGCGGTGAACTCGAGCCGCTCGCCCCACCGCATCCGCGCGTGGCCGGTCAGCACGTAGATGACGCTCTCCAGGTGGCCGTGGTGATGCGCGCCGGTCTGGGCCCCCGGGTGGATCTGGGCCGTCCCGGCCCAGAGGTTCTCGGCGCCGGCGCGCGCCGCGTTGATCGCCGCGGCGCGGTTCATGCCGGGCGTCTGCGGCGTGTTCCCGTCCAACTCGTCGGCGTGCACGACCCGGATCCCGGTCAGCCGCCAGTCGGTGTCGGTGCGGTGGACCTGCTCAGTGGACATCTCCTGCCCTCCTCCTCACGCGGTGCCCGCGGCCGGCGCCGCGGGGCTGAGACCTCGGTCGGGTGACTCCAGCGCTCGGCCCCGGCGCAGCAGCCAGTAGCCGATGGGCAACGCCACCGGGAAACCGGATCGGGGGATCATGGTCGCCCCGAGGACGCCGAGCCCCAGGGTGGTCAGGCCGCTGACCCGCACGGCGCGGGCGTTCCCCGCTCGCAGGGCAGCCTCCGTGAGATAGCCGTCGACGGCGACGAGCGGCGCGGCGAACAGGAACCAGAAGCCGGCGGCGCGCGGTCCGCGGTCGTGGTCGGTGTCGAAGATCCCGTCCCCGACCGCGCGGACGACGCCGGCCCGGACGATCTCGCGGAGGGGCTCGCCATAGGCGATCAGCCCCCAGGCGGCATGCCCGACGCCGAGGAGCATGAGCGCGTTGCCCGGGGAGGCGAACCGGCGGCCTGCGGACACCATGGCCGACCGTAACCTCCCGCTACGGCGACGGTAAGGCCCCGTCCCGGGTCCCGCCCTGAGCGTGCGAAGGGGGAGGACGGGGTCCTTCCTCAGTCGACGAGCGCCTGGTTGACCAGCTGGCGCAGGTAGTTGCGGATCGGCAGCGTGCTCGAGGGCATCAGCTGCGTGTAGAAGCTGACCGTCACGTCCTCGACGGGGTCGACGTAGAACGCCGTGGACGCCGCCCCGCCCCAGCTGTAGTCGCCCAGGCTGGCGACGACGCCGTAGCGCGCCGGGTCGATGACCATCGAGAAGCCCAGCCCGAAGCCCACCCCGCGCAGCGGCGTCTCGGCGAACAGCGGCCGCCCGAACGTCTCCAGGTCCTGGTTGCCGGGGAGGTGGTTGCGGACCATGTGCGCGATCGTGCGCGGGCCCAGCAGCCGCCCGCCGTCGTAGGACCCGCCCCGGCGCAGCAGCTCCACGAAGCGCAGGTAGTCACCGGCCGTGGAGACCAGTCCGCCGCCGCCGGAGAGGCACGCGGGCGTGCTGTGGGCGGCCGCGCCGAACGCCTCGAGCAGCGCGTACCCGGTGGCGGCGCCGCCCGGCTGCCCGGGGACGGCGCCGTAGAGCCGGGCCAGGGAGTCGGCGTCGTCGCCGTCGCGAAGCCCGAACGACGTGTCGGCCATGCCCAGGGGCGCGAAGATGCGGTCGGCGAAGAACTCGTCGAGCGGCTGGCCGGAGAGCACCTCCACGAGCCGCCCGAGGACGTCGGTGGAGACGCCGTAGTTCCACTCGCTGCCGGGCTGGAAGACCAGCGGCATCGACGCCCACTGACGGCAGACCTCGGCCAAGTCGGCGCCCGGCGGGGTGCCCCACTCGTAGCCGGCGGCCCGGTACATCGCGTCGACCGGATGGGCGTGGTGGAAGCCGTAGGTCAGCCCCGAGGTGTGGCTGAGCAGGTGCCACACCCGGATCGGCTCCATGAGCGGCGCCGTCACCGGCTTGAGGTCCGAGCCGGCGACGTAGACGCGGGTCTCGGCGAACTCGGGGAGCCACTTCGAGATCGGGTCGCTGAGCTCGAAGGCGCCCTCTTCGTAGAGCATCATCGCCGCGACCGAGGTGACCGGCTTGGTCATCGAGAAGATGCGCCAGCGGGTGTCGTCCTCGACCGGCAGGCCGTTCTCGACGTCCCGGAGGCCGTGCCGGCCGACGTGGACGAGCCGCCCGTGGCGGGCGACCGTGACGAGGAACCCGGGCAGTTGCCCGTCGTCGACCCAGCGGCGCAGGCGGCGGTCGAGCCGCCGCAGGCGGGCAGGGTCGAAACCGACCTCAGCCGGGTCGGTGCCGATCGTCAGGTCGCTGGCCACGCACGCCTCCCGCGGGGCACGAAGGGTGGGAGATCGCCGGTCCCGGACCCTTCCGAGACCGGCGATCCCACCGGGGTCGATCAGACCGGGACGCTGCTCGCGGCCTTCTTCAGGTTCGAGCCGGCGCTCACCTTGACCGTGTTGGCCGCGGGGATGTCGATCGACTCACCGGTCTGCGGGTTGCGACCGGTCCGCGCGGAGCGCTGGGTGCGCTCGACGGTCAGGAGGCCGGAGACGGCGACCTTCTCGCCGCGGGTGATGGCGTCGACCAGCTCGTCCTGCAGGCCGGCGAGGACCGAGTCGACGGTCGAGGCCGGGACGTCGGCGCGCTTGGCGATGGCGGAGACCAGTTCGCTCTTGTTCACAGGGTTCCTCTCGTATGTGCGGTGGCAGGTGTCAGGGAGCGGCACGCGAGCCGACTCCCACCCACGCGGCTCGGCCGGCGGGGGCCACCCAGGGCCGCCGCGCAGGGGGCGCCGACCCGGGTGCATCCGGAATTCTGCGGTTTCCGGACCCCCGGCACCGTGCCATGCCGGCCTGGGGTCTGGCCAGTGGGGGTCCCGAAGAGGGCCCGGGACGGCTCCGGAGCCACACCAGTCCCAGGCGCGGGCGGGGTCGCGGACCTAGCGTGGAGTCATGCCGACAGCTCCCCGGGACCGACCTCACCGTCAGTGACCTCTGCCTGGGCGGCAACGTGTTCGGCTGGACGGCCGACGTGCCGTCGTCCCACGCCGTCCTGGACCGATTCCACGAGGCCACGGGGTCCACGCCGTCGTTCGTCGACACCGCGGAGTCCTACGGCGACGGGCGGTCGGAGCGCATCCTCGGGGAGTGGCTGGCCGACCGCGGCGTGCGCGACGAGGTGGTGGTCGCCACCAAGGCGTCCCCGGGTGGCAAGGAGCACCCGCTGGCCGCGGCGGAGATCCGGGCGGCCTGCGACCGTTCGCTCCGCAACCTGCAGACCGACCGGATCGACCTGTACTACGCGCACTACGACGACGAGACGACGCCGCTCGAGGAGACGCTGACCGCGTTCGACGAGCTGGTGCAGGCGGGCAAGGTCCGCTACGTGGCGGCGTCGAACTACTCGCCGGCGCGGCTGACGGAGGCCCTGGAGACGTCCGAGCGGCTCGGCGTGACCCGGTTCGTGGCGCTGCAGATGCACTACAACCTGATGGAGCGGCCCGCCTTCGAGGGCGAACTGCGCGACGTCGTGACGGCGAACGGTCTGGGCACCCTGCCCTACTTCTCGTTGGCCAAGGGTTTCCTGACCGGCAAGTACCGGGCGGGCACGTCGGTCGACTCACCGCGGGCGCAGCGGGCCTCGGCGTACAGCGGGCCGAAGGGCGATCGGGTGCTCGACGCCGTGGCCCAGGTCGCCGACGCCTCCGGGGTGCCGATCCCGGCGGTGGCGCTGCGCTGGCTGGCCGATCAGCCGACCGTCGTCGCACCGATCGCCAGCGGCCGGAACGTGGAGCAGCTCGCCCAGCTGCTGCCCATGGCGGACCTGGCGTTCACCGACGAGCAGCGGCGGCTCCTCGACGAGGCGTCCGCCTGAGCGGAGTCGCAGGGACGCGTTTTCCGCGCCGTCGGACTCCATTCAGGGACGTTGGACCCAGCACCACCGGCGAGCCTGAACCGGCAGGATCCGCTAGTTGAGCGGAGCGTGACAGCATGGTCCGCGCCACACGTGCGGCGCACCCGGTCGCGCCTGAGTCGGTCGGAGGGGGGTTCGGCGGCGATGCCCGATGCCGTGCTGCCCGGAACCACCGGCGCGGGCGACGATCCGCTGCAGGACCCGCACCGGATCGCGGCGGCCCGCCGGCTGCTGTTCGAGGTCCCCGACCACGCCACCTTCGACCGGCTCTCCGGGCTGGCGGCCCGGCTGGTCGGCGCCGGGCACGCCAAGGTCACCCTCTTCACCGATCAGGACCTGGTCAGCGGCGGCTACGGCCTGCCCCCGGGCGTGATCGGCGGCCCGGCCCTGCTGACCGGGGCCCTGTCGGCCATCGTCGTCCGGAACGTCACGCCCCTGAACCTGCCCGAGGCCGCGGCGGACGAGCGGGTCGCGTCGCTGCCGGCGGTCACCTCCGGTCAGGTGCGCGCGTACCTCGGTGTCCCCCTGATCTCGGCCTCCGGTCACGCGGTGGGCGCGCTCGCCGTCTACGACCCGGAGCCCCGCGGCTGGTCCGACGACGAGACCGAGCTCCTGGTCAACCTCGGCGCGTCCGTCGTCGCCGAGCTGGAGCTGTCCGCCGCCCGCTCCGCCGTCGGCACCTCCACCGCCCGCCTGGAGGTGGCCCTCGAGGCCAGCTCCATCGGCATCTGGGAGACCGACATCCGGACCGGGCGTCATGTACTGGGACCACCGCTGCGCCGCGCTGTTCGGCCTCGAGGGCGCGCAGGAGCTGCCGTCCCTCGACGCGGTCCTGGCCGACCACATCCATCCCGAGGACCACGACGTCGTCCGGCGCACGATGGCGACCGCGATCGAGACCCGCGGGCAGTTCACCTCGGAGGCCCGCGCGATGCGGCGCGACGGCTCGATGCGCTGGGTGGTCACCCAGGGCCGGCTCGTCAGCGACCCGCGCGGCGAGCCGGTGCGGGTCATGGGCACGATCCTCGACGTCACCGACGCCCGCCGGCAGGCGGAGCAGCGGCTCGAGGCCTTCCACCGCGCCACGGCCATCGCGGAGGTGGCCGCCGAGCTGGCCAACGCCGACCGCCTCGAGGTCCTCGCCGAGATCATCCTGCGCGGTGCGCGGGTCCTGGGCGCGCAGTCCAGCGCCCTGACGATCTTCGACCCCGGTGGCGGGCCGCTGCGGCTGCACATGACCAGCCGGCTGGCCAGCGAGGTCCAGGAGCACGTGGAATACCCGGTCGAGGGCGTCGAGATCGAGCTGGACGACGGGCAACCCGGCCAGTACGCGGCCATGCACGGCCGCCGCGTGTTCCTGGCCGACCGGGAGGAGTTCCTCGCCCGCTTCCCTGCGTCCAAGGAGGGCCTCGAGATCCTGAACGTGCACGCGGCGGCGGCTCTCCCGCTGCGCGTGGAGGGACGGATCCTCGGCTCGGTCATCGCGCTCTGGGACACGCCCCACGAGTTCGTCTCCAACGACGTCGAGGTGCTCGATGCGCTGGCCGCGCAGATCGCGCTGAGCGTCTCGCGGCTCCAGGCCGACGTCGAGCGCTCGGCCGCGGTCGCCGCCATGGGCGAGGCCAACCAGCGGCTGCAGCTCCTGGCCGAGACCGGGCGGGTGCTGTCCGGGACGCTGGAGATCGAGGAGCAGATCGAGCAGCTCGTCGACCTCGTCGTGCCGGAGCTCGGCGACTGGTGCTGGATCGTGGTCACCGACGAGCAGGGTCGGCTCTACGACCTGGGCTCAGCGCACCGGGACCCGTCCCGCCGCGATGAGGTCGAGTCCTACGTGCGCGCGATGGTCTCGGTGATGACCGAGTCGTCCGGCGCGCACGTGGTCACCGCCACGGGCGGCCCCTGGTGATGTCGTCGATCGACTGGGACGACGTCGAGCGCGCGCTCCCCGATCCCGCCGTCAGGGAAGCGCTCGCCCGCCTCGGCGCCGGGTCGGGCACCGTCGTCCCCCTCACGGCGCGGGGTCAGTCGCTCGGAGCGTTGGGCCTGTTCAACCGCGAGGAGCGCGGCCCGCTCACCCCCGCTCAGGTGGACACCGCGATCGAGATCGGGCGCCGGGCCGGTCTGGCGCTGCACCACGCCCGGCTGTTCGGCCAGCAGCGGGACCTCGCCGTCGCGCTGCAGCGCAGCATGCTCACCGCGCCGCCGGAGCCCGACCACTCGGAGATCGCCGTCCGGTACGTACCGGCTGCGGCCGGGGCCGAGATCGGCGGCGACTGGTACGACGCGTTCATCCAGGCCGACGGCGCGACGGTGCTGGCGATCGGTGACGTCGTCGGTCACGACACCCGTGCCGCGGCGGCGATGGGGCAGCTGCGGGGCCTGCTGCGCGGCATCGGCTACGCCAGCAGCGGGGCGCCGGCCGAGGTGCTGGCCGAGCTGGACCGGGCCATCCGCGGACTCGCGCTGGACACCATGGCCACGGCGGTGGTCGCCCGGCTGGAGCAGGACGACGTGGACCTCCTCGCGGGGCGGACCAGGTTCCGGTGGTCCAGTGCGGGCCACCCACCGCCGGTCGCGCTGACCGCCGAGGGCCGGGCGTACCTGCTCGCCGACGAGCCCATCGACCTGCTGCTCGGCGTCGCGCCGGACATCGCACGGACCGAGCACGTCGCCGAGCTGGAGCGGAACACCACCGTGCTGCTCTACACCGACGGCCTGCTCGAGCGGCGTGACCGCGACCTCGACGCGGGGACGACCGAGCTCCTGACGATCATGTCCAAGTGCCGCGACCTGTCGCTCGAGGAGCTGTGCGACCGGGTCCTCGACGAACTCTTCCTGCCCGACGCGGAGGACGACGTCGCGATCCTCGCCGTCCGCCTGCACCCGCAGGACCGGCCCCGGCCGCCCGAGGCCGGACCGCAGGTGGTCCCGCCCGGCATCGAGCCCGCACCCGACGTTCATGCCCGAGGCCGGCTCGGCGGCCTGAGGCTCAGTCGCGGCGTCTCCGCTTGCTCAGCCGGCTCCGGGTGCGCAGCGGCAGGTCGACGGCGACCGGCGCCTCCCAGCCGCGCCACACCGAGAGCACCCGCAGGGCGGCCACCAGCACGATCACCGAGGCCGCCACGGGGAGTGGGTCCAGGCCGGCCGGCCCCGCGAGCACGGCGAGCACCGAGGCGCCGATCAGCGCGGCGACGGCGTTGTACGGGCCCGGCTGGATGATGTCGGCGCGCTGGGCCAGCAGCATGTCGCGGATCACCGCCCCGCCGACCGCCGTCGCCGTCCCGATGAACACCACCGACGGCGCTGGGCAGGCCCGACCAACTGGGCCTTCTGCGCCCCGATGACGGTGAAGAAGCCGAGGGTGACCGCGTCGAGCACGACCAGCAACCCGGTCAGGCGGGACAGCCAGCCGGAGAAGTAGAACGTGACCGCGGCGGTGATCGCCACCGTGGGCAGGTACGCGCGGTTGGTCATCGCCACCGGCGGCAGGTCGCCGAGCAGGACGTCGCGGATCAGCCCGCCACCCAGGCCGCCGCTGACCGCGAGCAGCAGGACGCCGGAGACGGCGAAGCCCTCGCGGGCGGCGAGCAGGCCGCCGGTCAGTGCGCCGATGACGATGGCGGCCAGGTCGACGGCGGCCGGTACGCGCAGCGCCTCGACCGCGGCAAGGATCTCCACGGGCGGCGATTCTCCCCGGTGGCCCGTCGGTGGCCCCCGCCAGGCCGAGTGGTGAGTTGTGGTCGCCCTCCACGGCGTGTCCGACCGTGTCGGCGACCACAACTCCTCACTCGGGCGTGTAGGCCCGCGGCCTACTGGGCGGGCGCGACCTCCAGGTCGGTGGCGCTCTCCCCGGAGGCCTGGTCGCCCTCGGCCTCGGCGCGGACCTCGGCGTCGCGGGCGGCCATGGCCTCCTGGCGGTCGTCCTCCTCGTCGAGGATCTTCGCGGCCTTCCAGCCGGCCGGGATCGCGAACGCGTCCACCAGCGTGATGACGTGCGGGCGCAGCTCCTTGATCAGCTGGTTGACCGTGCTGGTCAGCAGCTTGGCCCGGGACGCGGTCAGCCGGCCGTGCTCCATGAACCACGCCTTGTCGGCCTCGATGGTCGACAGCGCGTACAGGTCGCAGAGCGTGTCGAGCAGCGCCTTGGCGTCGGCGTCCTCGGTCCGGTCGACCCCGGCCACGAACGCCTCCAGGACGACGCGGTCGATGTGCGTCTGCGCCGTCCTCAGCACGTGGTCCTGGACGTCGTTGAACATGTCGAACGGCGCCATGCCCTCGGTAGTCGAGTTCTTCCGCAGCCGCCGGATCGCGCCCTCGAGGGCGTGCTTCTCGCGGAACTCCATCATCTTCAGCTGCCAGCCGCGCTCGAGCATCGGGGCCTCGTCGTCCCGGCCGACGGCGTCGACGAGCCGGGCGATCAGGCTGCGGGCCGCCGTCCGCTCCAGGACCGTCTCCCGGACCATGTCGGCGATGAAGCCGACCTTGCCCCAGCCCTCCAGCGAGCCGAAGGCGTCGCGGTAGCCGGTCAGCAGGCCCTTGGCGACCAGCTGCAGCAGGACGGTGTTGTCGCCCTCGAACGTGGTGAACACGTCGGTGTCGGCCTTGAGGTGCGGCAGCCGGTTCTCCTGCAGGTAGCCGGCGCCGCCGCAGGCCTCCCGGCACATCTGGATGGTGGCGGTCGCGTGCGCGGTCTGGGCCACCTTGAGGCCGGCGGCCCGGGACTCCAGCTCCCGCTGCGCGTCCTCGTCCAGCACCTTGCCGTGCACGTGCGCGGCGGTCTGGACGTCGTGCATGGTGCCGACCAGCTCCTCCTGCGCGAAGTGTCAGCGCGTAGGTGGTGGCCAGCGCCGGCAGCAGCTTGCGCTGGTGCACGAGGTAGTCGTTGATGACGATCTCGCGCTCCTCGCCGGGCGCCGCGAACTGCCGACGGGTGTTGCCGTAGCGGCTGGCGATGTCGAGCGCGAGCTTGGTCGCCGACGACGACGAGCCGCCGACGCTGACCCGCCCGCGGACCAGCGTGCCCAGCATGGTGAAGAAGCGCCGGGTCTCGTTCTCGATCGAGCTGGTGTAGGTGCCGTCCGCGGCGACCTGGCCGTAGCGGTCGAGCAGCATGTCCCGCGGGACCGTGACGTGGTCGAAGGTCAGCCGGCCGTTGTCCACGCCGGGCAGACCCGCCTTCGGGCCGTCGTCGCCGATGGTGACGCCGGGCATCGCGGTGCCCTGCTCGTCGCGGATCGGCACCAGCCAGGCGTGCACGCCGTGGTTCTTGCCCTGGGTGATCAGCTGGGCGAACACCACCGCCATGCGGCCGTCCTTGGCCGCGTTGCCGATGTAGTCCTTGCGGGCGGCCTGGTGCGGGGTGTGCAGGTCGAAGCACTGCGTCTCGGCGTCGTAGGTGCACGTCGTCCGCAGCTGCTGGACGTCGGACCCGTGACCGGTCTCGGTCATCGCGAAGCAGCCGGGCAGGTCGAAGCTCATGACGTCGCGCAGGTACTTCTCGTGGTGGCGCTCGGTGCCCAGCAGTTGGATGGCGCCGCCGAACAGGCCCCACTGGACGCCGCCCTTGACCATCAGCGACAGGTCGCCGAACGCCAGCATCTCGATCGAGACGGCCGAGCCTCCGTAGTCGTCCTCACCGCCGTACGCCTTCGGGAAGCCGAGGCCGACGCGGCCGCTGTCGGCCAACTTCTTCGCCGCGCGGGTCACCCGTTCGCGGGCCTCCTGCATGGTCTCCCCGTAGACCGGCAGGAAATCCGGGTCGTCCAGGTTCTCCCGGGCGTCCCGGCGGACGTGCGCCCATCGACCGTCCAGGACCTCCTGGATCTTCTTCGCGTCCACAGCTGCCGGAACAGTGCTTGTCACTGGTCCTCCTTGCTCGGGTCCTTGCTCGGGGGTGTCACGACGCCGGACAGGCCGGCCCAGGCGAGATCGGTCAGGTGTGCGGCGAGTTCGCTGCGCAGCATGGGGCGATCCGCGCGCAGCCACCAGTCGGCGGCCGAACGGACCATGCCGACGACGCTGTGCCCCCAGGGCGCGGCGGCCGCCGGATCGCGCCCGGCCTGCTGCAGAGCCACGCTGATCGCGGCCGCGGCCTGCTCGCCGACGAGGTCGGACAGGTTGCCGAGCGGGTCGCCGCTCTTCGAGGGGCCGAACTGGCCATGGTGGCCCTGGTGGCCACCGTGGACGACGAACCGGTACAGCTCCGGGTCGGCCTCGAGGAAGGCCAGGTAGGTGTCGATCGCGGCGGCGACCATCTCCCGCGGGCGGCCGCTGGTCTCGATCGCGCCCCGCAGCTTCGGCAGCAACTGCGAGGCCACCCGGTGGCACACCGCCACGTAGAGCTCGGCACGGTCGGCGAAGTGCCGGTAGACGACGGTCTTGCTCGTCCCCGCCTCGGCGGCGATCTCGTCCATGCCCACGCCGGCGCCGTGCTTGCCGACGGCGGCCACCGTGGCCTCGACGAGTTGTTCCCGACGCACGCGCCGGTGCTCGTCCCATCTCGAGTCGCGGCGATCACGGCTGGTCGACTCGGACTCCGACTGCCGGCTCCGACTCGCGCCGCTCGCCGCCGTGAGCGATCTTGTGCTGCGACGGAGGTCTCACCCCCTCGTCTTTCATGTGAACCACAGTATCGCGTACTCTTGGTATCGGCCAATCCACCGACTTCGGAGGTTCCGATGGCAGCCACGACCCGCTCCACCGACCGTCGTAGAGCCGCGATCGTCGGCGGGAACCGCATCCCGTTCGCCCGCTCCAACTCCGCCTACGCGCAGGCGTCCAACCAGGACATGCTCACCGCGACCCTCGACGGGCTCGTCGCCCGCTTCGGTCTGCAGGGCCAGCAGGTCGGCGAGGTGGTCGCCGGCGCCGTCCTCAAGCACTCACGCGACTTCAACCTGACCCGCGAGAGCGTCCTCGGCTCGAAGCTGTCGGCCACGACACCGGCCTACGACGTCCAGCAGGCGTGCGGCACCGGTCTCGAGGCCGCCGTCCTGGTGGCCAACAAGATCGCCCTGGGGCAGATCGAGTCCGGCATCGCCGGCGGCGTGGACACGACGTCCGACGCGCCGCTCGCGGTCAGCGACGACCTGCGCCGCGTGCTCATCTCGCTGAACAACGCCAAGACGGTGCAGGACCGGCTGAAGACGCTGGCGCGCATCCGCCCGGGCATGATCGCGCCGGAGATCCCGCGCAACGCCGAGCCACGCACCGGCCTGGCCATGGGCGACCACGCCGCGATCACCGCCAAGGAGTGGGCGATCGGCCGCGAGGAGCAGGACGAGCTCACCGTGCGCTCGCACCAGAACATGGCCGCCGCCTACGACCGTGGCTTCTTCGACGACCTGGTGACCCCGTTCCTGGGTCTGTCCCGGGACCAGAACCTCCGTCCGGATTCGTCAGTCGGAGAAGCTCGCGAACCTCAAGCCGGTCTTCGGCAAGGGTGACGGCGCAACGATGACGGCCGGCAATTCCACGCCGCTGACCGACGGCGCCTCGGCGGTGCTGCTGGGCTCCGACGAGTGGGCCGCCGAACACGGGCTGCCGGTGCTGGCCCACCTCGTCGACGCGCAGACCGCCGCCGTCGACTACGTGCACGGCGGCGAGGGCCTGCTGATGGCCCCGGTCTACGCCATGCCGGTGATGCTGGCCCGCAACGGCCTCTCCCTGCAGGACTTCGACTTCTACGAGATCCACGAGGCCTTCGCCTCGACGGTGCTCTCGACCATGAAGGCCTGGGAGGACCCGGCCTTCTGCAAGGGGAAGCTGGGCCTCGACGCCCCGCTGGGCTCGATCGACCGGTCCAAGCTCAACGTCAACGGCTCGTCGCTGGCGGCCGGGCACCCGTTCGCCGCGACCGGCGGCCGGATCGTCGCCCAGCTCGCCAAGACGCTGCACGAGGCGGGCCCGGGCAAGCGCGGCCTGATCTCCATCTGCGCCGCCGGCGGCCAGGGCGTCGTCGCCATCCTCGAGTCCTGACCGCAGGGGACTTTCTGTACAGAAAAGTCCCCTGCCCACGCCGGGACTTTCTACAGAAAGTCCCTCGGAACGTAGGAAGGAAGACCTCCGTGAGCGACTGGTACCGCGATTTCGCGAACTCCGGCTTCGGCACGACCGTCACCAAGCAGTTCGGCCTGCCCCGCCCGGGCGTGCTGCGCCGCTACGAACCGGGCGAGCCGCTGCTCCCCGGTCCGGCGGTCATCGGCTCGGCGGGGGAGGGCCGGCTGCGCGAGTCGCTGACCGCCGTCCTCAAGGAGGCCGGCGCGACCGTGCAGTCGCCGGTCACCGCCGACGGCGCCACGGACGGCGAGAAGCCGTCGGCCGTGATCCTCGACGCGACCGGTCTCACCGGCCCCCGCGACCTGGCCTCCGCGCACGACTTCCTGGCGCCGGCGATCAAGCGGCTGCGGCCCTCGGGTCGCGTGCTGCTGCTGGCCGACCCGCCGGGCGACGCCGACTCCCCGGCGCAGGCCGCGGCGCGCCAGGCGCTGGACGGACTGGTCCGGTCCATCGGCAAGGAACTGCTGAACGGCTCGACGGCGAACCTGCTCTACGTCGCGCCCGGCGCGGAGGACGCGCTGGCCAGCCCGGTGCGCTTCTTCCTCTCCGGCCGTTCGGCCTACGTGGACGGCCAGGTCGTCACGGTGGCGGGCGCCGACGTGCCGACGCGGTCAGGCCGACCAGAAAGACGCCGCTGGCCGGAAAGGTCGCCGTCGTCACCGGGGCGGCGCGGGGCATCGGTGCGGCCATCGCGAAGGTGATGGCCCGGGACGGCGCGCACGTCGTCGCCGTCGACATCCCTGCGGCCGGCGACATCGCTGGCCGCCGTCGCCAACGAGATCGGGGGCACCGCGCTGCAGCTCGACATCACCGCCGATGACGCGCCGCAGCGTCTGGTCGAGCACCTGCGGGAGCGGCACGGCGGGGTCGACATCGTCGTCCACAACGCCGGCATCACCCGCGACAAGCTGCTGGTCAACATGGACGCCGCCCGCTGGAACTCGGTGATGGCGGTCAACCTGCAGGCGCAGCTGGACATCACCCAGGCGCTGCTCGACGCCGACGGTGTCCTCAAGGACGGCGCCCGGATCGTCTGCGTCTCCTCGCAGTCGGGTATCGCCGGCAACCGCGGGCAGACCAACTACGCGGCGTCGAAGGCCGGCGTGATCGGCATGGTGCGCGCCTGGGCGCCGGCGTTCGCCGAGCGCGGGGCCACGATCAACGCCGTCGCGCCGGGCTTCATCGTCACCGACATGACGGCGAAGATGCCGTTCGGCACCCGCGAGGTCGGCTCCCGGCTCAACTCGCTGCAGCAGGGCGGGCTGCCCGTCGACGTCGCCGAGACGATCGCCTGGCTGTCCCAGCCCGGGAGCGCCGGGGTGAACGGCCAGACCGTGCGCGTCTGCGGCCAGTCGCATGCTGGGGGCCTGATGGCCGTGACTGTGCTCGATGAAGCCCCGAACCTCGGCAAGCTCTACGCGAAGGCCGCCGTCACGGCGCGGGGCCGGGGCGGCGACCTGCCCGACGATCGCTATGCCCGCAACGGCGTGGCGGTCGACCCGGCCCACCTCGCCGCGTACACCCGGGTGTGCGGGCTGCCGCTGAACGACGTCCTCCCGGCGACCTACCCGCACATGCTCACGTTCCCGCTGCAGATGGCGCTGATGAGCGACCGCTCGTTCCCGCTGGCTCTGCCCGGCCTGGTGCACGTGCGCAACCGGATCGAGGTGCTGCGCCCCATCGGCGCCGACGCGCTGCTCGACCTCGAGGTATGGGCGGAGAACTACGCCCAGCACCGCAGCGGCGCGGCCGTCGACCTGTGCGCGACCGCCTCCGCGGGTGGTCAGGAGGTGTGGCGGTCCCGGTCCACGTACCTCGCCCGCGGCGCGAAGGCCCCCGACGGGGCGCCGGAGGCGGACATCGACGTGCGGGTCGGCGAACTCGAGCGGGTCGCGGCCACCTGGCGGATCCCGGACGACGCCGGCCGCCGCTACGCCAAGGTCTCCGGGGACGTGAACCCGATCCACCTCTCCGGGCTGACCGCGAAGGCGTTCGGCTTCAAGCGCGCGATCGCGCACGGCATGTGGATGAAGGCCCGGGTGCTGGGCGCGCTCTCCGGCCGGCTGCCCGACGAGCTGAGCGTCGACGTCAGCTTCCGCAAGCCGCTGCTCCTCCCGTCGACGGTCACGCTGTCGACGGCGCAGGCCGGCGGCGGCTGGGACGTCGCGGTGCGGAACGCCGCGAGCCACACCGAGCACGTGCTCGGCACGATCCGCCCGCTCTAGCTACCCGGCTTCGCCGAACCCGCAGGCCGCGATCGGCGTTCGGGTCGACCTGGCGGCCCCGCAACGATGGGTGAGTGGTTCCCCTGTGGTGATCTGTCGACAGGCGCGTGACGCTGACCCCCGAGCCCTGGCACTACCTGCCGTCGACCAGCACGGATCGCCACAGGTCACGTTCTAATAACGGACGGTCCTGACTCGCTCGGCGGACCCGGAACGCCATCACAGAGAGTGCTCAACTCTGCACGCGTCCGCATCCGGACCCACGTGCCCGGCGCTCCGGGCCGCAGTTCACGGGGAGTCCGACGTGCGTTCCACGTCCACGTTCCGTCGTACCGCCGGCCTGCTGGCCGTCGGCACGCTCGGGATGTCCACCGTCGTCCTGGCTGTCGCCGGCCCCGCACAGGCCGCGCTACAGACGACCGACGGCGTCATCACCGTTCCCGCCAACACCTGCGGGGTGTCCTTCACCGTCATCGGTGCGTCCGGCGGCGACGCCGGCACCGGCACCGGCGGTCTCGGTGGCACCGTCGACATCAGCGCCGTCGTGCAGGCCGGCGACACGTTCTACGTCGAGGTCGGCGAGGCAGGCGTCAGGCGCTGTCGGTGGCGCCGGCGGCGCCGGAGCAGCGGGTGGCGCCGGTGGCGCCAGCGGCGCGGGTGGCGGCGGTGGCACGGCCCTCTACTTCGGCGACGACGCGAGTGGTGAGCTCCTCGCGCTGGCCGGTGGTGGCGGCGGCGCCGGGACGACGGCGGACGGCGGCAGCGCGGACAACGCCGGCTCGGGCAACGGCGACGTCAACGGCGGCGACGCCGGCACGTGGGACGAGCCCGGAGCCGGTGGCACCACGGGCCTCGGGACCCCCGGCGGCGACGGCGACGAGGGCGAGGGCGGCGCGGGCGCGGCCACGAACGGCGGCGGCGGTGGCGGCGGCTGGTACGGCGGCGGTGGCGGCGCGTCGGACGCGACCGACGGTGCCGGCGGCGGCGGTGGCGCCAGCCTCCTCGACTACGCGGACGACTCCGGTACCGCGGCGTCCCCGGGCGACGGGTCCGTCGACTACGTGTTCCATACCTGCGGCATCCCGAACGCCCCCGAGGTCACGGTCCTGTCCGTCGGTGACGCCACGGCCGACATCGAGTTCTGGCCGGCCGGCCTCGACGAGTACGACCCGGTCTCCGCGGTGACCGGCTGGGAGTACGTGGTCGACGGCGGTGCGGCACAGGCGCTCACCACCACGGGCACCGGCGAGGACCTGCACAGCGCGACGATCACGGGCCTGACCAACGGCGTCACCCACGAGATCACGGTGCACGCCACCAGCGCCTCCGGTGACGGCGCCGACAGCGAGCCGGTCGAGGTCACCCCCTACAAGGAGATCGGCGCGCCGGGCAACATCCAGGTCAGCGTCGACGGCTCCACCGTGAGTTTCACGTGGGACGCCCCGACCGTCTCGGGCACCTACGCCCTCCAGGGCTACGAGGCAGTGATCGCCGCCAACTTCGGGGAGAGCGGTGGCCCGGTCTTCATCTGCGAGACCGCGCCGGGCATGCGTGTCTGTGAGGGCAACGTCCCGCCGGGGCTGAACCTCATCGCGACCGTCACCGCCGTCGACGCCGAAGGGAACTATGGCGTCTACGGCGACCAGGTCCCGGTCCCGGCCATCGCCCCGCCCGCCTCGGTCCCCGAGTCCGACGGTCCCCTGACGGCGCCCCCGGGCGCGGCCAGCGGCGTCGCCAAGGGCGAGACGATCACGATCACCGGCACCGGCTACAAGCCCAACTCGGTCGTCACGATCCTGATCTACTCCGAGCCCCAGGTCCTCACCGCCGTCATGACCGACGGCACCGGTTCCTTCACGGTCGAGGTGACCGTCCCGGCCGGCCTTCCGGTGGGACAGCACACGCTGGTCGCGGCCGGCGTCGACCCGAGCGGGGCGATGCGCTACATGACCCTCCCGGTCACGGTGACCGAGGGCGGAGCCACGCTGGCCTACACCGGCGCGGACATCGCGCTGCCGGCCTTCGGCGGCCTCGCCGCCCTGGCCCTCGGTGGCGGCCTGATGTTCGCCGCACGCCGGCGTGAGGTCTCCGCGAAGTAAGGACGACGGAACGCCCGGGCCCGCCGCGCATGCGGCGGGCCCGGGCTACCTGCGCCCAGGCCGGTCACCCTGCCCGACCTACCATGCCGAGCGATGATGAACAGACCGGGCGGCCCGCCGCTGGTACGGCAGCAGAACAGCGGGGGCGCGCGGTGAGCGACACGACGGTCGTCCGGAGGCGTGGCGACCTGGGCGCGCCGTCGCCCGCGGTCTCGGCGAGGTCCTGGTCACCGCCGGGCTGATCCTGCTGCTGTTCGTGGTCTACGAGGTCTACGTCACCGATCTGCTCACCGACCGCCGGCAGGCCGAGCTCACCGACGAGCTGTACGCGGAATGGCAGGACGACCCGCCGGTTCCGGGCGCGCAGGTGCCCGGTGACGCCATCGCTGTCCTCTACATCCCCCGCCTCGGGGACGACTACCGGCAGGTCGTCCTGGAGGGCACCGCCGAGGAGGAGCTCTCCCAGGGGCCGGGGCACTACATCGGCACGGCGCTGCCGGGAGAGCAGGGCAACCTCGCCCTCGCCGGCCACCGGGTCGGCAAGGGGTCACCGTTCCTCGAGCTCGACACCCTGCGCCCGGGTGACCCGATCGTCGTCGAGACGGCGGACAGCTGGTTCGTCTACCGGGTGCTCGGCGACCGGGCCACGGGCGACTTCGGCGGAGACCCGAGCGGCGTGCCGGGCCAGGAGATCGTGCTGCCCACCGACATCGACGTCATCTCGCCCGTGCCAGGCGGGGACGCCCGCGGGACTCCGGACGGCGCCTTCCTGACACTGACCACCTGCCATCCGCGGTTCTCGGCGGAGCAGCGGCTCGTCGTGCACGCCGCCCTCGACGGCGCACCGATCGCCAAGGCCGACGCCCCGGACGGGCCGCCCGCCATCCGCGAGCGCTGAGGGGATCGCCATGTACGCCTGGATCTGGCGCCGGTTGCCCGGCGGGACCCGCAGCAAGGCGCTGCTCGCGCTGCTCCTGTTCCTCGCCGTCGCGGCCCTGCTGCTGTTCGTCGTCTTCCCGTGGGTCGAGCCGCGCCTGCCGTTCAACCAGGTGACCGTCGACTGACCCGCGCACCGCCGCGAAGGAGCACGAGCTCAGGACGGCGGGCCGAGTCCGCCGCGCTCCTCCACGACGTAGGCCGCCCCGAGGGCGCGGCGCAGTTCGTCGAGGGTCATCAGGTAGTCCTCGCGGAACGCGGCGAACTCCGCCGGGGTGAACCGGCGGGTCTCCGGGCCGACGTCGGGATGGTCGAGGTCGTAGCGGTCGATCAGTGACTGCACGTGCCGGGCGAGCGGGAGCGGTATCGGCAGGTCGAAGTGGTCGACCGGGTAGTCCCAGCGCTCCGAGGCTTCGGCGTTCGCGGCCCACAGCAGGCGCCCCGAGCCGCCGTCGAACCCGGTCTTCAGCCGGTACCGCGGCGACCGGGCGACCAGGACGGTCGCCAGCGAGTCGTCCCACGCGCCGTCGGGGTCCTCCAGGCCCCGGCGTACCCGGTCGAGCACGCCGGTGAGCCCGCTGCGCTCGTCCACCCAGTCCTCGCGCGCCTCGGCGGCGGCGGTCGCCACCAGGCGGGCGGTCACCCACACCTCGTCGTCGAGAACCCCGCCGGCCGGGGGGCGGGTGGCGGCCACGAGCAGGGTGGCGATCCGGCGCCAGCGACCGACCCGCGCCAGGGCGAGCGCCTCGACGTCCATCCGGCCGTGCCAGGGGAGCGGCGGCCCCCAGCCCCGCATCAGGATGGCGTCGAGCACGGAGCGCAGAGCGAGCACGTCCATGGCCGCGTGGCTCACGAAGTCCCCCGGCACGGCGCGCGGCGGGATGGTCGGACCGTCCGGGTCGGCGTCGGCGATGTCGATCGCGGCGACCATCACGCGGTCGATGGCGGCGTCGAGGTACCGGTCGCGCGGCCCGCGCAGCCGCTCGGCGATCCGTCGGTCCCCCTTCCACCGACCGGGAGGGACCGGGGGGAGGGCGAACTCCACGGTCGACGGGACCGACGGCAGCGTCGAGGGGCCGGCGGTGGGTGCGGGCGCCGGCGGGGCGACCGGCGGTGGGGTGGTGCGACCGGGGGTCGTGGCGGGGCGGAGATGACGGGTGCTGCGGGGAGCGGCGTCACCGGCGGCACCGGCCGGACGTCGACCAGGGCGAGCACCTCGTCGGGGTCCAGGAAGAGATGCGCCCCGTCGAACGGGACGTCGACGACGACGCTGAACCCGGAGCCGCCCGCGGTGCCGGTGACGACCGTCGTCAGTACCCGGCCCCGGCCGGAGGGCTGCCAGTCGAAGCTGTGCAGTGTCGCCTCCTCCACGCCGCGGACCGACACCGGCCGGTTGCCCAGTGCTCGGCGGTCGCGCAGGAACGGCGCGCGGCCGAAGACGACGTCCGTCCAGCCCGCGAGGTCGGTGCCGGGCGCCAGCGGCTCGAGCGTCACCTGCGCGAGCACCGACGGCGTGCTGATCTGCAGCTCCTCGCGGTCGTGCCAGCCGGGCAGCGTGGCCCACACCAGGCTCTCGCCGTCCGCCCGTGCGCTACCGGCCAGCGGCAGGGCGACGCGGTGGAGCGTCTCGACGCGGTCCGGCGGCGCCGAGCCGACGACGACGAGGCCGCCGGTGCCGCCGACGGCCGCGGCCAGGCTGAACCCGGTCACCGGCCCACCCGAGGACTGGGTCAGCCGATCGAGCACGGCCGGCCGCTCGGCCAGTTGGTGCCAGCACGCGTCCACCGGCCGCTGCGCGAACCGGGGCAGGAGTCTGCGGTGCACCATGCGCAGCCGGCTGAGCAGGTCGGTCCCGGCGGGGGCGTCGGGCAGGGAGTCGGCCGGGATGCGGACGGCGGTGACCGTCAGCGGCGCCTCGTCGACGAACGCGATCCCTGGCGGCGGCGTGTGCCGCATCGGCGCGCGCGTGTGCAGGAGCGAGACGACCGACCAGGCCGACGACCGGTCGGCGCACAACCGGGCGGGCCGGCCGAGCATGGCGGTGGCGCCGGCCTCGAGCGCGGGATCGACGATCGGGCCCCAGAGATCGTGGATCGGTTCGCCGAACAACGCGTCGGCAGCCGGGAGCGGCGGCGGTGGGCGGCCCGGCGCGGCGGGGGCAGGGAAGCCCGGTCCCGGAGGCGGCCCAGCCGGTGGGGGAGGCGGTCCCAGCGCGGGCACGGCCGGAAGTTACTAGCGCCGCCAGGGCCGCGGGCCGTTCTCCGCCTTCCCAGTTTGGGGGGCGCCCACGGGTGCTCAGGCGTCGGCGCGGACCAGTCGAGGGCGCGCGGCGACCAGTCCGACGAGCAGCTGGGCGACCAACACCGCCAGCAGCAGGACCAGCCCGGCGGTCCAGCCGCCGGTCGCCTCGTGCAGCAGGCCGACGGCGAGCGGCCCGCAGGCGGCGAGCAGATATCCCACGCTCTGCGCGGCCGCCGACAGCCGGCCGGTCTGGGCGACGTCGCGGGACCGGACCAGGATCAGCGTCATCGCCAGCGGGAACGAGGCGCCGGTGCCCAGCCCGTAGAGCACCGCCCACAACACCGGGGCGGCACCCGGCGCCAGCAGCAACCCGACGACGGCGACGGCGGCCGGCGCGAACGCGGCCATCACCCACCCGGCCTGCCCGGGACGGCGGGCCGCCAGCGGCGGGACGATCAGCGACAACGGGGCGCCGAGCACCGCGGCGACGGCGAGGAGGGCGCCGGCCGCGACGGGGGAGACGCCGGCGTCGCTCTCCAGGACGCCGGGCAGCCAGGTCAGCATCCCGTAGAACGAGAGCGACTGGAGGCCGAAGAAGGCCATGACGGCCAGGGCCGTGCGGTCGCGGAGGATCGCGGTCCGCCGTCCGGGCGCCGGCGGCGGCGCGGCCCGCTCGGGCCGGGCGCGCACCAGGACGGTGAGGGCGATCAGGGCGGCCAGCACCGGCAGTGCCCACAGGGCCAGGCCGACGACGGCGCTGCCGGTGGCGTCGGTGAGCGGCTGGGCCAGCCCGGCGCCGAGGCTGGCCGACAGGGCCATCGAGCCGGTGGTGGCCCCGACGACGGCGGCGCTGCGGCGGCCGTACTCCGCGCGCGCCACGGCGGGCAGCAGCACGTTGACCACGGCGATGCCGGCGGTGAGGACGACGGTGCCGACGAACAACCCCACCGCTCCGGCCAGCCGCAGCGCGACGCCCTGCGAGCAGCACCGCGGTTCCCGCCAGGACCGCGCGGTGCAGCCCGAGCCGGGCGGCCAGCGCCGGCGCGAACGGGGAGATCAGCCCGAAGCAGACGAGCGGCAGCGAGGTGACCACCGCGAGGACCGCCGTCGAGAGGGACAGCTCGCCGCCGAGGTCGTCGAGCACCGGCCCCACCGCCGCGAAGGGCCCGCGCAGGCAGAGCGCCGCGAGGACCAGCGCCGCGGCGGGCGCGAACGCGAGGACGCCGAGCCGGCCGCGGGCCTCCGTCGTCACCGGGCGGACGGGTGACCGAGGTCGTGCTCGATCTGCCGGGCCGCCTCGAGCAGGTGCGGCACGAAGTCGACCTGCAGTTGCCGCAGCGACGTGCGGCTCGCGCTCACCGACACGTTGACCGCGGCGGTGACGACGCCGTCGCGGTTGCGGATGGGGGCGGCGGCCGAGCGCAGGCCCTGTTCCAGTTCCTGGTCGGCCATCGCGTAGCCCTGCGCGCGCACCTGCTGCAGCCGCGCGGACAGCCGAGCGCGGTCGGTGATGGTCCGCGGGGTGTGCGCGCGGAGGTCGGCGTGGGCGAGGTACCGGTCCAGTTCCTCGGGCGGGAGGAAGGCGAGCAGCGCCTGCCCCAGCGAGGTGGCGTGCGCGGGGAACCGCGAGCCGACGGTCACCATCACGGTCATGATCCGCTTGGTGTGCACGCGCGCCACGTAGACGACCTCGTCGCCGTCGAGCACCGCCACCGACGAGGACTCGTTCAGCCGCGTGCACAGGGATTCCAGGTGCGGCTGCGCGATGTCGGGCAGCGTGAGCCCGGAGAGGTAGGAGTAGCCGAGCTCCAGGACGCGCGGCCGCAGCGAGAACTCGCGCCCGTCGAGGCGGACGTACCCCAGCTCGACCAGGGTCAGCAGGAACCGGCGGGCGGCGGCGCGGGTCAGGCCGGTGATCCGGGCGACCTCGCTCAGCTGCATCCGCGGGTGCTGGGCGTCGAAGGCGCGGATGACCGCGAGGCCGCGCTCGAGGGACTGCACGAAGGAGGTGTTCCGCGCAGGCGCACGCGCCCGGGTCGTCGGTGGTTCCCGGGTTCATGCGCTCCTCTCCGGCCGGACGATCATGATGCCCCCCCGATGTTCGCAAAGCGAACGCCGATGCACAAGGACCTTGACGGTTGAAGCACTTGTCGAGCTACGGGACCTGGTAAGCTCGCGACCGGCCGGGGGACCGGATATCCGTTGAGTCGGGCGGGGTGCGCCTCCGTAGCATGACGCGCAGGACGGGTGGAGCCAGCCCACCGTGTCCACGCCAGGAGGGCTCGCCTAGTGGCCGATGGCGGCGGTCTTGAAAACCGCTATGGGGTAACACCCATCGTGGGTTCGAATCCCACGCCCTCCGCTCATGACGTGCGGTTTCGCGCGCTCTCCTGCCGCTGCGGGGGCCGGCTTGGGATGCACACCGGGCGCCGCGTGCCCGCTACGTGCCCGTCCCACTCGGCAACGCCGATGCCGCTAGCCGTCCCAGCCGCTCGGCCACCTTCGCTGATGGACTCAGCCGGGCCACCACTGCCGGTGGGGACCTTCCGGGCACTGTCGAGTCACCCCGTCGCCCGCGGGCTCCCGCGCTCTGCAGCCGGTCCAGTCAGGGCCTTCCCGCAGCACGGATGGGCGGACTCGACTGCTGTTCGGAGAAGGGGCACAAGGACCCTGTCAGCAGCCAGGCCTCTGCGGGAACGTCGACCCGCGCTGAGGAGACTCGCCATGTCGCAGATGCCCCGGTCGCGCGCGACGTTTATCGCCACGGCTGTCGTCGCCAGCCTCACCATCAGCCCCGGCGTGGCGGTCGCCGGCACGACGGCCTCCGGGCCGGACGTGCCGGTCAGCGGCGCCTCCACGTTCACCGCTTGCCCGGCCGGCGCCTCCCCGGACTTCGCGAGCGCCTACTCGCGACACCGAGGTCGAGCCCCAGGTGGCGGTGAACCCGCTGAACCCCCTCGAGATGGTCGGTACCACCCAGCAGGACCGCTGGCCCGACGGCGGCGCCCGGGGACTGACGTCCTGGATGTCGACGAACGGCGGGGTGAGCTGGACGAAGCTGCCGGACGTGCCGTGGAGCGCCTGCCAGGGCGGCCCGGCGCGGTTCGGGCGGGTGACCGATCCGTGGGTCTCCTACGACGAGGCCGGGAACCTCTACTTCATCGGGCAGCCGATCGACTCCGCCGCCCTCGGGCCTCTCCGCGATCTCCGTGACGACGTTGAACCGTTCGACGAGCACCTGGACGCCGCCGCAGATCCTGATCGAGGACGACGGCAGCCGCGGGATCTTCAACGACAAGGTGTCGATCACCGGCGACCCGACCCGGGCGGGTTACGCCTACGCGACGTGGCTCCGCTGGAGCGTCCCGCCCGGCGAGCGGCAGAGCGAGAACGCCGACAACCTCTCCTTCGCCGCGCGCGGTGCGCCGATGATCTCGCGCACGACCGACGGCGGGGCGACCTGGTCGCCCGCCGTGCCGATGCGCCGGTCCAACTCGTTCTTCCAGGGCAACCAGATCGCCGTCGCACCGGACGGCACGCTCTACGACGTCGCCGCCACCCTGTTCACCGGGGCCGGGCATCCAGCCGAACGACCAGGGCGTCTACATGGGCGTCATGCGCTCCCTGGACGCCGGCCTGCACTGGTCCGCGCCGGTGCAGATCGCACCGATCCGCACCGCTCAGCTATTCCGTTCCGGACGACGGCTTCCCGATCCGCGCGGGGGACTACATCCCGGACATCGCGGTCGATCCCGACCAGCGGCGCCATCTACGTCGTGTGGTCCGACGGGCTCGGGACGCCGATCAACCGGGTCGTCATGGTGAAGTCCACCGACGGCGGCCGGCACTGGACGGCTCCCGCCGTGGTCTCCGCCGACGATCCCGGAGTCCAGGCGTACAACCACGCGATCGAGGTGACGCCCGACGGCACGGTGGTCCTGGCCTTCTACGACGACCGCAACAACGTCCTGACCGACGGCATCGGCACCACCGACGTGTGGGTGCGGCACTCGCACGACGGTGGCGCGACCTGGTCGGAGCAGCACGTCCACGGCCCGTTCGATCACTACCTCGCACCGATCTCGTTCTTCGCGCCCGACGTCCCCCGGGGGCTCTTTCTCGGCGACTACATCGGCCTCGAGGCAACCAGCAGCAACGACGTCGTCGCTTTCTTCTCGTCGACCGTCGTCGACGGGGCGGACGCGCACGCGGTGCCGGTGAACCACCCGTAACGGGTGGTAGCCGTCGCCGCTTCACGTTCGGCGGACTTCCGACAGTCCGGTCCGGAGGATCAGGTCAGGTGCCGTCGGACGACCTCGGTCGAGTGGTTGTCCTCCGGGTCGCCTGGACTCTCGCCGCCTCGCCCGCCGGACTCTGGGGTGTGGGACCGCGATCGGCCACCGCACACCCGTCGACTTCGAGAACAAGAACTACCGTCACACCACGACCACCGGACCTCGTGGTGGCCTGAACCGAGCGTCCGTCAGATCCAGGACGGTTCAATCGAAGCCCCGCGGCCAGCTTGGTGGGCGTCGGCGGACGGCTGCAGGTCGTCTTCGTCCAAGGTCGTGCCCGCTGGGTGCCCGTACAGCGGGCAGGCAAGGGTCAACAAGAGCGATCAAGGGTCACGGCTGAACAGCCTCCGAGCTCTGCATATAGCGGACGTGGCATGGCGAAGCAGGCCCAGAACCAGACGTGAAAGCCGCTATGGGGTAACACTCATCGTGGGTTCGAATCCCACGCCCTCCGCTCTTCCCGCCGGCCCGCGACGGGCCCCGCGAAGGACCCGGAGCACGAAGCCGGGCCTGACGAGGGCGCCGGGATGGCGCACCAACACGAAGACCTCGACCAGTCCGAGCGCGACCGCGTCGTCGTGCTGGCCGGCGATCCTCGCCCGTTCCAGGTACCGGTTCAGCAGGTCGGTGCCGAGCGGCTTGGGCCCCGTGGTGCCGTCGTACAGGAAATCGGCGCCGACGGCGATCGACCACGGCACGGCCACGGTCCGGCTCACCGCGCTGAAGTACCGCCGGGCGAAGGTGCGGTCGATCGCCTCCGCGCGGTCGAGGCAGGTGGCCAAGGCCACTGCCTGTAGGGCCGCCGAGCTCATGCCTTGTCCATAGATGGGGTCGAAGCTGCACACCGCATCACCGAGCAGAACCCAGCCGAGGGGGAAGCGGCGCATCCGCTCGACATGGCGTCGCTGGTTGGCCGGGAAGCGGTGCGTCACGGGCGCACCGTGGGGCTCCGAGCTCTCGATGAACTCGGCGACGACAGGGGAGGGGAGCGAACGTGCCCAGGCACGTCGCTCCGTTTCATCCGTGGGCGGCGCGGCGCCGTTGAGCCCGGCGAAGGTCACGAGGGCCCGGCCGCCCTCGATCGGGAACACCGAAGCCATCCGCTTGGCACGGGGGTCGTCGATCACGGCCGCGACTTTCCAGTCTCGGCCCACCGAGGCGCTCCGGGTGTACGCCCGGGTCACGTACCGCGTGTCGATCTGCACTACGGACACCGGTGGGGGAGGGAATCCGAGGCCGGACAGCCAGGTCAGGCTGCGGGCCGAGCGTCCACTGGCGTCGATGACGAGATCGCAGGGCGCTAGAGACCCGTCAGCGAGTTCGACGGCCGTGACGCGTTCTCCCGAGGGATCGACCCGGAGGCCGCGGACGGCGGTCTCGTCCCGGACCGTGACGTTCGGCAGGGACTCGACCCGTCGGCGGACGGTGCGCTCGAGGAACGGGCGCGACATCGCTGGCCCGCGGAGCGTGGATGCCGGGTGCCGCGAGGCCCCGCCGCTTTGGTGCCAGTAGACGTCGCCGGAGACGTCGACGTCGACGGCGCCGGCCGCCACGAGCTCCGCGCCGAGGCCAGGGAACCAGCCCTCCAGCACCCGGGCACCGGCCACCAGCAGAAGGTGAGGGTGACGGCCCTGTGGAACCTGCCCCCGTGGCTGTGGACCCTCGGGGAGGACGTCCCGGTCCAGGACGAGGACGTGGCCGAAACGCTCCGACAGGACCCGGGCCGCACACAGGCCGGCCATGCTCGCCCCCACGACGACCGCCGTCCCGCCGACCTGCCGCGGTGCGGGAGGAGCCGTTCCCGTCGTCCTCGCCGCACGTCGAGGATCACGGGATCGGGGTAGCACCCAGGAGAACGTCGGCCCCGGCGGCGCGGGCACGGCCGCGCGCTCCGCCTCCGTGGCTGCCCGCTGCCGGCGCAGTTCCAGTCGCAGGCTTTCCTCCCCACGCGCCATCGCCCATCTGTGGTTGGCGGCGAACAGGGGCCGCAGCACCCGGTGGAAGCGGCGCAGCAAGGGCTTGGTCGCGCTGACTCGCCAGTCGTACGTGATCACCACCTCCGGCCCGTCCTGGACGAAGGTCCATCGGCCGGTGCCGTTCAGGTCGCCGGCCGCTGACAACGCGAAGCCCGTGGCGGTGATCGGCTCGGTCAGCGTCAACGACCATCGCAGTGTGTAGGGCAGCCAGCCCTTGGTGTGCAGGTCGGTGACGCTGTCGACGTGCTCGGCGTCGCCGGGCTCGCGCGGTTCGACGCTGAGGTAGACGGACGGCCACCATCGGGGCAGCGTCCGGCCGTCGCTGAGCACCGCCTGGACCTCGGCCACGGTGCCCGGCACCCGCCAGATCGTGACGAACTCGAAGTCACTGCTCACGGCGCTGGACGCTCCTCCCCGGCTCCCTTCCCGTCAGCGTGGCAGCGCGGGTGATGGCGCGGGCACCTTCGAGTGCTGGTGGTCGGTGACGGGCGGCAGTACGGTCGCGCTGGCTGCGGAGGACACGCAATGGCTGCACTCGCGACTGATCGACTCGCTTCCGACGATCGCGTCCTCCCGATCACGCGGGCCGTCTCGCTCGTGATCATCCCGTTCCTGGTCCTCGCCTTCGTCGTGCTCTACCTCTTTCCGCGCGACACCGCCCGGTTGTTCGCCTGGACGATCAACCCACGCCTGACGCCGTTGGTCCTCGGGTCGGTGTACCTCGGCGGTGCCTACTTCTTCCTCCGCGCGGTGCGGGCATGCCGCTGGCACACGATCAAGGCGGGCTTCCCGCCCGTCGCGACGTTCGCGACGCTCATGGGCATCGCGACGATCCTGCACTGGGAGAAGTTCAACCACGCACATGTGGCGTTCTGGTTGTGGGCGGGGCTCTTACTTCACGACGCCGTTCCTGGTCGCCGGGGTCTGGCTCGCGAACCGGCGGCTGGAGGACCGGTCGCCCATCGACGACGCCCTCGTGCCCGAGACAATGGCGTGGACCATCGGCGTGATCGGCGTACTCGCCGTGGTCACGAGCCTCTTCCTGTTCCTGTTCCCCCAGCAGGCGATCGACCTGTGGCCCTGGATGCTGACCCCGTTGACCGCCCGGGTGATGGGCGCGATCTTCGCCCTCGGTCTCGCGTCCGTCGGTGCCTTCACCGAACGTCGCTGGAGCGCGTTCCGCATCATGGTGCAGGTCGAGGTGTTCATGCTCGTGCTGATCCTGGTGGGCGGGGTCCGGGCCGCCGGCGACCTCGATCCGTCGAACGTCCTCACCTGGGTGCTCGCGGCGGGCTTCGCGCTCCTGCTCGCCGCGTCGGTCGTGCTCTATGCGCGGATGGAGCGACGCGCCCGCTGACGTTCGCCTGCCGGGAGCCGTGCGGAGCGACTTTCGCGTCGGGTCTTCGGAACGGGACCGTCCGCTGTTACGGTCCCGCGATGCGATTCAGTGTGACGGGGGCCATCGCCTCGCTCGTGGTGGTAGCAGGAGTCGTGGTGGCGCCCGCAGCGGTGGCCGCGCCGGGCAACGATCGGGCCGCCGACGTGGTGGACCACTGGACGCCCGACCGGCTGGCCGCGGCCGAGCCGCGCGACCTGGTGGTCGACGAGCGCGGGCTGGGCTACCAGCGGCACGGCAACGGCCGGCTGACGCCGCACGGGCACGACACGGCGGCGAGCGTCCCGGCCCCGACCGTCGTCCCGACGGCGGAGCGCAGCCAGCCGCAGCCCACCCCG
Source organism: uncultured Actinomycetota bacterium (assembly GCA_963748305.1). Classification (GTDB taxonomy): domain Bacteria; phylum Actinomycetota; class Actinomycetes; order Mycobacteriales; family Geodermatophilaceae; genus Blastococcus_B. The sequence continues at coordinate 32,468 of CAVVIN010000023.1, read as the reverse complement.
CGGGCCAAGCCCACCGGTGACACGGCCGGCCCGTCGATCTCGGCGATGAACCCCGGCAACGGCGCGACCATCGGGACGAGCGCCACCTTCTCGGCCACCGTCTCCGACCCGAGCGGCGTCCGGTCGGTCACCTTCGTGGTCACCGCGCCCGACGGTGGCGCGAGCTCGTTCGCCGCCTCGGCGAGCGGGAGCACCTACTCCGTGGCCCTGCAGGGCTTCACCCCCGGAGCCTGGACGTGGTCGGTCCGGGCCACCGACACCCGGAACAACGTGACCATCTCGCCGACCGTCGGGTTCACCGTCGGTGAGCCCACGCCCCCGCCGCCGAGCGACTCGACCGTCGTGGCCAACGCCGGATGGGACGGCGGCGGCGCGGTGCAGAGCGCGGCCGGCCGGATCTTCTTCGAGATGCCCACCACCAGGACCCAGCGGAAGTGGGCCGGCTACGTCTGCTCCGGCACGGTCGTCCAGGACAGCCGCTCCGGCCAGTCGGTGATCCTCACCGCGGCGCACTGCGTCTACGACGACGTCAACAAGGTCTTCGCCCGGAACGTGCTGTTCATCCCCGACCAGGCCGCGACCACCGGCGCGGGCACCGACACCGACTGCACCAACGACCGGCTCGGCTGCTGGGCGCCGTCCTTCGGCGTCGTCGACACCGACTGGACCACCCGGACGTTCCCGGACAACATCCCCTGGGACTACGCCTACTACGTCGTGCCCGACGGGACGCACCGCGGCACCGGGACGCCGCAGGACTCCCTCGAGACGGTGGCCGGCACCCTGACGGCGGACTTCACCGCCCCCGACGTCGACCTCGCCGGCACCACCGACCGCACCACCGCGCTCGGCTACTCCTACAGCGACGACCCCGACTTCATGTACTGCGCCGAGGACATGACGACCGAGGGCGCCGACAACTGGTGGCTGCCGAACTGCGGGCTCTCCGGCGGGGCATCGGGCGGCCCGTGGGTCCAGCCGCTCGACACCGCGACCGGCACCGGCCCGGTGATCTCGGTGAACTCGTGGGGCTACACGAACCAGCCGGGCATGGCCGGGCCCAAGCTCGTCGGCACGTCGGCCAAGGCGCTGTTCGACGCGATCAACGGCGGCCAGGGAACGACCGAGGCGCGCGGTGCCGCACTGATCGGCTGACGAAGCGCGCGAGAGCCCCCTTCCCCACGCGGGATGGGGGCTCTCGTGCGCTCTGGTCAGCTCGCCTGGGGCAGGTGCTCGATCAGCAGTTCCCCGCCGCTGGCCGCGAACCGGCTCCGGAGCGAGTGGAGGATGTCCAGGCCGGCGTCGTCGGCGGACCGGACGTCCTGCAGGTCGATGACGACGCGGGTGTGCCCGCTGCCTCGCAGGGAATCGGCCGTGCCGCTGAGCAGGTCCGCGCCCTGTGGCGTCAGGTGCCCGCTGGCCAGGATGCGGCCGGTCGACCGGTCGACGCGCTCGCTCAGCGAACGGTCGCCGGTGGTGGGTGCGAGGAAGTCGGTCGTCACGTCGCCTCCGGGGCTGGGAAGGAGAGAGGTCAGGCAGCCGTCTTGCGGGGTGGTGTCTCCATCTGGATCACGCGCCAGAGACCGGTGCGGTGCAGCAGGTCCTCGGTGCGGCGGTTCGGACCCCGGAGGACGACGGCGCCGCCGCGGGCGCGGCAGGTCCGGTGCGCCCACAGGAAGGTCGCGACGGCGGTGCTCGAGAGCACCGTCACGCGGGAGAGGTCCACGACCAGCCGTCGCGCGCCGGCCAGCAGGGCGTCGTGCAGCAGCCAGCGGACGTCGGCCAGACCGTCGGCCAGGAGTTCGTCGCTGAGCTGGATGGTCACCTCGTCGCCCTGGGCGTCGAAGGCCTCGGGATCGACGGCGCGACCGGCGCGGGTCATCGGCGTCCTCCCTCCGACGTCGGCATTGACGTCGATCACTCTGGCCCCAGGACGTTGCGAACTCCCTGGACGCGAGATTGAGATTGGATGACGGCCCGCTAACGGCTGGGAGACCGATTCGGGCGCGATGGCAGCATGGCGGCCGTGGCGCTGCGACTGCTCGTCGTCGAGGACGACGACCACATCCGCACGGCACTGCGCTGGGCGCTGGAGGACGAGGGCTACGACGTCGCCGAGGCCGTGTCGGGCGAGGAGGCCATCGCCGCCGTCGCGGTGGCCGCGCCGGACCTGATGGTCGTCGACCTGATGCTCGGCTCGACCGACGGGTTCGCGGTCATCCGGGAGGTCCGCCGCGAGCACGCCCTGCCGATCATCGTGGTCAGCGCCCGGGCCGACACCCACGACATCGTGGCGGCCCTGGAGGCCGGCGCCGACGACTACGTGACCAAGCCGTTCGAGGTCAAGGAGATCACCGCGCGCCTGCGGGCCCTGCGCCGCCGGGCGGGCAGCAACGGCACGTCCGGTCCGGCCGGGCCGCAGGAGGTCGTCCTCGACCGCGATCCGGAGGCCCCGCTGGTGCTCCGCGAGGAGCGCGGGACCGTGCACCGCGGCGGCACGCAGGTGCCGCTCACGCTGACGGAGTTCCGGCTGCTCTGCGAGCTCGCGGCGTCGCCGGGCCGGGTGTTCAGCCGCCAGGCGCTGCTCGAACGGGTGTGGGAGCACGGCTTCTTCGGCGACGAGCGGATCGTCGACGTCCACGTGCGCCGCCTGCGGACGAAGGTGGAGCGCGACCCGAGCGCACCCCGGCTGGTGGTCACCGTCCGCGGCCTGGGATACCGGCTGGATCCCCAGTGAGGCGCGCGCTCGGGCCCGCGCGGCTCCGGGCGGGGGGCCTGCGCTCGCGGATCGTGCTCGGCTTCGCCGCCGGGACGCTGCTCGTCTCGGTGGTCCTCGTCGTCACGACGTTCCTGCTGGCCCGCAGCTACCTGCTCGACCAGCGCGAGGCCTCGCTCACCCGGCAGGCGTTCGCCGACGCCAACGTGCTCAACAGCCGGCTGGCCACGTTCGGCGCGGAGGTCGGCGACGTGGTCGGGCAGCTGGTCCCGTCCGGTGGCGCGGACATCGTGGTCCGGGACGGCGACGCCTGGTACTCCACGAGCCTGGACGTCGGCGCCCGCGACGTGCCGGTCGGGCTGCGCGCGATCGTCGAATCCGGCGAGGCCGCGACCGTCCCGATCGAGACCGCCGAAGGGCCGGGGCTGATGATCGGCGTGCCGCTGCCGTCGCGCGGGGGTCGAGTTCTACGAGGCGGCCCCGCTCACCGAGCTGCGCCAGGCGCTCCGCACGCTGGCCGCGGTGCTGGGCGCGGGTGCGGCCGCCGCCACCGTCGCGGGCGCCGCCTTCGGGGTCTGGGCCAGCCGCCGCGCCGTCCAGCCGCTGGAGCAGGTGGCCGGCGCCGCCACCCGGATCGCCGGCGGCGAGCTGACGACCCGGCTGCCCGCGACCGACGACCCCGACCTGGTCGCGATCGTCGCCGGCTTCAACAGCATGGTCGACGCCCTGGCCGCGCGGATCGACCGCGACGCCCGGTTCGTCGGCGACGTCAGCCACGAGCTGCGCAGCCCCCTGACCACGCTCGTCACCAGCGTGGAGGTGCTCGGCGCCCGCCGGGACGAGCTGTCGCCGCGCGGGCAGCAGGCGCTCACCATGGTCGAGGGCGAGCTGGGCCGCTTCCGGCGGACGCTGGACGACCTGCTGCAACTGGCCCGCATCGACGGCGCCGGCGCCATGGACGCGGCCGCGCCGGTGTCGATGTCGGCGCTGGTCCGGGAGGTGGTGGCCGCCACCGGGCGGTCGGTCGAGCTCACCGCGGACCCGGACGAGGACACCACCGTGACCGGCGACAAGTTCAGCCTGGAGCGCGCGATCAGCAACCTGCTCGACAACGCCGACCGGCACGCCGGCGGCTCGCGGGCCGTGCGGGTCGAGCGCCGCGACGACACCGTCGTGGTGACCGTCGACGACGCCGGGCCGGGCGTGGCGCTGGAGGACCGCGAGCGGATCTTCGAGCGGTTCGCCCGCGGGCAGGGCGCGGCCCGTCGGTCGTTGCCCGGTGCGGGTCTCGGCCTGGCGATCGTCGCCGAGACCGCGACCCGGCACGGCGGAGCGGCCTGGTGCGCGGATGCACCGGACGGCGGCGCGCGGTTCAGCCTCTCGCTGCCGGGGCTGGCCCGATGACCGGCCGCCGGCTGCCCGCCGCGCTGGCGCTGGCGCTCCTCGGCCTGGCCGGCTGCGGGGTGCCCACCAGCGGCGATCCGACGACGATCCCCGCCTCGGAGATCCCGTACGGGCTGGCCTCGGAGACGCAGAGCGACGAGCCCGGCTCGCCGACGGAGACGATGCTCGCCGAGACCGGGATCTACCTGGTCACGCCGGAGGACATCCTCGAGCTGCGCGGTCGCGAGCTGACCGACGGACCGGTGGACGAGCAGCTGGAGGAACTCCTGGGGCAGCTCGCGGCGGGGCCGACGGCGGCGGAGCTGGCCGACCAGCTCTCCTCGTCGCTGCCGCCGGAGGTGGAGCTGAACGTCACCGAGGTCTCCCGCGGCACGGCCACCATCGACATCGCGGGGCCGGTCGAGGGCCCGTCGGGATCGGAGAGCCGGATTGCTCGTCGCCCAGATCGTGCTCACCGCCACGAGCCTGCCCGGGGTGCACGCCGTGCGGCTGAGCCGCGAGGGCGAGTCCGTGGACGCACCGCTGCCGGACGGGGAGCTCACCTCGGAGCCGCTCACCGCCGACGACTACGCGTCGTTCCTCACCGCGCCCGCTCCCTCCGCGACACCGGCGTCGCCGCCCACCGCGCCGTGACCACCGCATCGCCGCGGTCCGTGTCGCCCCCCTGAGCCGACCTGCCGGTCAGCGCGGGGTCGGCCGCAGCGCGAGCTCGATGATGTCGACGGCCGCCGGCGCATCGAGGACCGTGGCGATCACGGCGGCCAGCTCGTCCGGCGACACGCAGGTCGCCGGGTCGTAGGGCGTGCCCAGGGCCCCGCGCACCTTGCGGAGCAGCTCGGTGGCGATGCCACCCGGATAGATGCTGGTCACCCGCACGCCGTGCGGTGCCTCCTCGAGCCGCAGCGAGTCCGCGAGCTCGGTCAGCGCCGCCTTGCTCGCCGTGTAGGCCGACCACCTCGGGACGGCGTGCAGCCCGGCCACCGCGTTGATGAAGACGACCCGGCCCCGCGCCGCCCGCAGCGCCGGCAGCACCGCGCGGGTGAGCTCGGCGGGACCGGTCACGTTGGCCGCCATGGTCTCCGCCCAGACGTCGGGCGGGGTGTCGGCCACCGTCGCGACGTCGCTGACGCCGGCCGCGTGCACGAGCACGTCGAGGCGATCGAGCTCCCGGACGGCGTCCGGCAGCTCCTCCGGACGGCGCAGGTCGACCGGCGCGGCGACGGTCGACGGGACGGCGGCGCACAGCGCGTCGAGGGACTCCGACGGGCGGGCGGCCGCCAGCACGCGATGACCGCGAGCGGCCAGCATGCGGACGACCGCCGACCCGATCCCGCCGGTCGCGCCCGTGACCAGCGCGGTCACGGGCGAGGGTGTGGCCATCGTCAGGCGCCCAGCAGCTTGGCCTTCTGCGCCGCGAACTCCTCCTCGGTGAGGATCCCGGCGTCCCGGAGCTCGCCGAGCTTGCGCAGCTGCTCGACCATGTCCACCTGCGGCGCGGCCGGCGGCGGTGGGGCGGCCGGGGCCGGGGCGAGGAGCGCCGAACGCGGCGCCCGCGGCGGCCATGCCCGGGTTGACGTGCAGGTACTGCGACTGCCGCTCGATGGTCTTCTTCGACCGCGCCTCGCTGATCAGCGGCGAGAGGAGATCGAGGACCGAGTAGGGGCTCTCGATGTTGTCGAGCACCACCTGGCCGCTCGTCGTCCCCTCGACGTTGCCGGTCATGTTGAACATGTCCTGGGTCGCCCCGTAGGCGGGGTCCTCCAGGTTGAGGACGACGTCGCCGATGTCCTTGCCGCGCTGCCAGACCGCCTGCCGCACGTCCATGTCCCGGATCGACCACAGCGGCACCGACTCGGTGCGGGTGCCGAGCAGGCCGCTCTCGATCCAGACCCGGTCCTTGGTGATCCGGTACCGCGCCTTGGAGACCCCGGCCGCGCTGGTGGCGGCGTTCTTGCTCTCGCCGAACCAGAGGGTGCTGGGGTCGTTGGCCCACTGCTCGGTGCGCTTGGCCTGCTGCTCGGCCAGCTTCTGCTTGCCCTGGTCGGCCATCGCCTTGCCCTGGTCGGCGACCTGCTTGAGGCGGTCCTTCCAGCTCAGCTTGGCGCCGGCCGGGGGAGCGCCCGCGGCGGGCGCACCGGCCGGGTCGAAGCCGCCGGCCGGGGGAGCACCGGCCGGGTCGAAGCCGCCGGCGGGGGGCGCGAAGCCGCCGGCCGGGGGCTCGTACCCACCGGGAGGCGCCACAGCGGGCGGCGGGGGCGGCGGAGGCGGGAAGGCGGGCGCGGGGGGCGGGTACTCGGTGGTCCCCGGGTCCTGTCCCGTCGTCCCCTGGTCCGAGACGTGCTCGGTCCATGACGAGCCGTTCCAGTAGCGCAGTTCGTGCGCGCCACTCGGGTCCGGCAGCCAGTTCGCGTCCGCCATTCGGTGTGCCTCCTCGGTCGTCACCCCGTCGTGATGTCGGCGGACAGCTTGCCAGCGGCGACCGAGCCGTGGGGTGCCTCCCCACGTGCGAGATCTGCACACCCGCCCCCATCGACGCGCTGATGGGGGCGAGTGTGCAGATCTCACCCGGACGGGGTCAGGCGGCCGGCTCGAGCGGCGGGAGGCGGCGACGGAGAGGTCGAGCGCGGGCAGCAGGTGCACCTCGACGACGAGCTGGTGGATGCCGACGATCTCGGCGACGGTCCGCGGCGGTCGGTCGAGCAGGACACCGTCGGCGCGGAACCGGAACGCGACCGGGCACGCGACGGCGTCGGTGTCGGTGGCGGTTCGGCCACGGACCGTCGTGCCCCCGGCAGCACCCGGGCGCAGACGTCCCGCCAGCCCAGCGTCGTCCGCGGGACGCTCGTGAGGAGAGCCAGCCCGCCGAGCCAGCCGGCGTCGTCGGCGACGACGAGCCGGCACGGCCGGTGGCGGGGCCACGGGGTGGCCGGGCCGACCACCCGGACGCGGACGCCGAGAGCGGTCAGGATGCGGGCCGCTCCGCAGATCTGCACCCGCTGCCGACGGCGGGCGGACGTCGGGGGGACGAGCACCGTGCGGACGTGCAGGTGGGCGAGCGCGGCCGCGACCCGCAGCTGGCGGCGTCGCCGGGTGGCCGGGTCGACGGATGGGCGGGGCGCATCGGACATGGTCTCGTCCCCTCGGTCGGCGGGTGGGCGTGGAGCCCGGGGCATGACCCAGGGTGGCGGTGCCGTCTTCCGGGACGGGGTCGGTGCCGAGAACGGCGGGTGAACCTTCGTCGCGCTGCGACGTCCTGCGCCGACGGATCGGCGATCTCGACGCACGGGTTGGCTGCATAACGATGCGATCAAGGAGGCGCAGCCTCTTGACAGGGGATATGTAAGGACTGTGTGCTAACAAATGTGACGAGCGGCACGGAGACCCGGCAGCAGCAGCGTCTGCTGCGCCCTACGGCCAAGGTGCTGCCCGGGCACGGCCGCGCGCACAACCGCTCGATGGTGCTGCAACACCTGTTCCACTCCGGTCCCTGGTCGCGGGCCGACCTCGCGCGGGCGACCGGACTGACCCGTGTGACGGTCTCGGACCTGGTCGGGTCGCTCATGGCGGAGGGGTTGGTCACCGAGCTCGGCCTGCGCAGCGAGGGGAAGGTCGGCAAGCCCGGCACCCTCGTGGGCCTGCGCACCGACGCCTTCCAGATCGTGGCCGTGGACCTCGCCGACGACGAGCTCATGCACGGCGCCGTTCTCGACCTCTCCGGTGAGGTGCGCACCCGTCGCTCGGCCGCCGTCGCCGGCCGCGAGGGCGAGTCGGCGGTGGAGGCGCTGCTCGACCTCTGTCGCGACCTGGTCGCCGCCGCCACCATGCCGGTGCTCGGTGTCGGCGTCGGATCCCCGGGCGTCATCGACCCCTCCGGCACGGTCCTGCAGGCGCCCAACCGCGGCTGGTTCGACCTGCCGCTGGCCGAGCGGCTCGCGGCCGACCTCGGCGTCCCGGTCCACGTCGCCAACGACGCCAACACCGCGGCGCTGGGCGAGTACACCTACGGGGGCGCGTCCGGCAGCCTGCTCGTCCTCACCGTGGGCGAGGGCGTCGGGGCCGGGATCGTCCTCGACGGCGCGCTCGTGCAGGGACACCAGCACGCGGCCGGCGAGCTCGGTCACGTCACCGCCGTCGACGAGCGCGACGACATCGACGGCGCGCCGCTCGGCCGCCCGCAGCCCTGCGCCTGCGGCCGGCGGGGCTGCCTGGAGACGGTGCTGTCGGTGCCCGCGCTGCGACGCCGGGTCGAGGGGCTGGACGGCGCCGCCGCCGAGGCCGCCCTCGCGGCGGTCGGCCGGCGCCTGGGCATCGTGCTCGCCCCGGTCGTCAGCGCGCTCAACCTGTCCGAGGTCGTCGTTCAGCGGGCCCGTCGGAGCTCCTGGACGGGCCGCTCCGCGCGGCCGCACTCGCGGCTCTCCGCGAACGCACCATGCCGGTGATCGGCAGCAACCTGCAGCTGCGGATGACCTCGCTCGGCGAGGACGGCGCCCTGTCCGGGGCCGCCGTCCTCGTGCTGTCCGGTCAGCTCGGGGTCTCGTGACGACCCCGAGCCGACCAGTTGCAGGTCGGAGAACCACCCACAGGCGGCGCTGTCCGGCACCGTCCGCACCGGGAAGGAACCCAACCATGACGATCGTACGTAGAGGCGGAGTGGCCGTCATGGCACTCGGTCTGCTCGCCGTCACCGCGTGCAGCGGAGCGGACGACAGGCGACAGCGGGGGTGGTGACGGCGGGGGCGGCACCGAAGCGGCCGAGATCCGGCTCTGGCTCAACGGCACCGACACCCCGCAGGCGCTGCGCGACTACCTCGTCGAGACCTTCGAGGCGGAGAACGAGGGGTCGACGCTGGTCATCGAGGAGCAGGACTGGAACGGCCTCGTGCCCCGGCTGCAGACCGCGCTGACGTCGGAGGAGCAGACGCCCGACCTCGTGGAGATCGGCAACACCCAGAGCCCGACCTTCACCTACGCCGGCGCCTTCGCCGACATCAGCGACATGTACGACGAGCTCGGCGGCGACGACCTGCTGCCCGGCTTCGTCGAGGCCGGCAGCGCCGACGACGTCTTCTACGCGGCGCCCTACTACTCCGGCGCCCGCGCGGTCTTCTACCGCAAGGACTTCTTCGAGGCCGCGGGCGTCCAGGTGCCGACGACGATCGGCGAGTTCGCCGAGGCCGCCCGCACCCTGCAGGAGGCCAACCCCGCCGGGACGCCCAACTTCTCGGGGTTCTGGTTCCCCGGCCAGGACTGGTACAACGGCACCGCCTGGATCTACACGCACGGCGGTGACCTCGCCGTGCAGCAGGACGGGGAGTGGACCGGGGCGCTGTCCAGCCCCGAGTCGCTGGAGGGCCTCGCCGAGGTCCAGGACCTCTTCACCAATGCGACCAGCGCGCCGCGGGACGCCGACTCCAACGAGCCCTGGATGCCGTTCAACAACGGCGAGGCCGCCATGTTCTCCGCGCCGACCTGGGCCCGGTGGAGCATCGACCTGCCGCAGTGCAACCAGGGCGTCGACCCCGAGGACCAGTCCGAGGAGGCGACGGCAGCCCGCGCCGAGCAGCAGGCCTGCAACGAGGAGCGTGACCGGCGTCTTCCCGCTGCCCGGCGCGGAGGAGGGGCAGCCGGCCACGGTGTTCGCCGGCGGCTCCAACATCGCCATCCCGGCCATGTCGCAGAACCAGGACCTGGCGCGGAGCCTGCTGCGGATCATGTTCGGCGAGGAGTACCAGACGATGCTGGCCGAGAACGGGCTGATCCCCGGCAACAGCCAGTACGCCGACGCCCTCGGTGACGACCCTACGCCCATGCGGCCCTCGCGGCCGCGGTCGACGCCAAGCTCACCCCGCCGGCCGAGAAGTGGGCCGACGTGGAGGGCGCCCGGATCCTGGAGGACTTCTTCCAGCAGGTGGCCAGCGGTGCCGACCTGGAGGAGGCCGCCGCGGAGGCGGACCAGCTCATCGCCGACACGCTGAACTGACCGCCCGGGACGAGATCTGCACATTCGCCTGCTTCAGGCGACCGAACTGGGCGAGTGTGCAGATCTCGTCCGACCCCTGGGGGGCTCGACATGACCGCTCCACGCACCGCCACGGCCGAGGCCGTGCCGCCGGCACCGCCCCGGGCGCCGGTGCCGACGCCGAGACCGCCGGTGAACCGGGCCCCGTTCGTCGCGTCGCTGCGCTCCCGGTTCGGCCCGTACCTCCTGCTCGTTCCGGCCCTGGTGCCCGTGATGGTCGGGCTCGGCTATCCACTGGCCCGGCAGTTCGTCATCTCGTTCCAGGAGTACGGCCTCGCCCAGCAGTTCGGCCGGCCGGCCGAGTGGGTGGGCCTGCGCAACTACGTCGAGCTCCTCACGGACTCCTACGTGTGGAGCGTCATCGCCCGGTCGATCGCTCTTCTGCCTGGTCAACGCGGCGCTGACGATGGTCGTGGGCGTCGCGCTGGCGGTGCTCATGACCAAGGTCGGCCGCGCGGCCCGGGTCACCCTGCAGGTCGGCATGCTCCTGGCCTGGGGGACGCCGGTGCTGGCCACGATGACGGTCTGGCAGTGGCTGTTCGACTCCCAGTACGGCGTCATCAACTGGCTGCTCGCCGAGCCGCTGGGCGTCGAGGGCATGCGCAACCACTCTGGCTCATCGAGCCGCTGTCCTTCTACTTCGTCGCCACGGTGATCGTGGTCTGGATGAGCGTCCCGTTCGTCGTCTTCACCGTCTACGCCGGGCTGCTCCAGGTGCCGGCCGAGGTCGAGGAGGCCGCGGAGCTCGACGGCGCCAACGCCTGGCAGCGGTTCTGGTACCTCGCCGTCCCGCTCATCCGGCCGGTGCTCTTCGTGGTCGCGCTGCTGCAGGTCATCTGGGACCTGCGGTGTTCACCCAGATCTACGTCCTGCAGCGCGCCGGCGCCCCGACGCGGGAGACGCACCTGCTCGGCACCTACATCTACTCACTCGCGAAGGAGTTCTCGATGGCCGGGGCGATGGCCACGATCATGCTCCTGATCACCCTGGCGCTCACCGGCTTCTACATCCGCCGCATGCTCCGCGAGGAGGAGCAACTGTGACCACCGGAGCCGTGACAGCCGCCGTCCCACGGTCGGGCGCCCGTCGGCGCGCACGGGCCGGCTCCCGGCCCGGCACCCGGCAGCGGGGCTGGGGCAAGCGGCTGCTCGGCGCGCTCGCCGTCGTGGTGGCCCTCGTCTGGGTCTTCCCGATCTACTGGATGATCAGCAGCGCCTTCCTGCCCACCAACGAACTGCGCCGCGCGGAACCGACGTTCTTCCCCTTCGGTGGCACTTCTCCAATTTCCGGCGGGTCGCTCACCGACCCTTCTTTCTATGATGCGGTGAAAGTGTCGCTCGCGGTCACCGGAATCACCATCGCGGTCGCGATCCTGTTCGCATTCGTCGCCGCGCTGGCGCTGAGCCGATTCCGTTTCCGCGGCCGCAAATCGTTCATCGTGACCATTCTCGTGGTGCAGATGATCCCGGCCGAGGGACTGTTCATCTCGCAGTACCAGATGCTCGACGCGTGGGGTCTGGTCAACGCGGTCCTGGGCCTGACGATCGTCTACGTGGCGGCGATCCTCCCGTTCACGATCTGGATGCTGCGCGGCTTCGTCAGCGGGGTGCCGATCGAGTTGGAGGAGGCCGCGATGATCGACGGCTGTTCCCGCACCGGGGCCTTCTTCCGCATCACCTTCCCGCTGCTCGCGCCTGGCCTGGTGGCCTCGGGGGTCTACGGCTTCCTGCAGGCGTGGAACGAGTACACGCTCGCCCTGGTCGTCATGACCGATCCGGAGCAGCGCACCCTGCCGCTCTGGCTGCAGGGCCTGGTCGAGGCCAACCGCGCCACCGACTGGGGCCTGGTCATGGCCGGCGCGACGCTGATCGCGGTGCCCGTGATCGCCTTCTTCCTGTTCGTCCAGAAACGGCTCAGCGCCGGCCTCGTCGCCGGGGCGGTGAAGGGATGACCATGCGGGGGAACTGGTCGGTCGGCCTCGACATCGGTGGCACCAAGGTGCTCGGCGTGCTCCTCGACGCCGGTGCCGCGGTCCGGGGCACGGTGCGGGTGCCGACCCGGCTGGGCATCGACGGGGTGGTCGGCACCGCGGCCGACGTGGTCGCTCGGCTCTGCGGCGCGGCCGGCCTCACGCCGGCCGACCTGGCCGGGGTCGGCGCGGGCGTGCCGGGTCTGGTCGACCCGCACACAGGGGAGGTGTCCCACGCGGTCAACCTCGGGATCGCCGAGCACGGTGTGGGCCTCGCCCCGCTGCTCGCCGACCGGCTGCGCGGGGTGCCGGTCACCGTCGAGAACGACCTGAACGCCGCGGCCGTCGGTGCCGCCCGGGTCCTCGGTCTCGACGGCGACCTCGCCTTCCTGGGCCTGGGCACCGGCGTCGCGGCCGGGTCTCCTGCTCGGCGGGCAGGTGCGCCGCGGATCCCGCGGCGGGGCCGGCGAGATCGGGCACATCCCGTACGACACCGCCGGTCCGCTCTGCCCGTGCGGCCAGCGCGGCTGCCTGGAGCTCTACGCCTCGGGGGCCGCGATCGACGCCGCGTGGCCGAGCCGCAACGGCCGCCCCGCGGCCGCCTCGGTCTTCGCCGCCGCCGCGGCGGGGGGCGCCGACGCCGTCGCCGTGCGGGACGCGTACGCCGACGCCGTCGCCGCCGCCGTCCGGCTGCTCGTGCTCACCTGCGACGTCGAGCACGTGGTGCTCGGCGGCGGGGTCGCCGAGGTCGGCCGGCCGCTGCTCGACGCTGGTCGCGCAGCAGGTGCACCGGCAGGCCGACGGCTCGCCGTTCCTGCGCAGCCTGCGGATCGGCGACCGGCTGCAGATCGTCCCCGACGGCGTCCCGGTGGCGCCGATCGGCGCGGCGCTGCTCGCGCACGGGGGTGCCACCGACGGCGTCCGACCGTCGGTGACGACGGCGCGGTGACGGCGGAGCGAGCCGGGGAGGCACCGTGGAGGTCGTGATCCTCGGCGGCCCGGAGGAGGTCGCTCGCGCCGCCGCCGACCGCATCGCCGCCGTCGTCCGCCGGAAGCCCGACGCCGTGCTCGGCCTCGCGACCGGCTCCTCCCCGATGGGCATCTACGCCGAACTGGCCCGCCGCGTCGCCGTCGGGGAGCTGGAGCTGTCGCGGCGTCACGGGGTTCGCGCTCGACGAGTACGTCGGCCTGCCTGCCGGTCATCCGGAGAGCTACGCCGCGGTGCTCGAGCGGGCGGTCGCCCGGCCGCTGGGGCTACGGGCGGTGCAGGTGCCCGACGGCCGGGCCGCCGACCTCGAGGCCGCGGCCGCCGACTACGAGCGGGCCATCGCCGACGCCGGCGGCATCGATCTGCAACTGCTGGGCATCGGCGCCAACGGGCACATCGGCTTCAACGAACCGACGTCGTCCTTCGCCTCGCGGACCCGCATCAAGACCCTGGCCCCGCGCACGCGCACGGACAACGCGCGGTTCTTCGACTCGCCGTCGGACGTGCCGACGCACTGCCTCACCCAGGGGCTCGGGACCATCCTGGACGCGCGCGAGCTGCTGCTCGTCGCGCAGGGCGAGGCCAAGGCCGATGCCGTCGCGGCCGCGGTCGAGGGACCGCTCGCGGCGGTCTGCCCGGCGTCGGCGCTGCAGCTGCACCGGCGGGCGTCGGTGCTGGTCGACGAGGCGGCCGCCGCCCGGCTCCGGCTGGCGGACTACTACCGCTGGACCTACGCGCACAAGCCCGCCTGGCAGCGGCCCTAGATCCGGCGGCCGGCCGCCCAGACGTGCCGGACGGTCCAGTCCTCATCCAGGACGACGACGTCGGCCGCGAAGCCCGGCGCGATGCGGCCGAGGCGGTCGTCCAGCCCCAACGCCCGGGCCGGGGTGGCGGTCAGCGCGGTGACCGCCTCGACCGGCGTCAGGCCGGCGGCGATCGCACTCCGCAGCGCGGCGTCCTGGGTGAGGGCGGATCCGGCGAGCGGCCCGTCGTTGCCCAGCGTCGCCCGCCCCTCCCGGACGACGACGTCCAGCGCGCCCAGCCGGTACTCGCCGTCCCCAGCGCCGGCAGCCGCCATCGCGTCGGTGATCAGCGCGACCCGGCCCGGCGCTCCGGCGAACAACAGCACCGCGACCGTGGGGTGGACGTGGTGGCCGTCGAGGACCAGTTCCAGCGTGACCCGGTCGTCGGCCAGCGCCGCCCCGACCGGCCCGGGAGCCCGGTGGTGCAGCGGGGGCATGGCGTTGAAGGCGTGGGTGAGCAGGCGGGCGCCGGCGTCGAAGGCGCGTCGGGCGAGGTCGAGGTCGGCCTCGGTGTGACCGACGGCGACGGTGACCCCCGCCCCGACCAGCACCGGAATGGCCTCGAGGGCTCCGGGCAGTTCGGGCGCCAGCGTGACCTGGCGCAGCGTGCCGCGGGCGGCGTCGAGCAGCCGCCGGACGTCGGGGAGCGTGGGAGCGCGCAGGTACGCGGGATCGTGGGCGCCGCAGCGTGTCGCCGCGAGGAACGGGCCCTCCAGGTGGGCGCCGAGCACGGTCGGGTCCTCGCCGGCGACCACGGCGATGCCCGACGAGCGACGCCTCCAGCCGGTCCAGCGGCGCCGCGACCAGGCTGAGCACCGACCGCGTCGTGCCGTGCGACCGGTGGACGGCGAGGGCCCGCCGGATGCCCTCGGGGCCCTCATCGAAGGCGTACCCGCCGCCGCCGTGCGCGTGCAGGTCGACGAAGCCGGGCGTGAGCCAGGCGCCGGCCACATCGACGACGTCGTCGGCCGCCGGGGGTTCGCCGGTGCCGGTGGCGGCGATCGTCGCGCCGTCCAGCAGGACCCAGGACCCGGGGACCTCCCCGTCGGCGTCGAGGGTTCGGGCGTTGGTGAGCAGCGTCGTCACCGGCGTCACCGGCCGGTCAGCAGGTCGGCGACCGCCTGGGTGTTGACGCGGGCCGCCCCGTGCGCGGCCACCGCCGGACCGGGCACCAGGTCGAGGTCGGCGGGCATACCCAGGGCCACGACGACGGCGTCCGGCCGCTGATCGACCAGCCGCTGCAGCCAGGCCCGCTGCCACTCGCTGCGGTAGGCGTCCCGGACGGCGACGACCAGGGGAGCGCCGTCGGCGCGGGCCACCGCCTCCTCGGCGGTCGGGCCGTCCGCCGTGACGGTCAGGACGCCGGACAGCGGGTGCTGTGCCGCCAGCGGCTCGGCGAGGCTCCACGCGGCGCCGCCCACGGCCAGGTTGGTGCCGGCCCGCAGCTCGACCACCAGCGGCGAGCGCGCAGCGGTGCCACCGATCGCGCGCGGAGCGCCGACCGTGCGGCGTGCAGGCCGAGGTCGTCGCCGTCGACCGGCGGGATCGCCCCCGACTGCTGTGCCAACCGCTCGCGCAGCGCCGTCACCCGGCCGGCCGCCTGGTGCAGTCGATCCTCGGTCAGCCGGCCCTCCTGGACGTGCTGTGCGATCGCTGCGCGGATGGCGGCGCAGTGCTCCTCGCCGTCCTCGGCGCCGATCAGCAGGAGGTCGGCACCCGCGGCCATGGCCAGGGCTGCCGCCTCGGGGATGCCGTGCGCGGCGCGCACGCCGGCCATGTCGAGCGCATCGGTGACGACGACGCCGTCGAACCCCAGTTCCCCGCGCAGCAGGTCCTGCAGCAGCCGCCGGCTCAACGTCGCGGGGGCGGCGTCGAGCGCCGTGAAGACCACGTGCGACGTCATCACCAGGTCGACGCCGGCCTCGACGGCGGCCGCGAACGGCGGCAGGTCGCGGCGGCGGAAGGTCGCCTCGTCCGCGTCGATGACGGGCAGGCCGAGGTGCGAGTCGACGGTGGTGGCCCCGTGGCCGGGGAAGTGCTTCGCGGTCGCGGCGACTCCGGCCGCCTGCAGACCGGCGACGAACGCGGCGCCATGCCGGGCCACCGCCTGCGGATCGGCCCCGAACGAGCGGACGCCGATCACCGGGTTGCGGATGTCGCTGTTCACGTCGACCGACGGTGCGAAGTCGACGTTCACCCCGGCCCGCCGGAGGTCGCGGCCGATCGCGGTGGCCACCGATCGCGTGAGCGCCTCGTCGTCGACCGTGCCGAGGGCCAGGTTGCCGGGGTAGCGGCTGCCCACGCGGTAGTCGAGGCGGGTGACGTCGCCGCCCTCCTCGTCGATGGCGACCAGCGCGTCCGGCCGGACGGTGCGTACCGCAGCGCTGAGGTCGCGCACGCGCTCGGCGGCCACGTCCGTCTCGCCGGTCGCCGGCAGATTGTGGCCGTAGACGCAGATTCCGGCGAGGCCGTTCTCGAGCGCTCTTTCCACCCATTCCGGGACGACCGGACCGGAGAATCCGGGCATCAGGCAGGAATTCACGAGACGGTCGATCTCGGACATCGCCGGGCACCCCTCCAGAGTCTGAGAATTGACCCTAGTCGACGTGCCTGCCGCTGAATACCAGCGAATTCCCGCCACCATTCCTCAGCGGAGCGAGCGCACCGCCGCACCGAGCGTGCGGGCCGTCAGTCGCCGTCGGCCAGCCCGAGGTGGACGACGTCGTCGAACACCCGCTGGTCCCGGCCGGCCGCGCGGAAGGCGGCGTCCATCAGCCGGGGCCAGCCGCTCAGCGCCGCGGCCGCCGACGAGTGCCGCAGGTGCCAACCCAGCCGCTGTCCGCAGCGCCCGGCGGTAGGCCTGGCCGGCGTCCGGCTCCGTGCACCGCCGCCCGCCCGGCCAGCATCCCGGACAGCACCGCGTAGAAGATGCCCTCGCCGGTGAGCGGGTTGATCAGCGAGGCGGCGTCCCCGGCGAGCAGCACCCGGCCGTCGGGCTGCCGCGGCCGTTCCGTGGAGAGCGGCAGCCGGTGCGCCCGCAGCCCCTCCGGCGCGACGCCGGGCAGCAGCCGCTGAAGGCCCTCGAGCAGGCCCGCCCGGGTGGCACCGCCGGACACGAGCTCGCCGTAGCCGACGTTCGCCCGGCCGTCGCCCAGCGGGAACGACCACGCGTAGGCCGGCCAGCGCCGGTCCGTCGTGGTGATCAGCTGGACGCCCGCCGCATCGGCCGGCTCGGCCGCGTAGCCCCGGATGGCGACCGCGAGCCGGCTCGGGCGGTTCGGTGGGCTGCCCAGGGCCCGGCGGACGACGGACTCCGCGCCGTCCGCACCGACGAGCACCCCGGCCGTCAGCGCGCCGTCGACCACCACGTGCTCCGGGCGCACCTCGATCCGGCGGACGACGTGCCGGCGGAGGTCCGCGCCGCCCGCGAGGGCCGCCGTCAGCAGCCGGTCGTCGAGGACCTCCCGTGGCACGACGTGGGCGGGCCGGTGCATCGCACGCTCCACCGTCGTCCCGCCGGGGGAGCGCAGCCGCAGCCGCGCCACCGGCGGATAGCCGGCGGTGAGGGCGTCGCGGTCGATGCCGAGGCCGGCCAGCACGTCGAACGCCTCGGGGGCGATGCCGTCGCCGCACACCTTGTCCCGCGGGAAGTCGGCGCGGTCGAGCACGAGCACCCGCGCGGCCGGGTCGGCCCGCCGGGCGGCGGCCGCGCACGCCGCACCGGCCGGGCCACCCCCGACGACGACGACGTCCCAGTGCTCCACGGACCAGAACGCTAGGTGCTCACTGCGCTGACGGGGCGGGCGGCGCCTTCCCGGTCCTGGGACAGCAGCGAGCGCCAGCTCTCCCGGTCGTGCGCCGCGGGCTCGGTGCTCGCGATGAAGTCCAGCAGGACGTCGGTGAAGCGGTCGGGCTCGTCCAGATGCGGCCAGTGCCCGGCGTCGGTGAACACCTCGATGCGGGCGCTGGGCACCAGGGTGCGGACCGTCTCGGCGTGCCGCGCGGGGACGATCGGGTCGCGCCCGCCCCAGATGACCAGCATCGGGATGGCGTCGGCGAGGTAGAGCCGGTCGAGCGCGGTGACCGCCTGCCCGCGGGCGTCGACGACCCCGCGCAGGGTCCGCAGGAACGCCCGCCGCGCCTCGACGTCCTTGAGTGCGAGCAGCGCGTCCCCGGCCTCGGCCAGATCGCGGAGCCGCCGCCAGCCGCCGATCTCGCCGATCCGCTCCAGCACCTGGAAGCCGAGCCGCAGCGGACCGGAGACGCCGGCCAGCGCGGTGAGCACCAGGTCGGCGCCCGGCAGGGTGGCCGCGCGCAGTCCGGCGGAGAGCTCCGGCCCGAGGCCGCCGCTGCCCACCACGGCGAGCCGTTCGCACCGCTCCGGGAACTGGTAGGCGAACTGCAGCGCGATGCCGCCGCCGAGGGAGTGCCCGACCACGGTCGCCTGCTCGATGTCGAGCACCGAGAGCAGGTCGCGCATGCCGTTGGCGTAGGCGGCGATCGAGTAGTCGCCGCGGGGCTTGTCGGAGGCGCCGTGGCCGAGCAGGTCCGGCGCGATCACCGTGTGGCTCTGCGCCAGCCGGTCGATGACGCCGCCCCAGGTCTGGCAGTTGTTCCCGATGCCGTGCAGCAGGAGCAGCGCGGGGCCGTTCCCGGCGCGGACGAAGGCGCGCCGGTGGCCGTGCACCACGCGGATCTCCCGGGTCAGCGTGGGGGCCATCGGCGCAGTGCACCACGCCGGCATTGCGGAGGGATTACCGGCCCGTGGTCATGCCGCAGGCGACCCGGTCGGCCCGGCGGTCCACTTCCGCGCCGGGTGCTCGTAGCCGTCGATGAACTCGAGCAGTCCGGCGGCATCGGTCACGACGCCGAGCGCGTCGAGCCGGGCGCCGTCGAGGTAGCCGTCGTCGACCATCCGGCGCAGCTGCTCGAGCAGCGGCTGCCAGAACCCGTCGACGTCGATCAGTGCCGTCGGCTTCGCGTGCAGCCCGAGCATCCCCCAGGTCCACGCCTCGAAGAGCTCCTCGAGGGTCCCGGCCGCGCCGGGCAGCGCGACGAACGCGTCCGCCAACTCGGCCATCCGCGCCTTGCGCTCGTGCATCGAGTCGACGACATCGAGGCGCGGCAGCCCCGGATGCGCCAGTTCGTCGTCCACCAGGTGCTGCGGGATGACGCCGACCACCTCGCCGCCGGCCGCCAGCGCCGCGTCGGCGATGACGCCCATCAGCCCGACGTGCCCGCCGCCGTAGACGATCCCGACGCCCGCGCGGGCCAGGTCGGTGGCGAAGGCCGCGGCGGCGACCCGGTGGGACGGCGGTCCGGCCTGGGAACCGGTGAAGACGGCGACGCGCACGGGCGCCGATCCTGCCAGCCGGGGCGAACGGGGTCGTGGTGCCGGGAAGCTTGTGCTCTGCTTCCAGGGACCAGGCTGGGCAGAGCACAAGCTTCGGCACAACACCTCTCGGGGGCGGCGGCACGCTCTGCGTTCGCGCGAGCGGGTTCACTGTCCTTCGTGACCTTCTCGACCGACGGCTGGGCGTTCTGCGCCCTCGGCCACCGGCACTGGGGTCGCGCCGGCGCCGCCGGACTCCTCCTGCACCGGGCCGGCGCCGAGGGCTGCGAGGTGCTGCTGCAGCACCGGGCGCGCTGGTCGCACCACGGCGGCACCTGGGGCACGCCCGGCGGCGCGCTGCACGACGGGGAGTCGGCGTACGACGGCGCGCTGCGGGAGGTCCGCGAGGAACTCGGGCTCGACCCGGCCGACGTCGTCCTCGGCGCGCAGTCGGTCGACGACCACGGCGGCTGGTCCTACACGACCGTCCTGGCGCGGCCGGCCCGGCCGATCGAGGCCTCGGACCTGCGGCTGGACGGCGAGAGCGACGGCGCGGCCTGGCTGCCGCTCGCGGGCCTCGACGAGGTCGACCTGCACCCCGGATTGGCGGCCTCGCTCGGCCGCCTGCGGCCCCTGCTGGAATCTTCCGACGGGTAGTCGCGAACTTCGGGCATGAGGTGCGCGGGGACGGGTATGCGGCTCCATTGCACCCCGTAACACCCTTTTGCACCTAAGGAGCCGGCCCTGTCCCGCCGCCCTCGCCACCGAGCTCCGGAGTCCGCCTCCCGCGGTGTCGTGGGGGTCGGGACCGCCCGCCAGTCCTTCCGCCGCAGGCTCGACCGGCACCGCTCGGGCATCCTGCTGGCGCTCTCGCTGGTGTGCGCCGGCCTGCTCATCGCCGCGCCCATGGCCATCTTCTTCTCGACTCTCCCGGACGGCGGCACGTCCACCGAGGACCCCGGCGGCGTCTACGTCGGCCCCGGTGGCGAGGCCGAGGGGGGCGGCGGCAACGGCGGCGCGGCCCCGCTGACCACCGCCGCCGCGCGCTCGCCGGGTTCCGGTGATGCCGACGGCGGCGCGACCGGCGATCGACCGGGCGACGACGGCGGCGCCGCGGGGGCCGCCGCCGGCGTGGCGCAACCGGGTGGCGGTGGAACGAGCGGCGGCGACACCGGTGGCACCAACGGCGGTACCGCGGCCGGTTCGGACGGTGGCACGAACGGCGGCACCAACGGGGGCGGCACCGGCGGGACCGACGGCGGGACCGGCGGCGGCGACGGCGGCGACGGCGGCGGCTCGACGCCGGCGCCGCAGCCCCAACCGCAGCCCCAACCGCAGCCCGAACCCGAGCCGGACCCGTGCATCTGCGAGAGCATCCCGACGGTTCCGCTCCCGCAGCCCCCGGCCCTCCCCGCCCCGCTCCCGCAGCTCCCGCAGGACCCGGTCGGCAGCCTGAGCGAGACGGTCGGCAGCACGACCAGCGGTCTCGGGCTCGGCGGCTGAATCCGGCGAGCCAACAGCGCCGGGTTAGGTTTCGGCCCATGACTGCCCGCGACGACGTCTCCGAGATCTTCGACGCTGCCGCGTGGCAGCCGGTCGAGGGCTTCGACTTCGCCGACATCACGTATCACCGCGCGGTCGACGCCGGCGTCGTCCGGATCGCCTTCGACCGGCCCGAGGTGCGCAATGCCTTCCGGCCGCAGACGGTCGACGAGCTGATCCAGGCGCTGGAGCACGCCCGGCTGTCCACCGACGTCGGCTGCGTGCTCCTCACCGGCAACGGCCCGAGCCCGAAGGACGGCGGGTGGGCCTTCTGCTCCGGCGGGGACCAGCGGGTGCGCGGCAAGTACGGCTACGAGCACACGCCCCGGGGCGGTGCAGGTGGGGGAAGTCTGGGCCGGCTGCACATCCTCGAGGCGCAGCGGCTGATCCGGTTCATGCCGAAGGTCGTCATCTGCGTCGTCACCGGGTGGGCCGCCGGCGGCGGGCACAGCCTGCACGTCGTCTCCGACCTCACGCTGGCCAGCGCCGAGCACGCCCGGTTCAAGCAGACCGACGCCGACGTGGGCAGCTTCGACGGCGGTTTCGGCTCGGCGTACCTGGCCCGGCAGGTCGGGCAGAAGTTCGCCCGCGAGATCTTCTTCCTCGGCGAGGAGTACACGGCGGCCGACGCCCACGCGATGGGCATGGTGAACCGCGTCGTCCCGCACGCCCAGTTGGAGGCGACGGCGCTGGACTGGGGACGGCGGATCGTCGCCAAGAGCCCGACCGCGCAGCGGATGCTCAAGTACTCGTTCAACCTGATCGACGACGGCCTGGTCGGCCAGCAGCTGTTCGCGGGCGAGACGACCCGGCTGGCGTACATGGCGGAGGAGGCGGTCGAGGGGCGGGACGCGTTCCTGGAGAAGCGCGACCCCGACTTCAGCCGCTTCCCCTGGCACGTCTGAAGGGCCTTAATGGCCATAAAGGCCCTGCGCGGGCACGGACGACGAGGAGAAACCAGATGATCGTCGAGGTGATCGGGGGCGTCGATGAGCATCCTCAGGCGCGGGTGGTCGACATCGACAACCTCACCGCGCTGCACCTGGCGCTGGGGGAGGTCACGGACGAGGAGGCCTCCGAGGTGCTCGAGCACGCCGGGCTGGGCCGCCTGACCGACGACGGCGCGGCTGTCCTCGACGCCGCGGCGCTGCGGGCGGCCGCCGAACCCCGCGCGACCGCGGCGGACTGGGCCACCCGGTGGGACGAGATGGTCGCCCACGCCCGTAGTACGGGACGGCTGTCGGCCGACGGCGCTAGCCTTCAGGTCCACGTGGAGAGCGCCGCCGGGGCCTGAGCCGCCCCGAAATGTTGTTAGGCAAGCCATACTGCGGCGCGGACGGACATTGTGGTGACTCCACCCGACACGCCAGGATGCTTCGGTGCGTATGACGAGCTGTTACGGAATCGGGTCATGACCGGCACACCCGGGCGGCCGCTCAGCGCTGAGCTGTCCGAGCAGCTGCTCTCGGTCGCCGTCGACATCCTGGCCGAAGAGGGCTGGGGACGGCTCAACAGCGACCGGGTGGCCGCCCGGGCGCACGCCGGCAAGGCCGGTATCTACCGCCGATGGCCCACGATGGCTGCGCTCGCGCGGAGCGCCCTGGTCCGGTTCCGGCTGGTCGCGACGCCCGAGGACGGCGGTTCGCTGCGGGCCGACCTCACCGCGCTGGTCTCGCGCTGGACCCGGCCGCTGGACCGCGAGGAGCGGGCGGTCGCCAGCGTCGTCGGCGCCGCGCGCCACGAGGAGGACCTGCGGGCCGGTCTCGACACGGCCCTCGTCGTGCCCCTCGCCGCGGCCGTGGCCGAGATCGGCAGCCGGGCTGTGGAGCGGGGTGAGCCGGTGGAGTCGAGCCGGCTCGCGCTGCTCGGTTCGGTGCTCGAGGCCTTCTGGTGGCAGCGCTTCACCGCGGCCGGCGACGGCGCGATGACCACCGACCAGGTGGATCGGGTCGTCGACGAGGTCCTCCTGCCCATCGTGCTCCAGGCCCAGTCGCACGCCATCGCTCTCGGCGGCGGCGACGCTCTGAGGCCCCTGCTCGGCGCAGCGTTCGCCGGGAGCCGGCGATGACCGACCACGCGGTGGTCATCGCAGGAGGCGGCCCGACCGGGCTGATGCTGGCGGGCGAGCTGGCGTTGGCGGGGGTCGACGTCCGTCGTCGTCGAGCGCCGCGTCACCCAGGAGGTCGACGGATCTCGGGCCGGGGGGCTGCACGCCCGCACCATCGAGGTGCTCGACCAGCGGGGCATCGCGGAACGGTTCCTCACCGCGGGTTACGTCGTCCCGAGGCTGGGGCTTCGCCGGGATCCCGCTGGACATCAGCGACTTCCCCACCCGCCACAACTACATGCTCGCGCTGTGGCAGAGCAAGATCGAGCCCATCCTGGCCGACTGGGTCGGTGAGCTCGGGGTTCCGATCCTCCGCGGCCGCGAGGTGGTGGGCGTCGCGCAGGACGACACCGGCGTCGACGTCGAGATCTCCGACGGCATGTCGCTCCGGGCGGAGTATCTCGTCGGCTGCGACGGAGGACGCAGCCTGGTCCGCAAGGCGGCCGGCATCGACTTCGCCGGGCTGGATCCCTCGACCAGCTGGCTGATCGCCGAGGTCGAGATGGCCGAGGAGCCCGCAGATCGGCATGCGCCGCGAGGGTGGCGGCATCGGCCGGACGGGAGACGGACGGGCCGTTCCGGGTCGTCCTGACCGAGACAGCACCTCGAGCACGCCGGCGAGCCCACCCTGCAGGATCTCAGCGAGGCACTCGTCGTCGCCTATGGGACGGACTACGGCGTGCACAGCCCCAGCTGGATCTCGCGGTTCACCGACATGGCGCGGCAGGCGGTGTCCTACCGCCACGGCCGGGTCCTGCTGGCCGGGGACGCGGCCCACGTGCATCCCCCGCAGGGCGGCCAGGGCCTCGGCACCGGCGTGCAGGACGCCGTGAACCTGGGCTGGAAGCTGGCCCAGGTGGTCAGCGAAGACCTCACCCGAGAGCCTGCTGGACACCTATCACGCCGAACGGCATCCGGTCGGCTGCCCGGGTGCTGCACAACACCATGGCGCAGGTCGCCCTCGCCACCGCCGACGACCGTCACCAGGCCCTCCGCGAGACGATGACCGACCTGCTGGGCATGGACGAGCCGCGCCGGCGCATCGCCGGCGATGCTCTCCGGCTCTCGACGTCCACTACGACCTCGGCGAGGGACACCCGCTGCTCGGGCGGCGCATGCCCGACCTCGATCTGCAGACCGCGGACGGTCCTACGCGCGTGTTCGCCCTGCTGCACGACGCCCGGCCCGTGCTGCTCAACCTCGGTGAACCCGGCGGTTTCGACATCTCTCCGTGGGCCGATCGAGTCCGCATGGGTCGACGCCAGTCACGAGGGCGTGTGGGAGCTCCCGGTCCTCGGCGAGGTCGCTGCGCCACCGGCCGTGCTGATCCGACCCGACGGGCATGTCGCCTGGGCCGGAGACCTCACCGACCCGGAGCTGCCGCGAGCACTGACGACGTGGTTCGGCGCGGCAAACTCCGGCCTAGGAACTCAGCCGGCCTGCAGCGCCGCGATCTGCGGCCATCCGGTGTCGGGGCGCGGCAGCGGCGTGGGCACGCCGCTCATCTGCAGGCACGCCTCCATCTGACCGAGCAGCCGCTCCGCGAAGGCGCGGGTGGCCACGGCGCGCACGGGGTCGAAGCCGGCGTCGGCGACCGGGCGTTGCTGGATGACCATGACGCGCGCGGCCGACAGCCATACGGCCGCGGTGATGGGGGCGACGGTGTGCGGGTCCTCCGGGGCGTCGGCGGCGTCTGCCGCCGTCCAGGCTTCCGCCAGCGCCTCGCTGAGCCGACGCTCCGCCTCGTGGACCAGTTCCCGCTCCCGCGCCCGCAGCGCGTCGGAGGCGTTCACGGTCGCGACGTACGCGCGCCGGTCGGGGCAGACGAAGGACGCGACGAGGCGGCTGACCTCCTCGACCAGGTAGCCCCGCAGGGCCACCAGCGCCGGGACCGAGGCCTCGCGCCGCCGCACCGCATCGGCGGGGCCGTCGAGCCACGGGGTCTGCCCCTCGAAGAACAGGTCTTCCTTCGTGGAGAAATGGTTGAACACCGTCTGGACGGCGACGTTCGCCCGCTTGGCGATGTCCGCGATGGTCACGGCGTCGAAGCCGCGCTCGATGAACATCTGGTACGCGACGCTGCGAAGCAGTTCGCGCGTCTGTGCCTTCTTCGCCGCCCGGCGGTCCCGTAGCTCACTCACGGTGGCAGCTTAAACACAGAACGTGTTCGGCGCTGGGAGGTCGGACGTCTCTTTCGTCTACACCCGGGAAGTCGCGCCGCACCAGTCCTGATGAACGGCGCGCGCCCACGCCTCGACGAGGGTCCCAAGATCGACGACGTCGAGGTCGGCGGCCACATCCGCGATCGTCGTCCGCCACGTGGTCGGTCGGACGCGGCCCGGCCGGCACCTCGTCCGCGCGGAGCGCCTCGGCGAGTCGCGCGAGCGCGACCGCGGTGCGCTCCGGGTCCCCGGCGACCGGGTGCTGGGCGTCGTACGCGGCGTCGGCGAGGGCGACCGAAGCGGTGGCCGCGGGGTCGGTGCCGGTCTCCTCGCGGAGACCGTGCAGCGTGGTCTCGAACAGCCGGGCGCAGGAGGCCGAGGCGCCCGCGTGACGAGGCTCCTCGGCGACGGTCACGAGCACGGACCCGCAGCCGGGGCAGACGCCGGTCGGTTCGGGCGGAACGACGACGGGCACCCGCCGATGGTGCCGCACGCGGGCGCCGGGCGCGGGCCGAGGGTCGAGGAGGTCGCCGCCAGGTGGCCGGGGGTTGGGGGCGGGGGAGCCGGGGCAGGGTCGGCACATGAGTGCATCGCTGATCGCCGTCCTCGACGTCGACGGCACCCTCGTCGACACCAACTACCACCACGCGCTGGCCTGGTACCGGGCATTCCGATCGCTCGGCGAGACGTTCCCGGTCTGGCGGATCCACCGGCTGATCGGCATGGGCGGTGACCACCTGGTCGCCGCGCTCGGTGGGGACGACGTCGAGGCGCGGATCGGCGACGAGGTCCGCGAGCGCTGGGTGCGGGAGGCCGACCCGTTGATGGGCGAGGTGTCGTTGCTGCCCGGCGCGCGCGAGCTCATCGTGGCGCTCCGCGAGCGCGGGCACCGGGTGGTCCTGGCGAGCTCCGGCAAGCCGCACCACGTGGCGCAGGCCCTCGACATGCTCGACGTGCGGGAGATCGTCCACGGCTGGACGACGAGCGAGGACGTCGAGGACACCAAGCCGGCGCCGGATCTGCTGCAGGTGGCGCTCGCGAAGATCGGTGCGCCGGAGGACGCGCCGAGCGTCGTCGTCGGGGACTCGGTCTACGACGTCGAGGCGGCGACGAACGCCGGGATGCCGGCGATCGTCGTCCGGTCCGGCGGCTTCGGGGACGACGAACTGACCGGCGCCGGGGCGGTTGCGATCTACGACACCCCGGCGGATCTCACCGCTGCGCTCGACGAGACAGCTCTCGCATGACGCGGGCCGGTCTGGGCTTCCGCTTGCGTCCCACCGTCGTCGTGGGGACGTCGGCCCTGATCCGCCGCAGCAGCTCGTCGGGACGGTCGGTGATGGCCGCGTCGATGCCGATCCCCCGGGCGAAGTCCATGTCGGCGGCGCTGTTGACCGTCCAGACGTGCACTTCCTTGCCCGCGGCATGGGCGTCGGCGACGTAGTCGGGATCGGAGCGCAGCAGCGCGATCCCCGGTCCCATGGCCGTGGCACTGCTGGTCAGCAGCTCCCGCCGCACCGCGCGCAGGCGCTTCCCGATGAGCTGGACGGTCGGGATGCCGGGCGCCAGCTCGTGGATCCGGCGCACCGCCAGCTGGGAGAAGCTCATCACCCGGACCGCCGGCTTCCCGGCCCATTCGACCGGCTTCCCGTTCCCGAGCAGCCCGAAGCGGCGCAGGGTGTCGACCAGCGCCTCCTCGACCTTCCTGGTGTGCCGGGTCGGGTGCTTGGTCTCGATCGCGAGCCGGACCCGGCCGGGGTCGGCGGTCGCGAACTCCAGCAGCCGGTCCAGGGTCAGGACCAGGCCGTCCTCGACGTCGGGCTCGTCGGTGACGGCGGTGATCTCGTCGTCGGCCCACCGGTTCAGCGGGTGGGCCGGCGCGCCCCGAAGTGGAACTGCTCGAGCTCGTCGAGGTTCAGCGCGGACACCACGCCGCGGCCGTTCGAGGTGTGCCGGACGCGGCGGTCATGGACGCACACCAGCACGCCGTCGCGGGTCATGCGCACGTCGACCTCGACGCCGTCCGCGCCGATCTCGGTCGCGTGGCGGTAGGCGGCCAGGGTGTGCTCCGGCGCCTCCGCGGTCGACCCGCGGTGGGCAACAACCTCGAGCCCGCTCACCGACGGGGGCGCAGTTGGTCATCCGGCACGGCACGGATTGTCACCTGCAGACGCGCGCGTGGGCGACATTGACCCACGGAAGTTCAGCCGACGAGCCCGGCCTGCAGCGAGCGGTACTCGGGGATCGTCGCCATCGGCGGCCGTTCGTCGACCGCGACGGCGCTGCTGCGGGGCACGAAGCCGGTGCCGTCGTGCCGGAACTGGGTGAGCAGCCCGCTGGCGTCGAGCCGGTGGTGCCCGGGTCGGCCGCACTCGGCGCGGGCCAGCACGGTGGACACCACCTGGCCGGCCATCGTGCCGAGGGCCTCCTCCGACTGCGAGGTGTGCCGGCGGACGCCGAGGTCGACCTGCGCCAGCGTGGACAGCCCGCCGAGCTCGCAGCAGGTCGATGAGCAGGCCGACCTCCACCCCGTAGGCCGAGACGAACGGCACCTGCTCCAGGGCCGACCGGCGGCCGGCGTACTCGCCGCCCAGCGGCTGCACGAACCCGGCGAGCTCCGGCCACAGCGCGTTGAGCAGCGGCCGGGCGGTCAGCTCGGTGACCCGGCCCCCGCCGGCCGGCTGGACGAGCCCGTCGACCTCGAGCGGCCGCGTGTAGCAGCCCTTCACGTAGTCCACCTGCCGGTCGGTGAGCAGCGGGCCGAGCAGCCCGGGGACGTAGTGGGCGACGTCGCCGAGCAGGTCGGCGTCGAGGAAGACGACGAGGTCGCCGGTGGTGGCGGCCAGCGCCTTCCACAGCGCCTCGCCCTTGCCGGGGCGGGTGCCGTGCGCGGGCAGCACGTCGGCGGTGGCGACGACGTCGGCGCCGGCGGCACGGGCGACGGCGGCCGTGCGTCGGTGGAGTCGGAGTCGACGACGAGCAGCTCGTCGACCAGCGGGACCCGCCGCATCCAGCGTTCGTGCAGGTCGCCGACGAGGTGGCCGACGGTGGCCTCCTCGTTGCGCGCGGGCAGGACGACGGACACGCGGTGTCCGCCGCGCCGCTTGGCGCGGAGCAGGGAGTCGAGGTCGATCTCGGACAGGCCGGCGGCCGAGGTCGTGCGGTGCTGGAACCAGGCGCGGGCGTCGGGTCGCATCACCACACTGTCGACGCTGCGCAGGCAGCACGCCAGGTCGCACGGCCGAGTTCACGCAGACGTCACGCCCGCGGGGCGAAATCCTGGTCACAGCGATGACCCCCGTCACACCTGCGGATTGCGCGTACGGTCAGGCGTGATGCGGGCACGCCCCCGCGTCACCCAGCAGCGTGCACGCACGGGGCGCGGTCAGGGCTCCGTCGCCGAAGGGCGCCCGGCCCCCCGGTCTCACAGCGACCGGGAGCGGCGCCATGTCCCGGACCAGCAGTCGCGACCCTTCCGCCGCAGACCACGCGCTCGACCAGCTCGGCCGCGTCGCCCTCCGCGAACACTCGATGGCGAGCCTGCTGCAGCGGGTCGTCGAGCTCTCCGACTCGGTGATGCCCGGCGACACCGAGACGTCGATCTCGCTGCTCACCCGCGGTCGGCCCTCGGTGCCGGCGTCGACCGGGCGCCTGGCGACCGACCTCGGACGAAGCGCAGTTCAGCAACGGCGACGGGCCCTGCCTGACGGCCGCCCGCACGGGCGAGATCACCGAGGTCACCGACACCCGCGCCGACCAGCGGTGGCCGGGATACATGCGGCGGGCGTTCGAGCACGGGAATCTCAGCTCGCTGTCGGTCCCGCTGCCCGTGGACGACGGGATCGTCGGGGCGATCAACACCTACGCCCCCGAGGTGGACGCCTTCGACGCGGAGGCGCGGGCGATCGCCGTCCGGTTCGCGCCGTACGCCGCGGTCGCGATCTCGAACATGCAGACCTACCAGCACGCCCGCGAGATGGCCGACAACCTCCAGGTGGCGCTCGAGACCCGGGCGGTCATCGACCAGGCGAAGGGCATCCTGATCGAGCGGTTCAAGGTGACGCCCGATCAGGCGTTCCAGATGCTGGCCCAGGTCTCGATGCGCACGAACGTCAAGCTGCGGGACATCGCGGACGGACTGGTCCGCACCGGCGACCTCGTCCTCCGCGTAGACCGTTCCCGGGGAGTTCCGTCACCGATTGGTCCGACGGCGGCCGGGCGCGGAGACTGCAGTGCAGCCGCCCGCACTGCCGCGGCAGCGGGCGGTCAGGCCCTGCTGCCTCGAGAACGGGGGGCGGCAGGGCCGCCTGTCAGCGGCGGGCCGCGGTCACGTCGTCGGCGTGCGTCGGCGGCGGCCGGCTCGGGGTGGCCGAGATCGGTGAGCCAGCCGCGGAACACCCGGTGCAGCGCCTCGGCGCCGACCATCTCGCCCGGCGCGGCGAACGCGCGCGGATACACCAGGACGGCGCGCTGCTGCGGGCCGCCGAGCCCGCCGTGCGAGCCGACGTGCGGCTCGAACGGCGACGCCTCGTCGGTCTCCGGGTCGTAGCGGCTGTTGATGACGACGTCGGCGCAGTGCGGGAAGCGTCGAGACGCGGGCGACCAGCGCGGCCGCGTGCTCGCCGTAGGGGAGCAGCGGGTCGCTCGCCGACGACCTCGCCGGTGCGCAGCCGGTGCAGCCCGTCCCGGCCGAGGACGACCGGGCCGAACTCGTCGGAGTGCACGAGCAGGAACCCGACGCCGGCGTGGTCGACGAGGGTGGGCAGCAGGTCGGGCCACTGCCGCTCGATCTCCTCCAGTCGACACCCGGCCGGGCGTGCCCGGGAACGACACCATCGCGGTGTGCCCGGAGACCGACGCACACCACCCCGGGCGCCACCCGCGGCGACCGGGCCGCCGGCCTCGCGGTCGCGAGTTCGTGCTCGGCGCGGGCGCGCCGCTCGACCCGGGCCCGCAGCCGCCGCGCGATCGGTCCGCCGCCTGGCCGCGAGCGCCGTGGCGACCTGCCAGCCCTCCGCCGGGCGGCGGCTGTCCTGCGCGCCTGTCGGTGCGGTGCTCGGCCGGGCGCCGCCGCACAGCCGGCCGACCAGCTGCTCGATCGACTCCCCGAACCGGTTGGTGAACGCCCAGCCCTGCGTCTGCCCGTGGTCGGACAGCACGACCAGGTGGTACTCGCCGCGGGGCGAGCTGGGCGGCGCGGTAGAGCCGGCCGATCTGCTGGTCGATCGTCCGCAGCACGGCCAGCGCGTCGAACCGCTCGATGCCGGTGTGGTGGGCGACCTCGTCGTAGCCGAGGAAGTCGGCGTAGACGACCGGGCGCCCGGCCAGCATGTCCTCGAGGATCGCGAGCACGACGACGTCGCGGGAGACGACCGTGGTCCCCGCCCGCGCCAACGGGTAGAGGCCGCCGCGGGACACCCGCGGCCGGACGTCGGCCCGCCGCTCGCGGGCCGCGGCGACGAGCTCCCGGGCGATGTCCACGACCGCGACCGCGACGGTGCGCACGGCGTTGCCGGGGTTCGCGAAGTAGGCGTAGTAGCCGGAGCCGACCCGGTCGCGGGCCCGGCGCTCCCGGCGGCTGCGCGCGGGCGACGAACGCGAGCGCGCTCATGGTGAGGCTCACGTGCGGGGCGTCACCGGTGAACAGGTTGCCCCGGCCGGCGCCGTCGCCGGCGAGCAGCCCGCGGCCGTCGGAGATGCGGCGCTCGATCTCGGCGGCGTCCTCGGGACGGGAGACGCGGACCACGCGGTCGCGCTCCTTGTCGTACCAGCGGAACCCGAAGATGTCGTGGTTGGTGCCGTGCAGGATGCCGCTGACCGCCGCGCCGGTCTGCGAGCTCCAGTCGGTGTGCCAGGTGGTCAGCGTGTGGCTGCCGTTGCGCAGCCAGGCGGCGAGCGTCGGCATCGAGCCGTCGCGGACGGCGCGGCGCGCGGTGTCGTAGGCCAGCCCGTCGATCTGCAGGAACAGCACGCCGGGCGGGCGCAGCTCGCCGTCGGCGGTCGCCCGGGCCTTGCGCGCGGGCCCGGCGGAAGAACATCTCGTCCTCGTCGATGGCGAGCAGGCTGCTGACCAGGCCGGACACGCTCGCGATGACGACGACCGACGACATCCCGGTCGGCAGGTCGTCGACGACCACGCCGGGGATGGCGAACGAGAGCGCCAGCACCAGCGCGCCGAGCAGCAGGAAGCCGCCGAGCCCGAAGGTGAAGAGCGCGACCGGCAGCGCGATCCGCAGGACCCGCGGCCACACCACCGCGGTGAGCAGGCCGAGCAGCAGCGCCATCACCGTCGCCTGCCACCAGGACTGCGAGCTGGAAGCCCGTGTTCCAGCCGCTCATGACGACGAGCGCCACGGTGCAGGCCGCCCAGGTGAGCACGACGCGGGCGATGGTGCGGCCGGTCGCAGCACCCGGCCGCCAACCGCGGCAGGGGTACGGGCCACGTCCGGTGGCGGCGGTCATGCCGTCCGCTGGGAGCCGGCTCGGACGGTGCGCCCGAGCGACGACGCCGTGCGCTGACAGGTTCACCACCGCGCCGACGACGAGCACGAGGAGCGTCGCCACCAGGTCGGCCACCATCGGGGAGTCGAAGATGCCGCCGCTGACCACGCCGAGCAGGGCGTACGCCACCGCCCACAGCAGGCAGCCCAGCGTCGACGCCAGCAGCAGCCGGCGCCACGGGTAGGCCAGCGCGCCCGCGGCGAGCAGCACCGGATGCGGCCGGCGGGCAGCAGCCGCCCGATGACGATGATCTGCCAGCCGTGCCGGGCGAACTGTCGCGCACCTCGTCGATGCGGTCGGTGTGCTGGCCCCGGGCCACCCAGCGAACCGCGGCGGGCCCGCCGGAGCGGCACACCGCGAAGGTGACCAGGTCGCCGAGCAGCGCGGCCACGGTGGCGACGGCGAGGACGAGGGGCAGCCCGAGCGAGTCGCCGGTCATCGCGAACGCGGCGGCCGCGCCGACGACCGCGCCGGTCGGCACCACCGGCACGATCGAGCCGAGCAGCACCCCGCCGAACAGTGACCGAGTAGCCGACCGCCGTCGCGTCGGCCGCCGAGCGTGGTCCAGGCCGCTCACGGCTACGCCGCCTCCGCGAGGGGGAGGCCGGCCAGAGCTCCCAGTGCCACCGGTGCACCGGGCTCGGTCACGACACCGTGTCCCCAGGCCGCGGGCGGCGACCGCGGCGGCGAACCGCCGCGGCGGGTCGACGAGCAGCCGGCGCATCCGCGCCCCCAGACGCGAACGGGCACCGAAGCCGGCGACGGTGAGGGTGCCCCAGTGCACCGGGACGGCGAAGCGCGGACGGATCTGGGCCACGGCCTCGGCGGCGCCGACCGGGTCGAGGTGCCCGGGCCCGAGATTGGTGCCCCAGCCCCAGACGGGCAGCACCGCGACGTCGACGCCCGCCGGCCGAGGGTGGGCATG
>CAVVIN010000022.1:0-106408 GCA_963748305.1 uncultured Actinomycetota bacterium | reverse complement strand
ACCCTGCGCCGACCGGATTTCGAGCGGATCCGCGCCCAGGTGTTCGACCTGCCCGGCGCCGTCTTCCCGACCGAGACCCGGCTGCTCGCGCCCAGCGCCCGCTTCGCCGTCGCCCTGCTCGGCCGCGTGGGGGCGGCCACCGCCGAGGTGATCGAGGAGAGCAGCGAGGACGGCGTGCCGCGGTACGCCGCCGGCGACCAGCTGGGCCTCTCCGGCCTCCAGCGGGCCTTCCAGGAGCAGCTCACCGGCACACCCGGCTTCACCGTGCGGGTGGTCAGCACCGACGAGGACACCGACGACGAGGGGCAGGAGATCGACGCCGTCGAGCCGGTGCCGGGGGAGCCGCTGCAGACGCCGCTCGTGCCCGCGATCCAGAACGCCGCCGACGCGGCCGTCGCGACCCAGCCCCTGCCGACGCACCTCGTCGTCGTCCGGCCGGGCACCGGCGAGATCCTCGCGGTCTCCTCCAACGAGGCCGCCGACACCTCCAACGCGCTGACCGGCCAGTTCCCGCCCGGCTCGTCGATGAAGACGATGACGGCGACCGCGCTGCTCTCGGCCGGCGCGCTCACCCCCGAGACCGCGGTGCCCTGCCCGGGGACGACGACCGTCGAGGGCCGCGAGTTCGAGAACCAGGACCAGTTCGACCTGGGCACCGTGTCCTTCACCGAGGCGTTCGCGCAGTCCTGCAACACGACCTTCATCCAGCAGGCGCTCGAGCTGCCCGACCCCGCCCTCGCCGAGGCCGCCGCGTCCTACGGGGTGGGCAGCGAGTGGCAGCTCCCGGTCGGCATCTTCGGCGGCAGCGTGCCCAGCGACGCCACCGGGACGACCAAGGCGGCCGACGCGATCGGCCAGGGGCAGGTGCTGATGAGCCCCGCGCAGCTGGCGCTGGTGGCCGCCGGGATCGCCAGCGGGACGCCGGCCGCACCGGTCGAGGTCGTGGGCGCCGACCCCGCCGGCCCCGCCCCCGCGGGACCGGGCCAGCCGGTGCTCGACGCGCTGCGGCCGATGATGCGGCAGGTCGTGCTGACGGGTACCGCCACCGCGCTGGGCGACCGGGGCGAGGTCTACGGCAAGACCGGCACCGCCGAGTACGGCGACGCCACCCCGCCGCGAGGCCCACGGCTGGTTCATGGGCTACCGCCTCGGCGGGGCGTCCGGGGACATCGCCTTCGCCGTCCTCGTCGAGGGGGGCGGGTGCAGCCGCGTCGCCGTCGACGTCACCGACGTCTTCCTCGGCGCCCTCGGCTGAGCCGTCACGCGTAGCGGAAGGCCACCATCTCGCGGCGCTGGTAGCGGCCGCGGGTCAATGCCAGCGCCACGCGGAAGGCCTGGCCCATCGAGCGGTACGCGGTCTCCAGCTGCTCGCGGCTGAGGCCGTCGGCGACCCACGGCACCAGGAACATCAGGTCCGTGGCGCCCTTGCCGGAACCGGCCGCCTTCTCGACCCGCGCCCAGCCCTCGGCGGAGAGCAGCTCCTGCACCAGCGGCAGGGCGTCGGTCTCCTCGTGCCGCATGTGCTCGGACAGGGTGTCGCTGGCGGACTCCGCGATGTCGGCCAGCCGGTCGCGGGTCGCCGCGTCGGGCGCCTGCGCCATCGCCGCGAAGCCGGCCGCGCACGCCGCCAGCAGCGGGTCGATGAGCTCGTGCTCGGCCTCCATGGCCTCGAGCGTCGCCCGGCCCTCGGTGTCGCCGGTCGCGTCGACGACGTCGAGCAGCTGCGGCCACAGGACGTCGTCCTCGGTGGTGTGGTGGTGGTGCAGGATCCCGCTGAACTGCTCCCACCGGACGGCCAGCGCCCGCCAGACGTCGGCCTCCTCGACCGGCGTCTGCCGCGCGGCGGCGGCGAACCGGACCAGGTCACGGCGGAACGCGTGGTGGGCCATGTACATGCCGTTGAGGTCCAACGGGCCCTCGGCCACGTGGGTCTGACCGGGCAGGTCCATCAGGCGTCCGGTCGCGGGCCGGTGGGTGGTGGTGCTCATCGAAGCGGGTCCTCTCCTGCGGGCTCGGAGGACTCCTGTGTCCTCCGGTGCCGACAGCGTCGGACTCGTCACTTGGGTCGTACTTGGAAACGACTGGAGGCACCGCTGCAGCGGACCTCCGGTCGTCGGTCAGCCCTCTGGCAGACCCGGGAACGCGCTGGTGACCGGGGTCTTCCCGGCGGCGCCCCGCCAGGAGACGGCGCGCACCTCGGCGGCGCCGAGCCAGCCGACCGCCAGCTCGCGGACCGACCGCTCGGCCGCCTGGTCCAGCACGCGGACCCACGCCGCGGCGACGCCGTCCTCCAGGACGACGGCCAGCGCGGCGGCGTCGACGGCGGAGAGCACCGGGAAGGGCAGCGAGTACGCGCCCTCGGCGCGGACCGGGTCGGCGTCGCGCTCCTCGAGCAGCGCCGTCACCTGGTCGCGCACGTCGCGGTGCGCGGTCTCGGCGGCCGTCGCCGGCGGCCGCGCCTCGGTGGCGAGGGCCGCCCCCACCACGCCGTAGCCCCAGACCGCGGCGTGCTCGGCGGCCAGGGCCTCGCGCAGCGCGGCGGTCTCGGTACCTGCATCCAGCTCGGCGCCTTCGGCGTCATCGGCCATGGTCGAACCTCCTCACGCCAGCGTCCGCGTCCTGACCGATCAGGCCCGCGGCGATCGAACCCAGCAGGGCGGCCCGGGCACCGGACTGGTCCAGGCAGGCGGTCGCGTGCGAGGACGCCGTGTCGGCGACCTGCGTGCGCAGCCAGGCCTTGGCCTCCGGACCGGCCGGGGCCGCACCCGAGGTCGGCGCGGGTGAGCTGGACCGGCCCGGCGCCGCCGCCTGGAGCCGCTCCAGCTGGTCCTGGGCCTGCGCCGCCTGCGCGGCCACCGCGGTCGCCAGCGCGGGGTCGGCGGCTCCGGCCGCCGCGAACGCGGCGACGAGCGCCTCCTGGACGGCCACCTGCGCGGCGAGTTCGTCGGCCTGCTCGCTGGTCACCTGCTCCCGGGGGTCCGCCGACTCCGCGGTGCAGCCGACGACGAGCAGCGACAGGCCGACCGCGGAGGCCGCGAGCAGGGTTCGCCGAGGAAAGCCCGAGGGGGCGGGGAGCGGGATGGGAGGCATCGGTCCCATTCTCTCAGCCGGAGCCGGGAAGAGCCGCGAGCCTCGTGAAAGGGGCGCGTCCCGCGTCGGGCTCCGGTGCGCGGTCTCGGCGGGTCGGCCCGGGCGGTAGCCTGACTTCCTCCCCTCGATCACGGGTCCGACCAGCGCCGGAGGCCGGCCGGCGCTCGGATCGTCAGGGGCGCGGCACCGGACGGTGCACGCGACAAGAGCCTGAGGAGGAAGACGTGTCCGCCTCTCGCGGCACTCAGCGCACCGACCCGGCCACCTCGCGGCTCGCAGGGTGGATCGAGCCGGTCGTCGGCGCGGCGGGCTACGACCTCGAGGAGCTCGTCGTCACGCCGGCCGGGCGGCGCAGCATCGTGCGCGTCGTGGTCGACCGCGACCAGGGCGTCACCCTCGACGACATCGCCGAGGTGAGCCGGGCGGTCTCCGACGTCCTGGACGCCCACGACGACGGGATGGGCCGGACGCCGTACGTGCTGGAGGTGACCAGTCCTGGCGTGGACCGGCCGCTCTCGGAGGCGCGGCACTGGCAGCGCAACACCGGCCGCCTGGTCACCGTCAACGTGGGTCCCTCCGGGCTCGGCCGAGGCGGTCACCGGGCGGATCACCGCGGTCGACGACGACGGCGTGACGCTGGCCGTGGAGGCGCAGGGCAAGCCCGGTGCGAAGAAGCGTCCGCCGACACCACGGCAGGTGCCCTGGGCCCAGCTCGGCGCCGGCCGGGTGCAGGTCGAGTTCGGCCGCGCCCTGGACGAGACGGTCGCCGGCGGGGACCTGTCCGACGGGGCCCTGCCGATCGACGGGCGTGGCAGCGGACGACGACGGAGGAGAACAGTGAACATCGACGTCACCGCGCTCAAGGCGGTCGAGCGGGAGAAGGGCATCCCCGCCGACACCGTGATCGAGGCCATCGAGTCCGCGCTCGTGACCGCCTACCGGCACGCCGACGGGGCGGCCAAGCACGTCCGGGTGCACGTCGACCGCAAGAGCGGCGAGGTCGCCGTCCTCGCGCAGGAGCTCGGCCCCGACGGCGAGGTCGTCCGCGAGTGGGACGACACCCCCTCGGACTTCGGCCGTATCGCCGCCAGCACCGCCAAGCAGGTCATCGTCCAGCGGCTGCGCGACGCCGAGCACGAGCAGACCTTCGGCGAGTACGCCGGCAAGGAGGGCGACATCGTCAGCGGGATCGTGCAGGCGCACGACCGCCGCAACATCCAGGGCACGGTGCTCATCGACATCGGCAAGGTCGAGGCCGTCCTGCCCCAGTCGGAGCAGGTGCCCGGCGAGGAGTACACCCACGGCAGCCGGATCAAGGCCTACGTGGTCTCCGTCGCGCGGACCTTCCGCGGCCCGCAGGTGACGGTCTCGCGCAGCCACCCGCACCTGGTGCGCAAGCTGTTCGCGCTGGAGGTACCCGAGATCGCCGACGGCAGCGTCGAGATCGTCGCGGTCGCCCGCGAGGCCGGGCACCGTTCGAAGATCGCCGTCCGCACGAGGGTGTCGGGCCTCAACGCCAAGGGCGCCTGCATCGGCCCGATGGGTCAGCGGGTGCGCAACGTCATGAGCGAGCTGCACGGCGAGAAGATCGACATCGTCGACTGGGCCGAGGACCCGGCGACCTTCGTCGCCTCCGCGCTGAGCCCGGCCCGGGTCAGCAGCGCCCGCGTCGTGGATCCCGCGGCCAAGGCCGTGCGGGTCGTCGTCCCCGACTACCAGCTCTCGCTGGCCATCGGGAAGGAAGGCCAGAACGCGCGGCTGGCGGCGCGCCTCACCGGCTGCCGCATCGACATCCGCAGCGACGCGCAGACCGAGGACGACGCCGCCACTCCCTCACCGGGAATGGGCCGTCCGCCGCTGCGGTCCGGCCTGCCCCCGGGGTCCGCGGAGGGCCGTCCGTCCGGCCAGCGCTCACCCGCGCACCGGCCCCCTCCCCGGCGCGCGGAACATCCCGGTCCCGCCACGCGCTAGAGTGCAGGGTGGCCAGAACGTCTTTCCCGGTACGCACCTGTGTGGGGTGCCGGGAGCGCGCTCCGGCTAACGACCTGTTGCGTGTGGTCGTCCGGGCGGGGGCCCTGGTCCCCGATCCGCGGCGCCGGCTCCCCGGAAGGGGAGCATCGCTGCACCCCACCCCGGAGTGCCTGCGCGCAGCGGAGCGACGCCGGGCCTTTCCCCGGGCGCTGCGCCTCCCCGGAGGCGGTGGCGCTCCGGTGGAGGCCGGTCCGCTCCGGGCCCACGTCCTCGGCACCTCCTCGGAGGCGGCCGGGGTGCGGCCCGGATCGGGCGAGTGAGTGCAGCGGTAACGCTGCGCGAACGATCACCAGCAGTTCACAGTCGGATCGGCACGAGGCCGGTCCGCATGTCGACAGGACACCGTCGGATGAGTCAGCCGTGAAGTTCCCACGATGACCATGCACCACTAACGACGAGGTCGAGCGGGCAAAGCCGCCGGCCTCACCAATGAGGAGACCCGTGCCAGGCAAAGCCCGCGTACACGAACTCGCCAAAGAGTTCGGTGTCGACAGCAAGACCGTGCTCGCCAAGCTCAAGGAGCAGGGCGAGTTCGTGAAGTCCGCGTCCTCCACCGTCGAGGCCCCCGTGGCCCGGCGGCTCCGTGAGGCCCTCGGTGGATCCACCGGTGCCGGCAACGGTGCCGCGGCCCCCGCCGCCCGTCCCGGCCCCGCAGCGAGGCCGGCTCCGGCTGCGCCCGCTGCCCCGGCGGCACCCGCACCCATCGCGCCCGTCGCACCGGCAGCGTCAGCTCCGGCCGCCCCGGCTCCGGCCGCTCCGGTCCGTCCGGCGGCTCCGGCGCCCGCTCCGCGTCCGGCGGCTCCCGAGCCGCAGGCTCCCGCGGCCAGCGCACCCCCGCAGGCCCCGTCGGCCCCGCGTCCGGCGGCTCCCCGCCCGGCCGGTGGTTCGGCACCCTCGGCGCCCGGTGCTCCCGGCCCGCGGCCGGGTCCGCGTCCGGCACCCCGCCCGGGCAACAACCCCTTCAGCAGCACGCCCCGTCCGGCTCCGGCCGGCGGCGCGCGTCCCGGCCCGGCCGCGCCCGGCGCCCGTCCCGCGGGCCCCGGCGGCCCCGGTGGCGCGCGTCCGGCACCCGGTTCCGGTGGCCCGCGTCCGGCGCCCGGCGCCGGCGGTCCGCGTCCCGGCGGTCCCCGCCCGGCGGCCGGCCCCGGTGGGCCGCGCCCCAACCCGGGCATGATGCCGCAGCGTCCCTCGCCCGGCATGATGCCGCCGCGCCCGGCGGCCGGCGGCCGTCCCGGCGGCGGTGGTCCCGGTGGTCCCGGCGGTCGTGGTCGCCCCGGTGGCGGTCCCGGCGGCGGCGGCGGCGGCGGTGGGGCGGCGGCTTCCGTCCCGGTGGCGGCGGCGGCGGCGGCGGTGGCGCTCCCGGCGCCGGCGCGCCCGCCGGCGGTGGCTTCCGTGGTGGCGGCGGTGGCCGTGGCCGCGGTCGCGGTGGCTCCGGTGCCGGTACGGCCGGTGCCTTCGGTCGTCCCGGCGGTCGTGGCCCGGTCCGCGGGCGCAAGAGCAAGAAGCAGCGGCGTCAGGAATTCGACTCGATGGCGGCGCCCAGCATGGGTGGCGTCTCGCTGCCGCGCGGCAACGGACAGACCGTCCGCCTGCCGCGGGGTGCCTCGCTGACCGACCTCGCCGAGAAGATCGGCGCGCAGCCGGCCGCCCTGGTCACCGCCCTGTTCCACCTGGGCGAGATGGTCACGGCGACCCAGTCGGTCAACGACGAGACCCTGCAGTTGCTCGGTGCCGAGATCGACTGGGTCATCCAGGTCGTCAGCCCCGAGGACGAGGACCGCGAGCTGCTCGAGACCTTCGACCTGACCTTCGGCGACGAAGAGGGCGAAGAGGGCGACTGGGAGGCCCGTCCGCCGGTCGTCACCGTCATGGGTCACGTCGACCACGGAAAGACGAAGCTGCTCGACGCCCTCCGCGACGCCAACGTGGTGGCGCG
Organism: uncultured Actinomycetota bacterium; assembly: GCA_963748305.1. Taxonomy (GTDB): domain Bacteria; phylum Actinomycetota; class Actinomycetes; order Mycobacteriales; family Geodermatophilaceae; genus Blastococcus_B. The sequence continues at coordinate 99,351 of CAVVIN010000022.1, read as the reverse complement.
GGAGGCCGGTGGCATCACCCAGCACATCGGCGCCTACCAGATCGTCACCGAGCTCGAGGGCAACGAGCGTCCGGTCACCTTCATCGACACCCCGGGTCACGAGTCGTTCACCGCGATGCGTGCCCGAGGCGCGAAGGTCACCGACATCGTCGTCCTGGTGGTCGCTGCCGACGACGGCGTCATGCCGCAGACGGTCGAGGCGCTCAACCACGCCCAGGCCGCCGACGTGCCGATCGTGGTCGCGGTGAACAAGGTGGACAAGGAGGGGGCCAACCCCGCCAAGGTCCGCCAGCAGCTCACCGAGTACGGCCTGGTCGCCGAGGAGTACGGCGGCGAGACGATGTTCGTCGACGTCTCGGCGATCACCCGGCAGGGTCTCGACGAACTGCTCGCGGCGGTCCTGCTGACCGCCGACGCCTCGCTGGACCTGCGCGCCAACACCGAGCAGGACCCGCAGGGTGTCGTCATCGAGGGCAAGCTGGACAAGGGCCGCGGCCCCGTCGCCACGGTGCTCGTCCAGCGCGGCACGCTGCGCCAGGGCGACTCGATCGTGGCCGGCGACGCCTACGGTCGCGTCCGGTCGCTGCTCGACGAGCACGGCAACAAGCTGAAGGAAGCCCTCCCGGCCCGCCCCGTGCAGGTCGTCGGGCTCACCTCGGTGCCGCGCGCCGGTGACACGTTCCTCGTGGTGGAGGAGGACCGGGTGGCCCGGCAGATCGCCGACCGCCGCCAGGCCCGCATCCGCAACGCGCAGAACGCCTCCATGCGCAAGCGGATCAGCCTCGAGGACCTCGACGCGGCCCTCAAGGAGACCCGTCAGCTCAACCTGATCATCAAGGGCGACAACTCGGGCACCGTCGAGGCGCTCGAAGAGGCGCTGATGAAGATCGAGGTCGACGACGACATCTCGCTGCGGGTCATCCACCGCGGCGTCGGTGGCATCACCAAGAGCGACATCGACCTCGCGCTGGCCGACGACGTCATCGTCCTGGGCTTCAACGTCCGGGCCGAGGGTCAGGCCACCGAGCTCGCCAACCGCGAGGGGGTGGACGTCCGCTACTACACGGTCATCTACCAGGCGATCGACGAGATCGAGGCCGCGCTCAAGGGCATGCTCAAGCCGGTCTACGAGGAGGTCCAGCTCGGGACGGCGGAGGTCCGCGAGGTCTTCCGGGTGCCCAAGATCGGCAACGTCGCCGGTTCGCTGGTCCGCAGCGGCACGATCGTCCGCAACTCGAAGGCCCGGCTCATGCGCGACGGTGCCGTGGTCGCCGACAACCTGACGGTGGAGTCCCTCCGCCGCTTCAAGGACGACGCGACCGAGGTCCGCGAGGGCTACGAGTGCGGTATCGGTCTGGGGTCGTTCAACGACATCAAGATCGACGACGTGATCGAGACCTTCGAGATGCGCGAGATCCCGCGCAGCTGATTGACGCACACGTGCCCAGCAGCAGGAAGGGTTGATCCGGTGTTCACCGGATCGCTCACCGCCGACCTGCTGCTGGGCGACGTCCACTCGCTGAAGGGGAAGCGCGCCGTCGTGCGGCCGATCGTGGCCGAGCTGCGGCGTCGCTTCTCCGTGGCCGCCGCCGAGGTGGGGGACCAGGACCTGCACCGCCGCGCGCAGGTCGGGATCGCCACCGTCTCCGGCGACGCCGGCCAGGTCACCGACGTCCTCGATGCCTGCGAGCGGTTGCTGGCTGGGCGGCCGGAGGTGACCCTGCTCTCGACACATCGTCAGCTCTTCAGCGACACCGATGACTAACGGCCCACCCGCCCTCCCCCGCTCGCTTGCTCGCGGCCGGTGCCCCGTCGAGGGGCCGCTCATCCCCTACTAGGAGGTCTGCGATGGCCGACCCGGCCCGCGCCCGCAAACTGGCGGTCCGCATCCGCCAGATCGTCTCCGCCGCGATCGAGACCCAGATCAAGGACCCGCGGCTGGGGATGGTCACCGTCACCGATGCCCGGGTGACCAGCGACCTCCGAGAGGCGACGGTCTTCTACACCGTCTACGGCGACGAGACCCAGATCGCCGACTCCGCCGCCGCGCTCGCCAGCGCCACCGGCATCCTGCGCTCCACCGTCGGCAAGCAGACCGGCATCAAGTTCGTGCCGACGCTCGCCTTCATCGCCGACATCGTCCCCGACACCGCCCGGGAGCTGGAGGAGGCGCTGGAGCGCGCCCGCCACGCCGACGCGGAGCTCGCCCGCGCACGCGAGGGAGCCAGCTACGCCGGTGACGAGGACCCCTACCGGAAGCCGGCCGAGGACGAGGACGACGAGACGAGCCTGGACGGACACGATCCGGTTGGCCGCGACACTGCCGATGACAGTGCTGACGACGTCCCGGCCCGCACCAGGAGTGCCTCGTGAGTGAAGTCGACCCGGATCCGCATCAGCCCGGCGAGGGCCAGGGGCAGTCGGAGCTCGGTGGGCACGACGCACCCGGGGCCGGCGACCCCACGCGCGGCGGCAAGGACGGCCAGATCGGCTCGGCGCCGAGCGTCGCCTCCGACGAACCCGACGCCGCCGGGCCCGGCTATCCGGTCGGTGGTGGCGACGTGGGCGAGGAGCCCGACGCCGCCGCCGGTGGCCGACCCCGGCCCGAGCGCCTGACCCCGTGACCGACCCACTCCGCCCCGCAGGATCGATCCGCTCCGCCGCCTCGGTGCTTCCGAGGCCGCCGAGGAGCACGCGACGGTCGTGCTCTCCGGGCACATGCAGCCCGACGCCGACGCGCTCGGCAGCACCCTGGCCCTCGCCGAGGGCCTCCGCCGGCGCGGCGCCCGGGTCCTGACGACGTTCCCCGACCCCGTTCGTCCTCCCCGCGTCGCTGGGCTGGCTGCCCGGTGCCGAGGGGTTGGTGCCCTCGACGGTGGTGCCGTCCTCGCCGGACGTGTTCGTCAGCCTCGACGCCGCCTCGCCCGGCCGGCTGGGGGAGCTCGCCGTCCTGCTGGACCAGGCGGGCACGTCCGTCGTCGTGGATCACCACGCCAGCAACCCGGGCTTCGGCGACGTCCGGCTCATCGACGGCGGCGCCCCCGCCACCGTGACGCTGGTCGCGGACCTGCTCGACGAGCTCGGTGTGACGCTCGACCGCGACCTCGCGACCCTGCTCTACGCGGGCCTCGCCGCCGACACCGGCTCCTTCCGGTTCGGCAACACCCGGCCCGTTACCCACGAACTCGCCGCCCGGCTGCTCGCGACCGGCATCGACCACTCCGACATCAGCCGACGGCTGTTCGACACCGCGCCGTTCGGCTGGCTCGGGCTGCTGTCGGTCGTGACGGGCCGCGCCGTCCTCGAGCCCGAGATCGGCGGCGGCCTGGTCTGGACCTGGTCCAGCACCGCCGAGGCCGCCGAGCACGGTCTGCCCGGTGAGCAGCTCGAAGCCCTGGTCGACGTCGTCCGCTCCACCGAGGAGGCCGACGTCGCCTGCGTGCTCAAGGGGCAGGACGACGGCTCGTGGTCGGTGTCGCTGCGCTCGCGCGGCGGGACCGACCTGGCCGCCGTGGCCCTGGCGCTCGGTGGCGGCGGGCACACCCTGGCCGCCGGCTACAGCTCCTACCTCGACCGCGAGAAGACCATCGAGGCGCTGCGCCGCGAGCTCGCCGAGCTATGACATCGCGGTCCTCCGGACCGCACCGCGGCCAGGAGCCGTGGACTCGCGTGAAGTCGCCGTCGGTTCTCTCCCTCGCCATCCCGGCCCTCGTCGTCCTGGCCGCGGAGCCGCTGTACCTGCTGGTCGACACCGCCGTCGTCGGCCACCTGGGCACCATCGCGCTCGGCGGACTGGCGGTCGGTGGCGCGCTGCTGGCGTGGTCGGCGGCGCTGCTGAACTTCCTCGCCTACGGCACCACCGCCCGGGCCGCCCGCCGGGCCGGCGCCGGCGACCGGGCCGGGGCCGTCGCCGAGGGCGTCCAGGCCACCTGGCTCGCGCTCGGTCTCGGGCTCGCCGTCGTCGTGCTGTTCCAGCTGCTGGCCGGCCCGTTGACCCGGCTGCTCGCCGGTGGTGCGGGTCCCGTCGCGACGGCGGGGGAGGAGTGGCTGCGGATCGCCGGGTGCGGGGCGCCGCTGCTGCTGATCTCCCTGGCCGGGAACGGCTGGTTGCGCGGCGTCGCGGAGCTGGGCCGACCGGTCCGCTACGTGCTCGCCGGGTCGCTGCTGAGCCTGGTGCTCTGTCCGGTCCTCGTCTTTCCCGTCGGAATGGGTCTCGCGGGATCCGCGGTCGCGAACGTGGTCGGTCAGGCGCTTGCCGCGGGCCTGTTCGTCCGTGCCCTCGTGCGCGAGGGGGCGGACTGGAGGCCCCGACCCGCAGCCATCCGCGCCCAGATGGTGATCGGCCGGGACCTGCTGCTGCGCGCCGCCGTCCTGCAGCTGTCGTTCCTCGTCGCCGCGGGGGTGGCCGCCCGGGCCGGGACGGCGGAGCTCGGCGCGCACCAGATCGCCCTCCAGCTGTTCTTCTTCCTCGCGCTGGTCCTCGACGCCTACGCGATCGCCGCCCAGACGCTGGTCGGCCGGGCCCTCGGCGGTGGCCGGCCGGCCGAGGCGCGGTCGACCGCCCGCCGGGTGGCTCTGTGGGGGCTCGGGACCGGCGTCGTCGTCGCGGCCGTCCTGCTCGCGCTGCGCGACGTGCTGCCCCCGCTGTTCACCGACGACCCCGCGGTCCTCGCCGAGGCGGGTGTCGTCTGGTGGTTCCTGGCCGGCATGCAGCCCCTCGCCGGCGTGGTGTTCGCGCTCGACGGCGTGCTGATGGGTGCCGGCGACGTCGGTTACCTGCGCACGGTCACCATCGGCTCCGCCGTCGTCGGTTTCCTGCCCCTGTCGCTGCTCGCGGTGCCGCTGGACTGGGGGCTGGCCGGTGTGTGGACCGGGTTGGTGCTGTTCATCGGCCTCCGGCTGGTCGCGGTGCTCTGGCGGGTGGCGGGTGATCGGTGGCTTTCCGCACCTGTGACAGTGAGCGGGTGAGTCTACCCGCCGTCCCGACGCCGACGTCATGCCCGGTCTGCTGCTCGTGGACAAGGCCCCCGGGCATGACCTCGCACGACGTCGTCGCCCGGGCCCGCCGGGTGCTCTCGGTGCGCAAGGTCGGCCACGCCGGCACGCTCGACCCGATGGCGACCGGCCTGCTGATCCTCGGCGTCGGCGCGGCCACCCGGCTGCTCGGGCTGGTCGGTGGCCACGACAAGACCTACGAGGCCACCATCCGGCTGGGGCAGACGACGGTCACCGACGACCGCGAGGGCGAGGTCCTGACGACGACGTCGGCCGCGGCCGTCGACGAGCCCGCCGTGCGCGCCGCCCTGGCCGCCCAGACCGGTCCGCTGCAGCAGGTGCCCTCGTCGGTCAGTGCGGTCAAGGTCGCGGGCCGGCGCTCCTACGACCGCGTCCGGGCGGGCGAGACCGTGGAGCTCGCGCCCCGGTCGGTCACCGTCCACCGGCTGGACGTGCACCGCATCGAGCGGCCGACGCCCGACCTGATCGACGTCGACGTGACGGTCACCTGCACGGCCGGTACCTACATCCGCGCCATCGCCCGGGACGCCGGCGCGGCGCTCGGCGTCGGCGGCCACCTCACCGCCCTCCGGCGCACCGCCTCCGGGCCGTTCGCCGTCGCGCAGGCGGCCCCGGTCGAGGACGCCGGGGCGGCCCTGGCCGCGGGAGGCGGGCCCGGCGTGCTGCCGCTGACCGACGCGGCCACGACCGTGTTCCCCACGCGGTCGGTCACCGCGGAGGAGGCCACGGCCCTGACGTACGGGCAGCGCATCCCGGCGACCGGCGCACCCGGCGCGCACGCCGCCGTCGACCCCGACGGGCGGCTCGTGGCGCTCGTCGAGGACGCCGGTGCCACCGCCCGGGTGACCGTCGGTTTCCCGCCGTCGTGAGAACCTCGGTCCCGTGAGCACGCTGGACGACCGACTCGAGGCCCTCGCGGCGCAGCTCGTGCCGCTGCCCGGCGTCCTCGTCGCCTTCTCCGGCGGGGTCGACTCCGGCGTGGTGCTGGCCGCGGCCGTGCGCGCCCTCGGCACCGACCGCGTCGTCGCCGCCACCGCCGTGTCGCCGAGCCTGCCCGCCGCCGAGCGGGAGGCCGCGGCGGCCTTCGGCACCTCGCTCGGGGTGCGTCACGAGTTCCCGCGGACCGACGAGCTGTCCCGGGAGGGCTACCGGGCCAACGCGGGCGACCGCTGCGCGTTCTGCAAGACGGAGCTGGTCGACGTCCTCACGCCGTTGGCCACCCGGCTCGGCATCGCCGACGTCGTCACCGGCACCAATGCCGACGACCTGCGCGCCGGCTTCCGTCCTGGCATCGCCGCTGCCGCCGCCCGGGGCGCGTGGGCGCCGCTGGCGCGGGCCGGCATGACCAAGGACGACGTCCGGGCCGCCGCGCACCGGTGGGGCCTGCCCCTGGCCGACAAGCCGGCCGCGGCCTGCCTGGCCAGCCGGATCGCCTACGGCGTGCCGGTCAGCGCGGAGGGGCTGGCCCGTGTCGAGGCCGCGGAGGCGGACCTGCGCGCGGCGCTGACCGGCGCCGGGCTGGCCGTGCGCAACCTCCGGGTGCGCGACCTCGGGGGCGACACCGCTCGGGTGGAGATCGACGCCGACCGCGTGCCGCTCGTCGCCGCGCGGCCGGATCTGCTGGCGGCCGTCGGAGGGTTCGACCGTGTCGAGCTGGATCCTCGGGGCTTCCGCTCCGGCTCGATGAACGAGCTGCTGCCGGACCCGGTCCGCTATCGGTGAGCCGAGCGCACCACCTTGGCCGCGTCCTCTATCGGGACGACGCACGACCTTGGCGGCGGCCACGCCGGCGCCGAAGCCGTTGTCGATGTTGACGACGACGACGCCCGGCGCGCACGCCGTGAGCATGGTCAGCAGCGGCGCCAGACCCTCGAACGCGGCGCCGTAGCCGACCGACGTCGGCACCGCCACGACCAGCCGGTCGGTCAGCCCGGCGACCACCCCGGGCAGCGCGCCGTCCATGCCCGCGACGACGACGACCGCGTCCGCGGCGGCCAGGTCGGCGGCGACCGCGACCACCCGGTGCACGCCGGCCACACCGACGTCGTCGACCCGGCGGCAGCCGACCCCGAGGGCGGCCAGCGTCGCGGCGACCTCCGCCGCGACCGGGCCGTCGGACGTGCCGGCCGAGAGCACCAGCACCTCGCCCTCGGGCTCGGGCAGCTCGCCGACGAACACCACCCGGGCCGTCGGCGTCCACGAGCGCCTCGGGCCAGCGCTCGAGGACCGCGGCCGCGGTCGGCTCGTCCACCCGGGTCGCGAAGGCCAGCGACGCGCCGCCGTCGAGCAGGGCCGCCAGACAGGCGATCGTCTGCGCCGGCGTCTTGCCGGCCGCGTAGACGACCTCCGGCGTGCCGGTGCGGGCCGCCCGGTCGAGGTCCAGGCGGGCGAAGCCGATGTCGGCGGTGCGCGGCGCTGTCACGGGTCAAGCGTGCCTCATGGGGGATTGGCGCCGGTGTGCCCCGGGAACGGGAGTGGGATGAGCACCGTGCGGAGCAGGCCATGAGCATCGTCAAGATCAACGCGATCACCGTGCCGCCGGACCGGCAGGAGCGCTTCGAGGAGCGCTTCCGCGGGCGGGCCGGGGCGGTCGAGCGCACCCCCGGGTTCGAGTGGTTCGAGCTGCTGCGGCCGCTCGAGGGCACCGACCAGTACCTCGTCTACACGCGGTGGACCGACGAGGAGTCCTACCAGGCCTGGCAGTCCGGGCAGGACTTCGATCGCGCCCACGACGGCGGCGGCGACACCCTCGCGCCCGGCGGCCGCGCCCTCGGCGCACCTGTGGTCCTACGCGGTACTCGAGCAGGCCGGCCCGGCGGTGACGCAGCAGACCAGATCTGACCGGGGCTACGGTGACGGTGCCGGCCCCGGCAGGGGCCGATCCGTCGCACAGCACGCCCTCGCGGTGGGAGACATGACCGACACGCTCGCCGACAGCCGTACCTCCTCGCGGATGTTCACCGAGGACGTGCCGCTGGTGGTGGAGGACGTGCAGGGCCGGCCCGCCGCCGAGCGCGCGGCGATGCTCGCCGAACCCGGCTTCGGCCGGTACTTCACCGACCGCATGTTCGTGGCCCGCTACCGCACCGGGCAGGGCTGGTACGACGCCCGCCTCACCGCCTACGGGCCGCTGCAGCTGGATCCGAGCGACGGCGGCGCTGCACTACGCCCAGTCGATCTTCGAGGGGCTCAAGGCCTACGCCCAGCCCGACGGCAGCGTGGCCACCTTCCGGCCCAAGGCCAACGCCGCCCGGTTCGTCCGCGGCGCCAAGCGCCTGGCGATGCCGCCGGTGCCCGAGGACGGCTTCTCGCCGCCGTCGACGCGCTCGTCGACGCCGACCGCGACTGGGTGCCCACGGGCGCCGACCAGACGCTCTACCTGCGTCCGTACCAGCTGGCGATCGAGCCGTTCCTCGGTGTCCGCCCGGCGCAGCGAGTACCTGTTCCTGGTCATCGCCAGCCCGGCCGGCGCCTACTTCCCGCGCGGCGTCCAGCCGGTCTCGGTCTACCTCTCCGAGGACTACATCCGGGCGGCGCCCGGTGGCACCGGCGACGTCAAGTGCGCCGGCAACTACGCCGCCAGCCTGCTCGCCCAGGAGCAGGCCATCGAGGCCGGCTGCGACCAGGTCGTCTGGCTCGACGCGGTGGAGAAGCGCTACGTCGAGGAGATGGGCGGGATGAACCTGTTCTTCGTCCTCGGCTCCGGCGACGACGCCGAACTGGTCACCCCCGAGCTCACCGGCACGCTGCTGCCCGGGCATCACCCGCGACTCGCTGATCACGCTGGCCCGCGAGCTCGGCCACACGCGTCACCGAGCGCCTGTTCAGCGTGGACGAGTGGCGGCAGGGCGTCGCCGACGGCACGGTCACCGAGACCTTCGCCTGCGGCACCGCCGCCGTCATCACGCCGGTCGGCGAGGTCAAGGCGCGCACCGGCGACTTCACCGTCGGCGACGGCACCCCCGGCCCGCTGACCATGAAGCTGCGCGAGACGCTCCTCGACATCCAGCACGGGCGGGTGGCCGACACCCACGGCTGGCTGCACCGGGTCGCCTGAGCGGGCGGACGGGCAGGACGGTCGTGCTGCGCTGGCGGGGGCTCGAGGCGACCCCGGGTGACCTCGGCCGGACCGTGGTCACCATCGGGATGTACGACGGCGTCCACCGGGGGCACCAGACGCTGATCGGCGCCGCGGTCGAGCCGGGCACGCGCGATGAACCGGCCCTGCCTGCTGCTCACCTTCGACCCGCACCCGGCCGAGGTCATCCGCCCCGGCTCGCACCCGGCGATCCTCACCTCGATGGACCGCAAGGCCGAGCTGGTCGCCGACCTCGGGCGTGGACGCGATGTGCGTGCTGCCGTTCACCCAGGAGTTCATGCGGCTGTCGTCGGAGACCTTCACGCACACGGTGCTGGTCGAGCGGCTGCACGCCGCGCAGGTCGTGGTGGGGGAGAACTTCACCTACGGCCACCGCGCCGTCGGGCACGGTCGAGACGCTGGCCGTCGAGGGACGCCGCTTCGGCTTCGCCGTCGAGCCGGTCCCGCTCGCGGAGGACGCCTCCGACGGCGGCGCGGTGACCATCTCCTCGACCTACATCCGGGCCTGCGTCGCCGGTGGCGACATGGTGTCGGCGGCCCGCGCGCTGGGACGGCCGCACCGCGTGGACGGCGTCGTCGTCCGTGGCGACCGCCGGGGCCGGGAGATGGGCTACCCGACGGCGAACGTCGAGAGCCCGCCGTTCACCGCCATCCCGGCCGACGGCGTGTACGCCGGGTACCTGGTGACCCGCGACCCGCGCGGCGGCGCCAGCCGGGAGCGTTTCCCCGCGGCGATCTCGGTCGGCACCAACCCCACGTTCCAGGGCAGCCGGCGCACGGTGGAGGCGTTCGTGCTCGACTACGACGGCGACCTCTACGGCGAGCACGTGGGCATCGAGTTCGTGCAGCGGCTGCGCCCGATGTCCGCCTTCGCCGACGTCGACGCCCTGATGGCGGCCATCGCGCCAAGACGTCGACCGACACCCGCGTCCGATCCTTGGGCCGATGCTGACGCGCGGTCGTGCGGACGGCTCCGAGCGGTGTCGCCGGACGACGACGTCGGGGCGACCCGACGTGTGTGAGAGCTGCCCTCGTGATTCAAACCGGGGGCCACACGTGACCCGCCCCGGAGGCGATCCATGGCGCTCGAAAGCGCAGTAAAGAAGCAGATCATGACCGAGTACGCGACGGTCGAGAACGACACCGGTTCGCCCGAGGTCCAGGTCGCGATGCTGACCCGCCGGATCAGCGACCTCACCGAGCACCTCAAGATGCACAAGCACGACCACCACAGCCGGCGGGGCCTGCTCCTGCTGGTCGGCCGTCGTCGCCGGCTGCTGAACTACCTGGCCAAGACCGACATCACGCGCTACCGCTCGCTCATCGAGCGGCTCGGTCTGCGCCGCTAGTACGACGAGGGGACCGCTCCCGGGAACGCCCGGGACGGTCCCCTTCCTCGTGCGGCACCCGCCGCACGGGGACAACCGGCCAGCCGCCGGACGCGTCCCGCAAGGGCCGGTCCTCGGTAGTGGCCCCCGGGACGCATCGGTTCCCCCCAGGACGGGAACGGCACCGCCCGAGGGCTTCGATCGAGCACCGGTCGCCCCGGATGCAGGACGGCACAGCTACCAGACGAACTGGCCGTCAGAGGAGTCGCAGGTCGGCACGAGGCCGATGCGACGAGAGAGAGAAGGACACATGTCCGCACCCACCACCAGCACCACCGACTTCGACGCCGAGGACGGCGTCTACACCGCCACCGCGGTCATCGACAACGGCAGCTACGGCAGCCGCACCGTCACCTTCGAGACCGGCCGGCTCGCCCGTCAGGCCGCCGGCTCCGTCGTCGCCACCATGGGCGACACCATGCTGCTGTCCGCCACCACGGCCGGCCGCCAGCCCAAGGAGCAGTTCGACTTCTTCCCGCTGACCGTCGACGTCGAGGAGCGGATGTACGCCGCCGGGCGCATCCCCGGCTCGTTCTTCCGTCGCGAGGGCCGCCCGTCCGAGGACGCGATCCTCACCTGCCGCCTGATCGACCGCCCGCTGCGCCCGACGTTCGCCAAGGGCCTGCGCAACGAGGTCCAGGTCGTCATCACCGTCCTGTCGCTGGACCCCGACCACCTCTACGACGTGCTCGCGATCAACGGCGCCTCGGCGTCCACCCAGCTGTCGGGCCTGCCGTTCTCCGGCCCGGTCGGCGGCACCCGCGTCGCCCTGGTCAACGGCCAGTGGATCGGCTTCCCGTCCCACACCGAGCTCGAGGACGCCGTCTTCGACATGGTCGTGGCCGGCCGGGTGCTGCCCGACGGCGACGTCGCGATCATGATGGTCGAGGCCGAGGCCACCGAGAAGACGATCGCCCTCATCGCCGGCGGCGCGACCGCGCCGACCGAGGAGGTCGTGGCGCAGGGCCTCGAGGCCGCCAAGCCGTTCATCAAGGCGCTGTGCGAGGCGCAGGCGGCGCTGGCCGAGAAGGCCGCCAAGCCGGTGCAGGAGTTCCCCCGCTTCCTGGACTACCAGGACGACGTCTACGCCGCGGTCGAGTCCCTCGTCGGTGACCGGCTGGCCCAGGCCCAGCAGATCGCCGGCAAGCACGAGCGCGAGGACGCCACCGACGCGCTCAAGGACGAGGTCAAGGCCGCGCTGGCCGGCCAGTTCGAGGGCCGCGAGAAGGAGATCTCCGGCGCCTTCCGCGCGCTGACCAAGAAGGTCGTCCGCCAGCGCATCCTGCGCGACAAGGTCCGCATCGACGGCCGCGGCGTCACCGACATCCGGCCGCTGTCGGCCGAGGTCGAGGTCATCCCGCGCGTCCACGGCTCGGCGCTGTTCGAGCGCGGCGAGACCCAGATCCTGGGCGTCACCACGCTGAACATGCTCCGCATGGAGCAGCAGCTGGACACGCTGAGCCCGGACAACCACAAGCGCTACATGCACAACTACAACTTCCCGCCGTACTCCACCGGCGAGACCGGCCGCGTGGGCTCGCCCAAGCGCCGCGAGATCGGCCACGGCGCGCTCGCCGAGCGGGCGCTCCTGCCGGTGCTGCCCGACCGCGAGGAGTTCCCCTACGCGATCCGGCAGGTCTCCGAGGCGCTGAGCTCCAACGGCTCGACGTCCATGGGTTCGGTCTGCGCCTCGACCCTCGCGCTGCTCAACGCCGGTGTGCCGCTGCGCGCCCCGGTCGCCGGCATCGCCATGGGCCTGGTGTCCGACGAGGTCGACGGCAAGACCGAGTACGTCGCGCTGACCGACATCCTCGGCGCCGAGGACGCCTTCGGTGACATGGACTTCAAGGTCGCCGGCACCAAGGACTTCGTGACGGCGCTGCAGCTGGACACGAAGCTCGACGGCATCCCGTCCGACGTCCTCGCCCAGGCGCTGACCCAGGCCCGCGCGGCCCGGCTGCACATCCTGGACGTCATGGGCGAGGCCATCGACGGCCCCGACGAGATGAGCCCGTACGCCCCGCGGGTGACCACGGTGCGCATCCCGGTCGACAAGATCGGCGCGGTCATCGGCCCCAAGGGCCAGATGATCAACGCGATCCAGGACGAGACCGGCGCCGACATCACCATCGAGGACGACGGCACGATCTACGTCGGCGCCTCCGACGGCCCGTCGGCCCAGGCCGCCGTGGACCGGATCAACGCGATCGCCAACCCGCAGATGCCGAAGGTCGGCGAGCGCTTCCTCGGCACCGTCGTCAAGACCACGCCGTTCGGTGCGTTCGTCTCGCTGCTCCCGGGCAAGGACGGGCTGGTGCACATCAGCAAGCTCGGTGGCGGCAAGCGCATCGGCAAGGTCGAGGACGTCGTGAACGTCGGCGACAAGCTCCAGGTCGAGATCACCGACATCGACGCCCGCGGCAAGATCAGCCTGGTGCCGGTCGAGGCCAACGCCGACGGGGCAGCTCCCGCCGGGGACGGCGCCCCGGCCGAGGCCGCCGCTGCCGCGCCCGCGGGTGAGTGACGGCTGACGACCGCTCGAGCGTGAACGGGACCGGGGTGGGCGCTGCTGCGTCCGCCCCGGTTCCGGCTGCGGTCGGGCGTAGACGCGAGCTGCTCGACCTCGACGAGTTCGGCGGCCGGGTGGAGCGCACCGAGCTCCCGGGCGGCCTCCGCGTGCTCACCGAGACGATGCCCGGCGTCCTCTCGGCGACGCTCGGCATCTGGGTCGGCGTCGGCTCCCGGGACGAGAGCCCGGGCGTCGCCGGTTCGTCGCACTTCCTCGAGCACCTGCTGTTCAAGGGGACGACGAGCCGCACCGCCCTGGAGATCGCGACGGCGATGGACGCCGTCGGCGGTGAGATGAACGCCTTCACCGCCAAGGAGCACACCTGCTACTACGCCAACGTCCTCGCCAGCGACCTCCCGCTGGCCGTGACGCTGCTGTCGGACCTGGTGACCGAGGCGTGCAACACCGCCGAGGACCTGGAGTCCGAGCGCACGGTGGTGCTCGAGGAGATCGCCATGCGCGACGACGAGCCCTCCGACGCGGTGCACGACCTGTTCTCCGAGGCGCTCTTCGGCGACACCCCGCTCGGCCGTTCGGTGCTCGGCACGGTCGCGTCGATCGAGGCACTGAGCCGGGACGACGTCGACGGCTGGTACCGCGGCCGGTACGCGATGCCCTCGATCGTGGTCACCGCGGCCGGGCGGGTGGAGCACCAGCAGGTGCTCGACCTGATCACCGCCGCCTTCGCCGACCGGCTGAGCGGCGACGCCCGGCCCGCGCCGCTGCGGCTCGGCGACATGGCCCCGGACAAGCCGGCCCGCCCGGCGGGCCTCATCGCCCGCCGGACCGAGCAGACGCACCTGCTGCTACGGGCTGCCCGGGATGGGCCGGCTCGACGACCGCCGGTACGCCGCCGCGGTCCTCGACGCCGCCGTCGGCGGCGGGATGAGCTCGCGCCTGTTCCAGGAGATCCGGGAGAAGCGCGGGCTGGTCTACAGCGTCGGCTCCGCGCTGACCCACTACGCCGGCACCGGCTCCTTCTCGGTCTACGCGGGGTGCTCGAAGAAGCGGGTGCCCGAGGTCCTGCGGCTGATCCGCGAGGAGCTCGCGCGGGTCGCGGCCGACGGCCTGACCACCGAGGAGGTGGCGCGCGGCCGGGGCCAGCTCAAGGGCAACCTCGTCCTCGGCCTCGAGGACACCGGGTCGCGGATGAGCCGGCTGGGCAAGAGCGAGCTGTCCTACGGGGAGTACCTGCCGGTGCGCGAGGTGCTGGCCCGGCTCGACGCCGTCGACGAGACGCAGGTCCGCGGGGTCGCCGCCGAGCTGTTCAGCCGCGACACCTGCCTGGCGGTGGTCGGCCCCTACCGCGAATCCGACCTCGACCGGCTGTGAGGCCGGCACTGCAGGTGCACGGCGCCCTCTCCCGGGGCGCCTTCGCCGTTGCCGTCCTGGTGTCGCTCGCGGTCCTGTTCGCCCCGGCGTCCGACGTGCCGAGTCGCGCCGCCGGGCGTCGACAAGATCGTGCACGTCCTGCTCTTCCTCGTCCTGGCGCTCACGGGGCGGTGGGCGGGCATCCCCCGGCCGCCGCTCGCCGCCGGCGCTGATCGGGTACGCCGCAGTCAGCGAGCTGGTGCAGGGGCTGACGCCGCTGGAGCGGTCGGCGTCGGTGGGGGACTGGCTGGCCGACGTCGTGGGCGTGCTGGCCGGCCTGGCGCTGTGGTGGCTGGCCACCCGACGGTCTGCTGCCCGATGACGGCGATGTTGCGTCGAGCCGCTCCGGCCGGGAAGCCTGACCGGGTGACCGCCAGCACCTCCACCCCCGACCAGCAGGATTCCCCCGTGACCGAGCAGGACGTGCCCCTGATCAACGTGGGAGTTCTCGGCGCCCGCGGGCGGATGGGCACCGAGGTGGTGAAGGCGGTCAACGCCGCCGACGACCTCGAGCTGGTCGCGATGGTCGACGACGGCGACTGGCTGTTCAACGTGGCCGACGCCGGGGCCCAGGTCGTCGTCGACTTCACGCGGCCGGACGTCGTCATGGACAACATCCGGTTCTGCATCGACCAGAACATCCACTGCGTCGTCGGCACGACCGGCTTCGACGAGGCCAAGCTCGCCACCATCGCCGAGTGGCTCGAGCCCAAGCCCGAGCTCGGCGTCGTCATCGCTCCGAACTTCGGCATCGGCGCGGTGCTGCTGATGAAGTTCGCCCAGGAGGCGGCGCGGTTCTTCCCGTCGGTCGAGGTCGTCGAACTGCACCACCCGAACAAGGTCGACGCCCCGTCCGGGACCGCCGTCCGCACCGCCCGCCTGGTCGCGGCCGCCCGCCGGGCGGCCGGTCTGCCGCCCGCACCGGATGCGACCACGGACGCGCTGCCGGGCGCGCGCGGGGCGGACGTCGAGGGCATCCCGGTGCACGCGGTACGGCTGGCCGGCCTCGTCGCCCACCAGGAGGTGCTCATGGGTTCGGCGGGGGAGACCCTGACCCTCCGCCACGACTCCTACGACCGGGCCTCCTTCATGCCCGGCGTGCTCCTGGCCGTCCGCGAGATCGCCCAGCGCCCCGGCCTGACCGTCGGCATCGAGAGCTTCCTGGGCCTCTGAGGGCGGGCTCTGTCGCGGGGTGCCGAGGGCTCGGGCTGGTCCGGACCCCCCCGTGCACGGCCCTCCCGACGGGTGTATGGTTCTCGATGCGCCGCGCGGCCGGAAGGCCAGCCGGACGAACCCCCTGGGTCCACCCGATGCGAAGCGCGGCGTAGAGTTGGACATCCAGCCACGAGGGAAGCCCGCGAGGGTCGAGTTCCTGCGCGTCCGCTCCTTGAGAACTCAACAGCGTGCCGAAAGTCAGTGCCAAGTAATACCCCGTGCTCCGGGCCGTTTTGTGGTTCTGGGCTGGGATTCCTTTGGTTGATTGATATCGAGAGTGCTAGCTCTCGGTTCTCAGCCGCGATCAAATCATCTACGGAGAGTTTGATCCTGGCTCAGGACGAACGCTGGCGGCGTGCTTAACACATGCAAGTCGAACGAGACCCCCCCTTCGGGTGGGGTGTTCTAGTGGCGAACGGGTGAGTAACACGTGGGCAACCTGCCCCCGGCTCTGGGATAACTCCAAGAAATTGGGGCTAATACCGGATATGACCGCTGACCGCATGGTCTGGTGGTGGAAAGATTTATCGGCTGGGGATGGGCCCGCGGCCTATCAGCTTGTTGGTGGGGTAGTGGCCTACCAAGGCGACGACGGGTAGCCGGCCTGAGAGGGTGACCGGCCACACTGGGACTGAGACACGGCCCAGACTCCTACGGGAGGCAGCAGTGGGGAATATTGCGCAATGGGCGAAAGCCTGACGCAGCGACGCCGCGTGGGGGATGACGGCCTTCGGGTTGTAAACCTCTTTCAGCAGGGACGAAGCGAAAGTGACGGTACCTGCAGAAGAAGCACCGGCCAACTACGTGCCAGCAGCCGCGGTAATACGTAGGGTGCAAGCGTTGTCCGGAATTATTGGGCGTAAAGAGCTCGTAGGCGGTCTGTCGCGTCGGCTGTGAAATCCCGAGGCTCAACCTCGGGTCTGCAGTCGATACGGGCAAACTAGAGTGTTGCAGGGGAGACTGGAATTCCTGGTGTAGCGGTGAAATGCGCAGATATCAGGAGGAACACCGGTGGCGAAGGCGGGTCTCTGGGCAACAACTGACGCTGAGGAGCGAAAGCGTGGGGAGCGAACAGGATTAGATACCCTGGTAGTCCACGCCGTAAACGTTGGGCGCTAGGTGTGGGGCTCATTCCACGAGTTCCGTGCCGCAGCTAACGCATTAAGCGCCCCGCCTGGGGAGTACGGCCGCAAGGCTAAAACTCAAAGGAATTGACGGGGGCCCGCACAAGCGGCGGAGCATGTTGCTTAATTCGATGCAACGCGAAGAACCTTACCTAGGCTTGACATGCACGGAAATCTCCCAGAGATGGGGGGTCCGTAAGGGCCGTGCACAGGTGGTGCATGGTTGTCGTCAGCTCGTGTCGTGAGATGTTGGGTTAAGTCCCGCAACGAGCGCAACCCTCGTTCTATGTTGCCAGCACGTCATGGTGGGGACTCATAGGAGACTGCCGGGGTCAACTCGGAGGAAGGTGGGGATGACGTCAAATCATCATGCCCCTTATGTCTAGGGCTGCAAACATGCTACAATGGCCGGTACAAAGGGCTGCGATACCGCGAGGTGGAGCGAATCCCAAAAAGCCGGTCTCAGTTCGGATTGGGGTCTGCAACTCGACCCCATGAAGTTGGAGTCGCTAGTAATCGCAGATCAGCAACGCTGCGGTGAATACGTTCCCGGGCCTTGTACACACCGCCCGTCACGTCACGAAAGTCGGTAACGCCCGAAGCCGGTGGCCCAACCCCTTGTGGGAGGGAGCCGTCGAAGGCGGGATCGGCGATTGGGACGAAGTCGTAACAAGGTAGCCGTACCGGAAGGTGCGGCTGGATCACCTCCTTTCTAAGGAGCATCTGCGCCGCCGGACTCGTCGGCGGTGGTGCCAGAGCCGCGCCCACACCATGGATCGGTGCCCGCTACGGGTGGCCGGCGAGCGTGTGGGGTGGTGCTCGAGGGTGGAACGCTGACCAGTTCGGCCGGCCGCTCGCGGCCGCTCCTAGTACGGCCCGCCTGCGAGGCGGTGCGTGGAACGGGGTGGGTGCGGGGGGTCCGGTTCGTAGGCACGCTGTTGGGTCCTGAGGGAGCGGACCCGGGGAACGGGCGTTGCCTTCTGTCAGGGCCGTCCTGCTTCTCGTACCGCCGCGCGTCCCTGTGGGGCCGGCGGGTTTGGCGGGGTCGTGTGGTCGGTGTCTGGTCGTACGTTGAGAACTGCACAGTGGACGCGAGCATCTTCTGACTCTGTAGTGTAGGAGTTTGTGTAGGTACCCGCTCTGGGTCTCCTTCCGGGGGCGCGGGGTGGGTTTTTTGTGTGGCCAAGTTGTTAAGGGCACACGGTGGATGCCTGGGCACCAGGAGCCGATGAAGGACGTAGGAGGCTGCGATAAGCCTCGGGGAGCTGTCAACCGAGCGTTGATCCGAGGATTTCCGAATGGGGGAACCCCGCACCAGTCATGTGGTGTGACCCGCGCCTGAACACATAGGGCGTGTGGAGGGAACGTGGGGAAGTGAAACATCTCAGTACCCACAGGAAGAGAAAACAACCGTGATTCCGTGAGTAGTGGCGAGCGAAAGCGGATGAGGCTAAACCGATTGCATGTGATAGCCGGCAGGCGTTGTGTGGTCGGGGTCGTGGGACCGTTCAGTTCCTTCTGCCGAGGGTACGGGGAGTCATAAAGGATCGTGGTTAGTGGAAGGCCTCTGGAAGGGGTCGCCGTAGAGGGTGAGAGCCCCGTACACGAAAACCCGGTCTCTCTCGAGCGTGTTCCCAAGTAGCACCGAGCCCGTGAAATTCGGTGTGAATCTGGCGGGACCACCCGCTAAGCCTGAATACTCCCTGGTGACCGATAGCGGACAAGTACCGTGAGGGAAAGGTGAAAAGTACCCCGGGAGGGGAGTGAAATAGTACCTGAAACCGTGTGCCTACAAGCCGTGAGAGCCTTAGGGATCCTTGTGGTTCCGGGGTGATTGCGTGCCTTTTGAAGAATGAGCCTGCGAGTTAGTGGTACGTGGCGAGGTTAACCCGTGTGGGGCAGCCGTAGCGAAAGCGAGTCCGAATAGGGCGAATCAGTCGCGTGTCCTAGACCCGAAGCCGAGTGATCTACCCATGGCCAGGTTGAAGCGCGGGTAAGACCGCGTGGAGGACCGAACCCACCAGGGTTGAAAACCTGGGGGATGAGCTGTGGGTAGGGGTGAAAGGCCAATCAAACTCGGTGATAGCTGGTTCTCCCCGAAATGCATTTAGGTGCAGCGTCACGTGTTTCTTGCCGGAGGTAGAGCACTGGATGGCTGATGGGCCCCACAAGGTTACTGACGTCAACCAAACTCCGAATGCCGGTAAGTGAGAGCGTGGCAGTGAGACTGCGGGCGATAAGGTTCGTAGTCGAGAGGGAAACAGCCCAGATCATCGGCTAAGGCCCCCAAGCGTGTGCTAAGTGGAAAAGGATGTGGAGTCGCAGAGACAACCAGGAGGTTGGCTTAGAAGCAGCCACCCTTGAAAGAGTGCGTAATAGCTCACTGGTCAAGTGATTCCGCGCCGACAATGTAGCGGGGCTCAAGCACACCGCCGAAGCCGTGGCATTCATGCAGTGTCCTTTGGGACACGTCCCGCCGCGGTCCCTCGAGGCGGCGGCCAGGTGTGTGGATGGGTAGGGGAGCGTCGTGTGGCGGTGGAAGCGGCGGAGTGATCCAGCCGTGGACGCCACGCGAGTGAGAATGCAGGCATGAGTAGCGAGAGGGGAGTGAGAAACTCCCCCGCCGGAAGACCAAGGGTTCCTGGGCCAGGCTAATCCGCCCAGGGTGAGTCGGGACCTAAGGCGAGGCCGACAGGCGTAGTCGATGGACAACGGGTTGATATTCCCGTACCCGCGAAGGAACGCCCATGCCGAACCCAGCGATGCTAACCGCCCGAAGCCGCTCAGAGCCCTTCGGGGTCGACGGCTGGGGAGCGCGGGACCCGGACTGGTAGTAGGCAAGCGATGGGGTGACGCAGGAAGGTAGTCCTACCGGTGAGTGGTAGTACCGGTGCAAGGGTGTGGCCCGCGGGATAGGTAAATCCGTTCCGCACGAGGGTGAGACCTGACGCATAGCCGAATGAGGCGAATGGGATGATCCTATGCTGCCGAGAAAAGCCTCTAGCGAGTTCCGAGCGGCCCGTACCCCAAACCAACTCAGGTGGTCAGGTAGAGAATACCGAGGCGATCGAGCGAACTGTGGTTAAGGAACTCGGCAAAATGCCCCCGTAACTTCGGGAGAAGGGGGGCCGCTTACCGTCAACCGCACTAGCGCGCGGCAGCGGTGGGCGGCCGCAGAGACCAGTGAGAAGCGACTGTTTACTAAAAACACAGGTCCGTGCGAAGTCGTAAGACGATGTATACGGACTGACGCCTGCCCGGTGCTGGAACGTTAAGGGGACGGGTTAGTCCTTCGGGGCGAAGCTCAGAACTCAAGCGCCAGTAAACGGCGGTGGTAACTATAACCATCCTAAGGTAGCGAAATTCCTTGTCGGGTAAGTTCCGACCTGCACGAATGGCGTAACGACTTCTCAGCTGTCTCAACCACAGGCTCGGCGAAATTGCACTACGAGTAAAGATGCTCGTTACGCGCGGCAGGACGGAAAGACCCCGGGACCTTTACTATAGCTTGATATTGGTGTTCGGTTCGGCTTGTGTAGGATAGGTGGGAGACTGCGAAGCGGGCACGCCAGTGTTCGTGGAGTCGCCGTTGAAATACCACTCTGGTCGAATTGGATGTCTAACCTCGGTCCGTGATCCGGATCAGGGACAGTGTCAGGTGGGTAGTTTAACTGGGGCGGTTGCCTCCCAAAATGTAACGGAGGCGCCCAAAGGTTCCCTCAGCCTGGTTGGCAATCAGGTGTCGAGTGCAAGTGCACAAGGGAGCTTGACTGCGAGACCGACGGGTCGAGCAGGAGCGAAAGCTGGGACTAGTGACCCGGCACCGGCATGTGGAAGCGGTGTCGCTCAACGGATAAAAGGTACCCCGGGGATAACAGGCTGATCTTCCCCAAGAGTCCATATCGACGGGATGGTTTGGCACCTCGATGTCGGCTCGTCGCATCCTGGGGCTGGAGTAGGTCCCAAGGGTTGGGCTGTTCGCCCATTAAAGCGGTACGCGAGCTGGGTTTAGAACGTCGTGAGACAGTTCGGTCCCTATCCGCCGTGCGCGTAAGAGACTTGAGAAGAGCTGTCCCTAGTACGAGAGGACCGGGACGGACGAACCTCTGGTGTGCCAGTTGTACCGCCAGGTGCACTGCTGGTTAGCTACGTTCGGCAGGGATAACCGCTGAAAGCATCTAAGCGGGAAGCTCGCTTCAAGATGAGGTCTCTCACCGGGTCAACCGGGTAAGGCCCCCGCCCAGACCAGCGGGTTGATAGGCCGGAAGTGGAAGCACCGCAAGGTGTGCAGCTGACCGGTACTAACAGGCCGAGGGCTTGACCACACACCACCACCACAGACGACCTGTGCTGCGTGGGTCAGGTCACACAAGAATGTTTTCGCGTCCACTGTGCGGTTCTGAACGCACGAACCAGCCACCTGGTTCGACATGTTCACAGAGTTACGGCGGCCATGGCGAGAGGGAAACGCCCGGCAACATTCCGAACCCGGAAGCTAAGCCTCTCAGCGCCGATGGTACTGCCCTGGAGACGGGGTGGGAGAGTAGGACGCCGCCGGACAACCACTTCACCGAAGGGGCCCCAGCATCCGTGCTGGGGCCCCTTCGTCATTTCTCCACCATTCCGGCCATTCCTCGGATGCCCGAATGGTCGTCGTCAGCGGCGGCGGGGCTCCTTCGGCGTGGCGCCGACGTTGTCGGCGAGCCAGTCGTTCAGCGTGTGCAATCTCCCGCCAGGCCGCGCGGACCTCCTCCAGCGCCTGTCGCGTGTGCAGCCACTCGGCCGGCTCCCACGCCCGGGTCGGCGTGCAGCGACTTGTGCGCGCAGCAGCTCCACCCGGTCGTCGTCCGCGGAGTAGCCGGCCGGCACCCGGATCAGTCGCTCGCCCTCGATGCTGAAGCCGGCGCGCGGCCAGGCGGGCGACCTCCTGCTCGAGGCGCGGGCCCTGGACCGGGTCGGCCACCGCGCGCCGGTAGCGGCTCACCTGGTCGGACTCCAGCCGCCAGCAGCCGCCGGACACCCGCAGCCCGTCGGCCGAGATCTGCACGTACCAGGAGCCGACGCCGCGCCCCTCCGGCGTGATCGACCGCGCCCTGGTGGGTCTTGTACGGCGTCTTGTCGTTGCTGAAGCGGACGTCGCGGTACGGCCGGAACACCTTGGCCGGCCCGAACTCCGCGGCCAGCTCGTCGAGCATCGCCTGCAGCGGCGCGCGGACGTGGGCGTCGTAGGCAGGCCTTGTTCCGCGTCCAGTAGGTCTTGGTGTTGTCCGCCTCCAGGCCCTCGTAGAAGACCAGGCCCTCGTCCGGGAACCCCTCGAAGCTCACGTCGTGCCCCTGCGCGTCGCCGTCGTCGTCGATCAGGGCGTGCCAGCGGACCTCGCGCAGCGGCGCGGCGCCGGTGTCCAGCGTCCGGGCCCACCCGTCGGGCGCCCACCCGGCCGACTCGTAGAAGCCGGCCGAGACGCGTGTCGGGCTCCAGCAGCCACGTCTGCAGGCGGGCGGCCCCGCCGTCCCGCGCCAGGTCGGCGACGGCGGCGAGCAGCCGGCTGCCGTGGCCGCGGCGTCCCCAGCGCGGCTCCACCAGGAGCGTCGAGACCTCCGTCGTCGGCCCGGCCGGGTCCGGCCGCTCGTCCGCCGTGCAGCTCGGCGGGGCCGAACGCGGCGAAGCCGACGACGGACTGTCCGCTCGAGCGCCACCAGGACGCCGTGCCCCGGGGTGGGAGGCGTGCGTGACGGCGGCGTGCCAGCTGGCGGTGGCCGCGGCCTCGTCCCACTCGTCCAGCACCTCCAGGCGGCAGCACCGCCCGGTACGCCGTCCGCCAGGTGACGGCCTGGATGCGGGCGATCTCCGCGGCGTCGGCCGGCCGGGCCGGCCGCACCGAGGCGTCCGCCGACCCGGTCAGGCGGGGGAGCGGCGAGGCGGGGTCCACCCGGGCAGCGTAGGTCGGGCCCGGATCCCGCCGCCGGGGGCTCCGTCCGGCGGGTGCTCCAATCAGGCGGTGACGACGACGCGGCCCGGCCCTCCACCCGCGTCGCGGGCCGCCCAGCCGGTCACGCCGGCGGTGCTGGCCGCGCTCGGCACCGTCTACGTCGTCTGGGGCTCCACGTACCTGGCGATCAAGTACACGGTCGACGCAGCCTGCCGCCGTTCCTCGCCATGGGCACCCGCTTCCTGCTCGCCGGCACGGTGCTGCTGGTCGCCGTCCTGGCGCTGCGCGGCCGGTCGGCCTTCCGGATGACGCGGCGCGCAGCTGGTCACCGCCGGCGGTCGTCGGGCTCTTCCTCCTGGTCGGCGGCAACGGGCTGGTCGCCGTCGCCGAGCAGGACGTCGACTCCGGGCTGGCCGCGCTGCTGATCGCCGGGACGCCGCTGTGGGTGGTCCTGCTGCGCGCGCTCCTGCGCGACCGGCCCTCGGCCGCCACGGTCGGCGGGCTCCTGCTCGGCCTCGCCGGCGTCGGCGATCCTGCTGCTGCCCGGGGTCAGCGGCGCCAGCCGACCTGCGGCCCCTGCTGCTGGTCTGCCTGTCCTCGCTGCTGTGGGCCTGCGGCACCGTGCTGTCCACCCGCCGGCCGATGCCGGCCGACCCGTTCGTCACGACCGTCGTCGAGATGGCGGTCGGCGGGACGGCGATGGTGCTGCTCGGCTCGGTCGGCGGCGAGTGGGGCCGGCTGGACGTCGCGGCGTCGACGCCGGCGTCCTGGATCGCCTTCGCCTACCTGGTGCTGGTCGGCAGCGTCGTCGCCTACAGCGCCTACGTCTGGCTGCTCGCCCGCGCGCCGCTGTCCCTGGTCACCACCTACGCCTACGTGAACCCGGCGGTCGCGGTCGGCGCTCGGCGCGCTCTTCCTCGGCGAGCCGCTCACCGTCTACGTCGCTCGTCGGCGGCGCGGTCATCATCGGCGCCGTCGCCCTGGTGATCACCAGCGAGTCGCGCGCCGGCGGCGCGGCGCCGCCCGAGCGCGACGACGGGGCCGTGCCCGCTGGAACCCGCCTAGCGATCCCCGCGCCGCGAACGTCGTACCCACCGGGCAGGATCGGCGCCGTGGGAGCGCACGAACGTCGAGCGGCTGCCGGCCGGCCTGGCCCGGCGCATCGCGCTGGCCGCGCAGGGCTTCGCCGACCCTCGGCCGTCCGGCCCGGTCGGCACCCGCCAGCTGCGCCGCACGGTCGAGCGGCTCGCGCGTCGTGCAGATCGACTCGGTCAACGTGCTGTCCCGCTCGCACTACCTGCCGTTCTTCAGCCGGCTGGGGGCGTATCCGCGCGCAGCGCTCGACGAGCTGACCGCCCGACGGCACGCGGTGTTCGAGTACTGGGCGCACGAGGCGTCCTTCCTGCCCGTCCGGCTCCAGCCGCACCTGCGCTGGCGCATGGCCGCGGCCGAGGAGCACGCCTGGGGCAACATGGTCCGGCTCCAGCGGGAGCGGCCCGGTTACGTGGCCGAGGTGCTCGACCGCGTCCGGGACGCCGGTCCGCTCAAGGCCGGCGACCTCGCGGAGCCCAGGCCCGACCGGCCCGGGGCCGATGTGGAACTGGCACGACGGCAAGGTCGCCCTCGAATGGCTCTTCTTCACCGGCGCCATCACCGCGACGCACCGCACGACCAGCTTCGAGAAGGTCTACGACCTCACCGAGCGGGTGCTGCCGGCCGAGGTGCTCCACGCGCCCACGCCGGACCGGGCGGACGCGATCCGGGAGCTGGTCCGCACCGCTGCCCGCGCGCTCGGCGTCGCGACCGAGCGCGACCTGCGCGACTACTTCCGGCTGACGCCCGCGGCGATGCCCGCACGGCGATCGCGGACCTGGCCGATGCCGGTGAGCTGCAGCCGGTCGAGGTCGCCGGCTGGGGCGCGCCGGCCTGGCTCGATCCCGCCGCGCGCCGGCCCCGCTGGATCCGGGCCCGGGCGCTGCTCAGCCCCTTCGACTCGCTGGTCTGGGAGCGGCCGCGGGTCGAGCGGATCTTCGGCTTCCGCTACCGGCTGGAGATCTACACGCCGGCGGAGAAGCGCGTGCACGGCTACTACGTGCTGCCGTTCCTGCTGGGCGACCAGCTCGTGGCCCGGGTCGACCTCAAGGCCGACCGGCAGGCGGGTGTCCTGCGGGTGCAGGCCGCGCATGCCGAGGAGGGCGCCGAGCACCACCTGGTCAGCGACGCGCTCGCCGACGAGCTGCGGCTCATGGCCGACTGGCTGGAACTCGACGACGTCGTCGTCGCCCCGCGCGGCGATCTCGCCGGTGCGCTCGACCGGATCGTCGGCGGGGCCCGGCGCGCGGGCTGATCAGGCGCCGGCCAGCGGCGACGTCAGGTCGCCCCGGCCAGTCGGTTCACCACCGCCAGCCCGGCCGGTGACCCCGGCCAGTGCCGTTCCAGCGCCGTCGCGCCCGCCCGGCGCACCACCGACCGCAGGGCCCACGCCACGACGACGACGTCGTCCGCGTAGCCGATCACCGGCAGGAAGTCGGGCACCAGGTCGATGGGCGAGATCAGGTAGGCGAGGAGCACCCAGAGCCGTATCCGGACGCCGCGGGGCAGGCTGCCGGTCGGCGGCGAGCCGGCGCACCAGCCGCAGGACGTCGGGCAGCAGGCGGAGGGCCTCGCGGGCGCCGAGTTCGTCCGGCCGGGCCCGCCACAGCACCAGGACCAGGAACAGCCAGAGCACGAGCAGGCCGCCCACGCACGGCCACCAGCACGCGCACCCAGTCCACGCGCCCAGTGTCTCCCGCGCGCGCCCCGGAGCCGCCGGCAGGCCTCGCCGTAGTCTCGAATGCGTGCCCCCGATCGCCCCCCTCCGGGTCCAGGTCATCGCCCAGACCGAGTTCACGCCGCCGGCAGACGTCCCCTGGGAGACCGACGTGGCCGGGGGGCAGGCGCTGGCCGAGTTCGCCGGCCGGGCCTGCTACGAGTCGTGGGACAAGCCGAACCCGGCCACCGCGACCAATCAGGGCTACCTGCGGCACATCCTGGACGTCGGCCACCTCTCGGTGCTCGAGCACGCCACCGTGACGATGTACCTGTCGGGCCTCTCCCGGTCCGTCGCCCACGAGCTGACCCGGCACCGGCACTTCTCCTTCAGCCAGCTCTCACCGCGCCACATGCCGGAGCGGGACGCCGCCGTCGTCGAGCCGGCCGTCATCGCCGAGGACCCCGAACTGCACGAGCGGTTCCTCGCGGCGACCGATGCCGCCCTCGCCGCCTACACGGCGCTGCTCGACGGGCTCGAGCAGCGCATCGCCGACGTCCCGAACGCCACGCTGCGCGCGCCGGCAGGCCCGGCAGGCCGCCCGTGCCGTGCTGCCCACCGCGCTCGAGACCCGCGTCGTCGTCACGGGCAACTACCGCGCCTGGCGGCACTTCATCGCGATGCGGGCCAGCGAGCACGCCGACGTGGAGATCCGCGAGCTGGCCCTCGCCTGCCTCCGGGAGCTGCGGCGGGTCGCCGGCAACGTCTTCGACGACTTCCGGATCAGCACGCTCGCCGACGGCACCGAGGTGGCGGCCAGCCCGTACGCGCACGAGGGCTGACGCAGCCGCGGGACGCCTGGGGCGCAGGGGGTCCGGCGCTCGAACCCGTCGGTGGGCGGCCGTACGCTCGGGCCGTGGACGGCGCACCCATCGACACCCAGTACGAGGACCTTCTCCGGCGCATCCTCGAGCAGGGGACGCCGAAGGAGGACCGGACCGGCACCGGCACCGTGAGCCTCTTCGGCGAGCGGCTGCGGTACGACCTGTCCGACGCGGTTCCCCCTGGTGACGACGAAGAAGGTGCACTTCCGCTCGATCGCCGTCGAGCTGCTGTGGTTCCTGCGCGGGGACAGCAACATCGGCTGGCTGCGCGACCACGGCGTCACGATCTGGGACGAGTGGGCCTCCGCCGGAGGGCGACCTCGGGCCGGTCTACGGCGTCCAGTGGCGGTCCTGGCCGGCGCCCGACGGCGAGCAGATCGACCAGATCTCGAACATCCTGTCGACGCTGCGCAGCGACCCCGACTCCCGGCGGATGATCGTGTCGGCGTGGAACGTGGGCGCGATCCCGGAGATGGCGCTGGCGCCCTGCCACGCGCTGTTCCAGTTCTACGTCGCCGACGGCAAGCTCTCCTGCCAGCTCTACCAGCGCAGCGCCGACATGTTCCTCGGCGTCCCGTTCAACATCGCCAGCTACGCGCTGCTGACCCGCATGGTGGCCGACCAGGTCGGGCTCGCCCCCGGCGACTTCATCTGGGTCGGCGGCGACTGCCACATCTACAGCAACCACACGGCCCAGGTGCGCGAGCAGCTCTCCCGCGAGGTGCTGCCCTTCCCCACGCTCGACCTCGCCCCGGCGCCGTCGCTGTTCGACTACACGTACGAGCACTTCACCGTGCGCGACTACCGGCACCACCCGGCGATCCGGGCAGCCGTGGCGGTGTGAGCGCCTGCACGCCGCACGTCTCGCTCATCTGGGCGCAGGCCCGGGACGGGCTCATCGGCGCGTCCGGGGCGCTGCCCTGGCACCTGCCCGAGGACCTGGCGTCGTTCCGCAGCCTGACGACGGGCTCGACGGTGGTCATGGGGCGGCGCACCTGGGAGTCGCTGCCCGAGCGGTTCCGCCCCCTGCCGGGCCGGACCAACGTCGTCCTGACCTCCGACCCCGACTGGTCGGCCGAGGGGGCGACGCGGGCCGGCTCGGTGGCCGACGTCCTGGCCGAGCACGAGTCCCTCTGGGTCATCGGCGGCGGGGCGGTCTACGCCGCGTTCCTGCCGCACGCCGACCGTCTGGTGATCACCGACGTCGACGTGCTCGTCGACGGGGACACCTGGGCGCCCGCGATCGGTCCCGACTGGCAGCGGGTGACGCGGACGCCGGAGGAGGGCTGGTCGATCTCGTCGTCCGGGGGGCTGCGGTACGCGGTGTCGGAGTACGCACGGGGCCCGGTCGGATCCGCTGGGTAGATTCTCCCCATGACCAGCGACCCCGCCCGGCCTTTCGGGCGCGTGCTCACGGCGATGGTCACCCCGTTCACCGAGGACGGCTCGGTCGACCTCGCCGGCGCCCAGGAACTGGCCGCCCACCTGGTCGACCGGTGCGCGCACGACGGGCTGGTGATCGCCGGGACGACCGGTGAGGCGCCGACCCTCAGCGACGCCGAGCAGCGGACGCTGCTCGAGGCGGTCCTCGACGCCGTGGGTGACCGCGCCACCGTCGTCGCAGGGGTGGGCACCAACGACACCGCGCACTCCATCGAGCGGGCCCGCGACGCCGAACGGCTCGGCGTCCACGGGCTGCTCGTCGTGACGCCGTACTACAACAAGCCGCCGCAGGCCGGGCTGCTGCGACATTTCACCGCCGTCGCCGACTCCACCGACCTGCCGGTGATGCTCTACGACATCCCGCCGCGCACCGTCGTCCCGATCGAGGTCGAGACCCTCGTGCGGGCCGCCGAGCACCCGCGGATCGTCGCGGTCAAGGACGCGAAGGGCGATCTGGGCGCCGTCGCGTGGACGCTCGCGCGCACCGACCTCGCCTACTACTCCGGCGAGGACATGCTCAACCTCCCGCTGCTGGCGGTGGGCGCCGTCGGCGTCGTCAGCGTGGTGGGCCACGTGGTCGGGCCGCGGCTGGCCGAGCTGATCGCCGCCGTCGAGGCCGGTGACCTGCCGACGGCCCGGGCGATCACCCGCAGCCTGCTGCCGGTCTACACCGGCATCTTCCGCACCCAGGGCGTCATCCTGGTGAAGGCGGCGCTGCGCGAACTGCACCTGCCGTCCGGGCCGGTGCGGCCCCCACTGGTCGACGCGACCCCCGAGCAGGTCGCGCAGCTGCGCAAGGACCTGGTCCGACGGCGGGATCAGTTTGTGAGCGGTCAGGTCACGCAGCCGCATCTGGACCTGAAGGCGCCGCCTCCGCTGCCCGAGGGCGGCCTGCGCGTCATGGCCCTGGGCGGGCTGGGCGAGATCGGCCGCAACATGGCGGTGCTCGAGTTCGACGGGCAGCTGCTCGTCATCGACTGCGGCGTGCTCTTCCCCGAGGCCGAGCAGCCGGGCATCGACCTGATCCTCCCCGACTTCGGCGTCATCGAGCACCGGCTCGACGACATCGCCGCGGTGGTCCTCACCCACGGCCACGAGGACCACATCGGCGCGATCCCCTACCTGCTGCGGCTGCGGGGGGACATCCCGCTGGTCGGGTCGCGGTTCACCCTGGCGCTGGTCGCGGCCAAGCTGCGCGAACACCGGATCGACCCCACGCTGGTCGAGGTCGCGGCCGGCGACGACCACATCGCGGGGCCGTTCCACTGCGAGTTCATCTCGGTCAACCACTCGATCCCGGACGCGCTCGCCGTCGCGGTGCACACCGCGGCCGGGTCTCCTCGTGCACACCGGCGACTTCAAGATGGACCAGTTGCCGCTCGACGGCGTGCTGACCGACCTCGGCGCGTTCGCCCGCCTCGGCATGAGCGGCATCGACCTGCTGCTGTCCGACTCGACCAACGCCGAGGTGCCCGGCTTCGTCACCCCGGAGCGCAGCATCGGCCCGGTCCTCGACGACGTCTTCGCGCGGGCGACCCAGCGGCTGATCGTGTCCAGCTTCGCCAGTCACGTGCACCGCATCCAGCAGGTCCTCGACTGCGCCGAGAGCCACGGGCGGAAGGTCGCGCTGGTCGGGCGGTCGATGGTCCGCAACATGGGCGTGGCCCGCGACCTCGGGCTGCTGCGGGTGGCGGGGGGTCTCATGGTCTCCCTGGACGACGCCGCGTCGATGCCGCCGGACCAGGTCGTCCTGGTCTCCACCGGGTCGCAGGGCGAGCCGCTCTCGGCGCTCGGGCGCATGGCCCGCGGTGAGCACCACCAGGTCACGATCGAGGCCGGCGACACCGTCGTCCTCGCGTCGTCGCTGGTGCCCGGCAACGAGACCGCCGTCTACAAGGTGATCAACGGCCTGGCCCGCCTCGGCGCCACCGTGGTGCACAAGGAGACCGCGCGGGTGCACGTCTCCGGCCACGCGCCGGCCGGCGAGCTGCGCACGCTGCTCAACGTGGCCAAGCCGCGCTACCTGATGCCGGTGCACGGCGAGTGGCGGCACCTGCGGGCGCACGCCGCAGCTGGCCGAGGAGACCGGGATGGCCCGCGACCGGGTGATCCTCGCCGAGGACGGCGTCGTCGTGGATCTCGTCGACGGCAAGGTCTCGATCGTCGGCAGCGTGCCCGTCGGCGACGTCTACGTGGACGGGCTCAACGTCGGCGACGTCGGCGAGGAGTCGCTGCAGGCCCGCCGGATCCTGGGCGACGAGGGCTTCGTGGCGCTCACCGTCGTCATCGAGCCCTCGACGCGCACGATCGTGCGGCCGGTGCACCTGTCGACGAAGGGCTTCTCCGACGACCCGTCGGCGTTCGACGAGGTGCTCGCGCTGGTGGAGGACAACCTCAAGCGCGCCCTGCAGGACGACGAGATCGATCCGCACCGGCTGTCGCAGGTCATCCGAAGGACGGTCGGCAAGTGGGTGTCGGACACCTACCGCCGTCGTCCGATGATCATCCCGACCGTCCTCGAGGTGTAGGAGGCCGCGGCGGGGCGATGCGGTACGTCGGGCTGGTGCGCAACGTGATGATCGGCCGGGAGGGCCTGCACCGCGACGTCCTCCTCCGACTGGTCGATGCCGCCGGTGGCAGGTCCGCCGTGTCCCATTTCGCGACCGGCAACCTGACGTTCGACGTGGCCCCGTCGCGGCTGGACGCGGTGGTGCGGCGGCTCGAGGACGGCATCGCGGGGGTGATCGGGCGCCGCGAACCGGTCGTCGTCCGCGAGGCCGCCTGGTTCCGCGACCTCGTCGCGGCCGATCCCTTCGCCGCCTTCCCGGTCGAGCAATGGGAGATCGCCGTCGCGTTCTTGCCTCTGCGGTCCACCCCGCTGGATCCGGCCGCGGTGCCCCGGATCGACGGGCTCGAGGCGGTCGCCGTCCGGCCGCACGAGCTGCTGATGGCCGGCCGGCGCGACGTCCGGCGGCCGGGCGCGACCTTTCTACTGCCGCGGCCGTGGCGGGACGAGGCCACGACTCGGGCCTGGAGCACGGTTCAGCGGCTGGCCGCGGCGCCGACGACGTCGATCGGCGTGATGCCCTCGTCGGCAGGCAGGTCGAAGCCCCAGACCTGGGCGTAGAACGACAGCTCGCCGTCCAGGGCCGCGCGGATGTTCTCCGCCTTCCGGAACCCGTGCTGCTCGCCGGGAAACAGCAGGTAGGCGTGCGGCACGCCCTTCTCCCGCAGCGCCGCGACGATCGCCTCGGCCTGGTCGGGCGGCACGACCTCGTCCTCCTCGCCCTGGAAGACGGCGAGCGGGGTGTCCAGCGCGTCGGTGTGGTTGATCGGTGAGCGGGCCGCATAGACGTCGGCGCCCGCCGGCCACGGGGCGACCAGCGAGTCCAGGTAACGCGACTCGAACTTGTGGGTCTCGGCGGCCAGCGCGCCGAGGTCGGCGACGCCGTAGTGGCTGGCGGCCGCCGTGAAGACGCCCGGGCGCATCGTCAGCGCGGCCAGGGCCGTGTACCCGCCGGCCGAGCCGCCGCGGATCGCCATGCGGGCGGGGTCCACCCGCCCGGAGTCGGCGAGGAAGCGGGCGCAGGCGACGACGTCGTCGAGGTCCACCACGCCCCAGCGGCCGCGCAGCGCGTCGCGGTAGCGGCGGCCGTAACCCGTCGAGCCGCGGTAGTCGACGTCGGCGACGCAGAACCCGCGCGAGGTCCAGTACTGGACGTCGAGGTTGAGCACGGGCGTGGCCGCGGAGGTCGGCCCGCCGTGCACGACCACCAGCAACGGCGGCAGCTGGCCCTCGAGGGGCGTCACCGACGGGTTGGCCGGCGGATAGACCAGCGCGTGGGCGACGTCGATGCCCGGTGCCGGCGTCGCTCGTCGGGAAGGTGACGTGCTCGGGGCGGGAGAACCAGCCCGGGTCCAGGCCCAGGTCGCGCGCCGGGCGCAGCACCTCGTGAGCGACCGCTGTCGACGTCGACCCGCAGCACGACCGGCTCGCTCGACGGTCCGCCCGCCGGGCAGACGACCGCGTTGCCCTGCGCAGTCAGGTACCGGAACGTCCCGTAGGGAAGGTCCAACTCCCGCAGCTCCCCGTCCCGCGAGAGCACGGCCAGCCGGTCGGCGCCCGCCCGTCCGATAGGTGAGCACGATCCGGCCGTCGTCCAGCAGCGCGTACCGGCTCTGCCCGAAGATCCACTGCGGGCCGGCGATGTCGCAGCCCGCGTCGAGGACCGTCTCCACCTCGACCGTCCGGCCGCCACCGGTACAGCGACCAGACGTCGGTGCGGTCGCACAGGAACAGCAGGGTCCCGTCGGGGGCCCACTCCGGCTGGACGATCGGACTCGCCCGGCCCGCCGGCGACGACCGTGTCCGTCCCGTCGGCGCCCGCGGACCACCAGCTGCGCCGCGTCCCACGGCATGTCCGGGTGGTTCCACTGCAGCCAGGCGAGCGATCGGCCGTCGGGGGCGAGCCGCAGGTCGCTGACGAAGTCCGGTCCGGAGACCAGCACCTCGATCTCGCCGCTGTCGGCGATCCGCACCAGCTCGTTCACCACGTCCGCGGGTCCGCCGCCCTCGGGGTGGGTCTCCCGGACGGCGAGCAGCCCGTCGGCGGTCACCCGCAGGTCGGCGTAGCGCACGCCCGCGGGGACCGGCGGCTCGGCGGTGACCGCGACGGGGGTGCTGCTCCCCGCGTCGAGCCGGTACAGCCGCTGGTCGCCGAACTCGGTGAACCACAGCGTCCCGCCGGACACCGTCCACGCGGCGCCGCCGTACTCGTGCACCCGGGTGCGCGCGTTCCACGGGGCCGCGAGCACATCGGTGACCGTCCCGTCGGCCGAGCGGCGGACGATCGCCGACCGGCCGGCCTCGGTGGGCCGGGACTCCGACCACCAGATGTCGTCCCCGTCCACGACCACCTCGCCGAGGCGGGCGGCCGCTCGGACGACGAGTTCGGACGTGATCGGGGTGGGCCAGCTGCCGTGGGGGAGCGGGGAACTCATGGCCGTGACGTTATGACCCCGGGCGCAGGTGTGGGACACGACCGTCCACCTGCCGGAAGACGGGCCCGACGGCGATTACCGTCCGACGCATGCCTGCCCGCAGTACGTCGACGCGACGGCCGGCGTCCACCCGGACCCGAGCCCGCTCCGGCTCGACGGCTGCGAGCAAGAAGCGGCCGGCCGCCAAGCGTTCCACCAACCGCCGTCCCGCCGCCAAGAAGAAGAACTCCGGCGGCCTCTGGGGCGTGCGTGAGCGGCAGCTGGAGCCTGCTGGCCCGCGGCGCCGGCGGCCTGGCCCGCTCGGTCGCGCGCCCGGACGAGGCCGAGCCGCTCGCCCCGGAGCACCGTCGGGACGGCGTCGGCCTCGGCGTCCTCGGCCTGGCGATCGTGCTCGGCGCCGCGGCCTGGAGCAACGGCATCGGCCCGGTCGGCGCAGGCCTCGCCGGCGGCGTGCGCTGGATCGTCGGCTCGCTCGTCATGGTGCTGCCGGTCGTGCTGTTCTTCGCCGCCCTGCGCCTGCTGCGCCGCGGCCCCCGCCCGGAGGCCCGTGGCCGGCTGGCCATCGGCTGGCTGTGCATGGTCGCCTCGGTGCTCGGCATCGCCCAGCATCGTCGGCGCCTCGGGCGACCCGCAGGCCGGGCGGCCCGGATCGGGCGGCCTGACCGGCTGGGCCGTCGGAACCCCGCTGGTGGCCGGCGTCGGCACCGCCGTCGCCGTCGTCCTGCTCGGGCTGCTCGGGTTCTTCGGGCTCCTGGTGACCACCGCGACCCCGGTCCACCAGATCCCCGAACGGCTCCGGGAGCTCACCGACCGGCTGCTCGGCCGGGACGAGGACGAGTACGACGACGAGGAGTACGAGGACGACGACGAGGCGGAGACGGAGCCCCGCGGGCGCCGCGGACGCCGGAAGTCCCTGTCCGAGGACCTGCTCAGCACCGGCCCGATCGATCTCGGCGCGCACGACGGCGCCGTCGACGCCACCCTCACCACCCAGCCCGAGCACACCGACATCCGCGCTCCCTTCCGGCCGCCCGTGGTCGACCGGACGCTGCCCGCCGAGGACCTCCCCCCGATCCACGAGCCGCAGCAGCTGCAGATCCAGCCGGTCGAGGGCAACTACGTGCTGCCGCTCGCTCACCGTGCTGCGGCCGGGCACTCCGCCGCGGGCCCGCTCGAAGGCGAACGACGTCGCGATCGAGGCGATCACCGGCGTCCTCGAGCAGTTCAACGTCGACGCCGCCGTCACCGGCTTCACGCGCGGTCCGACCGTCACCCGCTACGAGGTCGAGCTCGGCCCCGCGGTCAAGGTCGAGAAGATCACCGCGCTGACCCGGAACCTGGCCTACGCCGTGGCCAACGACAACATCCGGATCCTGGCGCCGATCCCCGGCAAGTCCGCCGTCGGCATCGAGGTGCCCAACACCGACCGCGAGACCGTCAGCCTCGGCGACGTGCTCCGCTCGCGGCGCGGCCAAGGCCGACCCGCACCCGATGCTCGTCGGGCTCGGCAAGGACATCGAGGGCGGCTTCGTCTGCGCCAACCTCGCGAAGATGCCGCACCTGCTGGTGGCCGGTGCGACCGGTGCCGGTAAGTCCAGCTGCATCAACTCGGTGCTGACGTCGCTGCTGCTGCGCGCCACGCCCGACCAGCTGCGGATGATCCTGATCGACCCGAAGATGGTCGAGCTCACGCCCTACGACGGCATCCCGCACCTGATCACGCCGATCATCACCGACCCGAAGAAGGCGGCGACCGCGCTCGCCTGGCTGGTCGAGGAGATGGAACAGCGCTACCAGGACATGAAGTCCACCGGCGTCCGGCACATCGACGACTTCAACCGCAAGGTCGAGAAGGGCGAGATCACCACGCCGCCCGGCAGCGAGCGGGTCTACCGCCCCTACCCCTACATCCTCACGATCGTCGACGAGCTGGCCGACCTGATGATGGTCGCCCCCCGTGACGTCGAGGACCACATCGTCCGGATCACGCAGAAGGCCCGTGCCGCCGGCATCCACCTGCTGCTGGCCACGCAGCGGCCGTCGGTCGACGTCGTCACCGGCCTGATCAAGGCCAACGTGCCCTCCCGGCTGGCCTTCTCCACCTCGAGCCTCACCGACAGCCGGGTCATCCTCGACCAGCCGGGCGCGGAGAAGCTGATCGGCATGGGTGACGCCCTGTTCCTGCCGATCGGCGCCGGCAAGCCGATGCGCGTGCAGGGCGCGTTCGTGTCCGACACCGAGATCGAGGCGGTCGTCGAGTTCACCAAGCGCCAGGCCGAGCCGGAGTACCGCGAGGAGGTCTTCACCGGCCGGCGGCGCGGGCGAGAAGAAGGAGATCGACGAGGACATCGGCGGCGACCTCGACCTGCTCGTGCAGGCGGTCGAGCTGATCGTCACCAGCCAGTTCGGCTCGACGTCGATGCTGCAGCGCAAGCTGCGGGTGGGCTTCGCCAAGGCCGGCCGGCTCATGGACCTGATGGAGAGCCGCGGCATCGTCGGGCCCGTCCGAGGGCTCGAAGGCCCGCGACGTGCTCATCAAGCCGGACGAGCTCGAGAGCGTGCTGTTCACTTTGCGCGGCGGGGCGAGTCCGAGGCCTGAGAGCGACGGCCGTCGCCCGCTCACGTCGCGGCGGCGCGACGGATCCTGCACGGTGGGCCGACTGACGGCCATGGCGCCCGGCTGACAGCTGCTCGCCCCGCCCTGCCCGGAAAGTGGCGGTGGTGACCCTCGGGTGCGCCCGCAACGAGGTCGACTCCGAGGAGCTGGCCGGCCGGCTGGCCGCCGACGGCTACGAACTGGTGGACGACGCCGACGGCGCCGACGCGGTCCTGGTGAACACCTGCGGCTTCATCGAGACCGCCAAGAAGGACTCGGTCGACGCGATCCTGGCCGCCACCGACTCCGGCGCCGAGGTGGTCGCCGTCGGCTGCATGGCCGAGCGGTACGGCTCCGAGCTGGCCGGCGCGCTGCCCGAGGCCACCGTCCTCGGCTTCGACGACTACGGCGCCATCGGCGACCGCCTCGACGACGTCCTCGCCGGCCGTCCCGCTCGTCCCGCACACCCCCCGCGACCGCCGCACGCTGCTGCCGATCAGCCCGGTCGAGCGCACGGCGGCGCGGCGGCGGCGCGACGCCCGTCGATCCCCGGACACGACTGGCTGCGCCGCAAGCGGCTGGCGTCGGGCCCCACCGCCGCGCTCAAGCTGGCGTCGGGCTGCGACCGGCGCTGCGCCTTCTGCGCCATCCCGACCTTCCGCGGTGCGTTCGTGTCCCGGCCGCCGGGCGAGGTGCTCGGCGAGGCGCAGTGGCTGGCCGCGCCAGGGCGTCACCGAGCTGGTGCTGGTCAGCGAGAACTCCACGTCCTACGGCAAGGACCTCGGCGACCTCCGCTCGCTGGAGAAGCTGCTGCCGGAGCTGGCCGCGATCGAGGGCATCGCCCGCGTCCGGGTGGCCTACCTGCAGCCCGCCGAGCTGCGGCCGGGCCTGCTCGAGGTGATCGCCGGTGGGGGCGGGCCGGACGCCGTCATCGCGCCGTACTTCGACCTGTCGTTCCAGCACTCGTCGCCGACGCTGCTGCGCCGGATGCGCCGCTTCGGCGGCACCGACGACTTCCTGGCCCTGATCGAGCGGGCCCGCGGCCTCGCGCCGGAGGCCGGGTTCCGCACCAACGTCATCCTCGGGTTCCCCGGCGAGACCGAGGACGACGTCGCCGAGCTCGAGCGCTTCCTCATCGAGGGCCGGATGGACGCCGTCGGTGTCTTCGGCTACTCCGACGAGGAGGGCACCGAGGCGATCGGGCTGTCCGGCAAGCTCGACCAGGCCGAGATCGACGACCGCGTCCGCCGGATCACCGACCTCGTCGAGGAGCTCACCGCCCAGCGCGCGGAGGAGCGGATCGGCGACCGGGTCGAGGTGCTGCTCACCGAGGACCTCTCGGCGGAGGAGGGGCCGGGCGTCTGGCTCGGCCACGCCGCCCACCAGGACCCCGACGCCGACGGGACGACGACCGTGGCGGGGGTGCCCGAGGACGCGGTGCCGGGCCAGCTCGCTGACCGCCGAGGTCGTGGGCACCGAGGGCGTCGACCTCGTCGCCCGCGTCCTGGTACCCGCCGTCCTGCACCGGCCGGGCGTTGACCGTCATGACGACGTCGCCGGACCCGGCCGCCACCCCGCCGCGACGGAGAAGCTCGTCAACCTCCCGAACGCGCTGACGGTGCTGCGGCTGGCGGTCGTGCCGGTGTTCGCCGTCCTCCTGCTGCAGGACGGCGGGACTGGACGACGCCGGCCGCTACTGGGCCACCCTGGTCTTCGCGCTGGCGATCATCACCGACCGCTACGACGGGATGATCGCGCGGCGCACCGGTCAGGTCACCGAGTTCGGCAAGCTCGCCGACCCGATCGCCGACAAGGCGCTCACCGGCACGGCGCTGATCGGGCTGTCGGTGCTGGGGCTGCTGCCGTGGTGGGTGACCCTGGTGATCCTCGTCCGCGAGGTCGGGGTCACCGTGCTGCGCTTCTGGGTGATCCGGCACGGGGTGATCGCCGCCAGCCGCGGCGGCAAGCTCAAGACCGTCGTCCAGGCGCTGGCGATCGGGCTCTACATCCTCCCGCTGACCGGAGTGATGGCCACGCGTCCGCTGGTGGGTCATGGCCGTCGCGCTGCGTGCTCACCGTCGCTCACCGGGATCGACTACGTCTACCGGGCGCTGACGCTGCGCCGGACCAGCGCGCGGGCGATGCGGGCCGCGGCGGCGCGTCGGGCCACCGGGCCATCCGGCGCCGGCGAGCGCCCGCACCGACACCGCCGCCTGAGCGTCCGCCGCGCTCAGCGCGGCACGCGGAGCCGGGGAACCGCCCGGGGACCCGGGAGCGGTGGCGTCCGTCGCTCGGTCGACGGGTTGCCGGCGGGTGGCGACGGCGGTCAGCTCGCGCTGGGCTCGACGCCGATCTCGCGGCGCAGCATGCCTCCGGAAGGCGTCGTACTGCCGCCGCGCGCCGACCCAGTCACCGGCCGCCTGGTGCGCCTCGATCAGGGCCCGCTGGCCGCTCTCCCGCAGCGGCTCGGCCAGGACGGCGACGTGCACCGCCTCCACCGCCGCGGCGGGCCGCCCGGCGCGCTGCAGCAGCACGGCTCGAGCGCCTCCAGCGCGTGCAGCAGCCGCAGCTGCAGCCGCTCGCGGACGGCGAGCACCCAGTCGTCGTACCAGCCGGGCAGCAGCTCGCAGGTCGGCGATGCGGCCCGGGGTCGACCACAGGTCGCTCGATGCCGGCGGTGCCGGTCGAGGACCCGGGTCGCCCACGCCTCGACCACCCGGCCAGGTCGACCTCGACGCCCTCGCGGATCCAGCCGCAGCCCGGACTGGCTCGGCGTCCACGAGCGGGCAGCCCGACCTGCTGCAGCCGCCACAGCGCCGAGCGCAGGTTCCCGGCGCGCGCGGCCGTCGGCGACCGTCGGCCACAGCACGCCGGCCGCGGCCCGGCGGTCGACGCCGTCGGGGTGCAGCGCCAGGTAGGCCAGCAGCCGCCGGCTGCCCGGGCGGCACCCCGACCGGCCGGCGAGGCGTAGCGACAGCCCGAACCCGCCGAGCACTCGCACGAGCGGGGTCAGGCCGGACGTCGGTGTCATCCCGTGCATCCCGTGCCTCCCGGACGGGAGCTCGCGTCCCCCGGGGGATGACCGGTCGCACTCTAGTGACAGGCCGGGTGCCCAGGAAGGTACAGCTCCGGCGCGGGCGAGGATGCAGCCGTGACCGAGCCGCCGTCCGACGACCGTCCGCCGCCTGCACGCCACCCTGCTCGCCCGCGGCGGAGACGGTCGCCGCCGCCGAGTCGCTGACCGCCGGGCTGTTCTGCGCGACGCTGGCCACGGTGCCCGGCGCCAGCGCGACCCTGCGCGGGGGCGTCGTCGTCTACGCCACGGAGCTCAAGTCGGCGCTGGCCGGGGTGCCCGCGGACCTGCTCGCCGCGCACGGCCCGGTGAGCCCGCAGACCGCCCGGGCCCTCGCCGAGGGCGTCCGCGAGCGCTGCGGGTCCACCTGGGGGATCGGGCTCACCGGCGTCGCCGGGCCGGATGCCGTCGACGGCCACGGCCCGGGCCGCGTCTACCTGGGGTTCTCGGACGGGCAGCGCACCGACGTCACCGAGCTCGACCTGCCGGGGGACCGGGCCGCCGTCCGGGCGGCACGGTCGCCGCGGCGGTGACCGCCCTGCTCGCGCGGCTGGGGTGACGGTGATCCTGGCCGGGACGCCCTACGGACGGGCCACAACGGTTGCCGCGTCATGGGACTGCCCGTCCTGGGTCCGTGGAACGCCCGGACGGGCGACGTCGTTACGCCATGAGCGGACGCGCCGCGGTGGGGTCAGCCCTGGCCCCGGCCGCCGCGTACCGTGAGCGCACGACGCCGGCAACGGCGTCGCCGCTTCCCCGCTCGCAGGACAGGAGACGGCCATGACGCTGCTGCGCACCCAGCTCGGGAACACCCTGCGTGGCCACCGGCTGCGTCAGCGCCGCACGCTGCGCGACGTCTCCGGTGCCGCCCGCGTCAGCCTCGGCTACCTCTCGGAGGTCGAGCGCGGGCAGAAGGAGGCCTCCTCCGAGCTGCTCGCCTCCATCTGCGACGCCCTCGACGTCGAGTTGGCCGACCTGCTCGCCGAGGTCAGCCTCGAGCTCCGGGTGGCCGGCGGTGGCGCCGTCCGCCCGCTGCCGCCCCCGGCTTCGACGCCCGGGCGAGACCCCGCCGAGGAGACCCCGGCCGCCGAGCAGCCCGCCGCAGCGGCTCCGGTCGCCGAGCCGGCGCTGGCCCTCGTGGGCGCCGGCCAGCCGGCGCGCTCGGGTCTGCGCCGGGGTGAGGCGGTCTCGCTCGCGGCCTGACGGCCCGGCGACACGCCGCGCACGTCCTTGACCGACGCCCGCGTCGGTGCAAGACAGGGAGCATGCTCCCCTCGATGGCCGGTCCGGCCGCGCCCTGGCGCGGGCCGGCGCACCTGCCGGGAGCGCACACCCGCGCCGGCAACGCGATGAACCGCACCCGCGCCGGCCTCCTCGCCGGCGCCGCCCGGGCGTTCGCCGAGCACGGGCTGCGGCGCAGCACCATGCAGTCGGTCGCGGTGGCGGCGGGGGTCTCCAAGGCGACGCTCTACAACCACTTCCGGACCAAGGACGAGGTCACCGCGGCCCTGCTGGCCGCCGAGCTCGACCGGCTGACGGCGGTGGCCGCGGCCCAGCCCGCCGACCAGGCCCTGGCCATGCTGTCCGACGAGCTGGGCGTGCACCCGGTGCTGCGCCGGCTCGCCGAGGCCGAGCCCGAGACGCTCGCGGCGATGCTCGCGGTCGGGCCCGAGACGTGGGCGGAGCTCACCGGGCGGCTGGCCGCGGCCCTGCGGGTCGACGGCGACAGCGCGGAGCTGGCCACCCGCTGGCTGATCGGCGTGGTCCTCCAGCCGGGGCGGTCGACCACGCGTCACCGGCACGCCGCGCGGCTCGCTGCCGTGCTGGTGGCCGAACCGTCACCGGCCTGACGGTCAGCTGGTCGCCAGCGACCGCGTGAGGACCACGCGGTCGGCGCCCGGGCCGGCATGGTCCCGGGACAGGTGTTCGGTGGCCCCGAGCGCGGTGTGGAACGCCAGTGCCGCCGCGTTGTCGGGTCGGGTCACGGCCTGGACGACGCGGGCGCCGGTGCGCACCGCGACGTCGTCGAACCAGCGGCACAGCCGCGTCCCGAGCGCCGACCGCCGCCGGTCGTCCCGCACGGCGAGCAGGTGCAGGTAGGCCAGCCGGTCGGCGGTGACGACGCCGAGGACGTAGCCGAGCGTCCTCGCCCGTCGGCGCTCATCGCCAGCGCGCCGAAGCCGCCGAACTGGTGGAACCACATCGGGTGGTGCAGCGGGCGGCGTGTCGGTGTCCCAGAACCGGTCGTGCGCGTCGAGCAGGCGCGCCCGGATCGTCGTCGCGGACAGTTCGGCGAGGCCGACGAGGCGCAGATCGGCCGTCGCCGTCCGTCACCGGGCGGCGCGTGCGGCGTCGAGTTCCGCGCGGGTCGGCGGGTCGGCGCCGACCCGGGTGCAGTTCAGCGCGGCGACCAGCGCGGCGTCGTCCACCAGCCCGGAGCAGGTCGTCGTCCGACAGCTGCCTCGAGCGCGGTCCGCGTGGTCACCCCGGCGTCGAGCAGGCCGCCGAGCAGTCCGGCGGCCAGCGAGTCGCCGGCACCGACCGTGTCGGCGACCGTCACCCGCGGCGGCGCGTGGCGCAGCAGCGGACGGCCCGGGCCGGGCGATGCGCAGCGGCGCGCCGCCGTCGGTCAGGAGCACGAGCGCCGACCCCGCGATCGGCCCAGCGCTGCGCGGCGGCGTCGAGGTCGCTCTCGGCGTCGGGGTCCAGCCACTCGAGGTCCTCGGCGCTGACCTTGACGACGTCGGCCCGCGCGACCAGCCGGTCCAGCCGTTCGCGCACCACCGCCGCGGAGTTGCCGAGCGTCGCCCCGACCGGCCCGTCGGCCAGCGTCGGCCGGATGTTGGGATCGACGCTGATCAGCGCCGCCCTGTCCGTGCACCCGGTCGACCAGCCGGGCGATGGCCTCGGACCCCGGCGCCGTCCAGCTCGAGATCGAGCCGACGTGCAGGATGCCCGGTGCGCTCCGGCAGGACGGCGGCCAGTTCCTCGTCGGTCCACTGCCAGTCGGCGGCACCGAGGACGTGGAAGCCGTAGTCGGGGAGCCGTCCGGGCCGAGGCCCGACCACGGCCAGGCTCACCGGCTCGGCGGCCTCGACGAAGCCGCCGACGTCGACGCCGGACAGTTCGGCGTGCCGGCGCAGGTTGGACCGCGAGCGGCCCGGTGCCCAGCCGGGCCAGCAGCCGGACCGGCACGCCGAGCCGGCCGGCCGCGACGGCCACGTTGAGGGCGTTGCCGCCGGGGCGGGCGACGTACTGCGGCGCCGTTCCGTGCGCGCCCGGAGTCGGCGCTCCGCGAACGGGCAGCAGGTCGACGACCAGCTCCCCGAGGACGACGAGGACCGGGTCGTCGCTGGACACGCTGGGACCCTAGCCACGACAGGGAGCGCCCCGCGCTCGCTCCGGAGCCGCGAATCACCTGGGACGATGAGACGACGAGCATCATCGGGCCGGCAGCTGCGCCGGAGCAGGAGGACCCATGCCCAACCCGTTCGTGAAGCTGTGGAAGTACCTCACGGCCTCCGCCAACGCGCAGATCGACCAGCGGGCCGACCCGAAGATCCAGATCGCGCAGGCCATCGAGGCCGAGCAGCAGCGCCACCAGGCAGCTGGCCAACCAGGCCGCCGCGGTGCTGGGCAACCAGCGGCAGCTGGAGATGCGGCTGAACCGGCAGCTCGGCGAGGTGGAGAAGCTGCAGGCCTCCGCCCGGCAGGCGCTGGTGCTCGCCGACAAGACCCGCGCGGCCGGTGACGCCACGAAGGCGGCGGAGTACGAGAACGCCGCGCAGGCCTTCGCCACCCAGCTGGTCGCCGCCGAGCAGTCCATGGAGGACCTCAAGCGCAGCCACGACGAGGCGCTGCAGGCCGCCGAGCAGGCCCGCGGCGCTGTCGAGCAGAGCCGGATGCGGCTGCAGACGACGCTGGCCGAGCGCACCAAGCTGATGAGCCAGCTCGAGCAGGCCAAGATGCAGGAGCACGTGGCGGCGTCGCTCAAGCAGGTCAACGAGCTGTCCGCCCCGGGCAACACCCCGAGCCTCTCGGAGGTGCGCGACAAGATCGAGGCGCGGTACGCCAACGCGCTCGGGCAGGCGGAGCTGGCGCAGACCTCGGTCGAGGGCCGGATGCTCGAGGTGCAGAAGGCGACCCTCGACGTCGCCGGTGCCTCTCGGCTGGACCAGATCCGGGCGACGATGGGCGGCGGTCCCGCGGCGGTCGAGGGCAGCCAGGCCGCGGCGGCATCGAGCAGGGCGCACCCGCCGTGCCGGCCACCGGCGCCGAGCAGCGCGAGGCCCAGCCCGCCGAGCGGCCCGAGCAGCAGTAGAAGGACCCTCCTGCCCCACC
Source organism: uncultured Actinomycetota bacterium (assembly GCA_963748305.1). Taxonomy (GTDB): domain Bacteria; phylum Actinomycetota; class Actinomycetes; order Mycobacteriales; family Geodermatophilaceae; genus Blastococcus_B. The sequence goes on along the minus strand of CAVVIN010000022.1, from coordinate 56,552 downwards.
GCTCGCAGCTCGCGGCGGGCCCCGGCAGGAGGGCCGAAGGGCGGCTGTGTCCGGACCGGGGTACCCCCCGCCGAGCTACACCGGCTCGGCGGGGGAGGCCAGCGCGTGGGTCCGCGGGGCCGGCACCCCGCCCGAGCTCCCGATGGGGAGAGGCGGCGCGGCGCACTACCTCGCGACCGGCGAGACCACCGGCGGTGCGTTCGGGCTGTACCGCTGGGACATGGGTCCCCACCCGTCCGGCCCGTCGCCGCACTTCCATCGCAGCATCACCGAGTCGTTCTACGTGCTGAGCGGGACCGTCCGGCTGCACGACGGGCGAGCGCTGGATCGACGGCGGCCCCGGGGACTTCTTCCACGTGCCCCATCGGCGGCGTCCACGGGTTCCGCAACGAGTCGGGGGAGCCGGCGTCGATGCTCCTGCTGTTCACGCCCGGAGCGCCCCGCGAGGACTACTTCGAGACGCTCGCCGACGCCGCGCGGCGCAGCGCCATGAGCGACGACCGACTGGACGGACTTCTACCTCCGCCACGACACCTTCTGGGTCGAGGGCTAGGGCCTGTGTCCTCCGGGGACGCCGATCGACCACCGACCACGGGAGCACCGTCGATGATCATCCACCGCATCGTGCCGAACCTGAACGTCGACGATGCCACCACCGGCCACGACTTCTACGAGGACTTCCTCGGTCTCCAGAAGCAGTTCGACCTGGGCTGGGTCGCCAGCTTCCGATCACCGACCAACCCGAGTGTGCAGGTGAGCCTCGTCTCCGGCGACGCCACCGCGCCGGAGCAGTCGTCGCTCACCGTCGCCGTGGCCGACGTCGACGCCGCCTACGCCGAGGCGCAACGCCGCGGCTACGAGATCGTCCACCCGCTCACCCAGGAGCCCTGGGGCCTCCGGCGGTTCTTCGTCCGCGATCCCCACGGCGTCGTGGTCAACATCGCCGGGCACGCGGACTAGCCGGCTCGTCCCTAGTACAACGTCACCGGCTGCGGCCGCCCGGGCTCGCCGGTGCGGGCTTGCGGGTCGATGGGGGAGCGGGCCGCCTGGCACGTCGGGCACCACCAGGTCACCCGCTCCTGCGCGGGCGGGCCCTGCTCGCCGAGCAGGACGGTCGTGCCGCACCGGAAGCAGGGCTTGCCGCGGCGACCGAACACCCAGTGGTCGCGGCCCCGCCGTGGATCGCCGGTGGTGTTCTGCTCGGGGTGGTGCAGGTTGGCCCGCATCAGCCGGCGGGCCTTCTCGACCAGCGCCGGCAGGTCCGCGACGTCGGCCAGGCGGGCCCACGGGTGGACGCCGAGGATGAACAGCGACTCGACCTTGTAGAGGTTCCCGATCCCGGCCAGGTTGCGCTGGTCGAGGATCGCGACGCCGATCTGCTCGTCCGGGTGCTCGCGCAGCCGGCGCAGCGCCTCGTCGAGGTCCCAGTCGGGGCCGAGCACGTCGGGGCCGAGATGGCCGACCAGCCGGGCCTCGTCGGCCGTCGGGACGATCTCGACGTCGTGCAGCCGGTAGCCGACGCATTCCCAGTCGTCGGTGGCCAGCACCACGCGGACGTCGTAGCCGGGACCGCCGTGCCACCTCGCGCCCGGACGGTAGATGTGCCAGCTGCCGTCCATCCGGAAGTGGGTGCGCAGCGTGCGGTCGTCGGCCAGCCGGATCAGCAGGTGCTTGCCGCGCGGCACCACCTCGCGGACGGTGCTGCCCGACAGGTCGAGGGCGGCCAGCTGGGGGAGCCGGAATTCACCGCGGCGCAGCGTCGCGCCGGCCAGCGCGGTGTTCATCCGCTGCGCGGCCAGCCAGACGGTGTCTCCCTCGGGCACGGTCCCAGTCTCCCCCGCAGCGGCGGGCTCCTCACCTGACCGGGTGTGAAGCCCCTGACACCCGGGATGACCTGCGGGCCGTCGCGGCGCTGAACCCGGCGTGAGCGTCCCCCTGCGTCTGCGCGCCCGCTTCGGCACCCCCGAGGCCGAGGCGCCGCGATCCGAGCCCGTCACGGTGACCGTCGCCCGGGTGGTCCGGCCGGACCGCCGCGAGGCGTTCGAGCGCTGGGCCGAGGACGTGCTGGGTGTGGCGTCCGGCTTCCCCGGCAACCTCGGCGCGAGCCTGCTGCACCCGGGGCCGGGCAGTTCCGAGTACCACCTGGTCTACCGCTTCGAGGACGACGAGTCGCTGGCCGCGTGGGAGCGGTCGTCGGAGCGCCGGTCGGCGCTCGCGCACGTCGAGGAGATGGTCGACAACGCGCGCTACGCCCGGGTCGCCGGTCTGGAGAGCTTCTTCACCCGTTCGCCGCAGCCGGGCCCGCGCTGGCGGATGACCGTGCTGACCATCGCGGCGGTGTTCGCGATCACCTCGCTGCTCCAGCTGTTGGTGATGCCGCACCTGGCGTCGTGGCCGCTGGAGGCGCGGCTGGCGCTGTCGGCGACCGTCGTCGTCCTGCTGCTCGGCCACGTGCTCATGCCGGCGCTGACCCGGCTGTTCGCCCGCTGGCTGCACCCGAGCCGCTGAGCCACCCCGCCCACACTCTTTCAGCCCGCGGCTCCAGAAACGGACCGCGAGACTGCCGGAGGCCCTCCCTTCGCGCATACCGTGAGGCATGGCGGCCGCGTCCCACTGCCTGCCCTGCGAGCGCAACGCCGGCGCCTGGCAGGTGGCCCTGTGCGGGACACGGGTGCGGCTGCGAGCTGACAACGCGCCCGCTCAGTTCGTTCGGTTCGTGACCGTCGGCGTCATCTCGAGTGTCGTGTACTTCGGGGTGTTCCTGGCGCTGCGGTTCGCCGGTGAGCAGGTGGCCAACCTCGTCGGGGCCGTCCTGTCGTCGATGATCGCGAACGAACTGCACCGGCGGCTGACCTTCCACGCGGGGGACCGGGTCGGCTTTCTGACCGCCCAGGTGGAAGGCGGGGGCTTGGCCGTGGCCGGCCTGATCGCGACCTCGACCGCGCTGGCCGCCCTCGACGGTGTGGTCGGCGACTCGTGGTGGGCGGAGGTGCTGCTGATCGCCGCTGTCACCGGCGCCGTCGGGCTCGTCCGGTTCGTGGCGCTGCGGCTGTGGGTGTTCTCCGGGCACGCGCACGCGCCGCCGGCAGTTCAGCCGGCCTGACACCTCACGCGCGTAGGCGCAGGCCTCTCGGCGTCGCGGCGAAGCCGGCCGCCTGCAGTGCCGCCGAGAGCGGCGTCGGCCTCGTGCACGGAGGCGCCGTCGGCCCGCTGCACGGTCATCCGGCCCAGCGCCCCGGCGGCCACCGCACCCGACAGCGCCGTCGCCGCCTCCTTGAGCAGGTACTCGTCCTCGGTCCAGGACAGCAGGGTCTTGCCGCCGCGCTCGACGTAGAGCACGAGGTCGCCGTCGACCAGGACGACCAGCGCGCCGGCCTTGCGACCCGCCCGGTGCCCGGTGGCCGCCCGGCGCCCGGTGCCCTCGCCCACGTCGACGGCCCCCTCGGCGGTCGCGGGCGCCCGCTCGGGCCAGGGGAGCGCGGCGCCGAAGACGTTGGCCGGATCGGTCGCCGCCAGCACCACCGCACCGGCGGGGACGCGGTCGGGCGAGGCGAAGCTGCGCAGCCGGTCGACCGAGCCCGGCGTGCCGAACTGGGCCGCCCCGAGCGTCTCGACGAAGTAGCCGCGCCGCGCCCGACCGTTCTCCTCGAACGCCCGCAGCACCGGATAGACGGCGGAGAAGCCGCCGACCACCTGCTCGGCCATGACCGCCCCGCGGGTGAGGACCCCGTGCCGCTCGAGCAGGGCCTCGGCGCGGGCGGTGCCGCGCCGGGTGGCGTTCGGCTCCCGGTCGGGCAGTCGCGACCACCGGCCGGCCACCGTCGGTGGGCCGGTGCGACTCGGCATCGCGGGACGGCCCAGCCCGCGGCGGCCGTAGCGGCCGCGGTCGACCCGCGCCCGGGGCGCCTCAGGCTTCCGGCGGTGGGTGCCGCCGCCGGAGATACGGGTCCGGAGTGGAGCCAGGGTGTCGTTGGTCAGCACCCCGGCCCACACCAGATCCCAGACGAGGTCGGCCATCGCCGTGTCGTCGGTCGAACCGACGAGGTCGGAGAGCCCGCGGAAGAAGAGCGCCTGCCCGCCGGCCAGGTGGTCCAGCACGGGGCCGCCGCCCTCGGGTACCTCCAGCGGTTCGGGGAGCAGCAGCGGCGCCAGGTCGGCGGGCACGAGGCTGATCCAGCCGTCGCCACCGGGCAGGCCACCGGCGCCGGCCCACAGCACCTCCCCGGCGCTGGTGAGCTCGTCGAGCATCGCCGGGCTGTAGTTGCGCACCCGCGCCGGCAGCACCAGGGACTCCAGGGCGCTGGCCGGCACCAGGGCACCGGCGAGCTGTTCGACGACGGCGAGCACGCCGTCGGCACCGCGCAGCCGGCCGCCCACCGACTGCCACGCGGGCGTGAACCGGGCCAGGGTGCCGATCGGGACCGGCTCCACCTCCTGGCGCAGCTTGGCCAGGCTGCGCCGCCGGACCGCGCGCAGCACGTCGGCGTCGCACCACTCCTGCCCGCTCCCGCCGGGCCGGAACTCGCCGGTGACCAGCCGTCCGGTGCCGGTGAGCCGCTGCAGGGTGGCCGTGACGACGGCGATCCCGAGACCCAGCCGGGTGGCGACCTCGGCCGGCTGGAACGGGCCGTGCGTGCGGGCGAAGCGGCCGACCAGGTCACCCAGCGGATCGGCCACCGGCTCGGTGAACACCTCGGGCACGCCGACCGGCAGGGCGGTGCCGAGTGCATCCCGCAGGCGCCCGGCGTCCTCGATCGCGACGTAGCGCTCCTCGCCGGCGATCCGCACCTCCAGCGCCCGGCGCGCGGCGATCAGCTCGTCGAGCCATGCCTGCGGCACGCCCCGCCGTCGGGCCTCGACGGCGGTCAGGTCGCCGACGAACCGCAGCAGGTCGGCGGCACCGTCGATGTCGCGCGGATGCCGCTCGGACGGCAGCTTCTGCAGCTCGGCCTCGATCTCGGCCATCGCCTCGCCGTCGAGCAGTTCGCGCAGCTCCGAGCGGCCGAGCAGCTCGGCGAGCAGGCCGGTGTCGAGGGCGAGGGCCTGGGCGCGGCGCTCCGCCAGCGGCGCATCCCCCTCGTAGAGGAACTGGCCGACGTAGCCGAAGAGCAGGGACTGGGCGAACGGGGACGCGGTGTCGGTCTGCACGTCGACCACGCGGACCCGGCGGGCGCGGACGTCGCGCATCAGCTCGACCAGGCCGGGGACGTCGTAGACGTCCTGCAGCACCTCGCGGGCCGCCTCGAGCGTGATCGGGAACGAGGCGAACTCGCTGGCCACCGACAGGAGTTGGGCGGCGCGCTGGCGCTGCTGCCACAACGGGGTGCGCTTGCGCGGGTCGCGGCGGGGGAGCAGCAGCGCCCGGGCGGCGCACTCCCGGAACCGGCTGGCGAACAGCGCCGACGTGCCGACCTCGGCGGTGACCTCGCGCTCGACGTCGTCGGGGTCGAGGACGGCGAGGTCGGCCTCGGGCGGCTCGCCGGTGGTGTCGGGGAGCCGCAGCACGATGCCGTCGTCGGAGTGCATGGACGCGACGTCGACGCCGTAGCGCTCGCGCAGCCGGGCGGCCAGGACCAGCGCCCACGGGGCGTTGACCTGCGCGCCGAACGGCGAGTGGACCACCAGCCGCCAGTCGCCCAGCTCGTCACGGAAGCGTTCGACGAGCATCGTGCGGTCGTCGGGCAGGTGACCGGTCGCCGCCTTCTGCTCGGCGAGGTAGGCCTGCAGGTTGGCCGCGCCCCACTCGTCGAGCCCGGCGGCGCGGGCCCGCTCCAGACCGGCCTCCGGCGTCGCGGAGCCGACCTCGCGGAGGAAGGCGCCCAGCGCGCGGCCCAGCTCCAGCGGCCGCCCGGGGGCGTCGCCGTGCCAGAACGGCATCTTCCCGGGCTGACCGGGGGCGGGGGTGACCAGCACGCGGTCGTGGGTGATGTCCTCGATCCGCCACGACGACGAGCCGAGGAGGAAGACGTCGCCGACCCGGGACTCGTAGACCATCTCCTCGTCGAGTTCGCCGACCCGCCGCCCGCCGGTGCCCTCGCCGCCGACCAGGAAGACGCCGAACAAGCCGCGGTCGGGGATGGTGCCGCCGCTGGTGACGGCCAGCCGCTGCGCGCCGGCGCGGGCGGTCAGCGTGTCGGTGACCCGGTCCCAGGTCAGCCGTGGCCGCAGCTCGGCGAAGGCGTCGGACGGGTAGCGGCCGGCGAGCATGTCGAGGACGGCGTTCAGCGCGGAGTCCGGCAGCGAGGAGAACGCCGCCGACCGGCGCATCACCGCGGCCACCTCGTCGACGGTGCGCGGCCGCTCGGAGACCATCGCGACGATCTGCTGGGCCAGCACGTCCAGCGGATTGCGCAGGTAGCGGATCGACTCGATCGCGCCGGCCTTCATCCGCTCGGCGACCAGGGCGCACTGCACCAGGTCGCCGCGGAACTTCGGGAAGAGCACGCCGCGGCTGACCGCGCCCACCTGGTGCCCGGCGCGGCCGACCCGCTGCAGGCCCGAGGCGACCGTGGGCGGCGCCTCCACCTGGACGACCAGGTCGACCGCGCCCATGTCGATGCCGAGCTCCAGGCTCGAGGTGGCGACGACGGCGGGCAGCCGGCCGGACTTCAGCGCCTCCTCGACGATCGCGCGCTGTTCGCGGGAGACCGAGCCGTGGTGCGCGGCGGCGACCGGCTGGATCCCCTCCGGCACGCCCCCGCCCGAGCCGGCCTGCGCCATCAGCGCCGCGGCGTTGGTGCCCGGCGGCACCGGCTCGCCGGTCGCCCGCTCGTAGGCCAGCTCGTTGAGCCGGCTGGTCAGCCGCTCGGCCAGCCGCCGCGAGTTGGCGAAGACGATCGTGCTGCGGTGCGCCTGCACCAGGTCGAGCACCCGCTCCTCGACGGCCGGCCAGATCGACGACCGCGGCTGGTTGCCGGCCGCCGAGCCCTCCAGCTCGCCGGTCGGCTGGCCCAGCTCGCTCATGTCCTCGACCGGGACGACGACCGAGAGGTCCCACTCCTTGGTCGACGGTGGCGCGACGACCCGCACGGGGCGACCGCCGGCCAGGTAGGTGGACACCTCCTCGATCGGCCGGACCGTCGCGGACAGCCCGATCCGCTGCGCCGGCCGGTCCAGCAGCTCGTCGAGCCGGTCGAGCGAGACGGCCAGGTGCGCGCCGCGCTTGGTGTCGGCGACCGCGTGCACCTCGTCGACGATCACCGTGTCGATCCCGCGCAGCGCCTCGCGGGCGGCGCTGGTCAGCAGCAGGAACAGCGATTCCGGCGTCGTGATGAGGATGTCGGTGGGGCGCCGGACGAACGCCCGCCGCTCGTCGGCGGGGGTGTCTCCGGAGCGGATGCCGACCCGGATCTCCGGGCGCGTCGAGGCCCAGCCGCGCCGCGGCCTGCCCGATGCCCGTCAACGGAGCCCGCAGGTTGCGCTCGACGTCGACGGCGAGCGCCTTCAGGGGCGAGACGTACAGGACCCGGCAGCGGCGCTGCTCGTCGGCCGGGGGAGGGGCGGCGGCCAGCCGGTCCAACGACCAGAGGAACGCGGCGAGGGTCTTGCCCGAGCCGGTGGGGGCGACGACGAGGGCGTGCTCGCCGCTGCTGATCGCGTCCCAGGCGCCCTCCTGGGCCGCCGTCGGCTGCACGAAGGCACCGGTGAACCACGCGCGGGTGGCGTCGGCGAACCGGTCGAGAGCGGACACGCGATCCAGTGTCCACGGGGGTACGACAGTCCGCCGTCGACGGCCGGCCGCGGGCCGACCTCCGGGTTCCGACCGGTAACCGGTCGGGCAGACTGAGTGGCATGCGCCACTCCTTGTACGAGGCCGAGCACGACGAGTTCCGCGACATGGTCCGCGCCTGGGCGGAGAAGAACGTCGCGCCGTTCCACGCCCAGTGGGAGAAGGACGGCATCGTCCCGCGCGACGTGTGGATCTCGGGCGGCAAGCAGGGCCTGCTCGGCATGGACCTCGAGGAGCAGTACGGCGGCGGCGGGGTCCGCGACTTCCGCTACAACGCGGTGATCGACGAGGAGATCGTCCGGATCGGGGCCAGCGGCGTCGGGTTCGGCCTGCACAACGACGTCGTCGGCCCGTACCTGCGCGACCTCGCCACCGACGAGCAGAAGCAGCGCTGGCTGCCGGGGTTCTGCAGCGGTGAGCTGATCACCGCCATCGCCATGACCGAGCCGGGCGCGGGCAGCGACCTGCAGGGCATCCAGACCACCGCCCGCAAGGACGGCGACGGCTGGGTGCTCAACGGGTCGAAGACGTTCATCACGAATGGCATCAACGCCGACCTGGTCATCGTCGTCGCCCGTACCGATCCCGAAGCATCCGCGGCCAAGGGCACCAGCCTGCTCGTCGTCGAGCGGGGCATGCCCGGCTTCTCCCGCGGCCGGAACCTGGAGAAGGTCGGCCTCAAGGCGCAGGACACCGCGGAGCTGTTCTTCGACGACGTCCGCGTCCCGGCCGAGAACCTGCTCGGCACCGAGAACGGCGGCTTCCTGCACCTCATGGAGAACCTGCCGCAGGAGCGGCTGTCGATCGCCGTGGGCGCCGTCGCCGCCTGCGAGCGGATGCTCGCGCTGACCCAGGAGTACGTGACCGGCCGGACGGCGTTCGGCCGCCCCGTCGCCAAGTTCCAGAACACCCGCTTCGTCATGGCCGAGCTGCAGACCGAGACGACGATCGCCCGCACGTTCGTCGACGAATGCGTCCGGCAGCTCGCCACGGGCGACCTCACCGTCTCCGACGCCGCCATGGCCAAGTGGTGGACGACGGACCTGCAGAACAAGGTCGCCGACCGCTGCCTGCAGCTGCACGGCGGCTACGGCTACATGGACGAGTACCCGATCTCGAAGGGCTGGCGGGACTCGCGCGTGCAGTCGATCTACGGCGGCACCAACGAGATCATGAAGGAGATCATCGGCCGGTCCATGGGCCTCTGAGCCGTGCCGGACCAGACTGTCGCCATGACGGTCGAGCAGCGAGCCGCGAGCGACGTCGCGCGGGTGCAGCGCCGCACGCTGGGCGTGCTCAGCGGCGGGGTCGCCCTCGCCGGCGTGGGGGTCACGGTCGGCATCACCCTGGGCGGGCTGCTGGCCCGCGACGTGGCCGGCACCGACAGCGCGGCCGGGCTCGGGCAGACCGCCGCGCGTCCTCGGGTCGGCGATCATCGCCGTCCCGCTGGCCCGGATCAGCGACCGCTCCGGGCGCCGTGCGGGGCTGGCGGTCGGCTACGCCGTCGCCGTCCTCGGGGCCGGGCTCACCGTCGTGGCCGCGATGCTGTCCTCGCTGCCGTTGCTGCTGCTCGGTCTCTTCACGTTCGGTGCGTCGACCGCCTGCGGGCTGCAGGCCCGCTACGCCGCGGCGGACCTGGCCGAACCGGAGCGCCGCGGCCGCTCCCTGAGCCTCGTCGTCTGGGCCACGACCATCGGGTCGGTCCTCGGGCCCAACCTCGCCGGCCCGGGGGCCGACCTCGGCCGGTGGCTGGACATCCCGCCCCTGAGCGGCGGGTTCGTGATCTCCCTCGCCGCCTTCGCCGTCGTGGCGGTCGGCTTCCTGGTGCTGATGCGGCCGGACCCGCTGCTGCTCTCCCGCCGTCTCGGCGGTGGATCGGGCGCACCGGCCGTGCGGCCGCGGCGGGCCACGCTGGCGGCGCTGGGCGCCGTGTGGCGGAGCCCGTCGGGGCGGCTGGGGCTGACGTCGGTCGTCGTCTCCCACTCCGTGATGGTCGGGGTCATGGTCATGACCCCGGTGCACATGGGCCACGCCAGTGGCGACGAGGGGACGACGCTGCGGATCATCGGCCTGGTCATCAGCGTCCACGTCGCCGGCATGTACCTGTTCTCCCCGCTCGTGGGTGTGCTGGCCGACCGGGTGGGCCGGTCGGCGACCGTCGCGCTCGGTGGGGCGCTGCTGCTGGCCGCGGCCGCCCTGGCCGGCACGGCGCCGCCGGGCGCCGCGCTGGCAGCTGGGCGCGGGGCTGCTGCTGCTCGGGCTGGGCTGGTCGTGCGGCCTCATCGCCGGGTCGACGCTGGTCACCGAGTCGGTCGGTCCGGACGTGCGGCCGACGGCGCAGGGCGGGACCGACCTGCTGATGGGCCTCGGGGCGGCGCTGGCCGGGGTGGTCGGCGGGCCGTTGCTGGCGCTGGGCGGTTTCGGGCTGGTCTCCGCGGTGTCCGCCGCGCTGGTCCTGCCCCTGGTGGTCGTGTGGCTGCAGGCCCCCGGCCGTGCCGTCAGCGACCGCGATAGTTCCTGATCAGCAGCACGATCAGGACGACGGTGGCGAGGGCGATCCCGATCTGCAGGACGAGGTCGAGCCCCTCGGACCCGGTACCGACCATGCCGTCAATCTAGGCGTCCGCCGCCTGACCGGGGCCGGCGCGTTAGCGTCGACGTCGTGCGCCTGCAGGAGTTCTGGACCCGGCTCGACCGTCAGTTCGGGTCCATGCGTGCCCAGAGTGTGGCCCGGGACCATGTGTTCGCCGTCCTCGGCGGGCGCACCGCGGTCGACGCGATCGACGCCGGCGCGCCGGTGCGGAAGGTCTGGCTGGCCATCTGCGAGGAGTACGACGTGCCGCCCAAGGAGCGTTGACCCCGTCCGCCACAGGGCGGCGTGTCGCCCTGGCAGTCGAACACCTGTTCGGCATAGAGTGGCGTCCACAGGCCGGGCGGTTCTCCACAGATCCACCCGGAAACCGAAAACTGTCGGTGCCATTCCTTAGCGTCGGTCCCGACCCGCTTCCCCGCGAACCGAAGGTGTGCACCATGGCAACGCTTGACCGCGACAAGGCCCTCGACATGGCCCTCGCCCAGATCGACAAGCAGTTCGGCAAGGGCTCGGTCATGCGCCTGGGCGACAGTCCCGAGGTGGCCATGAAGGTCATCCCGACCGGCTCGATCGCCCTCGACATCGCACTGGGCATCGGCGGCCTCCCGCGCGGCCGTGTCGTCGAGGTCTACGGCCCGGAGTCCTCCGGCAAGACCACGGTCGCCCTGCACGCGGTGGCCAACGCCCAGGCCGCCGGCGGCATCGCGGCCTTCATCGACGCCGAGCACGCGCTCGACCCGGACTACGCCCGCGCCATCGGCGTCGACACCGACGCGCTGCTGGTCAGCCAGCCCGACACCGGTGAGCAGGCGCTCGAGATCGCCGACATGCTGATCCGTTCCGGCGCGCTCGACCTCATCGTCGTCGACTCGGTCGCCGCGCTGGTGCCCCGTGCCGAGATCGAGGGCGAGATGGGTGACAGCCACGTCGGCCTGCAGGCCCGCCTCATGAGCCAGGCGCTGCGCAAGATCACCGGTGCGCTGAGCAACTCCGGCACCACGATGATCTTCATCAACCAGCTGCGCGAGAAGGTCGGCGTCGTCTACGGCTCGCCGGAGGTCACCACCGGTGGTCGGGCGCTGAAGTTCTACTCCTCGGTGCGCCTCGACGTCCGACGGATCGAGACCCTGAAGCAGGGCACCGACGCGGTCGGCAGCCGCACGCGCATCAAGGTCGTCAAGAACAAGGTCGCCGCACCGTTCAAGCAGGCGGAGCTCGACATCCTCTGGGGCCAGGGCTTCAGCCGCGAGGGCGGGCTCATCGACGTCGGGGTGGAGCAGGGCTTCGTCAAGAAGTCCGGTGCTTGGTACACGTACGACGGCGACCAGCTCGGCCAGGGCAAGGAGAACGCCCGCAACTTCCTGAAGGACAACCCCGATCTCGCCGACGAGATCGAGAAGAAGATCAAGGAGAAGCTGGGCATCGGCGCGACCCTCGACGCTCCGGTTGCACCTACCGCGCCCGTCGACTTCTGACCCGTCGGGTGAGCAGCTTCCAGTCGAGCCGTCGCGGACCCGGCGCACGCCGAGGTTCGCGACGGCCGGCGGGCTCCGCCGGCGACGGTCCCCTGAACCCGGACCTCGCGGACGAGTCGGCCCCCGGCGGACCGGGGGAGGCTCCGGCCGATCCCGAGGCGGTCGCGCGCGGCCTGTGTCTGCGCGCGCTCACCGGGGCGCCGAAGACGCGCCAGCAGTTGGCCGACCTGCTGGCCGACCGTGACGTGCCAGACGAGGCGGCCGAGGCCGTGCTCGACCGGTTCACCGAGGTCGGCCTGATCGACGACGCCGCCTTCGCCCGCGCCTGGGTCAGCTCACGGCAGGCCGGTCGTGGCCTCGCCCGGCGCGCCCTGAGCGCGGAACTGCGCGCCAAGGGTGTCGACGCCGAGGTCGCCGCGACGGCCGTGGAGGCAGTCGACGACGACGACGAACGCGAGGCCGCCCGCCGGCTGGTCGAGCGGAAGGTGCCGGGCATGCGCCGGCTCGACCGGGCCACCGCCAGCCGACGGCTGATCGCCATGCTGGCCCGCAAGGGGTACGGCGGCGGGCTCGCGGCGGCCGTGGTCCGTGAGGCGCTCGACGCCGTCCCCGCCCCCGACAGCGATCCTTTCGACGCCGACGAGTTCCTCGCCGCCCACGAGGACCAGGAGAGCCTGCTGCCCTGATCCTCGCGGCCGTCCTTCCTATGTGGCGTCGGGGTCGCGCGGTCCCTGCCGCGGGCCGGCTCCGGCGCCGACCACGTGGTCCGCGTACGGGGTGTGCGACTTGCCGGCGTGGGCCTCGGCCTGGAGTCGGTCGATGAGTTCCGGGTAGTGCGCCTCGAACGCTGGGCGCTCCGAGCGGATCCGCGGGATCTCCAGGAAGTTGTGCCGCGGCGGCGGGGACGACGTCGCCCACTCCAGCGAGTTGCCGTGCCCCCACGGGTCATCCCGCAGCGCCAACCGGCCGTACTTCCACGACCTGGTCACGTTGAACAGGAACGGGATGATCGAGGCGCCGAGCACGAACGAGAAGATCGTCGAGACGGTGTTCAGCGTGGTGAACCCGTCGCTCGGCAGGTAGTCCACGTACCGGCGCGCCATGCCCTCGGCGCCCAGCCAGTGCTGGAGCAGGAACGTGCCGTGGAAGCCGATGAAGGTCATCCAGAACTGCAGCTTGCCCAGCCGCTCGTCCATCATCCGGCCGCACATCTTCGGGAACCAGAACGCAATACCGGCGTTGGCCGCGAACACGACGGTGCCGAAGACGACGTAGTGGAAGTGCGCGACGACGAAGTACGAGTCGGTGACGTGCCAGTCCAGCGGCGGGCTGGCCAGCAGCACGCCGGTCAGGCCACCGAGCAGGAAGGTGACCAGGAAGCCGACGGCCCACAGCATCGGTGTCTCGAACGACAGCTGGCCCCTCCACATCGTGCCGATCCAGTTGAAGAACTTCAGCCCGGTCGGGACGGCGATCAGGTAGGTCAGGAACGCGAAGAACGGCAGCAGGACGGCGCCGGTGGCGTACATGTGGTGCGCCCAGACCGCGATCGACAGGAAGCCGATGGCCAGGGTGGCGCCGACCATGCCCTTGTAGCCGAACAGCGGCTTGCGGCTGAACACCGGGATGATCTCGGTGATGATGCCGAAGAACGGCAGCGCGATGATGTAGACCTCGGGGTGCCCGAAGAACCAGAACAGGTGCTGCCACAGCATCGGGCCGCCCATCTCTCGCGTGTAGACGAGGGCGCCGAGGTTGCGGTCGGCCAGCAGGGCGAACAGCGCGGCGGTCAGGATCGGGAAGGCCAGCAGGATCAGCAACGCTGGTGACCAGCGTGTTCCAGACGAAGATCGGCATCCGGAACATCGTCATGCCGGGCGCGCGCAGGCAGACGATCGTGGTGATGAAGTTGACGCCACCGAGGATCGTGCCCAGGCCGCTGACGGCGAGGCCGGCCATCCAGAGGCTGCCGCCCGGGCCCGGGCTGTGCAGGCCGGTGGACAGCGGGGCGTAGGCCGTCCAGCCGAAGTCCGCGCCTCCGCCGGGGGTGATCATGCCGGAGAGCACCATCGTGCTGCCGAAGAGGAACAGCCAGAAGGACAGGGCGTTCAGCCGCGGGAACGCGACGTCGGGGGAACCGATCTGCAGCGGCATGACCAGGTTGCCGAAGGCGAAGAACAGCGGCGTCGCGAACATCAGCAGCATCAGCGTGCCGTGCATCGTGAACAGCTGGTTGTACTGCTCCGGCGACAGGAACTGCATCTCCGGCCGGGCCAGCTCGGCCCGCATCAGCATGGCCATCAGGCCGCCGATGATGAAGAACACGAACGAGGCCGTCAGGTACATCAGGCCGATGACCTTGTGGTCGGTCGTGCGCAGCACGCTGCCCAGCCGGGATCCCTTGGCCTTGACCGTCGCCGGGCTCGGCCGGCTGACGATGGGCCGCGGCGCGATCGCGGTCATGCCCGCGTCACCCGCTGGGCCGATTGCGAACCTGCGGGACATCAGCTGGCCCCCGAGTCCTCTCGCACGCCCCCGGCGTGCACGGTCGGCACACCGCCCGCCGTCGGCGAGCGGCACCGCCATCGTCGCGCATCGGGGCGCCGAGGGAAACCCGGAACGGCAGGAGGAGTGCCCGTTCCAGGCGGAGGGTCAGCCCGCGGCGACCCAGGCGCTGATGTCCACGGCCACGCCACCGGGCGCGTCGGGGTCGGAGACCAGCCACGAGTCGTCCCGGATCAGGCCGGCGCCCAGCCACCGGAGGATCTGCCGGTCGAACCCGTGCCGGGACGGGCGCCCAGGGGCACCGGCCGGCCCGAGCAGGGTGACGTCGGCGACGTCGCCGTCGTCGTACCGCAGGACCAGGCGGCACCGCGCGCGACGGTGCCGGGCCGGCGGGACCGCCTCCTGCACGACGGCGCGCTCGGCACCGGCGGCGCCGGCGAAGTCGGTGGCCGACGACCGCAGTCGCGCGACGAACAACTGCGCCGGGTCCTGCTCGTCCACGGGGCGTTCTGCTGCCACGGAAGTTGCGGGCTCCGCCGCCGCTTCCGTGATGACGGCCTCGTCGAGGACCTTCTCGTCGACGCCGGCCTCTGCAGCGACGGCCTCCTCGACGGCGTCTCGGCGGCGATCGCCGACAGCTGCAGCCGCCCCGTGTCGTCCGCGCGGGTCGTCCTCGGCGGTGTCGTCCGCGGCTGCGCTGGTCCGTGTCGTCCGTCGGGTCGTCCGCAGGCGGTGTCCTGCGCCGTGTCGTCGTCTGCGGCCGGATCGGTCGTCGTCGCGGGCTGACTGTGCGCGGCGAGTTCGGCCTTGATCAGCTCGGCGGCGATCTGGCGGGTGTCGATCACCTGGGTGTCGGCGGACTCCGCGGCGGTGGGTGCCGTGGTCGTGACCGGCCCCGCGGCGGCGGGCTTGGCGGGCTTGGCGGGCCTTGGCTGGCTCGGGTGCCGTCACGACCGGCTTCGCGCGCACGGCCTTGCCGGGGACCCGCGCGTCGGCGGGGGCTCGGCGGGCGCGCTCGACGGTGAGCTGCCCGGTGGCCGGCCGCTCACCGGCAGGCCGGGGTACGGGGGGCAGGCGGCGCCGTCCGGCGGCGTGCATCGTCTCCATGGTCCCGTCAGTGTCGTGGGGGGACCGGTCCGTTCAGGCTTCAAGCATCCGCGACGCGCCGAGGAGGGGGACGGGTGTGTCGGGTGGTACGCGCGCCGCGTCAGGCGCCGCCCCCGAGGCCTCCGACGGGCACCTGGTTCTCGGCAACCAGCGTCTCGGCCGGCGCCGCCGTCCGTCCCCTGCGGGCTTGGCGCGCCTGCAGGTACTGCGCGAGCCGACCGAGGGAGTAGTTGATCGCGATGTAGAGCAGGGCGACGACGAAGAAGGTCTGGATCGGGTTGTCGAGGTTGCGCCGGATGCTCTCGCCCTGGCTGAGCAGCTCGTCGTAGTTGGCGACGAACGTCACCAGTGACGTGTCCTTCAGGACGACCACCAGCTGGCTGATGATCGCCGGCAGCATCACCCGGAACGCCTGCGGCAGCAGCACGATCCGCATCGTCTGGCCGTTGGTGAGGCCCGTCGCGAGGGCCGCCTCGCGCTGGCCTCGAGGAAGGGACGTGACCCCGGCGCGGACCACCTCGGCGAAGATCACCATGTTGTAGGCGGTGAGCCCGATGACGAGGCCCCACAACTCCTGTCCGCCGGGCAGCGAGCGCAGGTCGACGCCGATATCGGGTAGCACGCGGACGCCGAAATACACGAGGACGACGACCGGCAGCCCGCGCAACAGCTCGACGAGCCCGATGAGCGGGATCCGCCCGATCCGGCCCAGGGAGAGCCGGGCGACGGCGATGAGCGTCCCGAGCACGATCGAGAGCGTCATCGCGATCGCCGCGGCCTTGACGGTGTTCATGATGCCGATTCCGAACAGTCGCCAGACCGCGTCGAAGTTCTCGTTGCTGGGGTCGATCAGCGGACCCCACTTCTCCTCGGTGAACTGGCCCTCCTCGGCGAGCTTCCGCACGACGACGTAGCCGAGCCAGAGGAGCACCACGATGGCGACGCCGGTCCCGATGGCCGTCCGCCTGCGGGCCTTCGGTCCCTGGGCGTCGTAGAGCACGGCCTGCTCGCTCATCGGGCGATCGCCACCTTCCGCTCGATGACCTGCAACAACGCCCCGGCAGGCAACGTGATCGCGAGGTAGCCGAGGGCGACGCCGATGAAGACCGGCAGCGTCTCGAATCCGCGGGCGCTGGTGAGGGTCTGGCCGGTGCTCCAGAGGTCGCCGCCGACGCCGAAGGCGCCGACCACCGCGGAGTTCTTGAACATGGCGATGATGACGCTGCCCAGTGGGGGGACGACGGTGCGCAGTGCCTGCGGCAGGACGACGAATCGCATGCTCTGGGTGAAGCCGAGGCCGATGGATCGGGCCGCCTCGGCCTGACCGGCGGAGACCGAGTTGATGCCGGCGCGCACCGCCTCGCAGACGAAGGCCGACGTGTAGAGCACCAGGCCGAGGACGCCGAAGAAGAAGAAGCTGCGGTTGATCCCGAGCTCGGGCAGTCCGAAGGCGCAGAAGAACAGGACGACCGACAGCGGGGTGTTGCGGAAGGTCGTCACCCAGAACGTGCCGAACCCTCGCAGCGGCGGCACCGGGGAGACCCGGCACGCCGCGATCAGCACGCCGAGCACGAGGGACCCGACCAGGGCCACGAGGCAGATGCTCAGCGACGTGAGGAAGCCGTCGACGTACAGACCGAAGTTCTCGGTGATCGCGTCCACGTGCTCTCCTTCCGCGTCCTCGGGCGCCGGGGTGGACGGACCTCGACCTGCGGCCGGCCGTCGGGCGGCCGGCCGCAGGTCAGGCGGTGGTCAGGGAAGGGTCAGGCGCACTCGTCCGCGGTCGGCAGCGTGGGCGTCTCGGTGCCCTCGACCTGACCGGCGGTGGCCTCCCAGGCGGCCACGTAGGCCTCCTCGTTGGCGGCCAGGGTCTCGTTGATGAACTCGCAGAACGCGACGTCGCCACGCTGGATGCCGATGCCGTAGGGCTCCTCGGTGAACTGCTCACCCACGAGCTTGAAGGCGCCGTCGGACTCGGACACGAACCCGAGCAGGATCACGTTGTCGGTGGTGACTGCCTGCACCTGACCGTTCTCGAGCGCGTCGGCGCAGTCCGAGTACTCCTCGAACAGCACCAGCTGGTCCTCGCTGGCGAGGTACTCACGGATGTTCTCCGACGGCGTCGACCCGGTCACGGAACACACGATCGCGTCGGGGTTCTCGGTGAACGACTCGGGTCCGGTGATCGTGTCGTCGTCGGCGGCGACCATGACCTGCTGCCCGGCCTGGTAGTACGGACCGGCGAAGGAGATCCGCTCCTTGCGCTCGTCGTTGATCGTGTAGGTCGCCACGACCATGTCGACCTCGTCGCCCTCGAGTACCTCCTCACGAACCGCGGACGGCGTCGGCACCCATTCGATGTCCTCCGGCGCGATGCCCAGGCGCGCCGGCGATGATCTTGGCGACCTCGACGTCGAAGCCCTCGACCTCGCCCTCGAGGTTCTCCAGGCCGAATCCCGGCTGGTCGACCTTGGTGCCGACGCGGATCGTGCCGGCCTCGGCGAGCTCGGCCATCGTCGTCCCGGCCTCGAACTCCGGTGCCTCGGCGACGGTCGGCTCCGGTGTCTCCTCCTCCGAGCCTCCTCCGCAGGCGGCCAGGGTCAGGGTGGCGATGCTCAGGGTCGCGGTCAGGACAGTGCGGCGCAGGCTCATGACTGAAGTCCTCTCGGTCGTCGAACGCGGGTGGATCAGTGGTTGAGGATCTTGGACAGGAAGTCCTTGGCCCGGTCGGAGCTCGGGGTGGTGAAGAACGTCTCCGGATCGGCGGATTCGACGATCCGGCCGCCGTCCATGAAGACCACGCGGTTCGCCGCCTTGCGCGCGAACCCCATCTCGTGGGTGACGACGATCATCGTCATGCCGTCGCGGGCCAGCGAGACCATGACGTCGAGGACCTCGCTGATCATCTCCGGGTCGAGCGCCGACGTCGGCTCGTCGAACAGCATGACCTTGGGGTCCATGGCGAGGGCCCGAGCGATCGCGACCCGCTGCTGCTGCCCGCCGGAGAGCTGGGCCGGGTACTTGTCGGCCTGGGCGGCGACGCCGACCCGGTCGAGCAGTTCGCGGGCCCGCTTCTCGGCCTCGGCCTTCGACTTCTTGCGGACCTTGATCGGGCCCAGCGTCACGTTCTCGAGGATCGTCTTGTGCGCGAAGAGGTTGAAGCTCTGGAACACCATGCCGACGTCGGCACGCAGCCGGGCCAGCGCCTTGCCCTCGTCGGGCAGCCGCTCGCCGTCGATCGTGATCTCGCCCTGCTGGATGCCCTCGAGCCGGTTGATGGCCCGGCACAACGTCGACTTGCCCGAACCGGACGGCCCGATGACGACGACGACCTCGCCGCGGTCCACCGCCAGGTCGATGTCCTGCAGCACGTGCAGGTCGCCGAACCACTTGTCGACGCCGGACAGGCGGACGAGCGGCTCCCCGTTCGAGCGGCCCTCAGCAGTCATCTTCTGGACCATAGGGGGGATCGGACACGGTGCGTGATCGGGCCGATCACGAAGGCGTAACGAAGCGGGGTCGTACTCTCGCTGCTGAGATGAACAGCTTGACGCAGGTCCCGGCGCGCACCTACCTCGTGCGGACGTACGGGTGCCAGATGAACGTGCACGACTCCGAGCGACTGTCCGGTCTCCTGGAGGCGGCCGGGTACACGGCCGCACCCGAGGGCGGCGACGCCGACGTCGTGGTGCTGAACACCTGCGCCGTCCGCGAGAACGCCGACAACCGGCTCTACGGCAACCTCGGGCACCTGCGGCCGGTGAAGGACGCCCACCCGGGCATGCAGATCGCCGTCGGCGGGTGCCTGGCGCAGAAGGACCGCGGCGAGATCGTCCGTCGCGCGCCGTGGGTCGACGTCGTCTTCGGCACGCACAACGTCGGCTCGCTGCCGGCGCTGCTGGATCGCGCCCGGCACAACGCCGAGGCGCAGGTCGAGATCGTCGAGTCCCTCGAGGTCTTCCCGTCGACGCTCCCGGCCAAGCGGGACTCCGCCTACTCCGGCTGGGTCTCGATCAGCGTGGGGTGCAACAACACCTGCACGTTCTGCATCGTCCCGTCGTTGCGCGGTACCGAGAAGGACCGCCGGCCCGGCGAGATCCTGGCCGAGGTGCAGGCCCTGGTCGACCAGGGTGTGCTCGAGGTGACCTTCCTCGGGCAGAACGTGAACGCCTACGGGGTCGAGTTCCGCGACCGGGGTGCGTTCGCCGACCTGCTGCGGGCCGCCGGCCGCATCGAGGGCCTGGAGCGGGTGCGGTTCACCAGCCCGCACCCGCGGGAGTTCACCGACGACGTCATCGCCGCGATGGCCGAGACGCCGGCGGTCTGCCATCAGCTGCACATGCCGTTGCAGTCCGGCTCCGACGACGTCCTCCGCCGGATGCGCCGCGGCTACCGGCAGGAGCGCTACCTCGGGATCATCGACCGCGTCCGGGCAGCGATGCCGGATGCCGCCATCACCACCGACATCATCGTCGGCTTCCCGGGCGAGACCGAGGCGGACTTCCAGCAGACCCTCGACGTCGTCCGCGCCGCCCGCTTCGCCAGCGCCTTCACCTTCCAGTACTCGAAGCGGCCCGGCACGCCCGCCGCCGAGATGGACGGGCAGATCCCGAAGGCCGTCGTCCAGGAGCGCTACCTGCGGCTCACCGCACTGCAGGACGAGATCAGCTGGGACGAGAACCGGAAGCTCGTCGGCCGGACGGTCGAGCTGCTGGTCGCCGCGGGGGAGGGCAGCAAGGACGCCGCCACCGGCCGGCTCTCCGGCCGGGCCCGCGACGGCCGGCTCGTGCACTTCACGGCGGCGGACGGCGTCCGCCCGGGCGACGTCGTGGAGACGGTCGTGACCCAGGCGGCGCCGCACTTCCTCGTCGCCGACGGCCCCCTGCTGTCGCACCGACGCACGCGGGCCGGCGACGCCAGTGAGGCAGGCATCCGCCCTTCGACCCCCGGCATCCTGCTCGGGATGCCGCAGGTCGGTGCTCCCGCGCCCCTCGCCCCCGTCACCGGCTGCTGACCCGCGCCCGATTCATCAGGCCAGCTCGAGGAGCAGGCGGGTCAGTTCCTCCGGCCGGTTGTGCGGCACCAGGTGGCTGGTCGGGATCTCGCGGTACCGCCAGTCGGGCGAGGAGCGCGCCCAGGCGGCGGCCGCCTCGAACGCGGGCGAGCCGACGCCCGCCGGATCGGCCGTCGCCCGGATGTAGGTGCGGTCGAAGGCTGTCCACCGAGTCGCCGTCGGCGGGCACGAACGCGTCGAGGAACACCAGCGAGCGCACGCGGTCGCCGATGTTGCGCTCCAGCGCCCCGGTGACCACGGCCCCGCCGTAGGAGAACCCGAGCAGCACGATGTCGGTCAGGTCCTCGTCCCCCATGCGCCGTGGACGAGCACGTAGGTGGCCACGCCCGCGGCTCAGCGGCGGCCGGCCGACTTCTCGGCCTCGGCCAGCCACTCCTGGCGGGTGGCCAGGTTGGCCTTCGCCTCCTCGATCCGCCGCTTGTCACCGGCGGCCTCGGCCTTGGCCAGCTGTTCCTCGGCCTTGGTGACGGCGGCACGCATCGACGCCACCATCGGGTTCTCCGGGGCGGTCCGGGCGCGGGTCGTGTCGGCCGCCCCGCGCACCTTCTGCTCGACGGCCTGCATGCGGTCCTCCAGCGAACGCATGGCGCCGCGGGGCACGTGGCCGATGGCGTCGTAGCGGTCCTGGATCTTGCGCAGGGCGTTCTGGGCACCCCGGAGGTCGGTCGACGGGTCGAGCTTCTCGGCCTCGGCGAGCAGTTCCTCCTTCTGCTGCTGGTTGACCACCTGCTCGTTGTTGCGGACCTTGTCCGACTCCGCGCGGGCGGTGAAGAAGACGTCCTGGGCGGCGCGGAACTGCTTCCACAGGTCGTCGTCGCCGTCGCGGCCTGTCCGCGGCACGGCCTTCCAGCGGTCCATCAGTGAGCGCATGGCCGCGCTCGTCGGACCCCAGTCGGTGGAGGCCGAGAGCTTCTGCGCCTCGGCGATCAGCTCCTGCTTGGCGGAGCGGGCCTCGCCGCGCTGGGCGTCGAGGGACGCGAAGTGCGCCCCGCGACGGCGACCGAAGGCGTCCCGGGCCGCCGCGAAGCGGGACCACAGCGCCTCGTCGGTCTTGCGGTCGATCCCGCGGATCGTCTTCCACTCCTCGACGATCGCCTTCAGGCGGTCGCCGGCGGCCTTCCAAGCGGTCGACTCGGCGGCGATCTGCTCGGCCTCGGCCGCGAGCGTCTCCTTGCGGGCGACCTGGGCCGCCCGCGCGGCGGCCTTCTCGGCGCGGGACTCGGCGGCGGCGGAGTCGGCGGTGTCGACCATCGCGCGGGCCCGGGCGGCAAGGCCCGCGAGGTCGCCGACCGCGGCGGCGGTGGGGATCGACTCGGCGAGCCCCTGCGCCTTGTTCTTGATCTCGGCCGGATTGCCGGTGTGCGCCTTAAGCCGAGCTTCGAGCAGCACCACCTCGGTGGCCAGGTCGTCGAAGCGCCGTCCGTAGTGCGCCAGCCCGGCCGCCGGCTCGCCGGCCTGCCATGACCCGACGGCGCGCTCGCCGTCGGCGGTCCGCACGTAGACGGTGCCGTCGTCGTCGACCCGGCCCCACTCGGTGGGATCGCTCGCGGGTGCGGTCGCCGGCTCGGGCGTCACGGCCGACGGCGGGTGCGGTGGCGTGTCGGCCGGGCTCGGGGGCGGGCCTGGCGTGGGCACCGGGCCGGGCGTCGGTACGGGGCCGGGCGTCGGCACCGGCGGTGGGGTCGGGGTGTCGGTCCCTGCGGCGGTGCTCTCGCCCACCTCAGGCGCCGGAGCGTCGCCGACGGGATCGGCCAGCGCGGCGTCACCGGGAACGGGCGCGACCGAAGTGCCCGTGTCGGCCGGGCTCGGGACCGGGCCCGGCGTCGGCACGGGGCCGGGCCTCGGCACCGGGCCGGGCGTCGGCACGGGGGGTGGGGTCGGGGTGTCGGTCCCTGCGGCGGTGCTCTCGCCCACGTCAGGCGCCGGAGCGTCCCCGACGGGATCGGCCAGCGCGGCGTCACCCGGAACCGGCGCGGCCGGCGTGCCCGCGTCGGACGTCACGGCGTCCGGGGTCACGGCGTCCGAGGTCACGGCGAGGGCGGTCGTCTCCGTCTCGGGCTCGACCGTCGCTGCCTCGGTGGCCGGCGGCTCGGGCGCCGACGGTTCGGGCGCCTCGGGCGGGGTGGCTTCGGGGTTCACCGCCTCTGCCACGGCTGGTTCGGTGGTCTCCGCATTCGGCGGAGCGGCCTGCTGCACCCCGTTACCGGGGTTGTCCGTGCTCGACACGCTGGGCAGTGTCCCACGTCGCATCCGGGACACTCCTCCCGTGACCGTCGAAGCGACCAGCGTCGTGGCCGTGGCCTTCTGCCCCGCCCCTCCGCTGCTGCTGCCCGCCGTCGAGGGCCGGTCGTCCGCCGAGACGACGGCGTTGCGGGAGGCATGCGCAGCCGCGGTCACCGCCCTGCTCGCCGCGCGCCCCGAGGTCGTGGTCGTCGTCGGGGACGGGGCGGCCCCCGGGGAGCGCTTCGGGCCCGGCGACGCCGGTGACCTGAGCGGGTTCGGGATCGACGTCGAGGTCCCGTTCGCCGGCCGGGCCCGATCCGCGGGACGCCGGGTGCCGCTCGCGCACACCGTGGGTGCCTGGCTGCTCGACGAGGCCGGGTCCGACGCGGAGCGAGTCGGCGCGGGGCCCAGGGATCTTGCTGCGGTACTGGCCTCGCTCCAAGGTCCGGTGGGCCTCCTCGCCATGGGGGACGGGTCCGCCCGCCGCACGGTCAAGGCGCCGGGCTACCTCGACCCGGGCGCGGAACCCTTCGATGCCTCGGCTGCCGCGGCTCTGGCCGACGGCGACGCGGCTGCCCTGGCCGGCCTCGACCCCGCGGAGGGTGAGCGGCTGCTGGCGTCCGGCGTGCCCACCTGGCGGGCGGTCGGCGCCGTTCTCGCCGGTCGCCCGGTCACGGCCCGGCTGCATCACGACTCCGCGCCGTTCGGCGTCGGCTACCTGGTCGCCGACTGGACGGCGGGATGAGCGGGCCCCCGCCGGTCGTCGCCGTCCTCGGCCCCACCGCCACGGGCAAGACCGCGCTGGCCGTCGCGCTCGCCCAGCGGCTGGGCGGAGAGGTGGTCAACGCCGACTCGATGCAGCTCTACCGCGGCATGGACATCGGCACCGCCAAGCCCGATGCCGCTGAGCGGGCCGGCGTGCCGCACCACCTGCTCGACCTGTGGCATGTGCGCGAGGCCGCCTCGGTCGCCGAGTACCGGTTGCGGGCCCGCGCGGAGATCGACCGGCTGCGGGCGGCCGGCACGCTGCCGCTGCTGGTCGGCGGTTCGGGGCTCTACGTGCGTGCCGTCCTCGACGAACTGGACTTCCCCGGGACCGATCCCGACGTCCGGGCCCGCTACGAGGGAGAGCTCGCCGCCGTCGGCCCGGCCGCCCTGCACCGGCGGCTGGCCGAGCTGGACCCGGCGGCGGCCGAGGTCGTGCTGCCGAGCAACGGCCGGCGGATCGTCCGCGCGCTGGAGGTCATCGAGCTGACCGGCGGGCCGTTCCGCGCCTCGCTCCCGGAGCCGAGGCCGCACTACCCAGTCGTGGCCGTCGCCCTCGACCGGGCACCCGAGGAGCTCGACGAGCGGGTGGCCGTGCGGGTGGAGCGCATGTGGGCAGCGGGTTTCGTCGCCGAGGTCGAGGCGTTGGCGGCAGACGGACTGCGCGAGGGGCCGACCGCGTCGCGCGCGCTGGGCTATGCGCAGGTGCTGGCGCAGCTCGACGGCGCGCTGACCCCCGACGAGGCCCGCGAGCGCACGGTGAGCACCACGCGCCGGTTCGTGCGCCGGCAGCGGTCGTGGTTCCGCCGCGATCGATCGCTCACGTGGCTCGACGCCGCCCGGCCCGACCTCGTCGATGCCGTCACCAGCGAGATCGCCGACCGTACGATCGACCGGTGAGCTCGCCCCACGCCCCCCGGGTCCTGATCGGGCACGGCACGGAGAACGACTTCGTCGTCCTGCCCGACCCCGACGGCGACGTCTGGCCCGAGAAGCGGCTGGACGAGGCCATGGTCCGCCGGCTCTGCGACCGCCGCGCCGGCCTCGGCGGCGACGGCGTCCTCCGCGTCGTCCGGAGCACGCACGTCCCCGACGCACCCGAGGTGCTCGGCGCCGACGTGGACCGCTGCGAGTGGTTCATGGACCACCGCAACGCCGACGGCTCGCACGCGGAGATGTGCGGCAACGGCATCCGGCTGTTCCTCCACGTGCTGGTCACCGAGGGCCTGCTCGAGCGGTCGGTCTGCGAGGCCGGTGTGCTGGTCGGCACCCGCGGCGGTCCGCGCCGGGTCGGGGCGACCCCCGACGGCGACTACTGGGTCGACATGGGCCCGGCGCGCGAATTCGGGGCCGGCGAGGCGACGCTGGATGGACGCAGCTTCCCGGGCCGCGCCGTGTCGATGGGCAACCCGCACCTGGCCTGCCCTGACCGACGTCGACGTCGACACGCTCGACCTCACGCGGGCACCGGGGTTCGACGCCGGGCTCTTCCCGGACGGGGTCAACGTCGAGGTGATCAACGTGCTCGAGCCCGGCGCGCACATCCGCCTGCGGGTGTTCGAGCGCGGCGTGGGCGAGACCCGCTCCTGCGGGACCGGCGCCTGCGCGGCGGCCTACGCCGCCCTCGCGGCGGAGGACCGCACCGAGGGAACGGTGCGCGTCGACGTCCCCGGGGGCCGGCTGTCGGTGCAGGTCACCCCGGGGACGACGGTGCTCACCGGTCCGGCCGTCGTCGTCGCGGCCGGCGAGCTGTGTGCGGAGTGGCTGGAGACCTGACCGCCGTCAGGCGCGGTCGTCGTCCTCGGTCGGCGACTCGGGCATCGTCGACTCGCCCTCGGTGCCGGGGCTGGCCTTCGGCTCGCCGCTCCCGCTGTCCTGGTCGGGCCCGCCGCCGAAGAGGTTGCGCGGCGGGGTGAGGCCCTTCGGATCGCGGCCGGGGTCGTCGAGCTCGCCGTACGGGGCCGGACTGCTCGGTTCGCTGTCGCTCACGGGGTCCTCCTTCCTCGGGGAAACGGTCCCGCCTGCCCTACCCGGGCAGGAACGGGATGCACTCGGGCGGCTGATGCGTTGTAGCGGGTGATGACAACTCAGGTGCCTGTTCCTCCCCGCCGTGCCACGCTGGAACCGATGACCAACGCCCCCGAGAGCCTCCCGGCCGACGACCGGACCACCTCGCAGACCCGGCCGTCCCCCGTGGATCAGTGGGACGAGCCGGACGAGAGCGCGGGTTCCTACGACCTGGAGGCGCGCGGGGCCCTGCGCCGGGTCGCCGGGCTCTCCACCGAGCTCGCCGACGTCACCGAGGTCGAGTACCGACAGCTGCGCCTCGAGCGCGTCGTGCTGGTCGGCGTGTGGACCGAAGGCAGGCAGGCCGACGCCGACCGCTCGCTCGCCGAGCTCGCCGCCCTGGCCGAGACGGCCGGCTCGGAGGTGCTGGAGGCGGTCAGCCAGCGCCGTGACCGGCCCGACGCCGCCACGTACGTGGGTTCGGGCAAGGCCGCCGAGATCCGCGACATCGTGGCCGCATCCGGCGCCGACACCGTGATCTGCGACGGCGAGTTGACGCCCGGCCAGCTCAACCAGCTGGAGAAGGTGCTCAAGGTCAAGGTGGTCGACCGGACCGCGCTGATCCTCGACATCTTCGCCCAGCACGCCACGAGCCGGGAGGGCAAGGCGCAGGTCGAGCTGGCGCAGATGCAGTACATGCTCCCGCGCCTGCGCGGCTGGGGTGAGTCGATGTCCCGGCAGGCCGGTGGCCGCGTCGCGGGCGGTGGCGGCATCGGTACCCGCGGCCCCGGTGAGACCAAGATCGAGACGGATCGTCGGCGCATCCGCTCCCGGGTGAGCAAGCTGCGCCGGGAGATCGCCGGCATGGCGACGGCGCGGGCGACGCAGCGCGCGAACCGCGATCGCAACGCGACCCCGAGCGTGGCGATCGCCGGCTACACCAACGCCGGCAAGTCCAGCCTGCTCAACCAGCTGACCGGCGCCGGCGTCCTGGTCGAGAACGCGCTGTTCGCCACCCTCGACCCGACGGTCCGGCGTGCCGAGTCCCCCGACGGCCGCGAGTACACGCTCACCGACACCGTCGGCTTCGTCCGGCACCTCCCGCACCAGCTGGTGGACGCGTTCCGGTCCACGCTGGAGGAGGTCGCCGCCGCCGATCTGCTGCTGCACGTCGTCGACGGGGCCGACCCGGACCCGCTCGGCCAGATCGACGCCGTCCGCGTCGTGCTGGGCGAGATCGACGCCGCGGCCGTCCCCGAGGTCATCGTCGTGAACAAGGTCGACGCCATGACCGAGGAGGACATCCTCACGCTGCGCCGCGCGCTGCCGGGTGCGGTCTGGGTGTCGGCGCGCACCGGCGCCGGGATGGACACGCTGCGCGAGCTGATCGCCGCCCGGCTGCCCCGCCCCGATGTCGACGTCGACGTCCTGGTGCCCTACGGCCGGGGTGACCTGGTGGCCCGGGTGCACCGCGACGGCGAGGTCCTCAAGGAGACGCACGAGGGCGACGGGACCCGGCTGTCCGCCCGGGTGGACGGCGCACTCGCCGCAGCGCTCGAGGAGTTCGTCGTCCCCGTCGGGTGACCGCGCCACGCGGGTCGGCTCGCGCAGATCACAGGCAGATCACGGGCCGGTACGGTGATCCCGTGACGAGCGCCGTGGTTCGGGACGCCGGCGTGCCCGATCGCACGCGCGTCGTCTCGATCGGCCGCCCGCCGTGGTGGCTGATGCTCGGCGCGCTCGTGGTCGGCGGCCTGGTCACCCTCGACCTGTTCACCCGCGGTGCCCTCGAGCGCATGGACCTCAAGGTCTCCGAGGTCGTCAGCAGCTGGGACCTGCAGGACTCGATGGCCTATCCGGCGGTGTGGGTGGTCACCCAGCTCGGCGGCCGGGCGACGATCCTGGTCGTCCTTGCCGGGCTGGTCGGGTATCTGGCCTGGCGGCGGCACACCCTGCTGCCGCTGGTGCGCGTGCTCGTCGCCCTGGCGCTGCTCTCCGCGGTGGTCTACGCGATCAAGGGGGGGACCGGCCGGACGGCGCCGGGCTTCCCGGGCTCCTTCTTCTTCCACGACGACGGGGCGTCGTTCCCGTCGGGGCACGTCGCCAACGCCGTACTCATGTGGGGCGTCGCGCGGTGGCAGGCGGTCGAGTACGGACTGCCGGCGGGGGTGCAGCGCACGTTCTGGTGGCTGAGCGTCGTCGGGCCGATCGCGACCGGCGTCGCGATGGTGTCGCTGGACTTCCACTGGGTCACCGACGCGGTCGTGGGCGCCGCCGTCGGAATTCTGCTGTTGGGCGTGGTTCACGCACTCGATGCAGCCGTTCTGTCACGCTGGGTTCGTGCCCGTGCAGGCCGGCCGACCGCGTAGCGGCGTTCGGGGGCGGCTGCTGGTCACCGGGGGACTCCTCGGTGCCGCACTCGTCCTCGCCTCCGGCGTGCCCGCAGCGGCCGAGGACGCCGCCGCGCAGGCGAGCGCCGGCCCGGTGACCCGCTGTCAGATCACCGACCCGCGCCTGGTCGAGCTGTCGGGTCTGGTCGTGGTCCCGGGGCGGGTGTTCGCCATCAACGACGGCGGCGACCAGATCGCGCTCTACGTGCTCGACGGCGCCTGCCAGGTGATCGACGTGCACACGACGGCGGTCGACCCCTTCGACCCGGAGGATCTCGCGGTCGGCGCCGACGGCACGGTCTGGGTGGCCGACACCGGCGACAACGGCGCCACCCGCCCGACGATCGCGCTCGTCGCGCTGCGTCCCGACGGCACGACCGAGCCTGTACCGGCTGACGTATCCCGACGGGCCGCACGACGCCGAGGCGCTGCTGCTCGCCCCGGACGGGACGCCGTACGTCGTCACGAAGGAGGTGCTCGGCGCGAGCGAGGTCTACCGCCCGATCGCCGGACTCGTCGACGGCGGCACCGTGGCGCTGGGCAAGGTCGCCTCGGTGAACCTGACACTCACCGGGACGCCGGGCGGGCCGGTGGGCCGGGCCGGCCAACTGCTGGTCACCGGGGGAGCGGTCGCGGCCGACGGTCGTCATCTGGCCCTGCGGACGTACACCGACGCGTACGTCTGGTCGCTGACCGGATCCGACGTCGTGGCCGCTCTGGCGACCGAGCCGGTGCGCATCGCGCTGCCGGACTCGCCCCAGGGCGAGGCGATCAGCTTCAGCGCGGACGGCGCCTCCGTGGTCGTCGCGAGTGAGGGAACGCCGAGCGACGTCACCGTCGTCCCCCTGCCGGCCGGCACGGTTGCCGTGGCGGGGGAGACCCCCGCGGGGCCGACCCCGAGCCTCACGGACTTCACCAGCTCCGGGCTGTCACCGATCACGTCCGGAGTGATCGCCGCCCTCGTGGCGACCGTGGTGGTGTGGATCGTCGGGCTGTTCCGCCGCCGCCGTCCCTGACCTGCTCGCCCCTGCTGCGATCCGCGCCGGTGGGGAGCCCGTTGCCGGGCTCCCCGTGACTCAGAGCCGCCGGAGGACGCTGACGACCCGGCCGAGCACCGTCGCGTCGTCGCCGGGGATCGGCTCGTACGCCGGGTTGTGCGGCATCAGCCAGACGTGGCCGTCGCGCCGCTTGTAGGTCTTGACCGTCGCCTCGCCGTCGATCATCGCGGCCACGATCTCGCCGTTCTCGGCCGTCGGCTGCTGGCGCACGACGACGAAGTCGCCGTCGCAGATGGCCGCCTCGATCATCGAGTCTCCGGTGACCTTGAGCATGAACAAGGTGCCCTCGCCGACCAGCTCGCGGGGGAGCGGGAAGACCTCTTCCACCGCCTGCTCGGCGAGCACCGGGCCACCGGCCGCGATGCGACCGACGAGCGGCACGTAGGTGGGGGCGGAGACGTCGACGTCGTCGGGCACGCCGGCCAGATCGGGCGCGGTCGAGGCGTGGTGCGGCGAGTCGCCGGGCAGGCGGACGTCGAGCGCCCGGGGCCGGTTCGGGTCGCGGCGCAGCCACCCCTTCTTCTGCAGCACGGAGAGCTGGTGGGCGACGGACGAGGCCGACGAGAGACCGACCGCCTCGCCGATCTCGCGCACCGAGGGCGGGTAGCCGCGCCGCTCGATGGAGTCGCGGATGACCTCCAGGACCCGTCGCTGCCGCTGGGTCAGCCCGTCGCCGTCGGCTCCCCGGTCGGGGAACGAGCGGACCGTGGCCGTCCCGGTGTCCGTCGCGGCGTCCCGGGACGCCTTGCGACCACCTGACTTCCCACTCTTCTCCGCCACGTCGCCTCCTCGTCCGCTGCTCTCGCAGCGTCTGTGTTCGTCGAACGGACGGTAGCGCGTCCGGAGCCGCTCGATCAAACACATGTTCGAAGTCGTGACGTGTCCTGTGGCTTTCGTCGGACCGGTCCGGTAGACATCGAACAGTCGTTCGAATCGAACACGCGTTCGATACCGACCCGGTGGTCGAGGCGGCGGGACGACGCAGGGGCGAAGAGGCAGGGGAGGACGGGTCATGGGGTGCGTGCAGCAGGCCGTGCTGGAGTTCGACGAGGAGGTCCAGGCGCCGTGGCGTCCGCGGCTGGTCGCGGTGCCCGACGTCGGGGAGGCGGCGCTCCGTGCGTCCCCTGCGCCCGCATCCGTCCCGCCGGAGTCCGTCGAGGGTCGGCGTCTGCGCCCCTCCCGTCCCGCCGGCTCGACCCGTCGCCCCGGGGCGACCGGGAGGCCCCTCGCAGCGCTGGGCCCAGCGCGCACCCCGCCGCCCGGCGGACGTCCGTCCCGCCCGGGCACGCGGCGTCCCGGCAGCGTCCGGCTGCGGCTCACGCGGCGTGCCCGCCGGCTCGCCGTCGTCCTGGCGCTGGCGGCCGGCGTGGCGCTCGGCTCGTGGCTGGGTCCGCTGCTCGCGGGCGGCAGTGCTGACGCGCTGCGCCTCGCCGGCGAGAGCAGCGTGATCGTGCAGTCGGGCGACACGCTGTGGTCGATCGCCACGGCACTGGACGGTGACGGCGACGTGCGTGCGCTCGTCGACGAGATCCAGCGCCTCAACGACCTCGACGGGGGCGTCCTGGTTCCCGGCCAGGTTCTCCAGCTGCCGTGATCGCCGTGCGCGGCGCGGGGGCGGTGCGTGGCACGCCTGAGGGGGTGGCCGGGGGAGCATGGGTCGACGGTTCCCGGAGGCGGCCGATGGCAGGCCCGGCGAGCCCCGCCACGGCAACACCTCCACAACGTGAGCCACCGACTTCGTCAACCCTCAGTACGGGCGCGTTCACCCTCTGTGGTGGATCCGACGCATACGGTCGTCACGTGTCGCGCCCCATGGAGAACCGGACAGCCGTGTTCGCAGCTCAGCCACAGTCCGTCGAGGTGTACCAGGCAGGTGCCTGGTGGGCCGGTGAGCTGCTCGGATGGCGGCACGACGACAGCGGCACGTGCCAGGTGTGGGTGCGCGTGGTCCTCGGTGGTGTCGAGGAGACGGCGTGGATGGATCTCGCCGGGCTGCGGCTGCCCGAGCGTCACCTGACCGTCGCTCCCGAGCCCTCCGTGGTGCCGGATGCGTCCTCCACCCAGAAGCTGCCGCGGGCGACGTCGCCGCGGCGCGGACCGTCCGGCCGACGGCCGACGCGGCAGCGACGGCGAGCATGCCGATGGTGCGCGACCTGTCCGTCGTCGGTGGCGGCACCAGTCGCGCCGGGTGGTCGTCGTCGGGCGCCGGAGCGTTCCCGAGCGGCCGCTCCCTCGGCGCCGCGCGCCGGAGGTCGGCGCCGAGCGCCGGAGTCCCCGGAGACGGCGGTCGCCGCCGCCGCGGCGCAGTCCCCCTCGCCGTCGTCGTCCTCCGGCGGTCGGCGTCGGGCCCCCGAGGACTCGGTGCGCCGCCGAGGCGACCGTGGCGGCGCCGTCCGACGACGCGGGGCGCCACCGCGCCGCGCCGCCCGTCGACCCCGGGCGGCACCGCAAGGCGGACACGGGACTCTTCCCCGCGGTCGCCGACGCGCCCGCCGCCGGCGCCTCGCCCGCGCTGCCGGCCCGTCCCGCACGGCTCGAGGAGACCTTCGGCGGGCGTTCGCGGAGCGCGTGGGGTGCCGTCGGTGAGCAGCAGCCGGAACTGCTGACGCGGCCGATGCGGCTCAGCGACCACGTGCCGCACGCTCGTCGGCCGCGGCTGGACGGATCCCTGACCAACGTCTGACGACGCTGCCCTCTGCCCGTTTCCTGCCCGGGCCGACGTCGCCTCGCCGACGGTCCGGTGGTCGCATCTCGCTCGGCTCCGTGCGGCCCGTCCGTGGCTGGTCGCGGAGCGCGAGGGCGTCGGATGGGTTCTCCGGCGCGTCGTTCCGGCGAGTCGTGTGACTCGTGAGGCGTGCTGTTCCTGCAGGTGACAGCAGTGTCGGAACGGAACACGCCGGGCCTCGAATCGCTTGCACATCTTGTGTGCGTCGGCCTAGGGTTCCCCTACATCTAGTAGTTACAGAGTTGTAAGCCTGTCCACAGGCTGATCCCCAGGTTCTCCCCGAGACGTCCACCGGATGTCCCCAGGAGGGTCCACAGGACGGTCGGAGGAAGGCCTGCGGCAGGCGTCCCGGTCACCGCCGGATCGGCGCCGGATCGAGAGGAGGTGACCCGCGATGCGTTGCCCGTTCTGCCACAACGCCGACAGCCGGGTCATCGACTCGCGGGAGGCCGACGAGGGCGCCACCACGCGCCGCCGCCGGTCCTGCCCGAAGTGCGGGCGTCGGTTCACCACCGTCGAGGAGGCGGTGCTCGCCGTCGTCAAGCGCAGCGGGGTCAGCGAGCCGTTCAACCGGACCAAGGTGGTCGCCGGCGTCCGCCGGGCCTGCCAGGGCCGTCCGGTCGACGAGGACCAGCTGGCCCTGCTCGCCCAGCAGGTCGAGGACGCCATCCGCGCCACGGGCGCGGCGGAGGTCCCCAGTCACGAGGTCGGCCTGGCCATCCTCGGCCCCCTGCGGGAGCTCGACGAGGTGGCCTACCTGCGCTTCGCGAGCGTCTACCGATCCTTCTCGTCCGTGGCGGACTTCGAGAAGGAGATCGCCGAGCTGCGGGACCGGCAGACCGCCGGCATCCCGCCCCCGACCGTCCCCTCCGGCAGCGCCTGCCGGCACCTGAGAACTGTCAGTACCACCCGATAGACAGCAGTCAACAAGTCCAGATCGCGGCTCTTCCCCAGCCGCCGTCCGATCCACTCACCGCGTATCCGAGCGAGCGCACCACCACGCGAATGACGACCAGGGAGAGCTCCACACCATGACCGAGACCGACGACCGCTTGGCCGGCCCCCGCACCCGCCGCAGCGCCAAGGCGCCGAGCCGGGGCAAGGGCCTCAAGATCAAGCGCGTCTTCACCACCGCCGGTGTGCACCCGTACGACGAGGTCGCCTGGGAGCGCCGCGACGTCGTGATGACCAACTGGCGGGACGGCTCGATCAACTTCGAGCAGCGCGGCGTGGAGTTCCCCGCCGAGTGGAGCATCAACGCCACCAACATCGTCACCACGAAGTACTTCCGCGGTGCCGTGGGCACGTCGCAGCGGGAGAGCAGCCTGCGTCAGCTCATCGACCGGGTCGTGCTCACCTACGGCGCGGCCGGCCGCGAGCACGGGTACTTCGCCACCGAGGGCGACGCCGAGATCTTCGAGCACGAGCTCACCTGGATGCTGCATGCACCAGGTCTTCAGCTTCAACTCGCCGGTCTGGTTCAACGTCGGCACGAGCGCTCCCGCAGCAGGTCAGCGCCTGCTTCATCCTCGCCGTCGACGACGAGATGGACTCGATCCTCAACTGGTACCGCGAGGAGGGCCTCATCTTCAAGGGCGGCTCCGGTGCCGGCCTGAACCTCTCCCGCATCCGCTCCTCCAAGGAGCTGCTGTCCTCCGGTGGCACCGCCTCCGGGCCGGTCAGCTTCATGCGCGGCGCCGACGCCTCCGCCGGAACCATCAAGTCCGGTGGTGCCACCCGGCGCGCGGCCAAGATGGTCGTCCTCGACATCGATCACCCCGACATCGAGGAGTTCATCGAGACCAAGGCGCGCGAGGAGAACAAGATCCGCGCGCTGCGCGACGCCGGCTACGACATGGACCTCGGCGGCAAGGACATCACCAGCGTCCAGTACCAGAACGCCAACAACTCCGTGCGCGTCTCCGACGAGTTCATGCGCGCGGTGGAGGACGGCTCGGAGTTCGGGCTGCGCGGCCGCATGGACGGCTCCGTCCTCGAGACCGTCGACGCCAAGACCCTGTTCCGCAAGGTCACCACGGCCGCGTGGGAGTGCGCCGACCCGGGCATCCAGTACGACGACACGATCAACGACTGGCACACCAACCCCGAGACCGGGCGGATCAACGCGTCCAACCCGTGCTCGGAGTACATGAGCCTCGACAACAGCTCGTGCAACCTGGCGTCGCTGAACCTCATGAAGTTCCTCAAGAGCGACGGCACGTTCGACTCGAAGAACTTCGTGAAGTCCGTCGAGCTGGTCATCACGGCGATGGACATCTCGATCTGCTTCGCGGACTTCCCGACCGTCCCGATCGGTGACACCACCCGCGCCTACCGTCAGCTGGGCATCGGCTACGCCAACCTCGGCGCGCTGCTGATGGCCACCGGCCACGCCTACGACTCGCGTGGCGGCCAGACCCTGTCCGCCGCCATCACGTCGCTGATGACCGGCACCGCCTACCGGCGCTCGGCCGAGCTGGCCGGCATCGTCGGCCCGTACGACGGCTTCGCCCGCAACGCCGACGCCCACGCCCGGGTCATGCGCAAGCACGCCGCGGCGAACGACGCGATCCGCCCGGTCGGTGCCGACGACGCCGACGTGCTCAAGGCCGCGACCGCCGAGTGGCAGCTCGGCCTGGAGATCGGCGCCGACAACGGCTGGCGCAACGCCCAGGCCTCGGTGCTCGCCCCGACCGGGACCATCGGCTTCATGATGGACTGCGACACGACCGGCATCGAGCCGGACTTCTCGCTGGTCAAGTTCAAGAAGCTGGTCGGCGGCGGCTCCATGCAGATCGTCAACCAGACCGTGCCGCGGGCGCTCAAGAGCCTCGGCTACCAGGCCGAGCAGGTCGAGGCGATCGTCGAGTTCATCGCCGAGCACGGCCACGTCGTCAACGCCCCGAGCCTGCGCCAGGAGCACTACGAGGTCTTCGACTGCGCGATGGGCGAGCGGGCCATCTCCCCGATGGGCCACGTCCGGATGATGGCCGCGGTGCAGCCGTTCATCTCCGGCGCGATCAGCAAGACGGTCAACATGCCGGAGGCGGCGACCGTCGAAGAGGTCGAGAACATCTACTTCCAGGGCTGGAAGCTCGGCCTCAAGGCGCTGGCGATCTACCGCGACAACTGCAAGGTCGGCCAGCCGCTGTCCGACGCGATGAACAAGAGCGACGGGTCGAAGAAGGAGGCGGCCGTCGTGGCGGCTCCCGCGCCATGTCGCACCCGGTGCGCAAGCGGCTGCCGAAGAAGCGGACCAGCGTCACCACGTCCTTCAGCGTCGCCGGCGCCGAGGGCTACATGACCGCCGGCATGTACGAGGACGGCAGCCTCGGTGAGGTGTTCCTGAAGCTCGGCAAGCAGGGCTCGACCCTGGCCGGTGTCATGGATGCCTTCTCGATCGGCATCTCGCTCGCGCTGCAGCACGGTGTGCCGCTGGAGACCTACATCTCGAAGTTCACCAACATGCGCTTCGAGCCGGCCGGCATGACCGACGACCCGGACATCCGGATCGCCCAGTCGGTGATGGACTACATCTTCCGTCGCCTGGCGCTGGACCACCTGCCCGTCGAGAAGCGGGCCAACCTCGGCATCTTCACCGCCGAGGAGCGGGCCGCCCAGGTCGCCGGGTCCTACGGCACCTCGGCCTCCACCCCGGCCGTCGCCGAGGAGGATGACGTCGACCTGGAGCAGCTGCGCGGCTCCGCGCCGATCGAGACCACCGTGGTCAACGGAGAAGGTCACCCCGCAGGGCCCGAAGTCGGTCAAGGAGGCCCACTCCTCGGCCGAGCTGCTCGAGCTGGTCACCGGAACCGCCACCGACGCGCCGCTGTGCATGACCTGCGGCACGAAGATGCGGCCGGCCGGCAGCTGCTACGTCTGCGAGGGCTGCGGCTCCACCAGCGGCTGCAGCTGATGTAGTCGGTCAGGAATGTCCGCGTCGGGCCGGACAGCAATGTCCCGGTCTTGGCCAACACGGCATCCCGGCCGCTGATTGGCCGCCCACCGGCCCGGTTCCTTTCGAGGACCGGGCCGGTGGCGTCCCAGCTCGACTGCGCCATTCGTGGCTGGTCCCGCACCACGAACCTGATCCCGCCGTGGACCACGTGCGGCCACCCGGCGTCGATCAGGTGCGGGTCGGCCGGCGTCGGATTGCTCGCTGACCAGACGGGCGCGGGCACGGCTCGGGCACGCCGTCGGAGCAGAGCGGCATCCCCCGTCGCCGGGCTCCCGCAACCGCGCCGACGACTGGATCGTCCGGCTGGCACGCGGGGACGCAGACCCGCCGAGGAGCCGCGAAGTCCGGTCATGGACGACGCGCCGGCTGGTCGGCGGGGGGCGGGGCGGGCGCCGGCGTCGCCTCCGCCGGCGGGGCCGGGACGAACCAGGCGGACACCACGTAGGCGACCACGACCGCCACGATGACCAGCGGCATGGCGGCGAGCCCGTCCGAGAGCAGCAACAGGGTGGCCAGCAGCACCGAGGTCATCGGCAACCGCAGCATGACCACGCACATCGCGCCGATCCCCATCGCCACCGCGGGCACCACTGGCAGCCCCGGCAGGTGGGAGAGCGCGATGCCGCCGGCCGCACCGATGAACATGGCGGGGAACACCGGGCCGCCGCGGAAACAGCTCAGCGAGGCGCCGTAGGCCAGCGCCTTGCACGCGACCAGCGCCAGCAGCGCCCCCACCGAGTAGTCGGCGCTGTTGATCACCAGCGGCCCCAGCGCTTCCTGGCCGGAGAAGAGCACGTCGGACGGGTCCTTGCCGGTGCCCTGGGCGTATCCGATCGCCAGCGCCGCGACCACCAGCCCCATCAGCACGGTCCCGAGCACCACCTGCCGCTCGACCCACGATCTCAGCGTCAGGGCGAGCCACCGGATGCCGGAGCCCAGCAGGGCCGCCGCTCACCCCGATGACCAGGGCCCAGCCGAACTCGGCGACGTCGGGCCGGGCGAAAGACGGCAGCCCCGGAATGGCCAGCGACACGCTGCCCAGCCCGGTCGCCGCGTCCAGCCCGACGAAGATGAGCGCCCCGATGCCGGCCGCCAGCAGGCCGGGGACCAGCACCAGCGACGCGGTCGCGCCGGCCAGGCCGGAGGCCTCCATCAGCAGGAACGCGCCCAGCAGGGGCGACCCGAGCAGCGTGGCCACCGCGGCGAAGCTGCCGGTCGCGCCGATGATGGCCACCGCCTGTGCCGGCATGTCCCGCCGGAGCAGCCGGGCCGCCCAGGCGCTCAGGCCGGCGCCGAGGGCGATCAGCGGTCCCTCCGGGCCGAGCACCGCGCCCAGCGCCAGGGTGGCCAGAGAGGCCAGCAGCAGACCGGGCAGCTCCCTCGCGGCCGGTGCGCCGTGCTCGTGGAAGCCGTCGGCCGGCGACGGGCCGCCCCGGCCCGGCAGGTGCCGGACGGTGAGACCGACCAGCAGCCCGGCCAGCGCCAGCGGGAGCAGCGGCCACCAGACCGGCTCGCCGAGGCCGATCGCCTGCGGCAGGTCGGTGAAGACCCAGCGCTGCAGATGGGCGACCAGTTGCAGGAAGAAGTAGGCCGCCGCGGAGATCGGTACGCCGAGGATCGCGGCCAGCACGAGCAGGCCCAGGTAGCCGCGGGACCGCAGCACGGCCAGCGGGTCCACCGGCGGCCGCCCGCGTTGCTCCGGTGGCGAGGCAGTCATGCGACCAGGCTGGGCCAGACCGATCCTGTTGACCTCACCCGGTGAGCGTGAAGCCCCGGCCACCGCCGTGGGCCGTCATCCAGGCGATGCGTGGTCGACCTTCACCGTTCCGCCGCCCCCGTTGCGGCGGGGTCGGGGAGCGGTCCTGCGCCTTCTGCTCGTGGAACTCGGCGGCGGTATCGACCGTCAACCCGGAGCCGAAGTGCAGGCCCCCGGACCGGGATCTCCAGGTTCGCTGCCCGACGGACAGCTGCCCGGGCAGGTTCATCCAGCGGGGGTGGCGCCGGTGGGAGACGGCGCTGGCACCGTGGGATCGGCACCTATTCCGGAGGTAGCGATGCCCGTCGACGGAACGACACCCGTTCAGACCGACGGCGGCCGGAGGCAGCTGCTGCGGTCTCTCGGCACACCGAACTCGATGCTCGACGAGTTCGACTTCTGGGACCGCCGCTACGAGGGCCGGCGTCTGTTCTCCGAGCTGTTCGGCACCTTCCTCCTGGTGCTGGTGGCCGTCGGCGGCGGCATGGTCAACGCCCGCTTCGGCGGCTCGGCGGTCCCCTACGGCGCGCTGGTCGTCGCTCCGGCCCTGATGGTCGCGGCCATCATCCTGTTCATGGGGGCGGTCTCCGGCGCCCATCTGAACCCGGCCGTGAGCATCGCGTTCGCGTTGCGCGGGGACTTCCCCTGGCGACGGGTGCCCGCCTACATCGTGGCGCAGCTGCTCGGCGCCATCCTCGCGACCCTGCTGCTGTGGAGCCTCCTCGGCAAGCAGGGGTCCGCTGGGCTCACCCTGCCCGGCGAGGGGATCTCGACCTTCACGGCGATGCTGTGGGAGATCGTCCTCACGGCGGGCCTGGTCAGCACCATCCTCGGCGTGTCCTCCGGGGCGCAGCAGCTGGGCCCGATCGCCGCGATCGGCGTCGGCAGCTACATCGCGCTGGCCGGGCTGTGGGGCTCACCTGTCAGCGGTGCCTCGATGAACCCCGCGCGGTCGCTGGGTCCGGCCCTCGTCCTCGGCGACTGGACGGCGTGGTGGGCATACCTGCTCGGCCCCATCATCGGCGCGATCATCGCGGTGGGCATCGCCTTCGTGCTCCGGGGTGCCGGTGGAGGCCGCAGCGGCCGGGAAGCAGCCGAGGGAACGCTGGGCGAGACCTGGCGGACCGGCCCCATCGACAACGATCCGACCGCGCCCCCGCCAGAGACGTCCCCGGATCTTCCGACCCCCCGACCGCGGAGCCAGACGCCATCCGCCCCTGTCGCACCGCAGCCCATTCCAGCCGCTGACCGTGACGCCGACCCGAAAGGCAACTCAACGGGGTGAGGCCGGCCGACCGTCGGGCGGCGAACACGCCGCACGTCGGCAGCGACGCGCCACCCTCGCGCTGCGGGCCCGGCTGCGTCGCCGAACCGTCGGCGGCGATGCGCCGGCGTGGGTGCACCTCGCGTACGCCGGGACCTGACTGCTCGGCGCCGGCCCTGGTCAGTCGGACACGACTGACCGCTCAGGAGGTCAGCTTCGCCGTGGCCGAGCCACCGAAGTTGCTGCGGACGGTGATCTGCTGCGGGTTGGTGACCCAGCCGCGCTGGTCGGCGTAGCGCCCGCCCCCCTTGTTCGTGAGGTCGAACATGAAGCTGCCCGACCTGGAGTAGACGCTGAGGATCGCGTTCGGGTTCGTGCTGGTCGCCTCGATCGTGAGCAGCCCGCGCTTCCAGGTGGCCTTCGTGATCTTCACGATGTCCGCGGCCGGGGGCACTCCGGGCGAGACGGTGACCGTCGCCGTCCTCGTGATCGCGAACCACCTGGCTGTGATGGTGACGGTCGTCGCCGTGCTGACGGTCGAGGTCGCGAGGTTGAACGTGCTCGTCGACGCGTTGGCGCTGACCACGGTCTCCTGCGGGACCCGTGCGACGGCCGGGTTGCTGCTCGACAGCTGCACGACGGCGCCCTGGGTCATGGGCGCGGTGAAGCGCACTGTTCCGGTCGCGTTCTGCCCACCCACGATCGACGTCGGGACGAAGGAGACCGACTGCAGCGACGGGCCGGCGGGTGTCGCGGCATTCACCGAGAGGTTGTGGGTCCGCGAGATGTTGTCGGGGGTCGCTCCCATGATCTGGACGATGGTCGGCGGGGCCGCGGCATTGGACGTGATCGTGAAGTCACCGGTCGTCTGCCCGGCCGGAATCGTGATCGACACCGGTACCTGCGCCACGGACGGGTCGCTCGAGAACAGGCGCACGACGGTCGGTCCGGGGTCCGGCCAGCCGAGGTTCACCGTCCCCGTCGTCGACTCGCCGGAGCGCACGGAGTCCGGGTTGATCGACAACGATCCGATGCTTCCTGCCGCCATGGCGGTGGAGGGGAACGCGAGGAGCGCTCCGAGAATCGTCAGGCTCAGGAGCAGGCACAGGCGGCGCATCGGAGACACCTTTGGGTAGGAGGTATCCGCATTCTGAACTCGTCGGTCGGCAACCCCCAGTGGACCTTCGTCGTACGACTTCCTCCGCCCTGGTGCGCGGGCCGCGCGCTGGAGCTTCCGCACCGACACGCGGGTCCGGCGGGTGGCCCATGCCCCGGTGGTCGGTCACCTAGCCTTCCGCGGGTGAGACAGCTCCTGCGGTTCGCCTGGGTCGAGGCGCAGTGCTGCCTGTTCGCCGTCCTGTTCTTCCTCGGCCTGGCACTCGTCCGGCTCGTGCCGCTCCCGATCGATCCCGCGGACGCCCTGCTGCTCTGGTGCCTCGGCGGTCACGCTCGTGCTGTGGCTCGTCCGCTGGGAGACCGGCCGCGAGGTCGCGGTG
The DNA here is from genome assembly GCA_963748305.1 of uncultured Actinomycetota bacterium. Lineage (GTDB taxonomy): Bacteria > Actinomycetota > Actinomycetes > Mycobacteriales > Geodermatophilaceae > Blastococcus_B. The sequence continues at coordinate 16,427 of CAVVIN010000022.1, read as the reverse complement.
ATCTTCGGCTTCCACCTCGTCGGGCTGGCGCTCGAGCTGTTCAAGGTCGCGCAGGGGTCGTGGTCCTATCCCGACACCGGGCTCGCGACGATCGGCGGTGTGCCGCTCTACAGCGGCTTCATGTACGCCGCCGTCGGCAGCTACGTCTGCCAGGCGTGGCGCCGCCTGCACCTGCGCATCACCGGGTACCGGGCCCGCGCGACCGCGGTCGTGGCGGCACTCATCTACCTGAACTTCTTCACGTCCCACGTGACGTGGGACGCGCGGGTGGTGCTGGCGCTGGCCCTGCTGCTCGTGACCAGGCGCACGTGGGTGCACTTCACCGTCGGCCGGCACCGCTACGCGATGCCGCTCGCGCTGTCCTTCGTCCTGATCGGCTTCTTCCTCTGGGCCGCGGAGAACGCCGCCACGTGGCTGCGGGCCTGGCAGTACCCGTCGCAGGAGTCCGTGTGGACGCTCGTCCACGCCGCCAAGCTCGGGTCCTGGTCGCTGCTCGTCGTGGTCAGCATCGTCCTGGTCGCGGCGGTCAAGGCCTACGAAGGCCAGCTGTACGGCACCCCCCGCGACCTGACCGTTCTGCGGGCCTACGACATGCCGCCGGAGCTGCTGCCGCAACAGTCGACGCGCGCCGCCGTCCAGCCGATCCCCGCGCCCGCGGGGGAGTCGCTCACGACCACCTGACCCGGACGGCGCCCTCAGCGGTAGCAGTAGGAGTCGGAGGAGGCGTCCCCTCCCTGGAGGCGCACCTGGTGCGCCCGCCGTCCGCGGAAGTCGTCGCCGTGCGGGAAGAACCGCTCGTCGATGCTCATCCCGCCGGTCGACGGATCGGTGTCGATCTTGGCCATCCAGGCCCCGACGCCGTCGGGGTAGAACTGGTCGTCCCACGCCCCGTACAGCGAGTTCGTGAGGTAGACGCGCCGACCGTCGCGGCTGACCTCCACCATCTGCGGACCGCCGGCCAACCGCTCCGACGGCGCGGCGGGGTGCGCCGCGCGGCGGACGATCCCACCCAGGTGCACCGAACCGACCTCGCGCGGGTTCGCGGGATCGGACACGTCGAACTGCTTGAGCTCACCGGTGCCCCAGCAGGACACGTACAGCATCTGGTCGTCGACGGACAGGTCGATGTCGCTCACCAGCGGCGGGACGGCGCCGAACGGCTTCAGGGCCGGCGGGAGGTCGTCCGCGTCTGCGGGCTCGGGGGGAATGGTGATGACCTTGTCGACCTTCCACTCGGTCCCTTCCCGGTGCCAGCGCCACACCGAGGCGGACAGATCGGCCGTCGACACGACGACGCCGACGAATCCCCACGTCGCCTCGGGGTCGTGGGAGGGGCGCAGCTCCAGCACCATCTGCTGCTCGGCACCGAGGTCGACCGTCTGCAGGTTCCGGCCTTCGGCAAGATCCCAGAAGTGGAGGCTGTGCCCGTACTTCCCACCGAGCAGCAGGTCCGGCACCAGGCCGTCCTCGATCATCGAGGGCGTGCCCCACTCGCTCGACACCAGGACGTTCTGCCGCAGGTGCCACCAGGCGTCATAGGCCAGGTACTGCGGCCCGCGGTCGGTCTCCCACGCCCGGACGACGTCGAACGTGGTGTGGTCGAGCAGCGCGATCCCGCCCGGCCCGTCGTTCCCGTTGGCTCCGCCCAGACAGGTGAGGAAGACGCCGTCCGGCCCGCAGTGCAGCGTGTGCGGGCGGGAGTAGCCGGCCCGCTCCGCCAGCTCTTTCGCTGTGACGGTCTTGTGCAGCGTCGGAGAGCGCGGGTCGGGCTGGGTGTCGTACACGTGGATGTTCGAGCTGCGCAGGCCGGGCAGCAGCAGGAAGCGGCGCTGCAGACCGTCCTCGCCCATGTCGTGTCCCTCGTGCATGAGCGCGCTGGAGCAGGCGTTCCACCCGAAGTGGTGCAGCTCGTCGCCGGTCGTGGGCAGGTCGGCCCAGCCGACGACGGTGCCGTACGCATCGGAGGACGCGTCGACGTCGATGACGGCGAGGGCGTCCGGCAGCGCCCCGGCCCGGTCGAAGGCGACCACGTAGGCGAGCTGCTCCGTCGGTGCGGCGATCGCCTCGGCCGGGCTCCGGTAGAAGGTCGGGTCAGTGATGGTCATCGGTCCCCCTCGGACGCGTCTGCTCACGAAACCGGGGGATGCGTCGGTCGCGCGATACGAGGCGTCGCTGAGCGGTTGGGGCCCGTGGCCATCATCCGGAGTCAGACCCGGCGCAACACCCGGTGGGCGCGGCCATGGTCCCGCGGTGGTCCGCTGATGGGAAGGGGTCGCGCAGGGACCGTCCGCCGGGCCAGCAGCGTCATCCAGGCGAAGAAGCCGACGAGGTAGGCGTACCAGCCCGGCGTCCCGCCGAGCGCGGCCGCGACGGCGAGCGCGGCGGCGAATCCCAGGTCCGCGCGGCGTCGGGACGCGGCGACGGCCACCAGTCCGGCGAGCCCGGCCGCGACGAACCCACCGGCGTGCACGACCGCCGGCCAGGACTGGATCCAGGACGCGAGCGAGGCCGGGTCGCCGGTGGGAACGTCGAGCGGGAACGCCGCGGCGACCAGCCCCGCCCCGGCGATCGACAGCGCCAGCGCGCGACCGCTTCGGGGCAGAGCAGTGGCGAGCGCGATCACCGCAGCACCCGTTCCTGCGAAGGCCAGGCCCATCAGCCAGCCGTGGGGGAGAACCGCGAGACTGCTCGGCCACGGCACGCCGTGGTGGTCGAGCGGGGTCCAGCCCCACTGTCGCAGCGCATCCAGGTTCGCGGCGCTCAGGACGCCGGCGGTGGACAGGAACAGGGCCGGCGCGAACAGCGCAGGAACGCCACGGAACCGCCGGTCGGCGCGCATGCGGGCCGGGTGACCGTGTGGGCATCGGACTCTCCTCACAGGGGTGCGGATCGGGATGCGCCGGATCGTGCGGTGCGCATCGGGGCCGCGACACCCGCTGGACAGGGGGTTTTCCTGGGGATGTAATGCCGCATGGCCGCCCTGCCTGCGGCTGGACGACGGGCCCTCGAGCAGCTGCGGCTGATCGCCGACGACGCGTCGAGTGCCGAGCTCCTGGCCGAACGCGCGCTCGCTGCCCTGGACGGCGCCGTGCCCTTCGACGACGGCGCGCTGTTCGCCGTCGACGGCGCCTCGCTGCTGTTCAACCGGCTGCTGGCCTACCGCGGGCAGGCGCCCGAGGCCATGCGGGCATGGCTCCGGGACACCTACCTGGTGGCCCGGGAGCCCGGGTCCCTGCACTTCCCGACCCTGTTGCGGCGGGGTGGCGGCGCCGCGGCGTTCCACGGGGACGGCGACCGCTGGCTGCGCGCGCTCCCGCCGCCGGTCCCCGCCCACACGCTGAGCCAGGCGTGGCGGTCCACGGAGTCACCGGCCGGCGGTGCGCTGCGCTACGGGCTCGCCCACCGGCGCCGCTGGATCGCGGCGCTGCAGCTCGCCCGGCTGGAGCCCGGCCGCGGCTTCCGGGCCGGCGAGCTGGAGCTTCTCGACCGTGCCGCCCCGATGCTCGCGCGCGCCCTCTCCGCCCGGCTCACCCCGGCCGGCGCCGTTCCCGTGGACCGGCCGCCCCTGGGCCAGGCGGTCTTCGACGAGCGCCGCCGGCTGGTGTCGGTGAGTGCGTCGGGGGAGCGCTGGATCGGCCTGCTCGCCCCCGACGCCGTCGGGCCGGCGATCCCGGTCGCGCTCCAGGCGCTGGTCGGCGACCTGGCCGGTTCCGGACGGGAGACGGGACAGCTCGACGCCACCGACCGCGACGGCGGCCGCGTGGCGCTGCGCGCCGAGCCGGCGCTCCGGCTCGACGACTCCGGGCGCGGTCGGCCGCGGCTACGCCGTCAGCATCGCCGCCGCTCCGCTGGCCGCGGACCACCCCGGGCTCACCGGTGCCCAGTGGTCGGTCGCGCAGGCGGTCGCTCGAGGGGACAGCGATCAGGAGATCGCGGCCGCCCTCCACCTGTCGGTCGCCACGGTGCACGAGCACGTGGCCGCCCTGCACCGCCTGCTCGGCACCAGCACCCGCGCGAAGCTGGTCGCGACGCTCGCCGAGCCCGTGATCGTGGCGCACGCGACCGAGCGTGAGCGTCAGCGGCGGCGGCCGCAGGCGGTGAGGTCCACCCGGAGCTGCTGGCCGCGGTCGATGACCACCGGCACCCGCTGGATCACCTGGCCGTCGCGCTCACACGTCAGCGTCCAGTTCTCCACCAGACCGGGCACGGTCGAGGTGTCGGCGTTGAACAGCGCGGCGGTCAGCGTCCAGCTCGGCGTCGCCGAGGCGAAGTTGATCACCCGCAGCACGTACGTGCCCAGCGCCGGGTCCTGGAGCAGCACCCGCTCCTTCTCCGCGACGGCGTTCCCCGAGCTGCCGACCTGGGTGAGCGAGCCGTCGGCGTTCTTCAGGTAGACCTCGAGGTCCAGGTCGTCGGGAGTCGGCCAGTCGAGGTTGATCTCGAGCAGGTCGACGGTCTGGTCGACGGTGAACTCCTGGTCGGTGGACTGCAGCGGCGCCGTGGTCCCGGTCCAGGACTCCTCCTGCACGGGCTCCCCGGAGACCGTCTCGACCTGCCGGTCCATGACCACCGGACGGGTGGAGGGGTTGACGTGCCAGGTGTACCGGCCGTTCGGCCCGACGGTCATCGTGGTGTTCAGGGTGTCCTCGATGACGCCGTCCCAGGTCGGGGTGGCGAACGTCTTCTGCAGGCGCAGCGTGGCGCCGGCGGGCGCCCGGCCGGTGAGCACCGAGTGCGTCGAGGTGTCGACCGCGTTCTCGAGCGCGATCAGGAACGCCTCCCGGTTGCCCTTGCCGGCGTACTGACCGGCGCCCAGGTACTCGTCGACCACCTCGGGGAACGGCGGGTGGAACTCGTTCGGGCCGATCTCGAACGTGTACCCGAATCCACCGGTCGCGTTGTACGACCAGTCCTCGACGGACCCGGTGGTGTCGTAGAGCTCCCACGCGTGCTGGCTGGTGTACCCGTTCTGCGCGGCCATCCGGTCGCCGAGGTCGCGCAGTTCCGCCTCGTCGTACGGGTCACCCAGCGGGATCCCCTCGCTGGGCGGCACCAGGTCGGGCGCGGCGCCGTTCGGCCGGAGCACGAGGTTGGAGAAGGTGTGGTTGGTGATCAGCGTCGTCACCTGCCGGCCGCTGATCAGCTCGCGGATGTTCTGCGTCTCCGGCTCGGAGAACGCAGCCGCGCCCCGGTAGGTGGGGTCGGCGAACAGGTCCGACGCCCCGGGGCCGCCCCAGTAGCCGCCGTAGTTGCGGTTCAGGTCGACGCCGACGCCGTAGCCGCCCGGGCTGGTGGCCGCGGCGGCGCAGGTGCCGTCGGGGGTGTCCTGCCCGTCGACGATGCGGCAGTTCTTGCGCTTGTAGGCGTTGCCGGGCGTCCCGAGGATGCTCGCGGTGCCGCCGCCGTCGGCCTCGCGCAGGTCGACCAGACTCGCCGTCGGTGCGGGACATGTCGAAGCCGTCGACGTTCAGCACCGGCACCACGACGACGCGGGACCGGTTCACCAGGTCGGTGATGCGGGCGTCGGTGCCGTAGTTCGACACCAGGTCCACCGCGAACTCCATCGCGTGCTCACCGGACGGCCACTCCCGCGCGTGGTGCACGCCGAGCATCAGGAACGTGGGCAGCCCGCTGTCCGGGCCGTGCACGTCGCGGCCGATCTCGACGCCGTAGATCTCCCGGCCGTCCAGGGACGGGTGCGGCAGCGTGAACAGCTCGACCAGGTCGGGGTGCTCGCTCGCCAGCGCCGCCATGTCGGCGTTGTACTCGTCGAGCGTGCGGTAGCTGTCCCGGCCCGAGGGCAGCGGCGAGCTGACCGTGGTTGCCGCGTAGGCGGCGTTGACCTGGTTGTTCTCGGCCTCGCGGAGCAGCAGGTCGGGGATGCGGACGTCGTAGCTGAGGCCCGCCCCGGCCAGCGCGGCCACGTCGTCGAGGGTGTGCAGCACCACCTCGACGTAGTCCTGGCCGGCGTGCTCGGTGAGGTCGAGGCCGAGGGTCTGCAGCAGCGCCTTGTCCGCGCGCGTGGGCGTGTCCACGGTGACCAGCTGCGGCCGGAACTCGTCGGAGGACGCTGCGGCGGGCGGCGTGACACCGGTCGCGGTGAGACCCACCAGCACGGCCATGGTCAGGCCGCCGAGGGCGACACGTCTACGAATGGAGCCAAGCTTCATGTGTCTCTCCGGGTCTCGCCAGGATGAGCGTCGGTTGCTGACCCAACGAGCGCGCGGCCGAGAGGTCACGCCGGCGCAGGCGGGCCCCGGCCGTCTGGACATGCGCGGGGAGCAGGCGTCACCCTTCGGGCATGACGGACAACCCGTACGCGATCCCGCTCGAGGACCTCGTGCGCAGGGCGTGGATCCCGGTCACCGAGCAGGTCGTCGAGCAGCCCTGCCCGGCGCCGCCACCCGTCGACTGGTCGAACGGCGTCCCGCTGGGCGACGGCGGCGTCGGCGACGCCGACGGCGAGTGAGCGCCGGTGGGCCCGGACGACGGCTGGGACGACCTGCTGGCCCAGCTCACACCGGACGTCGCCACCCTGGTCACCGCGGCCGACGACCTCATCCGGCGGACCGACCCGGCCGTCGTCCGCGTCGTCTGGCCGCACCAGAAGACCGTCGGGTACGGCGTCGGCCCGAAGAAGATGTCCGAGCACTACGCGTACCTCGCCGTGCATCCCCGGCACATCAACCTGGGCTGCAACTACGGCGCCCACCTCGACGACGGCGGCCTGCTCGAGGGGACCGGGCAGAACATGCGGAAGATGACGGTCCGCACCGTCGATGCGCTCGACGACCCGCGGGTGGTCCCGACTCTCCAGGCAGCGCGGCAGGAGCGGCTCGCGGCGCTCGGCCGCGGCTAGGAGACGATCAGCGCCGTCCGCCGGGGAGCTCCGACCTGCGCTTGCTGGCGCCGATGGCTGCGGTGGCGACGAAGAAGAGCGCGCCGACGACGGCCAGCCAGAACAGGCCCTCGATGACGGCGCCGGCGACGGTCACCACGAGCCAGACCACGAGCAGGATCCCGATGAGACGCCACACGGTGAGCTCCGATCGTCGACGGGCGGTGCTCCTCCAGCGTAGGCCCCGGCGCGCCGCGAATCCGTAGATCGTCGCGCCCATGTCGCGTCCGCCCCCAGCGGGTGATGATCTTCCGCCGGACGGATCCCATGTGAGACGCTCCCGACTCGGAACTCGCGGGATCTGGGAGGCGGCATGCGGCCTGGCGGCGGTCGGCGGGCGCGCGCCGTCGCGGCGCTCGCCACGGTGCTCGTCCTCGCCTCCGGGTGCGGGTTCCTCCAGGACCTCGCCGAGCCGGACGACGCGCCGAGCATCCCCGTGGCCGATCCCTCGACCGTCGACGAGACCCCCGCCGTCGATCCCCCTGGCACCCGCCCGGTCGTCGTCGTCGTGGGTGAGCTGCTGACGGATCGAGGCAGGACGGACGGCCGCCTCACGGTCACGGTCCGGCCGGTGCAGACCGGCGCGGTCCCGCCGGTGCCCAACTTCGCCGACTCCTGCCCCGTGGCGGCGACGTCGCTGCAGTACGTGCCGGTGGACTTCGCGTACACGACGACCGGGACGGCGATGATCCGATCGGGGCTGGCCGCCCGCCTCGACGTCGGCATCGGCCCCGCGACGCCGGGGGACATCGGCGACGTCGGCATCGTCGTCGAGTCCGGCGACGGCTCGGAGCAGTACTGCTTCGACTACCCGCCCCTGCCGACCAGCGACCGCTTCTGGAACCAGATGGGCGCGGCCACCGTGACCGGCTTCGTCGTCCTGGACGAGGCGGTCACCGCGGCGACCCCGGACGGGCGGGCCGCCGTGTTCCCGACCCTGCGGCTCCGGATCTCCGAGCTGCGCGTCTTCGACGACCCGGAGCATGTGCGATCGCTGACCCTGGGGGAGCTGTCGGTCGGCGCCGCGTGCCCGGACGACCCCGAGGCGATCTGCGTCTCGCTGGGCTGACCTACGCGCAGCCGACGTCGGCGATGTCGTCGTCGACCGCCCGGCCGGACGGCGTCGCGATGTCGTACCCGGAGCAGAAGTAGAACGACAGGTGCTCGGCGCGGTCCAGCGTCACCGGCTGCCAGGTGCCGGTCGAGTCCGGCTCCAGGTAGTGCAGCGTCGACCCGAGCAGCACGGCGTCGGCGGCCGGGTCGTGCTGCAGGTACTTCGCCAGCCAGGCCTGCGTGTAGACGCTCGACACCGCCTGGCCGTACCGCGAGGCCGGCAGCACGTAGGCGATGTCGGTGTACTCCAGGTGCGTCGACGCCCGCGGCACGATCACCATCGAGTCGACCCCGGCGGCGGTCCAGCCGTCGTAGCCGGTCGCCAGCTCGCGGCGCGGATCCGGCGCCTCCGTCGGCGACCCCACGCCCGTGGTGTCGAACAGCCCGGAGTTGGCGAAGTACGGCGCCACGGTGAACCCGTACTCCGACTGCAGCCCCAGCGCCGGCACCACCGGCTCCAGCGGGCCCAGCGCGTCGAACTCCTCGCCGCCCCGGATCGATGCCTGGGTCGAGAGCTTGTCCAGCGCCACGACCGTCTGGATCCGGTCGTCCACCGCCTGCAGGTAGGACACCGCGATCGCCCCCAGCGAGTGGCCGACGACGGCGAGCCGGGTCGTCCGGCCCGGCGTCACGGTGGCGGGGTCGGGGGAACGGTCGAACAGCTCCCACAGCGGGTTGTGCCCGTCGACGTCCGCCGAGCCGGCCGCCGGGTTGCCGTACGGCGCGTCCGGCGTCGACAGGAAGAAGTCGATCGCGTCCTGCGTGCCGTAGACGAAGTTCGCCGTCTGCTGCGACGGCACCCCCGGGCACGGCGACTCCTCGCCGGGCTCCGGTGCCGCCGCGAACGAGCAGTACGGCAGGTCCGCGACGTCGCCCGTGTGCGGGAACGTCTCGCTGGTGCCCTGCCCCTGCACGTCGTAGGTCAGGACGACGTAGCCGCGCTCGGCCAGGTCCTGGGCCAGCCACCAGTACATCCGCTCGCTGCCCTGGACCGAGCCGGTCGTGAGGACGACGCCGGGGAACGGCCCCTCCAGCGGCTCGCCGGTGTACGGGTCGACGGCATCCGGCAGCGGCGCGAAGACGTCCCCCTGGATCAGCGCGCCGTACCGGTTGGTGAACGAGACCGGGGTGATCTGCCCGCGGGTCCCGTCCCAGTCGGCGCGGTAGGGGTTGCCGCTGTTCCAGCCCGGCACCGCCGTCGCCGGCGTCAGCGCCGGACGGTTCGGCCGCGCGGCCTGCGCGAGCAGGTCGGCGGCGAAGACCGGGTCGATGTACTGGCGCCGGCCAGCCCGTACTCCGGGGACAGCTGGCCGTCCGGCGCGGTCTGCCGGCCGTAGGCGTCGGCGACGTTCTGCGCGTCGCGGGCCAGGTACTCCGGCGACCCGGGCGCCGGGTCGCCGGGGGCCGCGGCGGCGCCGGACGAGCCGGCCACGACGGCGGACAGCGCCAGGGCGACGACGGTGGCGGCACGGGAACGGCGCATGCGAACTCCTGGGGACGGCGGTCGGCGCCCTGCCTCAACGACCGCGAACCCACCGGGTTACCGGCGGGTACGTCCAGGCCCGCGTGCAGACACTCCACGCCGTCGTCCCGCTCGATCATCAGCTCGTGCCGCGCGGTGTCCAGGGACGTGACCCGGCCGACCTCCAGACGCACGCCGGTCCCTGCCAGGTACCGGCCCAGCGCGATGTCCTTCAGCTGCTGCCCGGTGGCGCTCTGATGCAGCCGCGGCCGCTCCACGAACCGGTCGGACAGGGACACGAGAACGACCTCCACGTCCTCCGGGCGGACCTGCCGCGCCAGCCGCTTGGCGGCCGGCATGCCGGCGTATCCCGCTCCGAGGACCACCACGACGTGGGGCATCTGTCTCCTCCGGTTCCGCGGCCCCCTGGCCGCCACCCACACGACGACGCTCGGGCGGCCGGCGTGACATCGGCGGCCGGTTCGCGTGCCCCGAGGCCGTCGGGGAAGGATCGGGCACATGTCCTTCCGCGCAGCCGACGACCGCTACGACTCGATGACCTACCGCCGGACCGGCCGCAGCGGCCTCGACCTCCCGGCGGTCAGCCTCGGGCTGTGGCACAACTTCGGTGACGACGTCCCCTTCGACCGCCAGCGGGCGATCCTGCGCCGCGCCTTCGACCTCGGCATCACCCACTTCGACCTGGCCAACAACTACGGCCCGCCCTACGGCTCCGCGGAGACCAACTTCGGGCGCCACCTGGCCGACGACTTCGCCGCCTACCGGGACGAGATCGTCATCTCCAGCAAGGCCGGCTACGACATGTGGCCCGGCCCGTACGGCCAGGGCGGTGGCGGACGGAAGTACGTGCTCGCCAGCCTGGACCAGTCGCTGCGCCGGATGGGCCTCGACTACGTCGACATCTTCTACTCCCACCGGCCCGACCCGACGACGCCGCTGGAGGAGACGATGGGCGCGCTGCACTCCGCCGTCCAGGCGGGCAAGGCGCTCTACGTCGGCATCTCCTCCTACTCGCCGGAGGACACCGCGCGGGCGGCGGAGATCCTCGCCGACCTCGGGCACGCCGCTGCTCATCCACCAGCCGTCCTACTCGATGCTCAACCGCTGGATCGAGACCGAGGGGCTGCTCGACGCCCTCGAGGACGTCGGCGCCGGCTGCATCGCGTTCTCGCCGCTCGCCCAGGGCATGCTCACCGACAAGTACCTGAACGGGATCCCCGAGGGGTCGCGGGCGAGCCAGGACAAGTCGCTGTCCACGGACCTGCTCACCGACGAGGCACTCGGGCACGTCCGCGCGCTGAACGACATCGCCGGACGACGCGGCCAGAGCCTCGCCCAGCTGGCGCTGGCCTGGGCGCTGCGGGACCCCCGCGTGACGACCGTGCTCGTCGGGGCCAGCAGCGTCCGGCAGCTCGAGCAGAACGTGGGGCGCTGGCGAACCTCGAGCTTCACCGCCGACGAGCTCGCCGCCATCGACGCGCACGCCGTCGACACGGGCATCGACCTGTGGGCGGGGCCCCGCACCGCCTGACACCTGCCGGATCGGCAGATCCGGAACGAGATCCCCCGGAAAGGTTGGCACAACCTTTCCTCCGATCGGGGGATCCCCGTACGGCGGGATCCTGCCGATGCCATGGGGTGAGCACATCCGAGGCACTCCGCGGGCGACACCGTGTTGCGGCGCCCGGCGAGGGCCGGTCGGCTGCGGGCGTGCGCCTGCCGTCGGGGGCGCGCGACGGGCTGCCCGCGGGAGAGACGCGCGGACGCCGTGTCCTGGTCCGCGGGACCGCACTGCTGGCGGTGCTCGCGACCCTGGGCTACCTGGCCTGGCGGATGCTCGTGACCCTGCCCGACGGGCCGGCGCTGTGGGTCGGGATCCCCTTCCTCGCGCTCGAGGCCTACGGCGTGGTCGCGCTCGTGCTGTTCGTGATGACCACGTGGGACGTGACGCCCGCCGTGCCGCGACCCGCCGTCCCGGGTCGCCCGGCGCCCACCGTGACCGTCCTCGTCCCGACCTACAACGAGCACCTCGACGTCCTGCTGCCCACCGTCGCCGCGTGCCTCGCGCTCGAGGGCGACCACGAGACCTGGGTGCTCGACGACGGGGACCGCATCGAGGTGGAGGAGATGGTCACCGCCCTGGGCGCGCGGTATGTCCGGCGGCCGGTCCACGACCATGCGAAGGCGGGCAACCTCAACCACGCGCTGGGCATGATCACCACCGACATGGTCGCCGTCTTCGACGCCGACCACGTGCCGGACCCGCACTTCCTCACCCGGACGCTGCTGTACTTCGCCGATGCGCAGGTGGCCCTCGTGCAGACGCCGCAGCACTTCTACAACACCGAGTCCTTCGAGCACCTGCGGCCCGGGGCCGACCTGCACGAGGAGTCGCTCTTCTACCGCGTCATCCAGGCCGGCAAGCACAACGCCGGCACGGCGTTCTGGTGTGGGACCAACGCCGTGCTCCGGGTCAGCGCGCTGCGAGACGTCGGCGGAGTCGCGACGGACTCCCTCACCGAGGACTTCCACACCACGATGAAGCTGCACCGGGCCGGTTGGCGCACGGCGTACCACAACGAGGTGCTCGCCCGCGGCCTGCGGCCGGTGGGCCCGACGCGTTCTACGCCCAGCGGCGCCGGTGGGGGCGGGGCGCCATGCAGGTCCTTCGGCACGACAACCCGCTGACCGCATCCGGGGCTGACCGTCCGCCAGCGGCTCGGCTACGTCTACGCGCTGCCGCGTGGTTCGACTCCTGGCGGACGCTCGGGATGATCCTCGTGCCCGTCGCCGCGCTGGTCACCGGCCTGTTCCCGGTGTCCGCCCCGCCATTGGAGTTCGCCGCCGTCGCAGGTGGCGCGTTCCTGCTGCAACAGGCGGCCCTCTCCTGCTGGCCCGCGGCTTCGCCCCGCTGCGGTTCTCGCTGCTGTTCGAGGTCGTCCGGCTGCCGTCCAACCTCGCGGCCACTCTGTCGCTGGTCCGGTCGGGCACGGTCGGTTCGCGGTGACCGCCAAGGGCCGTACGGGTGAGAAGCGGACGCGGGCCCGGGTGCCGGTCGTCCTGGTCGCGCTGGCCGCCATCCTGCTCGGGGCGCTGGTCTACGCCTGCCTGTCGCTCCTCGGGTGGACGCCGACCGAGCTCGCGCTGGACGCCACGACGGTCGTCCCCCTGTTCTGGGTCGTGCTCACGTCCGGCTTCGTCGTCGCTGGCGCCCGCCGCATCCGGGACCGGCGCTTCTCGGCGGAGCGACGGGAGGCCCACCGTTTCCCGGTGCGCATGCCGGCCACGCTCGATGGAGCTCCGGCGCAGCTGGTCGACGTCTCCCTCGGGGGCGGTCAGCTCCGGGTCTGGGTCTGGCCACCGGGGCCGGCGCCGACGTCCGTCTGGAGATCACCGTCCCCGACCGGACCGAGCCGGTGGCCTTCAGGTCACGATCCTCTCCCACGAGGGGCATTCGGCCCGCGTCCAATTCGTCGGTCGGCAGTGGCAGGCCCTCGCGGCCCTGTCGATGACGGCGTTCGGCGCCGGCGCCGCTCGGTGGGCCGAGACCACCGAAGGCGACGGCCGGCGGGCGGCAGCTCCGGCGCCGGTGGCGGCGGTCTCCGGCCGGCACCGCCTCGAGGGGGCAGAGGCCCTGGTCGGCCACTGACCGTTCCCGGTTGTCGCGAGAGACTTCCGACGGGGGAGACCCGGCCGCACCGGCGACCAGGGGGAGCGCGATGCGGGCGGACGAGGTCACGGGGTCGGAGTTGGCGCGGCTGACGCTGCGCGGGAGCACCACCCGGATCCACGAGTTCCACCAGGGCATCGCCGACCGCGCGTTCGACGCGATCGGCCCGGCCGGGCGCCCGTCCGGGCCGCCCACGACGCCATCGCCGGGCTCGCCTACGGCGAGCGTGCGCCTGGCGCTCGGAGCCGGCGCCCGCGCCGTCGGCGCCGTCGCCGCGCTCCGCGCCGACGGCGCGCGCTGGACGACGCCCGCTCCGGCCGGGCGGCGCTGGCGATCCTCAACGGCGCGCACGGCGACCTGGTCCAGCGGGAGGCGCCGGCCTCGCCCTCGGGATGACGGTCCGGGTGGACGGCCGGCCCGTGCCGGTCGAGCCGGACGACCTGGCCGCGGGCGTTCCCCGACGCCACCGGCCGGCTCGCCGTCTTCCTGCACGGCCTCACCGAGACCGAGGCACTCGTGGGGCTACCGGGCCGAGCAGCACTACGGCCGCGCCGGGGTCACCTACGGCACCCGGCTGCGGGACGACCTCGGGCTCACGCCGGTCTACCTCCGCTACAACACCGGCCTGCACATCTCCGACAACGGCCGCTCCCTCGACGACCTGCTCGCCGCGCTGGTGGACGCCTGGCCGGTCCCGTGCAGGACGTCGTCCTGATCGGGCACTCCATGGGCGGCCTGGTCGCCCGCAGCGCGCTGCACCAGGCCGGCGGGGGGACGGCGGAGGCGCGCGGCTGGACCCACCTGGTCCGCGACACCGTCACCCTCGGCTCGCCGCACCTGGGCGCGCCGCTGGAGCGCGGCGTCCACCGGCTCACCGCCGCGCTCGCCCGGCTGCCCGAGACGCGGCCGCTGGCCCCGCTGCTGGCGCTGCGCAGCGTCGGCATCAAGGACCTCCGCCGCGGCACGCTGGTCGAGGCCGACTGGACCGGCCGCGACCTCGACGCGCTCGGCCCGGCTGAGCACACCCACGTGCCCCTGCACGACGGCGCCCGGCACTTCGTCGTCCTCGCGACCCTGAGCCGCAACCCGGCGGGCCGGGCTGCGGACCTGCTCGGCGACCTGCTGGTGCCGCCGCGCAGCGCGCTCGGGCGACACGGGCGACGACGACCGGCTCGCGTTCCCGCCCGACCACGTGCACCGGCTCGGCGGGATGCACCACTTCGACCTGCTCAACCACCCGCGGGTCTACGAGCAGATCCGCGCTGGCTGGAGGAGCGGCCCGAGGGTCCGCGCCCGGACGCCCCGCCGACTGACGGACCGTCGCGCACTGATCGTGACCTGCGGCGTACGCGGCCGTTGAACACCGCGACGAAGGGAGGCACCGTGCCCGACAGTGACGCCGAGCAGGACCAGAACCTCCTCCAGCGGCTGATCGCCTGGCGCGTGGGCGCGGCGATGGAGCCGCAGCCCGCCGAACGAGACGCTGCTGAAGCTCCAGCAGCCGTTCGTCGACCTGCTGAACAAGTACTACTTCCGCGTCGAGGTCGACGGCTGGGAGCGGGTCCCCGACGAGACCTGCCTGGTCATCGGCGTGCACTCCGGTGGCGCGCTGACGATGGACGCCTGGACGCTGGTCAACGCCTGGCAGAAGCACTTCGAGGGCAAGCGCGTCCTGCACGGCACCGCGCACGACGTGCTCATGGCCGCGCCCGGGCCTCGGCGACTACTTCCGGGCGGTCGGCGTCATCGCCGCCAACCGGAAGAGCGTCGGCCGCGGCGCTCGCCCAGGGCGAGGACGTCGTCGTGTGGCCGGGCGGCGAGGTCGACGCGATGCGCAGCTGGTGCAAGCGCGACGTCGCCACGCTCGGCGGGCGCACCGGCTTCGTGAAGCAGGCCATCCGGTCCGGCGTCCCGATCCTGCCGGTCGCCACCGTCGGCGGGCACGACACCGTCTTCGTCCTCTCCGAGGGCAAGTGGCTGGCCAACGCCCTGGACAAGGTGCTCGGGCTGAAGAAGACGCTGCGCGGCTCCAACCTGCCGATCATCGCCGGCTTCCCGTTCCCGCTCGCGGTCGAGGTGCTGCCCGCGCACGTGCCGCTGCCGGCGAAGATCCGCACCGAGCTGCTCGACCCGATCGAGGTCGACGACCGACCCCGACCGCGCCGACGACAAGGCCTACGTGCAGAAGATCTACGACCAGGTGCGAGGCGCGAGATCCAGGCCGGCATGGACCGGCTGGCGGCCAAGCGGACGCTGCCGGTCTCGGCTGACGCGCCCGGCTCCCTCGGCGGCTGCCGCGACGGCCGAGGCGACGACTGAGCGGCATGGCGGCGCGTTACGAGTACAAGGTCGAGGAACTCCGCGAGGGCATGATCGGCGGCAAGATGTCCGGCGGGAAGCTGGAGAAGGTGCTCAACGAGCACGCCCGCGAGGGCTGGCAGCTCAGGGCCATCACCTCCGTCGAGGTCAAGGGCCGGATCGGCCCGGGCGGGGTGGAGGGCGTGCTCGTCACCTTCGAGCGGCCGGTCGCCTGAGCACCGCGTCGCGACGCGGCCGAGCGCTGGCTGGCCGACCACGCGGGCGGGCGCCGACCCCGACGACGCCCTCGCGTTCTTCGACGCGCTGCCCGCCGTCGCCCCGCGAGGAGCTGATCGGCCGGTGGCGGGGGAGCGGGCTGCCCACCGGCTCGCCGCTGGACGGGCTGCTGGAGGCCTACGGCTGGTACGGCAAGGAGTTCCTCGACGCCGAGACGGTCGCACCCGCTGCTGTTCCGCGACCGCGCCGGGCCGGCCGCGCCCGGTCGACCCGCGCTGGCTGCCGATGGCCCTGCTCCGCGACTACGCGGGCTTCGCGCACCTCGTGGCCGCTGCGGCGGCTGTTCACCGGCGTCCGGCCGCTGCTGTACACGACGAAGCCGAAGGCGCGGCTGCGCGACGATCGAGCACCGCGGGGTCCTGACCGCGGCGATGGTCTACGACGCGCTGCCGATCATCGACGTCTTCCGCCGGGTCAGTCCGGACGCCCTGCTCGGCGCCATGGACATGCGCGGCCTGCCGCGCCCGTTCCTCTTCGTGCTGCGGCGCGACGCGCCCAGCTAATCGGCGCGTCCCCCTCGTCGGCGGCCATGTCCGGGAGGACAGGTCTCTTGCGGCGGAAGACCGTCCCCCCGACCAGGACGACGCCGCCGAGCGCGGGCCAGTTTTTTTACCGGCGCGGCCAGAGGCGCGACGAGGAGGAGACCGGCTCCCGCCGCGGCACCGGCG
>CAVVIN010000021.1:0-89767 GCA_963748305.1 uncultured Actinomycetota bacterium | reverse complement strand
ACCCGCCCGCGCCATCCGGCAGGATGCTCACGAGCGGACCCCTCCGCATCGCCCAGGACAGCGCGGCAGACGAGCTCACGCCCGCTCGATCCGGGTCCAGCCGGTCCAGCCGCGTTGAGCGATGAGCTCCTGGAGCCGGGTGACCACCGGATGCCCCTCGGCCATCGAGTCCAGCAACTGCACGAACGCGGTGTCGTCCATGGTGAGGTCCTGTTGCTTGAGTTGGCCGCTGGCGGCCGCGGCCTCGAACATCTCCACCAGCAGGTCGGCCGTTTCGCGGATGAGCTCCTCGTGCACCTGTCCGCCGCCGGTCACGATCCGGCTGATGAGTTGGTAGAACCGGACGACCTTCGGGTCCTCCAGCTGACGGACCTTGTCATCCATGAACCCGGCGATCTGATCCGGGTAACGGGCTGCGACCAGGATCCAGGCGTCGCGTTCGGCCTCGACCAGCGACTCCGCAGCCCCGATGGCGCGCACCCTGTCGAGGTAGTCGGCCACCTCGTCGGGCACCGCCAGCGAGTCGCCCGAGGCCAGTTGCGCGATCCGCCGGCGGTGCTCTTGGAGCCCCCGGATACGTGCGCGGAGCTCGCGGTCGATCTGGACGGTCTCCTCGACGAACGTCTTGGTGTCGGCGTCGAGCAGCTGTTGCACCCGCGCCAGGGGTACGCCGGCCTCGACCAGCGTCCGGATCCGGATGAGCCGGACGACCGCGTTGACGTCGTACGTCCGGTAGCCGGAGGCGTTGCGCTCCGGCTCCGGCATCAGCCCCACCTGGTGGTAGTGCCGCACCGCCCGGATGGACACCCCGGCATACGACGCCAACTGTCCGATCGTCAGCATCGGCCGCGCCTGCCTGCCCGCCCGCCCGGCGTCACGCGATCTTGCTGCGGTAGACCGACATCGCAGCACCGTAGGCGACCGCCAGGAGTCCGACGCACCAGGCGAGGGCGATCCAGAGATCGTTTCCGAGCGGCAGATCAGCGAAGAGGCTGCGGATCACGTTGACGATCGACGTCACCGGCTGGTGCTCCGCGAACGCCTGTACCGGAGCGGGCATCGAGTCGGTGGGCACAAAGGCCGAGCTGATGAACGGCAGGAAGATGAGCGGGTAGGAGAACGCGCTGGCGCCCTCCACCGAGCTCGCGGTCAGACCTGGGATCACCGCGAGCCAGGTCAGGGCCAGCGTGAAGAGGAGCAGGATGCCGGCGACCGCGAGCCAGTTCAGGACGCCCGCCTCCGAGCGGAAGCCCATGATCACGGCCACGACGACCACCAGGACGAGGGAGACGAAGTTGGCGACGAGTGACGTCAGCACGTGCGCCCACAACACGGACGAGCGTGCGATCGGCATCGACTGGAACCGTTCGAAGATCCCGTCCCTCATGTCGAGGAAGAGCCGGTAGGCGGTGTAGGCGATCCCCGAGGCGATGGTGATGAGCAGGATGCCGGGGAGGAGGTAGTCGACGTACGTGCCGTCCCCGTCGGTCTCGATCGCCCCGCCGAAGACGTAGACGAACAGCAACATCATCGCCACCGGGGTGATCGCGGTGGTGATGATCGTGTCGGGGCTGCGGCCGACGTGGCGCAGCAATCGCCCGAGCAGGGCGGCGACGTCGGCGACGAAGTGTCTGGTCATGATGGTTCTCCGTTCTCCGCGGCACTGCCGGCCGCGCTCGGGGCGCCGGTGATGGCGAGGAAGATGTCCTCGAGGGACGGCTGCTTCTCGACGTACACGACCTCGGCGGGCGGGTAGAGCTGCTTGAGCTCGGCGAGCGTGCCGTTGACGATGACGGTGCCTTCGTGCAGGACCGCGATCCGGTCGGCGAGCTGCTCGGCCTCGTCGAGGTACTGGGTTGTCAGCAGCACCGTCGTGCCCCGGGCGGCGAGGCCCTTGATCGTGTTCCACACCTCGATGCGGGCCTGCGGGTCGAGGCCCGTGGTCGGCTCGTCGAGGAAGATGATCGGTGGGTCGCCGATCAGGCTCATCGCGATGTCGAGCCGGCGCTTCATGCCGCCGGAGTAGGTCGCGACCCTCCGGCCGCCCGCTTCGGTGAGCGAGAAGCGGGCGAGCAGGTCCTCGGCAACACGGCCGGGATCCGGCTGGCGTCGGAGCCGGGCCACCAGGACCAGGTTCTCTCGCCCGGTGAGGATCTCGTCGACGGCGGTGAACTGGCCGGTCAGGCTGATCGACTCCCGCACCTGCGCGCCTTGGGCGGCGACGTCGTACCCGTTGACCAGCACCGTCCCGGCGTCCGCCTTGAGCAGGGTCGACAGGATCTTCACGGTCGTGGTCTTGCCTGAACCGTTGGAACCGAGCAGCGCGAAGATGCTGCCCCGCGCGATCTCGAGGTTGACGCCGCGCAGGACGTGCACGTCCTTGAACGACTTCTCCAGCCCCTGCACTTCGATGACGGGTGGGTGCAACTGGTTGGTCATGTGGTCAGGCCTCCGCTCGCTCCGGGTGGTGGAGGGTGTGGGCCAGGCGCTGCTGCTCCTTGAGGGCCCACGGGCTGGCCGGGTACTGGGCGAGGAAGTCCTCGGTGAACCGCACCGGGTCGGCGCCGACGATCTCGCGGACCGGAACGCCGTCCCTCACGCCCTGCTCGAAGATCCCGGCGAGTTCCTCGAGCATCGTCACGACGGTCTCGCCCGTGGCCGGGCCGAACCGGAGTGCGTACCGCTCCACCCCGTCGATCGCCTCGAGGTAGCTCGCGGGAAGCTGCGCCGTGCGGGCCTTGTGCTGCTTGTACCGCTTCTTCTCGTCACGCCACGTCATGTCGTCCGTCCGCCTTCATCGGGCTGGCCCGTATTGGCCACGACGACAGTGTGAAAGGTTGACGCAGCGTCAAGGTCAAGCTGAATTTTCGAGGCAGGTGTGGAGACGTCCCTCACGTTCGCTGGGGCAGTCAGCCGGGCGGCCAGACGTCATCGTCCGGGCGGTTGCGGCAAGATCTCGGTCGTGCCGACCCTCCGACTTGCCAGGTCGACGCCGCCGACGAGTTGCTCGGCCGCGACTCGCTCGCGCTGCTGATCGGGATGCTGCTCGACCAGCACATGCGTCAACGAAGCAGCGAGCGTGACGCCGCAACGGTTGGCGGTCATCGACCATCTGCATCCGGTCGGATCAGTCGTGCACGTCGGTGAGACCATGATCGAAATCTCTGGTCCGGTCGCACGTAGGTCGGCGTCCTTCCGAGCGGTCATCTCGCCGAGCAGGTCGTGCACGCGGTCGCGGCAGGCGTGCTGCACCACGCGGGCGACGACCGAGAGGCGGTAGCCGCTGCCGGAGGCAAAGAACGCGTCGCGGTCGCGGGACACCTCGTCGAGCCGGTCGCAGTCTGCTGCGGTGATGGCCTCGGCATCGGCTGCGCGAGAGGGCCCCTTCGCCGGCCCGCAGACGTCGAGCAGATGCAGGCCGTCGCTCCCGGCGGGGAGGGCACCGAGGGTGAGGGTGCCCAACCGCGTGCGGCGGCTGATGCTCCGTGCGGTGGCGCGGGCCCGCGCCGATGTCCCGGACGCCTTCAGTGCGAGACGTGTCGACTTGTCGACCACCCCCACGTCGCACGCCGGGGGTCGACGGGACCGCTCGCGCCGCGACGAGCGTCACAGTGCTCCCCGCTATTCCACAGATCTATCAACTTCTAAAGCTGCTACCATGCCGTTCACCCCTGGCCGTCCCATCGCGGAGGCGAAGGCCGACCTGTTCAAGGCCCTGGCTCACCCTGGCGCGGGTCCGCATCCTCGAGCTGCTGGCCGAGGGTGAGCGCACCATCGGCGAGCTGGCCGGCGAGACCGGGATGGAGCTGTCGCACCTGTCGCAGCAGGTGACGGTGCTGCGCCGGGCCGGGGTGGTGGACAGCCGGCGGCGTGAAGAACACGGTCATCTGCTCGCTGCGCGACCCGCAGACGGCCGAGCTGCTGGCGGTCGCCCGCCGGATGCTGACCCGCACGCTGCGAGCACGACCAGGCCCTGCTCGCCGCCGCTCAGTCAGCGCCGACGACGCCGTCGCGCTGGCCGATCCGGCCCGCGACAGCCGGCGTGAGCGGCGAGCGAGCGCCCGGCTGCGTCGCGCGCTGCGGCCGCTCCTCGGGCTGCTGCCGCGGCGGCGGACTACGCGGGGCTGCGCCGCTCCTGGCCCCGCGACCTGGCGGCCGGGCTCACGGTCGGCGTGGTCGCCCTGCCCCTGGCGCTCGGCTTCGGGGTCGCCTCGGGTGTCGGCGCGGCCCCCGGGCTGGTCACCGCGGTCGATCGCCGGTGCGGTGGCGGCGGTGTTCGGCGGCTCGTCCCTGCAGGTGTCCGGGCCGACCGGCGCCATGACCGTGGTGCTGGTCCCGCTGGTCGCCGAGCACGGCCCCGGTGTGGTCTACCCGGTCGCGGTGCTGGCCGGCGTCCTCGTGGTGGCCGCGGCCGTGCTGCGGCTGGGCCGGCTGCTGGCCTTCGTGCCGTGGCCGCTGGTGGAGGGCTTCACCCTGGGCATCGCGGTGGTGATCGCCGCGCAGCAGGTGCCCAGCGCCTCGGCGTCGCCAAGCCGGACGTCGAGAACGCCGTCGGCGGCCGCGGCGTGGCCGTGGCCCAGTTCGCCGGCGGCCCGACTGGGCGGTGCTCGGGCTGCTGGCCCTGTCGGTGGTCCTCACCGCCGCGCTGCCACGGCTGCACCGGTCGCTGCCGGCCAGCCTGCTCGCGGTCGCCGTCGTCACGGTCGTCGTCGAGGTGTCCGGGGCGCACGTCGCCCGGATCGGCTCGCTGCCCTCCTCGCTGCCGCTGCCGGCGCTACCCGACCTCGGCAACGCGCGGCGACCTGGTCGGTGCGGCGGCCGTGGTGGCGTTCCTCGCCGGGCTGGAGAGCCTGCTGTCGGCGCGGGTCGCCGACGGCATGAGCGACGCCGCCGCGGCACGATCCCGACCGGGAGCTGTTCGGGCAGGGGCTGGCCAACGTCGCGTCCGGGCTGTGCGGCGGCCTGCCGGCCACGGGGGCGATCGCCCGGACGGCGGTCAACGCCCGGGCCGGCGCGAGCACCCGCGTCGCTGCGCTGACTCACGCGCTGGTGCTGGCGGTGATCGTCTACGCCGCCTCCGGGCTGGTCGGGCGGATCCCGCTGGTCGCGCTCGCCGGCATCCTGCTGGTCACCGCGTACCGGATGGTCGAGCGGCACAACGCCCGGGCGGTGCTGAGCTCCACCCGCGGCGACGCGCTGGTCTTCGTCCTCACCGCGCTGGGCACCGTCGCCTTCGACCTCGTCACGGCCGTCGAGGTGGGGCTCGGCGTCGCGATCGTGCTCGCCCTGGTGCGACTGGCCCGCACCGCCCGTGCGGTCCCTGAACCGCTGACCGATGACGGGGTCGACGGCGCCACCGAGCACGCCCTGCTCGCGCAGCACGTGCTCGCCTACCGGCTGGACGGCCCGCTGTTCTTCGCCGTCGCCGACCGGTTCCTCCGCGAGATCACCGCGACGACCGACGTACGAGTGGTGATCCTGCGGCTGGGGTCACGTGGCGATGCTCGACGCCACCGGCGCCCGGGTGCTGGGCGAGATCGTCGAGCACCTGCACCGGCACGGCATCACGGTCCTGGTGAAGGGCGCCAGCGACGAGCACCGGCGGCTGCTCACCGCCGTCGGCACCCTTGCGCCGCTGGTCGAGCGCGGACACGTCTTCGCCACCTTCTCCGAGGCCGTCGCGCACGCCGCCAAGCACGTGGCCGCGGGCACCCGCCGCGCCGCTGCGGCAGCGGAGCGAGCCGGCGCCCCCAAGAGGCAGGCCCGACCAACAGGTCATCGTGTGCACCCCCGACTGCCGAACTGTCCCCAACCGTGCCAACGAAAGGATGAGCTGTGATCGACCTTGATTCCGCGCTCGACGAAGCGGGGCTGAAGAACCGTCATGTCCGGTACTACGTGCAGCGCTGGGCTGCGCTCACCGGCGCCGACCGGATCGAGGTGATCAACGCCTCCGACGACGCACGGCTGCTCCGCGAGGCGGTGGAGGCCGGCGAGCTCTTCCCCGCCGGCGAGGGGCGGTACTACTCGCGCAGCCACCCGAAGGACACCGCCCGCTCCGAGGAGCGCACCGTCGTCGCGACCAGCAACCCCGCCGACAAGGGCATCTACAACAACTGGCGCCCGGCGGCGGAGATGCGGCCGCTGCTCGAAGAGAGGATGCGGGATGCAGTCAGCGGGCAAGACCATGTACGTCGTCCCGTACCTCATGGCGCCGCCCGGCTCGCCGCTGGAGGCCTTCGCCGCCGGCGTCGCAGCTCACCGACACCCGCACCGTCGTTCTCCACATGATCCGCATGGCGCGGGTCGGCGTGGACCACATCAACGACCTCGCCGACCCGGACAGCTTCGTCCGCGCGCGTGCACGTCACCGGCGACCTGGACAGCCTCGGCCAGGGCACAGCCGGACGACCAGCGCTACTTCGTCACCCTCGCCGACGAGCGGACGATCCTGCACTACGGCTCGTCCTACGGCGGCAACGCGCTGCTCGGCAAGATCGCCCACGGCCTGCGCCAGGCCTCCTACGACGGCTGGGCATCGGGGCAGTTCCTGGCCGAGCAGTTCATGCTGCTCGGAATCACCGACAAGCAGACCGGCCGCACGTACCACGTCTGCGGGGGCTTCCCGAGCGCCTCGGGCAAGACCAACCTGGCGATGATGCTGCCGCCCGACGCCCTCGGCGACCGCTACACGTCAGCTTCTACGGCGACGACATCGCCTGGCTGCGGGTCGACCCGGACGACGGCCGGATCTACGCCTCAACCCCGAGTTCGGTGTCTTCGGCGTCGCGAAGGACACCAACGAGGTCACGAACCCGACCGCGGTCGACGGCGATCGCCGAGGGCACCGGCACGATCTTCACCAACGTCGCCTACAACGAGACCACCGGGCGAGGTCTGGTGGGAGGGCAAGACCCCGGAGCCGCCGGCCGACATCGACCGGCTGGCGGGACTGGACCGGGCGAGCTGATCTCCGAGCGGCCCGCCGACGCGAGCGGGACGCCCCGTGGGCGCACCCGAACAGCCGGTTCACCACCACCCTCGCCAAGTCCCAACATCGCGCCCGACTTCGACACGCCCAAGGGCGTCCCGATCGACGCGATCATCTTCGGCGGCCGCACCCGGGACCGCGAACCGCTTATCCGCGCCATCACCGGCCTCGCAGAGGGCGTCTACGACGGCCTGACCCTCGGCGCCGAGGCCACCTTCGCCGCCGAGGGCACCGAGGGCGTCCTGCGCTACGACCCCATGTCGATGCGCCCGTTCATGGCCTACCCGGAGGGCGCCTACGCCGCGCACTGGCTGAAGATCATCGGCGCCGCCACCGACCAGCCGATCTTCGCCCACGTCAACTGGTTCCAGCGCGACCCGGAGGACGGCCGCTTCCTGTGGCCCGGCTACCGCGACAACCTGCGTCCGCTGCTGTGGCTCATGCGGCTGCGGGATGGCGAGGTCACCGGCCGCAGACGCCGGTCGGGATCGTCCCCACCGAGGAGGAGCTCGAGCTGCGGGCGTCGACCTGCGCCCCGACGACCTGGCGAAGCTGCTCACCATCGACACCGAGCGCTGGCAGCAGGAGATGGCCCACCGCGAGGAGCACCTGGCCCAGTTCCGCGGACTTCCCGAGGAGATCTGGGACGCCCACCGCCGGGTCGCCGCCGCGTTCGACGCCGAGGTCCTGACCGACACCGAGTCGGGCATCATCAACACCGCTCCGGCGGGGTCTCCGCACGTGCGAGGGCCCGCTGGAGCGGCTGTTCATCACCGGGACCCTCATCGAGGAGCCGACGTCCACCTCGGCTGGGAGAAACCCGCGGCAGCTGGCCGAGGACGTGGCCGTCGTCGACGTCCGTTCGGTCGGGCCGCTCGGCCCCGGGTCGGCGTCGGCCCGCCGATGCACTGGGACGACGTCAAGCGGCCTCTCCCGGCACTGCAGATGCCGGGGACCTGCGATACGAGCGGGTCGAGCGCCTCCTGGGGTGCATCGGCGGGCAGCCGGCGAGTACGTTCCCGGGCAGGAGCCGCCGGTCAGCCGGGAAGGGCACCGCGCCGGGAGACTCCCCGAGCGGTCGGGCCGATTGCTCAGCACCGAGTGCACCGGACCTCTGACATCCGAGCGGGTCCACCAAGGACGGCGGTAGGGGCGACCAGACGTCATCGTCCGGGCGGGTACGGCAAGATCGACGAGCGTGCCGAACCTGACCATCGCCCAGGACCCCGCGGCCGACGACCTGCTCGGCCGCGACCCGCTCGCGCTGCTCATCGGGATGCTGCTCGACCAGCAGTTCCCGATGGAGCGCGCCTTCTCCGCGCCCCGGCTGCTGGCCGACCGGCTCGGCGTCGACGCCCTCTCCGCCGAGCAGCTCGCCGACGCCGACGCCGACGAGCTCGTCCGGGTGTTCCAGGGACCCCCGGCGCTGCACCGCTACCCGGGCTCGATGGCGGCCCGCACCCAGGACCTGTGCCGGCTGCTGGTCGAGCGCTACGACGGCCGACCGGAGGGGCTCTGGGCCGACGCGCCCGACGGCGCGACGCTGCTGAAGCGGCTGGGGGAGCTGCCCGGCTTCGGCGCGCAGAAGTCGAAGATCTTCCTGGCCCTGCTGGGCAAGCAGTACGGCGTCACCCCGCCGGGCTGGCGGGAGGCCGCCGGGGACTACGGCCTGGAGGGCTCCCGGCGCTCCGTCGCCGACATCACCGGGCCGGAGTCGCTGGCGGAGGTGCGGGCGTTCAAGCAGGAGCAGAAGCAGGCGGCGAAGAACAGTCGGCTCCGGGGCCGCCGAGAAGTAGCCGGAGGGATGCGCATCGGCACTCCGGTGGCACGATGGGATGTGCGCCGCGCAGTGCCCGGGGGATCCCCGGAGCAGCCGGTCGTGGAGGGATGGAGCCCGTGGCCTCGAGCCAGCAGTTCCCGCGTCAGCGCCGGCCCGAGCCCGTCCTCATCACCGAGGCGCAGATCAGCGTCGCCGAGCAGCACGCCGCCCGGAAGAAGCGCTACGCGATCACGATGGCCGTCCGCGGCGTCTGCATCGTCCTGGCCGCCGTCTTCTACCAGACGGTCTGGCTGATGCTGATGTTCGCCATCCTGGGCACCGTCCTGCCGTGGATCGCCGTCGTGATGGCCAACGACGGCCCGCCGAAGAACAAGCAGCACATGCACCGCTACGAGGCCCGGCCCGACCGGGTGCTGGAGAGCCGCCCCACCCGCGTCATCGACGGCTGACCCGGGCCGGGCCTCAGCGGGCGCCCAGCCGCCCGACCACCTGAGCCGCCCGCGCCAGCCCGGCGTCGAGCGCTGCTGCCGGGTCGCCGGCCGGGTCGGCCAGCCACGCGGCCAGCAGCCCGGCCGCGAACGCGTCGCCCGCCCCCGTGGTGTCGACGACGTCCGCCGGATGCGCCGGACGGTGCAGCAGGACCCCGCCCGAGGCCCAGAGCGCGCCCTCGGCCCGAGGCTGACCGCCACGACCGCGTGCCGTTCGGCGAGGGCACGGGCGCCGTCGCCGGGGTCGGCGCACCCGGTCAGCAGCCGCGCCTCGTCGGCGTTGGGCAGCAGCAGGGTCGCTCCCGCGGTGTCGGCCAGCCAGCGGTCGACCCCGTAGGCCGCCAGCGGGCCGGTGGAGGCCGGGTCGACGCGAGACCGTGCACCCGGCCGCCAGCGCCGCGGCCAGGGCGGCCAGCCCGGCCGCCCGCGGGCCCGGGTCCAGCAGCGTGTAGCCGGAGAGGTGCAGGTGACCGCCCGCCTCCGGTGCCGGGACGTCGTCGGGCCGCAGGTCGAGGTTGGCGCCGCGGTCGGCGAGCATGCTCCGCTGCCCGTCGCGCTCCACCAGGCTGACGATCGTGCCCGTGGCGGCGCCGGGCACGGTGCGCAGGGCGAGGCCGACGCCGGCCGCGGTCAGCTCCGCCACGAGGCCCACGCCGGCCGCGTCGTCGCCGATGCACCCGGCCAGCAGCACCGGGGTGCCGAGCTGGGCCAGGTGGACGGCGACGTTCGCCCCGGCGCCACCGCCGCGGCTACGGATGGCCGCGGGCCGATCCGACCCGGGCGCCGGCTCGCCCGACAGGACCGCGACGACGTCGGTGGCGACGTCGCCGACCACGACGACCGTCACGGGTGCGACTGCGGTGGGGACGACGGCCTCGACAGGGCCGCGGCGATCCGGCCGGCCAGCTCGGCGTTGCGCAGCACCAGCCGCACGTTGACCGCCAGGGTCGCGCCGTCGCTGGCGCGGTGCAGGTGGTCGAGCACGAACGGCGTCACCTCCTTGCCGCGCACGCCGGCGGCGTCGGCGGCGGCCAGGGCGTCGGCGATGACCCGGTCGTGCAGGGCCGGGTCGAGCTGCTCGTCGGCCGGCAGCGGGTTGGCGACGATCACCGCGCCGGGCGCCGTGGTCTTCCGGGCGGCGAAGACGGCGGCCGCCTGCTCGGGGTCGTCGACGGCCCAGTCGATCGAGGAGCCGGAGTCGACCACGTAGAAGCCCGGGAAGATCGTCGTCCGGTAGCCGACGACCGTGACCGACAGCGACTCCAGCCGCTCCAAGGTGGCCGGCACGTCGAGGATCGACTTCACCCCGGCGCAGACGACGACCAGTGAGGTGCGCGCGAGAGCGGTCAGGTCCGCGGACTCGTCGAACGTGTCGGCCGCGTGCCGGTGCACCCCGCCGAGGCCGCCGGTGGCGAAGACCTCGATGCCCGCCGCCGCGGCCAGCAGCGCGGTGCTGGAGACCGTCGTCGCGCCGCTCAGGCCCAGCGCGGCGGCGACCGGGAGGTCGCGCACGCCCAGCTTGGCCAGGTCCGGGTCGGCGCAGACGCGGTCGACCTCCTCGGCGGTCAGGCCGACGTGCGGGACGCCGTCGAGGACGGCGATCGTCGCGGGCACCGCGCCGCCGGCACGCACGGCGGCCTCGACGTCGTCGGCCGCCGCGCGGTTGTCCGGCCGCGGGAGGCCGTGGGCGAGCAACGTGCTCTCGAGCGCGACGACGGGCCGGCCGGTGCCCAGCGCATCGGCGACCTCGGGGGAGAGGACGGGCGGCGGGGTGGGACGGGCGGGGGTAGGACGCTGCACCCTGTCATCATGGATGGCCGGTGCGGCCGCGCGGCGCTCCCCCCGGAGGGCGCGCGGGCCGCAGGGCCAGCCCGACGAGCAGGGAGTGTTCCGTGAGCCAGTCCGACATCCTCGAGAAGCCGGACGTCCGTGAGGGCGACACCGGCAATGCCAACGAGGTCTTCCACTACGTCCGCAAGAACAAGATCGCCGAGAGCGCCGTCATGGGCACGATGGTCGAGGCGCTCTGCGGCGAGGTGTTCCCGGTGACGAAGAGCCCGAAGCCGGGCAGCCCGGTCTGCCCCGCCTGCAAGGAGATCTACCAGCAGCTCAAGAAGTAGAAGGACCCCCTGCCCCACACCACTCGCACGCTCGCGGCGGGCCTGCAGGGGCCTAGCCCAGGCCGAGCCGGCGGGCCTCGGCGGCCAGTTTCGCCGCCCGGCGGTCCTGCCGCCGCTTGTCGTGGCGGCGCAGCGGCGCCGGCCAGCGGGTCTGGATGGCCGCGTTGAGCTCGGCGCCCAGCAGCACCGCCATCCCGAAGAAGAAGCAGAACAGCAGCGCCCCGATCGGGGTGGCCAGCGCCCCGTAGGGGAGCGCCGTGGTGAGGATGTCGCTGACGTAGGCACGCAGCAGCAGCGCGGCCACGAGGAAGAACCCCAGCGCCAGCACCGTGCCCGGCAGGTGCCGACGCCACGGCAGCCGGTGCGGCAGCACCACGTGATAGAAGCTCGTCAGCGCCAGCAGCAGGCCGATCAGCACCACCGGCCAGTAGACGGCGTCGACCAGCACCGTGGCCGTGGCCTGCCAGTCGTCGGGCAGCAGCGACACCAGGACCTCACGGCCCAGCACCAGCAGCGGCAGGGTGAGCACCGCCACGCCCATGCCGACGATGAACAGCCACAGGGCCTTGAGCCGGGTGCGCACCGGCCCGCGGACGTCGCGCTGGTCGTAGGCGATGACGATGGTGTTCATGAAGGTCGCGGTGGCCGACGACCCGGCCCACAGCGCGAGCAGGAAGCCCACGCTGACGACGTCGAGCCGTCCGCCGGCCAGGATGTCGTTCAGCGTCGGCGCGACCAGCGAGTCGACGACGTTCGGCGTCACCACCTCCGAGGCGGCGGTCAGCAGCCGCTCCTCGATCTGCCGGACCGCGCCGTCGCCGATGACGTCGCCGAGGTAGCCGAGGCTCCCGAGCAGCCCGATCAGCAGCGGCGGGATCGACAGCACCTGCCAGAACGAGGCTTCGGCCGACAGCCCCAGGATGCGGTCCTGCCACGCCTTCGCCAGCGACCGACCGAGCACCTGAAACGGCGTGCGCAGGACCGGCGGCCAGGTCGCGAGCCGGCCGCCGCCCGTCGGCGGGCGCTCGGGCTCCGCGCCGTCGCCGGCAGCCTGCTCGACCGGCCCGGCAGTGTCGGGCTCGACCGCCGGGTCGAGGGTGTCGTCCTGCCCCGGCGCGTCCCCGGCAGGTGCCGGGGAGCCGCTGGGCAGGACGGCGCTCATCCGACCAGTGTGCACGGCCGTTCCCGCTCGAGGGCCTGGACGGCGGCGACCTGCCGGGGACGTCCCTCCCCCGGGGGACCGGTCAGCGCCTCCGGCAGGCGTCCGGACGACGACCGCCCGGACGACGACCGCCCGGGCTCGGCGGCGACGTCGGGGTCGTGCCGTCGGGGCCGGGCGCGGGCGCCGGCGGCGGCACGCAGTGGATCACGGCCTCGGCGGCGTAGCTGGTGTGGAAGTCCTCCCGCCGGATCTCCGCGCCCGTGGTCAGGTCGCGGAAGACCCGGGTCACGGTGATGTCGAAGCCCTCGACGCCGGACTGCGGGTTGCAGTCGCCGTCGTCGACCTTCTCCTGGACGGCCGGGGAGCGGTAGTTCGTACGCGGGCTGCTGATCGACTCGATCTCGTAGTGCCGCGTCCCGTAGAAGGTCACCGTGATCGCGCCCGTGCACCCAGTTGGTGTCCACGAACACGCCGGTGTCCGTGTCGTTCGTCCACACCAGGTCGATGACGCCCTCGTAGACCGTCGCCTCCCGGCCGGCGGGGTAGCGGCTGATGTAGAAGCTGTGCGGCTTGTGGTAGACGTCCTCGAGCCCGGCGAAGAACACCGCGTTGAACATCGTCGTCGCGAACTGGCTGATCCCGCCGCCGACCGCGGTGGAGATCTCGCCGCCGCTGATCACGTTGGCCGGCACGTAGCCCTGGGCGGTGCCGCGCGGCCCGGTGAAGGTGTTCAGGCTGAACGTCTCGCCCGGCAGGACCAGCGCCCCGTCGACCTCCTCGGCCACCACGCGGATGTTCGTCCCGCTCGCGGTGCTCGTGAAGTTGGTCGTGAAGCTGCTGATCTCCTCCGTGATGCCGAGCGCGTTGGCCTCCTCGGTGGTGAAGTCCGCCGGGACGGGCCCCAGCTCCGCCGTCACCGTGCGGGGAGCCGGGTCGGTGAGCACGCCGAGGAGCTGATCGGAGAGCAGCTGGGGGTCGACGCCCGTGCCGTCGACCGAGGCGACGACGGAGACCGCGCCGCCGCTGACCTCGAAGCGCGCGTCCTCGGCCGGGGTGCCGAACACACCCAGACCGTCGCCGAGCGCGGCCTGCAGCGCGGCGGGGTCGATGGCGACGACGAGCTCGCCGTCGTCCTGGGGGGTGAACGTGAGCCCGGCGGCGATCGCGGCGACCGGCACCTCGGCGGAGGTGGCGCCGTCCGCGCTGGTCACGGTCACCGGGGCGGCCAGGGCCGGGGTCACGGTCTCGTCGAGGACCCGCTGGGCCTCCTCGGTGTCCACGCGCACCGGCGACACGTCGACCGGCAGGTCGATGGGCGTGGCGGGGTCCCCGCCGGACGCCAGCGCCCCGGTGATCGCCTCCGCGGCGCCCTCGCGGTCGAGCACCCGGCCGTCGGCCGGCTCCACCAGGCTGGGCGTGGTGTTCTCCAGCACGATCGTGGCGTCCACCGGAGCGCGGTCGACCTGCGCGGCGATCGTCTCGATCTGGGCCGCGAGCGCCGTCTCGTCCCCGGTGATCTCCGGGTCGATCGAGCGGTCGCTGAAGAGCGTGACGATCCGCGTCCAGGGGTTCAGCGGCTGCTCCGCCGCGGCGTCGACCGTGCCGTCGACGTCGAGCTCGATGCCGGCGGTGGCGGGGGAGAGGGTGGCCTCGACGTCCGCCGCGACGACGGTGTGGTCGGCGACCACCCGCGGCGCGAGGTCGCGCTCCAGGGCGTCGGCGGCGGCGGCCGGGGTCAGGCCGCCGATGTCGACGCCGGCGACGACGGTGTTGCGCGGGATCTCCCCCGAGGAGACGAGCAGGTCGACGCCGTAGGCGGCGGCGAGCACGCCGACGGCAGCGGCGGGGATGAGGACGGCCTTGCGCCGCCACCAGGGGCCACGGGAACCACCGGCCGGCGGCTCCTCACCGGGCGGCGGACCGCCGGGGGAGTCGGGGCCGTCGCCGTCGGGAGTCCTCGATCATGCGCGTCGCGTCGACGTCGTCGGGGGCGGGCGGACCGTCGACCGGCGCGGTGTCGTGGGTGGCCGACCGGTCGATCTGCTGGGTGTCCCCGTCCTGCTGGCCGAGGGGCTCGGCGGACACGACACCGGTGGCGTTGCCTGCGGCGCGCTCCGACTCGGGGGCGCCGAGCAGCCAGTCGCGCGTCACCGGACGGGTGTCGTCCGGCTCGCCGTCCGTGTCGGTGTCGACCGCGGCGGGGGCCGGAGCATCGGTCGCCGTGGTGTCAGCGGGTGGAGCGTCGGCGGCGGGCGCTCGTGTCGGCTCCGGAAGCCGGCCCGAGGTGGCGGCGGCGCTCTGGGCCGACCCCTGGGCGTGCACCGGTGTCTGGCCGGTGGCCGTGGCGACGGCCGGCGGAGTGGCGCGCGGGCCCTCGAGCGTGGGGCGGCCCGTGGGGCCGTCCGCGCGCATGCGCACGGTCTCGTCGGGCGCAGGGGGGTGCTGAGGCATGGGGTGTTCCTCGGGTCGCCGTCGACCGGGAGTCCCCGGGAACGACGGAGCCGCCGGCCCGACATCCGCACGGGGCGGGGAGTCGGACGCGGCGGCGTCGTCGGGTGAAGCTGTCATTGCGGCGCGACGATAGCGCCTCGGTCAGGTAGTAACCCGCTGCTCGCCGTCTGTGTCGATGATGTCGACGGCGATGTCTCGGAGCTTGGTCTCGTACTCACGAGCGTGGTGACCGCAGAACACGAGGTCACTGCCGTTGGCCAGCACAACACGCACCTTGGCCAGAGCACCGCAGCGATCGCAGTGGAAGGGAACGACGAGGTCATCGGTGGGCGGGGTCGTCGTCAGCGTCTGGGTCATCTGGCTCATCACTCGCTCTCTACCGCACGGACCCGCGATTGCGGATCGGCCTCCTGCACAGCGCCAGGATGGACCCCCGGATTCCCGATCCACCCCCGATGTGACCGGACTCGCCGTAGATGGTGAGGCCGGTGCCACTGGGGCTGGTGATGGAGCGGAGAAGCAGGGGACGTCACTGGGTCTTACTGGTCGATCTTTCGGGTCGTGCTGATCATTCGGTCGCCGGCTCGTTTCCGGCTTGTGGGTCCACTGCTTGTCTTGACCGCACCCACGCTACGCCGCTTACCCGGCACGGCGCCGCGTACACCGCCGGGGTAGCGCGCACGAGTGAGATCGTGACCAACTCGCAATAACACTGTCGTCCTCCGGACGACACCGCGGCCACGAGCCGTTCCCCACTGGCGTGGAGGCGTCTCGTCCCGCCCGAACGGAGTTCTCGGGGCCCCGCTCGGCGCCACAGGAGCACCTGCCCGCCTGCACATTCAGCATCGTTCTGTCCCACCGGACACGCCCGCCACCCGTGTTCCCGACGTCCCCGTGACGACGGGCTCCGGTCACCTACGGTCCGGCTCAGGATCGAAACACGACGGGGGTGCAGGGTGCGCGGCAGGCTCAGGCTGCTGGCTGGAATGGTGGCGCTCATCACGGTGAGCGGAGGCGCCGTAGCGGCGGCCGACGAGGGGCAGGTCGAGCGGCTCGGGGGCGCCGAGTCGGACGCATCGACCACGCCCGCGGCCGACGTGCCGGTGATGTTGCCCGGATCTCGGCATCACCCACCGGTTGGCCAACGGCGGGTTCAACCTGTTCCGGATGCCGCTGTCGGACCTCGAGTTCGACTACGGCGACGTCAGCATGGTGCGCACGCTGAGCACCGGCGGCTTCTCCTACGACCGGTCCCGGACGATCGCCGGTGACTTCGGCAACCTGACCGCCGGCGACGACGGCACCGCCGACCACGTCATCTGGCATGCCGCGTCCGACGGCACCGTGCGGCTGTGGGCCGTCGCCGGCGGCAGCGACACCGTGCCCCGGCTGTGGCAGACACTCCGCGGCGCCGTGGTCCTGGGCCAACTCGCAGCCGATGGCGGGTGACGTGACCGGCGACGGCTACGACGACCTGGCGGTGCGTCATCGCGCCGGCCAGAACGGCGCCGTCATCTGGGTACTCCTGAGCAACGGTCAGCGGCTGGGGGCTCCACAGCAGTGGCTGCGGGAACCGGCATCGCCCTTCCGCTTCGACGAGACCCGGAATCTCCTGGCGGACATGGACGCCGATGGCCTGGACGACTGGGTGTTCGTCCGGCGCGAGCACCCGGCGGCCACGCTACTGACCTACAACGGACTGCACGCCTACGCCTGGCTGAGCACAGGCTCCGCGTTCGCTCCCGTCGGAGGTTCTCCGGACGATCCCGGCTACACGCTGTTCCAGGGCTGGGGCGGGCAACGGCTGGTCCTGGCCGAACTCTCGACAACTGGCAGGCGACTTCACAGGCGACGGGCGGACCGATCTGGTGACCATCCACGCGAGGAGCGGCGGCTTCAACATCTTCATCCACGAGCACTGCACGTACGGCGGGGCCTGTGTCCAGTCGCCGGGCCTCTGGGCGACCGTGACGTCAGCCGGCTGGTCCTTCGCCGCATCGCGCCAGCACGTGGCCGACGTGGACGGAGACGGCTTCGACGACCTGATCAGCGTGCACCGCGGAGGGACCGGCGAGTTGATCTGGCGGCACATCAACGAGAGCTTCGGGTCGCTGCTGGACGTCGACGATTCGTTCCAGGCGCCTGAACTGCTCGCCGACCTCCGTCGGGGCGGGTGGAACTGGTCGGTGAGCCGTGAGGGCGTCGCTGACACCTGGGGACTGATGATCAACTAGGCCCGCTCCGGGGGTTCTTCTCGCGCTCTCGGGGTTCTGCAGAACCCCGAGAGCGCGAGGAACACCCCCGAAGCGTCCCGGAAGCGCCCCGCGAACTCAGTCCAGGTAGTCGCGCAGCACCTGGGAGCGGCTGGGGTGCCGCAGCTTCGACATCGTCTTCGACTCGATCTGCCGGATCCGCTCACGCGTGACGCCGTAGACCTGGCCGATCTCGTCGAGGGTGCGCGGCTGGCCGTCGGTGAGGCCGAAGCGCAGCCGGACGACGCCGGCCTCCCGCTCGGAGAGGGTCTGCAGCACGCTGGTCAGCTGGTCCTGCATGAGGGTGAAGCTCACCGCATCGACCGCCACGACGGCTTCCGAGTCTTCGATGAAGTCGCCGAGCTGGCTGTCGCCCTCGTCGCCGATGGTCTGGTCGAGGCTGATCGGCTCCCGGGCGTACTGCTGGATCTCCAGCACCTTGTCCGGGGTGATGTCCATCTCCTTGGCCAGTTCCTCGGGCGTGGGCTCGCGGCCCAGGTCCTGGAGCAGCTCACGCTGTATGCGGCCGAGCTTGTTGATGACCTCGACCATGTGCACCGGGATGCGGATGGTGCGGGCCTGGTCGGCCATGGCGCGGGTGATGGCCTGCCGGATCCACCAGGTGGCGTACGTGGAGAACTTGTAGCCCTTGGTGTAGTCGAACTTCTCGACGGCGCGGATCAGACCGAGGTTGCCCTCCTGGATCAGGTCCAGGAACGCCATGCCGCGGCCGGTGTAGCGCTTGGCGAGGGAGACCACGAGGCGCAGGTTGGCCTCGAGCAGGTGGTTCTTGGCGCGCTCGCCGTCGCGGACGATCCAGTTGAGGTCCCGGCGCATCTGCGGCGAGATCTTCTGGCCCTCCTCCTCGACCTGGCGCAGGCGCTCGGAACCGTAGAGGCCGGCCTCGATCCGCTTGGCGAGGTCCACCTCCTCCTCGGCGTTGAGCAGCGCGACCTTGCCGATCTGCTTGAGGTAGGCGCGGACGGAGTCGGCGGAGGCGGTGAGCTCGGCGTCCTTGCGGGCCTGCCGAAGCGCCTCGGACTCCTCCTCGTCGTCCCACTCGAAGTCGCCGCCCTCGGCGGTCTCCTCCTCGGCGGCGACGGCCTCGACGGCGGGGCCGTCGGGACCGGCTACGACCGTCTCGTCGAGCTTGAGACCCTCGGTCCCGGCGTCGACCACGGCGACGGCGGTGGCGCCGTCGGTGGCGACGGCGGTCAGCACGGTGCCCTCTGCGGCGCCGGGCGACGGGACGACGGTCGGCTTGGTGCGGGTGCCCTTGGCGGCGGCCTTGGCCGGCGCCTTCTTGGCCGGCGCCTTCTTGGCGGCAGCACTGCTCTCAGGAACCGCGGCGGTGGCCCGCGGGCTCCGGGTCCCGGCTGCGACCGTCCTCGAGCGCTTGCTCGTCACGGCTGCTTCCGGTGCTGGCTGGTCGGCGGGCACTCAGGTTCCTTCCGGTGCTGGATTCGTTCCCCGGGGGACCGACTGGTACCCGGGCAGCGGCTCCGCCGAAGCCCACTGACGGTGAGAGGACCCTGCGAACCGACACGGCGTTTGGCCGCGAAACGGGCTGGGGATCCCTCCCGGCTGGAGGGCGACGGGCTGGGGCTCTCTCATTGTAACGGCGTGTTCGAGTGATTCCACTGTCCCGGAGGTCCCGGTCTCGCTCCGATGAGGCGGTCGACCTGCTCCGCGAGCGTGCTCACCGGTTCCGGGCACCCCGACGGGTGACGTCCCGGGGGTGCACCACGCGTCCCTCGTTCACCGTTCGTCGCGCTCGTGGGCGGCGAGGGCCGCACCCACGATGCCGGCGTCGTTCTGCAGCTGCGCGGGGACGACGGGCGTCCGCGTGGACAGCAGCGGGACCCACTTCTCGGCCTTCTTGCTGACCCCGCCCCCGACGATGATCAGGTCGACCCACAACCCGCCCTCGAGCACGTCCAGGTAGCGGTCGACGCGCTTGGCCCACTCCGGGTAGCTCAGGCCCTCCCGGTCGCGGACGGCCGCGGACGCGCGGCGCTCGCCGTCCTCGCTGTCGACCTGGATGTGCCCGAACTCGGTGTTGGGCACCAGGTGCCCGTCGACGAAGAGCGCGCTGCCGATGCCGGTGCCGAAGGTCAGCATCAGGACGACGCCGTCCTCATCGCGGCCCGCGCCGTAGCGCATCTCGGCGATGCCGGCGGCGTCGGCGTCGTTGAGCGTCTGGACGGTGCCGGGGATGAGCTCCTCGAGCCCCGCGTCGACGTCCGTCCCGATCCAGCTCTTGTCCACGTTGGCGGCGGTGTACGCGACCCCGTTCTTCATCACCCCGGGGAAGGTGACGCCGATCCGCTCGGTCCAGCCGAACTGACCGACGATGTCCGCCACGACCCCGTAGACCGCGTTCGGATACGAGGGCTGGGGAGTCTCGATCCGCACCCGCTCACCGATGAGCTGGCCCTTCTCGAGGTCGACCAGACCCCCCTTGATGCCACTACCGCCGACGTCCACACCGAAGCCCTGCACGCGGACAGGGTAGTGATCAACGCCACGGAGGGAACGCCCCCGCGCTTCCTCGTCCTTCACCCGCCCGACCCACCCTTGTCAGGATCGGTGCCGTGACCCCATCACCCGACGCCCTGCCCGACCCCGCGGACCTGCTCGCGCTCGCCGTCGACACGGCCCGGGAGGCCGCCGAGCTGGTGGCCCGCGGGCGTGCCTCGGCCGGTGACCAGGTCGACGTCAAGTCCAGCTCGGTCGACGTCGTCACCGCCGTCGACACCGCCAGCGAGCGGCTGATCGTGGGGCGGCTGCTGGCCGCCCGGCCGGACGACGCGGTGCTGGGGGAGGAGGGCGCGTCGCGCGAGGGCAGCAGCGGAGTGCGCTGGATCGTCGACCCGATCGACGGCACGGTGAACTTCCTCTACGACCTGCCCGCCTACGCGGTGTCGATCGCCGCCGAGGTGGACGGTGTGGTGCGGGCGGGCGCCGTCCTGAACGTGGCCACCGGCGACCTGTTCACCGCGACGACGGGCGGCGGCGCCTGGCTGTCCACGCCCGCACGGCCCGACCCGGTCCGGCTCACCGGCAGCCGCCCCGCGTCCCTCGAGCAGACGCTGGTCGGCACGGGCTTCGGCTACCAGCAGGAGCAGCGGCGGGCCCAGGGCGCGCTGGTCGCGGCGCTGCTGCCGCAGGTGCGGGACATCCGCCGGATCGGCAGCGCCGCGCTCGACCTGTGCGCCGCGGGGGCCGGACGGCTCGACGCCTACTACGAGCTGCACCTCAACCCGTGGGACCACGCCGCCGGCGCCCTCGTCGCGGCGGAGGCCGGGCTGGTCGTCACCGGTCTGCCCGGCCGGCCGTTCGCCGAGCCGATGGCGATCGTCGCCGCGCCCACGGTCGCGGAGCCGTTCGTGGAGCTCCTGGCCGGTTTGTGGAAGGAACACGCGACCGGCTGAGCCGCGCCGGGCCGGCGGCTCAGCAGGCGGCGGCGGCGCTCGTCGCGGTGGCCAGTGCGGCCGCGACCTGCTCGGGGGTGGCCAGGCCGGCGGGGAACTCGAACTCCGGGCCGAGGACGAGGTCGACCTGGGCGGTGGCCCGGGTGTCGGGGTAGTCGCCCGCGCCGGGCAGCAGGAGCGCGACGTACGCGGCGGCGTCGGCACCCCGCGGGCCGTGCCGGACCTCGCCGGGACCGGTCACCTCCCGGTCGGTGTCGTCGTTGCCGATCTCGGCGACGGTGAACCCGCGGCCCTGGAGGTCGGCCGCGACCTGCTGGGCGAGGCCCGCCCGGTCGGTGGCGTTGAGCACGCGGACCGAGAGCGTCGTCGGGTCCAGCGAGGGAGGTGCCTGCTGCGCGGTCGCGCACGCCTGCGCCTCCTCGGCCTTGCGCGCCGAGTCCTTCTGGATCACGTTCCACCACACGGCGGCGGCCCCGAGGGCCAGCACCAGCAGGAAGATCAATGGGGGGATCGGCCGGCGGCCGCTACGGGCACGCACCGGGGGGCGGCCGGTCACCTGCGTCACGGGCGGGAGTCTAGGGCTGGCGCTGATTTCAGATCGCAACGTCGCCCAGCGCGGCGCGGCGGGTCTCAATCGTAACGTCGCCCAGCGCGGCTCGTGCTAGATCGCACCGTCGTCCAGCGCGGCGCGTCCCAGTTCCACGCAGGGATCGATCCGCTCCGCGTACCCGGAAGTGTCCTTCCCCGCCATGGCGCCGGCCGCCGACCGGGCGACGATGCCGGCGATGATCGAGGCGAACTTGAAGAACGCGAAACCGACGTACCAGTTGAGGTCCGACAGGTCGGCCCCGGTGCGCTGGGCGTACCGCTCGGCCACCTCGTGCCGGGTCGGGAATCCGCTCAACTTCGTGACCGGGCTCAGGGTCGACGGGCGGTCCTCGCCGGCCTCGGGCCAGTAGACGAACATCAGGCCCAGGTCGGTCAGCGGGTCGCCGAGGGTCGACATCTCCCAGTCGAGCACCGCCTTGATCCGCCCGGGCTCCTCCGGGTCGAGCAGGCAGTTGTCCAGCCGGTAGTCGCCGTGGACGACGCTCGACCGCTCCGAGGCCGGCACCGTCTCGGCCAGCCGGGCGGCGAGGGCGTCGAGGTTGGGCCGGTCCTGGTCCCGGGTGGCCTCCCACTGCTTGGTCCACCGCCGCACCTGCCGGGCGGCGAACCCCTCCGGCCGGCCGAACTCCGCCGAGGCCGACGGCGGCGTAGTCCACCGAGTGCAGATCGGCCAGCACGTCGACCAGGCGTTCGCCGACGGCCCGACGCTGCTCGGGCTCCTCGGCGTACCCCGGCGGGAACTCGCGGACGACGTGGATGCCGGTGACCCGCTCCATCACGTAGAACGGCGCGCCGAGCACCGACTCGTCGGTGCACAGGTGCAGCGTCCGGGGCACCGGGACGGCCGTCGAGCCGAGGGCCGAGATGACGCGGTGCTCCCGTGCCATGTCGTGCGCGGTGGCCAGCACGGCGCCGGTCGGGGGCCGGCGCAGGATCACCGCGGCGTCCTCGTCGCGGCCGTCCGGACCGCCCTCCGGCGTCACCACGTAGGTGAGGTTCGACATACCCGCAGCGATGAGTTCGACGCTCACCGACCGCCAGCGCTCGTCGTTCAGGGCCTCGACCAGATACGGCCCGACGACGGCTGGATCAGCACCCACGGGAGTCGACACGGCGGCAGGGTAACCTCTGGCGCTCCGCAGCCCGGACTGCCCGACGACCCGAAGATGTGTCGCTCGCAATCGAACGGGCACAAACCGGAGCCACACGGCGTTTGGGGGGCTGCTGGTCCATTTCGTCCCCTGTTCGCAGGAGGGCGGAGCACCCGGCGTCGGGGGCCCCAGGAGCGGGCCACCGACTATCCGACCACCCGGTCGCCCCCCGCGACCGGCCAGGACGACGGCCCCTATCGGTGCCGTGTCAGACGAGCGGGCACGACGCCCGCGACAACCCCGGAGGAGGGGCACCCCATGGCCACCGACTACGACGCCCCGCGCCGCAACGAGGCCGACGAGCTCGGCGAGGACTCGCTCGAGGAGCTCAAGGCGCGGCGGGCCGAGGCGCAGTCCGCGTCGGTCGACGTCGACGAGACCGACTTCAACGAGAACCTCGAGCTGCCCGGCGCGGACCTGTCCAACGAGGAGTTGACCGTCCGCGTGCTGCCCAAGCAGGAGGACGAGTTCACCTGCTCGCGCTGCTTCCTCGTGCAGCACCGCAGCCGGCTGGCCGCCACCAAGGGCGACCAGCTGTACTGCCGCGACTGCGCCGCCTGAAAGAGGACCCCCTGCCCCCCGCCACTCGCAGGCTCGCGGCGGGACCCTGCAGGGGGGCCGAGGCGGGCACCAAACCGAGGAGGGCGACCGATGAGTGACGGTCCACGGACCGGAGCCGCGCGGGACGTCCCGCCGCCACGGCCGGTGCCCCCGCCGCCCGTGGTGGTCGAGGAGACCGGTCTGGCCCGCGCCGCCCGTCGGTGGCCGAGGCCGTCGCCGGGATCGTCGCCGGCCGGTCCGGTGATCCGGCCGCGCCGGGCGCGGCAGACACGGCCGCGCCCGGCCAGCCGCGCTCGGCGATGGCCGGGCTCCGGGACGTCGTCGCGGCGGTCGCCAGCACCGTCGGCGCCGCGCTCGGGGGCGACCGCGAGCGCGCCGCGGACGAGCCTCCCCGGCCGTCCGGGCCGTCCCCCGACGCCGTCCGCAACCCCGCCGCGCTGCTGAGCGACCTGCTCGCCGCGGCCGCGCCGCGGCTGCCCGTCCGCGACCGGGCCCGGCTGCGTGAGGTCTACCCCGGCGCCTCGGACGACGAGATCGCCGACGCGTTGACCGCGCGCGCGGCCCGCCTCACCTCCGGCATCGGCGGGGCCACCGGCGGGTTGACGGCGGCCCACTGGTTCATGCCGGGGTCCCTCCTGATGCTGCCGCTGGAGCTGGGGGCCGAGACCGTGCTCGTCGGCGGCGTCGAGGTCGTGCTCATCGGCGAGCTGCACGAGCTGTACGGACGGCGGCCGGCCGGGGACGCGCGCACCCGCGCGTCGGCGTACCTGGCGAGCCTGGTCGGCCCAGCGGTCCGTGGACGGCGTCCCGACGGGGCTCGGCTCCCTGCTCGGCGCCGCCGTCGATGACGGCACTGCGTCGCCAGGTGAGCCGTCGGATGGCCCGCGGGATCCCGGTGGCCGCCCCGTTCCTCATCGGCGCCGCCCTCTCCAGCCGCGGCAACCGCCGGGCCACCGAGATGCCTGGCGGAGAAGGTGATCGCCGACCTGCGCGCCTCCCAGCCGCTGGACCCTCCGGACGGCGGTCGCGGCTAGGGTCGCCGACGTGCCCGATCTCCCCCGTCCCGAGCTGGACGTGCCGGTCCTGCTGACCTCCCTCGGGGACGCCCGAACACTCCCTGACCGACGCCGCGGCCGACGATGCGCTG
The DNA here is from genome assembly GCA_963748305.1 of uncultured Actinomycetota bacterium. GTDB lineage: Bacteria > Actinomycetota > Actinomycetes > Mycobacteriales > Geodermatophilaceae > Blastococcus_B. The sequence continues at coordinate 65,621 of CAVVIN010000021.1, read as the reverse complement.
CCCCGCTACGCGCTCCCTGGCGACGCCGGCGCCGACCTCACCGCGGCCGAGGACGTGGAGCTCGCCCCGTTCCAGCGCGCCCTCGTGGGCACGGGCGTGGCCGTCGCCATCCCCGACGGGTACGCGGGATTCGTGCACCCGCGCTCGGGCCTGGCCCACCGCGTCGGGCTGAGCATGGTGAACGCGCCGGGCACGATCGACGCCGGCTACCGCGGCGAGATCAAGGTCAACCTGATCAATCTCGACCCCACGACGCCGATCGCCCTGCGCCGGGGCGATCGGATCGCGCAGCTGGTCGTCCAACCGGTGGTGCGGGCCCGCTTCGTGCCGGTCGACCAGCTCCCCGACAGCGAGCGCGGCGCCGGCGGGCACGGCTCCACCGGCGGGCACGGTTCTGTTGGCACGGTTCTCGAAGGACGGATCTGACGATGCCGATCGGACGGCGGCGCAACCGCATCGACCGCAGCCTGCGCGAGCGCGGGGTCCCCCCGGAGCCGCAGCACCGGGAGCGCGAGGTCATCGAGACGACCGGCCCCTTCGACGAGGCCGACGCACCGAAGGACGGCCTGGCACGGATCGACCTGGGCTCCATCCGGCTGCCCGCATGCCCGGCATGGACCTGCGCGTCGAGCTCAACCCCCAGCAGAAGGTCATCGGGGCGACCCTGCGGGCGGGGGACTCCCTGCTCCAGGTCTCCGCGTTCGCCGCCCCCCGGGCGGCCGGGATCTGGGACGACGTCCGCGCCGACATCGCGACCAGCGCGTCCGGTCAGGGCGGGTCGCTGACGGAGACCGACGGCCCGTTCGGCGTCGAGCTCGCCGGATCGATCATGGCGCCCGCCGCCGCCCCAGCCGGGCCAGACGACCCCGCCGAAGCCCGTGCGACGCCCCGCGCGCTTCCTCGGCGTCGACGGCCCCCGGTGGTTCCTGCGCGGGCTGATCAGCGGGCCCGCGGCGAGCAGTCGCCGAGGCCGCCACGGCGCTCGAGGAGGCCTTCCGCGGCATCGTCGTCGTCCGGGGGACCGAGCCGATGCCGGTGCGCGAGCAGCTGCCGCTGAGCCTCCCGCCGCAGGCGGCGGCCCAGCTCGCCGCACGCAGCAGGCCCCGCCCAGCCCAGGCCGCCCGTGCGGCGGCCCCGCCCCCGCAGGCGTGAGACCGGATTACGCTGGACCGGTGACCGAGACCCGATCGCCGGGCTGGTTGTCGCGCACGCTGCAGCGACTGACCGCCGACGAGCACACCATCGACGCCGAGGAGCTGCGGGCCGAGTCCGCCAGCGCCGGCTGCGAACCGCTCAGCACGTGCCGCAAGGGGGAAGTGGTCACCGTGACCGGCCGGCTCAAGTCGGTGGTCTACACCCCGCGGGAGACGGTCCCCACGCTGGAGGCGGAGCTCTTCGACGGCTCCGGCTCGGTCACCCTCGTCTGGCTGGGGCGCCGCCGCATCCCCGGCATCGAGCCGGGCCGCACGGTCACCGCCCGCGGCCGCTTCGCCGCCTTCGACGGCAAACGGGTCATCTACAACCCCTGGTACGAGCTCGGCGCCGGTTGACCGCCCGCGACGGGACGGAACGGACTGTCGACGGCCGGGGACCCGGCCGGGCATCGGGGGAGCAGGAGGCCGGAGTGAGCACAGCGGGTGAGCCGGCCGATCGGGCGACGCCGGAGTCCGGGCAGCCCGCGACCCCGGTCACCGACGAGCCCGCCGCCGCGCCCAGCGGTCCCGAGCCAATCGTCTTCGACCGCCATCTCGTGATCGAGCAGCTCGGCGGCTGGCGGGGCATGGTCGACGCCACCGTGCCGACGGTCGCGTTCATCGTGGCCAACGCCGTCGACGGGCTGCGCACCGGCATCTGGGCCGCCCTCGGGGTGGCCCTGCTGTTCTTCGTGATCCGCCTGGTCCGGCGGGAGAGCGTCCAGCAGGCGGTCAGCGGGCTGCTCGGCGTCGGCATCGCCGTCGCCATCGCCGCGTACTCCGGCCAGGCACGGGACTTCTTCGTCGTCGGCATCCTGCGCAACGCCGCCGTCGGGGCGGTCCTGCTCGGCTCGATCGCCTTCCGCCGGCCGCTGATCGGCGTGATCGCCGAGTTCCTCAGCCCCAGCCATCTCGGGGCCATGTCCGCGCACCGGCTGCCGAGCCTGCGCCGGCGGATGGAGCAGGCCGGTGCGGTCCTGCACCGCCATCCCGAGGCGCCCGTGCGCGGCGAGCCCGACCCCGAGCCCGACCGGCACTGGCGCGACGACCCGCGGATGCTCCGGGCCTACACCTGGCTCACCGTGCTCTGGGGCGGCACCTTCGTCGTGCGCGCCGTCGTCCAGTGGTTGATCTACCGCGTCTCCGAGGACGACGTCACCGCGCTCGGCACCGTGTCGCTGGTGCTGGGGCTGCCGGTGACCGCGGTGGAGATCCTGGTGACGCTCTGGGTCGTGTCCCGGTTGCACCGGCACCGGGCGCCGGCACCGCCCGCCTGATCAGGCGGCGCCGGACGGGGCGAGGACGCTCTTGAGCTGCTCCTCGACGTCGGCGTGCGTGATGAACAGCAGCTCGTCGCCGGCCTCGAGCGGCTCGTCCGGCGACGGGGTGATCACCCGCTCGCCGCGCAGGATCGCCGTCAGCACGGTCTCCCGGGGCAGCGGCACGTCGCGCAGCGCCTTGCCGGTCCACGGGGTGTCCTCGGCGAGCGTGATCTCGACGAGGTTCGCCGCGCCCTTGCGGAAGGTCATCAGCCGGACGACGTCGCCGACCGTCACCGCCTCCTCGACCAGGGCGGCCAGCACGCGCGGCGTCGAGACGGCGACGTCGACGCCCCACGCCTCGGTGTAGAGCCACTCGTTGCGCGGGTCCTTGACCCGGGCGACGACGCGGTTGACCGCGAACTCGGTCTTGGCGAGCAGCGAGACGACGAGGTTCGCCTTGTCGTCGCCGGTGGCCGCGACGACGACGTCGCAGGTGGCCAGCTGCGCCTCCTCGAGGGAGGACACCTCGCAGGCGTCGGCCTGCACCCACTCCGCGCCCGGCACCGAGCGGGTCTTGACCTTGCGGCCGTCCTTCTCGATCAGCATCACGGTGTGGCCGTTGCCCAGCAGCTCCCCGGCGATGGACCGGCCGACCGCGCCGGCGCCCACGATGGCGACTCTCATGCCCGATTCCCACGTGCGGCGTTCCCTCGTGCGGCGCGCATCAGTGGTGCCTCCCCTCGGGGGCCTTCTCGACGACGTCGTGGAGGCGGCCGGTGATCTCGTCGGTGACGGCGACGACGAGCTGGTCGCCCTCCTGCAGGACGGTGGTGGCCGTGGGCAGCTCGGCCTCGCCGAAGCGGACCATCCAGGCGGCGCGGGCACCCGACGCCGCCTCCAGCTCCGCCAGTTTCCGGCCGACCCAGCTCTCGGTCACCGTGACGCGCATCAGCACGACCTTTCCGGTGGGTTCCCGCCACAGCTCGCTGACCTTGACCGAGAGCAGCTCGCGGAGCAGCCGGCTCACCGTCCAGGGCACCGTGGCCACGCTCGGGATGCCCATCCGCTCGTAGACCTCGGCGCGCTTCTCGTCGTAGATGCGGGCCACCACGTGCTGGACGCCGAAGGTCTCGCGGGCCACCCGCGCGCTGATGATGTTCGAGTTGTCGCCGCTGCTGACCGCCGCGAAGGCGCCGGCGGTGTCGATGCCCGCGTCGAGCAGGGTCTGCCGGTCGAAGCCGAGGCCGGTGACCTGGCGGCCGGTGAAGTCGGGGCCGAGCCGGCGGAACGCCTCCGGGTCCTGGTCGATGACGGCCACGCTGTGGCCGATCTCCTCCAGACGGCGGGCGAGGGCGGAGCCGACCCGTCCGCAGCCCATGACGACCACGTGCACGAAGAGCTCCCGCGGATCGAAGTCGCGCCGGCGCCGTCCGCCCACGCATCACCGGGCGCGAAGCTACACCCGGGAGCCGCCGGCGATCGTGGCCGGGACGGGGAGCTGCACCCTCACAGGGGGCGCGCCGCCCAGGACGGGCGCCGCCGCCCCGCACGTCCGTACCATCGCCGCCGTGCCACGCCTGTCCGACCTCGGACATCTCCCGAAGCGTCTCGTCCTCGGCCGCGCTGTCCGCAGCGACCGCCTGGGCGAGTCGCTGCTGCCCAAGCGCTACGCGCTGCCCATCTTCGCCAGCGACCCGCTCTCCTCGGTGGCCTACGCCACGCAGGAGATCCTGCTCGTCCTGACGCTCGGGGGGACCGCGTTCCTCTACCTCGCGCCGTGGCTGGCGGTCGCGCGTCGTGCTGCTGCTGGTCACGGTGGTGCTGTCCTACCGGCAGGTGGTGCACGCCTATCCGTCCGGTGGCGGCGACTACGAGGTCGCGATGAAGAACCACGGCCAGTTCGCCGCGCTCGTCGTCGCCAGCGCCCTGCTGGTCGACTACGTGATGACCGTGGCCGTGTCCGTGTCGGCCGGTACCGACAACATCATCTCGGCGTTCCCGTCGCTGGACGAGTACCGGGTGACCATCGCCGTCGGGCTGGTGGCGTTGCTCGCCGCGGTCAACCTCCGCGGCGTGCGCGAGTCGGGCAAGGCGTTCGCCGTCCCGACCTACCTGTTCATCAGCGGGATCATGGTCATGATCGTCACCGGCCTGATCCGGTACTTCTTCACCGACGCCGGGGTCGTCGCGGAGACGGCGCAGTACGCCGTCGTGCCCGAGCCGGCCTACGAGCAGCTCGGCGGTCTCGCGCTGCTGTTCTTCGCGCTGCGCGCGTTCGCCTCCGGCTGCACCGCGCTGACCGGCGTGGAGGCGATCGCCAACGGCGTGCCCGCGTTCAAGCCGCCGAAGAGCCGGAACGCCGCCACGACCCTGGCGTGGATGGGCGGCGTCGCGGCGGTCATGTTCGCCGGGGTGACGGCGCTGGCCCTGCTGACCGACATCAAGTACGTCGAGCACCCCTGCGACCTGCAGGGTTTCGCGAACTGCGAGACCGAGCCGCAGCGCACCGTCATCGCCCAGATCGCGGCGGCGGTGTTCGGCGGCGACGGTTCCGTGGGCTTCTACTTCATCCAGGCCGCGACCGCGCTGGTCCTGATCCTCGCCGCCAACACCGCGTTCAACGGCTTCCCGCTGCTGGGGTCGGTCCTGGCGCAGGACCGCTTCATGCCCCGCCAGCTGCACACCCGCGGCGACAAGCTCGTGTTCAGCAACGGGATCCTGCTGCTGGCCGGCTTCGCCGCCCTGCTCATCGTCGCGTTCGACGCCGACGTCACCCGGCTGATCCAGCTCTACATCATCGGTGTCTTCACCAGCTTCAGCATCGGTCAGTGGGGCATGGTGCGGCACTGGAACCGCGAGATGCGGCTGGAGCAGGATCCCGCCGCGCGGCATCGGATGCGCCGGTCGCAGATCATCAACACGATCGGCGGGACTCTCACCACCGTCGTCCTCGTGATCATCGTGCTGACCAAGTTCACCCACGGTGCCTGGCTGGTCCTCGTGGCGATGCCGATCCTCTTCGGGCTGATGAAGTCGATCAACCGGCACTACTCGCACGTCGCCGAGCAGCTCGTGCCCGACACCGACGCGCGCACGCTGCCCAGCAAGGTGCACGCGGTCGTGCTGGTGTCCAAGGTGCACAAGCCGACGCTGCGCGCCCTGGCCTTCGCCCGGGCGACCCGACCCGACGCGCTCACCGCGCTCACCGTCAACGTCGACGACGCCGACACGCGGGCGCTGCAGCTCGACTGGGAGCGGTACGACATCCCGGTGCCGCTGACCGTCGTGGAGTCGCCCTACCGCGAGATCACCCGGCCGGTGGTCGACTTCGTCAAGGGCATCCGCCGGGCCAGCCCCCGCGAGCTGGTCGTCGTGTTCGTCCCCCAGTACGTCGTCGGTCACTGGTGGGAGAACGTGCTGCACAACCAGAGCGCGCTGCGGCTGCGTGCCCGCCTGCAGTTCCAGCCCGGCGTCATGATCACCACCGTGCCCTGGCAGCTGGAGAGCTCCCTCGGCCGCGAGGACGGCAACGGCCTCGGGCCGGCACCGGGTGCGCTCCGGCGCGGGCTGACCGACGAGGCAGAGCGACTCGACGCCGTATGGCTAAGGACCGCCGCTGCCCCCGAGCGCCGCGCCCGGTGCGCGAGGCCCCGCGGCGGGCAGGGCTCGGCTCGGCGCGGAGTTCGAGGTGGTCGTCGGCCCGGTGGCCCACGGCGGACACTGCGTCGCCCGGCACGAGGGGCGGGTCGTGTTCGTCCGGCACAGCCTGCCCGGTGAGCGCGTCGTCGTCCGGGTGACCGAGGACCGGCACCCCGGCTACTGCCGCGCCGACGCGGTCGAGGTGCGCGACGCGTCCCCGCACCGCGTGGAGCGACCCTGCCCCCACAGCGGGCCGGGGCTGTGCGGCGGCTGCGACTGGCAGCACGTCGCGCCCGACGAGCAGCGCCGGCTCAAGGCCGCGGTGGTCCGGGAGCAGCTGACCCGGCTCGCGGGCCTCGCCGACGTCGACGTCGCCGGTGGAGGAACTGCCGGGCGGGCCGCTGCGCTGGCGGTCGCGGGCGCGGTTCGCCGTCGACCGGTCCGGCGCCCCGGGCCTGCGGCGGCACCGCTCCCACGACGTCGTCGTCCTCGACGACTGCCCGATCACGGCGGAGAACGCCGCTCGGGCGGTGCTCGGCCGGCGCTGGCCCGGTGCCGGCGCGGTGGACGTCTCGGTCGACTCGACCGGTGCGGTGACCACCACCCGCCTGGACCGGCGCGGGCACCCCACCTCGAGCCGGGTGGTGCGGCCCGGTGGCGACCTGCCCGAGGCGCCGGGCGGCCGCGCCGAACGACACGCGGGCGGCCGCGACTGGGAGGTCGAGGGCACCGGGTTCTGGCAGGTCCACCCGGCCGCCGCCGACGCGCTGGTCGCCGCCGTCGCCGGGTTCGCGGCCGTGCGGCCGGGCGACACGGTGCTGGACCTCTACGCCGGCGCCGGCCTCTTCGGCGGTGCGCTGGCCCCGGCTGTCGGGGAGAGCGGCCGGGTGGTCTGCGTGGAGTCCGACGCCGGGGCCTGCGCCGCCGCCGACGCCAACCTCGCCGACCTGCCCCAGGCCGAGGTGTGGCAGGGCGAGGTCGACCCCGACGGCCTCGACCGGGCTGCTCGACGAACTCGGTGCGGCCCCCGACGTCGTCGTGCTGGATCCGCCCCGGGCGGGCGCCGGCCCGGCGGTCAGCCGACTGCTGGCCGGTACCGGGGCGCGGGCCGTCGTCTACGTGGCGTGCGACCCCGCGGCGCTGGCCCGCGACGTCGCCGCCTTCGCCGGATCGGGCTACCGGCTGGCCGCCGTCCGGGGCTTCGACGCCTTCCCCATGACGGCGCACGTCGAATGCGTGGCCCTGCTGGAGCCGGCCGCCTGACAGCCCGTTTCGCTCACACTGTGTGATCGACTGGATGCGTTCGGACGTTCGCCGCCCGCTGAGCAGCGTGTCGGGCGCCCCGTGCGAGTGATCTCACCTGACGGACGGTGACGAACGTGCCTACGTTCGATGCATGTCACGCGAGCAGAGGCGCCCCCCGTGGTGGGCGGTGATCGTCAGCGGACTCTGTGGCGCCCTCCTCGCGGGACTCGTGGCCGTGCTCTCGGCCGGCGGCAGCTCGCCGGTGCAGGCCGCCGCGGCCGAGCGCCCGGTGGCCGACGTCGGCGGCCCGGTGGACGTGCCGGTCGTGACCTTCATCGGTGACTCCTGGACCGAAGGCGTCGGCGCGACCGCCCTGCGGGGCTACGCGGCGCTCACCGCCGAGGACCTCGGCTGGGACTACTACGGGCTCGGCGTCGGGGGCAGCGGGTACGTGCAGCCCGGCCGGGGCAGCACCTACGACGAGCGCGTCGACCGCGCGGTCGCCACCGACCCCGACGTCATCGTCGTCCAGGGCAGCCTGAACGAGCGCCGGACCTCGCTCGCCGACCTGGCGCCGGCCACGCTGCTGACCATGGCGCATCTGCGCTCGGCCGTCGGCCCGAACACCGTCGTCCTCGTCCTCGGGTCCTCGTACACGCCGGGCACCGACCGCGCCGTCATCGACGGCATCAACGACACGATCGCCGCGGCCGCGGCGCGGGCCGGCTTCCGGTTCATCGACCCGGCGGCCGCGAACTGGACGGACCCCGCGGTGGCGGGCATCTGGTCGGATCCGAACCACCCGAACGACACCGGGCACCAGCGGATCGCCGACCGGCTGGCCCCCGTGCTGGAGTCCCTGCTCCAGCCCTGACCCGCCCGTCACCGCCTCGCGGACGGGTCGATGTCACCCCACCCGCTACCGTCGTCGTGTGCCCACGTGGGAATACGCCTCGGTCATCACCGCCAACGACGCCGAGTCGCAGAAGGCCGGAGTGAGCATCAAGCTCCCCGGCGGACAGTCGGAACGTCAGGCGGGCGACACCAGCTCGGTCCTCAACACGCTCGGCGGCGAGGGGTGGGAGCTGGTCAGCTACCACTCCAGCGGGTCCGGCAGCTGGGGCTTCGAGCAGTTCTGGCTCAAGCGGCAGACGTCGGACTGACGGCCGGCTGATCTGCGTGCCGCCCGCTCCACCCGCACGACCGGACCCCACCCTGCCGCCCGGGTGGCCCGAGCAGGTGCGGCCACCCGGCGCCCCCGACTGGGAGCGGACGGCGGTGGCCTGGCTGTTCGACCTCGTACCGCCCGACTACCGGGCCCACGAGGTGCTGCGCCGCTACCCGGTGCTGCTCGCCCGCTTCGCCGCCGACCACGTGGAGGCGGGGCTGGAGGCCGCCCGGAAGGGCTGGCGGACGGTGCGGGTCGAGCTCGCCGACCACCTGCCGGCCGACGCCATCGAGGCGGCGATGACCGCCTACGAGCGGGAGGGCGCCCGGCTGGCCGCGGCCGCCCGTGGGGTCGAGGTGGTCGCCGGTGCGCTGAGAGGGGAGCGCTGGGTCCCGCGACTGTGACCGCCTGTGAGCTGTGTCCGGGTCGGTCCTGGAACGGAAGTCCGCCGAATCCGCGGCTACAGTTGATCGACGGCCGTCGCGATGCCCCTGTCGCGAGCTCTGGCGGCCGCCGTCGACCGAGAGGACACCGCGCCGTCGTGCCGCTCCTGCGATCGTTGCGGGGCCCCGAAGATCTCCGGGCCCTCCCGTCCGAAGCGTTGCCCGCCCTCGCGGCCGAGATCCGCGACGCCCTCGTCACCAGCGTGGCCCGGACCGGCGGTCACCTGGGCCCCAACCTCGGCTGCGTCGAGCTCACGATCGCGCTGCACCGGGTCTTCCACTCGCCGCGCGAGCCGATCGTCTTCGACACCGGCCACCAGGCCTACGTGCACAAGATGCTCACCGGCCGGGTCGAGGGCTTCGAGCGGCTGCGCCAGCGCGGCGGGCTGTCCGGCTATCCGAGCCGCGACGAGAGCGAGCACGACTGGGTCGAGAACAGCCACGCGTCCACCGCGCTGTCCTACGCCGACGGACTGGCCAAGGGCTTCGCCGTCCGCGGCGACTCGCGGCCGGTCGTGGCGGTCGTCGGCGACGGCGCGCTGACCGGCGGCATGGCCTGGGAGGCGCTGAACAACATCGCCGCGGCCCAGGAGCGGCCGGTGGTCATCGTCGTCAACGACAACGGCCGCTCCTACTCGCCGACCATCGGGGGAGTGGCCGACGCGCTGGCCACGCTGCGGCTGCGCCCCGGCTACGAGAACGTGCTGCTCGCGGTCCGCCAGGCGCTGCACCGCGCGCCGGTCGTCGGCTCGGCGCTCTACGACGCGCTGCACGCGATCAAGAAGGGCCTCAAGGACGTCCTCTCCCCGCAGGGCATGTTCGAGGACCTCGGCATGAAGTACATCGGCCCGGTCGACGGTCACGACGTCGAGGTCATGGAGTCCGCGCTGCGCCGGGCCCGCGCGTTCGGCGGGCCGGTGATCGTGCACGCCGTCACCACCAAGGGCTACGGCTACCCGCCGGCCGAGACCGACCAGATCGATGCCTGGCACGCGACCGGGGTCTTCGACCCCGACAGCGGCACCAGCGCGCGCAAGACCGGCCTCGAGTGGACCGACGCCTTCTCCGACGAGCTCGTGCGGATCGGCGCCGAGCGGCCCGACGTCGTCGCGATCACCGCGGCGATGCTGCACCCGACCGGGCTGGCGTCCTTCGCGGAGCGCTTCCCCGAGCGCACCTTCGACGTGGGCATCGCCGAGCAGCACGCGCTGACCTCGGCCGCCGGGCTGGGCATGGCCGGGCTGCACCCGGTCGTCGCGATCTATGCCACCTTCCTCAACCGGGCCTTCGACCAGCTGCTGATGGACGTCGCACTGCACGGTCAGCCGGTCACGGTCGTGCTCGACCGGGCCGGCGTGACCGGGACCGACGGCGCGTCGCACAACGGCATGTGGGACATGTCGATCCTCTCCGTCGTGCCCGGCCTCCGCCTGGCCGCGCCGCGCGACGAGGCGACCCTGCGGGAGGCGCTGCGCGAGTCGGTCGCGGTCACCGACGGGCCGACCGTCCTGCGCTTCCCGAAGGGGGCGCTGCCCCCGGACGTCCCGGCGCTCGAGCGGCGCGGCCCGGTCGACGTGCTGCGCCGGGCGGAGCGGGCGGACGTGCTGCTGATCGCCGTCGGGTCGATGGTGCCGATGTGCCTCGCCGTCGCCGAGCGGGTCGCCGACCACGGCATCGACGTCACCGTCGTCGACCCGCGGTGGGTGCTGCCGGTGTCGGAGGAGTTGGTGGACCTCGCGGCCGGTCACCGGCTCGTGGTCACCGTCGAGGACGGCGGCCGCGCCGGGGGAGTGGGCAGCACCCTGACCCGGGCGCTGCAGGACCGCGAGTGCGACGTCCCGGTGCGCACGGTCGGGCTGCCGCAGGCCTTCCTCGAGCACGGCAGCCGCGGGCAGGTGCTCGCCGACGTCGGGCTCACCGAGCAGGACGTGGCCCGCCGGGTCGTCGAGTGGAGCGCCGTCGTCACCGATCGCGCCGAGCGGCAGCCGGCCGCCGCGCCGGCGAGGCCACGTCAGTGACGATCATCGCCGAGATCCAGGTGGCGCCGTCGCCGCCGGGCACGGCCGAGAACCCGCACGCGCACGTCGAGGCGGCGATCGCGGTGATCCAGGCGTCCGGCCTGCGCTACGAGGTCGGCGCGCTGGGGACGACGCTCGAGGGCGAGGCCGACGACGTCTGGGCGACGCTGCGCGCCGCGCACGAGGCGATGCTGGCCGCCGGCGCGACCGCCGGGCTCTCGCACATCAAGGTCGCCACGGTGAACCGCACGATGGACAGCCTCACCACCAAATTCCGCTGATCCCCCTAATGATCAGGTCAGCTGATCATTAGGGGTCCTGGCTCACCGTCGATGGTGAGCCAGGACCCCCAGTGGTGAGCCAGGACCACTCCGAAGGGCGCCGCACCCGTCAACGGGGCGGCGCCCTTCGGCATTCACGGGCCTTGACATGTGACCTTTTGGTCACCTATTTTCTCGTGTGACGGACGACGACCGCGTGTTCAAGGCGCTCGCCGATCCGACCCGCCGTCTCCTTCTCGACCGGCTGTTCGTCCGCGACGGGCAGACGCTCACCGAGCTGGAGTCGGCGGTGGACATGACGCGGTACGGCGTGATGAAGCACCTGCGGGTGCTCGAGGACGCCGACCTCGTCGTGACGCGCAAGTCGGGTCGGGAGAAGTTGCACTTCCTCAACCCGGTGCCCATCCGCCTGATCCATGACCGGTGGATCGACAAGTACACCGAGAGCCACGTCGCGGCACTCGTCGACCTGAAGAACGAGCTGGAGGAACAGTCATGACCACGACCGAGACCACCGACACTGCGCAGGGCGAGCGAACCCTGCAGGTCTACCGCGTCTACATCAAGGTCACGCCGGAGAAGGTGTGGCAGGCGATCACCGACCCGGAGTGGAACGCGCGCTACGGCTACGCCGCCCCGCAGTACTTCGAGCTGCGCCCGGGCGGCAGCTACCGCTCGACGGCGTCGGAGGAGATGCGCAAGGTCTCCGACGAGATGGGCTACGGCATCCCGGACGTCGTCGTCGACGGCGAGGTGCTCGAGGTCGACCCGCCGCGGAAGCTCGTGCAGACGTTCCGGATGCTCATGGACCCGGCGTCGGCCGCCGACGGGTTCACCCGGCTCACCTACGAGATCGCCGAGGTGGCCCCGGGCGTCAGCCGGCTGACCGTGACCCACGACGTGACCGGCGCGCCCAACCTGGCCAACGTCGTCGCCGGTGCCTACGAGGACCAGGGCGGGGGCGGTGGCGGCGGTTGGGCCTGGATCCTCAGCGACCTCAAGTCGCTGCTGGAGACCGGCTCGATCCTCGCCGGCTGAGGGCGCCTATCGCCGTCCTGGCTCACCTGGTGGGGTCCTGGCTCACGGTCGATCGTGAGCCAGGACCCCTAACGATCAGGTCACCTGATCGTTATCGGGCAGGCAGGGAGGCGATGCCCGGCGGGAGGAAGCGTTTGCCGGTGACCGCCTCGGAGACGCCGGCCCGGTCCAGGTAGGCCGAGATCCCGCCCAGCCAGAACGGCCAGCCAGCGCCGAGCAGCATGCACAGGTCGACGTCCTGCACGGCCTGGACGACGCCCTCGTCGAGCATCAGCCGGATCTCCTCGGCCAGGGTGCGCTCGGCCCGGGATCGGACCTCGTCCTCGGTCAGTGGGCGAGTCGCCCGCATCGATGCCCTTGAGCTCCGGGTCGACGACGCCGGGCTCGCTGTACACCGACGCCTTGCCCAGCTCGACCATCTTCTGGAGCCCCTCGCCGACGGCGAACCGGTCGGGAAACGCCTCGTGCATCCGCTCACCCACGTGCAGCGCCACCGGTGGGCCGACCAGCGTCGAGCAGTTCGAACGGCGTCATCGGCAGGCCCAGTGGGTCCAAAGCCCGATCCGCGACGGCGACCGGCGTGCCCTGCTCCACGGCGGCGGTGATCTCGCCGATGAAGCGGGTGAGCAGCCGGTTGACCACGAACGCCGGCGCGTCGGCGACCAGCACGCAGCTCTTCTTCAGCGCCTTGCCGACGGCGAACGCGGTGGCCAGCGACGCGTCGTCCGTCCGCTCCGCGCGCACCACCTCCAGCAGGGGCAGCACCGCCACCGGGTTGAAGAAGTGCAGGCCGACGACCCGCTCCGGGTGCTCGAGCTTCGAGGCCATCTCGGTGATGGACAGCGCCGAGGTGTTGGTGGCCAGCACGCACTCGGGCGAGACGACGGCCTCGACCTCGGCGAACACCTGCTGCTTGACCGACATCTCCTCGAAGACGGCCTCGATCACCAGGTCCGCGTCGGCGAAGGCGTCCTTGGTCAGCGAGCCGGTGACCAGGCCACGCAGCCGGTTCCGCGCGTCGCCCGACAGCCGGCCGCGGGCGGCCAGCTTGTCCAGCTCGCCGTGCACGTAGCCGACGCCCTTGTCGACGCGCGCCTGGTCGATGTCGGTGAGGACGACGGGCACCTCGAGCCGCCGCACGAGCAGCAGTGCCAACTGGGAGGCCATGAGCCCCGCCCCGACGACGCCGACCTTGGTGACCTTCCGCGCCAGCGCCTTGTCCGGGGCGCCGGCCGGCCGCTTGGCCCGCTTGTTGACCAGGTCGAACGAGTACAGCGAGGCGCGCAGTTCGTCGGTCATGACCAGGTCGACCAGCGCGTCGTCCTCGGCCGCCGTCCCGGCCGTGAACGCGTCACGCCGTCGACGCCGTCGCGGGCCAGGGAGAGCAGGTCGACGGCCCGCAGCGCGCCGGGGGACGCGTTGCGGGTGCGGCCGGCCACGATCGCGCGTGCCCGGGCGATCGCGTCGTCCCAAGCCGCACGGTCCACCGCGGGGCGGGACACGGTCACGTCGCCGGCAACCACGCCGGCCGCCCACTCGAGCGAGCGCTCCAGGAAGTCGGCCGGCTCGAACACCGTGTCGGCGATGCCGAGCTTCGCCGCCTTCGGCGCGGGCAGCATCGTGTTCTGCGCGAGGGCGTTCTCGACGACGACGGTGACCGCCGGGTCGATGCCGATCAGGTTCGGCAGCAGCTGCGTCCCACCCCAGCCGGGCACCAGGCCGAGGAAGACCTCGGGGAAGGCGACGACCGCCCCGGCGGACAGCGTCCGGTAGTGGCAGTGCAGCGCCAGCTCCAGGCCGCCGCCGAGCGCCGCGCCGTTGACGAAGGCGAACGTCGGGATCGACGAGTCCTTCAGCCGGCGGAACACCCGGTGCCCGGCCTCGGCGATCTCGCGTGCCTGCGCGGGGTCGGTGAGGTGGCCGAAGCCGGACAGGTCGGCGCCGACGGCGAAGATGAACGGCTTGCCGGTCACGGCGATCGCCACCGGGGCGGGGGAGTGCGCCGCGACGTCGTCCAGCGCGGCGTCCAGCGCGGCGAGCCCGCCGGGCCCGAACGTGGACGGGCGGGTGTGGTCGTGCCCGTTGTCGAGCGTGATCAGCGCCAGCTCGCCGGCCAGGCCGGGCACCCGCAGGTAGCGGACGTGCGCGTGCGTCACGACCTCGTTCGTCGTCGGCAGGACCGGGCGGCTGCACTGGCGTGCAGGCTCATCGCCGCAGCCCCTTCCCAGTTCGGGTTCTCCCAGATCACGGTGCCGCCCATGCCCATGCCGATGCACATGGCGGTCAGGCCGTAGCGGACGTCGGACCGCTCGGCGAACTGGCGGGACAGCTGGGTCATCAGCCGGACGCCGGAGGACGCCAGCGGGTGGCCGACGGCGATCGCGCCGCCCCAGGGGTTGACCCGCTCGTCGTCGTCGGCGATGCCGTAGTGGTCGAGGAAGGCGAGCACCTGGATCGCGAACGCCTCGTTGAGCTCGAACAGGCCGATGTCGTCGATGGACAGCCCGGTGGAGGCCAGCGCCTTCTCCGTCGACGGGATCGGGCCGACGCCCATCACCTCGGGCTCGACGCCGGCGAAGCCGAAGCCGACCAGCCGCATGCCGATCGTCAGGCCCAGCTCGCGGGCGACGTCCTCGGCGGCCAGCAGGCAGCCGGTGGCGCCGTCGTTGAGCCCGGCGGCGTTGCCGGCGGTGACGTGCCCGTGCGGGCGGAACGGCGTCTTCAGCGTGGCCAGCCCCTCGAGCGTGGTCTGCGGCCGCGGCGGCTCGTCGGCGGTGGCCAGGCCCCAGCCCTGCTCGGCCGAGCGGGTGGCGACCGGGACCAGCTCCGGCCCGATCTGACCGTTGGCCAGCGCCTTCGCGTACTTCTGCTGGCTGGCCAGGGCGAACGCGTCGGCGCGCTCCTTGGTCAGGTGCGGGAAGCGGTCGTGCAGGTTCTCCGCGGTCGAGCCCATGACCAGCGCCGAGGGGTCGACGATCTTCTCCGAGAGGAACCGCGGGTTCGGGTCGACGCCCTCGCCCATCGGGTGGTGGCCCATGTGCTCGACGCCGCCGGCGATGGCGACGTCGTAGGCGCCGAAGGCGATGCCGCTGGCGGTGGTGGTCACGGCGGTCATCGCGCCGGCGCACATGCGGTCGATCGCGAACCCGGGCACCGACTTCGGCAGCCCGGCCAGCAGCGCGGCGGAGCGGCCGATGGTCAGGCCCTGGTCGCCGGTCTGCGTGGTGGCCGCGATGGCCACCTCGTCCACCCGCTCGGCCGGCAGCGACGGGTTGCGTCGCATCAGCTCGCGGATGCAGCGGACGACGAGGTCGTCGGCGCGCGTCTCGGCGTAGATGCCGTTCGGGCCGGCCTTGCCGAAGGGGGTGCGCACGCCGTCGACGAAGACGACCTCACGCAACGATCGTGGCCGCCGCTCTTCAGATGACACAGGACCTCCGCAGCAGGTGGAGCCGGCCCGGGAAGGCGCGGCCTGCACAAGTTACCCGTCGGTAACCGCGGGGGCCAGGCGCGGGCCAGGACGGCGGGTCCCGCGTCGTCAGTCGCCGTAGTCGATCCCGCGGCCCAGCAGATGGGTGCGACCGAGGCTGATGCCGTCGGCGGTGATCGCCTCCACCGTCGTCGTCAGGTGCGGCATCGGCGCGATGACCAACCCGTCGACGGTGGGCAGTTCGGCGAGGAAGTGGCGGGCGCCGTCGTAGAGGCGCACCAGCGTCACCTGCGGTGGTGCCACCACCAGGAGCACGCTCCGCACGAGGGAGGCGCCGAGGGACGGGTCCACGATCTCGCAGACCAGCACGTGGACCCGCTGCTCGACGGGTTGCCCGGCGGGCAGGACGTCGAGACCGCAGTCGCCGCCCTGCACGTAGCCGCCCGAGGCGGACTCCACCGGGAGCAGCCATTCGCCGTCCACGACCACCGCACCGCTCGGCATCGTCGCGGCCACGACCGCGGCCGAACCGGACGAGGGGTCCGGCCCGGGCAGGCTCCCGGCCCACACGACGGTGACCCGGAGCTCGTGCCGCGCGAGCCCGAGCGGCGCGAGCAGCCGCTCCGCCGTCCAGGACACGACCCCTGTGGCGCCGTCCGGTACCGGTCCGCGCGGCTGGTCCAGGACGATCGGCAGGTCCGCGCCGGAGCGGTTCCCGATCACGGTCGGCGCCGTCCGGGCCACCTCCCGCCCGTCGCGGGTCACCCGGTAGACCGTCGCGGCGGACACCGGCAGGTCGCTGGGGCGCAGCCGGGCCATCGCGACGCCGTCGGAGCTGGTGACCGTCCGGTACGCGCGGTAGATGCTGCCGTCCTCGGCGATCGCCGGGCGCTCGGAGACCTCGACGACGTCCCCCGGCGCCGTGACGACGACCAGCGTGCCGGTGCCCTGGTCGAGGAGCCCGAGCGGCGCGTCCTTGGGCGTCCTGACCGGGGAGGTGAGCGGGCGCAGACTCTCAGGCGGTGCTCCGGGCGGTCCGCCGAACCAGACGGCGACGAGGCCGGACTGCCCGGCCGGCCCGTCGGCGGGGCTGCCCGGTGCATCGGGCGGTCCCAGGACGCGGCCGACGACCAGTGCCCAGCGGGCGCCGGGGACGTCGCCCACGAAGACCACGGAGCGGATCCCGAGTGCCGTCCCCGGCACGCCGACGTCGCTCCCTCCTTCGTCGCCGCTCCAGGGCAGCCGACGCACCGCCTCGACGACGGCGTGGTCGCCGGCGAGCGAGCCGCGGGGATGTCCGGTGAGGAGCCCGGGCGCCACCGCAGCGGCGGCCGGGGGTGTGGTCGGCCCCGCAGCCGCGGGCTCCTGCTCGGGGGACGCGAACGGCGTCCCGAGGAGCAGCAGGCACAGGAGGACGGCGGCCGTCAGCCACAGCAGTCGGCGCTGCCCGTCCGTCCTGCTCATGCCGCACTCCGGTCCCGGGTGACGGGACCAGCGTGGACGACGGCGGCGCCGATCGGAAGACCGCCGGTGAGCGGCCCCGGATCAGGCCCGGTTGGCGGCCTCGGTCAGCAGGTTGCGGGTCAGCTCGATCTGCCAGTCCCGGGCGCCGCCGGCCCGCAGGACGGCCTCGACGGCGGCGGCGTCGGCCGGCTCCGGCGGGGACCACATCAGGCGCCGCACCAGGTCGGGCGAGAGCAGGTTCTCCACCGGGACCGCGTGCTTCGACGACAGCTCGGCCAACCCGGCGCGGGCGGCCTGCAGCCGTTTCGCCGCCACCGGGTCGCGGTCGGCCCAGCGGTTGACCGGGGGCGGCCCGTCACCGGGCTTGCTGTGCGGCGGGAGGTCCGCCTCCGGCAGCGCGCGCCCGCGGGCGAGCGCGCCGAACCAGGTGGCCACGACCTTGCGATTGGCCCGGCCGCGGAACACCGGCAGTTCCAGGAGGGCGCCCTCGTTGGCCGGGTCCGCCTGGACCGCGGAGACCATCGCGGAGTCCGGCAGCACCCGCCCCGGGGCGACGTCCCGCCGGCGGGCCATGTCGTCGCGGGTCTCCCAGAGGGCACGCAGCATGCCGAGCTGACGGCGGCTGCGCAGCCCGTGCACGCCCGACGTGCGGCGCCAGGGGTCGGCCTTGGGGGGCGGTGGGCCGGCGGCGAGGATCGCCTCGAACTCCTGCCGTGCCCATTCGGTCTTGTCCTGCTCCTCGAGGATCTCGGCCAGGGCGTCGCGGAGGTCGACCAGCACCTCGACGTCGAGCGCCGCGTAGACCAGCCACTCCTCGGGGAGCGGTCGGGTGCTCCAGTCGGCGGCGGAATGCCCCTTCACCAGCGAGAAGCCGAGCAGCGACTCGACGACTGCTCCCAGCCCGACCCGGGGCAGACCGGCCAGCCGCGCGGCGAGCTCGGTGTCGAAGATCCGGCCGGGCACCAGGCCGATCTCGGCCAGGCAGGGGAGGTCCTGGTTGGCCGCGTGCAGCACCCACTCGGCGTCGGCGATGGCGTCCTGGACGACCGAGAGGTCGGGCAGCGGCACGGGGTCGATCAGGCCGGAGCCCGACCCGCGGCGGCGGAGCTGGACCAGGTAGGCCTTCTGCCCGTAGCGGTAGCCGGACGCACGCTCGGCGTCGACGGCCACCGGACCGGTGCCCGCCCGCAGCGCCTCGGCGTACTCGACGAGCTGGGTGGAGGTCTCGATGACGGGCGGGAGGCCGTCCCGGGGGGCCAGGAGCGGGATCGCGTCGGGAACGTCGTCGACCGCGGGTTCGGCGGCCGCCGCCGGGGCCGTCTCGTGCTCCGGCTGGGGAGTGGGCTCGGTGCTCAGTTGCCGTCCACCTTCTCGCCGGTCCTCGTCCTCGTCACGGGTCCTTGTCACGGGTCCTTGTCACGGGTCATCGTGCCGCCGGCTCCCGGTCGTCCACGCGGGCGTGCCGCGGGAACCGGGAAGGGGAATCGCCGGCTCAGCGGGCGTCCGCCCGGCTGGCGGTACCGATGTTAGTGAGTCTCGCCGCCGGTGCGGTCGGAGGGACCCAGCAGTGACACCCCGGGCGGCGGGAGGCCGGCCGCGTTGCCGAGTACGCCCAGCCACGCGGTGAGGTGCCGGTCCAGGGCGGTGTCGTTCGCGGTCCACGACGCGCGCATCTCGACGTCGACGGTGTGCTCCGGGCCGGCCAGGTCGCCGAACCGGGTGGACGCCGTCCGGGTGACCGTCCCGCCCACGTTGTGATGGGTGGCGCCGGCCTCGTCCAGGGCGTCGGTCAGCCAGCTCCACGCGACCTCGGAGAACATGGCGTCGTCGACGAGTTGCTCGTCGGTCGCGGCGGAGAGGTAGCCGACGCAGCGGGTGGTGCCCGCCCAGGCCTCGTGGCCGTCGGGATCGAACAGCACGATGAACCGCGCGCTGGCGAGCTCGTCGTCCTCGTCACCGTCGGGATCGGCTGACCAGCGCGGCCACGGCGCACGCGTACGGCGCCAGCCGCTGCGGTGCCGGGATCTGCTCGAGGGTGATCTCGGGTCGGGCGCGGACCCCCGCCAGCGCCTCCAGGGCGGCACGGAACGCGGCGGGTGGTTCGTCCCCGCCGGTGTTCCTGCCCGGGGCCCCCGCGTCGGCCAGGCTGTGTGGCTCCACGAGCGCAGGGTAGGCCGCCGAGTACCACACCGCCCCCGACGCGCCGCAGCCGTCCGGCCGGCGTCTGGGAGGATCGGCAGTCGTGAGTTCCGCGCCCCGACGCCTCCCCGGCCCCGCCCGCCCCTCCCGCCCGCCGACTCCGACCTGGTCCGCGCCGCCCGGGGACTGCCGGTGAGCCGGACGCCGGTCTGGTTCATGCGCCAGGCCGGCCGGTCCCTGCCGGAGTACCGGGAGCTGCGCGCCGGGACGGCGATGCTCGCGGCCTGCCAGGACCCGGACCTGGTCACCGAGATCACCCTGCAGCCGGTCCGCCGGCACGGGGTGGACGCCGCGATCCTCTTCTCCGACATCGTCCTGCCGCTGGTCGTGGCCGGGGTCGACATCGAGATCAAGCCGGGCGTCGGGCCGGTCGTCGCCCAGCCGATCCGGTCGGTCGCCGACGTCGACGCACTCCCGCCGCTGGAGCCGGAGCGGCTGGACTTCCTGCAGACGGCGGTGCGCCGGCTGGTCGCCGAGCTCGGCCCGACGCCGCTGATCGGCTTCGCCGGGGCGCCGTTCACCCTCGCCACCTACCTCATCGAGGGCGGGCCCTCGAAGGAGCACGCGCGCACCAAGGCGTTCATGTACGCCGAGCCCGAGGCGTGGTCCCGGCTGCTCGACCGGCTGGCGATCTCGGCGGCGATCTTCCTCCGCGCTCAGGTCGACGCCGGGCGCCTCCGCGGTGCAGTTGTTCGACTCGTGGGCCGGCGTGCTCTCGGCCGTCGACTACGCCCAGCGGGTGCTGCCGCACTCGCGGGCGGTGTTCGACGGGCTGGGCGACCGCGACGTGCCCCGCATCCACTTCGGCGTCGGCACCGGTGAGCTGCTGCCGCTGATCGGCGACGCCGGCGCCGACGTCGTCGGCGTCGACTGGCGGCTGCCGCTCGACGAGGCCGCCCGGCGGGTCGGCCCCGGCCGCTCGCTGCAGGGCAACCTCGACCCCGCCGTCCTGCTCGCCGACCGGGCGACCGTCGACCGCGAGGTCCGCCGGGTGGTCGAGCAGGGCCGCGCCGCGCGCGGCCACATCTTCAATCTCGGCCACGGCGTGCTGCCCGACACCGACCCCGGCGTGCTCACCCACGTCGCCGACCTGGTGCACGAGCTCACGACCCGATGACCCGCGCTCGTCGTCGTCGGCGCCGGGATCACCGGCCTGGCCGCCGCCTTCGAGTGGCGCCGCCGGCGTCCCGACGACGAGATCGTCGTCCTCGAGGCGGGGAGCCGGATCGGCGGCAAGCTGCAGCGCATCGAGCTGGCCGGCCACTGGTACGACACCGGGCCCGAGGCGATGCTCGCCCGCGTGCCGGAGGCGGTCCGGCTGGTCGAGGACCTCGGCCTCGCCGACCGGCTGGTCGCGCCCGCGACGACCCAGGCGTCGGTCGTCCTGCCGGACGGACGGCATCCCCTCCCCGCCGGCACGGTCCTGGGCGTCCCGGCCTCGGCCGACGGGCTCGACGGCCTCCTGTCCACCGACGGCGTCGCGCGGGTGCGGGCCGAGGCCGACGCTGCCGCCGCTCACCCTGGACGGCGACGTCGCCGTCGGTGCGCTGCTGCGCGCGCGGCTCGGCGACGAGGTGGTCGACCGGCTGGTGGAGCCGCTGCTCGGCGGGGTCTACGCCGGGCGGGCCGACGAGCTCTCCCTCACCGCGACGATGCCCGCGCTGGCGGCCGAGCTGCCGGCGCGCCGGGTCGGTGCTCGCCGCGGCCGCCGCCGCCCGGGACGCCGGCGTCCGCAGCCGCGGGGACGACGACGGCCCGGTGTTCGCGACCGTCTCCGACGGCATCGGCTCGCTGCCCGCCGCGCTGGTGGCCGCCGCGCGGCGCGGAGGTCCGGCTGCGCACGCCCGCCCACGCGCTCCGGCGCACGGCGACCGGCTTCGAGCTGTCGATCGGCCCGGCCGCGTACCCGGAGGTGCTGACCGCCGACCGGGTGCTGGTGACCGCGCCCGCACCGAAGGCCGCGCGCCTGCTGGCGGAGGTCGCACCGGGCGCGGTCGAACCCCTGTCGGGGATCCCGTACGCGTCGATGGCCGTGGTCGCGATGGCGTTCCCGGCCCAGGACGTCGACGCCGGTTCCGGCCTGCTCGTGCCCGCCGGTCGCGGGCCGGCTGGTCAAGGGCGTGACCGTGTCGTCGGCGAAGTGGCCGCACCTCGGGGGGGCCCAGGGAGCGCGCTGCTGGTGCGGTCGTCGGTCGGGCGGTTCCGCGACGAGGCCGAACTGCAGCGCTCCGACGACGACCTCACCGCGGCAGTGGTCGCGGACGTGGCGGACCTGCTCGGCCTGTCGCGTCCCGAACCCCTGGAGACCCGGCTGGTCCGCTGGGGCGGCGGGCCTGCCGCAGTACCTCGTCGGTCATCCGGCCCGCGTCGACGCGATCCGGGCCGCGGTCAGCGAGGTGCCGGGACTCGCGATCGCCGGTGCCGCGTTCCGCGGCGTCGGGCGTCCCCGCCTGCATCCGTGACGCCCACCACGCCCTCGAGGCCTTCACTCTAGGACTCGCCGAGCACCGCCGTCGCGAGCTGCGTCCGGTTCGCCAGCCCGAGCTTGGCGAGGATGTTGCGCACGTGGCTCTCGACCGTGCGCTCGGACAGGAACAGCCGCTCGGCGATCTGCCGGTTGGTGAGCGCCTCGGCGACCAGCCCGGCGATCTCGCGTTCGCGGACGGTCAGGGGATCGGCCCGACGGGCGGCCTGGCGGGCCCGCTCGACCAGGGCGGCGGCCTCCCGCTCCGGACGGGGCATGCCCAGCCGGCGGGCGTCGCCGGCCGCCGCGCGGCCCAGCTCGGCGGCGCGCGCGACGTCGCCCGGGCGGCCCCGGTCGAGCAGCGCACCCGCCAGCCCGATGCGGTCGTTGACGGCCGCCGGCCGGGCGCCGGTCCGCGTGTCCGTGGCCAGTGCCTGCTCGAACCAGGCGATCGCCTCGTCCAGTCGTCCGCGCAGCACAGCGAGACGGCCGACCAGGACGGCGACCGAGCCCTGGCCGTACACACCGGCGCCGGTCGCCGCGTACGGACGCGCGTTGATCTGCTCCTGGAGGAGCTCGGCCGCCGGCACGTCGGCGAACGCCTCCACCAGCGGGACCAGGTTGATGTCGACGCCCGACGAGGCGACGAAGTCGGGATCGGACATGTGCCGCCGGAGCTCCCCGTACCGGGCGGCGGCCTCGTCCCGGCGACCCTCGATGAGCGCGATCAGCGCCCGGGTGACCTGGACGATCGGCAGGTCGTCGGCGCGGTCGAGGGTGGCGCGGGCCTCGGCGCTCCAGGTGGTCGTGTCCCCGGTGACCAGCGCGTGCTGCAGCGCGAACGCGTGCGACATCCCCACGGTCGGGAGGTCCGCGCCCAGCTGGGTCATGCCGATCTCGCGGGCCTCCGCGTTGAGCGCGTGCGCCTCCGGGAAGCGGCCACGCAGGGCGGCGACCGAGGCCCGCAGCCGGCGGTCGTGCCACTGCACCAAGGGGAGCCGGGTCCGCCGGGCGAGGTCGGAGATCCGCGCGAGCTCGTCGTCGACGGTCCCCTGGTCACCGGTCTCCATCCCGGCGTCGATCCGCCACTTCGCACCCCAGAGGGCGGCCAGCGGCTGCCCCGACGCGGTGGAGTGCTCGATGGCGAGCAGGCCAAGGCGTGACTGCTCGGCGGCGCCGACGGCGGTCGGGCTCGCCTTCATGCGGGCGCGGACGGCGTCGATCACCGCGCCCGGGTCGCCGCAGCGCTCCGCCAGCTCCAGCGCCTCGATGGCCAGGGGCACGGCAGCGCCGAGCCGGCCCGCCTCGGCGAGGGTCGACGCGGCCTGGGAGAGCAGCCGTGACCGCAGCACCGGCTCCCGCGCCGCGTCGACCGACTCGAGGGCCCGCTCGCACATGCGGACCAGTGCCGGCATGTGGCCCGGCACGCTGATGTCGTGGACGGCGAGCGCCGCGGCGGCCACGAGGTCGGGTCGGCCGCACGCGACCGCCGTGTCCGAGGCGGTGACCGCGTGCTCGAGCGCCTCCTTGAACCGGCCGGCCCGGAACTCCGCCGTCGCCAGGTCCACGAGCAGCCCGGCCAGTTCGCCGTCCTCGACGCCGGCCCGGTGGGCCGAGTGCAGGGCCATGCCCAGGAAGCGGGCGGCGTCCTCGAACGCGAGCGTCCGGGTGGCGGTGTCCGCCGCGCGGCGCGCCCAGGTCACCGCCCGGCCCGGCGCGTCCGGCCCGGCCGCGCGCAGCCAGTGGCCGGCCACCAGGCCCGCGGCCGGATCCTCCTCGGCGACCAGGCGTTCCAGCGCCTCGGCGCACCTCCGGTGCAGCTCCTCCCGCGTGCTCGGGGTCAGGTCGCCGTAGATGGCGTCCCGGACCACGGCGTGTGCGAAGCGCCGCCGCCCTGGGGAATCCGGGACGGCGGTCAGCACGCCCGCGCCCACCGCGGCGTCCAGTCCCGAGCGGACCTGGGCCGCGGGCTGGCCGGTGACCGCGCTCAGCTGGGCGGCGTCCACCTCCTCGCCGAGCACGGCGGCGGTGTCCAGGAGGTCGAGGGTGCCGGGGGACAGCGCCGACAGCGTCGTCCGGACGAGGTGCCGCAGCTCCGAGGCGCCCTCGGTCATCCCGTCCGCACCGGACCCGAGCACGCGGACGACCGCCCGCAGGTAGAGGGGATTGCCCCCACTGCGTCGGTGCGCGACGCGGGCGGCATCGGCGGCCGAGGACCCGTCACCCAGGTAGGCCGCGACGTCGTCCTCGGTCAGCGGGCCCAGCCGCAGCGACCGGGTCGTGGGCCAGCGCACCAGTTCCGGCAGAGTCCGGTCCAGTCGCTCGCCGCTGGGACCGGCAGGCTCGCGGTAGGTGCCCACCACCAGCAGCCGCGACCGGCGCAGCTCCCCGGCGAGGTGCCGCAGCAGCCGCAGTGACGTTTCGTCCGCCCAGTGCAGGTCCTCGAGGACGACGACCAACGCGTCCCGCTCGGCGGACTCGAGCACCGCGTCGATGGCCGCGGCCACGAACCGGAAGCGCGCCGCCTCCGGATCGGCGCTGCGGTCGCGCAGGAGGTCGACGTCGGACAGTGCCTCGGCGACGGAGTCGGACACATCGGTGCGGGCGCGGAGCACCCGCCGCCACGGCCACAGCGGTGGCGCGCCGGGGTCGTCGACGCAGCGGCCCCACGCGACGTCCGCGCCGTCGCGGTGGCCTCCTCGACGATCCGGGTCTTGCCGATACCGGCCGGCCCCGAGACCAGCACGAGAGCCGCCGGCCCCGTCCGCGGCCGCGGCGAGGCACGACCTGAGCTCGGTGAGCTCGGCGTCGCGGCCGACGAAGGGGCCGGCGTCGGCTCCGGTCCTCGCGGTGGCCACGGGGCGCAGTATCCCGGCCGGGCCGCGGGCTGCGAACGCGTTTCCGTGCCCGCTTGCGTACCGCGGACCCGTGGTTCCACGGATGTCCGGGCCCCGGCAGCGCCGGATCGTCTCTTCCGCCGGGGCCGGGGAGGCCGGCCCCATCGAGGAGGGAAGCGCCGTGTACGCCACCATCCACCAGTTCACCCGCTCGCCGGGGAGCGAGCCCCGGGACGTCGTCGACCGATGCCTGCCCGAGGGCGCGCACCCGGCCGGCGTGATCGCGCTCGACCACCTGGAGGGCGCCGGGCGGCACGGTCGTCGCGCTCTGGACCGACGAGTCCGCCGCCCGCGCGGCCGGGGCCGGGTCTACCGGGTGACCGACGACATGCGCGGTCGCGCATCCGGGCGGCGCCCCGCTGTTCGCCCAGGTCATCTGGCTGAACGGCGACGGGGACCCGGTGCGGGCCGACGCCGCCGAGCGGGGCGGCCGCGACCGGATCTGGCCGGCCGTGCGGGGCATCGACGGCATCGTGGGCACCCTGGCGATGCGCAGTGCCGACGACCGCATCGTCGTCGTCGGGCTGGCCACGGGCACGGAGACGCAGGCGCAGGTGCAGCGGACCGTCATGGCCACGCCGCTCCTCCCGGACGAGGACCCGGCGCTCCTGCCGGGCTACGACCGGATCGACACCGGCCGCGTGCTGCTGGCCGAGCTTCCGACGGCGGTGCGGTCGTGACCGCCGGGCTGCGGCCCCTGCCGACCACGGTCGGCACCTGGGCCGTCTCCGACAGCCGCACGCGGATCTCCTTCAGCGTCGGCAACCTCGGCCGCGTCGCGCACGGGGGGATCACCTGCACCTCGGGCGAGGTCGAGCTCGACGCCACGGGTGCGCCCGTGCGGGCGCGTGCCGAGATGGACCTGAACACCCTCGACACGGGGATCGCCAAGCGGGACAGCGACCTGCGCAAGCCCCGGCTCCTCGACATCGACCGGCACCCGACGATGTGCTGGTCGGCCGATCGGTTCCTCCCGACCGGCGACGGCGGGTGGGTCGCCGAGGGGACGCTGTCCGTCCGGGGAACGACCGTTCCGCTGACGGTCACGGGCTCGCCGGAGGCCGCGGCGCTCGACGGGGAGTGGCTCCGGGTCCGCGCGGAGGCGGTGCTCGACCGGACCGCGGTCGGCATCCGGGCCCCGCGATTCCTCATCGGGCGCACCGTCACGATCAGCATCGATGCCTGGCTCGTGCCGTCGCGTCGATGACCTGCGGGCGGACCGGGACGGCCGTGGCGCAGACCACGGTCGTCCCGGGCATCCCGGACCGGCCCCGGTGGTTGTCACCGGGGTGACCAACCCGCCCACCGACGACCAGATGCCGCCCCAACCCCGCCCAGCCGCACGCCGCCGTACCCATCGCTGCCTGCGCCACCACGTCTGGATGGCCGCCTGCGGCGACTGCCGCGTCGCCCACGCCCCGACCGTCGCCCGCGCGCAGGGACAATGACGACATGAGCGAGCAGACAGTCCGAACAACGCAGCATCGGCAAGCGGGCCAACGAGCTGAACGCCAGCATCCGCTACACCATGTGGTCGGTCTTCCGGCTCGCCCGCCCGCTCGCCGACGAGCAGCGCTCCGCGGCCGCCGACGAGGTCGCCGGGCTGATCGAGGAGCTCGCCGGCAAGGACGTCGTCGTCCGTGGGACCTACGACGTCGCCGGCTTCCGTGCCGATGCCGACGTCATGGTCTGGTGGCACGCCGCCTCGGCCGACGCCCTGCAGGAGGCCTACACCCGGCTGCGGCGCACCGCGCTGGGCCGGCACCTCGACCCGGTCTGGTCGCAGATGGCGCTGCACCGCCCGGCCGAGTTCAACCGCAGCCACATCCCGGCGTTCCTCGCCGACGAGGAGCCGCGGCGCTACGTCTGCGTCTACCCGTTCGTGCGGTCCTACGAGTGGTACCTGCTGCCCGACGAGGAGCGGCGGGACATGCTCAAGGAGCACGGCATGCAGGCCCGCCCGTACCCCGACGTGCGCGCGAACACCGTCGCCGCCTTCGCGCTCGGCGACTACGAGTGGATGCTCGCCTTCGAGGCCGATGAGCTGCACCGCATCGTCGACCTCATGCGCGACCTGCGGGCCAGCCGCGCCCGACGGCACGTCCGCGAGGAGGTGCCGTTCTACACCGGCGTCCGCAAGCCGGTGAGCGAGCTGATCCGCGACCTCGCGTAGCAGAAGTTGACACCGCAGGAGACCTGCGCTGGATCTGCCGGTTGACCTGCAGAAACTGTCGTACCCCCGGCCTACCGTGCAGGCATGTTCCCTCCAGGTGCGTTCGGTGTCGGCGTGACGGTCGCCGAGCTGCGCCCGGCGCTCCGGGCCGATGACGTGCTGCCAACCGGCGTCGTGTCCCGGCCGTCCCGGCTGGGCGACCTGCTGCCGGTGGAGCTGATGACGCCGGAGCAGAAGGCGACGCACCTGCAACGGATCGAGCAGGCCGAGTCCGCGCTCGCCGCGTTCAAGGCCGAGCTCGTGGTGGGGCTGGCCACCGACCGGCCCGCCAGCGGCGACCGCCGGTGCGGGCAGGTCGGGGCGGCCTCGGGGGAGTGGGCCGCCCAGCAGCTCGACGAGGACGTGTCGGAGTTCTTCGCCGACGAGCTGGCGCTGGTCCTGAACTGCTCACGGGCGGCGGCAACGCAGCTGTGGGAGCGGTCGACGACGTTGCTCCGGCGGCTGCCGGCCACCTGGGCCGCACTGGCGGACGGCTGGCTGGACTGGCCCAGGGCGCGGGCGATCGCCGCCGAGCTCGGCTGGCCCGCCCGCGAGTCTCCCGACGAGGTGCTGGCCGCGGTCGAGGCGGTGGTCCTGCCGCAGGCCGTCGAGCTCTCCGTCACCCGGCTGCGTGCTCTGGTGCGCAGCGGAGCTGATCAAGGCCGACCCGGCAGCTGCCGACCGCCGCCGGAAGCAGGCCGAGCGCGATGCGGACGTCACCGTGCGCGGTCTGGGTGACGGGATGGGTGAGCTGCGCGCCACGATGCCGTTCCCGGACGCGGCGGCGATGCGCGCCGAGGTGCGACGCGCAGGCCCGTGCGCTGAAGAAGGCCGGCGACGAGCGGCCGATCGGCCAGCTCCGCGCCGCGGTCCTGCAGCGACCGGGTGACCCGCCCGGCGCAGGAGCGAGCCGACGGTGAGCGCGCACGTGCAGGTGGTCGCCTCCCTGGACACCCTGGAATCGGGGGCGGCCGGGGCGCCCGGGCTGGGCCGGGAGCCGGTGCTCATCGACGACGAGCCGGTCACCGTGGCGCTGGCGCGGGAGCTGCTCGAGCGGCTGGACGCGCTGTGCCCGGGCGGGCTGCAGGCGCCCACCGACGGCACCCTGACGATCGCGGTCACCGACCGCGACGGGCGGCTGCTCGCCTCGGTCACCCGCCGCGAACTGGAGGCCGCGGTGCGCTGCGGCACGGGGCTGGGCCCGCCGCCCGCGGTGGACCGCTACGAGCCCACGCCGGCGCAGCAGCGGTTCGGTCGCACCCGCGACCGCTCCTGCCGGCATCCCGGCTGCGGCAACCGCGCCGGCTGGGCCGATCTGGACCACGTCCTCGCGCACGCCGACGGCGGGGACACCGACTGCACCAACCTGTGCTGCCTGTGCCGGCGGCACCACCGGCTGAAGACCCACGCCCGCGGCTGGTTGTACGTCATGACGCCCGACGGCGTCCTGACCGTGACCACGCCGAGCGGCGTCACGCGCGTCAGCCGACCACCGGGCATGCGCGCCCAGGAACCTGACCTGCTGCGCATCCCGGCCGAACGACAACCTGTGTCCGACGAGGACGACCCGCCGCCCTTCTGATCCAGGGCGGCGCTCGCCGAGCTCAGCCCTCGGCGGGCGCGAGCCGGATGCTCACCGAGTTGATGCAGTACCGGTCGCCGGTGGGCGTCTGCGGGGCGTCGTCGAACAGGTGGCCCAGGTGGCTGTGGCAGCTGCCGCACAGCACCTCGGTGCGCAGCATCCCGAGGCTGCGGTCCTCGCGCAGCAGCACGTTGTCCTCGGCGGAGGCCTCGTAGAACGACGGCCAACCGCAGTGCGAGTCGAACTTGGTCTCCGAGCGGAACAGCTCGGCGCCGCACGCGCGGCACTCGTAGACACCGACGGTCTTGGTGTCGACGTACTCGCCGGTCCAGGGGCGCTCGGTGGCGGCCTGGCGGAGCACTGCGTACTCCTCGGCCGACAACTCGGCGCGCCACTGCTCGTCGGACTTGGTCACGGTCGGCTGCTTGTCCGCGGACGTGGTCATGGACTCCACGGTACGGGGAGCGGGCTCCCGGTAGGAGCCTCCGGCGTCCGGTCCGGGCGAGGGCGGGAGACTGGAGCGGTGACCACTCCCGACGGACCGCTGCCCGATGTCTGGTTCACCCGCGACCTGCCCGTGCTGCGGGCGATCGCGCGGCTGGTGGACGAGGGCGAGCACGGGGGGTCGCCCTACCTGCTGGGTGCCGTGGTGCCGGCCAGCGGGCTGCCGAAGGCCGACGTCGTCGCGGCGGCCCGGGCGCTGGTCTCGGCCGGCTACGCCGAGGCGCTGACCAACCACGCCGGCGACATCGTGCGCTTCACCGCCGTCTCCCCGGAGGCGCGCCGGCTGGCGGGGCTCTGGCCGACGCCGCAGGGGGAGTGGGGCCGGCTGCTCGAGCAGCTCGCCGTCCGGGCGGAGCGCGCGCCGACCGAGCTGGAGCGGGAACGCTGGCGGGCGCTCTCCGAGGCCGCGCGGGCGGTCGGCGAGCACGACGGGGCGATGCTCATGTCGGCACTCATCGGGGGCTACGTGCCGCGGGCGCGCTGAGCCCGCTCCACCGCACGAACGACAGCGCCCCCGCCCGGAGAACCGGGCGGGGGCGCTGCGACTGATCAGATGATCAGAGCGGCGTGACGTTCGCAGCCTGCGGGCCCTTCTGGCCCTGCTCGATGTCGAACGCGATCCGCTGGCCTTCATCGAGCGAGCGATACCCGCTGGTCTGGATGGCCGAGTAGTGGACGAAGACGTCCGGTCCACCACCGTCCGGGGTGGCGAAGCCGAACCCCTTCTCCGCGTTGAACCACTTCACTGTTCCTTCGGGCATTGCTCGCTCCTAGCTGAGGTCGTGCATCGGGGTCCTGCCATAGCGCAGGGCCTTCCCGACGCGTCAACCCTAGCCGTACATGACGCGAACGGAACAGATGGTCGCCTCACGAGGCCCGGAGATCACAGCGTTCCTGCCCGTGCGACAGGCGGGCAGGGGTGACTTCCGTGTATCCGGTGCGCACGGCGGGTGCGGCATGACGGCGTCCCCGTTTCCCGGTGGGGGATCGGTCGTTTCCCCGGCATGCGACTGCCCTCCCTGCGACTGCTCTGCCTGCGACGCCGGCCCGGGATCCCCGCCCTGGCCGCCGGACTGCTCTTCGCGGCCCTGACCGTCCCGACCGCCACGGCCGCCGCGGCGCCGGCGACGACCGCCGGCACCCTGGGCGCCGACGCGGTCAGCGGCTCCTACCTCGTGGTCCTCGAGGAGGGGGTGACCGGCGCGGCCGCCGCCCAGATCGTCGAGGCCGCCGGCGGCACCGTCGTCTCCGACCTGACCTCGCAGATCGGCGTCGTCGTCGCCACGTCGTCGCTGTCCGGTTTCGACGCCGCGCTGCGGGCGTCGGGCCTGGTGGTCGACGCGGGCCCGAACCTGCGGTTCCAGGGCGTGCCCGGTGGGGGCCGCAGCGCTCCGCCGACGTCGGGGAGGAGCTGCAGTGGGACATGCAGCAGATCCGCACCGAGCAGGCGCACCAGGTGCAGGCCGGGTCCCTTCGTGTGGACGTCGGGATCCTGGACAGCGGCATCGACGGCCGGCACCAGGACTTCCTCGGCCCTGACGGCCGCAGCAACGTCGACTGCGCCCGCGGCCGCGACTTCGTCCTCTCCGCCGGCATCTCGCCGCTCGGCACGCCCGACCCGTGCCTCGACAACCAGTTCCACGGCACCCACGTCGCCGGCACCGTCGGGGCCCGGGCGAACGGCCGGGGCGTCGTCGGTGTCGCGCCGAACGTGACGCTCGTGCCGGTCAAGGTCTGCGACGCCGAGGGCTACTGCTACGCCAGCTCCGTGGTCGAGGGCATCACCTACGCCGGCGACGCCGAGCTCGACGTCATCAACATGAGCCTGTTCATCGACGACGACGCGTTCCACGAGTCGACCGAGTTCAAGTGCAGCGACGACCCCGCCGTCCGCACCCTCCGGCGGGCTGCGGAGCGGGCCATCGCCTACGCCCGGAGCCAGGGCGTCACGCCGGTCGCCGCCCTCGGCAACTCCGACCAGGACCTCGCGCACCCGGTCGACGAGAACGGCGACCCGATCTCCGACGACTGCGAGGTCGTCCCGGCCGAGACCGACGGCGTCATCGGGGTCACGTCCCTCGGCCCGGACTCGGAGAAGGCGGAGTACTCGAACTACGGCTTCGGCGAGGCCGATGTCGCCGCCCCGGGTGGCAACGGGACGACGGGTGACTGCACGACGACGATCCTGTCGACCATCCCCGGCGGGTACGGCTGCATCCAGGGGACGTCGATGGCCTCGCCGCACGCGGCCGGTGTCGCGGCGCTGATCGTCAGCCAGTACGGCCGGGTAGGCGCCGACGGCGACGTGAAGATCTCCCCGGACCTGGTGGCCAGGTACCTGCGCGACTCGACGGTCGACATCGGCCGGCGCGGCTACGACATGTGCTTCGGCGAGGGCCGGATCGACGCGCTGCGGGCGGTCCGGCACACGACGACGGACGTGTACGACGCCACGGCCCCGTTCTGCCCGGAGTACGCCGAGTAGGCGGCGCCTCGCGGGTCTTGCGGATTTCCTGCGGCTTCCTGGCGGGGGCCCTGCGGTCGGGGACGAAGAGTTCGTCCTGTCGGGAGGACCCGGCGCCCGACTAGCCAGGAGAAGCCGTCATGGAGACCGCCACCCTTCCCGTTCCCGCCACGCTCGTCAGCTTCCTCGAGCGGCGTCGCGCCGGATCGGTGCCGCCCCGCGGCATGGTCTTCGTCGAGCGGCGTCGTCCCGCCCCGGTCCTCGTCGTCGAGGTGGACGACCTGCACGCACCGGACGCGGACCGGGTGCTCGCCGACGCGCTGGACTACGGCTTCGGCACGGGTGCGGAGGCGCCGCTCGGCGCAGTCCTGCTGCTCGCGGGCCTGATCGGACCCGCGGCTCTGGCTGCCCACGACCTGCGTCCCACCGCCGTGGAGCTCCTCGGCTGACGGCGAGCGGTCGCTAGAGCAGCCGGCCCGGTTCCTCCGGTAAGCGGCGGCTCGTGGTGGGCGTGCCGTAGGTGCCGCCCGCGGCGGGAGCGGCGACGGGTGCGCCGATCTGCCGAGGGGGAGGAACGAGCCGGACTCGGGTCGCCACGAGGCGACGCCGATCGGTTCGCCGTACTCCACGGCCGACCGGAGCTGCCGCTGCTGCCACGCGCGCAGCGCCGGGCCCCACCGCTGGCGGCCCAGGTCGAACGCGACCACGGCCGCGATGGCGACGACGATGGCGAGGAGGGCGTCCACCAGGGCCGAGGCGACGTTCAGTGGCGTGATCCGGCCCCAGCCGACGGTCTCGAGCTGGTGGCCCACCATCTCGAGGACGACGTACAGCACGCCGTACACCAAGAAGGAGACCCTCACCTCGCCCTCGTCGGCACCGGACGGCCCGAACTGGAGACTCTGCGAGGGCGGACCACCCGTCCGGATGACGCGGAAGGTCGTCCTCCGCGGGCTTCTTCGCTCGACTGGGCCGCACCCGCATCGGCTCGCCGGGCATCTTCGGGGTGCAGACCCACTGAGCGCTGTGCATCGCGGTCTTTGTGCAGGTCGCAGGCGAGCGTAAGTCGGCGAGTTATCGGGCGAGTCCACCGACGAGTCCAGAGATGCCGATGTCGAGCTCCCGTTCATCAGCCTCCGCTAACCGTGAGCCTGCTTAGGAACCGGGCGGTGGGCCGTCAGAAGCGGGGAGCGGGTCAGAGCTGCCATGTCATGGGAGACGCCGGCTGATAGCGGCAGCTCGTGCCCGTGATCACCGAGCGGTCCAGGTGCGTGCCGAGGTCCGGCAGGACCGCCTCTATCCGGCGGATCGACTCGCGGAGCCGAGAGGTCACGGTCTTGCGCGCCCGTTCGGTGCTGGCCGGCGCGTTCGTCACGCAGCAGCTGCGCGCCTCGGCCCCGGAGCTGCTCGCCTGAGCCAGCGCCGCTAGAGCAATGGCCCTTGTCCTCGCGGACGGCCGACGTCGTAGAGGACCAGGGCGACGATGTTCACGACGATCACCAGCAAGGCGTCGACGAGGCCGAGGCGACGTGCAGCGGCATGACCCGGCCCCGGCCTGCCCGTATCGAGGGAATGCCTGACCATCTCGAGGACGACGTAGAGCACGCCGTACATCAGGATCGAGAGCCGCATCCTGACAGCGTTGGCACCGACGGCGCCTCTCTGAAGGTAAGGACGAGGACGTCACCGTCCGGACGACGACTGACCGGCGTTCCGCCCCGCTGCCCGCGCTGATGCTCCGGTGTCCACGGACGGCCATCACATGACGGCATTTGGTCGTCGACGCGCCGACGGCACGAGCGTTCCGGCGTCGAGCCGTTTCTCATCCGGCAAGGCCGGTAGGACAGTCCCCCTGCACCGGCCGGGACCAGCCTGGCCCAGCCCTTGGGGGACGGACATGAGTCGTCGAGCCATCCGCATGGCCGCGACCGCTGCGACGGTCGCAGCGGTCCTCGTCGGCGGTACGCCCGCGCTGGCGGCGCCACCCACGGTCGAGCGGATCCAGGTGAACGACACCTTCGCGGACGAATTCCTGACGGCGGAGTGTGGCGTCGATGTCACCACCACCGCGCGCGGCTCTGTGACGATCCACAGCTTCAACCGCGGCGGCACAGGGCCCGTCGAGCTGGTCAACATCAACATCGGCTTCACCGCGACGGCCGACGGCCGCACGTTCCGGTTCCGCGACGTGGGTTCCGACCTGGTCCGGATCACCCGTGACGGCACGGCGGTGTTGAGGATCAGTGGTCAGGTGCCGTTCGACTTCGCCGGGACCCTCAAGATCGACCTGGACACAGGAGAGGCGATCCTGGAACCCAAGGACCGCAGCGCCAAGCAGCTCGCGAGGGCGTGCGCAGTTCTTGCCGGCTGACGGCGGTGGTCGCGGGCGAACCGCGAGGGTCATGCGTCCTCGCGGTTCGCCCGCGCGCGGCTGGGCTGCACCCGCATCGGCTCTCCCGGCATCTTCGGGTAGTCCGGCGGCCAGGGCATCTCGCCGAGCCCGTGGTCCTTCTCCTGCCGCTCGGCGAGCTCGATCAGCGGCTCGATGCCGAACGCGTGGTCGGCCAGGCCGGCGTGCTTGTCGCCGACCTCCGCGAACCGCGCGGGCATGGTCAGGACGTCGAAGTCGAACGGGGAGACGTCGCCCAGCTCGTCCCAGTCCAGGGGCGCGGAGACCGGGGCGTGCGGCTTGGGCCGGATGGAGTAGGCCGAGGCGATCGTGCGGTCCCGGGCCATCTGGTTGTAGTCGATGAAGATCTTCTCGCCGCGCTCCTCCTTCCACCACGACATCGTCACGCGGTCGGGGAGGCGCCGTTCCAGCTCGCGGCCGAACGCGATGACCGACCGCCGCACCTCCTGGAAGGTCCACCGCGGCTGGATCGGCACGTAGATGTGCACGCCGCGGCCGCCGGAGGTCTTCGGCCAGCCCTGCATGCCGAACTCGGCCAGCAGCTCGCGGACGTGCGGGGCCACCCACACGGCGTCGGAGAAGTCGGTGCCCGGCTGCGGGTCGAGGTCGATGCGGATCTGGTCCGGCGACTCGACGTCGCCCTTCGACACCGGCCACGGGTGGAAGGTCAGCGTGCCGAGGTTGGCGCACCAGGCGACGACGGCCACCGAGTCGGGCGCGATCTCGTCCGCGGTCCGCCCGCTCGGGAACGTGATGTGCGCCGTCGGCACCCACTCGGGGGCGTTCTTCGGCACCCGCTTCTGGTAGAACGCGTCGCCGGTGTTGTCCATCCGGGTCGAGATCCGGGCGCCCTCGAACACCCCGCCCGGCCAGCGCTCCAGCGTCGTCGGCCGGTCCCGCAGCGCGAACAGGATGCCGGGGCCGACCGAGATGAAGTACTCGACGACGTCGATCTTGCGGATGCCGCGGTCGCCGAAGTACGGCTTCTCGGGGTTGGAGACGCGCACCTCGTGCCCGTCGACGTCCAGGACGACGGCGTCCTTGCTGCTGGCCATGGGGGTCTGTCTACCGCAGGTCCGCCGCTGGACGCCCCGGAATGATCACGCGGGACAGGTCACGCCGTCCGACGGCGCCGTCAGGTCGATCAGGTAGGCGTTGACCGCCGCGGTGATGCAGTCGGTCTTCGGGTAGGCGGTGTGCCCGTCGCCCTGCCAGATCAGCAGCACGCCCGAGTCCAGCTGCTCGGCCATGTCCTCGGCCCCCGGCAGGGGGGTGACCGGGTCGCCGGTGTTGCCCACGACCAGGATCGGCGCGCTGCCCTCGGCGTCCCGCTCGGGCACCGGCGTCCGCTCCGCGTCCCAGGTCGAGCACGTGTACAGGCTGATCGCCGACCCGGCGCCGAACAGCGGGTACTCGGCGTCCCACTCGGCCGCGAGGTCGCGGATCTCGTCCTCCTCGAAGGTCTCCTCGGTGTCGGCGCAGTTGATCGCGATGTTCGCGTCGAGCAGGTTGGAGTACGTGTCGTCGTCCAGCCGGCCGGCGTAGTTGTCGGCCAGGGAGAAGATGCCCTGCGCGTCGCCGCCCCGGGCCGCGGCCAGCGCCTGGGTCAGCTGCGGCCAGGAGTCGGTGTCGTAGAGCGCGGCCACGACGGCGGTCAGGACGACGCCGGGGGTTGCGCGTGCGCGTCTCGCCGCTCCTCGCTGCTGGGGATCGGCTCCTGCTCGGCCTGCGCCATGACCGCCTCGACGAAGCCGCGCGGGTTCGTCACCGAGGGGGCAGCCGGCGAGCAGGCCGGTGCAGTTCTCGGCGAAGACGTCGAAACCCGCCTCGAACGCGGCGGCGCTGGCCTCGGCGTCCTCCAGCTCGGTCGGTGTCGGGGTCGACGGCGGCGTCGAGCACCAGCGCCCGGACGTTCTCCGGGTACAGCTCGGCGTACGTGGAGCCGAGCGTGGTGCCGTACGAGTAGCCGAGGTAGGTCAGCTGCTCGTCGCCGAGGGCCTCCCGCAGCCGGTCCATGTCGCGGGCGGTGTCGACGGTGTTGAACGTGCCCAGCGCGTCGCCGTACTGCTCGGCGCACCCGTCGGCGACCTCGTCGGCGAGGGCGAACGCCTCGTCGAGCTCCTCGGCGGACGTCGGCCGCGGCTCGGCGGCGATCAGCCGGTCCTTCAGCTCGGCGGGGATGCACTCCACCGGCGTCGACAGGCCGACGCCGCGCGGGTCGAAGCCGACGACGTCGAACCGCTGCAGGACCTCCTCGGGCAGCGTCAGCGCCAGGCCGATGGCGGCGTCGGCGCCGGAGCCGCCCGGACCGCCGGGGTTGACCATCAGCGAGCCGATCCGCTCGGTCTGCCCGGCCAGCTTCGCCCGGACCAGGAACAGGGGCAGCGTGGCGCCCTCGGGCTCGTCGTAGCTGATCGGCACCTCGGTGCGACCGCACTCGAAGGCCAGGTCGCGGTCGGCGCCGGGCTGGTCGGCGATCAGCGGCTGGATCTCGCGCGTCGCAGTCGGTCCACTGGATGTCGGCGACCTCGGGCTCGGCCGGTGTCGGTGGCCTCCGCGGCGCGGCGGACCCGTCGGCGAGCGTGTCCGAGAACGAGGTGCAACCCGTCAGCAGGATGCTCACGGCGAGCAGGCTCGTAAGGACGGCCGGCAGGCCGCGGTGCAATCGCATGATCACGAGCCTATGAGCCGCGCGGCGCCGCCGCTGCAGACGATCACCGCCGATCGGGCGCGTCCCCGGTCTCCAGCACCTCGGCCAGGTCGTAGCGCACGGGCACCTCGAGCTGGTCGTACGTGCAGCTCAGCGGGTCCCGGTCGGGCCGCCAGCGGAGGAACTGGCCGGTGTGACGAAGTCGACGACCTTCGAGCTGGTCGTACTTGATCTCCACGACCAGTTCGGGCCGCAGCGGCACCCACGAGAGGTCCTTCTTCGCGTTCCACCGGCTGACCGCGCCGGGCATCCGCCGCTCCGGGCCCTCGGGCGTCTCGCCGTTCGCCGCGGCGGCGGCCGCGGCCGCCTGGAAGTCGGCCCAGTCCCGCCAGGGGTGGTTCTCGACGGCGTTCTCCCGGTACGGCGCCAGCTCCTCGACCAGCTCCGCGCGCCGCGCCATCGGGAACGAGGCCGAGACGCCGATGTGCTGTAGGTCGCCGGCGTCGTTGTAGAGGCCCGAGCAGCATCGAGCCGACGATCGGCCCGCTCTTGTGCCACCGGAACCCGGCGACGACGCAGTCCGCCGTCCGGACGTGCTTGATCTTGGTCATCAGCCGCTGGTCCGGCCCGTAGGGCAGGTCGGCGGCCTTGGCGACGACGCCGTCGAGCCCCGCACCCTCGAACGTCTGGAACCAGCGCTCCGCCGTCCCGGCATCCCGGGTGATCCCGGTCAGGTAGATCGGCGGCCGGATCCCGGCGAGCGCGCTCTCCAGCCGGGCCCGCCGCTCGGCGAACGGCGTCTCGAGTAGCGACTCGTCCCCGAGGGCGAGCAGGTCGAAGGCGACGAACGACGCCGGCGTCTGCTCGGCCAGCAGCCGCACCCGCGACTCGGCCGGGTGGATCCGTTGCAGCAGGGCCTCGAAGTGCAGCCGGTCCCCGGCCGGGACGACGATCTCGCCGTCGACGACGCACTTCTCGGGCAGGTTGGCCTTGACCGCCTCCACCACCTCGGGGAAGTAGCGGGTCAGCGGCCGCTCGTTGCGGCTGCCCAGCTCCACCTCGTCGCCGTCCCGGAAGACGATGCAGCGGAAGCCGTCCCACTTCGGCTCGTAGTACAGGTCGTCGCCGGTCGGGAGCTTTGTGGCGGCCTTGGCCAGCATCGGCTTCACCGGCGGCAGCAGCGGAAGATCCATGCCGGTCAGTCAAGCAGCCGTGCTTGCATCCCGGGGTGACCGGCGAACGCATGATCCCGCTGCTGCCCTGCGCCTCCATCGACGAGATCGCCGACTTCGCCGTTCCGCTCGGGTTCACCGTCACCTACCGGCAGACCCGGCCCAACCCCTACCTGGCGCTGCAGCGGGAGGGCATCGACCTGCACTACTTCGGGATCGAGGGCTTCCGGCCCGAGGACTCCTACGGCACGTGCCTGGTCGTCTCGCCCGACCCGAAGCAGCTCTTCGACGCCTTCGCCGCCGGTCTGCGCTCCCGCTACGGCCGGCTGCCGATGGCGGGCTTCCCGCGGATCACCCGGCCCCGGCGCCGGAAGAACGCCGACGGGTTCACCGGCTTCAGCCTGGTGGATCCCGGCGGTAACTGGATCCGGGTGACCGCCGCGCGGTCGGACGACCTGCCGATGACCCAGCGTCCTCGTCCCCGGGTCGGCTGGGCCGCGCCCTCGCGGACGCCGTCGTGCTCGGCGACTCGCACGGCGACGTGGACCAGGCCGCGAAGATCCTCGGCGGCGCCGTCCGCCGGCACTCCGACGGCGCCCCACCGGTCGAGCTGATCGAGGCGCTGGCCTACCTGCTGGAGCTCGCGGTCCGCCGGGGCGACGTCCCTGCCGCGCGCGAGGTCCTGGCCAGCATCGACGCCCTGCCGCTCACCGACGACGACCGGACGGCGGCGGCGGAGCGCGCTCGCGTCGGTGGCCGAGCTCCGGGCGCGCCAGGGGCCCTCGACGTGCGGGTCTCGTATCCCTAGCCTTCGCCGCGCGGGGGCCGACACCTGGAGGCGCGACCATGCCCATGTACCTGACCCGGTTCAGCTACACCCCCGAGACCTGGGCTCGCATGATCAAGAACCCGGAGGACCGCCGGCAGGCGGCCACCGCGTACATCGAGTCCGTGGGCGGGAAGCTGCATGGGTTCTGGTACGCGTTCGGTTCGCACGACGGGATCAACCTGTGGGAGGCCCCGGACAACGTGTCGGTCGCCGCAGTGGTGCTGGCGATCGGCAGCGGTGGGGCGGTCACCAATCTGGAGACCACCGTCCTCCTCAGCGTCGAGGACACGATGGACGCCCTGCGCACGGCCCAGGGGATCAGCTACAAGGCGCCCGGCAGCTGACGGGCCGCCGGCGGCTGGTACCGCGTGAACAGGACGCCGTCCTCCTCGAGCACCTGCACCAGGCGCAGCGGGACGACGTCCGGGAGCGCGTGTGCCCCGAGCAGCGTCGGCCCGGCGGCGCCGACGAGGGTCGGGGCGATGGACAGGTCCAGTTCGTCGACGACGCCGGCATCCAGGGCGGCGCGCAGCAGCGTGGGGCCGCCCTCGCAGTTCACGTGCTCGAGCCCGCGCTCGGCGAGCGCGTCCAGGGCGGTGGGCAGGTCGACGTCGTCGTCCCCGCAGACCAGCACGTCGACGCCGGCCGCCGCCAGCGCGGCCCGGCGGCCGGGGTCGGCGGACCCGGCGGTGACCAGGATCGTGGGCGACGGGACGGCGAGCCGGTCCCCGGGTGCGAGCGAGGCCCGGCGGGACACGACGGCGATCGGCATCGTCGGTGCCCGCCCGAGCGAGGTGCGGAGCGCGCCGACGGGCGACGTCGCCGTCACCGGCCCGTAGCCCTCTGCGGCGGCCGTGCCGGCGCCCACCAGCACGACGTCGGCCAGCGCCCGGAGGGTCTGGTAGACCCGCCGGTCACCGGGCGTGCCGAGTCCACCGCTGCGGCCGTCGACGGTGATGGCGCCGTCCAGCGACTCGATGAAGTTGACCCGCAGGAACCGGCCCGGTGGCGGCCGGTAGGCCTCGACGAGGTCGGCGTCGTCCAGTTCGGCCGGATCGGGCAGCAGCCGGCGCATGTCAGCGGGTGCTCAGTACGGCCGCGCTCTCGGCGGGCAGCGTGACCGCCGCACCGTCGAGAACGGGCAGCTCGCCGGTCGCGAACAGGACGTCGGTGACGGGAGCGTCGAGGTCGATCTCGCGCGGCTGGTCGGCCAGGTTGACCACCACCCGCAGCGAGCCGCGGTGGACGACCATCCAGCGGTCGCCGTCGTCCCAGCCGACCTCGACGGCGGACAGGTCGGGGTCGAGCAGGTCCGGATGCGCGCGGCGCAGCGCGAGCAGGGCGCGGTGGACGGCCAGCAGGCGCTCGTGCGGCTCCTGGGAGAGCTCGCCCCAGTCGAGCTTCGAGCGGGTGAACGTCTCGGGGTCCTGCGGGTCCGGGACGACGTCGGCGTCCCAGCCGTGCTCGGCGAACTCGCCGATCCGCCCCTCGGCCGTGGCCTTGCCGAGCTCCGGCTCGGGGTGGCTGGTGAAGAACTGCCACGGGCGTGCTCGCGCCCCACTCCTCGCCCATGAACAGCATCGGCGTGAACGGGCTGGTGAGCACGAGCGTGGCGCCGACGGCGAGCAGCCCGGGGGAGAGGGTGGCGGAGATCCGGTCGCCGACCGCCCGGTTGCCGATCTGGTCGTGGTCCTGCAGGTAGCCGAGGAACTTCCACCCGGGCAGCGTCGCGGTGTCCACGGGCCGGCCGTGGTGTCGACGGCGGAAGCTCGACCAGCTGCCGTCGTGGAAGAACGCGCCGGTCAGCGTCTTGGCCAGGCCCGCCGAGCCCGGCCGCCGGCGAAGTCGGCGTAGTAGCCCTGGCCCTCGCCGGTCAGCGTCGCGTGCAGGGCGTGGTGGAAGTCGTCGCTCCACTGCGCGGTCAGGCCCATGCCGCCGGCCACCCGCGGGGTGACCATGCGCGGGTCGTTGAGGTCGCTCTCGGCGATCAGCGACAGCGGCCGGCCGACGCCGACCGACAGCTTGTCGACCTCCTGGGCCATCTCCTCCAGGACGTGCGTGGCCCGCTCGTCGACCAGCGCGTGCACGGCGTCCAGCCGCAGCCCGTCGACGTGCATGTCGCGCAGCCACATCAGCGCGTTGTCGATCACGTAGCGGCGCACCTCGTCGGAGTCGGGCCCCGAGAGGTTGATCGAGTTGCCCCAGGTGTTGGCGCCGCCCTCGGCGAAGATCGGGAAGAACTCCGGCAGGTAGTTCCC
Organism: uncultured Actinomycetota bacterium; assembly: GCA_963748305.1. Taxonomy (GTDB): domain Bacteria; phylum Actinomycetota; class Actinomycetes; order Mycobacteriales; family Geodermatophilaceae; genus Blastococcus_B. Next base: position 24,799 of record CAVVIN010000021.1, on the reverse strand, counting down.
CGACGGGCCCAGGTGGTTGTAGACGACGTCCTGGATCACGCCGAGGCCCTGCTGGTGGCAGGCGTCGACGAACCGCTGGTAGGCCGCCGGCCCGCCGTAGGTCTCCTGGACGGCGTACCAGAGCACGCCGTCGTAGCCCCAGTTGTGCGTGCCGTTGAAGGCGTTCACCGGCAGCAGTTCGACGAAGTCGACGCCCAGCCGGACGAGGTGGCCGAGCCGGCCGATCGCGGCGTCGAGGGTGCCTTCGGGCGTGAACGTGCCGACGTGCAGCTCGTAGACCACGCCACCGCCGAGCGGCCGGCCGGTCCACGCGCCGTCCCCCCACTCGTGGGCCTGCGGGTCGAAGGTGCGCGACAGGCCGTGGACGCCGTCGGGCTGCCGCCGCGACCGCGGATCGGGACGGCGGCGTCCGTCGTCTGCTCGTCCGAGCAGGAAGCCGTAGTCCGCCTCCGGTCCGGCCTCGACCTCCGCGCGCCACCAGCCGCTGTCGTCGTCCCGGGTCATCTCGTGGACGGTGCCGTCGACCTGGACCCGCACGCGCTCGGGCAGGGGCGCCCAGACGGCGAACTCGACGGGAGCGGACATGCGGGGGCCTCCAGAGGACGTGCGGAAGGTGCTGGTCAGCGACACCGGTCAGTCCCGGACCAGCAGCGCGACCGGCAGACGGCTGAGCAGGGCGTCGACCGCGACGCCGGCGACGTCGGAGACCACCCGCTCGCCGGTGAGCAGGTCCCGCCAGGCGCCGGTGGGCAGCTTCAGGCAGGTGACGCCCCAGCCGCCGGCCGCGAGCGCCACCGGACGCCGGGTCGCCACCGCGACGACGCCGCCGCGGTCGAAGGCCACGACGTGGTCGGCGCGCCGAGCCGTGCACCTCCACGGGCTCGTACCCGGCGAACCACTCCGGGTGGTCCCGGCGCGCCCGGAGGGCCCGGGAGACGACCAGCAGCTTGGCCGCCCCGGTCCCGTCGACGGCCGGGACCGTCCGCCGCCGTCGAGCGCCGCCAGCAGCCGGCGCCGCAGCGCGTAGTCGACCGGACGCCGGTTGTCGGGGTCCACCAGGGAGAAGTCCCACAGCTCGGTGCCCTGGTAGACGTCGGGGACGCCGGGCATCGTCAGCTGCAGCAGCTTCTGCGACAGGGAGTTCGACCAGCCGAACGGCGCGATGCGGGCGACGAAGCTCGTCGATCTCGGCGTGGCGTCGCCGGGTCGTCGAACGCGGCGTCGACCAGCGCGTGCAGCCGGCCCTCGAACTCCTCGTCCGGCTCGGTCCACGTCGTCGAGGTGCCGGCCTCGCGCGCCGCCTTCTCCACGTAGGCGTGCGCCCGCTCCCGGGACAGCGGCCACGCCCCGACCAGGTTCTGCCAGACCAGGTGCGCCAGCGGCCGGTCGGCGAGCGGGTGCCGGGCCAGCCAGCCGCGCACCAGCTCGCGCCCACTCGGTCGGGCAGCTCGGCCAGCACCGCCAGCCGCGCCCGCACGTCCTCGCTGCGCTTGGTGTCGTGCGTCGACAGCGTCGTCATGGACGCCGGGTAGCGCTCCACCCGGCGCTGCTGCGCGGCGTGGAACTCCTCGACCGTGCTGCCGAAGCGGGCCGGGTCGCCGCCGACCTCGTTGAGCGCGACGAACCGCGACCACCGGTAGTAGGCGCTGTCCTCCACGCCCTTGGCCATGACCGGGCCGCTGGTCTGCTCGAACCGGGTGGCCGCCTCGGTGCCGGCCTGGGCCAGCACCGGGTGCAGCGCGTCGAGGGCCGCTGACCAGGTCGGGGCGGCGGTCCCGGACGGCGGCCACGGTCGCGTCGAGGTGCTCGCGGCCGTCGGGCAGGTAGCTGCGGTAGACCGGGAAGGTCGCCAGCAGCTCGGCCAGCGCCTCCGTCTGCTCCGCCGGGTCGATGCCGGGCAGCTCGCCGATCACCCGCACCAGCCGGGCGACCTCGGAGCCGAGCATCCCGTCGGTGACCTCGCGCTTGCAGTCGTCCGGACCAGCCGGGCGTAGTCGACGGCGCCGCCGGCCAGCTCGGTGTCCAGCGCGGTCAGCGCGAACTCGCCGGCCGGGTCGATCAGGACGTCGTCGACCTCGGCCAGGGCGTCGTAGCCCGTCGTCCCGGCGGTGCGCCAGGACTCCGGCAGGTCCTCGCCCGGGCTCGAGGATCTTCTCCACGACCGTCCACCGGTCGCCCGGACGCCTCGGCCAGCCGGTCCAGGTAGCCCTTGGGGTCGGCCAGCCCGTCCGGATGGTCGATCCGCAGCCCGTCGACGGCGCCGTCGCGGACCAGCTGCAGGACCAGCTCGTGGGTCGCGTCGAAGATCGCCGGGTCCTCCACGCGCAGCCCGGCCAGGGTGTTGATCGCGAAGAACCGGCGGTAGTTGAGGTCGGAGTCCGCGCGCCGCCAGTCGACCAGCTCGTAGTGCTGCCGGGCGTGCACCTCCTGCGGCGTGCCCTCGCTCGGTGCCCGGCGCGATCGGGAAGCGGTTGTCGTAGTAGCGCAGCTCGCCGTCCACGCACCTTCGAGCTTCTGCGACGTCGTCCGCCGAGCCGAGCACCGGGAGGCGGACCTTGCCGCCGCCGAACTCCCAGTCGATGTCGAACGCCGCCGCGTGCGCGCTGTCCTGCCCGTGCTGCAGGACGTCCCACCACCACGCCGAGGCCGCCGGGTCGGCGACGCCCATGTGGTTGGGCACCAGGTCGAGCACCAGCCCCAGGCCGTGCTCGTGCAGCGCCGCGACGAAGCGGTCGAAGCCGGCCTTCCCGCCGCGCGCCTCGTCGATGTGGGCGTGGTCGACGGTGTCGTAGCCGTGGTTGCTGCCCTCGGCCGAGCGCAGCAGCGGCGACGAGTAGGCGTGCGTCACCCCGAGGTCGGCCAGGTAGCCGGCCACCTCCGCGGCGTCGTCCAGCCCGAACCCCGCGTGCACCTGCAGCCGGTACGTCGCCGCCGGCACCTGCTGCCCCCCGTGAGCGGTCGTCACAACGCTGGACCGCTGAAGACGACGATCGACCGCCCCTGGACGGTCACCGCGTCGCCGGGCTTGAGGTCGGTGTGCTCGACGTCGCCCATCTCCGCCGTGTCGAGGACCGGCGTCCAGGCCGAGGCGTACTCGTCCCCGGGCAGGTGGAAGTCGAGCGGCTCGTGGGAGGCGTTGAACGCCAGGTAGAAGTGGTCGTCCACGACGTCCTCGCCGCGCTCGTCGGTGCTCCGGATGCCGTGGCCGTTGAGGTACATCGCCAGGGACTTGGCGTAGCCGGCGTCCCAGTCCTCGTCGGTCATCTGCTCGCCCGAGGGCGTCAGCCAGTCGAGGTCGGGCACCGGGTCGCCCTGTCCGCGCCGCACCGGCCGGCCGTGGAAGAAGCGGCGCCGGCGGAACGTCGGGTGGTCGTGGCGCAGCTTGGTGACCGCCTTGGTGAACTCCAGCAGGCCCGCGTCGACGTTCTCCCAGTCGATCCAGGTCAGCTCGGAGTCCTGGCAGTAGCCGTTGTTGTTGCCGTTCTGGGTGCGGCCCAGCTCGTCACCGTGCAGCAGCATCGGGACGCCCTGGCTGAGCATCAGCGTGGCGATGTAGTTCCGCCGCTGCTGCGCGCGCAGCTGCTGGATCGCCGGGTCGTCGCTGGGCCCCTCGACCCCGCAGTTCCAGCTGCGGTTGTGGCTCTCGCCGTCGTTGTTGCCCTCGCCGTTGGCCTCGTTGTGCTTCTCGTTGTAGGAGACGAGGTCGTTGAGCGTGAAGCCGTCGTGCGCCGTCACGAAGTTGATGCTGGCCACGGGACGCCGTCCCGAGTGCTGGTACAGGTCGGCCGAGCCGGTGATCCGGCTGGCGAACTCGCCGACGGTCTGGTCCTCCCCGCGCCAGAAGTCGCGGACGGTGTCGCGGTACTTGCCGTTCCACTCGGTCCACAGAGCCGGGAAGTTGCCGACCTGGTAGCCGCCCTCGCCGACGTCCCACGGCTCGGCGATCAGCTTGACCTGGCTGACGATCGGGTCCTGGTGCACCAGGTCGAAGAAGGCGGCCAGCCGGTCGACGGCGTGCAGCTCGCGGGCCAGGGTGGAGGCGAGGTCGAAGCGGAAGCCGTCGACGTGCATCTCGGTGACCCAGTAGCGCAGCGAGTCCATGATCAGCTGCAGCGACTGCGGCGTCCGGACGTTGAGCGTGTTCCCGGTGCCGGTGTAGTCCATGTAGTGCTGCTTGTCGCCCTCGACCAGCCGGTAGTAGGCCCGGTTGTCGATGCCCTTGAACGACAGCGTCGGGCCGAGGTGGTTGCCCTCGGCGGTGTGGTTGTAGACCACGTCGAGGATGACCTCGATGCCCGCCTCGTGCAGGGCCCGCACCATCCCCTTGAACTCCTGGACGTGCTGGCTCCCGCGTCGTGCTGGCGTACTCGTTGTGCGGCGCGAAGAAGCCGATCGTGTTGTAGCCCCAGTAGTTGCGCAGGCCCTTCTGCTGCAGGGTGTCGTCCTGCACGAACTGGTGCACCGGCATGAGCTCGATCGCCGTGATCCCCAGCTCGCGGAGGTACTCGATGGTCGCCGGGTGGGCGACGCCGGCGTAGGTCCCGCGCAGCTCCTCGGGGATGCGCGGGTTGGTCATCGTCAGGCCCTTGACGTGGGCCTCGTAGATGACCGTCTTGTGGTACGGCGTCTTCGGCGGACGGTCGGTGCCCCAGTCGAAGTACGGGTTGACGACGACGGACTTCGGCATGTGGGCCGCGGAGTCCTGGTCGTTCCGCTTGCCGGACTTGAAGTGGTAACCGAACACCGAGGTGTGCCACTTGATCTGGCCGTCGATCGCCTTGGCGTACGGGTCGAGCAGCAGCTTGTTCGGGTTGCAGCGCAGGCCCTGCGCCGGGTCGTACTTGCCGTGCACGCGGAAGCCGTAGCGCTGCCCCGGCTGGATCCCGGGCAGGAAGGCGTGCCAGACGAAGCCGTCCATCTCGGGGAGCCGGATGCGCTCCTCGTTGCCGTCGTCGTCGAAGAGGCACAGCTCGACCTTCTCGGCCACCTCGCTGAAGATCGCGAAATTCGTACCGGTGCCGTCGTACGTGGCCCCGAGGGGGTACGCGCTGCCGGGCCAGACCTGGGTCATCCTGGGGTTGTTCCTTCTGCTTGGCGCCCCCGTCGGACGGGGGCCGGTGGCCCGTCCGCACAGGCTGCGCGGCGGGTCGGTTCATCGGTGGGGCGGGTGGGGGTTGCGGGGCGCGGTGCGGGTGGTGGCGGATGTCGGGTGCCCCCGTCCAGCCTCCCGCACACCTGCGGAACGTGTGAGTCCGACCGCTCTGCTGCCCCGACGACGACACCCCCCGCGGCAGGCCGCGGGGGGTGTCGTGCGCAGGTCCGGCCGGGACGCGGGCGGGCATCCCGGGGGTCAGGCGCTCGAGGCGGGATCCGCGGGACCGACCTCGCCCGGGGAAGTCCCGGGTGGCGCTGGTCCTCGGCGCGAACCGCTCCTGCGACCAGGCACGCTAGGCGGGTCCGGTGGTCGGGACAAGTAGCTCGCGTCTCCCAGCCGTCCCACGCGGCCCCGAGCCGCCCCGGCGGGCGCACGGACCCGTTCTGTCACACCGCCGTCGTACCGTCGTCCCCGTGCGCACGACCACCGACCTCCGGCCCACGCAGGGGCATTTCACCGTCGTCAGCGACTTCGAGCCCTCGGGTGACCAGCCGGCGGCGATCAAGGAGCTCACCGAGAAGGTGAACGCGGGGGAGAAGGACGTCGTCCTGCTGGGCGCCACCGGTACCGGCAAGTCGGCGACGACGGCCTGGCTGATCGAGCAGGTGCAGCGCCCCACGCTGGTCATCGCGCCGAACAAGACGCTCGCCGCGCAGCTGGCCAACGAGTTCAAGGAACTGCTGCCGAACAACGCCGTCGAGTACTTCGTCTCCTACTACGACTACTACCAGCCCGAGGCGTACGTCCCGCAGACCGACACCTACATCGAGAAGGACTCCTCGGTCAACGACGAGGTCGAGCGGCTGCGGCACTCGGCCACCCAGAGCCTGCTCACCCGGCGCGACGTCGTCGTGGTCGCCACCGTCTCCTGCATCTACGGCCTGGGCACGCCGCAGGAGTACGTCGAGCGGGCGCTGAAGATCAAGCTGGGGGAGTCGCGCGACCGCGACGACCTGCTGCGCACCCTGGTCACCGAGCAGTACACCCGCAACGACCTCTCGTTCACCCGCGGCACCTTCCGCGTGCGCGGCGACACGATCGAGGTCTTCCCGGTGTACGAGGAGCTCGCGGTCCGCATCGAGATGTTCGGCGACGAGGTCGAGCGGCTCTACTACCTGCACCCGCTCACCGGTGAGGTCGTGCGGGAGGTCGAGGAGCTGTTCGTCTTCCCGGCCACGCACTACGTCGCCGGCCCCGAGCGCATGGAGCGGGCGATCCGCGGCATCGAGGCCGAGCTGGAGCAGCGCCTCGCGGAGCTGGAGAAGCAGGGCAAGCTGCTGGAGGCGCAGCGGCTGCGCATGCGCACCACCTACGACATCGAGATGATGCGCCAGGTCGGCTTCTGCTCCGGCATCGAGAACTACTCGCGGCACATCGACGGCCGCGCGCCGGGCTCGGCCGGCAGCTGCCTCATCGACTACTTCCCGGACGACTTCCTGCTGGTCATCGACGAGTCGCACGTGAGCGTGCCGCAGATCGGCGGCATGTACGAGGGCGACATGAGCCGCAAGCGGACGCTGGTCGAGCACGGCTTCCGGCTGCCGTCGGCGATGGACAACCGCCCGCTGAAGTGGGAGGAGTTCGCCGACCGCATCAAGCAGACGGTCTACCTGTCGGCCACGCCGGGGAAGTACGAGCTCGGCCGCAGCGGCGGTGAGTTCGTCGAGCAGGTCATCCGCCCGACCGGCCTGATCGACCCGGAGGTCGTGGTCAAGCCGACCAAGGGCCAGATCGACGACCTGGTCCACGAGATCCGCGTCCGCACCGAGAAGGACGAGCGGATCCTGGTCACCACGCTGACCAAGAAGATGGCCGAGGACCTCACCGACTACCTGCTCGAGCTCGGCATCAAGGTGCGGTACCTGCACTCGGAGGTCGACACCCTGCGCCGCGTGGAGCTGCTCCGCGAGCTGCGGCAGGGCGAGTACGACGTGCTGGTCGGCATCAACCTGCTGCGCGAGGGCCTCGACCTGCCCGAGGTGTCGCTGGTGGCGATCCTCGACGCCGACAAGGAGGGCTTCCTCCGGTCGGGCACCTCGCTGATCCAGACCATCGGCCGCGCGGCCCGCAACGTCTCCGGCCAGGTGCACATGTACGCCGACAAGATCACCCCGTCGATGGCGCAGGCGATCGAGGAGACCAACCGGCGCCGCGAGAAGCAGATCGCCTACAACACCGAGCGCGGGCTCGACCCCCAGCCGCTGCGGAAGAAGATCGTCGACATCCTCGACGGCATCTACCGCGAGGCCGAGGACTCCGAGCTCGGCCGAGCTGATCGGCGGCTCGGGCCGGCAGCAGTCCCGCGGCAAGTCGCCGGTGCCCGGGCTGTCGTCGAAGAAGGTCGCCGCCAAGGGCAAGGCCGGCGCGATCGACGTCCAGGGCCTGCCGCGCAACGAGCTGGCCGACCTGATCACGCAGATGAACGAGCAGATGCTGGCCGCGGCCCGCGAGCTGCAGTTCGAGGTGGCCGCGCGGCTGCGCGACGAGCTGCACGAGCTGAAGCAGGAGCTCCGCCAGTTCGACGCCGCGCACGCGTAATGGACCGGGACGAACTGGTCGCCTACTGCCTGGGCAAGCCGGGCGCCGAGGAGACCTATCCCTGGGGCGAGGAGGAGCTCGTCGCCAAGGTCGGCGGCAAGGGCTTCGCCTTCATCGGCCCGCGTACGGTCAGCGTGAAGTGCGGGCGCGACGCCGCCGAGGCCGCCGAGTGGCGGGACCGCTACCCGGGCGCCGTCACGACGAGCCACTACGTCGGCCGGTACGGCTGGAACACCGTCGACTGGACCGGCCCGGTGCCCGACGACGACGTCCGGGAACTGATCGACGCCTCCTACGACGCCGCCGTCGCCGCGCTGCCGAAGAGCCGCCGCCCGCGCCGGCTGACGCGCCCGTCGCGCCGAACGCGCGGAAGCTAATCCGGCATCCCGGGTAGGTTGTGCGTGACGAACCCCGTGGGTGCGCGGCGATGCAGCCGTCATGCCCGGGGTTCGATCGTGGAGGGGAGTATCCCACCGCGGCAGCGTCGTCATCACGAGGTCCCGTGACCTCCGGTGCTGCCGGTCGCAGGCGTCGAGCCTGCGGCGGGAGAGACCTCCGGTACTGACTCGATGCCAGTCGCCGGAGGTATGTGCTGTATGGACGTCCCCTTCTGGGTGTGGGCTCTCACGATCGCCGTGATCGTCGGGATGCTGATCTTCGACTTCGTCGGCCACGTGCGCACCCCGCACGCCCCGACGCTCCGCGAGTCCGCGATCTGGTCGGCGGTCTACGTCGGCATCGCGGTCGTGTTCGGACTGCTCGTCCTGTGGTTCGCCGGCGCCCAGTACGGCGGTGAGTACTTCGCCGGCTACATCACCGAGAAGAGCCTGTCGGTCGACAACCTCTTCGTCTTCGTGCTGATCATGGCCAGCTTCGGGGTGCCCCGGGAGCTGCAGCAGAAGGTGCTGCTGTTCGGCATCGCGTTCGCGCTGGTGCTGCGGACGGTGTTCATCCTCGTCGGCGCCGCGGCCATCGAGAACTTCAGCTGGGTCTTCTACCTCTTCGGCGCGATCCTCATCTACACCGCCTACGCGCAGGCCAAGCAGCGGCGGCCACAGCGGCGACGAGGACTACAAGGAGAACGGCGTCCTGCGGTTGACGCGCCGCAAGGTCCTGCCGACGACGGAGGAGTACCACTCCGACCGGCTGACCGCGAAGGTCGACGGCAAGCGGTTCATCACCCCGCTGGTCATCGCGCTGATCGCCATCGGCAGCGCCGACGTCATCTTCGCCGTCGACTCGATCCCGGCGATCTTCGGCCTGACCCAGGAGACCTACCTGGTGTTCGCCGCCAACGCGTTCTCGCTGCTCGGCCTGCGGCAGCTGTTCTTCCTCATCGACGGGCTGCTCGACCGGCTGGTCTACCTGGCCTACGGCCTGGCGGTCATCCTCGGCTTCATCGGCGCCAAGCTGCGTCATCCACGCGCTGCACACCAACGAGCTGCCGTTCGTCAACGGCGGCGAGCACATCACCGCTGATCCCCGAGATCCCGACCTGGCTGTCCCTCGCCGTCATCCTCGTGACCCTGGTCGTGACCACCGTGGCCAGCCTCGCGAAGAGCCGGTGCGGGACCGCGCCCACCGGGTCGCCGCCGACGGCCGAGGAGCGCCGGCTCGAGACCGTCGACGCAGGACGTTCCCGGCCGCACTGAACGAACCCCGTCCACTGATCACCCGCCTCCGCGGCCTGCCGACGGCGCCGGAGCCGACCGCCCGTAAGGTGAGATTCCGTGGAGCTTCCCGTCTGGTTCGAGATCACGACGTTCGTGGGGCTCACCGTCCTGCTGCTCGCCGACCTCGCCATCGTCGCCCGCCGCCCGCACGAGCCCTCCGTGAAGGAGGCCGAGCCTCTGGGTCGGCTTCTACGTGGGCCTGGCGCTGGTCTTCGGCGCGCATCTTCTGGGCGGTCACCAACGCGCAGTTCGCCACGGAGTTCTACGCGGGCTGGCTGACCGAGTACTCGCTCTCGGTCGACAACCTGTTCGTCTTCGTGATCATCATGGCGCGCTTCCGGGTGCCGAGGCACGCTGCAGCAGGAAGCGCTGATGGTCGGCATCATCATCGCGCTGGTCCTGCGCGGGATCTTCATCCTGCTCGGCGCCGCCGCTCATCGAGCGGTTCACCTGGGTCTTCTACATCTTCGGCGCGTTCCTCGTCTACACCGCGATCAACCTCGTCCGGCACCGCGGCGAGGAGGACGACTACGAGGAGAACGCGTTCATCCGGCGGATGCGCAAGATCCTGCCGATCACGCAGGACTTCCACGGCGCGCAAGATCCGGGTCACCGAGAACGGCAAGAAGTATCTGCACGCCGATGATCGTCGTCTTCCTGGCCCTCGGGACGACGGACCTGATCTTCGCCCTCGACAGCATCCCGGCGATCTTCGGCCTGACCCGGGAGCCGTTCATCGTCTTCACCGCGAACGTCTTCGCGCTGATGGGCCTGCGCCAGCTGTACTTCCTGCTCGGCGGCCTGCTGAAGCGGCTGGTCTACCTGTCGCATGGGCCTGGCGGTGATCCTGGCCTTCATCGGCGTCAAGCTGGTGATGGAGGCGCTGCACGAGAACACCCTGCCGTTCATCAACGGCGGCGAGCACATCGAGTCCGTCCCGGCGATCCCGATCTGGCTGTCGCTGACGATCATCCTCGGCGTCCTGGTCGATCGCCACGGTGGCCAGCCTGCTCAAGACCCGCGGCCAGCTGGTCAGCGTCGACGAGCCGGTCGGTCGACGAGGAGACCGCCGAGCAGGTGCCCACCGGCGGTCCCGAGGCCGCGGCCGCGGCCGAGGCCGCGCTGGCCGAGGAGTCCGACGAGGAGCGCGCGCCGCCGCCGAGCCGGGGCAGCCCGGTGCCGGCTGACGCCGCTCCGGCTAGCGTCGGCCGTCATGCGGCCGACCGACCTCGCCCTGCTCCGGACCCCGGGCGTCCCGACCGTGTCGCCGGACGGGCGGATCGCCGTCGTCGCCGTCACCCGGCCCGACCTCGACGGCGACGAGTACCGCAGCCAGCTCTGGGCGGTGCCGACCGACGGCTCGGCGCCCGCCCGGCCGCTGACCAGCGGGCACCGGGACGCCGACCCCGCGTTCTCCCCCGACGGCCGCTGGCTGGCCTACCTGAGCGCCGAGCCGGGCGGGAAGCCGCAGGTCCACGTCCTGCCCACCGCCGGCGGCGCGTCCGCGCCGGCTGACCGACCACCACCTGGGCGCGGGCGCCCCGGTCTGGTCGCCCGACTCGCGGCGGCTGGCCTACGCGGCGCGCGTCCCGGAGCCCGGCCGGTACGGCACCGCCGAGGCGTGGTCCCGGCGGCCGAGCCGCCGCGGCTGATCACCACCCTGCAGTACCGCCGCGACGGCGTCGGCTTCCTGACCGACCGGCCGCAGCCAGGTCTTCGTCCTCGACCTGCCGGTGGACTTCGCCGACGACACCGCCGAGGTGCCGGAGCCGGTCCAGGTGACGACCGGCGACGCCGACTGCGCCGAGGTGACCTGGCATCCCGGACGGCGCCGCGCTGGCCTTCGTCTCCGCCCGCCACGACGCGGGCCGACCGCGACCTGGTCCGCGACGTCTACGTCATCGGGGTGGACGGCTCCGGTCTCCGGCGGGTCACCGGCGTCGCGGGGCGACTGCGCGCTGCCCGCCTACGCCCCGGACGGGACGCTGTACGTCACCGCCGTCCCGGATCTCGGCCCCGACGGCGTCGACTTCGTCGCGCGGCAGGCGGTGCCGTGCCGGGTGGACGGCGCCGGGGACCGCTGCACCCGCTGCTCGATCCGGAGCCGCACCACCGCGGCGACGAGACCCAGGCGACGGTCGTCGTCGACGGCGCGGTGCTGGTCGGGGTCGAGCGCCGCGGTGCGGTGGAGCTGCTGCGCGTGCCGCTGGACGGGACCGAGCCCGAGACGCTGGTCGACGGCACGTTCACCGTCCGGGGCTTCGCGGCCGGCGGGCGGCGTCGTCGTCGCGGCGGTCGCCCACGACCGGTCCGCCGGCGAGCTGATCGCCCTCACGCCCGGGACGCCGCCGGCTGCTCACCGACTTCGGTCGCCCGCTGGGCGAGACCGGCCGGGTGCACCGCATGCGCCGAGCGGACCGCGACCGCGCCGGACGGCTACCCGGTGCACGGCTGGGTGACCACGCCGCCCGGGCCGGGACCGCACCCGGTCCTGCTCACGATCCACGGCGGCCCGTTCGCCCAGTACGGCTGGCGCCTGTTCGACGAGACGCAGGCCTACGTGTCGGCCGGCTACGCGGTGGTGCAGTGCAACCCGCGCGGCTCCTCGGGCTACGGCGCGGCGCACGGGCGGGCCGATCCGCGAGGCGTTCGGGGACCGGGACGCCGCCGACGTCCTGGCCTTCCTCGACGCGGCGCTGGAGGACCCGGTGCTCGACGGCGCGCCGCGTGGGCGTCATGGGCGGCTCGTACGGCGGGTACCTGACCACGCTGCTGATCGGCCGGACGACGCGGTTCGTCGCGGCCATCAGCGAGCGGGCGTTCACCGACCCGGTCAGCTTCGTCGGCTCCTCCGACATCGGGTGGGTCTTCCCCGACCAGTACCTCGGCACCGATCCCGCCCGCGTCGCCGAGCAGAGCGCGCTGGCGCACGCGCACCGCGATCACCACGCCGACGCTGGTCATCCACTCCGAGGAGGACTGGCGCTGCCCGCTCGAGCAGGGCGCCCGCCTCTACGTCGAGCTCAAGCGCCGCGGCGTGCCGTCGGAGCTGCTGCTGTTCCCGGGGGAGGGGCACGAGCTGTCCCGTTCCGGCCGCCCGCGGCACCGGCTGGCCCGGCTGGAGCACGTGCTGCGCTGGTGGGCGCAGTGGCTGCCCACGGCGCAGAACTCGGGGGAGGTCGCGGCGCTGGAGTCGCCGGAGGCGCCGTCGGAGGCGGCCCCCGACGGTGATCCGCTCGGCGGCGAGACCCCGGCCGCCGAACCGCTGACCGTGCGCGCGACCCGGGTGGACTGACCGCCGCGGCACTAGCGTGCTCGGGGTGGATCGCCGGATGCCGCGCTGGTCCGAGGTGCGGGAGCTGGTCCGGCCCCGGCGCCTTCCCGGCGACGCGACCGACCGTCGGCTGGCGCGGGCGGCCACGATCGGCGACCTCCGCGAGATCGCCCGTCGGCGGGTTCCCCGCGCGGTCTTCGACTACACCGACGGCGCCGCCGGGGCGGAGATCAGCCTCCGCCGCAGCCGGGAGGCGTTCCAGCGGGTGGAGTTCCGCCCGAGCGTGCTGCGGGACGTGTCGGTGGTCGACCCGTCCACACGGCTGCTCGGGGCGCCCGTCGGCGCTGCCGCTGGCGTTCGCGCCGACGGGGTTCACCCGGCTCATGCACGCCGAGGGCGAGATCGCGGTGGGCCGGGTCGCCGAGCGCGCCGGCATCCCGCACGCCCTGTCGACGATGGGCACCACGTCCCTGGAGGCGCTGGCCGCCGCCGCGCCGGGAGCCCGTCGGTGGTTCCAGCTCTACCTCTGGCGGGACCGCGAGGCCAGCGCCGCGCTCGTCGAGCGGGCGCGGGCGGCCGGCTACGAGGCGCTGGTGCTCACCGTGGACACCCCGGTCGCCGGGCCCCGGCTGCGCGACGTGCGCAACGGCTTCAGCATCCCGCCGGCGCTGTCCCTGCGGACCATGACCAACGCCGCCCTGCACCCGCGCTGGTGGGTGGACCTGCTGACCACCGAGCCGCTGGAGTTCGCCTCGCTGCGCTCCTGGCACGGCACGGTCGCCGAACTCGTCGACCGGGTGTTCGAGCCGGCCGCCATGATCGCCGACGTCCGGTCGCTCCGCGCGACCTGGCCGGGCTCCCTGATCGTGAAGGGTGTCCTGGGCGCCGACGACGCGCGAGCGGTCGTGGACGCCGGCGCGGACGCCGTCGTCGTCTCCAACCACGGCGGTCGCCAGCTCGACCGGTCCCCGACGCCCCTCGAGCAGCTGCCCGCGGTGGTGCAGGCGGTCGGCGACCGTGCCGAGGTCTACCTCGACGGCGGCATCCTCGACGGCGCCGACGTCGTCGCGGCCGTGGCCTTCGGCGCGCGCGCCTGCCTGATCGGCCGCGCCTACCTGTACGGCCTGATGGCCGGCGGCGAGCGCGGGGTGCAGCGGGTCGTCGACATCATGGCCCGCGAGATCACCCGCACGATGCAGCTGCTCGGGGTCGCGTCCGTGGCCGAGCTGACGCCGGACCGGGTGCGCCTCCGCTCCTAGCAGGCGGGCGGGGACGAGTATTGCGGCCGGGACCAGCGGGTTCCTAGGGTGCTTCATGGACGTCGTCGAGGTCGTTCCCACGTTCGAGCAGTACGCGTTCACCTTCGGCGGCGTGGCCCCGCTGCGCCGGATCGCGCCGGGGACGGCGCTGCGGCTGTGGTCGGACGACGCCTTCTGCGGGGCGCTGCGCTCGACCAAGGATCTCTCGTCCGACAAGGTCGACCTGCGCTACGTCAACCCGCAGACCGGGCCCTTCTACGTCGAGGGCGCCGAGCCGGGCGACACCCTCGCGCTGCACTTCGTCGCCATGGAGCCGGCGCGCGACTGGGGCGCGTCGGCCACGATCCCGTTCTTCGGCGGGCTGACCAGCACCGACCGGGTCGCCACCCTGCAGGACCCGCTGCCGGACACGACCTGGATCTACGAGCTGGACCGGGCCCGCAACACGGTGACCTTCGCCGCGCAGCACAGCGACCTGCGCGTCGACCTGCCGGTCGAGCCGATGCTGGGCACCGTCGGGGTGGCCCCGGCCGGGGGAGAGGTCCGCAGCTCGCTGGTGCCCGACCGGTTCGGCGGCAACATGGACACCCCGCAGATGCGCGCCGGGTCGACCTGCTTCCTCGGCGTCAACGTCGAGGGCGCGCTGTTCTCCGTGGGGGACGGCCACTACCGGCAGGGCGAGGGCGAGGCGTGCGGCACCGCCGTCGAGGGCGCCATGACGACGACGCTGATCGTCGAGCTGATCAAGGGCGGCGCTCCCGCCTGGCCGCGGCATCGAGGACGACACCCACTGGATGACGGTGGGGTCGAGCCGCCCGCTCGAGGACGCCTGGCGGATCGGCCAGACCGAGCTCGTGCACTGGTTCCGCGAGCTCTACGGACTGCACGCGATGGACGCCTACCAGCTGCTCTCGCAGATCACGCGAGCTGCCGATCGCCAACGTCGTCGACGCCAACTACAGCGCCGTCGTGAAGGCCCGCAAGTCGCTGCTGCCCGCGGCGACCGCGTTCGGCGGCCTGCACGCCGAGCTCCGGCAGCGCGCGTCGTCCGCTCTCTGACAACTGAGAAGGAGTCCCCATGGATCTGCAGCTCACCGGTTCCCGCGTGCTGGTCACCGGGGGCACCCGCGGCATCGGCCGCGCGATCGTCGAGGCGTTCGTCGACGAGGGCGCCGTCGTGGAGTTCTGCGCACGGAACGCCGCGGAGATCGAGGCGACGGAGAAGGCGCTCGCCGAGCGCGGTGGCCGGGCGCACGCGGTGTCCAGCTCGACGTCGCCGACGGACCCGCGCTGGTCGCGTGGGTGGCGGCCGCCGCCGAGCGGATGGGCGGTCTCGACGCCGTCGTCGCCAATGTCAGCGCGCTCGCCGTCCCGGATACCGAGGAGAACTGGAACGCCTCCTTCCAGACCGACCTCATGCACACGGTGCGGCTGGCGCAGGCGGCGCTGCCGCACCTGGAGGCCAGCGGCAACGGCTCGATCGTGGCGATCTCCAGCGTCTCCGGACGCGAGGCCGACTTCGCCTCGGGTCCGTACGGGACGATGAAGACCGCGATCGTCGGCTACATCCAGGGGCTGGCCCTCCAGCTGGCCGGGCGGGGCGTGCGGGCGAACACCGTCTCGCCCGGCAACACCTACTTCGACGACGGCTTCTGGCAGAGCGCCGAGAAGGGCCTGCCCGACCTGTTCTCGATGGCGCTCGGGCTGAACCCGACCGGTCGCATGGGCCGGCCCGAGGAGATGGCCCGCGCGGTGGTCTTCCTGTCCAGCCCGCTCTCCAGCTTCACCACGGGCACGAACCTCGTCGTCGACGGCGCGCTGACCCGCGGCATCCAGCTCTGACCACGGTCCTCTCGACCCGGGCGCTGGGCCGGGCGACGCTCGACCGCCAGCTGCTGCTCACCCGCGTGCGGCGGCCGGTCGCGGACACGCTCGAGCATCTCGTCGGACTGCAGGCGCAGGTGCCGCTCGTGCCGCACCTCGCGCTGTGGGACCGGCTGGCCGACTACGACCCCGCCGAGCTGGACGGGCTGATGACCGCGCGGCGGGTGGTCCGCACGCAGCTGATGCGCACGACCATCCACACGGTGACGGCCGCCGACGCGCTGGCGCTCCGCCCGCTGCTGCAGCCGGTGCTCGACCGGACCTTCGCCTCGACGGTCTGGGGTCAGCGGCTCCGCGGTCACGACGTCGCGGCCGTCGTCGCCGAGGCGGCCCGGTTGATCGCCGACCGGCCGCTGGGGCGGGCCGCGCTGCAGCGGGAGCTGGCCGCCCGCCATCCCGGCCTCGACGCCGAGGCGGTCACCTTCGGCGTCAGCTACTGGGTGCCCTGGGTGCAGCCGGTGCCGCGCGGCCTCTGGGGCGCCTCGTCGGCGGCGGTGATGACGACCGTGTCCGCCTGGCTCGGGCCGTCGTCGAGCCCGCCGGCGTCCCCCGACGACGTGGTGCTCCGGTACCTGCGGGCGTTCGGGCCCGCGTCGGTCAAGGACGTGCAGGCGTGGTGCGGGCTGACCCGGCTGCGCGAGGTCGTCGACCGGTTGGGCTCCCGGCTCCGGCGGTTCGTCACGGAGGACGGGGTCGACCTCGTCGACGTCCCCGACGGACCATTGCCCGACCCGGACACCCCGGCCCCGGTCCGCTTCCTCGCCGAGTACGACAACGTCGTGCTGTCGCACGCCGACCGCTCGCGGGTGGTGGCGCCCGGGGATCACGTGCTGCTGCAGGGCGGGCCCGGTGGATGGTGCGGGACGGTCCTCGTCGACGGCCGGCTCCAGGCGACCTGGGCCGCGCGCCGCGACGGCGACGCCACGGTGCTCACGGTCCGGCCGTCGCTGCCGCTGTGTGCGGCCGAGCGCACCGACGTCGTCGAGGAGGGCGGCCGGCTGCTCGCGTTCCTCGCGCCGGACCGGCCGCACGACGTCCGGTTCGGGGAGTCCTGAGGGCCGAGTGTGCCGCCGGACTCGTCCTGGACCGGTCCGACGGCCTAGGTTTCCCCGCATGGCGCTCATCTATCCCGTGCAGGCCGATTCCCCCGAGCCCGCGGACGACGCGGCGCCCGACTTCGCCGAGATGGCTGCGGACCTCTCCGACCAGTGGCTGGTCGAGGTCGACCTCGGCGAGGACGACGACGACGCGTGCTTCGGCCCGCTGCCCGCCCGGGAGGCGTGGGAACTGGCCGTCGAGGTCAACGACCGCCGCCCGGAGTGGGACGTGTCGGTCGTGCCGCTCTACGCCGCCGAGCCGGCCGACGATCTGATCGCGCTCTTCGAGGACGACGACTGATCGGCCGTCGACCACGAACGACGCGACGGGCCCGTCCTGATCGTTGTCGTCGATGGGCGACCCACCCCTCGCTCGAGATCACGGTGACCTCGAGGATCACGTAGGACCACTCGGGCAGCTTGCGCTCTTTGCCGCCCCGATGGCTCCCGCGACGGCGTGTGACGTGTCCCTGGTGTGCGGGACATCGCCCGGCGCACCGTCCTCGCGTCCGTAGCCGATCCGAGGAGGTCCCGTGACCACCGTCGCCCCACCCGCTCCCGCTCGCCGCGACGCCGCCCGCCGCTGGATGCTGACCACCGGCGCGCTGCTGCTGGCCGGTCCCGGCCTCTTCGATCTGGGCTACGCGCTGCATCCTTCGCTGCCCATGGATGTCGAGGCCGCGCTCGCCGAGGTCGCCGATGTCCGCACCCGGCACGCCGTCGCCAAGGTGATGGTTGCATTCGGCGGCCTGCTCGTGATCGCGCTCCTGCTGACCTACCGCCGCTGGCTCGTCCCGGCACGCGGACGGGCCTTCGCCACCGTCGGCACGGCGCTCGCCGCAATCGGACTAGCCGCCAACTCCCTCAGCCAGGCGACCCACGGCTACCTGCTCTACTGGGCGTCGGCCCCGGACGTCGCCCGGACCGCCGGTGCCGACGTCGTCGCCGCGGCCGAGGCCGACGCCGCACCGGTCACCCTGCCGGTGAGCTTCTGGTCCGTACCCCTGTTCGCCGTCGGCCTCGTGCTGGTCGCCGTCGCGCTGTGGCGGGCGGGGAGCGTGCCGCGCTGGGTCCCGGTCGGCATGGTCGTCGGAGGAGTCGCCGCCGGAGCCATCGGCACGGGACCGCTCATGCTCGTCGTGCTCGCTCTGGACCTCGCGGTCGCCGGGACCGCGCTCGCGCACGTTGCCCGGCGGGCCGTCGAACGTGGCACCGTGACGCCGTGACCAGCGCTGTTGCCCGCCGGACGCCGGTGGCCCCGGTCGCCTTCGCGGCCGCGACGACGGCGGTCGCCATCGCGGCGGTGGCCGTCATGGCAGCGGCCGGCGGCGACGTGGTGGAGAGCCATGTCGTCGTCGACGTGGTGGTCGGCACCGTGAGCGCGGTGCTCGGTGGCCTCCTCGTCCGCCGGCTGCCGCGCAACCCGGTCGGGTGGCTGTTCGCGCTGTCCGGCGCCGCCTACGTCGGAAGTGCCGCAGTCACGGCATGGGTCGTGGCGGCCCGCGCGTGGCAGTGGCCCGGTGTGCTCGCGGCCGCGTGGACGTCCGAGTGGCTCTTCGTGCTCGCCCTCGGTCCCCAGCTCACCCTCATCCTGCTCCTGTTCCCGGACGGCGCGCCGCCATCGCGCCGATGGCGCCCGGTGGCGCAGGGTGCGGCCGGACTGATCGCCGCACTGGCGGTCGCCTGGGCGCTGGTGCCGCAGATCCAGGTGGGCCCCGACGAATTCGTGCCCAACCCGCTGAGCGGCTCGGCCCTCGCGGGGACGCTCACGATGCCGCTGACGATCGCGGTCGGCATCTGCGGGCTCGTCTGCTTCGCCTCGCTGCTGGTGAGGCTGCACCGAGCCGACCCCGACGACCGCGTGCGCATCGCCCCGTTCGTCGTCGCCGCCACCCTGATGATCGCCGCGATGACCGCGACGCCACCGCTCTCCGCGGCCGGTCCGTACGTGCAGACCCTCGTGCTTCCTCTGCTGCCGATCGCTGCGACGCTGTGCGTGCTGCGCTACCGGCTCTACGACCTCGAGATCGCCGTCCGCCGGTCGCTCGTCTGGCTCGGGCTGACAGTCCTCGTGGTCGGCGGCTATGCCTTGGTCGTCACCGCGGCGTCGAACTTCCTCCGCCGCGAGGCAGGCCTGCCGGAGTCCCTGCTCGCTGCCGGGGCCGTCGCCGCCGTTTTCCAGCCGGCCAGGCTGTGGCTGCAGGGCTCCGTGGGCCGGGCGCTGTACGGCGCGCGCGACGACCCGGGGCGGGCGCTGGCCGAATTGGGCCGCACGCTCGAGATCACCGCCGAGCCCACGGCTGCCCTCGACTCCGCCGCGGAACGGATTGCCGCGTCGCTGGCCGTTCCCTGGGTCGCGATCGAAGTCTCCGGTGCGGACGAGGAGCCGGTGCACACGGCCGCCGCGGGCAGCCGACCGGGCTGGGCCGGGCCGGAGGCCCGCACGACGGTGCCGCTGATGCACGGCGGGACGGCGCACGGCTCGCTGACGGTGGCCAGGCGCAGCCCCCACGAGCCGTTGTCCCGTCGCGATGTCGAGTTGCTGGAGCGGCTGGCCTATCCGATCGCTGCCGCCGCTGCCGCGTTCCGGCTCACCGACGACCTGCGCCGCTCGCGCGAGCGGCTCGTGGTCGCACGGGAGGAGGAGCGCCGCCGGCTGCGCTCCGACCTGCACGACGATCTCGGCCCGCAGCTGGCCGCGGTCGCCATCCAGCTCGACGCGGCCACCATCCGGGCGCGGCGGACCGGCGCGGAGGACGGGACGCTCGTCGAACTGCGCGCGGCCACGCTCGATGCCATCGCGACACTGCGCCGCGCGGTGGAGGACCTACGGCCTCCGGCGCTGGACGAGCTCGGCCTGGCCGGCGCTGTGCGGGCGTCGGTGGCACGCCTGGAGACGGCGAACGGGCCCCGCCTGACGGTCGTCGTGCCCGATCTGTTGTCGGTGTCCTCCGCTGCGGCCGAGGTCGCCGCCTACCGGATCGCGGTGGAGGCGGTGCTCAACGCGGTGCGGCACGCCGACGCGCGATCGGTCACCTGCCGGATGGCCGTCGAGGGCGCCGCCCTCGTCGTGGAGGTCTGCGACGACGGCTGCGGGCCGGAACCCGGGCGGCGCGGCGGATCGACGGGTCTGGGGCTGGCCTCCATGCGGGAGCGGGCGGAGGAGCTCGGGGGTTCGTTCACGGTGACGGGCGCTGCCGGGCGGGGGACGCAGATCCGCGCCGAGCTGCCGCTGGAGGTCCGCGCGTGACGGACGCCCCCCTGCGCGTGGTCATCTGCGACGACCATCCGGTGTACCGGCAGGGCTTGCGCGCGCTCTTCGCCGAAGTCGACGGCATCGACGTCGTCGGCGAAGCCGGTTCCGGTGAAGGGCCCTCGAGCTCGTCGCCGAGACGGCGCCGGACGTCGTGATCATGGACCTGCACCTGCCGGGCCTCAGCGGTGTGGACGCGACGCAGCAGCTGCTCGCTCGTCACCCCGAGGTGGGCGTGCTCGTGCTCACGATGTTCGAGGACGACACCTCCTTGCTCGCCGCGCTGCGGGCCGGTGCCCGCGGCTACGTGGTCAAGGGCGCCGACCACGTGGAGATCGTCACCGCGATCCGTGCGGTCGCCCGAGGGGAGGTGCTGCTCGGCCGGGTCGTCTCCGGACGCCTGGGAGCGGCCCTGGCATCGCCGTCCGGACCTCGGCCATTCCCCGAGCTGACCGAGCGCGAGTTCGCCGTCCTGGAGCTCCTGGCCCGCGGCTGGTCGACCGAGCGCATCGCGGCCAACCAGTTCCTCAGCCCGAAGACCGTGCGCAACAACGTCTCGGCCATCCTCACCAAGCTCGGGGTCGCGTCGCGCACCGAGGCCGTCGCGCGGGCCCGGGACGCCGGCATCGGCTCTGACCCCGGCATCAGGTGAGCGCGCGGACCTTGACGATCACCGCTAAGGACGGCGAACCACGAAGAAGAGCACGGCGCCGTCAGCGACGTGAAGTCGGTCGGGTCCGTCGTCCTCCGAGGACCGCCGGAGAACGCGGTCGACACAGTCAACTCAGGTCGTCCGCTCCGTTCGCGGAGTCGTCGTGAACTGCCCGTCTCGTCGCGTACCAGGTTGCGCCGACCGGCTCGCCGGCCATGTTCCAGCTCCAGGAGACCTGCGGGGTGATGCGCAGATACAGACCTGGACCCACCATTCCGACCCGCTCCACGGGCCCGTCGGCCACGCCGTAGACCCTGATCCCGCGCGCGACGAACGGGTCGAACGACGGCAGGTCATCCACCACCAGGGCGACCTTGCGACGTCCCGCTCGCACGTTGCTGACCTTGCGGGTGCTCAGGACGCTCGCACCGGAGCCGCCGACCCAGAAGTACGCACCGTCGAACTCACAGGCGACCGGTACGACGTCGGGCTGATCGTCCTCGCCCAACGTCGCCAGCCGAGCGATCCCGTGGGAGCGCAGGAACTCGATCTCGTCCGCCGCAAAGGTCACCTGATCACCAACCGCGAGCGCGCCACTCACCGAGGTTAGGGCGCTCGGCGCCGATCGTCGCGTCGTTGCCGTGGCCGCCTGGTCAGAACGGGGTTCCGACCGCGTCATCCCCCCGCACCGTGCGCGTCCTCAATGCATGAACCGATCAGACCATATGGCGATCGAGGAACTGTTCGAAGTCCTCAACTGCCGATCCGATGGGAATGAGACATGACTACGGCAGTCATCGACCTCGCCGATTTCCTCCGCGCCCGCCTCTACGAAGACGAGAAGACCGCCGAGCGGTGCTGCTACACCGACCAGCCGTGGATCGGTCTCGTCGACTACCGCGGAGCTCACTACATCGGCCTGTCCTGCGCTCGTATCCTGGCTGAGGTCCGCGCCAAGCGGCAGATTGTGAGGCTGCACGCGGCCTGCGGTACCGGAACGGGCTCCTGCGACGCCGACGGCGGCCGCGGCGGCCCAGAGGGGATGGGTTGCACCACGCTCGCGTATCTCGCCACTCCGTATGCCGCCCACCCGGACTATCGGCCGGAGTGGCGCCCCTGAGAAATCTGGCCGACGGCCGTACTTCGTGTCGACGTCCACTCGCCTCCCAATGATCCGGCCGTCCGATGCGGCAACACCGGCATCGACGCCGACGGGGCATGATCATCGATGAGACGGGAACGGGTGTGACTGCGTTTCACCGTGCCGGTCACCGACGCCGGCGCCGCTGAAGCCGCCAAGGGGGAGTCCGGCGCTCGGTCAGGACTTCTAGGCACGGTGACACTGGCCGCAATCAGCGCGGCTCAGGTGTCGCATGACGCCCCCGTCCGGCTTTCCCCGTCGTGCCCGGTGGCCAGGGAGCCGGCGTCAGGCGGTCGCACCCAGGACGGCGGGCCCGACTGTGCTGCGGGGATGGAAGGCGAGGAAGTTGAAGCCGCGGATGGTGTCGGTCTTGATTCGCGCCACGTCGGCCAGCTCGCCGATCTCGACCGGCCCGTTTCCGGTGCAGGCGTAGACCCGGAAGCCGAGATCCTCGAGCACCGCCCGGGTCGAGGTGTGCTCGGGGTCGCTGCCGTGGTCCTCGTAGATCAGGACCACGTCGCGGTTCGCCAAGGTGTCCTCGCCGCCGGCGAGCGCGGCGGACTCGGCGCCCTCGACGTCGAGCTTGATCAGCAGCGGCCGCTCGTCCGGCCAGTAGCGGCGCGCCACGCGGTCGATCGTCGTGGTGGGGACGCGGGTCGTGTACTGCCCCTCGGCCGCGGCCCGTGGGCCGTGCAGCACGCGCGAGCCGGCGTGCCACTGCGGATGGCTGGTCATGGTGAGGTCCACGTCGGGCTCGGACCACAGCGCCGCCTGCTCGCACACGAAGCGGTCGGCGTTGAGCCGGGCGTTCTCCCGCAGCCGGTCGAAGATGGCCGGCACGGGCTCGACGGCGACCACGCGCCCGGGCTCGTCGCACTCGTCGCTGGCGACGACGCTCCAGTAGCCGAGGTTTGCGCCGCCGTCGAGGAACGCGCAGCCGGCCCGCATGGCCGCGGCGAAGTACGGCTCGAGCTCGGGTTCGTAGGCGTACGTCGGGTCGAGCAGCTTGACCGCGTACCCGTCGCCCAGCGGCACGAGGAAGCGGCCGTGGCCGGTGTCGACCACAGCATCGTTGTGCGGCGCGAACAGGCGGGCCAGCCGCCAGGTCACCCGGTGTGCGCCGCGTTGGCCGAGCGGGCGCGCGGCCAGGACCACCGCCCGGAGGAGCCCCAGCTGCACCTGCGCCTGCACGCCACCACGGACGTCGTACACGCGCCGCCACGGGCGGGGGACGCGCCGGATGCGGTCCAGCAGGATCCCGAGGCGCTCAGGCAAGGGTCGAGGCACGATGCTGGGCCTCCAGCCTCGACGTACGAAACGACAACGAATGCGGCCACCCTACGGTCGATCCGCAGCACCTCGCCCAGATCCGGACCCGCCCCGGCGGCCCACGCCGCCGGCGGCCTTGCCGCCGTCCGCGCCGCATGCACCGCTGGCAGGTGCTCGGCATCTCGTGCGAAGAGGTGTTCGCGCTCCCGAAGTCAAGTCAGGTGCACAAGTGCTGGAAGGGTCGGCAAAGCGTCTTACACATCTATGGGGCGACGCTCGGCGTCGTCGAAGTCGTCGGCTCCGTCGTCGTCGGGGTGGCGACCGCGGTGTCCTCGGTCGGCGTGGCCGTCGCGAGCGTGTCGGTCGGGTCCGGCGCCATCGTCTGGTCGCCGGTCGGCGGGAGTACCGGCGACGCGACGCCCGGCGGTGGTGCCACGGGCGCCACGGTGACCGTCGGGGTGGGCGGGGCCGCGCCCACGTCCACCGGCTCGGGAGCTAGGCGTCACCCCCCGGGCGGGAACGGCGCGAGACATGGCGGTACCGCGGACGTCTCGGACGTCGTCGCCGGCGGGGTGGTCGCCGCGGTCGGGGACGGCGTCGTGCTCGCCGAGGAGGACCCACGCGCCGGGGTCGTCGGCGCGGTCGGAGCGGCGGCGTCGACGTTCGCGGCGGAGACCGTGCCACGGCTGGTGGCCAGCAGCGTCGCCCCAAGGAAGGAGGCGGCGACGAGCAAGCCCAGCAGGACGGCGGTGCGCGCGCGGCGGCGGGGCCCCCCAAGCAGCCGGACGATGACGCGCGGGAGGACCGGGACGACCGCCAGGACGTCGGATCGCTCAGCGGGCTGCTGGGCAGGGACAGGGATCTCCTCCGCCGCGGGGTCGGGCTCGGTGGCCTCGGACTCGTTGGCGGAGTTGGGTCCGGCGGCCGGCGGCTCGTCGTCGGCGGACTCCGGCAACGGGACGATGGGGTTGTCGGGGTCGATGTCCTGGGGCTCGTTCGTCCTCGACATCGTCCTCGGCCGGCTTGTCCCACCCAGCCACGCCCCACCCCGCCGCGAGCGCCGGCAGTGGCGGTTCCTCCGTGACTGCCCGCTCCGGCTCCGTCCGGTCCTCCGACACCTCGCGCCTCCCTTTTTCTCGCGACCCCCCGTCACTACGCGCTCACTCGAAGCGATCAGCCGATGGTGCCGGACGAAGGGCGCGGGATCTCGGAGGCGCGACGGAGACGTACGCCTCGCGCTCGCCCGCATGAGCCGGCTCGCCGACGTGGCTCTTTCTGCACCTGTCCGAGAGCGAGGAGAAGAAGCAGCTCAAGGCCGCGCAGGCGCGGCTGGAGCACCTGTGGCTGCTCCTCGGCGGGTTCATCGGGCCTACAAAGATTCTCTGAGCAACGGGCACTGTGGCGCGCCGTCTGGCCAGCCAGCCGAAGATTCGCTCCTCCAGGTCGTCCATCAGCGACGTGAAGTCGGTCGGGTTTGTTTGCCTCCCAGCCCCGCCGGGGAAGCGGAGCTGTCCGGGCATGAAGTGAGATGACGGCGCGGCCGTACCGCCCATCGGCGGTGCCGAGGCTGGCACAGCTTACCCCCGGCCGCGGAGTGCCGGGTC
>CAVVIN010000020.1:0-395101 GCA_963748305.1 uncultured Actinomycetota bacterium | reverse complement strand
AAGTCGACCCCCACCACGCCGGAAGCGGGCCGCGGGCGCGAGGTACGCGGACGCCGAAGATTGAGGCGCCCTTGTTGGCCGTCCTTCGATCCGCGTCGGGGATGAGCGATTCCTGGCGGTGACGTTGACGCGCCCGCGGTTCGGCCTCATCGGGCCTCCGGCCGGTCGCCGGGCGCGTAGCGCTTGCGCAGCAGTTCGAGGCCCGCCTGCATCCCCGCAATCCGGCGCGGACTCCTGCCCCTTCATGTGACGCGCACATCGCCTTCACCCACTCGAGCCGCTCCTCGGAGTAGGGGGTTCCGACCGGCATGCCCCAGCCGGGCGGTCAGTTGGTAGCCGCGGACCTCGTCCTGGACCTCGTCGAGGTCGACGACCTCACGGTGGGCGCTCACGCCACACCCGCCGGAGACCTTGTCGAGCATCGACGGAAGACGCTGGTCTCGCCCTCGCCGGTGTAGCGCCGCTGCGCGCCTGGCGCGTGCTGTCCGCCGTCGGGGACGGGGGCGGGTGCTCCTCCTCGATCTTCCGCCCGGCCCGCCCGGCCTCCAGCCCTTCTGCTGCGCGTTGGCTGGCGACTCGAACGCCAGCGTCGTGGCGCGGGGAGCGATGCCCGCGGCGATCTCAACGGCGCCGTCCCGGTGTATTGCTTGATGGTGGGGCGGGTGGGGCTCGAACCCACGACCCAGGGATTATGAGTCCCATGCTCTGACCAGCTGAGCTACCGCCCCGGAGGTCCCTGACCGGGATCCCGTCGCGACGACTCTAGGTCGTCCGGCCGCGGGTGTTCGCCGAGCGGCCACGCGAGGCATTCCCGGCGTAGCGTCCGAAGCACACCCGTCGTTCGAGGGGTGCCGATGGCTCTGCTCCGCCGGTTCGAGGCCGCCCGCGATGCGCTGGGCGCGGCCGCCGGCCTGGCCGTCGCCGGTGCCGCTCTCGTCACCGTCCCCGCGGTGATGACGGCGGGCCTGGTCGGGGAGACAGCCCGCGCCGGCGCCCGCATCGCGCGGGCCGCAGCGGGTGCGACCGCCACGGTGGCCGAGGGTCGCTGCACCTCGCGAGGGACGTCGCTCGCGCTCGGCGCCCGCACCGTCGGCACCGTCGTCACCGGCTCCGACCCGATGCCCGACGGGCATGTGCGCAGCCTGGGTGGACGCGGTCCGCGGGCATGGTCGAGCCGCCGCTCGCGCGGCACACGCGCCGGGTCTGGGCTGAGCACGGTCACGTCCAGGTCGAGGTCGCCGCCCCGGCCGCCGAGGAGCAGCCCGAGGTCCGCCGCGCGCTGCGCCGGCACCTCGAGCGCCTCGACGGGCGTGCAGTGGGCGACGGTCAACGGCGTCGTCGGCCGCGTGCTCGTCGCCATCGACGACCGCCGGGTCTCCGTCGAGGACGTCGTCGGCGTCGTCACCGCCATCGAGCAGGCGCGTGGCGGCCGCAAGGTCTTCCCGCACCGCGCCGACCACCCGGCCGACCTCGAGCCGTTCCTCGCGGCCGTGCTGACCGCGGCCGTCGACACCGCGGCCGTCGGGCGTCGCCGTCGCGGCGAAGGTGCTGCCGATCCCGGCGGTCAGCCGGCACGTCACGCTGATCATGGCGCTGCTCGACTCGCAGCAGTGGCTCAAGGACGGCATCGAGTCGCGGATCGGTCCGATCGGCACCGACCTGCTCTTCTCCGGCACCAGTGCGCTCCTGCACGCGATGACCCAGAGCCCGACGGTCCCGGCGATCAACGCGGCCGCGGCGCTCCAGCAGGCGGTCGAGATGCGTGCCCGCCGGCAGGTGTGGCGGCGCCGGGAGCCGGAGCTGTGCCGCCCCGAGCCGGAGGACGACGTCTCCGAGCCGCTCGCCGCCGCCCGGCGACCGGCCCGCGCCGCTCCCGCCCGGGCCGATCGAGACCTACCGCGCCGCGGCTCGGCCCGGTCGCGCTCGGCGGCGCGCTCGGCACTGCTGCCGCTCACCTGGCGCCCCGGCCGCTCGGCGGACCTGCTCAAGGCGCTCACCCCGAAGGCCGCCGTCCTCGGCCGGGAGGCGTTCGCGGCCTCGCTCGACGTGCTCATGTGCCGCCGGGGCGTCCTGCCCATGGACGGCTCGGCCTACCGCCGCCTCGACCGGATCGACACCGTGTCGTCGACGGCGACGCGCTCTGCAGCGGCCCGCCGGTCGTCATCGAGGCGCGCGGCGAGGCCGACGGGTGGGACGACGCCGCCGTCTGGTCGGCCGCCGTCCCGCCTGCTCGGCGACGGCGACGGCGACCCGAGGACGCAGGCGCGGGCAACGGCGGCGCCGCGGCTCCGCCTGGGACCGCCCCGCGAGTCGGCGGACGCGCCGGGCGGCGAGCTCCGCACGCTGCTCGAGGGCCGCCGCCGGGTCGGGCGTCGTCACCGTCGCCGCCCGAGCTCGACCCGCACGCCGAGGCCCTGCTCGCCGCCGCCGACCGAGGCCGGCCACCGGCTGGTCCTCACCGCGCACGTCGGCACCGGCGAGATCGCCGGCGCCGCCGACGAGGTGCCGCCCGCCGGACGAGCCGCTGCTCGACACCGTCCGGCGGCTGCAGGCCGACGGCCGCGGGGTGCTGGTGGTCTCCGCCACCGACGGGCCCGCGCTCATGGCCGCCGACGTCGCCGTCGCCCCGGTACGCGAGGGCCGCGCGCCGGCCTGGGGCGCCGACCTCGTCACCCCGCCCGGGCTGGTCGACGCCTGCCGGCTCGTCGACGCCACCGCGCGTCGCCCGCGCGGTCAGCCGCCGCGCGGTCACCACCGCGATCACCGGCAACGTGCTCGGCGGCCTGCTCGCCGCCGTCGGCAGCGCCCGCTACGGGCAGCGCAAGGCGACGACGCCCGGGCAAGTACGCGACGGTCAGCACGATCGCCGCCGGCACCTGGACGGCGGTGCGCACCGTCCGCCGCCCGGCGCCCGCGCCGACCGTGCACACCGCCGTGGCACGCGCTCGACGCCGACGACGTCCTCGGCCGGCTCGCGCGAACTGCCCGACGAGCCCGAGGCGGAGCAGCCGGCGCTGCCCGCACCGGTCCGCGCGGCCGGCGCCGAGCTGCCGGTCGTCCGCGTGGCCGGCCCGCTACGCTCCGCACGGTCGCCGCCGAGCTGTCCGACCCCCTGACGCCGGTGCTCGGCACCGGGCCGCCGCCACCGCGATGCTGGGCGAGTCGACCGACGCCGTCCTCGTCGGCAGCGTCACCGTCGGCAACGCGCTGATCAGCGGCGCCCAGCGGCTGCGCGCGGAGACGGCGCTCGAGTCGCTGCTGCTGGAGCAGGACATCTGCGTGCACCGCGAGCCCGACGGCGGCCGCGAGGACGTGCCGGCCAGCGCGCTGCGGGTCGGCGACGTCGTGCTGGTCGAGGCCGGGCGACGTCGTCGCCGCCGACGCCCGGCTGCTCGAGGCCGTCGACCTGGAGGTCGACGAGTCGAACCTGACCGGGGAGTCGCTGTCGGTCGGCAAGTCGGTCGCGGCCACGCCCGGCGCGGACGTCGCCGACCGCACCTGCATGCTCTTCGACGGGACGACGGTCGTGGCCGGCAGCGGGCGCGCCGTCGTCGTCGCCGTCGGTGGCGCGACCCAGGCCGGCCGGGCGGCGCGGGCGGCCGGCGCGCGCCGCGCCACCGGCGGGCGTCCAGGCGCGGCTCGGCGAGCTGACCCGGGCGGTGCTGCCGCTGACCCTCGCCGGCGGCGGCGTCGTCACCGCGCTCGGCGTCCTGTGGCGGCGGCCGCTGCGCGAGGCGGTCGGCGCCGGGCTCGCCGTCGCCGTCGCCGCCGTGCCCGAGGGCCTGCCGCTGGTCGCCACCGTCGCGCAGCAGGCCGCCGCCCGCCGGCTGTCCCGCCGCGGCGCCGTCGTCCGCAGCGCCCGGGTGCTCGAGGCGCTCGGCCGGGTGGACACCGTCTGCTTCGACAAGACCGGGACGCTGACCGAGAACCGGCTGCGCGTCGCCCGGCTGGTGCCGCTCGGCGACGGACTCGACGAGGACGGCCTGCTGCGGCTGGCCGCGGCCGCCGTCGGCAACGGCGACGACCAGGCGCACGAGACCGACCGGGCCGTCGTCGAGGCCGCCCGCGAGCGGGGTGTCGCCGCCGACGGCGACGCCGACGCCAGCCTGCCGTTCGCCGCCGGGCGCGGCTTCTCCGCGGCGCTGCGCGACGGCCGGCTGGTGGTGAAGGGCGCGCCCGAGGTGGTGCTGCGCCGGTGCACCGCCGACGACGACCTGCGGCAGCGGGT
Source organism: uncultured Actinomycetota bacterium (assembly GCA_963748305.1). Classification (GTDB taxonomy): domain Bacteria; phylum Actinomycetota; class Actinomycetes; order Mycobacteriales; family Geodermatophilaceae; genus Blastococcus_B. The sequence goes on along the minus strand of CAVVIN010000020.1, from coordinate 390,873 downwards.
GCAGGAGCTGGCGGGGGAGGGGCTGCGGGTGCTCGCCGTCGCCGACCGCGCGTGGACGCCGGACCGACGACCTCGACGCCGCAGCGCGAGGACCTCACCCTGCGCGGCCTCATCGCGCCTCGCCGACACGCGTCCGGGAGTCGTCGGCCGCCGCGATCGAACAGCTCGGTCGCCGCCGGGGTCCGGGTCGTCATCGCCACCGGCGACCACCCGGAGACCGCGGCGGCCATCGCCGCGCAGGCCGGGGTCCCGGACGCCGACCGCGTCGTCACCGGGGCGCAGTTCGCCCGGGCCTCGGACGCCGAGCGCACGCGCATGGTCCGCGAGACGGCGCGTCTTCGCCCGGCTCTCCCCGGAGCAGAAGGTGGCGCTGGTGACCGCCCTCCGCCGGGCCGGGGCGACGCTGGCCATGACCGGCGACGGCGTGAACGACGCCGCGGCGATCCGGCTGGCCGACGTCGGCGTGGGCGTCGCCGGAGCCGAGTCACCGGCCGCGCGCACGGCGGCCGACATCGTGCTCACCGACCTCGACCTGACCCGGCTGGTCGACGCGATCGCCGAGGGCCGCGCGATGTGGTCGCGCGTGCGGGACGCCGTCTCGATCCTGGTCGGCGGCAATGCGGGGGAGGTCGCCTTCACGGTCCTGGGCACCGCGTTCGGTGGCCGGGCGCCGCTGGGCACCCGGCAGCTGCTGCTGGTCAACCTGCTCACCGACATGTTCCCGGCGCTCGCCGTCGCCGTCGCCACCCCGCGCGCCGGCGTCCCGGAGGACGGCGAGGGACCGCTGGCCGGGCACCCGCTGCAGGCCGTGCTGCTCGCCGGGCCGCACCGTGGCTTCACGACGGCGGTCCGCCGGATGGTGCTCGATCCGCGGGGCGGCGACGACCGCCGGCGCCACCGGCGCCTGGGTGGCCGGGCGGCTGACCGGGCCCCGCGGCCGGGCCAGCACCATGGGTCTCGCCGCGCTGATCACCACCCAGCTCGGGCAGACGGCGTGGGCCGGGCGCCGCAGCCCGCTGGTGCTCGCGACGGCGGCCGGGTCGCTGGGCGTGCTCGCCGTCGTCGTCCAGACGCCGGGGCTGAGCCGGTTCTTCGGGTGCACGCCGCTGGACCCCGCTCTCGTGGCTCGTCGTCCTCGCCAGTGCCGCCGCGGGAACGGCCGGCGCTGAGGTCGTCCCGGCCCTGCTCGACCGGCGCCGCGCCCGGGCTGAGTCAGATGCGTGCACCGGCCTGACCTGCAGAGCGTTATCTCACCGTGACTTTCACTCCTGTCACACGTAGCGTCTTCTCCGGTTCGACCGAGTGCAGCCCTCGAGCCCGAGGGCCTCGGACGAACCCCGCCGAACCGCGCGGCCGGATGGCCGAGCGGACCGGGGACCCACCGATTCACCGGGGTGAATCGTGCCTGCGCACGGGGGTGCAGGCACGTAGGGCACTGAACGGCCCGAACCCGTCAGCTAACTCGGTAGGCGGTCGTCAGAACGGAGAAGCGTCGCGTTGGCGACCCTGCACGCCCTGCTCAGCCGCACCAACCGAACAGTCCCCGGATCCCGCTCCCTGACCGCGCCCCGACGTGCCCTGCTCGTCGCCGGCCTGCTCACCGTCAGCCTGTTCGGGACCCAGGCCGCGACCGCCGCCCCGAGCAGTGTCTCTGACGCCCAGTCCGAGCACGACGCGGCCGCTGCGGAGGTCGAGCGCATCTCCGCAGCGCCTGGCCGCCGCCGAGGAGACGCTCGAGCGCATGACCGTCGAGGCCGAGGCCGCCGGCGAGGCCGCCCGCGCCGCGCAGGCCGCCCTCGCCGATGCCCAGACCGCGGCCGCCGAGACCGCCGCCGAGCTGGCCGTCCGTCCGGGCCGCCGTCGCGCAGTCCGAGGAGGACGTCGCGAGCCTCGGCCGCGAGGCCTACATGGGCAACGACGACGGCTTCGGCGACGTCGCCCTGCTGCTCGACGCCGCAGAGCCCCACGGAGCTGCTCCAGCAGGCCGCCACCCTCGAAGTCCTCGGCGAGCAGCGCACCGCGCAGCTCGAGGAGCTGGAGACCGCCGAGGTGCGCGAGGCGCGCGCCGACCAGGCCGCTCGCGACGCCGTCGCCGAGCAGGACCGCGCCGCCCGGGCCGCCGACGAGGCCGAGGCCGCCGCCGCGCGCGAAGCTGGCCGACGCCCAGGAGACCTACGACGCCGCGACCGCCGAGAAGGCCGCCCTGGACAAGGAGCTGCGCGCCGCCCAGGTCCAGCTGCTGGCGTTGCAGAACGTCCCCGAGCCGGAGGCCGCCTACGACGAGATGGTCGCCGCCGAGGCCAGCGCCGACCTGCTGTCCGCGGCCGGCGGGGCCATCGCGCCCACCCAGGGCACGGTCACCTCGTGCTACGGGGCGCGCTGGGGCACCCTGCACGCCGGCGTCGACATCGCCGCACCCATCGGTACGCCGATCTACGCCCCCGAGGGCGGGGTCGTCGTCCAGGCCGGGACAGCCAGCGGGTTCGGGTATGCCGTCGCCGTCCAGCACGGCGACGGCACGATCACCCTCTACGGCCACGTGAACCAGTACTTCGTCGCGGTCGGCCAGGTCGTCAGCGCCGGGCAGCAGATCGCCGAGGTCGGCAACCGGGGCCAGTCGACCGGTCCGCACCTGCACTTCGAGGTGCACACCGGCGGGCTCTACGCCAACCGGGTCAACCCGACGCCGTGGCTCACTGCGCACGGGATCTCCCTCGGCGGCTGCTGAGCCTCCGCCCGCGTGGCCGACCCGGTGACGGGCCGGTCGTCGCGCAGGATGGCAGAGGTGACGACGGACGGCGCGCGGCATCTGGCTGCGCGCCGCCGTCCTCGTCCTCCTGCTCGTCGCCGGCATCGGGGCGGCCCTGGCGCTGGACCTGCCGAGCGTCGCGACCGTCCGGTCCTGGGTCGACGGCGCCGGGGGAGCGGGCCTGGCGGCCCTGGTCCTCGGCTACGCGCTCGTGCTGCTGGCGCCGGTGCCGAGGTCGGCGCTCTCGGTGCTGGTCGGCGTGGTCGCCGGGTTCTGGACCGGCGTCGGGATCGCCTTCGCCGGCGGGCTGCTGGCCGCGGTCGCTGCGTTCGGGCTGAGCCGCGCCCTGGGCCGGTCGGCGGCTGTGCGGCTGGCCGGGCCGCGGCTGTCCCGCGTCGACGGTCTCCTGACCGACCGGGGCTTCGTCGCGGTGCTCACTGGCCGGCTGCTGCCGGTCGTGCCGTTCGTGGTGACCAGTTACGGCGCCGGCCTGACCGGGGTGCGGTTCGCTCCGTACCTGTTCGGGACGGCGCTCGGTCTGGTGCCCAGCACGGTCGTGCAGGTCGGCATCGGAGCGTCGGCCGGCTTCGTCGTCGACCGGGCGAGCGCGTTCCTCGTCGTGCCGCTGGCTGTCGTCGTCCTGGCCGCTCTGGCGGTCGGGACGCTGCTGTGGCGCCGCCGCCGGGTCGCCGTCCCCGCGTGAGGCCCCCTAGCCCCGGCCGAACACCCGGCCGAGCATGCCGCCGGCGCCACCGACCGTGCGGGCGGCGAGCTGCAGGATCGGCCCGCCGGGGATGCCCGGCACCGCCTGCACGATGGGCGCCAGCTTCAGCAGGCCGCCGACCTCGTGCACCCGTAGCTTGCGGCGGGCGACGGCCGGGACCGGGTTGATCCGGCCCGACGCCGCCTCGAGCAGCAGGGCCGCCGATGCCTCCACGGCCGGTCCCTCGACGGACCCGGGCGGCACCGCGGTGACCGTCCACCCGTGCGGATCGGACAGGAAGCCCCACCCGCCCTCCGGTGTCGCGAGGGTGACCCGGCCGGCGATGTCCAGGGACGCGGCCAGCGCGCCGGTGACGTCGACGAGCGCGGCCACCCCCGAGCGGAGGACGTCCTGCGGCGGCGGCTCGGCGCCGCAGGACACCAGGTCCAGGCCGTGCACGGCGAGCTCGTAGGCCTGCCCGAGGACGACGCTCAGCAGCGGGAGCTGCCCGACGACGGAGACGGTGGGCGCTGTGTCCAGCTCGACCGGCTCGTCGGCGAGGTAGCGCGCGGTGGCCTCCCGGTTGCGGCGCAGGCCGTCGAGCACCTCCTCGCGGGTGGCATCGCGGTGCGCTGCGGTGACGCGGGCGTTGACGGCATCGACGTCCGGGGGAGTGCCGGTGCCGCCGCCGCGGGCCGACGCCACGAGGTCGGCCATGGCGGTGTGGTCGTCCCAGCAGCCGAGGTGCACGCAGATCTCGTGTGCGCGCCAGCCCGGGAGCCGCGAGGGCCGGTCGAGGTCGACGATCTCCGCCTGCGCGATGAACGTGTCCCAGGCCCCGAGGACCATCGGGGCCGACCTGCTCGCGTCCGGCGTCGGCCATGCCTTGGTGTCGTCCCACGCCCGGCGCCCTACCCGCGTCGTCCGGTCGGCAGGCGTGAGACGCGCCACGCACGCAGGGATGGCGTCGGCAACCGTCCTCCCCCGTCGGGGTGAGGCGCGGCGTCAAGGACGCCGGCGCGCAGGCCGATCGCATCCTTGTGAATGGAGCAACGACCGGTGACCGTCGGGCCGCCGGCCGGGTCGCGGCAACCGCCGCCCGGCCGAATGGCGTCCGACGGCTGCTGTCGACGCTGTGCGAGGGGCTGTACCGGCCCCTGGCCGGCGATGACGACCGCGTCGCCTACTGGGTGCGCCATGTGCGCAACGGCGTCCTGCTCAGCGAGGTCTCCGCGCTGGCCGTGGTCGGCTACACGCTGATCACCGACAGCCCCGGGCGGCAGAACCCCTTCCTGCTCGCGCTCGCCGGGCTGGTCATCGTCACCGTTCCCGGCCTGCTCCTCCTGCCGCTCCCGGCGATGATGCGCGACCGCCGGGGCCCCACGATGTTCTACCTGTGGACCCTCGGGACCGCCGCCCTGGTGATCGTCGGGACGCGGCTCGACGGTGGCGCCTCGAGCCCGCTCGACGCCCTGCTGTTCCTCACGCTGACGTACATGGCGGTGGCCTACTCCCCGTACGGCGTGGTCACCATGGGCACGGTCATGACGGTGAGCTACCTGTTCTTCGTCGAACTCCCCGGGATGACGACGTCGGGCATGTTCTTCCTGGCGGTCATGGTGGCCTTCACGATGATCTGCACCATGGCGTCGGCCAACTCCTGGGCGGCCTACGAGCGGCAGGTCGAGCTGATCCGCACGCACGAGGCGCTGGCGTCGACCGACTCGCTGACCGGTATCCCCAACCGCCGGGCCTTCCTCGAGCGGCTCGCCGCCGCCGTCGAGGCCGCCGCCTGGGGCCACCAGACGGTCGTGTGCCTGGTCGACCTGGACGGCTTCAAGGGCGTCAACGACACCTCCGGCCACGCCGCGGGCGACGCGATGCTCAAGGCGATCGGCTCCGCGCTCGGTGGCGTGGTGCGGGAGACCGACACCGTCGCCCGTCTCGGTGGGGACGAGTTCGCCGTCCTGGCCGACGTCTCGGTGACGTTCTCCGGCCAGATGCTCGCCGAGCGGCTCTGCCAGGTGGTGTCGGTGGTCGGCAGTCGGGCCGGCGTGACGGCCAGCGTCGGCGTCGCGGAGGTCGAGGCCGGCGACGACGTCGAGGACCTGATGTACCGCGCCGACGCGGCGATGTACCGCTCGAAGAGCGCCGGCGGCAACCGGGTCACCACGCTGTCCTTCTGACCGCTTGCTCCGTCCCGCACACGCGGGGAGCCTGTCCGCTATGGCGCGCACCGGTTCCGCCCTCGGCACCGTTCTCCGTTGGGACGACGCCCGCGAGGGCGCGATCCTCGACGCCGAGGAGTGTCCCGGCGGCTGCTGGGCGGATGCCTCCGTGGTCGTGCACAGCACGCAGGGCGAGGGCCGGTTGCGGGCCGGCCAGGTGGTGACGTTCGACTGGGTCGAGGAGCAGGCCGGCGAGTGGCCGTTCCGTGCGAGCCGGGTGGAGCCCCGGGAAGACCTGCAGGCCACGCTCGGTGGTTGAGGAAGACGCAGTTCACGCCGCGTGGCGCGTACCTGGCAGGCGTCGCGACGATTACTCTGCGTGATCAGGAACCGACGAGCGGGCGCTCGCGCACACGCTCCGCACGGAGGCGCTCACGGCGCCGCGGAAGCGTGGTCAGGAACGCACGCGAATCGGTGGACGGAACGCGATAACGGTGGTATGGCACGTTGACCAGCAGGATCGCGCACCAGACGTGACCTTCCGTCACATTGGCACCAACTGCATCACCCGGGCTGGCGCGATCGGGGGTCCATCAGGCAGACTGTCTGCAGGAGCCCTGCTCCGTCATTGCCGAATACAGCGCGTCACCGAATCGATGAGTCCGTTGGGGAAGACGAGACTGATCGAGTCGATGGAGGTGCCTCGTGCAGCGACGGTCTACCCAGGGTGTCGTTTTCGTGCACGCGTGCCCGAAAGCGCTCTGCCAGCATGTCGAGTGGGCGCTCGAACGCGTCGTCGGCGCGCCGGTCTCCCTTACGTGGGCCGACCAGCCTGCGGCGCACGGTTCCTACCGTGCTGAGGTCGCGTGGACCGGTTCGCCCGGGACAGGCGCCCGGCTGGTTGCTGCCCTGCGCGCGTGGCCGATGCTGCGCTTCGAGATCACCGAGGAAGCCAGCCACGGCAACGACGGCGAGCGCATGTCCTACGTGCCCGGTCACGGTGTCTTCCGTGCGCCGACCAGCGCCAACGGCGACATCATGATCAGCGAGCAGCAGTTGCGGCACCTCGCCGCGACGGCGTCCTCCATCGAGGCCTTCCGGCACGGCGTTGACGAGCTCCTGGGGGCGGCCTGGGACGCCGACCTCGAGATCTACCGCCACGCCGGCGACGGCAGCCCCGTCACCTGGCTGCACCAGGTCGTCTGATCGTGCGGGTCGTGCCGCGATGGTCACGATCCGAACACGACATGTCGAGCGTCACCGCCGACGAGTCGTAGCCTGAGACCGGTCGTCCGGGCGCCGTCGGGGAAGCGGCGTCCGGACGACCACTTCTCTGCGCGCGCGGCGTCGTCCCGCCGTCCTGGCTCACCTCCGGGGGTCTTAGCTCACCGTCGATCGTGAGCCAGGACCCCTGATGATCAGGTCACCTGATCATCAGGCGGGCGCCTACAGCGGGATGTTGCCGTGTGCGCCGCGGCCGTGCGGGGCAGCGGCCAGCGCCGCCACGAGCCGGCGCCGGGTCTGCCGCGGCTCCACCACCTCGTCGACGACGCCGATCTGCAGCGCCCGGTTCACCCCGCCGGCGATCTGCTCGTGCTCCTCGGCCAGCTGGGCGTGCAGCGCCTCGCGCTCACCCGGCGGGACGGCGGCCAGCTTCTTGCGGTGCAGGATGCCGACCGCGGCCTTCGCGCCCATGACGGCGACCTCGGCACCGGGCCACGCGAACACCGACGTCGCGCCGAGCGAGCGGGCGTTCATCGCGATGTAGGCGCCGCCGTAGGACTTGCGGGTCACCAGCGTCACCCGCGGCACCACCGCCTCGGCGAAGGCGTGCAGCAGTTTCGCGCCCCGCCGGACGACGCCGTCCCACTCCTGGCCGACGCCGGGCAGGTAGCCGGGCACGTCGACGACGACGACGAGCGGCACCCCGAACGCGTCGCACATCCGCACGAACCGGGCCGCCTTCTCCGCCGACGCGGAGTCCAGGCACCCCCCGAGCCGCAGCGGGTTGTTGGCGATGACGCCGACCGTGCGACCGGACAGCCGGCCGAGCGCGGTGACGACGTTGGGCGCGAACCGCGGGTGCAGCTCCAGCGCCGGCCCGTCCAGCAGGTCGGCGATCAGCGGCTTGACGTCGTAGGCCCGCTGCTTCTGCTCCGGCAGGTGTGCCCCCAGGTCGACGTCGGCCATCCCGTCGGCCGGGGCGAACGCGCCCTGGGCGGCCAGCAGGTCGACGGCGGAGCGCGCGGTCTCCAGCGCGGCGGGCTCGGAGTCGGTGACCACGTGCACGACGCCGCTGCGCCGACCGTGCGTGTCGGGGCCGCCGAGGCTCTCCATGTCGACGTTCTCGCCGGTGACCGACCGGACGACCTCCGGCCCGGTGACGAAGACGCGTCCCGCCGGGCCCATGATCACCAGGTCGGTGAGGGCGGGTCCGTAGGCGGCACCACCGGCGGCCGGGCCGAGCACCACCGAGATCTGCGGGATGCGGCCGGAGGCGCGCACCATCGCGGCGAACACCTCGCCGACGGCGTGCAGCGCGGTGACCCCCTCGGCGAGGCGGGCGCCGCCGGAGTGCCAGATGCCGACGACCGGCACCCGCTCGCGCAGCGCCGTGTCGATCGCGTCGACGATGTGCCGGCACCCGTCGAAGCCCATCGCGCCGCCCATGACCGTGGCGTCCGTGCAGAACGCGATGGCCCGCGAGCCCAGCACCGTGCCGCGGGCGGCCAGCACGCCGGAGGTGTCCCGGGGCCGCAGCACCTGCATCGAGCCCTCGTCGAAGAACCGCGCAAGCCGGCCCTCGGGGTCACGCGGGTCCGGTGCGACCACCGGCGGCGCGGCTTGGACGGTGGTCAACGGGGAAGCCTCCCTGATGGTGGCCCCGCTGCAGGGGCCCGCCGCGAGCGTGCGAGTGGTGGGGGGCAGTGGGGCCCTTGTCAGGCCGTCGTGAACACCAGCGCGATGTTGTGGCCGCCGAAGCCGAAGGAGTCGTTGACGGCGGCGCTGAACGTCGCGCGCCGGGGTTCGCCGCGGACGATGTCCAGGGCCTGGACGGAGGGGTCGTCGTCCGGGTCGTCGAGGTTGGCCGTCGCCGGCACGATCTGCTCGCGCAGCGCGAGGATCGCGAACACCGACTCCAGCGCGCCGGCGGCACCCAGCAGGTGGCCGGTCTGGCTCTTGGTGGCGCTGACCATCACGTGCTCGCCGAGGGCGTTGCGGATCGCCGCGGCCTCCGCGGTGTCGCCGACGGGGGTCGAGGTGGCGTGCGCGTTGACGTGCCCGATGTCGGCGGGGGACAGCCCGGCGTCACGGAGTGCGGCGGCGATCGCCCGGCCGGCGCCCTCGCCCTCGGGGTGCGGTGCGACCAGGTCGTAGCCGTCGGCGGTGCCTCCGGCCCCGGCCAGCCGCGCGTGCACGCGGGCGCCGCGGGCCTTCGCGGCGTCCGCCCGCTCGAGGACCAGCGCCGCCGCGCCCTCGCCGAGCACGAAGCCGTCGCGGCCCTTGTCGAACGGGCGGGAGGCCCGCTCGGGCTCGTCGTTGCGGGTGCTCATCGCGCGCATCGCGGCGAAGCCGGCCATGGGCAGCGGGTGCACGCAGGCCTCCGTGCCGCCGACGAGGACGACGTCGGCACGGTCGTAGCGGAGCAGGTCCAGACCCCACCGGACCGCCTCCGCGCCGGAGGCGCAGGCGCTGACCGGCGCGTGCACGCCGCCCTTCGCGCCGACCGCCAGGCCGACCGCGGCGGCCGGGCCGTTGGGCATGAGCATGGGGATGGTGAAGGGGGAGACCCGCTTGGGGCCCTTCTCCTCCAGGATGTCGTCCTGGTTGAGCAGGGTCAGGGCGCCGCCGATGCCGGTGCCGAAGACGACGGCGATCCGCAGCGGGTCGACGCCGGCGTCGCCGGCGCCGGAGTCGCGCCACGCCTCCTCGGCGGCGATGACCGCGACCTGCTGGCTGCGGTCCAGCCGCCGGGCGCGGACGCGGTCGATCTGCTCGGCCGGGTCGGCGGCCAGCCGGGCGACCAGCTGGGCCGGGAAGTCCTTGATCCAGTCGTCGGTGATGCGGCTGACCCCTGACCGCCCGGCGAGCAGGGCGTCCCAGGTGGTGGCGACGTCGCCGCCGAGAGGCGTGGTGGCACCGAGACCGGTGACGACGACGTCGGTGGCGGACGTGCTCATTGCGTTCCTCCTGGGACTGCGGCCGGGCGGCCGGGGTGATGGCGCGGCCCCTGCAGGGTCCCGCCGCCGAGCGTTGCGAGCGTGGGGGGCAGGGGGTCCTTCTACTGGTTCTTCTCGATGAAGCTGATGGCGTCGCCGACGGTCTTGATGTTGGCGAGCTCGTCGTCGGGGATCGCGACGCCGAACTTGTCCTCGACGGCAGTGGCGATCTCGACCATCGACAGCGAGTCGACGTCGAGGTCGTCGGTGAACGACTTCTCGGGGGTGGCGTCGGCGGGCGTGACGCCGGCGACCTCCTCCAGGATCTCGGCCAGACCGGTCTGGATGTCCTCGCGGCTCACGCGGGGTCCTCTCTCTCAAGTGGGGCTCGGTGATCGGACGGGAAATCCGCCGACGTCCGGGACGGTATGTCCCGAAGCACTTGGTGGCGAGCGCAGCTGTTCTGCACTCGCCCAGGGGGTGGTGCTCATCGAGGTCGCCCACGGTGCGCGTTCACGGGATGACCAGCACCTGCCCGGCGAAGGTGAGCCCGGCGCCGTAGCCGAGGACGAGCGCCAGGTCGCCGGACTTCGCCTCACCCGTCTCGAGGAGGGCGGTGAGCGCCAGCGGGATCGAGGCGGCGGAGGTGTTGCCCGCCTGGACGATGTCGCGGGCGATCACGGTGCTCTCCGGGAAGCCGAGGCGCTTGGTCATCGACTCGACGATCCGCAGGTTGGCCTGGTGGGGGGCGAAGACGTCGATGTCGTTGGGGCCGACACCGGCCCGCTCCATCGCGTCCTCGAGGGTCTGCGGTGAGCTTCGTCGTCGCCCAGCGGTAGACCGCCTGCCCGGCCATGGTCATCGTCGAGGAGCCGGCGGCGATCTCGATGGCGTTGTACTGGTCGCCGTCGCTGCCCCAGGCGACCGGGCCGATGCCCGGCTCGTCGGAGGCGCCGACCACGGCCGCCCCCGCGCCGTCGGCGAAGATCACCGCCGTCGTCCGGTCCTCGAGGTTGGTGACGTCGGTGAGCCGCTCGACCCCGACGACGAGCGCGTTGCGGGACGAGCCGGCGCGGATGTTGTCGTTGGCGACGCCGAGCGCGTAGCAGAACCCGGCGCACCCGGCGTTGAGGTCGAAGGAGCCCGGCCGGGGGATGCCGAGGCGGTGGGCCACCTGCGGTCCGATGCCCGGGATGGGGGCCCGAAGGCTGGCGCTCGCGACGATGACCAGGTCGATCTCGTCGGGGGCCAGGCCGCTGGCCGCGATCGCCTTGCCGCCGGCGGCGGCGGCCATCTCGACCAGCGTCTCGTCCTCGGACGCCCACCGGCGCTCGGCGATGCCGACCCGGCTCTGGATCCACTCGTCGTTGGTGTCCATCATCTGGGCGAGATCGTGGTTGGTGACCCGGCGGCGGGGCCGGTAGGCGCCGAGGCCCAGGATCCGTGCGCCCTGGGCCCCCGTGGGGAGCGAGATTGCGGCGCTCATGCGCTGACCTCCGGGTAGAGACGGGCGATCGGGTCTCCTGCATCGACGAGGTCGCCTTCGTGGACGAGCCACTCGGCCAGTACCCCGTCGTAGCCCGCGGAGACATTGACTTCTTCGCGGCGGCTGCGGATGAGGCCGAGCAGGGTGCCGGCGGGCAGTCGCGTGCCCTCGGCGACCTCGGCCGGGCTGACCGTGCCCCGGGCGGGGGAGACGACCACCCGCCAGTCGTAGCTGGGCTCGGTCATGCGCGGCCTCCGAGCAGCTCGCGGGCGCGGTCGAGGTCGGCGGGGGAGCTGACCGCGAGGATCTCGATCCCCGCACCCTTCCACTCGCGCTTGGCCAGGCCCGCGAGCGCGCCGGCCGGGCGGCAGCTCGATGACGGCGGTGACGCCGAGCTCGCGCATGGTGGCCAGGCACGAGTCGAAGCGGACCGGGCTGGTGACCTGGCTGACCAGACGGGACAGCGCCTCGGCGCCGGTGGCGACGGCGGCGCCGTCGGCGTTGGACAGCAACCGCCGGCTCGGGTCGGCCGGATCCAGGCCGTCGACCCGGCCCTCGAGCTCCTCGCGCGCCGAGGCCATGTAGGCGGTGTGGAAGGCGCCGGCGACCGACAGCGGCATGATCCGCGCCTTCGCCGGCGGGTCGGCCTTGAGTGCCTCGAGCCCGTCGAGCGCGCCGGCCGCGACGACCTGGCCGCCGCCGTTCATGTTGGCCGGCGTCAGGCCGTGCTTGTCGATCGCGGCCAGCACCTCGTCGGGGTCACCGCCCAGGACGGCGGACATTCCGGTGGGCGTCTGCGCGCACGCGGCGGCCATCGCCCGCCCGCGGGCGGCGGTCAGCGCGATCGCCTCCTCGGCCGTCAGCACGCCCGCGAGGGCGGCGGCGGTGAGCTCGCCGACGCTGTGCCCGGTGATGACGACGGCGCCGTCGGCCGGCGCCCCGGGCTCGGGCAGCGCACCGAGCTCGCGGGCGACGAAGAGGCTCATCGCGACCACCAGCGGCTGGGTCACCGCGGTGTCCTTGATCGCCTCGGCGTCACCCGTCGTCCCGAGGGTGAGCAGGTCGGCGCCCGCGATGGCGCCCGCCCAACGGAAGTAGGACTCGGCGCCGGGAAGATCCAACCAAGTCGGTCAGCATTCCGGGCTTCTGCGCACCCTGTCCGGGAGCGAGTACGGCCAGCACTCCCTCACCGTGCCAGTGATCATCGCCGCGCGTCGGTGGGGAGCGGCACGAAAGGACACCCGTGATCTTTGTAGGGTTCCCACAAAACTGCCCGCCTGGGAGGGCGAAATAGGGCGGTTCGGTGGTAGGGACCACACGGTCAGGGGTGCGGTGCTCAGCTCCAGAGCGGACGGTCGCGGTCCAGTAGGGCCAGTGCGAGCGCCACCTGCAGCGTCCAGCTGCCGCGCGGATCGGTCGCCGACAGCCCGGTGATCTCGGCGGCCCGCTTCAGCCGGTACCGGACCGTGTTGGGGTGCACGAAGATCGCGCGGGCGCTCGCCTCGAGGTTGCCGCCGGTGCGGAGGACCGCGCGCACGGTCTCGAGCACCTCCCCGCCGGCGTTCTGCAACGGGACGGCGACGCGGTCCTGCAGCGCGGTGCGGGCCAGCGGGTCACCGGCGAGCGCGCGCTCGGCCAGCAGGGCATCGGCGGCCACGGGACGCGGCGCCTCGGGCCACGCGCGGGCCGCCCGCAGTCCCGCCAGCGCCGCGGCGGCCGACTCCCCGGCGCGGCTCAGCCCGTCGACGACGGGGCCGACCACCACCGGCCCCTCGCCGAACTCCTCGGCGACGCGCGCCGCGACGGACTCGAGGCCCTGCTGCCCGCCGAGGACCACGACCAGCTGCTCGGCGTGCACGCCGACCAGGACCTCGGTGCGCATCGACCGGGCCGCCCGGCGCACCGCGGCATGCGGGTCGTCGACCCCGGTCGGCGTGCTGCCGACCAGCACGACGACGGGGCTCATCGCGGCCCAGCCGAGTGCGGCCGCCCGGCCGGAGAGCTCCTCGGACTGCTCGCCCCGCAGCAGGGCGTCGACGACGAGCGCCTCCAGTCGGGCGTCCCAGGCGCCGCGGTTCTCGGCGAAGCTCGCGTAGACGTGCGCGGTGGCGAAGGCGACCTCGCGGCTGAACTGCAGCACCGCCAGGTGCAACGCGTCCTCGTCGCCCGGCTCGGCCACCGAGCGGACGTGGTCCTCGAGCACGTCGACGGTCACCTTGATCAGGTCGACGGTCTGCTTGAGGGCGACCGCGCGCACGAGCTCCCGCGGGGCGGCGCCGAACACCTCGCCGGTCAGCCGCGGCGGCTTGCCGGGATTCCGGCACCACTCGACGAGCGACGCGATGCCGTTCTGCGCGACCAGGGTGACCCACGAGCGCTGGTCGGCCGGCATCGCGCGGAACCAGTCGAGCTCGTCGTCCATGCGGGCCACGGCCTGGGTGGCCAGGGCCCCGGACGCGCGCTCGAGCCGCCGCAGTGTCGCGGCGCTCGGCGGGCGGCTGCTCACCCGGCTCTCCACCCGGCCAGCGTGTCACGGGCGGCGCCGGTCGGGAAGAGTGGGGAGGTGAGCGTTCCCCCGGACGGCGTTCCCCCGAGCGCAAGGCAGCGATCACCCGGACGCGTGCCGTCCGGGCGGTCCCGGCGGCGGTCGGGATCGTGATCGGCTGCCTGATCCTCGTCGCACTGCTGGGGTTCGGCGTGCGGACGGACTTCGGGCCGCAGCTGGACCTGGACGGCACCGTGGCCGAGACCCTCTACGTGGGCGACGACCGCGCCCCCGCCCTGAACGTCCTGCTGGAGGTCCTCACGGCGCCGGGAACCACGTGGTTCCGCGCCCTCGTCTTCCTGCCCGTGCTCGTCCTGCTGCTGCGCCGACGGCTCTGGTGGACGGCGGCCTGGCTGGCGACCGCGGTGGCGCTCATCGGCCCGCTCAACTCGCTGCTCAAGGAGTACTTCGGGCGGGTCCGACCGGACTTCGACGAGGGTGGCGCGCGGCTGGACTCGCTCAGCTACCCGAGCGGCCACTCGTCGGGCATCGCGACCCTCGTGACCGTGGCGCTGATCCTGGCCTGGCCGCTGCTCGCGGCACAGACGCGGCGGTGGCTGCTCGTCGCCGGGGTGGTGCTGGTCGTGCTGGTCGGGCTGACCCGCATGTGGCTGGGCGTGCACTTCCTGTCCGACGTCATCGGCGGCTGGGCGCTGGGCGTCGCGTGGAGCCTGCTGACCGCGCTGCTGTTCGGGGCGTTCGCCGAGGGCCGGGCGTCGCTGCGGCCCGACGTCATGACCCTCGACCAACGCATCGTCCTGGACCCCGGCGACGGGTCGCTCGGCCCGCTGCTCCGGGTGGCCGACGACCGGCTGGCACCCGGCAGCGGCTACGGCCGGCACGAGCACCGCGCCGTCGACGTCGTCGCCGTCGTCCTCACCGGCGCACTGCACCACCGCTGGGACGGCGACGTCGCGATGGCCGCCGGGGACGTGGCCGTGCTGCGCGCGGGCGCGGGCCTCGAGCACGACGAGGTGGCCGGCAAGGACGGCGCCCGCGTCCTGCAGTGCTACCTGCGCAGCGCCGCACCGTCCGCCGTCCCCGCGCACGAGGTGCACCGGGCGGCGTCGGGCTGGGTGGACCTGGGCCGCGACGACGCCCGGCTGTGGCTGGGCCGGGTCACGGCCGGGTCGCCGCTGACCGTCCCGGCCGGTCTGCTGCTCCTGCGCGGAGCCGACAGCGTGCTGGTCGAGCAGCAGCCGGGCCGGGACGTCGAGGAGCCCGGCGTCGCGCTGGTCTGGCAGCTCGACACCGCCCGCCCCGCCTGGGCCGGCTGACCCCGCCACTCCCGGGCGAGCGGTGGGCGGGGGAGCAGGGGGGTGCGGGAGAGTGGGCCCATGCCGACCAGCGCCTCGGAGCTGCTCTCCGCCGCCTACAACGACGCCGACCGCACCATCGATCTGCGCCGTCAGCTGCACCGCCAGCCGGAGATCGGGCTGCACCTGCCGCGGACCCAGGCCACCGTTCTCGAGGCGTTCACGGACCTGCCGGTCGAGGTGAGCACCGGGACGACCACGAGCTCCGTCGTCGGCGTGCTGCACGGCGCCCGCCCCGGTCCGACGTACCTGCTGCGCGGCGACATGGACGCGCTGCCGGTGCAGGAGGACACCGGTCTGCCGTTCGCGTCCGAGGTGCCCGGGGTGATGCACGCCTGCGGCCACGACACCCACGTCGCGATGCTGCTGGGCGCCGCGCGTCTGCTGGCCGAGCGCCGCGACGAGATCGCCGGGCAGGTCGTGTTCATGGTCCAGCCGGGGGAGGAGGGCTTCCACGGCGCCCGCTTCATGCTCGAGGAGGGCCTGCTCGACGTCGTCCCGGAGGCGCCGGTGAGCGGTGCGTTCGCGCTGCACAGCATCGCGAACATGGCCAGCGGCAGCATCAACGTGCGGCCCGGCCCGCTGATGGCGGCCGCGGACCAGTGGCGGATGATCGTCCGTGGCCGGGGCGGGCACGCCTCCATGCCGCACGCCGCCGCCGACCCGATCCCGGTCGCCGCCGAGATCGTGCTGGCGCTGCAGTCGATGGTCACCCGCCGGGTGGACGTGTTCGACCCCGCCGTCGTCACCGTCGCGCACATCGAGGCGGGGGCGACGAGCAACGTCATCCCCGACTCGGTGCTCATGCAGGGGACGATCCGGACGTTGTCGGCCGCGCGCCGACGGGACGTCCTGGCGTCGGTGCAGCGGGTCGCCTCGCACATCGCCGCGGCGCACGGGCTGGAGGTCGACTTCGTGCACGAGGAGGGCTACCCGGTGACGGTCAACGACGCCGGGGTCGCCGCCCGCGTGCTGGTGACGGCCGCCGAACTGCTGGGGGAGCCGGCCAGCAGGCTGTTGCCGGTGCCGCTGATGGGCGCGGAGGACTTCTCCTACGTGCTGGAGCGGGTGCCCGGCGCCATGGCGTTCCTCGGCGCCTGCCCGCCCGGTCTCGACCCGGCGGCGGCGCCGGCCAACCACTCGAACCTGGTGGTCTTCGACGAGGAGCCGCTCCCGGCCGGTGTCGCCCTCTACGCGCAGATGGCGCTGAACGCCCTCGCCGGCTGAGTTCCGGCGGAGCGGGGTCGTACGACCAAGGTCCACTGGAGCCGCTCAGGCCGGACTCCTAGCGTGGTCGGGACGCCTTTGGGCACCCGAGAGGCAGGCCTGCCGTGTCCGGTCACCGTGCACCACGGATCTCCCACCTCCTCGTCCCGGTGTTGGTGCTCCTGCTGGCCCTGTCCGGGCTGGGAGGCGTGGCGGTGGCCGCGCCGCCCGCTGCTCCGGCGCTGCTCGGGCCCGCCGACGGCGCGAGCGTCACGATCCCGTTCACCATCTCCTGGAGCGCGCCCGGCGACGCGGCGGCGGTCGGCGGCTACCACTGGCAGGTCAGCCGGACCGCGGACTTCGCCTCGGTGATCGAGCGGAACCCGGCGTTGCTGTCGGGCGCGGCCACCACCACCGACAAGGTCAGCGGTCTGCCGGACGGACGCTACTTCTGGCGGGTGCAGGCGGTCAGCCGCGACCTGGAGCCCAGTACCTGGTCCGCACCGCGCAGTGTCGTGGTGACCGGCGCCGGCGCCGGGGTGCCCGGCACGCCGGTGCTCTCGCCGCCGCGCGGCGGAACCCAGTTCCACGTCTTCGAGAACATCACGTTCAGCTGGACCGCCGTCCCCGGGGCCGTCGACTACGTCCTCCAGGAGTCGACCGACCCGGCCTTCCCGGTCGACACCCGATCCCGCCAGGTCGGCATCCAGGGGACGACGACGCAGATCTCGATGAACTCCGGCAGCCAGGGGACGTTCCAGGCCCGGGTGCTCGCGGTGAACGCCGAGGGCCTCATGGGCACCCCGTCCAACGTGGTCAGCTTCAGCGTCCTGGACAGCAACCCGCTCCCGGCGCCCCCGACCCTCGTGAGCCCGGTGGGCGGAGTGACGCGGGCGCTGCCGGTGACCCTCACCTGGAACCACGTGGCCAACCCGCAGCAGCACGGCTACCAGGTCGCAGGTCTCCGGGCAGCTCCACGTTCAGCAGCGTGGAGCGCGGGTTCGGGAACATCACCGAGAACACCCTGGTCGTGCCCACCCTGACCGCCGGCACCAAGTTCTGGCGGGTCCGCTCGCAGCAGGGCTACATCGGCGCCGACCCGGCCTGGACGGCGTGGTCGGCGACCGGCTCGTTCACGGTCCCCACCGTCGGGCCGGTGCGGATGAGCTCGGTGACCTTCCCCGCCGAGAAGTTCAGCGGCGGCGAGGCCCGGGGCAGCGTCGACCTCACCGGGCCCGCGCCGGCCGGCGGGGCCGTCGTCACCTTCAGCACCAGCCATCCGGCGTTGCTGCCCGAGCTGCCGGACTCGCGGGTGATCGCGGCGGGCAGCTCCGAAGGGCTGGTCCTCGTGGCACCCACCGGGTTCCCCAACTCGCTGCGGGGCATGCGGGTCGGCTTCGTGACCGCGCCGACCACGGTCACCGTCACCGCCACCTACAACGGAACGTCGGCCTCCACCACGATCACGCTGCTGCCGCCGCGGCTGAACGACACTCCGTTCCAGCTGTTCCCGGTGAAGGCCACCGGCGGCGACGACATGATCGGCATCGTCGACCTCGAGGTCGGCTGCTTCGCCGGCATCTGCGACGGGCTGGCCCCGGTCGGTGGCTTCCCGGTGAGCCTGTCTTCGTCCTCACCGGCCGCCACCGTGCCGGCGTCGATCACCATCCCGGCCGGCGCCGGCGGCACCGACTTCCCGATCCGCACCAGCCCCGTGTCGGCGACGACGCACGATCACGATCACCGCCCGGGCCGGGACCGCCACCGCCGCCTGGCGGATCACCCTCACCCCGGAGCCGCCCCCCGACTCGCTCACGCTGGACCCGGTGGAGACGGCCCAGGACTCGCGGGGGATCGTGCTCATCCCGCTCTCGGCGCGCACCGGGCACGACCAGCGCCTCCGCGTGACCAGCAGCAACCCGGCCGTGGCCGCGGTGCCCGCGTTCGTCACCGTTCCGGCCGCCGTGACCCATGGCATCTTCCCGATCACCACGGGCGCGGTGAGCACGCGGACGGTCGTCACCATCACTGTCACCGGCGGCGGCGTGTCCCGATCGGCCCAGTTGGCAGTGTCGCCGAGCCTGCCGGAGCTGACCGCGCTCACGGTGAGCCCGACCAGCGTGACCGGCGGTACGACCGCGACCGGCAGGGTCACCCTCGGCAGCGCCGCGCCCAGCGGTGGCGTCGCGGTCAGCCTGGGCAGCAACCTGCCCGGTTCGGCCAGCGTGCCGTCGACGGTCACCGTGCCGGCCGGCGCGACCAGCGCGACCTTCCCGGTGACCACGTCCGCCGTCGACAACACCACCGTCCAGTTGTCGGCGACGCTGGGCGGCATCACCCAGTTCGCCGCCCTGGGCATCACCCGCGGCAGTCGGATCGCACGCTCAGCACGGTGACGCTCAACCCGACCACCGTGGTCGGCGGCGCGTCCTCCACCGGCACGGTGCGGCTGAGCTCGGCCGCTCCGGCCGGCGGGACGGTGGTCACCCTCTCCGACGACTCCGCCGCCGCCACGGTCCCGGCCAGCGTCACCGTGGCCGCCGGGTCGACCAGCCGCACGTTCACCGTCACCACCAGCGTCGTGACGACGTCGACCCCGGTGGTGGTCACCGGGGCCTCCGGCGGCGTGACGCGCAGCGCCACCCTGACCGTCACCCCGCCGACCCCGGTCGCGCCGACGCTGCAGAGCCCCGGCCAACCTGGCGACCGGGCTGCCGCAGCCGGTGACCCTGGACTGGACCGACGTGCCGAACGCGGTCAGCTACGAGGTCCGCGTGGACGACTCCTCGACCATGTCCTCGCCGTACGTCGCCAACCCGACGACCACCGTCTCGCAGACGACGCTGTCCGGGCTGCCGGGCCGGCAACTGTGGTGGCGGGTCCGCGCCCGCAACGCCGCCGGTGTCTTCGGCCCGTTCTCCGTGACCCGCAGCTTCACCCCGCAGGCGGCGGCCACCACGGCAGGCCTGTCGGCCGTCTCGCTGGCGCCGACGAGCGTGGTCGGGGGTGCCTCGAGCACCGGCACCGTGACGCTGACCGCGGCGGCGCCCGCCGGCGGGCTGGCCGTGACGCTGTCCGACAACTCGGCCGCCGTCACGGTGCCGGCCGGCGTCACCGTGCCCGCCGGGGCGACCAGCGCCACGTTCACGGCGACCACGACGGCGGTGACCGCGCAGACCACGGCCACCGTCACCGCCACGGCCGGTGGGATCTCCCGGTCGGCGGGCCTCACCGTGACCGCGTCGACCTCGGGCACCCTGGCCGCGCCGTCCCTGCTGGCGCCCGCCGACGACGCGCGCTTCTCGGCGGGCCAGACGATCGTCTTCGACTGGTCGGACGTCGCCGGCGCCGGCGGCTACACGATCCAGATCGACGACCAGGAGAGCTCTCAGCTCACCGACCGTCACCCGGGCCGTGACCGCCTCGACCTTCTCGTCCAGCACCCTGCCCACGACGCGGATGTGGTGGCGGGTCCGTGCCACCGACGCCTCGGGCACCCCGGGCGCGTGGTCGGCGGTCCGCCGGTTCGAGGTCAGGTAGCGGAGTCGGAGGGCGCGGAAAACGCGCCCCTCCGACTCCGCTCGGGCTCAGGTGGCCGGGCTCGCGTCGGTCCGCTCCTCCGCGGGTGCCGCCTGGACGTCGCGGACCTGGTACTTCTCCACCGCCTGCCGGACGACCGAGCGGTCGAGGTGACCCCAGTCGGCCAGCGAGGCCAGCGTGCGGACGACGATCGACTCGGCATCCACGTGGAAGTGCCGACGCAGCGCGGGGCGGGTGTCGGAGAGCCCGAACCCGTCGGTGCCCAGCGACTGCATCCCGTGCGGGGCGTACGGCGCGATGAGGTCGGGCACCGCGCGCATCCAGTCGGACACCGCGACGACCGGCCCGTGCGCGTCCTGCAGGCGGGAGGTCACGTACGGCACCTGCGGCTCCTGCTCCGGGTACAGGAGGTTGTGCTCGGCCACCTCGTCGGCCTGCCGGCGCAGCTGACCCCAGGACGTCACCGACCAGACGTCGGCCGAGACGTTCCAGTCGGCGGCGAGCAGTTCCTGGGCCCGCAGCGCCCACGGCACCGCGACGCCGGAGGCCAGCACCTGCGCCTTCGGCCCGTCCAGCTGCGGCCCGTCGGCGTAGCGGTACATGCCCGCCAGCAGGCCCTGGACGTCGAGGTTCTCCGGCTCGGCCGGCTGCTTGTACGGCTCGTTGTAGACGGTCAGGTAGTACATGACGTCGGCCGAGCGGCTCCCGCCCAGCGGGCCACCCGGGTCCTCGCCGTACATCCGGACCAGCGCGTCCTTGGTGATGTGCGCGACCTCGTAGGAGAACGCGGGGTCGTAGGACACCACCGCGGGGTTGGTGTGCGCGAGCAGCAGCGAGTGTCCGTCCTCGTGCTGGAGACCCTCGCCGTTGAGCGTCGTCCGCCCGGCGGTGGCGCCGAGGACGAAGCCCCGGGTCATCTGGTCGGCCGCGGCCCAGAACCCGTCACCGGTCCGCTGGAACCCGAACATCGAGTAGAAGATGTAGATCGGGATCATCGGCTCGCCGTGGGTGGCGTAGGAGCTGCCGACCGCGGTGAACGACGCCGTGGAGCCGGCCTCGTTGATGCCCTCGTGCAGGATCACGCCCGACTCGGACTCCTTGTAGGCCAGCATCAGGTCGCGGTCGACCGAGGTGTAGCGCTGGCCCGCCGGGTTGTAGATCTTGTGCGACGAGAAGAGCGCATCCAGACCGAAGGTGCGCGCCTCGTCCGGGATGATCGGCACGAAGCGGGGGCCGAGCTCCGGATCCTTGAGCAGCTCCTTCAGCAGGCGGACGAACGCCATCGTCGTCGCCACCTCCTGCTTGCCCGACCCCTTCTTGAGAAGGTCGAGCGCCTTCTCGTCCGGAGCCTTGAGCTGCTTGAACTCCGACCGCCGACGCGGGACGGCGCCGCCGAGCTGCCGACGCCGCTCGAGCATGTACTCGAGCTCGTCGGAACCGGGCTCCGGCTTGTAGTAGGGCGGCAGGGTCTTGTCCAGCGCCGAGTCGGGGATGTCGAGGTAGAGCCGGTCGCGGAAGCCGGCCAGGTCCTCGGCGGTCAGCTTCTTCATCTGGTGCGTGGAGTTGCGGCCCTCGAAGTGGCTGCCCAGCGTCCAGCCCTTGATGGTCTTGGCGAGGATGACCGTCGGCTGGCCCTTGTGCTCCTGGGCCGCCTTGAACGCCGCGTACACCTTGCGGTAGTCGTGGCCGCCGCGGGAGAGGTTCCAGATCTCCTTGTCGCTCATGCCCTCGACGAGCTTGCGGGTGCGCGGGTCGCGGCCGAAGAAGTGCTCGCGCACGAAGGCGCCGTCCTCGGCCTTGTAGGTCTGGTAGTCGCCGTCCGGCGTCTGGTTCATCAGGTTGACCAGGGCCCCGTCGCGGTCGGCGGCCAGGAGTGCATCCCACTCGCGGCCCCAGATCACCTTGACGACGTTCCAGCCGGCGCCGCGGAAGAACGACTCCAGCTCCTGGATGACCTTGCCGTTGCCGCGGACCGGGCCGTCGAGGCGCTGCAGGTTGCAGTTGATGACGAAGGTGAGGTTGTCGAGCTCCTCGCGGGCGGCGATGCCGATGGCACCGAGCGATTCCGGCTCGTCCATCTCGCCGTCGCCGAGGAAGGCCCAGACGTGCTGCTCGGAGGTGTCCTTGATCCCGCGGCCGTGCAGGTAGCGGTTGAACCGCGCCTGGTAGATCGCGTTGAGCGGGCCGAGGCCCATCGAGACGGTCGGGAACTCCCAGAACTCCGGCATCAGCCGCGGGTGCGGGTACGACGACAGACCGCCGCCGGGGTGGCTGACCTCCTGGCGGAAGCCGTCGAGCTGCTTCTCGGTGAGCCGGCCCTCGAGGAACGCGCGGGCGTAGATGCCGGGGGAGGCGTGGCCCTGGAACCAGATCTGGTCGCCGCCGCCGGGGTGGTCCTTGCCGCGGAAGAAGTGGTTGAAGCCGACCTCGTACAGGGAGGCGGAGCTGGCGTAGGAGGAGATGTGCCCGCCGACGGCGATCCCCGGCCGCTGGGCGCGGTGCACCATGATCGCCGCGTTCCAGCGGATGTAGGCGCGGATGCGGCGCTCGACGTGCTCGTCGCCGGGGAACCACGGCTCGCGGGCCGGCGGGATCGTGTTGATGTAGTCGGTGCTCCGCAGCGACGGGACGCCGACCTGCTGCTCGCGGCTGCGCTCGAGCAATCGGAGCATCACGTACCGGGCCCGCTCGCGGCCGGCGTTGTCGACGACGGCGTCGAGCGAGTCCAGCCACTCCTGCGTCTCGTCGGGATCGGTGTCGGGAAGTTGGCTGGGCAGCCCGTCGGTGATGACCGCGCGGGGCGTGCCGGCGTCGCGGGCGGGGTCTCCGTCCGACTGCTGCGGTGCGCTCATGACCCCATCGTTCCCTGTCCGGCCGATCGGCGTCACGCGGCCCGGCGAGTCCGTTCGTGGAATCGCCGGTGACCTGCCCCGACGCCGTGTGTTACGAGGGCGGTCACCGGCGGTGTCGAGCGCCCGCGCAGGCTTGCGTCGAGCCCGCCATGCCCTACGCTTCCGCCAACGTGGGCCGCTGTGACGGGCCCGCACCGGATTTCCGGCCACCCGGCCGGGCGACGGACTCGACGTGGCGAGAGCGAGAGGGGTGACATGACCGGGGTGCGGGTGACCTCCCCGCTGGTCGTGTCCGCCGTCGTGAGCCGAACCGGGAGCCGCGGGCCTGCTGCGACCGTCACCCCGGAAGTCTGTACGCAACCGTGACGCGTCCCCGCGCATTCGGGCCCTCGACAGGGCACCATCCACCCACCGAACGACCAGCAGCGGTCACACCCATGGAGGAGCAGCACGGATGAGCGTCGACAGCGCCGGCATGGCGGCCCGGCTGGGCATCAAGCCGGGCATGGTCGTGCAGGAGCTCGGCTGGGACGAGGACGCCGACGAGGACCTGCGCGACGCCGTCATCGAGGCATCCGGCGGTGAGATGGTCGACGAGGACACCGACGAGGTGGCCGACGTCGTGCTGTTGTGGTGGCGGGAGGACGACGGCGACCTGTTCGACGCCCTCACCGACGCCATCGCCTCACTCGCCGAGGACGGTGTGGTCTGGCTGCTGGTCCCCAAGTCGGGCCGCCCCGGGCACGTGGAGCCGAGCGACGTCACCGAGGTCGCCCCGACCGCGGGCCTGTCCCAGACCACGAGCGTCTCCGCGGCCAAGGACTGGTCGGGCATCCGCCTGGTCACCCCGAAGGCGGCCCGCAGCCGCCGCTGAGGCACGATCGGTGAGTATGAGCCTTTCCGTCGGCGACGTCGCGCCCGAGTTCAGCCTGCCCGGACCAGGACAAGCAGATCGTCTCCCTCGCGGACCTGCGGGGCGCCCCCGTCCTGCTGGTCTTCTACCCGTTCGCGTTCTCCAGGAAGTGCACGGGTGAGCTCGGCCAGCTGCGCGACGAGCTCGCGGTCTACACCGACGCCGGCGTCCGGGTGCTCGCGATCAGCACCGACCCGGTCTTCAGCCTCAAGGCCTTCCGCGAGACGGAGTCCTTCGGCTTCCCGCTGCTGTCGGACTTCTGGCCGCACGGCGTCACCGCCCAGGCCTACGGCGCCTTCAACGAGAAGGCCGGCATGGCCCTGCGCGCCACGTTCCTCGTCGACGGCGAGGGCAGGGTCGCCTTCGCCGAGGTGAACACGGCCGGCGACGTCCGCGAGCAGACGGGCTGGAAGGACGCCGTCGCGAAGCTCGCGGCCTAACCCGTGCGGGTGGAGTCCCACGCCGCGGATAACGCGTCCCTGGGGCTCCGCTCGGATCCGGCGGCCGGGGCACCTACCCTGGGCGCGCGGGGCGCGTAGCTCAGCGGGAGAGCTCTCGCCTTACAAGCGAGCGGTCGCAGGTTCGATCCCTGCCGCGCCCACCGTTCGTCGTCGAGCTTTCGTGGCGGCGCCAGACAGCGGGTACGACTCAGGGCGGTGACCGGAGACCGGTCACCGCCCTGAGTCGTGTCTGACCCTCGGTCAGAAGTAGTGCTTTCGTCCGCCGACCATCCGGCCGGTCGAGCCCAGGAGCATCAGCACCAGGCCGACGACCAGGACGACGATGCCGATCGTCCAGAGGATCGACACCTTGAAGCAGCAGGCCGAGGAGCAGCAGGACGAGTCCGACGACGATCACGAATGGCCTCCAGGAACAGTGGGAAGAAGCAGGACTTCCCGCTGAGTGCCGCCGGCGGACCGCCGCCTAACCTGCGCACGGGCATCGTCACCCGTTCGGGGTCCGGGTTTCACCCGGGCGGCGTGCAGCGTCGCGGCCGGGACGATCAGGCGGCGGTGTGCGTCTCGACCTCGTCGCAGGGTGCCGGCTGGGCCGGCTTCGGGAAGGCCGGGCGCAGGAACAGCGGCGCCTTGAACGGCTTCCACTCACCCTCCGGCTGGGCCAGGCGGTCGGCGATCGCCCAGATCGAGGCCGGGTGGTGGCCCAGCCCCAGGTGGCTGGCCATGACGGCGATGTTCTCGCAGCGCTCGCCGGGGGTGTCCAGGCAGGTCTGCCAGTGCACGATCCCGTCGAAGTGCGAGTAGATCGAGGTGGCGGGCACCGGGAGCGGCTCGGCTTCGTGCTCCAGCGGGAACGTCCGGTGCTCGACGTGCAGGTGCGAGAAGCGCTCGAAGACCTTGCTGGCGCGGCTCTGGGACTGCCGCGCGATCCGGAACGGGCTGCCGAGGGTGATCACGTCCCGGACGGACCATCGGGGGAGCGGCGGGCGAGGTCGCGGGCGAAGATCCCGCCGAGGCTCCAGCCGATCAGCGAGACCGGGCGGCCGTAGCGGTCGTTGAGGTAGTCGATCTTGTCCCGCATCCCCATCACGCAGGCCGCGGTCGGGCCGATGTTGCGGCCCAGGCCCCAGCCGTGCACCCGGTAGTCCAGCCGCCGGAGGACCGCACGCAGCGCGCGGGTGGAGATGTCGTCGGCGAGCAGACCGGGCAGGACGAGGACGGGGTGCCCGTCGCCGCGGGGCAGACGCGGGAGCAGCGGGCGGGCGGCCAGGTACAGGCCGTAGTCCGCCACTGCGCGGCCGGGCTCGCTGAGGTACAGCGGGAGCGCGGGCCCGTCGCTCTGCCGTCCTGCCACTGCGTCCTCCTGCGAGCCGACCGCCATTGGTACGGACATGTACCAAGATGACCCTCGGCCCAATCCCTCGTCGACATACGCGCGGGCAGATGTTGCCCAAATGTGTCCTGCGTCATATCTGCCCGTCATCGAAAGGGTGTACTCGCAGCGGACCAGCGGCGGAACCCGGATGCGCGCCGACGGCAGGGGCCGTGTCACCGTACTGATGAGTAATCACGACGCCAGGGGAGCGCCAGCATGACCGAGGGCACGACGGCAGGGCGGATCACACCGGGCGAGAGCCGGACGGTCGACATCGACGGGCCGGTCCACTACGTCGACTTCGGCGGTCCGGACGACGGCCCGGCGGTCGTCCTCGTGCACGGCCTGGGCGGTTCGCACCTCAACTGGGACCTGTTCGGCCCGCTGCTGAGCCCGCACGCCCGCGTGCGCGCCCTCGACCTGCCCGGGTTCGGCCGGAGCGAGCCGGGGGGCCGCAGGGCCAGCGTGCAGGCGAATGTCGCCGTCCTCGACCGGTTCCTCGCCGAGGTCGTCGGTGAGCCGGCGATCCTGGTCGGCAACTCGATGGGCGGGATGCTCTCGATCCTGGCCGCGGGCGAGCGGCCCGACGCCGCCACCGGCCTGGTCCTGCTCGACCCCGCCATCCCCGGCCCGCGGCGGGCGCTGGACCCGCTGGTCGCCGTCACGTTCGCCATCTACGGGCTGCCGTTCGTGGGCGAGCGCTTCCTGCGCCGGCGCCGCACGAAGCAGTCGGCCGTGGCGCGGGTGCGCGAGACGCTGCAGCTGTGCGGCGTGGACCCCGACGCCATCCCGCCGGAGGTCATCGACCGCTCCGTCACGCTGCTCGACGAGCGCAAGGACGTCGACGGCATGGACCGGGCGTTCCTCGCCGCGGCCCGGTCACTGCTCAAGCTGCTGGTCGACCCGCGCCGCTACCGCGCGGCCATGGCCTCGATCGACGCCCCGGTGCTGCTGGTCCACGGCGACAAGGACCGGCTGGTCCCGGTCGCGGCCGCCCGGGACATCGCCCGACGGCACCCGGCCTGGCGCTACCTCGAGCTGCCCGGGCGTCGGCCACGTGCCCCAGCTGCAGGTGCCCGAGGACGCTCGGCGGCCGAGGTCCTCGACTGGATGGACGGACCGTCGTCGCCCCGCGGTCCACGGCCTAGCCAGAGGCCGGCGCACCGCCGAGCGTGTCGCGCAGCGCCTCCAGACCGGTGAACCTGGGCCGCCAGCCCAGCTGCTCCCGGGCCTTGGCGGTGTCCATGATGACCGGCCGTCCGGCCGCCTCCACCCACTCGGCCGCCGGCGGCAGGAACGGCAGCCGGGCGACGGCGCGCGCCGCGGCCTGCGCCGGACCGGCCGGCAGTCGGATCGGCAGGGCCCCGAACTCGCGGGCGACGTCGCCCGCGGTGAGGACGCCCTCGCCGGCGATGTTGTAGGCACCCGGCGGGCCGGCGCCGACGATGCACAGCTGCAGTGCGCGGCCGACGTCCTCCTCGTGGATGAACTGCATCGTGTGCCCCGGCACGACGACCGGCACCGGGAACGGCAGGCGTCGCGGCCGGCTGAACATCCGGCGGCCCAGGGGTGCCAGCGGGCCGGGCAGCACGTCCTTGCCGCCGACGACGTTGGGGCCCAGCACGATCGGCGGGCGCAGCAGGTAGACGCCGAGTTGCGGGTGCAGCTCCGACTCGCCCTCGAGCAGGGCCTCGAGCTCGGCCTTCTCCTGTGCGTAGAACAGCCGCGACGCCGGCCGGACCGGCCAGTCCTCGGTGATCCGCTCGGGGGTGTCGTCGTGGAACCCGTAGGCGGCCACCGACGACGCGTAGACGAACCGCCGCGCCCCCGCGTCGGCCGCCGCCCGGAACACGTTGAGCGTGCCGTCGACGTTGATCGCCCGGGTGGTCTCCCGGGAGGACGTGCCGGTGATCAGGAACGCCAGGTGCACGACGACGTCGACGCCGCGGAACGCCTCCCGCAGCCCTCGAGGTCCCGGACGTCGCCGCGCCGGTACTCCATCTTCGTCCAGCCGCGCTCGGCCGGGTCGAACGGTCGCCGGGCGATGCCGATGATCCGCTCGATCCGGTCGTCGTCCTGCAGCAGCGGGACCAGGCCGGAGCCGAACGTGCCGGTGGGCCCGGTGACGGCGACCGTCAGGCGCCGTCGCGATGTCCCCTGCCCGGCCGCGGCTCCCCGTGGACCCTCGCCGAGCGGGCCCGCGTCCCGACGTCGACGGGCCGGGCTCACGGGGTGGCTGCCGCCGTCTTCTTCGCGGGCGCCTTCCGGGCGGTGGTCTTCTTCGCGGCCGTCTTCCGGGCCGGCGCAGCCTTGGCCGGTGCAGCCTTGGCGGGGGTCGCCTTCGCGGTGGTGGCCTTGGCGGGGGTCGCCGTCGCCGACGTGGTCTTGGCGGGAGTGGTCTTGGCAGACTTCGCCGCGCCGGCCGTCTCCTTCGCCGCCTCGTTCGCCGCCTTCTCGGCAGCGGCGATGGTCAGCAGCTCGTCGAGGCCGCGCCGGATGCCGGAGGCGAGGACGTCGACGTCGGGGTAGCCGTCGAAGTCGGCGTTGATCCCGAAGGTCATCGTGTTCAGGTACGAGAAGATGCCGATCGAGCAGCGGGTGCCACCGGCGATCGGGACGTAGGCGTGCGCCGAGACCATCCGCTTGCCGAGCACGTACAGCGGGATCCGCGGTCCGGGCACGTTCGTCGTCACCGCCTGGCACCAGAACTGGCCCGCCTGCAGCGCGGCGCGCACCCCCATCGACGAGCAGGGTCGGCGCCACGTAGTTGCCCATCCCGATGATCGAGCGGGCGTCGACGGCCTGCATCGTCTTCTTGTACTCGTCCATCTGCCCGCGGATCGAGGCCAGCCGGTCCTTGGGGTCCGGCAGGCCGACCGGCAGGTCGACGAAGACGGCCGAGACCTGGTTGTCCTGCAGGTTGCGCTCGCCGGGCCGCCGGACCGAGACCGGCACCATCGAGCGGACGACGAGCTTCTCCGAGGACAGCTCGCCGCGTCCCTGCAGCAGGTCGCGGAAGCCGCCGGTGATCGAGGCGAGGACGACGTCGTTGACGGTGCCGCCGAGCGCGCTCCGGACGGCCTTGAACTCCTCGAACTTGCCGTCGGTCCAGGCCCACCGCCGGTGCGGGCCGATCGGGCCGTTCAGCGAGCGCGCGGTCGGCGTGATCGCCTGCTTGGCCAGCGACGGCACGGTCTTCGCGGCGGTCTTGCCCTGCTCGGCCATCCCCTTGGCCACGCGCACCGCCGAACCCACGCTCGGCACCGACGAGAGCCCCTGGATCGGGTGGCTCAGCGTGTCGGTCACCGTGTCGGCGACGACCGAGAGGCTCGACGGCGCGCGCTGGGGCGTCCAGGGCTGGGGCTCGTCGTGCGTGGCGTCGGGCTCGAGATCGAACATCAGCTGCATGAGGTCGGTGCCGGCGATGCCGTCGACCATGCAGTGGTGGACCTTGGAGATGATCGCCCAGCGGTTGTCGGCCAGGCCCTCGACCAGCCAGAGCTCCCACAGCGGCTTGGCCATGTCGAGGCGCTGACCGAGCACGCGGCCGGCCAGGTTGCGCAGCTGCTCGTCGCTGCCCGGACCCGGCACGGCGGTGTGCCGCACGTGGTACAGGATCTGGAAGTGGGCGTCGTCGACCCACAGCGGCCGGCCCAGCTGCATGGGCACCGGCCGCACGCGCTGCCGGTACCGCGGGACCAGCGACAGCTTGCTCAGCAGGAGCCGGACGACGTCGCCGTAGGAGGGTGGCGGCCCGTCGAACACGGCCACCGACCCGACGTGCATCGGGGTGTTCTCGCTCTCTGCGAAGAAGAAACTCGCATCGAGGGCGCTCATCCGGTCCACGTTCTGCTCCTCGCCGCCCCGCTCGCGTTGGTCGAGGGGGCCGTTCCACGTCGTCGGGTGGCCGCTGAAGTTATGCGTGTCTGCGGGTCACTGCAACCTGGGTCTTGTTGGTGTCGATCACGTTGGCACGTGCCCGCGCGCGTGGCGAGTCAACCGACGTCCCGCGTGCGATTCCCTACCCGATCGAGCAGGTCGAGCAGGGCCTGGTCGACCACGGCGGTGCGGGTCAGGTTGACGCTGTGCCCGGCCCCGGGGACGACGACGAGCTCGGCGTTCTCGCCGATCTCCTCGGCGATCCGCCGGCCGTGCGCGGCCGGCGTGAGGCGGTCGTGGGTGGCGGTGACGACGGTGACCGGCACCCGGCGCAGCACCTCGAGCGACGCCGTCTCGTCGTGGTCGAGGAACGTCGCGTAGAACGCCATCGCCACCGGGTACGGCGTCTCCTCCAGCAGGTTCTGCACGAGTCGGACGTTGGCCAGGTCGGCGTCGTCGGCGCCGAACAGCAGGCGCCGGGTGACCCGCCGGCCCAGCGCCGTGCCGCGCCGCCGGAAGCGCTCCAGCAGCGGCGCGATCAGCTGGAGGAACCGCAGGTACACCGACAGCAGTCGCAGCTTCCGGATGACCTTGATCGCCAGGCCGACGACGCCGGTCTCGACCAGGCCCGCCGGCGGAGGTGGCGAGCAGGAAGACGCCGACGACGCGGTCGCCGAACAGCTCGGGCCGCTGCCGGGCCAGCGCCATGATGCTCATCCCGCCCATCGAGTGGCCGGCCAGCACGACGGGCCCGCTGGGGGTGGTGGCGTCGAGCACCTGGCCGAGGTCGCGGCCGGTGCGGTCGATGGTCGCGTCGGGCAGCGGGGTGCAGGCCGACCGCCCGTGCCCGCGCTGGTCGAAGAGCACCAGCCGCGCCCGGTCGCGCAGCGCGGCCCGCTGCAGGTCCCACTCGACGAGCCGGGCGGTGAACCCGTGCGCGAAGACGACGGTGAGCGGTGAGGTCGTCGTCGCCGTCGACCTCGACGTGCAGCGGCACGCCGTCGTCGGTGACGACGGTGCGCGACCCGGGCGGCGGGGGACCGGTGGGTGCGGGGAGCGACAACGACGGCTCGGTCGACACCCCGCCATCCCAGTGTGACGTCATGTCACATGCAACACGGCTCAGGGCCCGCGTCGTCCCGGTGCGTCTCTCTCACAAGGCGCCGGGCGGCGTCCACCTCGCGGGCGACCGGGGCGAGCACCCCCTCGGCGTAGATCTCCGCGTCGTCGCGGCGCCCGGGAGCTGCGGACGTCGTCCTCGAGCCGCCGGATCGCCCGCCGCAGGACCGCCACCTGGGCGAGGTCGGGTGCCGGCCCGCCGTTGCGGGTGGTGATGACCGCCTCGGTGACCGCGTCCGCCGTGCGTTCCAGCTGGACGATGACCGGCCACCAGGGCCGTGGCCGGTCCGGGCGCCGGGAGCGGTCGGCCTACAGTCCGGACCCGTGCCCGTGCCGCTGCGCGATGTGATCGCCGCCCTCGACGCCCGTTACGACCCCGCGCTCGCCGAGGGCTGGGATGCGGTCGGGCTGGTGTGCGGGGATCCGGACGAGCCGGTGCGCCGGGTGCTGTTCGCCGTCGATCCGACGTCCGCGGTCGTGGACGAGGTGCTCGAGATCGGCGCCGACCTGCTCGTCACGCACCATCCGCTCCTGCTCACCGCGGTGCACGGCGTGCCCGCCGACGACCCGAAGGGGCGGCTGATCCACCGGCTGGTCCGGGGCGGCGCCGCGCTGTTCGTCGCGCACACCAACGCCGACCGGGCACCCCAGTACGGCGTGAACGACGCGCTCGCCGGTGCCCTCGGGCTCGTCGACGCCGTCCCGCTGGAGCCGACCGCCGCGGACCCGCGGGCGGGCCTCGGGAGGGTCGGCCGGCTGGCGGAGCCGGTGTCCCTGCGCGAGTTCGCCGAACGCGTCGCCGGGGTACTCCCCGTCACCGTCGGCGGGGTACGGGTCGCGGGCGATCCGGACCGGCCGATCCGGACCGTCGCGGTGTGCGGCGGCAGCGGCGGGTCGCTGATCGATGCGGCGGGTGCGGCGGGGGCCGACGTCCTCCTGACCAGCGATCTCAAGCATCACCCGGTGTCCGAGGGGATGGAGTCGAATGGCCCCACTCTGTGTGACGTTGCACACTTCGCGAGTGAGTGGCCCTGGTTGCCGATCGCAGCCGACGTGCTCCGTCACGACCTGTCCGACCGGGTGGAGGTGGCCGTGTCCGGGCACCGCACCGACCCGTGGACGTGGCACGTGGGCCAGCACGGGGATCCGGCCGGGCGACCGGCCGGCTGATCACCGGGGTCCGCCCCGGGGAGAGGGGCGCACATGGCCTCCGCAACGATCCCGCCGCGCGGCGACGGGACGACCGACGACGTCGCGCCGCACCGGAGCGACCGCAGCCCGTGGAACTGGCTGCTGCTGGTCCCGATCGTGGTGCCGCTGATCGTCCCGCTGTACAACGCGACCGATCCGACGATCGCCGGCTGGCCACGCTTCTACTGGCTGCAGCTGGCGTTCGTGGCGCTGGGCGTCGCCACCACGGTGCTCGTCTACCGCATGACGCGGCGCAGCAAGACCGAGCAGACCGCAGCCCGCGACGCCATCGCCCGCGACGCCGCCACCAAGCGCGGGGAGGGCTGAGCGATGGACGGGATCAACGTCGTCGAGCTGGTCATCGTCGTCATCCTCTTCCTGGTCGTCACCGTCATGGGCTTCGCGGCCTCCCGGTGGCGGCGGGCCGATGACCTGATGCACCTGGACGAATGGGGACTCGGCGGCCGGAGCTTCGGCTCCTGGATCACCTGGTTCCTGCTCGGTGGTGACCTCTACACCGCCTACACGTTCGTCGCGGTGCCGGCACTGATGTTCGGGGCCGGGGCCGCAGGCTTCTTCGCCGTCCCGTACACCGTCATCATCTATCCGCTGGTCTTCCTCGTGGTCATCCGGCTGTGGTCGGTCAGCCACGTGCGCGGCTACGTGACGCCGGCCGACTTCGTGCGGGCACGGTTCGACTCCCCGACGATGGCGCTGCTCGTCGCGATCACCGGCATCGTCGCGACGATGCCCTACATCGCGCTCCAGCTCGTGGGCATCGAGGCGATCCTCAAGGCGATGGGCGTCGAGGGCGAGATGCCGCTCATCGTGGCCTTCATCATCCTGGCGCTCTACACGTACAACTCGGGGCTCCGGGCGCCGGCGCTGATCGCGTTCGTCAAGGACACGCTCATCTACCTGACGATCATCGTCGCGGTGATCGTGATCCCGTCGAAGCTGGGCGGCTGGGACGTCATCTTCGGTGCGGCCGAGGAGAAGTTCTCGGCGAACGACGGCTCCGGGGTGCTGCTCCCGGCGACCGGTCAGCTGGGCTACGCCACCCTCGCGCTCGGCTCGGCCCTGGCGCTGTTCCTCTACCCGCACTCGATCACCGGCATCCTGGCGGCCAGCAACCGCGACGTGCTCAAGCGGAACATGAGCGCGCTGCCGATCTACAGCCTGGCGCTGGGCCTGATCGCGCTGCTCGGCTTCATGGCCATCGCGGCCGGAGTGACGCCGATCGGCGAGGACGTCAACACGATCGTGCCGGTGCTCTTCCAGGAGATGTTCCCGAGCTGGTTCGCCGGCATCGCGTTCGCCGCGATCGGGATCGGTGCGCTGGTGCCCGCCGCGATCATGTCGATCGCCGCGGCCAACCTGTTCACCCGCAACATCTACAAGGAGTACCTGAAGAAGGACGCCACCCCGCAAGCAGGAGGCGCAGGTCGCCAAGATCGCCTCGCTGGTGGTCAAGCTGGGCGCGGTCGCGGCGATCCTCTTCCTCAACCCGCAGTTCTCCATCGACCTGCAGCTCATCGGCGGCGTGATCATCCTGCAGACGCATGCCGTCGGTGGCCCTGGGCCTCTACACCCGCTGGCTGCACCGCGGCGGGCTGGTGGCCGGGTGGGTCGGCGGCATGGCCGCGGGTCTGCTGTTGGTCTACAACATCCCGAAGCTCAACCCCGACGGCACGGTGGCGCGGGAGCACTTCGGGGGCTCCTCGTTCGCGCTGTCGAAGTTCGGGTTCGACACCAAGTCCGCCATCTACGCGGGTCTCCTCGCGCTGGCGGTGAACCTGCTGGTCGCCGTCGTCGTGACGTTCATCCTGCGGGCGATGAAGGTCGACGACGGCGTCGACGCGACGGCGGAGACCGACTACACCGCCGAGCGGGAGGACCCCACCGTCCGCGACCTGCCCGACCCGCTGGCGTCCGAGCCGCCGGGGGCTGCCGTACGCCGCACGTAGCTCCGCGGAAGCTTGTGCTCTGCCCAGCCGGCTGGGCAGGGAGACCCGTGCCCCCCACCGCTCGCACGCTCGCGGCGGGACCCTGCACGGGGGCCGAAGGCTGGGTGGCTGCCCGGTAGGTTGGCCGCGTGAAGGCCGACCACTTCGAGCAGCAGAAGCTGCTGGACCTTGCCGCCGAGGACGTCGCGCTGACCCAGCTGGCGCACCGGCGGGCCAAGATGCCCGAGGCCGCGGCGGTGGAGACCGCGCAGCAGGCCGAGCGGACCTTCGCCGGCGACGTCGTGCGCGCCGAGACGGAGGTCAAGGACCTGGGCCGGGAGGTCAAGCGGCTGGAGTCCGACGTCGACACCGTGCGTCAGCGCGAGACCAAGGACCAGCGGCTGCTGGACTCCGGGAGCGTGTCGCCGAAGGAGCTCACCAACCTCCAGCACGAGCTGGACTCGCTGAAGCGGCGGCAGACCGACCTCGAGGACCAGGAGCTCGAGCTGATGGAGCGCCTGGAGGTCGCCGAGGCCGCGCTCACCGCCGCGCAGGGAGGTCTGGCGACGGCGAAGGCCGACCTCGAGCGCGCCGAGCAGCAGCGCGACGACGCGGCGGCCGACATCGCCGACGGGACGACGCGGCACGAGGCGGCGCGGGCCGCCGTGGCCGGGGAGATCTCGCCGGCGCTGCTGACGCTGTACGACCGGATCCGGAAGCAGACCGGCACGACCGGTGCCGCGCCGCTGAAGGCCCGCCAGTGCCAGGGCTGCCGCATCGAGCTGTACGGCAACGAGCTCGCCGCGGTGCGCAACGCCGACCCGCACGAGGTGGTCCGCTGCGAGAACTGCGGCCGGATCCTGGTCCGGACGCCCGAGTCGGGCCTGTGACCCGACCGAGGGCCAAAATGGCCATTTTGGCCCCTGGGGGCGGGTCGTGAGCCGTCGGTTCGTCGTCGAGGCGGACGGGGGATCCCGGGGAAATCCGGGCCCGGCCGGCTACGGCGCGCTGGTGCGCGACGCCGACACCGGGAAGCTGCTCGCCGAGCGCGCGGCCTCGGTGGGGCGGGCGACCAACAACGTCGCCGAGTACGGCGGCCTGGTCGCAGGCCTGCAGGCGGCGCTGGACCTCGACGCCGTCGGCGCAGGTCGAGGTGCGGATGGACTCCAAGCTCGTCGTCGAGCAGATGTCGGGCCGCTGGAAGATCAAGCACCCCGACATGCAGCAGCTGGCCCTGCAGGCGCAGAAGATCGCCCGGCAGCTGGGCGGCGTGCGCTACACGTGGGTGCCGCGCGCGCAGAACGGTGCCGCGGACGCCCTGGCCAACAGCGCGATGGACGGCAAGCCGATCCACCGCGACCTCGCCGCAGAGCCGAGCATGACCGAGGACGACGTCCAGCCGGTCGCCGAGCCGGCGCCCGTGGTGACGACCGTGACCCACCTGCTGCGGCACGGCCAGACCGAGCACACCCCCGAGCGCCGGTTCAGCGGCCGCAACGAGCTGCCGCTGTCGCGCACCGGGCGGGCCGAGGCCGAGGCGGCGGCGGTCCGGGCCAAGGAGCTGGGAATCGACGCCGTCGTCGCCTCGCCGCTGCGGCGGACGCGGGAGACCGCCGAGATCGTGGCGGCCGCCCTGGGCGTGACGCCGGAGTTCGACGACGACCTGGTCGAGCTCGACTTCGGCGACGTCGAGGGCCTCACCTTCGAGGAGGCGCGGGAGCGGCACCCGCTGGCCGCCCGGCGGTTCGGCAGCGACATCACGGTGCCCGCGCCCGGCGGCGAGTCGGTCGCCGACGTCAGCGCGCGGGTGGCCCGGGCGCGGCGGCGTCTCCTGTCGCGCTACGCGGGCCGGACGGTGCTCGTCGTCAGCCACGTGACGCCGATCAAGGTGATGCTCGCCGCCGCCCTCGACGTCGGCGACGAGATCGTGCACCGGGTGTTCCTCGAGGCGGCGTCGCTGTGCACCGTGACGTGGTCGTCGGACGGCCGGGCCTCGGTGCGGCTGGTGAACGACACCGCGCACCTGCGCTGACGCTCCGACGGCGGGTCAGATGCGGACGAACAGGTAGATCGAGACCGCGACGCCGAAGCAGACGATGAAGATGCGCAGCGGCGTCGTCGGGATGCGGGTGGCGATCCGGGCGCCGAGGAACCCGCCGATCAGGCTGGCCGGGGCGGCGACGGCGACGACGCCCCAGTGCACGTCGCCGAAGAACGCGAAGATGACCAGGCTGACGGTCGCCGTGACCGCGGACAGCGCCGACTTCAGCGCGTTGGCCAGCTTCAGCCGGTGCAGCGCGAGGCCGAGCACGCCGACGAGGATCACGCCGAGCGCGCCACCGAAGTAGCCGCCGTAGACGGTGGCGAGGAACAGGGCCACGTACAGCCAGGCCGGGTCACGGTGCGCGGCCTCGTCCTCGGCCTTCTTGAGTCGCGTGGTCAGCAGCGGCTGGACGGCGAGCAGCAGGCTGGCCAGCAGCACGAGGATCGGGACGACGAGGTCGAACGCCTCCGACGGCGTCGTCAGCAGCAGGACGCTCCCCGTCGTCCCGCCGAGCGCGGCGACCAGGCCGAACCGGATCAGCCGGCCGCGCTGACCCGTGTACTCGTCGCGGAAGCCGGCGACCCCGCCCAGGTAGCCCGGCCACTGGACGACGGAGTTGGTCACGTTCGCCTCGACCGTGCCCAGGCCGAGGGCGACCAGCGTGGGGAAGAGGATCAGTGACCCGCCGCCCGCGACCGAGTTGATGCCGCCGGCCAGGAAGGCCACCCCCGCGGCGATGAGGAGGTCGACGGGGGACACGATCGGCGAGCCTACGGCCGCGTCGCCCAGGATGTCCGGACAGGGCGGGGGTTCGGCGGTGCCGGAACGACCGGAGCCGCCGGAGAGCCGCGGAAGCCGCCCCATAGCGCGGCTCCGGCGGATGGACGGCGGCTCTCGCGATCATGTTCCGCTGGCGGCGTCCCGCGACGGCAGACTGCGCTCATGCCGACCCCCATGCCCAGCGACTGGCAGCGCGCGCTCGTCGTTGCCGCCCACCCCGACGACATCGAGTACGGCCTGTCCGCGGCGGTCGCCGTCTGGACGGCGGAGGGCAAGGAGGTGCACTACCTGCTGGCCACCCGCGGTGAGGCGGGGATGGCGGGCGTGCCGCCCGAGGAGGCCGGACCGCTGCGCGAGGAGGAGGAACGGCGCTCGGCCGGCGTCGTCGGGGTCACCGAGGTGGAGTTCCTCGACCACCGCGACGGCGTGCTCGTGGCCGGGCCGGAGCTGCGGCGCGACCTGGCCGGCGCGATCCGCCGGCACAAGCCGGAACTCGTCGTCACCGGCTACTTCGGGCCGACCTGGACGCCGCCCGGGGGGTCGCCGGCGTACGCGAACTCGGCCGACCACCGGGCGCTGGGTCAGTCGGTCATCGACGCGGTGGCGGACGCCGGGAACGAGTGGATCTTCCCCGACCTGACCGAGCAGCCCTGGCGGGGCGTGCAGTTCATCGCCGTCTCGGAGATGACCGATCCGCCGCACGAGGTCGACGTCACCGACCAGCGTGGAGACGGCGGTCAGGTCGCTTACCGAGCACCGCCGCTACCTCGAGCTGCTGTCGGACACCCCGGTCGAGGAGCAGGCTCGTCAGGTCATCGACATGTCGACGCTCACCGAGGACGGGCGGCGTCGGGTCGGCTTCCGGCTCTACTTCGGGTGACGGCGTGGCCGGGGTGCCCTCGATGGCGAGCAGGTCGACTGCGACTCCGCCGACGCCGACCAGCAACTGGGCCAGTACCCCGACGACTGCGAGGACGGCGAACGGGCGCTCGTGCTCAGCCGGGGTGGCGACGAGAAGTACTTCTGCCCGATCGACGTGGAGTGAGCACCTCTAGACTGCCTGCACGACGGACGAGTCGGCTGGGCGGTCGCGTCGGCGGGGGAGACCCCGTCGCCGAGGAACGTCCGGGCTCCACAGGGCAGGGTGGTCGCTAACAGCGACCCGGGGCGACCCGCGGGACAGTGCCACAGAGAACAGACCGCCAGTGCTCGCACTGGTAAGGGTGAAACGGCGGTGTAAGAGACCACCGCACACCGGGTGACCGGTGTGGCTCGGTAAACCCCACCCGGAGCAAGGTCAAGAAGGGACGGCGGTCCGCCGTCGTCCTGCGCAGGCGTTCGAGGGCTGCCCGCCCGAGCCTGCGGGTAGACCGCTGGAGCCTGCCGGCAACGGCAGGCCTAGATGGATGACCGCCCATCGGGAGGCCGCGAGGCACCCGTGGACAGAACCCGGCGTACAGGCCGACTCGTCCGTCGCCCGCCACTGACCTGCAGGTTCGTGTTCAGCGTGCGGCGTGTGCTCCATGACGGACGTCATCACGCACCAGTGCATTGCGCGGGAGCGCGCCGAGGCCACAGCATGGAACATGGCCCGGCGTTCATTGTTCATTCCACTCGTAGGATTTTTCTGCACGCTCATCGCCGGCTGCGGCGGAGACTCCGAGCGGGCGACGAGTACCGCCGACGTGGCCACGACCGCCGCGCAGCCGAACCTCGAGCAGTACCTCTTGCAGGACGACGAGGTCCCGGACCTGGAACCGGTCGAGTCGCCGCGGACCGACTCAGGGCCGCCGTTCGACCTGCCGGAGGACGGCGCCGAGCTGCTCCAGCGCAGTGGGTACATCTCGACGACCTACCAGCCCGCCCAAGGCGAGCACGGTGCCGGCGTGAGCAGCGTCCTGCTCTTCGAGACCGAGGCCGGCGCACGCGACTGGATGGCCTACGAGACGAGCGATGAGGCGATCCAGTACCAGATCCCGGGCGTGGAGATCGAGCGCTTTCAGGTTGCCGACGTCCCCGGCGCCCACGGATGGACGGGCCCCGACCTGCACGGCAACGCGATCGGCCACGTCTACTGGACGCAAGGCCGCTGCATGATGCTCATCGGCCTCGAGGTCGAGGGCCCGCGTGTCGAGCGGCTGTCGGCCGGTGCCACGGCGATCTACGAGCGGACGGGTGGCACCTGTCCGGATTGAGAGCCTCTCCGCCGAGGCGCTTCCGCGGAAGCGTCGGCGCCACCGCTGCGGTGTCTCCAAGCGGCCCATCTCACGGATACCTGTTCCGCAGCGCCCCCGCTCCCTCTCGGCGGACGGACGTTGTGCGCTGATCAGCAGTTTTCCGCCCAATTCCTGCGCATTGGGCACAACGTTCACGGGCTGGTGGTGTCCCTAGAGCCGCCGTCACCGACATTCGTCCTGTGGTCAATCGGCGTCGTCGAAGACCGCCACCCAGTCCGCACAGTGTCCGCAAGTTGCCGCAAACAGTCAACAGAGACCCACTCGGCCCAACCTAGAAAGCGCAGGTCAGAGCGCCGGCTCAAGGTTGGCCAACGATCACCAACACCCCCTCGACCATCCCCGGCGTACAGGCCGACTCGTCCGTCGCCCACCGTTGACCTGGAGTTCGGGTCCGGAGGGCGTCCCCGCTCTCAATCGCTCCGCAGTGGTCGGCGCCAGAGAGTGGCGTCTCGGGCTGCCTACGATTCGGGCGGTGAGTTCCTCGCTGACTGTTCGCCCGGCTCGGGTCGAGGACGTCGCGCAGATGGCGGGCGTGAATGTGCGGTGCTGGCAGGAGACGTATCGGGGACTCATGTCGGACGCGGTGCTCGACGACCCAGGCTTCCTGGCCGCTCGGGAGCGGTTCTGGACTGCCGCGGTGACCGACGAGCGCTATCGCGAGAACCGCGCGGCTGTCGCCGAGCGGGACGGCGAGCTGGTCGGGATCGCCATGTCAGGGCCGCCCTTGGACGCCGGGGCGGCGTGGGCGAGGCAGCTGTACGTGCTCTACGTCTATGCGGCCGACCACGGCACGGGTGCTGGGCCGGCGCTGCTGGCGGCGGTCGTCGATCCGGAGGAGTCGGTGGCGCTGTGGGTGGCCGACCCGAACCCTCGTGCACAGGCGTTCTACCGCAAGCACGGCTTCGTCGCCGACGGGACGGCCCAGGTCGAGGGCGGGGTGCGGGAGATCCGCATGGTCCGCGGCATGCAGCACACTCGGTAACCCAGTTCGCGGCCTAACCTCGACCGACCGAGTCAACCGAAGTCGGGGCAGTCCCATGACTCGTGTCGGAAGGAGGGGAGGCATGGGTGCGACGTACCTGCACGCGGTGGCCTCGCTGGACGGCTACATCGCCGATGAGCGAGACGACGTGGGGCCGCTCCACGACTGGTATTTCAACGGCGACCATCCCCTCGTCGACGAGGACCACGCCGACGTTCACGGCGCGCCATTCCGGGTCTCAGCGGCCTCGGCTGACTACGTGCGTGGCATGTGGTCGCGCCAGAAGGTCCTGGTCATCGGGCGGCACCAATTCGACCTGACCAACGGCTAGGAGGGCCACCCGCCGGCGAGCGACCACGTCGTGGTCGTGTCGCACCGACCGCGGCCGACGGGCTGGCACCCGGAGGCGCCGTACCACTTCGCCACCTCGGTGGAGGAGGGAATCGCGCGAGCACAGGAGCTGGCTGGCGAGGGGGAGATCGGTGTGGGCGCGGGTGAGGTCGGCGGGCAGGCGCTGTCGCTGGGGCTCATCGACCACGTGGCGATCGACATCGTGCCGGTCGTCTTCGGCCGGGGGAAGCCGTACTTCGGGACGCTCGCTGACGGCCACCTGATGCTCGAGGATCCCGAGGTGGTCATCCAAGGCGACGGGGTGCTCCATCTGCGTTATCCGGTGCATGGCAGGAGGAGCGCGGGCCATGGGTAGCGGCCCGGTCCGTCCGGGACAA
Source organism: uncultured Actinomycetota bacterium (assembly GCA_963748305.1). Taxonomy (GTDB): domain Bacteria; phylum Actinomycetota; class Actinomycetes; order Mycobacteriales; family Geodermatophilaceae; genus Blastococcus_B. Next base: position 350,496 of record CAVVIN010000020.1, on the reverse strand, counting down.
CCGCGACGGCCCTCGTCTACGAAACCCTCCTAGTTCTCGTGCTGGCGGCGCACCATCTCGGTGATCCAGATGGGCGCGAACGGAGACGTGCAGTTCGGGGGAGTCGGATAGTCCTTGAGCACCTCCAGGCGCTCACCGATGTCGAGTGCACGGGCGCGGTGCTCGGGGTGCTCGATCCCGATCTGCGCCAGGCAGTGGTTCATCGCCCACTGCAGGCGATCCGGGGCGTCTTTCATCTCCGCCTCGATGACGTCGAGCAGTCCTGCGAGGTCGAGGCCCTCGGGCTTCTTCGCCACGCGTTCGGTGGTCAGCGCCCAGCCGGCGCTCGCGACCACCGGATCCGGATCGGCGAACCAGGCCACGCGCAGCTCTTCGGCGTGCGGGTTCTTCTTCACCACGTAGTTCACGAGCCAGTCGTGCACCTTGGGGGTGCGCGCCTCGCGCAGCATGGCGTCCAACTCGTTCCGCTCGAACGCCTTCGGGCGGCAGATCAGGAGCGCCAGCAGTCTCGCCGCGGTGTCATCCGTCTCCCAGAGCCGGCGCGCGAGTTCCTGCTGCGTCTTCAGCCGCTTCGCGAGCGCGCGCAGTTTGCCGAGGTTCACACCGTGATCGTCACCGTGTCTCTCGTTCACCTCGCGCGCCCTCGGGTCCTCGAGCGCGGCCAGCTCGGCCATCACCTCGGCCACCGTCGTCTCGGCCACCGTCGTCTCGGCCACCTCAGCCTCCTGTCCGTCACGTGTGAGATTCAGCCTGCGAGGAAAGCACGGTCAACCAGGTGATCATGCATCGCGGCGCTCGGATTGCTGTGCGGTCCGAACCGGCACGAGGCGACGAAGGTCAGCGACCGCTCCTTCGCAGTTCCGCGTTGAGCCGTGCGGCCTGTCGCGTGAGGTGGTCGCGTTCGGGGAGGTTGGGCGCCGATCGGGCGGCTTCGGCGTAGAGCCGTGCTGCGGTCACCGGGTCACCGTCACGCTCGTGCAGGTACGCCGCGACGGCGGTGTAGCGGGGCAGGTCGGGGTCGAGCCCCGCTAAGGCGGCCAGGCCGGCCCGCGGGCCGTCGGCCTCGCCGACCGCGACGGCCCGGTTGAGGCGGGCCACCGGGCTGTCGGTGAGCCGCACCAGCTCGTCGTACCACTCGACGATCTGCACCCAGTCGGTCTCCTCGGCCGTCCGGGCGTCGGCGTGCAGCGCGGCGACGGCGGCCTGGGCCTGGAACTCGCCCAGGCGGTCGCGGGCAAGGGCGGTCTGGAGCACCTCGACGCCCTCGGCGATCAGCCGGGTGTCCCACAGGTTGCGGTCCTGCTCGGCGAGGGGCACGAGGCTGCCGTCGGGGCGGGTCCGTGCGGTGCGCCGGGCGTGGTGGAGCAGCATGAGTGCGAGCAGGCCCGCCACCTCCGGATGGTCGATCGCGGCCGCCAGTTGGCGAGTGAGCCGGATCGCCTCTCCGGCGAGATCGACGTCGCCGGAGTAGCCCTCGTTGAAGACCAGGTAGAGCACGCGCAGCACCATGGCGACGTCACCGGGCTGGTCGAACCGGACGCCCGAGACGGTCCGCTTGGCCCGACTGATGCGCTGGGCCATGGTCGCCTCCGGCACGAAATAGGCCTGCGCGATCTGACGCGTGGTCAGACCGCCGACCGCACGCAGGGTGAGCGCGACCGCCGAAGCCGGCGACAGGGACGGGTGCGCGCACAGGAAGTACAGCTGGAGCGTGTCGTCAACCTCCGTTCCCGGCCCGGGCGCCGGCTCGTCGTCGACGAGGACCTCGCGCCGCCGTCGGGAGGTGTCGGCGCGGATGCTGTCGAGGAACTTGCGCCAGGCCACGGCCACCAGCCAGGCCTTGGGGTCCCGCGGCGGGTCGTCCGGCCACACGCGCACGGCCTCGATCAAGGCGTCCTGCACGGCGTCCTCGGCCGCCGCGAAGTCAGCACCGCGGCGGCCGAGGATCCCGATCACGGTGGGGGTGAGGGTCCGCAGCAGGGCCTCGTCCACCATGCGTGTCACTCCGTGATGGTCGGGGCCTCGCCGAGGAACGGGCGCACCTCGAGCCACTCGTGGATCGGCTTGCCCCCGCCCCCGGAGCCGCGGACAGCTGCCCCGCCAGCTCCAGCGCCCGGTCGTAGGTGTCGACGTCGATCACCATCCAGCCGGCGATGAGGTCCTTGGTCTCCGCGAACGGGCCGTCGGTGACCGGCGGCCGCCCCTCGCCGTCGTAGCGGACCAACGTGCCCTCGGGAGAGAGCGCCTGACCGTCGACGAATTCACCGCTGCCTTCGAGTCGGGCGGCGAAGTCGTTCATGTACTGCATGTGCGCCGAGACCTCCTCGGGCGTCCACTGGTCCATCGTCACGTCGTTGACCGCTGCCGGCGCGCCACGGTAGTGCTTGAGCAGCAGGTACTTGGCCATCTTGTTCTCCTTAGTGAGGTACGGCCCACTGTGGCCGTGTTCATGTCAGGGACGGAGCCGCGCTCGCGTTCTCGACATCCCAGCGCGACGTTTTCTGGCACTTCTTCGACACCGCGCCGGTGCGGTCGCGCTAGACGTCAGCTGGATCGTGCTCAGGGCCGCGCCGGGCGAGGAGGAAGCACAGGATCGCCAGGGCCAGCGTGTAGGGAGCCCATCCGAACCGCTCCCACGGGCTGGACGAGGCGGCGTTCATGAGGGCCCCAACGGTGCTCAGGCCGACGAGCACCCACGTGAACCGGCGGTCGCCCACCCGGGCGAAGCGATCGGTGACGCCCCCACGGGACAGCGCGTGGAGCGCCGCGACCAGCCAGAACCCGGCGGCGACGGCGCTGACGAGTCGGAGTTCCGGGGGGAGCGGTCCCGCGTTGGCCCCGCCGAACGCGGCAGCACCGAAGGGTGCGCCGAGGGCCAGGGCCACCTGGAACGAGGAGACGACGAGGAAGCCGGCGGCCACCACTCCCGCCACCCGCCGCCGGGACCACGTCCTCCGGCTCCGTCGGGCGGTCGTCGCGGGGTGAGGTGCCGGCGGGGCAGGCGTCGGCTGTCGCGTGCTCATGGTTGCTCCTTGGTGGGCCGGTGGGTGACGGCGGCGGGCTGTCGCCGTCGATGTCCTCGAGGTCGGAGAGCGCGGCCAGGGTGTCGTCGGCCCAGGCGATCGTCGCTCGGGCGGTGTGCTCGCCGGCGGACACGGTGAGGAGCCAGTACGGGCTGTCCGCAGCGTGTTCCTGGTCGTCGCGCAGCTCCCGACGAATGGCGTCCAATCGGGTCAACTGCTGCTCGGCCTGGTCGCGAGCGCGCTGCACGAGCGTTCGGCAGGCCGCGGGCCCCAACTGGCGGCCGAAGAAGAGGCGGAGGAGGAGCCCGTTGCGGGGTGGGGAGGGCTGGGTGGGCTCGGTCAGCAGCTGGAGGAGCCGTGCCGTTCCCGCGGGGGTGATCGCGAACGTCGACGAGCCGGTGCGCTCGGCCCCGCGCCGCTCGACCAACCCCCGCCGCTCGAGGTCGGCCAGGGCCGGATAGATCTGGCCGAAGCTCTCGCTCCAGAAGTGCCCCAGCGTGTCCCGGATCTCGTTGCGCAGCGCGTATCCGGTCATCGGCATGACGCTCAGCGCGCCGAGAACCGCCGTCTGCGTTTGATCGCTGCGCGTCACCGAACCTCCAGATAAGTATCTGTCAGATACATATCTAACAGATACAAGGCTCGCGGACAAGTGCTGGGGACGTGCCCGATCGGAGCTCGTGGCGCGACACTGCTGTCGGAGGGCCAGGACGACGCGGCGCGAACGGACGGATCCATGACAGGCACGGGTGTGGAGCGGCTGACCGTCGTCCGCGGCGGCACCAGGGTGCTCAAGGACGTCACGCTGACCGCGGCCGACGGCGAGTTGCTGGTCGTTCTGGGTTCGTCCGGAAGCGGCAAGTCCACGTTGCTCCGGGTGCTCGCCGGCCTCGACGAGATCACCTCCGGCGAGGTGCTGATCAAGGGGCGGCAGGTCACCGGCCTGTCGACCGGTGACCGACGGGTGGCCATGGTCTTCCAGGCGTCCGCCCTGATCCCGTTCCTCGACGTGTCCCACAACCTCGGCTGGGGACTCCGGGTGCAGCATCGGCCGGAAGCAGAAGTCAAGGAGCGGGTCAGCGGCCGAGCGCGGCAACTGCGGCTGGGCCGGCTGTTGTCCCGTCGGCCGGGGGAGCTGTCCGGAGGGGAGCGCGGGCTGGTCGGCGTCGGACGCGCGCTCGTGCAGGTCCCGGACGTCTTCCTGCTCGACGAGCCCCTCGGCGACCTGGACGCCGTGCAGCGCGTGGAGGTACGGCGGCAGATCGTCGACGTCGTCCGATCCCTCGGCGTCACCACGTTCTACGTCACCCACGACCAGGCCGAGGGGCTGGCGGTCGCCGACCGGGTCGCGATCCTCAACGAGGGCCGCCTCGTGCAGGTGGGGCGGTCGCGAGAGCTGTACGAGCGGCCGGTCGACCTGTTCGTCGCCGGGTTCGTCGGTGCCCCACCGATCGGAATGCTGCCGGCCCGGATGGTCGCCGCGGGCGGGCTGGCCGGGTTCGAGGTGGGCACCCGGACCCTGCCCCTGTGGCAGGTGGTGCCGACGCCGCTGCTCGAACACGTCGGCCGCGAGGTGGTGCTCGGACTCCGTGCCGAGGACGTGCACGGTGCCGCATCCGACCACGACCCGGACTCGGTGACGCTGGACGCGGTGGTGAGTGACGTCGAGTACACCGGCCGGCAGAACGTGGTCGCGCTGATCGTGAACGCACCTCCGGTCGTCGCCCCGGGGGCCGACCTGACCGCGGGGAGCGCCTCCGGCGCCACGCTGCACGCGTTCTTCCCGCCGCGGGCGGTGATCCGTCCCGGGGATGCGGTGCGCATCGCTGTCGAGGCCGGGCGGGCACACGTCTTCGACGCCGTGACCGGCCGGGCGCTCTGGCATCCCGAGCACGGTTCCGGCGGGGGACACGCGGACGACGACGCCGACCAGCCTCGCCCGGAGACCTGACCACCGGCGGCTACTGCGGCAGCTTCGCCGCGAGCACCTCGACCGGCTCGATCGTGGGCGCCCCGGCGAGCAGCTCGTCGGCCCGCGCCATCAACGCCGCCGCGAGCTGACCGCCCAGGTGTGACTGCCGGGCGGCGTCGTCCTCGAACGCGTCGAAGATCCCGAAGGTCGAGTCGCCGAGGCGGAGGGCGAACCAGGTCACCGTGCCGGGCTCGTCCTGCACGATCGGGAGCCCGCTGCGGAGGAACTCCGCTACCTCGTCCTCCTTGCCAGGCCGTGCCTCGACTCGCACGAGCAGTCCGACGGTGACCATTGGCGGGAGCCCTTCTGTCCGGTCGTTCATCGCCTCGCGCAGGCGATGGGGCGCCCCGACGCGGTCAACTCCCGCGAGACAGCGAGTGAGTACCGGCGGGGGTTGTCACCGCGCCGTCACAAGGAGTCGGCCGGCCAGGGGATGGCCATCATCCGCCCGATGGCGCGCCACCAGGCCGCCTGGACCTGCGCCGGTTGGTCGCGGACGAGATCCGTGAATCCTGTGGCGGCGCCCCGACCGCCGTTGACGATGCTCTCGAAGCCGAGGCGAAAGATCAGTGACTCGATCTGCTCCCGGTCGAGCCCGGCATCGACCAACGGCTCGATGACCCAGTACATCTGCTCAGGAGACGGGCACTCCACGGACGGTGTTCGTCACCGGGCCCGGGACCGGATGCCTCGCCCGGCCGCCGTCGCTGAGCGCCGTCCCGTGCCGAGGACCGCGTGAGAGCGAGCTCCTATTTTCGAGCCCTGGGGCATCCGCCCGATCGTGCGTCAGGATGGGTGCGAACCGCCGTCGTCCACACGGGAGACACACCATGACTGAATTCGCCGCTCACCCTCCCACCGCGATGGTCGTGCCCGCCTTCTTCGTGCGGCAGCGCATCACCATGATGGTCAACCGCTATGAGATCCGGGCGGCGAATCCCGACGGGAGCGAGGGGCACCTCCTTGCCTTCGCCGAGCAGAAGCGGATGAAGCTCAAGGAGGAGATCCGCTTCTTCGCCGACGAGTCGAAGACCCGCGTCGTCTTCCTGTTCAAGGCACGCCAGCGCCTCGACGTCCACGCCGAGCACGATGTCTACGACGAGCAGGGCAACATGCTCGGCTTCTTCAGCAAGCAGTTCGGCGCCAGCCTGCTGCGCTCCACTTGGAACCTGCAGGCGCCGGGGCTGACCGCCGTCGGCAAGGAGCGCCGTCCGGTCCTCGCGATCCTCCGCCGCATCTGGGACTTCATCCCCTACATCGGCGACCTCTGGGTCCCGTTCGTCTTCCACTTCGACTTCGTCGACGACGTGAGCGGCCAGGTCGTCCTCGTCAGCGAGCGGCAGAAGGCGATCCGCGACCGGTACGCGGTGACCGTCCCGGACCCGCGGCTGGACTTCCGCGTCGCGGCCAGCATGGCCGTCGCGCTGGACGCGCTGCAGAGCCGCTGAACTGTCCCGAGGGACGCCGGCACCGTGGCAGGGTCGGCTCATGGGGACGCTGCAGATCGGGAACCGGACGGTCGACCGCGGCGCCGCCACGGCCTACGCCCGGCGCTACCTGACAGAGGGCGGGGGCTGGGCTTATCCCTCGTACGACGGATACGACGCCAAGCACGCCCGCGGGCCGCTCGTGGACGCCGACTTCCTCGCGCCCGTCCTGCTCAACGTCTCGCACATGCGGGTGCGGACCTATGAGGAACTGCAGGGCAAGCGAACGGAGCTGCAGTCCGTCCTGGACGAGATCCCGACCGACCTGGACCTGCGGGAGGCCGGCGAGGACGACCTCCGGCGCCTCGGTGAACTGTTCTCCGTCCTCGACGGCGAGGGGATCCACGGCGCCAAGGGGACGGTGCTCGCCAAGGTCCTGCACCGCAAGCGGCCGGCCTTCGTCCCGCTGTACGACAGTCGGGTCTACGGCGTCTACGTGGGCGGCGACCCCGCGCCGGTGCCCACGCCGACGGGCCACCGCTCATGGCAGGAGTTCATGCCGCTGTTCGCCGAGGCGGTCCGGGCCGACCTCGACCGCGAGTGGGACCTCTGGACGGACATCGCCTCGCACGTGGAGGAGCCGCCCGTCACCCAGCTCCGCGCGCTGGACATCGTGGCCTGGTGGGCCGGTGCCGGAACGCCGGCGACGCCCGCACCGGAGGCGGGTCTCGAGGACGTCTGACGCTCGACGGCTACGGCTACGGCTCGAAAGTGAGTCAGGCCCAGGGTGGGCCGCGTCGACGGCTACGCGGCGGGAGCCGAGCCTCAGGGGACGAAGTCGAACGCGATGTGGGCCGTGCCGTCGGTGTTGGTGTTGCGCAGGTGCCAGCGGTTGCCGCGGACGACGCCGGGGGTGAAGGTGCCGTTGCCGTCCCAGTCGCCGGTGATGACCCGGTCGCTGGTGGCGCCGTAGGTGAAGGCGATGTGGGCCGTGCCGTCGCTGTTGGTGTTGCGCAGGTGCCAGCGGTTGCCGCGGACGACGCCGGGGGTGAAGGTGCCGTTGCCGTCCCAGTCGCCGGTGATGACCCGGTCGCTGGTGGCGCCGTAGGTGAGGGCGATGTGGGCCGTGCCGTCGCTGTTGGTGTTGCGCAGGTGCCAGCGGTTGCCGCGGACGATGCCGGGGGTGAAGGTGCCGTTGCCGTCCCAGTCGCCGGTGATGACCCGGTCGCTGGTGGCGCCGTAGGTGAAGGCGATGTGGGCCGTGCCGGTGCTGTTGCTGTTGCGCAGGTGCCAGCGGTTGCCGCGAACGATCCCGGGGCTCCACGTGCCGTTGCCGTCCCAATCTCCGGCGATCGGCCGGTCCGAGGGAACGCCGTAGCTGAAGACGAGGTCCGGCGGGCCGGCGCTGTTGCTGTTACGGAGGTACCAGGTGTTCCCCCGCACGATGCCCGGCGTCAACGTCCCGTTGCCGTCCCAGTCACCGGTCACCGGTCGATCAGTGACGGCGGTGCGGCCGGCGAGGTCGACGAAGGTGTACCCGCGGTCCCGGTAGAACGCGATGATCGCCGGCAGGGCGGCGACGGTGGCCGGCATGGCGGTCGGCTGGTTGTGCAGCAGGATCACCGGGTGCTCCTGGCTGCCGCCGGCCTGAGCCAGGGTGATGATGCGGTTCACCCAGAACTGGTCCGCGGAGCCGTTGGCCTTCCAGTCCTCGGTGTCGACCGACCAGTTCCAGACGGCCATCCGGCGCGCCTGGGCCAGGCTCAGCGTGGTGCTGTTGGTGGCGCCGTAGGGCGGGCGGAAGAAGCACGGGAAGCTGCCGACGATGCTGGCCTGCTGCGCGCTCTCGTTGTCCATCTCGGCGGCCTGCCCGGCCGCGGACAGCCGCGTCATGTCCGGGTGCGACCACGTGTGGTTCCCCAGCAGGAACCCGTTGGCCATCGACCGCACGGTCGCCGGGCGGACGGCCTCGTTGACGCCGACGTTGAAGAACGTGGCCGTCACACCGGCGTTGCGCAGGATCGACAGGATCGCATCGGTGCTCGCGCCGGGGCCGTCGTCGAAGGTGAGCGCGACCGTCCGGCCCGCGCCGGGTGCCGTGCGGTTGATCCCGGAGCCCACCGCAGGACAGGTGTTGACCGCGGCCGCGGAGAACGGCGGTTCGACCGTCGCCGGATCCACGGCGAGCACCCGGGACGGCGGCCATGGGCCCTCCACCAGCGGGACCGGCGGGGGCCCCGGGTCAGGCGGCGCGGCCTGGGCCGGCAGGCCGAGCAGGGACGTCGCGACGACGACCAGCGCCACCACGAGGATCCGTCCGGGAGAACGCTGCCGCCGCGTCATGCTGGGTCACCGAGCCCGTCGTCACACCGCCGATCCGGCCACCACGGTGGAGCACCGGCGGGCAACGGGCAAGACCCTGCGTCGCGGGGCCGACGGCGCGCCGGACCGACGCTGCTAGGACGCCAGGTCGAGGGTCTGCCCGTTGTTGATCAGGCTGCCCGGGATCGCCCCGAACCCGAGCAGTTCCGCCGCCAGATTGCCGACCTCCGCGTTGCGCACCGGCGGGACGGCGGCCGCGTAGGTCGGTCGGCCCGTGCCCGGGTCGGCGCGGTCAGGGTTGAGCGCGTACAGGTCCGAGCCGGCGGTGACGCCCGCGCCCCAGGCGAAGACGGGCACCCGGTAGTTGACCGGCTGGCTCTCGTCGGCGTGGCTGGTGCCGAGGCCGCCGTGGTCGCTGGTCACGAGCACCACGGTGTGCGCCGCGAGGTCGGGGTCGGCGGCGATCGTGTCGAGCAGGTCGCCGATCAGGGCGTCGGTCGCCGACACCTCGTTCAGGTAGGCCGGCGACATGTAGCCCTGGGCGTGGCCGGTCTGGTCCGGCCCCGGGTAGTGGAGCATCGTGAAGTCGGTCGGGTTGCTGCTGGTCAGCGACGCCTGCACCGCGGCCGTGGTCGCCGTGTCCGTGGCCCGCACGTACGTGTCGATCTTGTCGCGGCCGTTGTCGACGCCGGTCGTGTCGACGGCGCCGTTGGTCGCGTTCCAGCTGCGGTCCAGGAAGTCGAACTTCACCTTGCCGCTGTAGAGCGCCGTCGTCCCGCCGTTGTCGTGGACCACGTCGAAGACGCTCGCGCAGTAGGTGCCGGCCGAGGCGTGCACGGTCGAGCCGTTGTCCTCGTTGACGCTGACCCCGTGCCCTCCGCCGGCGACGGCCACCGGCCGGCCGGTCACCATCGAGGTGTGGTTGGGCAGCGTCTGCGTGGCCTCGTAGACCGTCCGGGCGTTCAGCGTCGATGCGCCCTCGGCCATCAGCCGGTAGAACGTCGGCGCACCCGTCGGGCCGAGCTGGGTGATGGCATCCGGGTTCAGCCCGTCGACCGACACCAGCACGACCTGCTCGATGTCACCCGGCTCCGGGTCCGGCGGGGGAGTGCTCGAGCCGCAGTTGGTCGCCGTCCATCGCGCGGCCGCGTCGAACAGCGCCCAGCCGTCGGCGGTGAACAGGGTCGGCCCGTTCGCCCACAGCGGGAACGTGACCCGGCAGGCCGGGGCGGTGGAGCCGTTCGCCTGAGTCTGGCCGGGGGAGAGGGTGAAGACCGTGGCGTCGGTGCCCGAGCGGGCGACCACCGTGGCCGCGGCCGTCGGGCGGCCGTAGGAGATCCGTCCACTCGTCTGCAGGGTCACCGTGCCGGTCCGCCCCGCCGCCATGGGGTGCCCCGCCGCGGCGATCGTCAGCGGCGTCACCGGCCTGTCGGCGAAGTCGGTGCCCGTGAGCCCGCCGGTGAGCCCGAAGTCGTCGAAGTAGGCCGGCTTGGCCAGCCAGGCCGGCACCGCCAGCGACGCCAGCGCGCGGATGTTCGCGCCGCTCGACGTCACCGTCTGGCTGACCAGGACGAACGCCTTGCCGGCCGCCTGCGCGTTGCCCACGGTGTTGTCGTCGGCGACGACGACGGTGAAGCCCAGGCCGGTCAGCCGGTTGCGTACCGCCGTCTCGCCCGCGTTCAGGGTGCCCGGGTTGGCGACGACGAACAGCACCTCGCCGGTCGGCGTCGTGCTCGCCTCGACGGTCACCGGCACCGCGGTTGAGGTGGTGGTCTGCCCCGCGCTGTCCTGGGCGGTGGCGGTGATCGAGTGCCCGCCCGGTGTCACGCCGGCCGAGTTCCACGCCACCGAGTACGGCGCCGCGCTGTCCGAGCCCACCGTCGTCCCGTCGACGGCGAAGCTGACCGAGGCGACCCCGACGTCGTCGGACGCCGAGGCCGACAGCGTCACCGTCCCCGAGACGGTGGCGCCGGACGCGGGCGCGGTGACGGCGACCGACGGCGGGTCGTCGCTGGGCGGCGGCCCCACGGTGCAGTTCGCGGTGCTCCACGAGACGGCGGCGTCGAACAACGCCCAGCCGTTCGCGGTGAACGTCGCCGGCCCGTTGGCCCACAGCGGGAAGGTCAGCCGGCAGGCCGGGGCGGCCGCACCGGAGAAGAGGGCCGCCCCCGGTGCGATCACGAACACCGACGCATCGGTGCCCGCCCGGGCCACGACGGTGGCCGACGCGGCGGGCCGGCCCCAGGACAGCCGGCCGCCGGACTGGATCGAGACGGTGCCGGTGCGGCCGGCCGCCATCGGGTGCGTGGCGTCGGCGATGGTCAGCTGCGACGCCGCCGTGTCGCCGTAGTCCGTGCCCGCCGTCCGGCCGGTGAGCCCGAAGTCGTCGAACAGGAAGGGCTTGGCCACCCAGATCGGCACCGCGACGGTGGCGAGTGACTTCACGGCGGCCGAGTTGGAGCTGCTGGTCTGCCCGATGATCACGAGCACCTTGCCGGCCGCGGCCGCGGTGGTGACGGCGTCGTCGTCGGCCATCGTGACCGTGTTGCCGGCGGCGATCAGCCGGTTTCGGACGGCGGTCTCGCCGGTGGTCGGGGTGGTCGGGTTCGCGACCACGAAGAGGACGTCACCAGTCGCCGCCGACGCCGCCGCCGGGACCACGAGGGCCGGCGCTGCCGCCATCAGGGCGGCAACGAGCACCCGCAGCAGACGTGCGCGCACAGCAATCTCCTCGCTCGACCCCCGTGGCCCGGCCCGTCGGCAGGCAAGCCGAAGCGCGACAGGAAAGACCTCCGGGCGTATGTATCACCGGCGGGTGGGCCGGGCCAACCGTTTCGGTCGCGCACCGGTCCGCCGCACCCGTGCGGGTGACCAGGTCATACGCCTCGGAGGGACGGGCCTAGCGGACGACGAGAACGTCGGCGAAGGACGACGCGTGGCGGCTGACGAAGGGGTAGGACCCGGGCTCGTCCGGCGCCTGGAAGGTGATCAGTGCGCGCCCGGGCACGACCACGTCGAACGAGCCGTCGGACGCGGTGATGGTCACCTCGGTCGTGGTCGCGTTGTGCACGGTGACCCGCGAGCCGGCCTCGACCGGCCCCGAGACGTGGAACCGGGTCTCGTCGATCAGGACGGTGACCGAGAGTTCGCCGTGGTCCATCCCGGCCATGCTGCCGCCGGCCGGCTGCTGGGCGGGGCCGGCCTCCGGCGCGGATGCGGCCGACGGGCCGGCTGCGCGGACGACGTCGCGGCGGCCGGGGGAGGGGAGGCGGCCAGGGCGACGGCCAGGGCGACGGTGGCCAGCAGAACCCCCGCCTCGACGACCGCGAACCGGCGGAAGCTGCCCGGTCGGCCGGCGCGCAGCCGCGGGAGCGTGCGCCGGCGGTGCTGCCAGCCGAACAGTCCGAGGGCCGTCAGTGCCGCGGTCTTCGCGATCAGCAGCCACCCGTACCCGGTACCGAGCGCTCCGGACACCCCGTCGGCGCTGGCGCCGAGCACGAGCCACGCGGCGATCAGACCCGAGCCGCCCGTGGCGAGGAAGCACGCCAGGGCCACGGCGCTGAAGCGGGCCGCCGCGGGCGCCAGGTCGTCGCGGCCACGCCCGTGCACGAGCAGCGCGAGGAGGCCGCCGACCCACACCGACGCGGCGACCACGTGCACGCTCAGGTTGGTCACCGCCAGCACGTGGTCGTCGGCCGCGGCCGAGTGCCCGGTCAGGACGACGGGCACCACGAGCCCGGCCACGGCCACCGCCAGGAGCAGCGCGGCCCGGGCGGCCGTTCTGCTCCGACCGGCCAGCAGGGCCACGGCCACGGAGGCGGCCAGGACGACCAGCGCCGCGCGCCCCGCCGCGAGGTCGGTGACGAAGATCCACAGCGACGAGATGCTGACCGAGGTGCCGACGAACTGGGTCAGCGTGAGCAGGGCGTGGATGGCCGTCGCGGCGGCCCAGGCCGTCGCCCAGACGGACGCGGCCCGGACCGCCCGCAGGGACGCGGCGGGCAGCGTGCCGCCGGAGGGGCGGAGGACGGCGGCGAACAACAGCGCGCCCACGGTGCCGAGGGCCGCGATGCGGGCGACCAGCTGAGAGAGCGGCACCCCCCAGTCGACGAGGGGCCCGGCCTGGTCGAGTCCGCCGGTGTCGGGCCGGCCGCCCCCGACGGTCATGGCGACGGCGAGGACGACGACGAGACCGACGGCACCGAGGGCGAGCGCCGCCACGGGGGGCCTGTGCCCGGTGGCGTCCTCCCCCGACGTCGTGGGTGTGGGTGCCGTGACGGCGGGGGCCGGCTCGACGAGGGTCACGCGGTGCGCCGCAGCTGGCGGATCACGAGACCGACCCCGAGCGCCAGGATCGCGCCGATGGCGATCCAGACCACGGGGAAGGACGAATCGTCCGAGGACGAGGCCGCGGCCTGGCTCGCCGTGGCCGGGCTCGCCGTCGCCGTTCCCGCAGTGTCGTCGGCCGGTCCGGTGGTGCCGGTGGCGGACTGCTCGGCGGTCGCGGGAGCCCCCTGGGCCACGGTGAAGACGAACGTGCCCGAGATCGGGTGCCCGTCCGCGGAGGTCACCCGCCAGTCGACCGTGTAGTCACCGGCGGGCAGGCCCTCGGCGAGCGGCTGGGTGACGGTGCCGTCGCGTATGGCCGGGTCGCCGTCGGAGACCGACGCGCCGTCCGGGCCGGTGACGACGACCTGCGTGCCCAGGGCCTGTGGCGGCGCGTTGAACTCGAGGGTGACGTTCGCCGGGGCGGTCTGGACGGTCTCGCCCTCCGCCGGTCCGGATCCGGCGAGCGCGTCGTGCGCCCAGGCCGAGCCGGATCCGAGGCCCACGACCAGAACTGCCGCCGCCATCACAGCCGCCAGCAGCCGGCCGATCCGCGGACGGGCCCGTCGGCGGACGGCGGGCGGAGTGGAAGGCATGCAGGGCATTCGGACGTCGCGCCGATAGCGGATGCCCGCACCGTCGGGCCGGATGTCGGGCATGGGCTGATTCTCCTCGCGTCGTGCGCGGGGTCCAGTGCACCGGATCGCGCCTCCGACCAGCGGTTCCCCGGATATATGTCACGCAATCTTCATGTACACGATCAGGTGGTGCACGTGTGAAGTGAACCGGACCGGGCATCAGAGCCGAACGTCTGACGGAAGGGTGCGGGGCCAGCGAGCACACGGCGGCTGGGGGACCCGCCCGCTCCACCGGGTCCTTCTCCGACCCAGACGAGGGCAGACGCACTGGCGCGTCCGCCTGCACCACCGGCGGCGGTTCCCAACCGCCTCCGATGTCGTCGTCCTCCGGGCGCTGGCAGAACTCTCGAAACCAGAGGAGCACACCTTGCGCAAGGCACTCGCACTCCCCACCGTCGCACTCGCTGCAGCCGCCTTCCCGCTGCTCGGCATGTCGGCCGCCTCCGCGAGCGACGGCGGCAGCTACCAGGCCGACCTCGGCGCCCTGAACGCGTCGGGCGTGACCGGCACGGGGATGGTCACGCTCGACGGCAACACCGCGACGGTCACGATCGAGGCGTCGGGCCTGCTCGAGGGCTCGCCGCACGCGCAGCACTTCCACATCGGCGCCCAGGGCTCCTGCCCGACCGACGCCGATGACACGGACGGCGACGGCTTCCTCAGCGTCACCGAGGGCGCTCCCTTCTACGGCGACATCGGCACCTCGCTGACCACCGAGGGCGACACCAGCCCGGACAGCGGTCTGGCGATCGACCGGTTCCCGACCACCGGGACGCTCACCTACGAGCGCACCTTCGAGGTCACCGACGACGTCCACGCCGCCTTCGACGAGGGCACCGCGGTGCTCGTCCTGCACGGTGTCGACAAGGACGGCAGCGGCGCCTACGACGGCGACGTCATGAGCGACCTCGACCCGACCCTGCCGATGGAGGCCACGGCCCCGGCCGCGTGTGGCGCCTTCGCCGCCGCGCAGATGGGGACCGCCCCCAGCGGTGGCGCGGAGACCGGTGCCGGTAGCACTGCCGGCATCGAGCAGTCGGCTGCCTTCGGCGTCGGCGCCGTCGCGCTGGTCGGTGCCGCTGCCGCCGGTGCGGTTGCCTACCGCCGTCGCCAGGCCGACCAGGCCTGATCCGCTGACCGCGCCGCGCGGGGCTTCCCCCCGCGCGGCGCGGTCGCACGTCTGTCGCCCCGCCCCCGACCGCCCGCCCCTCGCCCGGCCTCGAAAGGGAACTCCCGTGACCGAACCGTCCCGCCGGCCGAGCCGGCGCACCTGGCTCGTGCTCGCGCTCGTCCTCGTCGTCGTCGGCGCCACCGCGATCGTCATCGGGATCACCGGGCAGCAGAGCCCTCCGCAGCCCGCTGCCCAGACGCAACCCGCGCCGTCGGAGACCGCCGGCCCGACCGATCCGTCGGACAGCATCCCCGGCAGCGGCACCGACGCAGCCGAACCCACCGAGGCGCCGGAGGCCGTGGCCGAGCCGGTGTCCGTGGCCATCCCGGCGATCGGCGTCACCAGCGACCTGATGCGGCTCGGCCTCAACGACGACGGCACCGTGCAGGTGCCGCCGCTGGACGCCGACGACCGTGCCGGCTGGTACGAGCGCGGCCCGGCCCCGGGCGCGGTGGGGCCCGCAGTCCTCCTCGGCCACGTCGACTCCGCCCAGTACGGGCCCGGCGTCTTCTTCGACCTCGGGGCCCTGCAGCCCGGTGATGTGGTGGAGGTCGCCCGCGCCGACGGCTCCGTCGCCGAGTTCGCCGTCGACCGGGTCGAGACCCACCCGAAGGACGAGTTCCCGACGATCGACGTCTACGGCAACACCGACGACGCCCAGTTGCGCCTGATCACCTGCGGCGGCGACTTCAACTCGTCGGCGCGCAGCTACGAGGACAACGTCATCGTGTTCGCGACGCTGACCGGTACGCGCCCCGCCTGAGCGCGATCGGGACAGGCGAATGGGACATCCGCACCATGTGCCGGTGGGGTCCGGGCGGTGAGCATCGGCGAGACCTGATCGCCGACCCGCGAGGACAGCCCCATGACGACCGTCGACGCCGACCCGACCCTGACCCCGGTGGCCGGCGGCCCGCCACCCTTCTCGCGTGCGCTGCGCATCGTCGCCGGCCTCGCCCTGATCGCCGCAGGTCTGCTCAACGGGCTGCCGCAGGCGATCGTCGCGGCCCTCACCGGCGACCTCTCGTTCGACGAGCAGATCGCGTGGGGGGCCGACCACCCGCTGGCCCACGGGCTCGAGCAGACCGCGCTCGTCGCCAGCTCGCTGGTCATGCCGCTGGGCCTGCTCGGGATCGCGCACGTCTGCCGCTTCCGCGCCCCGGTGCTGACCGCGATCGCCACGCCCCTGGTCCTCTGGGGGATGTGGGGCTTCGGCAACGTCCTCGCGATGGGCTACGTCGCGGGCACCGTGGCGCCCTCGGTGCTCACCGTCGACGACGCCGTCGCGCTCAACGACGGGCTCGCCGGCCACCCCGGCACCGTCGCCACCGCGCTCGTCCCGCACCTGATCGGCAGCTTCCTCGGGCTGGTCCTGCTCGGGGTCGCCGCCTGGCGGTCGGGCGCGTTCCCGCGGACCGCGGTCGCCCTGATGATCGCCTTCCTCGTCTGGGACTTCCTGCTCCCGCCGCTCGGGCCGGTGGACGCCCACGTCCTGCTCGTCGTCGCGTGGGTCTGGCTGGGCGCGCACCTGCTGCGCATGCCCGACCGCGTGTGGCGCGGCGCGCCGGCGACGGCCTGAGACGCGAAGGACTGGCCAGGAACCGCGGCGTCCCCATACTCCCGACCATGGAGCAGACGACTCGCGCCGGGCGCACGACCGCGGCGGTCGCCTGGTCCGCCGCGGCGGTCGCGCTCGGCGCCGCGGCGCTCACCGGGTGGCTCGGCGTCGCCGACGTCGCGGCGACGGGAGGGGCCGCCTCGCTCAAGCCGGTGCTGCTCACCGCCGTGTGGGTGGTGCCCGGCGTGCTGCTCGCGGTCGCGCGTCCCCGGCTCGTGCTCGGCTGGCTCGCGCTCGGCGAGGCCCTGCTCTTCGCCGCGGCCGGGCTGGGGGAGCAGTGGATCCGGCAGGGCGGCGACGGCGGCGGCGCCGACATCGCCTGGGCGGCGTGGGTGACCGACCGCTTCTCGGCGTTCCTCGCCGTCGGGGTCTGGCTGGTCCTGGTCCTGCTGCCCGACGGCCGCCTGCCCTCGCCCCGCTGGCGGCCCGCCGTCGGGGCGATCCTCGCCGTGCAGTGCCTCGCCCTGGCGGCGTTCGCCACGGTGCGCGGCCCGGCCGCCGGGCCGGACACCGGCCTGCCCGAGTCCGCCCGGGCCGTCGCCAACCCCGTCGGCGTCCTCCCGCCCGAGGTGGGGTCCTGGGTCGAGGGGCTCGACACCGTCCTGCTGCAGCTTCCGTTGCTGCTGTGCCTGGCCGCGTACGTCGTCCGGCTGCGGCGGGCCGGGCCCGACGAGCGGGTCCGGGTCGTCGGCATCCTGCTCGCCGCGTCGACGTTCGTGCTGCTGGTCGTCCTCGGTCACGCCTGGCTGCCGCAGGTGAGCGACGCCCTCGACGTGCTCGCCGGTGGGCTGCTGGCCGTCGCGCTGACGGCGGCGGTGCTCGGCCGGCATCCGCAGGTGGTCGCGGCGATCGTGCGGCAGGCCTTCGTCTACACCGTGCTGACGGCGTGCGTCGGCGGGCTCGCCGTCCTCGTCGCCGCGTTGGTGCGGCAGGGCGGCCAGGACCTGCCCACCTTCGGCGTCGCGGTCCTCGCCGGGGAGCCGCCCTCGCGGTGCACCCGCTGCGCACGCGGCTGGCCGGACTGGTCGACCGGCTGCTCTACGGCGACCTGCGCGACCCGTACCGGGCGCTGCAGCGGCTGGCCGAGCAGACGCACCGCGCCCCGACGGCCGACGCCGTCCTCGAGGGGCTGGCCGCCTCGGTCGCGGCCTCGCTCCGCGTGCCGTGGGCCTGCGCGAGCGCCGGCGGGCACACGGGGGAGTGGGGCGCCCGGCCCGGCGGTGGCGCCGACGCGCACGCCGATCTCGTCTCCGGCACGACACCGGTCGGGACGCTGACGGTCGCACCCGGAGCCGGGCGACGCCTGCACGCCGACGAGTTGCGGCTGCTGACCGACATCGGCCGGCACGGCGGGGTCGCCGTCCAGGCGGTGCTGCTCACGGACGAACTGCGGGCCGGCCGCGCCCGGCTGGTCCTGGCCCGCGAGGAGGAGCGACGGCGGCTGCGGCGGGACCTGCACGACGACGTCGGCCCGACCCTCGCCGGGCTGACCATGCAGCTGGGCACCGTGCGGGCGCTCGTGCACACCGACCCGGGTGCCGCCGCCGACCGGCTCGCCCGGCTGCAGGACGCCGCCCGCGAGGCGCTGGACACCGTCCGCCGGGTGTCCCACGGACTGCGACCGCCTGCTCTCGACGAGCTGGGGCTGACCGGGGCGCTGCGCCAGCTCGCCGACTCGCTCGGGCTGCGCGCCCGGTTCACCGACGACGACCCGCCGCGCCTGCCCGCCGCCGTCGAGGTCGCCGGCTACCGGATCGGCGCGGAGGCGCTGCACAACGTCGCGCGGCACGCCCGCACCGACGACGTCGAGGTATCGGTCCGCGCCGAGGACGGCGAACTCGTGCTCCGGGTCCGCGACGGCGGCGCGGGCATCGACCCGGCCCGGATCGGCGGGCGTCGGCTCGGTGGCGATGCAGGAGCGGGTCGACGAGCTCGGCGGCTCGCTGCGGGTCGACTCCGCGCCCGGGGTGCGGCACGACGGTCGAGGCGCGGCTGCCGGCCGCGGTCGGCGAGCCCGAGCTCTCGGCATGAGCGAGCCGCTCACCGTCGTGCTGGCCGACGACCACCCGATGTTCCGGGAGGGCGTCCGCTTCACCCTCGGCCGCGAGCCGGACCTGCGCGTCGTGGGGGAGGCCGCCACCGGCACCGAGGCGCTGCGCCTCACCGAGGAGCTCGACCCCGACGTCGTCGTCATGGACATCGCCATGCCGGAACTCGGCGGGCTGGAGGCCACCCGCCGCCTCGCCGAGCGCGGTGCCCGGGCCCGGGTCCTCGTCCTGACCATGAGCGAGGACGACGAGAGCGTCTTCGCCGCCCTGCGTGCCGGTGCCGGCGGCTACCTGGTCAAGGGCGCCGACCCCGACCAGGTGGTGAGCGCCGTGCGCGCGGTCGCCCTCGGGCACGCCGTCTTCGGGCCGCACCTGGCCGCGCGCATGCTGACCTTCTTCGCCGAGCCCCGCGCCGCCGGGCCGGGACTCCCGGAGGGCCTCTCCGCCCGGGAGCGCGAGGTGCTCACCCTGCTCGCCCAGGGGCTCTCGAACGCCGAGATCGGCCGGGCGCTGTTCATCTCGCCGATCACCGTGCGGAACCACGTGAGCAACATCTTCGCCAAGCTCCAGGTGACCAACCGGCGGCAGGCGATGCTCCGGGTGCGCGAGCACGGCGGGGGCTGACACCGGGTCGGCGCCGCGGCGGCCGGGCAGGGATTGCCCGCACGATGCAACCGTGGTTGCATGCGTGCCGTGGTGCCGGGGGAGTGGGTGATGCTCAGCTACCGCCTGCCGCGTGAACCGTCCGGTCCGCGCACCACGCTCTGGCGGCGGCTGCGGCGGCTCGGGGTGGTCCAGGTCGCCGACGGCGTCGTCGCGCTGCCGGCCGATGCGCGGACGCGGGAACAGCTCGAGTGGTTGGCCGAGGACGTGCTCGCGGCCGGCGGCACCGCCGGGGTGTGGCTGGCCCGGCCGACGTCGAGCGCGCAGGAACGTGACCTGGCCACCGGGATGGCCGCTGCGCGCGCGGCCGAGTACCGGGCGCTGGCCGACGAGTGCCGCGCGGCGGCCGATGGGCCGCCGGGCGAGCGGGGCCGGGCGCTGCGGCGGCTGCGGGGCGAGTGGCGGGCGATCGGCCGCCGCGACTTCTTCCCGCCGGCCGACCGCGAGGCCGCCGCGGCGGCGCTGCGGGAACTCGAGCGCGTGTCGGCGGCGGAGCCGGTCCGATGAGGTGGGCGACCCGCGCCGGCGTCCACATCGACCGCGCGGCCTGCGCGTGGCTGATCCGACGGTTCGTCGACCCCGCGGCGGAGTTCCTCTTCGTCGGGGACGCCGCCGAGGTGCCGGCCGACGCGACACCGTTCGACATGCGCGGTGTGGAACTGGGCCACGTCGGCGGGGACTGCTCGTTCGAGACCATCCTGCGCCGGTACGAGCTCACCGACCCGGTCCTGTGGCGGATCGCGGAGATCGTCCACGTCGCCGACCTCGACGACGACCGCTTCGACGCCCCCGAGGCCCCGGGCCTCGACGTCCTGCTCCGCGGGCTCTCGATGACCGGCACCGACGACCGGACGCTCGCCGTCTCCGGCCCGCTGTTCGACGGGCTCTACGAATACCACCGCCGCCGCACGCTGCTCGGCCGCGAGCCGGCCTGAAGGAGTGGAGCCCAGTGACCAGTGACGCGGTCGACCGCGACGCCGCGCTCGGGTCGGTGATCCCGTTCCGGACGGCGGTACGCGCCTGGTTCGCCATCTCGCTGCAGACGTTCGGCGGTCCGGCCGGGCAGATCGCGGTCATGCAGCGGACGCTCGTCGACGACAAGCGCTGGATCGGGCAGCGCCGGTTCCTGCACGCCATGAACTACTGCATGCTGCTGCCCGGTCCCGAGGCGCAGCAGCTGGCCACCTACGTCGGGTGGCTGCTGCACGGCACCCGCGGCGGGCTGGTCGCCGGCGGGCTGTTCGTGCTCCCCGGCGTCGTCGCCCTCCTCGCGCTCTCCGCGGTCTACATCGCCTTCGGCTCGACGGTCGCGGTCTCCGCGCTGTTCGCCGGGCTCGCGCCGGCGGTGCTCGCGATCGTCGCGCAGGCCGTGGTGCGGGTCGGGAAGCGCGCGCTCACCAGCACCACGCTCGTGGTCATCGCCGTCGCCTCGTTCCTGGCCCTGGCGCTGTTCGCGGTGCCGTTCCCGGTGGTGGTGCTCGTCGCGGGGCTGGTCGGGTGGCTGCTCGGCCGGCACCGGCCGGCGTCGGTCGCGCACGAACCGGCCGCCGACGACGGCCCGCCGCCGGTGATCCCCGACGACGTCCTGCACACCGAACGCCCCTCGACCCGGCGGACCGTGCGGGTGCTCCTGGTCGGCCTGGTGGTGTGGGGCGTGCCGGTGGCCGCGGCGGTCCTGCTGACCGGCACCGGCAGCGTGTTCACCCAGCAGGGCCTCTTCTTCTCCGGCGCCGCCGTCGTCACGTTCGGCGGCGCCTACGCGGTGCTGGCCTACGTGGCCCAGCAGGCCGTGCAGGTCTACGGCTGGCTGGCACCGGGGGAGATGGTGCGCGGTCTCGCGCTGGCCGAGACGACCCCCGGGCCGCTGATCATGGTGGTGCAGTTCGTGGCGTTCGTCGGCGCCTATCGGGACCCGGGCACCCTCGACCCCTGGGCGGCCGCCGTGCTGGCCTCGCTGCTGGTCACCTGGGTGACGTTCGTGCCGAGCTTCCTGTTCGTGCTGCTCGGCGCCCCCTACATGGAGCGGCTGCGCGGGAACCGGTCGCTGTCGGCCGCGCTCACCGGCATCACCGCCGCTGTGGTCGGCGTCATCGCCAACCTCGGCGTCTACTTCGCCGTCCATACGCTGTTCGCCGAGACCCGGACCGTCGAGTGGTCGGTGCTGTCGGTCGTCGTCCCCGACCTCGGCACGCTGCGGTGGGTCAGCCTGGGCATCGCGCTGGTCGCCGCCGTGCTGATCTTCCGGTTCCGCTGGTCGGTGCTGCGCACGCTCGGGGTGTGCGCCCTGCTCGGCCTGGCCGCCGGACTCGCAGGCCTCCCGGTGTCCTGACCGCCGGTTACCCGGCCGCCGCAGTTCCCTGTGCGAAGGTGGCCGCCGTGCCTGCCGCCGACCGCCCGCTCGCAGCGGTGACCGCCCTGGTGGCGGGCCTCGCCGGACTGCTCGGCGTGCTGGTCGGCGTCCTGGTCCACCGGACCGCATCGCAGCGTTCATGGAGCCGGCGGGCCGACACGCCGGACCCGGACGGCGTGTCGCCCCCGCAGGTCCAGGATCGCGGGGGCGTTCTGGTCGCGGTCGGCACCGGCGTCCTGTTCGCCCTGACCGGATGGCGGTTCGGGCTCGCCTGGGAGCTGCCGGCCTACCTGTTCCTGGCCGCGGCGGCCGTGCTGCTCACCGTGATCGACGTCCGGTACCGGCTGCTGCCGAACCGGGTCGTGCTGCCCTCCCTGGGCGTCGGGGCCCTGCTGCTCACCGTCGCCGCGGCGGCCACGAGTGACTGGACGGCGCTGCTGCGCGCGGGTGTGGGGGCCGTCGTCCTGTTCGCCGTCTTCCTGCTGCTCGCGCTGATCTCCCCGCGGAGCCTGGGGATGGGCGACGTCAAGCTCGCGGCGCTGATCGGCCTGTACCTGGCCTGGCTCGGCTGGGGAATCCTTGTCGTGGGCGGTGCCGCCGGCTTCATCGTCCAGGCCGTGGCGGCGCTCGGACTGCTCGCCGCACGGCGCATCGGGCTGCGCGGGGAACTGCCGTTCGGCCCGGCGATGCTGCTCGGTGCCGCCCTCGCGATCGCCGGGGGCGACCTCTTCCTGCGCTGAACGTAGTTTTCTGACTACACAACGTCATATCGACGTCGCGGCGCCACCCGTTGGACGGGCCCGTGTCCGCCGTCCGGGTGAACAACGCTCAAGCCGCCGCGAGTTCGACCCGACAAGCCCTGCACAGCCGCGAGGGCCGGGTCAACCGATCCGGTCCGGACCGGCATACCCCCCTCAGGGAGTTCCGATGTTCAACCTCTACACCTCGCTCATCAGCCTCGTCGCCCTCGCCAAGGACCGCGTCCAGCGCGAGGAGAAGGGCGCCACCGCCGTCGAGTACGGCCTCATGGTCGGCCTGATCGCCGTCGCGATCATCGCGACCGTGATCATCCTCGGCGACGAGCTCAACGCTCTGTTCCAGCAGGTCGTCGACGCCCTGCCGTAAGGCGCACTCGCTCCTCGGCGCAGCGGCCCCCGGTCGGGGCCGCTGCGCCGACACACCGGACCCATCTCTCGACCCACACCCGGAAGGCGGTGAAGCAGCACATGAAGCAACGACTGCGCGGTGAGCGTGGGGCCACGGCAGTGGAGTTCGCCTTGATCCTTCCGCTGCTGATCGTGCTGATCCTGGGCATCGCCGAGTTCGGGCGGGCCTTCCAGGTCTCCGGCACGCTCTCGGCCGCAGCCCGCGAGGGTGTCCGCGTCATGGCACTGCAGAACGACCAGGCGGCCGCGCGGGCCGCCGTCCGCAACGCCGCGACGTCGCTGGAACCGGGTCTGACCGACGCCCAGATCGCCATCACGCCGGCGGTCTGCCCGCAGACGGGCACCGGGAACGTGTCCGTGCGCTTGACCATCACCTATCCGATGCCCTTCCTCACCGACTTCTTCGGCTCGGGCGTCGACCTCACCGGCACGGGAGTCATGCGATGCAACGGCTGATCTCCGGTGCCCGGCGTCGCGTGTCCGACGAGCGGGGGGCGACCGCGGTGATGTTCGCGCTGCTGCTCGTCCCGGTGCTCGGCTTCGCCGCGATCGCGGTCGACGTCGGCGCGCTGTATGCGGAACGAGCCCGGCTGCAGGTCGCCGCCGACGCCGCGGCCATCGCGGTCGCGCAGGACTGCGCACGAGGCAACTGCGGGGACATGCTGGCCACCGCCACCACGCTGGTGCACGCCAACGATGGCGAGGCGTCCGCGCTGCAGCCGGTGCTGAGCAGCGACCCGCTGAGCGTCACCGTCACCGGCAGCACGCCGAAGGAACACTGGTTCGCCCCGGTCATCGGGCACGACGCGACCACGGTCACCGCGACGGCAACGGTCGGGTGGGGCGGTCCCAGCCGCGGCACCGCCGTCCTCCCGCTGACCTTCTCGTTCTGCGAGTGGGAGCAGCAGACCGGCGGCGTGCCGCCGGCGGAGACGCCCGCGGGTTCCCTGCACACCATCTACTTCACGAAGTCGTCGAACACGACCGGGTGCACCGGCCCGTCGAACAACTTCGTCCCCGGCGGCTTCGCCTACCTGGACACGCCGTCGGGCAGGTGCGAGGCGGCGAGCGCGCGGCACGAGCGGTCGTACTCCTCCACCGGCAACAGCGTGCCGTCGGAGTGCGCCCCGGTCGACTTCTCGGAGTGGCTCGGCGACACCGTCCTCCTCCCGCTGTTCGAGGAGTCCGGCGACCAGGGGAACAACGCCTGGTACGAGGTCCACGGCTATGCGGCCTTCAAGCTGACCGGCTACCACCTCGGCGGCCAGTACAGCACCAGCCCGAAGCCGTGCAACGGCAACGAGCGGTGCGTGACCGGCCACTTCGTCCGGTACGTCGAGCTGTCCGACGCCTGGAACTACAGCCCGGACGCCCCGCAGCTCGGGGCCTCAATCCTCCGACTCATCCGATAGGGGCGCCGCACACATGAAGCGTCGACTCCTCGCCGCCACCGCGGCGATCCTCCTCCTCGTCGCCGGCACGGCAGTCCTCCTGGGCTACGTGCGGGGCGCCGACAGCCGTGCCCTGGCCGGCGTGCGAACCGTCGAGGTCCTCGTCGCCGACGAGCTGATCCCCGAGGGGACGTCGGGCAGCGAGCTGACCGCCCTGGTGCGCACCGAACTGGTGCCCGCCAAGACGGCGCTCGCGGACCGCGTCACCGACCTGTCCGCGCTGGCCGGCCAGGTCGCGACCGTCGACCTGCTCCCCGGCGAGCAGCTGCTGTCCGGCCGCTTCGTCCGGCCCGATGACATGCATGCCTCCGGAACGGTCGCGGTGCCCGACGGGCTGCAGGAGATCAGCGTGCTGCTCGAGCCGCAGCGCGCGGTCGGCGGCCGGCTGGCGGCCGGCGACGAGGTGGCGTCTACATCTCGCTCGTCTTCGACGACGGCACCGCCAACACGCACGCCGTGCTGCACCGCGTCGCTGGTCACCCAGGTCCAGGGCGCGCCGGCGCCGGTCGACCCGGGCGGCGAGCGATGCCGGAGACGGCGTCCTCCGGCTCCGCCGCTGCCCTCGGCGAGCCTCATGGTCACGCTCGCGGTGATCCGCCCGCCCAGGCCGAGCCCGTCATGTTCGGCATCGAGCACGGCACCCTCTGGCTCTCCCTCGAGCCCGAGGGCGCGGACACCAGCGGGACCGACGTCATCCACCAGGGCAACGTCTACGGAAAGGGCTACGCATGAGCCGGGTCGTTCTCGCCGGCGCCGACGAGGACCTGATCCTCCGGGTCAAGCAGGCGGCCGACGGCGACGTCGCACGTCCTGCCCTCCGGGCGGCTGCCCGCCGACCCCGCACGCCTGTTCGAGCAGTTGCTCGACGGCGAGCTGCCCGACGTCCTGCGTGATCGGCCCGAGCGCTTCCCCGGACGCCGTGCTCACTCTCGCCGCGCGGCTGGACGTCCAGATCGCCGGGCATCAGCGTCGTCCTCATCACCGAGGCGTCGCAGCAGATGTGGCAAGCGGCGATGCGCGTCGGGCATCCGCGACCTGCTGCCGCCCTCGGCCGGCGTGCCGGAGATCCGCGACGCCATCGACCGTGCGTCCGCGGCCGCGACCGGCCGACGGCGGGTGCTGCGACCGGTCGAGGAGACCGAGCGCTACACCGGCCGGGTCATCACCGTCGCCTCGCCCAAGGGCGGCGTGGGCAAGACCACGGTCTCGACCAACCTGGCCATCGGCCTGACCGCCGCGGCGCCCCAGTCGACCGTCCTGGTCGACCTCGACGTGCAGTTCGGCGACTGCGCCTCGGCGCTCAGCCTGGTCCCCGAGTACACGCTGCCCGACGCCGTTCGCGGCCCGGCCAGCGAGGACACGATGGTCCTCAAGACCTTCCTCACCCAGCACCCGAGCGGGCTCTACGCCGTCTGCGGCGCGGAGTCGCCCGCCGCCGGCGACACCGTCCGCGGGACGACGTCAGCCGGCTGCTCGCCTTGCTGGCCCGGGAGTTCCGCTACGTCGTCGTCGACACCGCGCCCGGGCTCTCGCAGCAGACGCTGGCCGCGCTCGACCGCGCCACCGACGTCGTGATGCTCAGCAGCATGGACGTCCCCGGCGTCCGCGGGCTGCGCAAGGAGCTCGACGTGCTGCGCGAGCTGTGCATGATCCCGGCCGGCCGGCACGTGGTCATGAACTTCGCCGACCCCAAGGCGCGGCCTGTCGGTGCGCGACGTCGAGACGACGATCGGCACCGGCGTCGACGTCGTCCTGCCGCGGTCGTCGGCGGTCCCGGCTGTCGACCAACCAGGGCGTGCCGCTGCTGGAGAGCGGCGGCCGGCGCGACCCCATGGTCAAGGAGCTGCGGCGGCTCGTGTCGCGCTTCGCCGCGACCCCGCTCATGCAGGCCGCCCGCGACCGGCGCCAAGCACCGGGCGGCGTCCTGATACCTCGCCGACCGCCTCGCCGCGGCGGCCCAGGGCCTGCCGGTCACGTCCGCGCCCCGGCGTCCGCCGTCCCCGTTCCGCGTCCGTCCGCCGCCGCCGCGCCGCCCGCGCCGCCGACCGACGCCCTCGCCCGCCTCAAGGACCGGGTGGGCAAGGCGCTCTTCGAGCGCATGGGCAGCCGGATGAACGACCCGAGCCTGAGCGCGGACCAGCTGCGCACCATCGTGCTCGGCGAGCTCGACGAGGTCGTCGAGGAGGAGAACGTCCCGCTCAGCAGCGAGGAACGGGCCCGCCTCACCGCCGAGCTGGCCGACGACGTGCTCGGCTTCGGCCCGCTGCAGCGCCTGCTCGACGACCCGGCGGTCAGCGAGATCATGGTCAACGGGCCGGAGAACATCTACGTCGAGCAGCAGCGGCAAGCTGCACCGCACCGGCGCCGGCTTCACCTCCGAGGAGCACCTGCGCCGGGTCATCGACCGCATCGTCTCCCGGGTAGGACGGCGGATCGACGAGTCCTCGCCGCTGGTCGACGCCCGCCTCGCCGACGGCTCCCGCGTCAACGCGATCATCCCGCCGCTGGCGTTCAGCGGCTCGACGCTGACCATCCGCAAGTTCTCCAAGGACCCGTTCACCGTCGACGACCTGATCGGCTTCGGCACGCTCTCCCCGGAGATGGCCGAGCTGCTGCAACGCCTGCGTCGAGGCCCGGCTCAACGTGATCGTCTCCGGCGGTACCGGCACCGGGAAGACGACGCTGCTCAACGTGCTGTCCTCGTTCATCCCGGAGGGCGAGCGGATCGTCACCATCGAGGACGCCGTCGAGCTGCAGCTCCAGCAGGACCACGTCGTCCGGCTGGAGTCCCGGCCGCCCAACATCGAGGGCAAGGGCGCGATCACCATCCGCGACCTGGTGCGCAACTCGCTGCGCATGCGGCCCGACCGGATCGTGGTGGGAGAGTGCCGCGGCGGGGAGTCGCTGGACATGCTGCAGGCGATGAACACCGGCCACGACGGCTCGCTGTCCACCGTGCACGCCAACTCCCCCCGCGACGCCATCGCCCGCCTGGAGACGCTGGTGCTCATGGCCGGCATGGACCTGCCGCTGCGCGCGATCCGCGAGCAGATCGCCTCCGCCGTCGACGTCGTCGTCCAGCTGACCCGGCTGCGGGACGGCACCCGCCGGGTCACCCACGTCACCGAGGTGCAGGGCATGGAGGGCGAGACGGTCACCCTGCAGGACGCCTTCCTCTTCGACTACTCCGCCGGCGTCGACGCGGCCGGGAGGTTCCTCGGCAAGCCGGTGCCGACCGGCGTCCGGCCGCGGTTCACCGACCGGTTCGACGAGCTCGGCATCCGGCTCTCGCCCCGGGTGTTCGGCGCCGTCGAGACCCGCCGGCGCGCGGAGCTGGGGACTGATGAACGACCTCGCTGCTCGTCGTCGGCCTGGTGTCGCTCGCCGCCGGCTGCTGCTGCTCGCCCTGCGTCGTCGTGCTCCCGGCCGGGCCGGAGCGCGTGCCGCTGACCCGGCTCGACCCGACCGTCGCCGCGCCGATCGTCGGCGCTGGCCGGCGCCGGCGCGGTCGCCGGCGCGGCGGTCGAGAAGGCGCTGGTCAAGCGCGGCCGGCTGGCCGGCGGGCGCGGCGGCGCTGGAGAAGGCGGGCATGCGCCATGACGCTGCCGGACTTCGTGCTCCTCGTCGCCGGCTGGGCCATCGTCGCCGGCGGCGGTCGGCGTCCTGCTCGGCGGCCCGCTTCTCGGCCTGCTGCTGGTCGGTCGTCGTGCCCGCTCGGCGCCCGGCTGCCTCGTGTAGTTCAAGGCCGGCCGGCGGCGGGCGGCGTTCGCCGACCAGCTCGACGACTCGCTGCAGCTCATGGCGAGCAGCCTGCGCGCCGGGCACAGCCTGCTGCGCGCCGTCGACGCGGTCTCCCAGGACGCGGCGGCGCCGACGTCGGAGGAGTTCGCCCGGATCGTCAACGAGACCCGCGTCGGCCGCGACCTCGGCGACGCCCTCGACGAGGTCGCCGAGCCGCATGGGCAGCGACGACTTCACCTGGGTCGCCCAGGCCATCGCCATCCACCGCGAGGTCGGCGGCAACCTGGCCGAGGTGCTCGACGCCGTCGGGCACACCATCCGCGAGCGCAACGCGATCCGTCGCCAGGTCAAGGCGCTGTCGGCCGAGGGCAAGCTGTCGGCGATCGTGCTGATGGCGCTGCCCTTCGGCATCATCGGCTTCATCTCGATGACCAACCCCGGCTACCTGGCCAAGTTCACCGAGAGCGTGGCTCGGCTACGGGATGCTCGCCGTCGTCGCGTCCTGATGCTCGTCGTCGGCGGTCTGTGGCTCAAGAAGACCGTGGCGATCAAGTTCTGATGACGACGCTCCCGTCATCCCGTGCTGGCGGCCGCCGTGGCCGTCGCCTCGCGCCGTGCCCCTGGTCGGCTGGGCCCTCCTCGCCCGCCCGCCGGCGGCGACCGAGCAGGCGCGCGACAACCTGACCCGCGGCATCGACCTGCATGCGACCGGTCCCCGGCCGGTCCGGGCCCCGCCGTGGGCGCCCGGCTCGTCCGCCGGCCTGACCCCCGCGCGGGCACGGTGGCCCGGCTCGACCGGCTGGCCGAGCACGCGCCGGCCGCCCCGCCGCCTGGCCGGTGCCGAAGCTGGTGGCCGCCAAGCTGGTGCTCGCGGTGATCGCCGCGGCCTCGGCTGCTGGTGGTCAGCGCGAGTCGCCCGGCCGCTCGACCGTGCTGCTCGCCGTCGTCGTCACCGTCGTGGCGTACTTCGTGCCCGAGCTGCTGCTGCACAGCCGCGGGCAGGAGCGGCAGCAGGCGATCGAGCCTGGAGCTCGCCGACACGCTCGACCAGATGACGATCGCCGTCGAGGCCGGCCTCGGCTTCGAGTCGGCCATGGCCGCGCCGGACAGAACGGCAAGGGCCCGCTGGCCGAGGAGCTGGTGCGCACGCTGCAGGACATCGCCGTCGGGCAGCCGCGCCGGGAGGCCTACCTGGCCCTGGCCGACCGGACCGGCGTGCAGGACCTGCGCCGCTTCATCCGCGCCGTCGTCCAGGCCGACGCGTACGGCGTCTCGATCGCCGACGTGCTGCGCACCCAGGCCCAGGAGATGCGGCTCAAGCGGCGGCAGCGGGCCGAGGAGAAGGCGATGCAGATCCCGGTCAAGGTGATCTTCCCGCTGATCCTCTGCATCCTGCCGGCGCTGTTCATCGTGCTGCTCGGCCCGGCGGCCATGGACATCATCGACGCCTTCACCGAGCACTGACTTCCGGGCGGTTTCGCGCGAGATCTGCACACTCGTGGCCATCAGCGGCCTGATGGCCACCACTCCGCAGATCTCGCACCGGCCTGTGGACGACGCCAGCGCGCGTTGGTCCCGATCCGGCACCCTCCGCCGGTGCCCAGCCGCCCTGTCCGCTCCCGCCTCACAGGTCCTTCCACCCGTTCGACGGCCGCCGCGCGTGGAATCTCGAACTGGCAACTCCGCCACCGCGATGTCATCCGGTTGTCGCGCGACACGTACCTGCCACGAGAGGCGCTTCGCGACCTCCCGACGCGCGTCGCCGCGGTGCTGCTCACCGCGCCGGACGGCGCCGTCGTCAGTCATCTCACAGCCGCAGCGCTCTGGGGCGTCGAGGTGCCGATGCAGCGTCGGGACGACGTCCGCGTCCATCTGACCGTCGCGACCGGATCCGCGGTGCGTGCCCGGAGCGACCGGGTGATCCACCGAAGCCCACTCGAACCGGGGGAGGTGACCAGCAGGCTGGGCTGCACGCTGACGACGCCGGAGCGGACGTGGCGGGACCTCGCGGCCGTGCTGCCGCCGCCGGCGCTTCTCGCCGTGACCGATCAGCTACTGGACCTCTGGTGCACCCGGCGTGATCTGGCGCGTCAACTGGAGCTGCGGCCCTCGGGTCGCGGGTCGGCCCGGGCTCGAGTGGTGCTGCCCCTCGGTGATCGCCGGGCGGGGTCGCCGATGGAGTCGGTGCTGCGGTGGCTGCTGCACGCCGCGGGGCTCCCGGCCCCGGAGCTGCAGTTCGTCATCTCGACCGTTGCCGGCGAGTTCGTCGGGGCTACCGACATGGCGTGGCCTGATCGCAAAGTGCTCGTGGAGTTCGACGGCAACGTCCACCGTGACCGTCGGGTCTTCGTCAACGACCTGCGCCGGCAGAACCGGTTGGTCGCCGAGGGCTGGACCGTCCTCCGCTTCACGTCGGCCGACGTCTACGGCCGTCCGGACGAGGTGGTGGCCGCCATCCGTCGCGCACTGGGGCTGTGACGCCGCCCAGCGCCGGGTGAGATGTGCGAAGTGGTGGCCATCACGCGCTGATGGCCACCACTGTGCAGATCTCGCGGGCCGGCGGCTACTCGGCGGCTTGGCCTTGTCGGCCTTCTTGAGCGAGGACAGGCGGCTCGTCATCGCCGTCACCACCTGGAACCGGTTGGCGTGGCCCTTCTCGTAGTCGAGCAGCGTCTGCAGTCCGGTCGCGTCGAGGGAGCGGATGCGGGAGATCAGGGATCCCGTGGGCAGGTGGTCGTAGTCGTCCAGCGGCAGGTCGCGCTCGGGCATCCGTCGTCCTCTCGGCAGGTGTTCTGGATCCGCCTACCCTCGCGGCGGCGATCCACACGAGTGTGGCGTGGCGCCGGCCGGGCAGGATCACCGCATGACGACGCAGAAGGACCCCAGCCCCGAGGCGCAGGCCAACGTCACCGAGGACAACGTGGAGACGCGGGCCCAGCTGCTGCCCGAGGAGGAGGCAGCCGGCGGCAGCGGATCCCCGAGGAGCAGGCCGAGGCGATCCTGGCCGAGTCGGAGGAGCGCACCCTGCACCCCGACGCCGACGACGCCCAGGGCGGCCACCGCAGGTCGGCGAGGACCGCCGACCGCTCTGACGTGCGGCACGAGCACCCGGTCCAGCTGCGCTGGTCCGACCCCGACTCCTACGGGCACGTCAACCACGCCCGCGCGCTGAGCCTGCTCGAGGACGCCCGCCTCGCCGTCGCCGCCGCGTCGCCCAGCACCGTGCCCGGCCGGCAGCCCGACATCATCCTGGCCCGGCTCGAGGTCGACTACCTGCGGCAGCTCTACTACCGGGTCGGTGAGGTGCTGACCGTGCGCAGCTGGGTCGACGCGCATCGGGACCAAGTCGGTCACCGTCCGCCAGGAGCTGATGCAGGACGACGCCGGCCGCCATCCGCGCCGACGGCATCTGCGTCATCTTCGACGTCGCCACCGACACCAGCCGCGCGCTGACCGACGACGAGCGCGCGCTACTGGGCCCGGTACCTGGAGGAGTAGCGCGTCAGCCGCGGATCTCCAGCGTGCAGCACTTGACGCTGCCGCCGGCCTTGAGCAGCTCGGACAGGTCGACCCCGACCGGGTTCCAAGCCGCGCTCGCGCAGCTGCGCGGCGAGGTCGGTCGCCGCCGACGGCAGGACGACGTTGCCGCCCGTCGGACACGGCGTTCAGGCCGAGGACGACGGCGTCGGCCTCGGTGGCCAGGATCGCGTCCGGGAAGAGCCGCTGCAGGACGGCCCGGCTGCCGGGGCTGAACGCCTCCGGGTAGTAGGCGACGTCGCGGTCGCCGAGGACGGCCAGCGCGGTGTCGAGGTGGTAGAAGCGCGGGTCGACCAGCTGCAGCGAGATCACCGGGATGCCGAAGAGCTCCTGCACCTCGGTGTGCGCGCCGGGGTCGGTGCGGAAGCCGGTGCCGGCCAGGACCAGCTCCCCGACGACGAGGAAGTCGCCCTCGCCCTCGTTGACGTGCACCGGCTCGGTGACGGTCTTCAGGTCCGAGGGTCTCCAGCCGGCGCAGGTAGGCCGGGCCCTCGGCGCGCCGCTCGGCGTGGGTGAACCGGGCGCCCAGGGCGTGGCCCTCGATCACCAGGCCGCCGTTGGCGGCGAACACCATGTCCGGCAGGCCGGGCTCGGGGTCGATGAGCTCGACCTCGTGGCCGAGGGCCAGGTAGGTCTGCGCGCAGGGCCTCCCACTGCTGGACGGCGAGGTCCCGGTCGGCGCCGCGGGAGACGTCCATCCACGGGTTGATCGCGTACTCGACCGTGAAGTGCTCCGGCCGGCACATCAGGTAGCGGCGCGGCGACGCCGACCGCTCGGCGTGCTCGGCGGCGCGGGGACGGGGCAGGACAGCGGTCACCAGGGACTCCTCGAGCGGGAAGACGCCGGCGCCGTCGCCGGATGACCCGAACGCTATTTCGGGTGTGCTTGCAAGGCAACGCCGTTCCATTGCGTGTTTGCGGGCTGTACGTTGCGTCTGTTCCGCTGCGACGGCGATTTGTTGCGTAGGAGGGTCCATGGACGACATCGACGGCCAGGTGATCGGCTGCCTGCTGCACAACGCGCGGGCCACGTTCGCCGAGATCGGCGCCGAGGTCGGGCTGTCGGCCCCCGCGGTGAAGCGGCGCGTCGACCGGCTGGTCGCCTCGCGGCGCCATCCGCGGCTTCACGGCGCTGATCGATCCCGACGTCCTGGGCTGGCAGACCGAGGCCTACGTGGAGATCTACTGCAAGGGCACCGTCGCGCCGGAGGAGCTGCAGCGCAGCCTCGAGCGGGTGCCGGAGGTGGTCGGGGCCGCCACGGTCTCCGGGACCGCGGACGCCCTCGTGCACATGCTCGCCTCCGACGTGAAGCAGCTCGAGCGGGCGCTGGAGCGGATCCGGGACGAGCCCAACGTCGACCACACGCGCAGCGTCATCGTGCTGTCCCGGCTGATCGACCGCCCGCGCACCTGAGCCGGCCACCGCTTCGTCGGCAGGATGGGCCCGGTGACCTTCTTCGCGGGCTTCGAGGAATCGCGGGTCGACGTCGGGGACGACGTCGTGCTGCGGGTGCGGACCGGCGGGAGCGGGCCGCCGGTCGTCCTGCTGCACGGGCACCCGCGCACCCACACCACCTGGCACCGCGTCGCCCCGCTGCTGGCCGCGGCCGGGCACACCGTCGTCTGCCCCGACCTGCGCGGCTACGGCCGGTCGTCGAAGCCGCCGACCGACCGCCGACCACGCGCCGTACTCGAAGCGCGCGATGGCCGGGGACGTGGTCACGCTGATGCGGGCTCTGGGCCACGAGCGCTTCGCCGTCGTCGGGCACGACCGGGGCAGCTACGTCGCCTTGCGGCTGGCGATGGACCACCCCGACGCCGTCACCCACCTCGCCGTCCTCGACTGCATCCCGATCGTCGAGCACCTGACCGCACCGACGCCCGGTTCGCCGCCGCCTGGTGGCACTGGTTCTTCTTCGCCCAGCCCGACAAGCCCGAGCGGGCGATCACCGCCGACCCGGCCGCCTGGTACGGCTCGAACGCGCCGGGAAAGGCCGAGGCGATGGGGCCGGAGAACCACGCCGACCACCTGGCGGCGATCCACGACCCCGCGACGGTGCGGGCCATGCTCGAGGACTACCGCGCCGGCCTCGGCGTCGACCGCGCCGCCGAGGAGGCCGACCGCGCGGCCGGTCGGCGGGTCACCTGTCCCACGCTGGTGCTGTGGTCGCGCCGGGACGACCTCGAGGAGCTGCACGGCGATCCCCGGCCGATCTGGGCGCGACTGGACGACCGACCTCCGCGGTGGCGCGACCGATCGACAGCGGGCACCACATGGCCGAGGACGCACCGGAGGCCCTGGTCAGCGCGTTGACGCCGTTCCTGGCGATGTGATCATTCCGCGGCTCCTGGGTAGGGGCGGCCGCACGTGAACCCGAGAGGGAGAGGTCATGCCGAAGACCACGAAGACCGGCAAGCCCAAGCAGGCGGAGCTGCCCAGCACCCTGCAGCGCTCGGCGAAGAAGGCGCAGCGGACCTTCGCGAAGGCCTACGACGCGGCCGCCGACCAGTACGGCGACGGCCAAGCGCGCGAACCAGGTGGCGTGGGCCGCGGTGAAGCACGCCTACGAGAAGGTCGGCGACCACTGGGAGAAGAAGGACGCGATGGGGCCCAGCGACGCGCAGGCCGAGCAGGGGCGCACCAGCAAGGCGAAGACCGAAGGGCGGCGTCGACGCCAACGCGACCAAGGACCACCTGCTCACGGTGGCGAAGCGGCTCGACATCTCCGGGCGCACGACGATGAAGAAGAAGCAGCTCGTCGACGCCATCCAGAAGGCGAACGACAAGAAGACGGCGAAGGCCCGCAAGAAGTAGAGCGAGCGGAGTCCACGGCGCGGTTTCCGCGCCCGTGGGACTCCACTCAGATGGTGATCAGCTCGGTCTGCCGGCCGTCGAGGTACTCGACGCCGTCCTCGGTCAGGGCGATGCCCTGCTCCAGCGCCATCCGCACGCACTGCCCGCCCCACTCCGGCACCGGGCAGCGGACGGCGAGCTCGAGCGCGTAGACGGTGTCGGGGTGCACCGGGTAGTCGCCGGCGCCCGGGACGCCGTCCTGCTCGTCCCACTGCCCGATCGCCGGGCCCGCGCCGTGCCCGTGGACGCCGATCGGGTGGGAGTAGACGTCGCCGTCGATGCCCTCGCGCGGCCGCGGCCGCGCGGGCGGCCGCGAGCACCTCGTTGCCGGTGCGGCCGGGCACGAGCGCGGCGGTCGTCAGGTCCTGCATCCGGTTGCCGACGCGCAGCGCCTCGGTCAGCCCGTCGGGCGCCGTCGTCTCGCCGGGCGCGCAGCACGTACGCCGTTGCGCTGGGTGTCGGTCCGCAGGCCCAGGCTGGTCAGCCCGACGTCGCAGTGCACCAGGTCGCCGGGCTCGATCACCGCGTCGTAGGGGACGGCGGGCAGCAGGGTCGCCGCGCTCCGCGGCCGGCGGCACGCCCGCCCGCTGCAGGGTGACGCTCGGGCTGGAACCACGGCTCGACGCCGAGGTCGTGGAAGCGCTGGCGGATCCACCAGGCGACGTCCAGCGCCGTCGTCGTCCCCGGGGTGATGACGGCGGGGGAGAAGGCCTCGGCGATGACGTCGTGGGCGAGCCGGTTGAGCGCGTGCAGGGCCGCGATCTCCTCCGGCAGCCGGGTCTCCAGCCAGCCGACGGCGAGGTCCTCGGCCGGCACCAGCCGGTCGGCGTACGGCCCGAGCGCCTCGGTGAGCAGCCGGTGCTCGGTGTGCGAGAGCCCGTCGGCGAGCGCGAAGGACGCCGAGACGTCGATCGCCGATGCGCCGCGGGTCGGCCTGCTCGACGAACCGGCGCACCGCCGCCCACTGCGACCGCTCGGCGGGCAGCCCCGGCTCCTCGTCGGGCTGACCAGGCCGGCAGGAACTGGCCGACGGGGTAGCGGGAGACCGCCACGGGCGTGACGCCGTCGTCGCTGCGGTGCAGGACCAGGATCGTGCGGCGGCGGGCCGACAGCCAGGTCGCCGGCAGCAGCGTGGCCAGCACCGGGTCCTCGTTGTACTCCCGGCCGACGACCAGCCAGAGGTCGATGCCGGCGCGGTCCATCAGCCCGGGCAGGACGTCGAGCAGCCGCTGGGTCAGCCACCGGTCGCGGACGTCGGCCTGCTCGCGCAGCGGCAGCGGCACGGTGCGGTGGGATCCGGCGCGACCGAGCGTCATGAGCACAGCGAAGCAGAAAAAGGACCGCCCTGCCCACCGCACGCTCGCGACGGGCCCCTGCAGGACGCCACACCGGACGAGCCGACGAGTCGGCGCCGGTCAGGCGGCGGCGCTCAGGCGAGGTCGCTCGCCGTGGGCCCGGGCACCGGGGCTGCTCGTCGGGGTGCGGGGGCCGCGTCGCGGGGCACCCGGAAGGCGGCGACCCGGTCGCGGCCCTGCTGCTTGGCCTCGTACATCGCGGCGTCGGCGCGGTCGATCAGCCGCCACAGGGCGTCGGGGGCGTCCTCGCCGTCGACCGGCCGGGTGAGCGCGATCCCGATGGAGGCGGTCACGCGCGTGCCCGTCGTCGGTCCGGCGTGCCGGCGACGGCGGACCGCAGGCGCTCGGCGAGCCGGGTGGCCTCGTCGGGGTCGCCGACCATCCCGAGGACGACGAGTTCCTCGCCGCCGGTGCGGGCCAGCACGTCGGCCGGGCGGACCGTGGCGCGCCAGGCCGGCGGCGACCGCCCGGAGGACGGCGTCGCCGGCGGCGTGCCCGTGGGCGTCGTTGAGCCGCTTGAAGTGGTCGAGGTCGAGCACCATCGCCGCCACCCGGGTGCCGTCGCGGCGGGCCTGCCGCCACAGCCGGGGGGCCTGCTCGACGAGGTAGCGGCGGTTGAACAGGCCGGTGAGCGGGTCGAGGTGGGACAGCGCCTGGGTCGCGACGAGCAGCCTCTGCACCCGGCGGCGGAGGACGAACACCCCGAGGGCGCCGGCGTTGAGCATGCCCGCGCTGACCACCACCTGGACGCCGAGCGCCATCGGGCTGTCGTAGCTCGGCCACAGCGCGACCAGGCAGACGACCACCGTGACCACCATGTTGACGCCGAGCTCCCACGGGCCCAGGAACCAGGCGGCCACGAACGACGCGAACAGCAGCATCAGCGGTGTCGCGTAGCGCATCGGGTCCTCGATGCAGATGGCGACGACGAGGTAGATCAGATCGCCGAGCAGGACCAGCGCCGAAGGTGCTGCCACCGTCCGGCCCGCTGGCGGACTGCCAGCGGCACGGCGGCGAGCATGCAGAGCACCATCGTCGCGCCGTAGACCCAGCGCGGGGCGCCGTCGCGCAGGACGCCGTCGACGAACAGGTTGACCGTGCCCATCGCGCCACCGATGAGCAGCAGGGCGGCGAGGGTGAGGGCGGCGACCCGGTGCTCCGGGCCGCGCGCGGCGGCGGTGACGCCGCTGATGCCCGCGCCACCGTCGGGGTCGGACTGCCACCGGCCGATCACCTGGCCAGGATGCCGCACCACGGCCGGTTCTCCAGGGATCTCCGCATGGTTACCGAATCGTGCGCAACCTGTTCACCGTGGTGACAGGTACCCCGCGCGCGCGGAGCGACCTGCCAGGGTGTGCCGCATGTCGCACCTTGACCCCGCGCTGGTCGACGTCCGCATGCTCGCCGACCACCCCCTGATCTCCAACGGCGCCACGAGTTCGCTGCGCATGGTGGCGCCCGGAAAGGTGACCGCCGGCCGCTTCGGCCTGCTCGAGTACCGCGTCGCCCCGCACAGTCCGGGCGCTGCGCCGCACTACCACTCGACGTTCTCGGAGTCGTTCTACGTCCTCTCGGGCGAGCTGACCGTCTACCACGCCGGCTCGTGGGACCCGGTCGGGCCGGGCGACTTCGCGCTGGTGCACGAGGGCGGGGCGCACGGCTTCCGCAACGACGGCGACGAGGAGGCCGCGTTCCTCATCCTGTTCGCCCCGGGCATCGCGCGGGAGAACTTCTTCCTCGAGATGGCCGAGATCCGCCGCAGCGGCCGCACGCTGAGCCCGGAGGAGCTGACGGCGTTCTACGCCCGGCACGACCAGGTGATGGTCGACCCCTGAGCGGGTCCGCCGCCGCGGTGGAAGGCTGACGTCTCCGCACGCTGACCGCGAGGAGGAAGCCGATGGCCGGGGGACCCTGGTTCTTCTGTCTCAAGCACAACACCGTCGAGACCAAGGACGGCTGCGCGGAGCGGCACCGGCTCGGGCCGTACGAGACCCGCGAGCAGGCCGAGCACGCGGTGCAGTCGGTCCACGAGCGCGAGGACAAGCTCTCCGCCGAGGACCGCGCCTGGGAGGGCGACTGACGGCGACCGGTCGACGGCCATGTCGGCGGGCCGGGGCATGATCGGGTCGGGGTAGCCGGACCGGCCGGCGCATGCGGAGGTGGACACGACGTGGCTGAGCGTGCGATCGAGGATCTGGTCGTCGGAGTGCTCGGCGGGACGGGTCCCCAGGGTCGTGGGCTGGCCGTCCGGCTGGCCGCCGCAGGTCAGCGGATCCTGCTCGGCGACGACGATGCCGACCGGGCCACCGAGGTCGCGACCGGGGTGGCCGCACGGGCGCAGGCGGCCGCGGGCGGCGCGGCGGTGTCGGTGCAGGGCGGCTCGAACGTCGACGTCGCCGGTGCGGCGGACCTGGTGATCATCGCCGTCCCCTACGCCGCCCATGCCGCGACGCTGGCCGAGCTCGCGGCCCCGTTGGCCGGCAAGGTCGTCGTCGACACCGTCGTCCCCCTCGGCATCGACGAGTTGGGGCCGTACGTCCTCGACGTCGAGGAGGGGAGCGCCACTCAGCAGGCGGCGGCGCTGCTGCCCGACAGCTTCGTCGTGGGCGCGTTCCATCATCTGTCGGAGGTCGTGCTCGAGGACCTCTCCCGCCCCACCCTCGACGGCGGACGTCATGGTGGTCGGGGACGTGCGCGAGGCCACCGACACCGTGCAGGCGCTGGCGGGCCGGCTGCCCGGAACGCGGGGCATCTACGCCGGCCGGTTGCGCAACGCCCGCCAGGTGGAGGCGCTGACCGTCAACCTCGCGTCGGTCAACGACCGGTACAGGGCGCACGCCGGTGTCCGGGTCACCGACGTCTGACGACGCTCCCCAGCCTCGCACGCTCAGGCGGGACCCGGACGGGGCCGGAACCGCGACACCGGTGGCTCCGCCCGACCGCCTCGACGATCTCGGGACGGCGTTCCGCGGCCCGGCGCCGCGGCGGGTGGTCTCGCTCGTCCCGTCGCTGACCGAGGCCGTCGCGGCCACGGACGTCGACCTGCTCGCCGGGGCCACCGACTGGTGCACCCACCCCGCAGGCCTGGACGTGCCGCGCGTCGGCGGCACCAAGTGGCCCGACCTCACCCGGGTGCGGGACCTGCGGCCGGACCTGGTGATCGCCAACGCCGAGGAGAACCGGCCCGAGGACCTCGCGGCGCTGCGCGAGGCCGGGCTCGCCGTGTGGGTGACCGCCCCCGCCACCGTGGATGAGGCCCTGGACTCGCTCGCGAGGCTGTGCGCGGTGCTCGGCCGGCCGGACCCGGCCTGGTTGTCCGCGGCCCGCGACGCCTGGGCCGCACCGCCGCCGCTCGCGGCGCGACGCGCCGTCGTCCCCATCTGGCGCCGGCCGTGGATGGTGCTGGGCCGGGACACCTTCGCCGGCGACGTCCTGGCCCGGCTGGGGGTGACCAACGTGTTCGCCGGGTCCGCCGACCGGTACCCCAAGCTGGCGCCCGGTGAGCTCGCGGACGTCGTCGCCGACCTCGTGGTCTTCCCCGACGAGCCCTACGCGTTCACCCCGGACGACGGGCCGGAGGCCTGGCCGCAGGCGCGCCCGGTGTTCGTCGACGGCCGGTACCTGACCTGGTACGGCCCCTCGCTGGTCGAGGCGCCCGAGGTGCTGTCGAGCGCAGCTGTCCGGCTGAGAAGGCCGCCGGTCAGCCGCCGCTGGGAGTCCGGTTCCGCAGGAGAGGAAGCAGGTCCTCGGTGAACTGGGTCAGGAAGCGCTCCTGGTCGTGACCGGGACCGTGGAAGACGAGGTGGTCGAAGCCGGCATCGACGTAGTCGGAGATCTGCGCAACGGCGTCCTCAGGGTCGCTGGCGACGATCCAGCGCTTGGCCACCTGCTCGATCGGCAGTTCGTCGGCCAGCCGCTCCATCTCCCGGGCCGATCCGACGCTGTGCTTCTGTTCCGGGGTCAGCGAGAGGGGCGCCCAGAACCGGGTGTTCTCCAGCGCCAGCTGCGGGTCCCGGTCGTAGGACAGCTTGATCTCGATCATGCGCTCGATGTCGTCGAACGAGCGCCCCTCCGCCGCGGCTCCCTCCTGCACGGCCGGGATGAGCTTCTCGGTGTAGAGCTCCATCCCCTTGCCCGACGTGCAGATGAACCCGTCCCCGGCGCGGCCGGCGTACCGGGCCACGACCGGCCCGCCCGCCGCCACGTACACCGGAACGGGACGCTCCGGCCGGTCGTAGATGCTCGCTCCGACCAGCCGGTAGTACTCGCCGTCGAAGTCGACCTCGTCGTCGGACCACAGTTGCCGCATCAGCCGCACGGCCTCTCGCAGGCGGGCGAACCGTTCCTTGAACTCCGGCCACTCGCGGCCGCTGACCGCCGTCTCGTTGAGCGCCTCGCCGGTGCCGACGCCGAGGAAGACCCGGTCGGGGTAGAGCACCGCCAGGGTGGCGAAGGCCTGGGCGATGACGGCCGGGTTGTACCGGAACGTCGGGGTGAGCACGCTCGTGCCGAGCCGGATCCGCGAGGTGCGCTCACCCACGGCGGTCAGCCACGCCAGCGCGAACGGGGCGTGACCACCCTCGTGGCGCCACGGCAGGAAGTGGTCGCTCACGGTCGCGCTGTCGAGGCCGAGCTGCTCCGCCCGGACCGCGAACTCCACGAGCTCCCGAGGGCCGAACTGCTCCGCGGACGCCTTGTAGCCGATCTTCAGCACGGGATCGCTCCTCTGACTGCTCGGGGACGCTGTGGCTGTGGCACCGCGGGCGGGTGCTCACATCCTGGCGTGTCCGACCCCCGGCGACTCCCGCGGGCCCAGCCGCGCCGCCATGAGGAGTGCCTTCCGCACCGCGGCCGGAGCGATCTGCTGGCGGTAGGCGGCGGTCGACTCGTCGTCGTCCAGGAAGGGCTTCCCGCCGACCCGGACGTAGTCCAGGAGCTCTCGGATGGTCTCCTCCGACGGGTCGGCCCCGATCAGCGCCGCCTCGATGGCCTTGCAGGCGGGTGGGCCGTTCGAACAGGGAACCCACGGCCACGCGCGCCTCGACGATCTCGTCGTCCTGGATGCGCAGGACCGTCGACACGGTCGCGATCGAGAAGTCCATCCCGCGACGGCTCAGCTTGACGGTCGCACCCGTCCACCCCTCGCTGCCGGACAGGTCATGCGTGACCCGGGTGACGAGGTCGTCGGTCCGCAGGCCCTCGTCCACGACCTCGGTGATGGGCACCCGGCGGTCGTCGCCGAGGTGGACCACGACGTCGAGGGCGAGCAGCGCCGGGACCAGGTCGGCCTGCGGGAAGCCCGAGGCGAGGTTGCCGCCGACGGTGGCCAGGGTGCGCACGCTCGGGCCGGCGGTGACGGAGGCAGCCATGGTCAGGGCCCGGTGCGCTCCCGTCGCCGGGCCGCGCTCCACCTGCCGCAGCGTGGCCAGCGCCCCCACCGAGCCGTCGAGGACCTCGGCGTGATCCGGGATGCGATGCAGGCTGATCAGATGGTCCGGCATGGGTTCGCCCTGGGAGGCCCGCCACATCAGGTAGGTCGCGCCGGCGCTGACCGCCCCGTCGACCGGGTGCTCCGCCAGCAGGCTCCGTGCCTCGTCCCACGACTCGGGCGTGTGGAACGCATGGCCCAGCCGGCCCGCGGGGGACTGAACGGTGAACAAGGCTGCCCTCCTGGTGCTCCTCGGCGGTACTGGTCAGTGTCAGGCGTTCCTTCAGGCGGACGGCGCTCAGAAGCGGTTGAGCCGCCAGCCGCCGTCGACGGGGAGAACCGCCCCGTTGAGCATGTCGAACGGTGGAGCGCACATCGAGGCGACGATCTCGGCGACCTCGTGCCGGGAGACCAGTCGCCCCGCCGGGGTACGGGCCACCGCCCGGTCGACGAAGGTCGGGTCGATGTCGGCGATGTCGTCCGTGCTCTCCACGATCTGACCGGGTGCGACCGCGTTGACGGTGATCTCCGGCCCCAGCTCGAGGGCGAGGGATTCGGTGAACACGGCGATGGCGTTCTTGGCCAGGCCGTACACCGAGTGGTTGCGGAGGTAGATCGAGCCGGCGG
Source organism: uncultured Actinomycetota bacterium (assembly GCA_963748305.1). GTDB lineage: Bacteria > Actinomycetota > Actinomycetes > Mycobacteriales > Geodermatophilaceae > Blastococcus_B. The sequence goes on along the minus strand of CAVVIN010000020.1, from coordinate 308,779 downwards.
AGAGATTGACGATCCGACCCCACCCGCCCGCGCGCATGCCGGGGACGACCCGCTGCACCGCCCGCAGCGCCACGGTCAGGTTGCCGTCCATCACGGAGGCGAACTCGGCCGGCGAGATCGTGGCGAACGGGGTCATGGAGAACGGGCCGTGATTGTTGACGAGGATCTCCACCGCCCCGCCCAGCGCTTCCTGCGCCGCGTCGACCATGGCCTCGGCGGCGTCGGCCCGCGAGAGGTCGGCCGGGACGGCCTGGTGCGGAAGGCCGGTCTCGCGGCGCAGATCGTCGACGAGGGCCTCGGCGGCATCCTGCGACCGGTGGTAGGTCACCACGGTCGTGGCCCCGCGGCGAGCCAGCGACCGCGCGATCTCGGGACCGAGGTTGCGGGAGGACCCGGTCACGAGCGCACGTCGGCCGGCGAGGGGGAGGGAGGCGGCGGCCTGCGTGCTCATGCCGTCACCGCGGCCGTGTGGTCGAGAGACCGCGTGGCGACGTAGGTGCGTCCGGTCGGCGACCTGACCGTCCCGAAGCGTCAGGACCGAGGTGATGAAGCGAGGGCGTGTCCTCCTCGCCGGCCGCGGCCCTCATCTCGACGACGCACCGGGTCCCGTCCTCGTCGAGGACGACGGCGGTGACGTCGATCGGGCGGGGCACCGGCTCGAGAACTCGCTCGAGTTCGGCGAGGGTGTCGGCGGGGCCGCTGACCGGCTCATCGCTCAGGGGGGTCCACCAGCGCACGTCGGGGGTGCAGCCGTGGGAGACCGTGTCGTAGTCGCCGGCGATCCAGGCCGACACCAGCTCCGACACGCGGCTGCGGGCACGAGACCTGCCGCCTTCCATCGGTACCTCCTCCTCGGGTGGCCTCGGCGCCGGGCCACACTTGCACGCCGTTCGAGCCGGAGGCTAGTCTCTTGCAACGACATTGCAACTGGTGCAACATACTGTCTGGGTGCGACACCGGGTGGGCGGTCCCGCGTCTGACCTGAACGAGACGCCAGAGGGGGACCGGCACATGAGCACTCTCCGTTGGAACGGCCGGGACGTCGAGGTGAAGGCCGCGCCCACGGCGACTCTCCTGGACGTCCTCCGCGACGAGCTCGGCGACACGACCCCCAAGCCGGGCTGCCGCGAAGGCCGCTGCGGCGCGTGCACGGTGCTGCTGGACGGCGAGCCGGTCCTCAGTTGCCTGGTTCCGCTCGGTCGTGCGCTGGACGGTGCGGTCACCACCCTGGACGGCCTGGTCGGCGAGGGCTCGCTCGCATTCGGGGGACTCTCCGAGGTGCAGGCGGCCTTCGCCCGGGCGGGTGCGGTGCAGTGCGGCATCTGCACCCCGGGGATGATCATGGCCACCCAGGCGCTCCTGGCGGAGTTCCCGAACGCCACGGACGAGCAGATCCGCGAGGGGCTGGTCAACAACCTGTGCCGCTGCACGGGCTACCAGAAGATCCTCGACGCCGTCGCCACGCTCACCCAGCGGTCGGAGCGCACCGATGGGTGAGGCGTTCTACCGGAGCGACGCGCAGGCCAAGGTCGCCGGCCGGGCGGTCTACGGCGTCGACCTGGAAGCCACCGCGCATGCTCGTCGGGCGCGTCGTCCGGTCCACCGTCCCCTCCGGTCGCATCACGCGTCTCGATGTCTCGCGCGCCGCGGCGATCCCGGGCGTCACCGTCATCACCGCGGCCGACCTGCCCGTCGCCCGGTACGGCATGGTCATCAAGGACCAGCCCCCGCTCGCGAGCGACGTCGTCCGGTTCTCCGGCGAGCCGTTGGCGGCTGTCGCCGGGCCGGACGAGGAGACCGTGGCCCGCGCCGTCGCGGCCGTCGTGATCGAGATCGAGCCCCAGCCGGGCGTCTTCGACCTCGAGGCCGCGCTCGTGCCCGGCGCGCCCCTCGTCCATCCGGACCTGGCGGACTACGAGCTCAGCGTCGACACCGAGCGCAGCGGCAACCTGTGCGGGCGAACGGTCATCGCGTCCGGCGACGTGGACGCCGCGTTCGCCCGGGCGGCGCTGGTCGTCGAGGGCGAGTACGCCACGCCGCGCGTCCACCAGGGCTACATCGAGCCCCGCGCCTGCCTGGCGGTGGTGGACGAGCACGGCGGCTTCTCCGTGACGACGAGCACGCAGAACCCGTTCGGCGTGCGCGGCACCCTGTGCTCGGTGCTCGGGCTCCCGGAGTCGCAGGTCCGGGTGGTCGCCTCGACCGTCGGTGGCGGCTTCGGCGGCAAGCTCGACGTCACCTTCGAGCACTTCGCCTGCCTGCTCGCCCGCAAGTCCGGCCGGCCGGTGAAGATGGTGAGCTCGCGGGCCGAGGAGCTCGCCACGGCCAACCCGCGGGAGAACTCCGTCGTCCGCATCCGGAGCGCGGTGGACGACGCCGGACGGATCATCGGCCGGGAGGTCGAGTGCCTGCTCGACGCCGGGGCGTACGCGCACGACACGCCCTTCATCGGTGCGGTCGCCACCCTGCAGGCCACCGGCCCGTACCTGATCGAGCACGTCCGCTCCACGGCGCTGTCGGTCTACACCAACACGCAGCCCACCGGCGCCTACCGAGGGCCGTCGGGGCCGCAGATGGTCCTCGCCGTCGAGGCGCACATGGAGGACATCGCCGGCCGGCTCGGCGAGCGGGGTGTCGACCTGCGGCGACGGCACTTCTTCCGGGACGGCGACGTCGCCCTCAACGGTCAGGTCATCCGGCGGCCCACCGCCGAGGTCTGCCTGGACCGGGCACTCGAGGCGATCGACTACGACGCGCCGCGCCCCCCGGGACGCGGCGTCGGCGTCGCCTGCGCCTGGTGGACGACGACGGCCGGTGCCGCCGCGGCGACCGCGAGGCTCGAGAACGACGGCACGGTCGCCGTGATCACCGGCGGGACCGAGATCGGGTCCGGCGCCCTCGCGGCCGGCGTCGTCAGCCTGACCGCACGGGCACTGGGCGTGACCGAGAGCCAGGTCCGTCTCGTCTCCACCGGCGACACGGGCACGGGTGCCTACGACTTCGGCGCGCAGGGCAGCCGCACCACCTTCAACGTGGGCAACGCGGTGCTGGGCGCCTGCGACGACATGCGCGATCAGATCCTCGAGGAGGCCGCGCACCTCCTGGAGGCCGATCCCGGCGACCTCGAGCTCGACAGCGGTCGCGTCACGGTGCGGGGGGTCCCGAGCGTCTCCGTCACGCTCGGCGAGGTGGCCGCCTCCGCCACCGGCCGGAGCGGCCAGATCCACGCGTCGTCGCGGTACGTCGCGCCGCCGACCCCCTATGACGTGTCCTGCGTCGGCGCCCAGCACTTCTACCCGACGTTCAACTCGCCGAGCTTCCACTGCCACGCGGTCGAGGTCGAGGTCGACCCGGACACCGGCCAGGTCCGCGTCCTGAAGTACGTCGTCGCCCAGGACGTCGGCAAGGCGCTCGTGCCGCCGGCCATCGAGGGGCAGATCCAGGGCGGGGTGCTCCAGGGGATCGGCATGGCCCTGTTCGAGGAGGAGGTCCTCCGCGACGGCATCGTGCGGAACACCGGCCTCGACAGCTACAAGCTCCCCACCGTCATGGAAGCCCCCGACGTCCAGTGCCTGCTCGTCGAGGAGCCGTCGGACGACGGTCCGCACGGTGCCAGGGGCGTCGGCGAGCCACCGATCATCCTGCCGCGCCGCCGCCCTCGTGAATGCCGTGGCCGCGGCCACCGGCTGCGTCATCACCCAGCTGCCCATGACTCCGCCGAGAGTGCTCCAGCACCTCTCGGCTCGACGCTGACCTCGGGGGTTCCACGATGACATCCACTGACGTCGGAACCGTTCCGCTCATCGACACGATCGACGAGCGCACCGTCTCCGACCTGGCGCTCGGAGCGACGCTCCTCGGCACCGGCGGCGGGGGAGACCCGCGGATCGGTGCGCTGATGGCGCAGGCGGCCATCCGGGAGCACGGCCCCGTCCGTGTCATCGCGCCCGAGGCGGTCGGGGACGACGGCGTGGTCGTCCCCGTCGCCATGATCGGGGCACCCGACCGTGATCCTCGAGCGCATCCCGGGTGGGCACGAGCTCGACCTCGCGATGGAAGCCTTCGAGCAGCTCCAGCAGCAGCGCGTGATCGCCACGATGCCCATCGAGGCGGGTGGCATCAACTCGACGATCCCGCTCGTGCTCGCGGCCAGGCGTGGCCTGCCCCTCGTCGACGCCGACGGCATGGGCCGCGCCTTCCCCGAGGTCCAGATGGTGACCCTCGGGGCGGGTGGTGCCACGGCCTGGCCACTGGTCCTGGCCGACGAGTCGTCGAACGTCGTCAGCATCTCCGCCGCCCGCGACAACGAGTCCGCCGAACGACTCGCCCGGGCCGCGGTGGTGGCCATGGGGGGATCGGCGGTCGTCGCCCACTACGCGGTGAGCGCCGAGCACCTGCGGGCCTGGGCGGTGCCGCACAGCGTCTCCCTCGCGGTCGCCATCGGTCGGGCCCTGCGCCGCGCACGCGCGGAGGGTGCGGACCCGATCGAGGCCATCGCCCCCATCTGCGGTGCGACGAGGCTCTTCACCGGCCAGGTGGTCGACGTGCAGCGCTCCACGCAGGCCGGGTTCGTCCGCGGCCGGCTGACCCTGAAGGGCCTCGACGCCGACGGCGGGCCGCAGCGCCGAGGTCGACTTCCAGAACGAGAACCTCGATCGTCCGCTCCGAGGACCGCGTCCTCGCCGCGGTACCCGACCTCATCAGCCTCGTGGAGGCCGACAGCGGGCAGCCGCTCACCACCGAGGGCATGCGGTTCGGGCTGCGGGTCCACGTCGTGGGCATCCCGGCCTCACCCGTCTGGTGGCGACCCGAGGCGTTACCCCTCGTGGAGCCCCGGGCCTTCGGCTACGACATGGACCCCATCCGGCTGGGGGACCCACGATGACGCTGCGCATCGGGATCGACGTCGGCGGGACCAACACCGACGCCGTGCTGCTGGCCGAGGACCGGACCGTCCTCGCCTCGGTCAAGCGGCCCACGACGTCGGACATCGAGTCGGGTGTCCGGGCGGCCCTCGAGGCCGTGCTGGAGGGTCAGGACGTCGCGTCCGTCCACCAGGCGATGCTCGGGACGACCCAGTGCACCAACGCCATCGTGGAGCGCCGGGGCCTGCGCCGGGTGGGGGTGCTGCGCATCGGCGCCCCGGCCACGACCGCCGTCCCGCCGCTGGCGGACTGGCCGGACGACCTCCGGGAGGCCGTCCTCGCCGACGCGCGCGTGATCGGCGGCGGCCACCACTTCGACGGCCGCGAGATCGCCCCTCTCGACGTCGCGGCCGTGCGGCGCGCGGCCGAGGACTGGCAGGGCACGGTGGAGGCGGTCGCCGTGTCCAGCGTGTTCTCCCCGGCGGACTCCGGGACACGAGGCGCAGGCGCGGGAGACTCCTCCGGGAGGTACCTGGACGTGCCCATCTCCATCAGCTCCGAGATCGGCTCCATCGGTCTCCTGGAGCGGGAGAACGCCACCGTGATGAACGCGGCGCTCACCGGCGTCGCCGAACGCGCCACCCGGGGCTTCACCCAGGCGCTGGCGGCGGCGGGGGTGCAGGCGACGCCGTTCCTCAGCCAGAACGACGGCACGCTCATGACGCTGGCGTACGCCGCCGAGTACCCCGTCCTCACCGTGGCTTCGGGCCCGACGAACAGTCTGCGCGGCGGCGCGCTGCTCTCCGGGCGCACCGACGCCGTCGTCATCGACGTCGGCGGGACCACCGCCGACTTCGGCGCGCTGCGGGGCGGGTTCCCCCGGGAATCGGGCATCGCCGTGGAGATCGGCGGGGTGCTGACCAACTTCCGGATGCCCGACCTCGTCTCCGTGGGCCTGGGCGGCGGCACGATCGTCCGCCGGACCGACGACGGCCTGCGCATCGGCCCCGACAGCGTCGGGCACGACATCACCCGCCGGGCCGTCTGCTTCGGCGGTGACACGCGTCACGCTGACCGACGTCTTCGTGCTGGGCGGCCTCCCCTCGGCGACCGCGCCGCGGTCCGGGGCGCGGTCAGCGACGACGGAGGCGGCGGAGGTGCGGGCCTTCGTGCGGGACGTCCTCGACGCGGCGCTCGACCGGATGCGGACCAGCGCGGAGCCCGTGACCGTCGTCGCGGTCGGCGGTGGTTCCTTCCTGGTGCCCGACGACCTGGACGGCGCCGCGGAGGTGCTGCGTCCGCCGCACCACGAGGTCGCCAACGCCGTCGGCGCGGCCATCGCCGAGGTCAGCGGCGAGGTGGACCGGATCTTCCGGCTGGACGGCCGGCCGAGAGCCGGCGTCATCGACGGCGCCCGGCAGGAGGCGCGACAGCGTGCTGTCGAGGCCGGCGCCGAACCAGTCCGAGGTCCGGGACATCGACCTGGAGGAGATCCAGCTCGCCTACCTCCCCGGCGACGCCGTGCGCATCAGGGCGCGCGCGGCCGGGCCGCTCAGGGAGGCACGCGCCCCTCCCGGACCCATCGGCCGGGGAGGTCTCCGCTCGTGGCTGAGGCCGCGGTTCGACGTCGTCGCCGTCGGGGAGGTGATGGGCCTGCTCGACCCCGATCGACGAGCGGACCCCTGGAGGACGTCTCCGGATTCCGGCTGCGCGTCGCGGGCGCGGAGGGCAACGTCCTGATCACCCTCGCCCACCTGGGGCATGCCACCGCGCTCCTCTCCGCGGTGGGAGCGGACCCGGTGGGCCGGCTGGTGACCCGGACCCTCGCGGAGCACGGCGTGAACATCGATCACGTCCGGGTCGACCCGTCCGCCCGCACCGGCGTCTTCTTCAAGGAGCGGCTTCGGCGAAGGGGAGCGCCGCGTCTACTACTACCGCGACGGTTCGGCGGCATCCCGGTTGAGCCCGGACGAGCTGGACCTGGAGCGGCTCGGCGTCCCGAGGATCCTGACGGTCTCCGGAGTCACCCTCGGCCTCGGTGAGGGCGCCGACACGGGCGTGGCCGCGGTGGCCCGCCAGGCGTTGTCGTGGGCCGCGGCCCATGGCTGCACGGTCGTCTTCGATCCCAACCTCCGGCCCACTCTGTGGGACGGCCCCCGGGCGGCGCGGGAGTTCGCGGAGTTCCTCCCGGACATCGACGTGCTGCTGGCCGGCCGGGAGGAGGTCGCCGCCCTGCTGCCGGACGAGGACCCGGACCAGGCGGCGCGGCGGCTCGTGCGCTCGGGCATGTCCGCGGTGGTCCTCAAGGACGGCGCCCGGGGCGCGGTGGTCTACGAGGACGACCGGGTCACCCGCGTCGAGCCGTTCCCCGTCGACGTCGTCGTCGATCCGGTCGGTGCCGGCGACGCCTTCGCCGCCGGCGTGATCAGCGGACTGCTCCACGGCTGGCCCGTCCGCGTGGGTGCCCGGGTCGGCGCCGTCCTGGGTGGGCGTGCCATCACGGTCTCGGGCGACTGGGAAGCGGCCCGCGCCGGCGAGGACGCCCCGCAGCTCCTCGAGCAGTACGTGGCGGCGGTCGGACCTGTGGCGGACTCCGCGTGAGGACCACCCGCGAGGTCGTCGAGGAGCTGTACCGGGCGTTCCTCGCCGGGGACAAGGACGGGATGCTCGCTGTCATGCACCCCGACGTCGAGGTCGAGCTTCCTCGGCCAGGTGCACCTGCGCGGCAAGGAGGCGGCGAGCCGGTTCTTCGACTTCGCCGGTGGCCTCCTGCGCGACGTCGACTTCACGCTGGAGGACATCCTCGTGGACGGGGACGTCGCGGCCGGGCATCTGGCACGAGACCGCCACGACGCTCTCGGGAGAGCCGTGGGAGAACCACGGCGTGGACGTCGTCCACGTCCGGGACGGACGAGTCGCGGCCCTCCACGAGAACAACGACGTCCGCAAGGTCTACGCGCACTTCCCCCGGTACGACCCCCAGTCGCAGCCGGCGTCGCACGGCTGACGGACGACCAAGGAGAGAACTAGATGGTTGCGCATTCGCTCGGTCTCGTGCTCGGCAGCGAGATCCCCCCTGAACAGCTGCCGGCCCATGGCGGTCGAGGCGGAGCGGGCCGGGTTCGGCGAGGTGTGGCTCTCGGAGGACTACTTCTTCAGCGGCGGCGTCTCCGGCCGCGGCGATCGCGCTCGCCGCGACCGAGCGGATCCCCGTGGGCCTGGGCGTCGTCTCCGCGATGTCACGGCATCCCGCGCTCCTGGCGATGGAGATCGCCACCCTCGACCGCGCCTTCCCCGGCCGGCTCATGCCCGCGGTCGGACTCGGCGTGCCCGGCTGGCTCGACCAGATGGGGCTCAAGCCGGCGTCACCGCTCCGGGCGGTGCGGGACTGCCTCACCATCGTCGACGCCCTGCTCGCGGGGCGCGAGGCGCCGTCGACCGACACCTTCCGGGCGGACGACGTCCGGCTGGTGCACCCGCCGGCCGACCCGATCCCGCTGCAGACCGGGTGTGTCCGGCCCCAAGATGCTCCAGCTGTCCGGCGAGCTCGCCCACGGCACGTTGCTGTCCGTCCTGACGGGCACGGACTACCTGGCGTGGGCGCGGGAGCAGATCGACAAGGGCCGCGCCCGGTCTGCAGAACCGGAGCGCCCGCACCGCATCACGACGTTCGCGCTCTGCGCCGTCGACGAGGACTCGTCGGTCGCGAAGGCCAACGCCCGGCAGTGCGGTCGCGTTCTACCTCGCGGCAGGCGGGCCGAACGCGATCACCGATGCGTACGGGATCAGCGACGATCTCCGCGCCCTGTTGGCCGAGGTGGGCCCGGCCGGGCTGGAGGCCCGGATGCCGGAACACTGGGTCGACGACCTGGCCGTGGCCGGCGATCCCGATGAGTGCAGCCGGAAGATCCAGGCTCTGCTCGACGCCGGCTCCGACCACGTGGCGCTCTTTCCCGACTCCCGCCGAGAACGCGCAGCGGACCCTGTCCGCACTGGCCGCTTCCGTGCTCCCGCGTTTCGACGTCGCTGCTGAGAACCCGAACTGAGGAGAACCGATCGATGGCTCTGCCCGCCGAACGCATCCGCCTCATGCGTCGGTCCGGCATCCGCGAGATCATGGATCTCGCCGCCGGACGGCCGGACGTGCTGCACCTGGAGGTCGGCCAGCCCGACTTCCCCGACCCCGCCGCACATCGTCGAGGCGGGTTGTGAGGCCGCGCGCTCGGGTTTCACGACCTACACCGCGAACAAGGGCCTCGTCGAGGTGCGGGCGAGCATCGCGGCGAAGCTGAAGACGGTGAACGGCATCGACAGCTCTGTCGACGACATCGTGATCACCGCCGGGGCGGTGAACGCTCTCGTCGAGACGCTGGCGACCCTGGTGTCGCCCGGGGACCGGATCCTGATCCCGGACCCGGGGTGGCCGAACTACCAGATGATGGCCGACGTCCTCTCCGCCCGGACGGTCCTGTACCCGCTGCTGCCGGACGAGGGCTACCTGCCGGACCTGGACCGACTGGACGAACTCGCGCGCACGTCCGGCGCGACCGTGCTGATGATCAACAGTCCCGGCAACCCGACGGGTGCCGTCTTCCCCCGGGACGTGATGGAGCGCCTGGTCGACCTCGCGGCGCGGCACGGCATGTACCTGCTCTCGGACGAGTGCTACGAGCAGGTGGTCTTCGAGGGCGAGCACGTCAGCCCGGCCTCCCTGGGCGCGCCGGACCACGTCCTCAGCGTCTTCAGCATGTCGAAGAGCTACGCGATGACCGGCTGGCGCATGGGATACGTGACCGGGCCGAGCGACGTCGTCGACCTGGTCGCGAAGGTCCAGGAGCCGATGATCAGCTGCGCGACCGCGATCGCGCAGAAGGCGGGCCAGGCTGCGCTCGACGGCGACCAGGACTGCGTCCGGGAGATGACCCGGTCCTACCGCGACCGGCGGGACATGGTCGTCGAGATCCTGCGGGAGGGCGGTCTGCTGGTCTCCGTGCCGCACGGTGCCTTCTACATCATGGCCGACGTGTCGGCCGCGGCCCAGGACTCGTACGCCTTCGCGCGGCGGCTCATCACCGAGGCCGGTGTCGCCGTGGCGCCGGGCGAGACCTTCGGCCCCTCGGGGGCCGGCACGGTGCGGTTGTCGCTGGCGACCGCCACGCCGGATCTCCGCGAGGGCACGGAGCGGCTCGTCCGGCGTCGGTGTCGACGTGGGCGCGGTCGTGAACGCGGAGCAGCACGTCCGCGAGGGCCGGCTCGTCGCCATCGTCCGGGTGCCCGAGCTGACCCGGTGCTCCGCCGCGGCGATGACCGAGGTGCTGGTCGAGGAGGGTGTCCGGGCCCTGGAGTTCACGCTGACCAGCGCCGGCGCGCTGGAGGCCGATCAACGCGGCGGTGGAGGTCGCCGGAGACCGGGCGGCGGTCGGCGCCGGCACGGTGCTGTACGAGGAGCAGGTGACGGCGGTCGCCGATGCCGGGGCCCAGTTCATCGTCTCGCCGCACGTCTCGCCGGCGGTGATCGCGGCAGTCGAACGGCGCGGGACTGCTCGCCCTCCCCGGGCGCGTTCACCGCGACGGAGGTCCAGCTCGCCGTCGACAGCGGCGCGCGGATGGTCAAGCTCTTCCCTGCCCAGCCGGCGGGCATCCCCTACCTGAAGGCGCTCCGAGGACCGCTCGACCAGGTCGCGTTCGTGCCGACGGGTGGAGTCGGCATCGACGACATCGGCCCCTTCCTGTCCGCCGGGGCCGCGGCGGTGGCCCTCGGATCGTCCCTGGTGCAGTCGACGGACGATCTCGAGGGGCTGCGCACCCGGGCGCGGGCCGCGGTGACCGCGGCCCGCGGCCCGGCGAGTCAGTACGGGGTCAGGCCGTAGTCGGCCGTCAGGCACTGACCGTGGAGCACCTGTCCCGCCGGCGTGGACAGGAACGTGAGCACGTCCACGATCGAGTCGACCGTCGGGTGGAAGCCCTTCGGCGACAAGGGGTTCGCCCAGGCGTCGAACGCCTCGCGGGTGCCGGCGAACCGCTCCACGTGGTCGTCCACGACGGACTGTCCCAGGTCCGTCTCGGCGATGAGGCCGGGCAGGACGCAGTGCACGTCGATGCCCCGCGTGCCGTACTCGACCGCCAGCACCCGGGTCAGCGCCATCAGTCCGGCCTTGGCGGCGGAGTACCCGGCGTCGTTGACGAAGCCCTTCTTCGCGGCGTTGCTCGACACGAAGATGATCTTTCCGCTGCCGGCCTCGAGCATGGCGGGCAGGAACGCTCGGGTGACGCGCCGCGCGCTGTTCAGGTTCACCTCGAGCATGTGGTCCCACTCCTCGTCGGTCTCCTCGAGGAACGAACCGAAGGTCAGCGCGCCGGCGTTGTTGACCAGGACGTCGGCCCGGCCGAACTCCTTCAGCACGGCGGCTGCCATCGCCTCGACGTCCTGGGTCGACGTGACGTCGCAGGCGACGGGGAAGGCGGCGCCGCCGGCGTCCCGGATCTCCTCCGCCAGCCGGGACAGCGCCTGCTCGTCCCGGGCGACGAGACCGACGCTCGCGCCCTCTCGTGCCAGGCGTCGGGCGAGGCCCTTCCCGAGCCCCCGCGACGCACCCGTCACGACCACGACTTTGTCTGCCAGCAACACGGTGAGAGCCCTCTCGGTCGGCGCGCGCGACCCACGCGGCTTTCTCTTGCGCTTGCCGGGCGGGTCTGCGTAGTCTGCACCAGCGTTGCAGCGTGCGCAAGGGTGCCACGACTGTTCGACACGTCGAAGAAGGTGGACATGTTCAAGAAGCAGGCGGGCATCCGCGGCCGGATGCAGACCGCGGCGCTGGTTGCTGTCATGGGCTCTCTTGCCGCCGGCTGCGGCGGGAGCGACGGCGGCGGAGGTGACTCCGGCGGCTCCGGTGACGAGCCCGTGCAGGTCGCGTTCTTCGCGCCCCTCGCCAACACCTACGTCGAGGCGACCATCGCGGGCATGGAGGAGGCGGCGGGCGACGGCAACGCGGAGATCACGAAGTTCGACAGCGGCTTCGATGCCTCGAAGCAGTTCTCGCAGATCCAGGACGCGATCACGCAGGGTCGGTTCGACGCCTTCATCATCATCCCGCTCGACGCCGCGGCACTCGTCCCGGCCGTCGAGGAGGCCATCGCCGCGGACATCGCGGTCGTCAACACCGACCTCACCCTCGGCCCCGAGACGGACACGTCGGATCCGCAGATCGAGGGCCAGGCCGGCACGGTCGTCAACCCGCCGGCCTCGCGCGGCGAGCGGGTCGTCGAGGCCATCGTCGCCGCGTGCGAGGACCTCGATCCGTGCAACGTCGGCTACATGGCCGGTGAGCCGGACTTCGACTTCGAGCGCGAGGCGAAGGCGGGGCTCGACGCCATCTCCGAGGACCACCCCAACATCACCGTCGTCTCCTACCAGTCCGGACACGGCTACGTCGCCGAGCCGGCCATCGGCATCGCGCAGAACATGCTGCAGGCGAGCCCGGAGATGAACGTCCTGATGGTCACCAGCGACCAGGCGTCTGCCGGTGCGGAGCAGGCGCTCCAGGACGCCGGCCGGCTCGAGGACATCCGGCTGGTGAGCTCCGGCGGTAGCTGCCCGGCGGTCGCAGGCCGTCGAAGAGGGGCGTTGGTTCGCCACGATCATCGACCTCCCCGAGACCGAGGGGCGCCTCGGCATGCAGATCGCGATCGACTGGGTGCGCGGGGACGAGACGGAGCCCCAGGGCCTCAACCCCCTGGACTCGCTCGACCGGGACCCCTTCGTGACTGCCGGAGAACCTCGGGGACTTCGAGTGCGAGTGGGAGGGCTGACGCCCCGTCCGTGACCGGGTCGGTGACCGGGTCGGGTCATAGACTCCGACCCGGTCGCCGACCCGGCTGCGCATCGCGGCACGCGTCTCTCGACGCAGGCCATCGACCATCGCGACAGGAACGGGCACGTCGATGAACGCGGTACTCCAGGACATCAGCAAGCGGTACGGGAGCCTTCAGGCGCTTCGTGACGTCACCGTCGACATCCGGAGTGGAACGGTGCACGCGCTCGTCGGTGAGAACGGGGCGGGCAAGTCGACCCTGATGAAGATCCTCGCCGGCGTCGAACATGCGGATGGCGGCCAGGTCGTCGTGGACGGCCGCGAGGTCCACTACCGCACACCGCACGCGGCCCTCGCCGACGGCGTGACGATCATCGCCCAGGAACTGTCGCTGGAGCCCGGGCGGACGGTCCTGGAGAACGTCTTCCTCGGTGTCGAGTCCACGCGTCGCGGCATGCTGGACCGGCGGGCGATGCGACGCGCGGTACGAGGAGCTGGCCGGCCGCGTCGACCTGCGGGTCTCACCCGACGCCCGGGTCGGCCGCCTGCGGACCGCCGAGCAGCAGAAGGTCGAGATCCTCCGGGCGCTCGCCCGACAGGCACGGCTGGTCATCATGGACGAGCCGACCGCGGCCCTGACCACCCACGAGGCCGACCGGCTCCTCGAGATCGTGCGGGACCTGCGGGCGTCGGGCACCACCGTCGTCTACGTCTCGCACTTCCTGGCCGAGGTCCTCGCGGTGGCCGACGACGTCACCGTCCTGCGCGACGGTCGACACGTCCGGACCGCTCCCGCGGCGAAGGAGACCCCTACGAGCCTGGTGACCTCCATGCTCGGCCGGGCCAGCGACCTGAGCTTCCCCGATCCGGCCTCCCGGCCGGCGCCGGGGGAGATCGTCGTCTCGGTCCGGGGGCTGAGCCGCCCGCCGGACTTCTTCGACATCGGCTTCGACCTGCGGGCCGGCGAGATCGTGGGCCTCGCCGGGCTCATCGGCAGCGGGCGATCCGAGGTCGCGCGGGCGATCTTCGGAGCCGATGGCGTCGCGAGCGGCTCGATCGAGGTCGACGGGCGGCCGTTGCGCAAGCACGGTCCCCGTGACGCCATCCGCGCCGGCATCGCGATGCTGCCCGAGTCGCGGAAGGAGCAGGGCCTGCTGATGGCTCGGCCGATCGCCGAGAACGTCACGCTTCCCCACCTCCGGTCCTTGAGCACCTTCGGGGTGGTCAACAGCGCCAGCGCCAAGCGGGAGACCCAGCGCATCGTCAAGGCCCTCGACGTGCGTGGCGGCGATCCGCGGGCCGCAGGTCAACAAGCTCTCGGGCGGGAACCAGCAGAAGGCGATGTTCGCCAAGTGGCTGCTCCGCCCACCCCGTGTCCTGGTCATCGACGAACCGACGCGCGGCGTGGATGTCGGGGCCAAGCACGCCATCTACCAACTCATCGACTCCCTGGCCCGGGAGGGGATGGCGGTGCTGGTGATCTCCTCGGAGATCGAAGAGGTGCTGGGCCTGTCCGATCGCATCCTCGTCATGCGCAACGGGCGACTCACCGCCGAGTTCAAACAGGGCGAAGCCAGCGACGACCTCATATTGCGCGCCGCGTTCGGCGCCCACGCAGACGGGGAGAGTGAATGGACATCGAGCAACAGAGTGCAGCGGTGACGGCGCCGAGCAGTGCTGAGCAGAGCAGTGCGGAGCCCCGCTCCCGCACGTTCCGGTGGGACCAACTGTCCCGGCTGCGCGACTACGGCATTCCCATCGCGGTGCTCATCGTCTTCGTCTACCTGTCGTTCGCGAGCCCGTCGTTCCTGACACCGCGGAACCTGCTCAACGTCCTCGACCAGTCCTCGATCGTCGGCATGGTCGCGGTCGGCGGGACCTTGGTGCTCATCGCCGGCGGACTCGACCTCTCGGTGGGCGCGATCTTCGCGATCTCCGGGGTGCTCGCGGCCATGATGGTCGATGTGGTCGGGATCCCGGCGGCGATCCTGCTGGGGGTCCTCTTCGGTGGCGTCCTCGGGCTGATCAACGGGGCGATCAGCACGGTCGGTCGGGTCAACGCCATCATCACCACGCTGGCGACCGGGATCATGATCCGGGGTTTCGCCCTCGTGATGACCGGCGGGTCCCTGGTCCGGACGGAGGATCCGGGCTTCTCCACACTCGGGCGGGGCGAGATCTTCGGGGTCAAGTACGTCGTCCTCGTCTTCCTGGTGGTCATCGCGATCGCGTGGTTCCTGCTCAGCAAGACCTCGTTCGGCCGGTACATCTACGCGGTCGGGGGCAACTCCGACGCCGCGCACCTGTCCGGGGTGCGGGTCAATCGGATCCGGATGGCGACGTTCGTCATCAGCGGCCTCACCGCGAGCATCGCCGGCGTCCTCGTCGCGTCGCGGGTGGCGACCGGCCAGGCCGATGCGGGCCTGGGCCTCGAGATCAGCGCCATCGCCGCGATCGTGATCGGCGGGACCAGCATCAACGGCGGCGAGGGCGCGGTGTGGCGGACGGTGTTCGGCGTCCTGCTGGTGACCCTGGTCGGCAACGGGTTCAACCTGCTCAACCTCAACCCGATCTGGCAGCAGGTCTTCATGGGCGCCGTGATCCTCGCGGCGGTGGCCATCGACTCGTGGTCCAAGCGAAGTCCATGACGGAAGGCGGAACGATGTCCACGGAAACGGTGTCCACGGAGTCGCTCCGTCAGGAGCTCCAGGAGCAGTACGAGCAGTGGTTCGCGGCGCTCGGCGAGGAGGATCAGTCGTTCTTCGAGCGGACCCTCTCCGACGACTGGCACTACACGGATGTCCGCGGGAAGAACCGGGGCAAGCAGGAGTACCTCGAGTACATCGCGCCGATCCGTTCCGAGGTCCCGGTGAACCGGGTCGTCGACCTGGTGGTCCGTCCGTTCGGTTCCCTGGTGCTCGTCCACGGGGATTACGTGGTGGGGGAGGCCTTCGCGCCGCCGGAGGGGTCGACGACGAGGTTCACCGCGCTGTGGCAGCGCGAGGACGGGGTGTGGCGAGCCCTGGCCCACCACGCGACCGTCGTCCGCGACGAGTCCTGACGGGGAGCGATGGTGGACTTCGCACTCGACGGAAAGACCGCCGTGGTCACCGGCGCCAGCAAGGGCATCGGCCTGGCGCTGACGCGGGCACTGGCGGACCACGGGGTGAACGTGGTGGCGGCCAGCCGATCGATGACGGACGAGCTGGCGGAACTGACCGGCCGTCCCGGCGTCGTCCACGAAGCGGTCGATCTCGGCACCGCCGACGGTCCGGCGCGCGCGGTGGAGCGGGCCGTGAGCGACTTCGGCGGCCTGGACATCCTGGTGAACAACGTGGGCGTCAGCCTGCCGCGGGACGGCTTCCTCAGCCTCTCCGACGAGGACTGGGACTCGTCGTGGCGGGTGAACTTCCTCAGTGCCGTGCGCGCGTGCCGGGCCGCGATTCCCGTTCATGCTCGATGCCGGCGGTGGATCCATTCTCAACATCACGTCGCTGAACTCGCGTCAACCGCATCCGATGGTCGTCGAGTACGGGGCCGCCAAGGCGGCGCTGACCAATCTCACCAAGGCGCTGTCCGAGGAGTTCGCGGGTCGCAACGTCCGGGTCAACGCGATCGCCCCCGGCTTCGTGCGCACCCCCATGTGGACCGACTCGGGCGGTTTCGGCGAACACGTCGCGCGGCTGACCGGTGCGGCGAACGCGGCCGAGGTGATCGAGAAGGTGGCCCCCGAGATGCTCGGTATCACGGTGGGGCGGTTCGCCGAACCTGACGAACTCTGTGGCCTCGCGCTCCTGCTGGCCTCGGACCGGGCGGCCATGATGACCGGCGCCGAGTACCTCGTCGACGGCGGCGTCTCGAAGACCCTCTGAGGGGGTGGCCCCTCCGCGAGAACCGCCGGTTCTGTTGCTCCATGTGCAACGATTGCTGCGCTGGTGCACTGGTTCGGCAGCGCCCCGTGGTGGAGCGTCACCAGAGCGAGAGAGTGGGTGTCAACGGTGAGTCAGAGCCTGGATCGCGTGCTCGTGATGATGGACGAGTTGGCTGCAGGGCCGAAACGGCTCGGCGAACTGGCGATCACACTCGACATCCACAAGTCGACCGTGCTCCGCACCCTGCAGACGCTCGAACGGCGTGGCTGGGTGCGACGCGACGGAGACCCCCCGGAGTTCAGGCTCGGGCTCCGGCTGGTCGAGCTGTCCAACGCCGTGCTCGCCGATCTCGACGTCCGCTCGGTCGCGCGTCCGGCGCTGCAACGGCTCGGCGCGGCGACGGGTGAGACCGTGCACCTCGCCGTCCGGGACAAGGCCGAGATGGTCTACCTGGACAAGGTCGAGAGCGTCCATCCGGTCCGCATGTACTCGCGCATCGGTGCGCGTGCCCCGCTGCACTGCACCGGCGTCGGCAAGGTGCTGCTCGCCTACACGCCGGCCGACGAGTGGCCGGCCCTGGACCTGCACCGGTACACGGAGCGGACCCTCACCACGACCGAGGAGCTGGCGGAGGCCTGCGCCGAGATCCGCCGTCGAGGCTGGGGATGGGACGAGCGGGAGCACGAGGAGACGGTGCGCTGCATCGCCGCTCCCGTGTTCGGCGCGAGCGAGGAGCTGGTGGCCGCGGTCAGCATGTCGGTGCCGACGAGCCGACTGTCGACGAAGCAGCTGAGGAACCACGTCCCGCTCCTGCTGGACGTCGCCGGGGAGATCAGCCGAGGGCTGGGCGCCAAACCCGCACGTGCGTGACGCTGATCCGCGGAGAGCATTTCGCACAGCGCAACGCCGTTGCGGCGGATGCTTGACCACTCCAGGGCCTCTGCGTAGCCTCACCTGGAGCCCCACAAGGGCGCAGTGTCGAACGCCTGCACCACCCCCGCAGGCCACGCAGAGAGGGTCACCACCGTGACCGACGAGCACAATGCTGATGACGTCTCCACATTCTTCGGGGGCGCGAACGCCCACGAGCAGGTCGTGCACTTCCAGGACCAGGCCACGGGTCTGAAGGCCATCGTCGCGATCTACTCCACCGCCCTCGGTCCCGCGCTGGGCGGCACCCGCTTCTACCCGTACGCCACCGAGCAGGACGCCCTGCGGGACGTCCTCAACCTCTCCAAGGGGATGGCGTACAAGGCCGCACTCGCCGGGCTCGACCTGGGCGGCGGCAAGGCGGTCATCATCGGCGACCCGAACGAACTCAAGACCGAGGCGCTCCTGCGCGCGTACGGACGGTTCGTGCAGTCCCTGGGCGGTCGGTACTACACCGCGTGCGACGTCGGCACCAACTCCTTGGACATGGACGACATCGCACGGGAATGCGACTACGTCACCGGCCGCACCGTCGCCCACGGTGGTGCCGGGGACTCCTCCGTGCTCACCGCGCTGGGTGTCTTCCAGGGCATGCGCGCCGCTGCCGAGGTGACGCTGGGGTTCGCCGTCCTTGGCGGGGCGCACGGTCGGGGTCGCCGGCGTCGGGAAGGTGGGGCGCCACCTCGTGAACCACCTCGTCGAGGACGGTGCCTCCGTGGTGGTCACGGACGTCAACGAGTCCGCCGTCGACCGGATCGTGGCGGAGCAGCCCGGCGTCACGAGGGTGCGCAGTACTGCGGCCCTGCTCGACGCGGACCTCGACGTGTACGCCCCGTGCGCACTCGGCGGCGCGCTCTCCGACGAGGTGGTCGGCACGCTCACCGCGCGGATCGTCTGCGGCGCCGCGAACAACCAGCTCGCGCATCCGGGCATCGGCAAGACGCTGCAGGACCGCGGCGTGCTGTACGCGCCCGACTACGTGGTCAACGCCGGTGGCCTGATCCAGGTCGCCGACGAGTTGGAGGGGTTCTCGTTCGAGCGGGCCAGGCAGCGCGCCCTGAAGATCTTCGACACCACCAAGCTCGTCTTCCGGGTCGCGGCCGAGGACGGCGTGCCGCCGTCGGTGGCGGCCGACCGGCTCGCGGAGCGGCGGATGCGGGAAGTAGGACGGCTGCGGACCGTCTGGCTCGCCGGCCGCTAGAACGGCAACCGCCGCAGACATCGCTTTCGGGAGAAGCATGACGAGCATCCACAGCACTGCGGCCCAGGCTCCCCAGCCGACGACGACGGCGGCGGACATCGAGCGGTTCTCCGCGTCCGGCGGCGCCGACCCGATCCAGTTCGTCACCCCGGAAGGCCGGCTCACCGAGCGTGGCCGGTCCTACGGCGTCGACATCGAACTGA
The DNA here is from genome assembly GCA_963748305.1 of uncultured Actinomycetota bacterium. Taxonomy (GTDB): domain Bacteria; phylum Actinomycetota; class Actinomycetes; order Mycobacteriales; family Geodermatophilaceae; genus Blastococcus_B. Next base: position 289,897 of record CAVVIN010000020.1, on the reverse strand, counting down.
CGCAGCGGCTCTACCGCGACATGTTCCTGGCCCGGCGTCTCGACGCCGAGGCCCTGGCGCTGCAGCGGCAGGGCGAGCTCGGCCTCTGGCTGATGTGCCTCGGGCAGGAGGCGGCCCAGGTGGGCTCGATCCGCGCGGTGCGCGAGACCGACTACGTCTTCCCCAGCTATCGGGAGCATGCGGCGGCACTGGCCCGGGGGATCGGCCCCGCTGGTCTCCTCGAGCAATGGCGCGGGGTGTCGCACGCGGGATGGGACCCGCGAGCCCACCGGTTCCACATCTATTCGCTCGTGCTGGGCACGCAGACCCTGCATGCCACCGGCTATGCCATGGGCGTGGCCCTGGACGGCACGGACGAGATCGTGCTGGCCTATTTCGGTGATGGCGCCAGCAGCGAGGGCGACGTCAGCGAGGCGCTGAACTGGGCCGCCGTCATGGCCGCGCCGGTCCTGTTCCTCTGCCAGAACAACCACTGGGCCATCTCCACGCCCGACGCGGCGCAGAGCCGCACCCGGTTGGCGCACCGGGCCGCGGGCTTCGGCCTGGAGTCCTACCTCGTCGACGGCAACGACGTCCTCGCCGTCCATGCCGTCACGTCGGCCGCGGCGACACGGGTCCGCAGCGGGAACGGACCGGCCTTCATCGAGGCGGACACCTACCGGATGGCCGGCCACAGCACGGCCGATGACCCGGGCAAGTACCGCCCCGAGGCCGAGGTCGACCTGTGGCGCGCCCGGGACCCACTGCACCGCGTGCGGCTGCTGCTCGTCGACGCCGGGACCGACCCGACGTTCTTCGAGCAACTCGACCTCGAGGCCGAGGACCTGGCCGTGCAGACCCGGCAGGCATGTCACTCCTTCTCCGACCCTGACCTGACGGCGCTGTTCGCGAACGTCTACGCCGAGCCGCACCCGTTGATGGAGCGGCAAGCGGCCGAGCACGCCGCCTACCTGGCCACGGTGCAGGGGGAGGAGCGCTGATGGCCACGATGACCCTGGCCGGATCCATCAACGCGGGCATCCGGCGCATGATGGGAGACGACCCTCGCGTCCTCGTCATGGGGGAGGACGTCGGAGCGCTCGGTGGGGTCTTCCGGGTGACCGACAACCTGCAGAAGGAGTTCGGGCAGCACCGGGTCTTCGACACCCCGCTGGCCGAGTCGGGGATCGTCGGGACGGCGATCGGACTCGCGCTGCGTGGCTACCGGCCGGTGTGCGAGATCCAGTTCGACGGCTTCATCTATCCGGCGTTCGACCAGATCGTCAGCCAGCTGGCCAAGATGCGGGCGCGTTCGGGCGGGCTCCTGACGCTGCCGATCGTCATCCGCGTCCCGTGCGCGGGCGGCATCGGCGCGGTCGAGCACCACAGCGAGTCCAACGAGGCGTTGTTCGCGCACACGCCGGGCCTCCGCGTCGTCGCGTGCGCCACTCCCGCCGACGGGTACGCGCTCATCCAGCAGGCCATCGCCAGCGACGATCCGGTCCTGTTCTACGAGCCCAAGCGGCGCTACTGGGACAAGGGCGAGGTGGATCTCGCCCACGACCCCCTGCCCGACCCGGCCGACATGCACCGAGCCGCGCGTCCTGCGGGCCGGCACCGACTGCACCGTGGTGGCCTACGGACCGAGCGTGAAGACCGCCCTCGCCGCAGCCGAGGCCGCGGCGGAGGACGGTCTCTCCCTCCAGGTGCTGGACCTGCGTTCCATCTCGCCCCTCGACGTGGAGACCCTGCGCGCATCGGCGCTGGCGACGGGACGGATGGTGGTCGTGCACGAGGCGTCCCGGTACCTGGGACTCGGCGCCGAGATCGCCGCCACGATCACCGAGGAGTGCTTCTACCAACTCGAGGCGCCGGTGCTGCGGGTCGGGGCCTACGACATGCCGTATCCGCCCAGCCGGGTCGAGCACGAGTTCCTGCCGGACCTGGATCGGGTGCTGGACGCGGTCGAGCGGACGCTCGCGTACTAGTCAGGACACCTGCGCCGCCGGAGAACCAACCGGTCCCTGCTGCGCATCGGCGGGTGCGAAGCCGCTCCACTCGACGTGGACGACCAGAGTGCTGGCCACCCGCTGGAGTCGGGCCTGCAGGAGTTCGACCTGTTCCGGCTGGGCAGCGAGCGCTTCGATGCGCAGACGCCATTGGCCGGCGCCGGCCTCCTCGGCCTCGAAGCGGGTCAGCGCGTAGTTCCGCCCGGTGAGCAGGGTGAGTACGCGTTGAACGCCCGACATGTCCGTGACCGTGGCGTGGATGCGGGCGCTGCCGACGGCAGCGTGGCGCGTGTTCTGATACATCGGGTCCTCCGAGCACCGATGTGCTCTACGTGGGGGGCGTGCCCTCGAAGCAATGCCCACGGACCCACCGGCTCGAGAGTCAGACGCCGGCGAGTCCGCACCTAATCAGTCGTCCACGCACCTGGTCACAGTAAGTGCCGCGCCCGTGCGGGATCAAGCGCTGCGACCTGCATGTCGCCGGAGGGCCTCCTACTGTCGGGGAGTGAACCCCCTGCTGGCCCTGGCCGACCACCGCTTCATCTCGCTCACCACGTTCCGCCGCAACGGCACGGCGGTGTCCACGCCGGTGTGGGTGGGCCGCGACGGCGGGTCGCTGGTCGTCCTGACACCTGCGGACAGCGGCAAGGTCACGCGGCTGCGCCACGACCAGCGGGTGGAGGTCCGGCCGTGCGGGCGCTTCGGCGCGGTCGAGGACGGTGTCGAGCCGATCGCGGCGCAGGCCCATCTCCGGGACCATCCCGACGAGGTCGCGCGGGCCCGGGCGACCATCCAGCGGACCTATCCGATCGAGTCGCGGATCGTCCTGGGGATCGAACGGCTGGTGGAGCGACTGCGCGGCCGGCCGCGGACCGCGCGCCTCGCCCTGCACATCAGCGGCGCCCCGGCCTGACGGCGGCTCGAACCGCGGCTGATCGCAGGCGCGCGGCTGTCAGACTCCGGTCGTGCTGCCCGCCGACCCTGGTCGCGGTCCTGCACGGGACCGCGGTCGCGTTCATGCTCTGCCGGGTCGTTGCTCGCCCTGCGGTGGCCGCGGCTGCTCTGGCTGCACGTGCCGGTGGCGCTGGCGATCCTGGGCTTCTACCTCACCGGGTCGGACTGCCCGCTGACGACGTGGGAGCTCGACCTGCGCGCGGCCGCGGGGGAGCCCGGCTATCGCGGCGGGTTCATCGGGCACTACATCACCGAGCCGCTGGGCTTCCCGATCCACGAGACGAGCACCCAGGTCGGCATCTACGTCGTCGCGTTCCTGCCGAACCTGATCGGCTACGGCCTGCTGGCGGCGCGGTACCGACGCCGTCCCGTCAGAGCACGCGGCGGCTGAGGCGACGGAGCAGCCCGGCGAAGTCGTCGTTGCGCCACCACTCGACGATCCGGCCGTCCTCGATGCGATAGATGTCCGTGCCGCCCCAGCGGATCTGCTTGCCGCTGGCCGGCACGCCCCCGAGCTCGGAGTCGTGCGTGCCCGTCGTCGTCCAGCGGGCCACCACGTAGGGCCCCTCGGCGACGAGCAGGTCGTGCGTGGCGTGCAGGTCCGGGACGAGGATCCGGAACCGGCGGAAGGCCTGGCGGAGCTCCTCGATGCCCTGCATCGCCTCCGCCGAGTCCGGTGTCCCCGGGTGCATGGTCACGGCCTCGTCGACGAACTCACCCAACAGGTCCTCGCGGTGCGTGTTCACGCACTCGGCGACGAACCGGCGGACGACGTCCTTGTTCTCCTCGATCCCCACAGGGCTCAGCGTGACACCGCGACGCGGTCTGCGGGGGCGATCGCCTACTCGAAGGAGTGCTCCGGGCCGGGGAAGGTGCCGCTGCGCACCTCGTCGGCGTACTCCTTGGCCGCCCGCAGCAGCTCGCCCCGCAGGTCGGCGTACTTCTTCACGAACTTCGGCATCCGGCCGCCGCTGAACCCGGCCATGTCCTGCCAGACCAGCACCTGGGCGTCGCAGTCGACCCCGGCGCCGATGCCGATGGTCGGGATGGTCAGCTCCTTGGTCACCTGCGCGGCCAGCTCGGCCGGGACCATCTCCATGACGACGGCGAACGCCCCGGCCTCCTGGACGGCGTGTGCGTCGGCCAGCAGCTTGTCCGCGCCCGCGCCGCGGCCCTGCACCCGGAAGCCGCCGAGGCCGTGCTCGCTCTGCGGCGTGAAGCCGATGTGCGCCATCACCGGGATGCCGGCCTCGGTGATCAGCCGGATCTGCGGCGCCACCCGGACGCCGCCCTCGAGCTTGACCGCCTGTGCGCCGCCCTCCTTGAGGAACCGGACGGCGGTGGCCAGCGCCTGCTCGGGGCCGGACTCGTAGCTGCCGAAGGGCATGTCGGCGACGATCAGCGACCGCTGGGTCGACCGCGTGACCGCCCTGGTCATCAGCAGCATGTCGTCGACGGTGACCGGCACGGTGCTGGACAGCCCGAGGACGACGTTGCCCGCGGAGTCGCCGACCAGCATCACCGGGATGCCGGCCTCCTCGAAGACCGCGGCGCTCACCGTGTCGTAGGCGGTGAGCATCGCCCACTTCTCGCCGCGCTCCTTGGCCTGCTGCAGGTGGTGCACGCGCACCCGGGCGGACGACGTCCCGCCGTAGAGACCGACTCGCTCATGATTGCCGCTCCTTCGCGGATCGTGGGCAGGCTCTCCCGCCACCGGTTGGTGATGGGCAGCCGCCGATCACGTCCGAACGCCTTCAGGCTGATCTTCGTTCCGGGTGCGGACTGCCGGCGCTTGAACTCGGCGACGTCGACCAGCCGGAGCACCCGCGCCACCACCTCGGCGTCGTGCCCGCGCTCGAGCAGCTGGGCCATGCCGAGGTCGCCGTCGACGTAGTCGGCGATGATCGCGTCGAGCTCCTCGTAGGAGGGCAGCGAGTCGGAGTCCACCTGGCCGGGGGCCAGCTCGGCCGACGGCGGCTTGTCGATGCAGTGCTGCGGGATCGGCTCGACCTCGCCGCGCTTGCGGGCGTACTCGTTGCGCCACCGGGCGAGCTCCCAGACCAGGGTCTTGGGCACGTCCTTGATCGGCGCGAAGCCGCCGGCCGAGTCGCCGTACAGGGTGGAGTAGCCGACGGCGACCTCGCTCTTGTTGCCCGTCGTCAGCAGCAGGTGCCCGTGCTGGTTGGACAGCCCCATGAGCAGGGTGCCGCGCACGCGGGCCTGCAGGTTCTCCGCCGCGATCCCGGTCAGCTCGACCGAGCCGTGGTAGGCGTCGACCATCGGCGCGATCGGGACGACGGAGTAGTGCAGGCCCACCCGCGTGGCGAGGTCCTCGGCGTCGGTCTAGCGAGTGCTCGCTGGAGTACTTCGACGGCATGCCGACGCCGTGCACCCGGTCGGCGCCCAGCGCGTCGGCGGCGAGCGCCGCCACGATCGCCGAGTCGATGCCGCCGGAGAGGCCGAGCACGACCGACGGCATGCCGTTCTTGTCGATGAAGTCGCGCAGGCCCGAGCACCAGCGCCCGCCAGACCTCCTCGCAGTCGGTCAGCGGCTCGGCGACCGTGCCCGGCCGCGCCGTCGAACGCCGGCACCGGCTCGTCCGAGAGCACGTGCCGGGTGACCGTCATCGGACCGATCCGGCCGTCCCGCCGCTCGGGCACCGCGGCCGGGTCGATGGTCAGGTCGACGGTCAGCAGGTGCTCGACGAACTGCGGCGCGCGGGCCAGCAGTTCGCCGTACGGGGAGACGGCCAGCGAGTCGCCGTCGAAGACGAGCTCGTCCTGCCCGCCGACCTGGTTGCAGTAGAGGATCGGTCGCCCGCGCCTCGGCCGCCCGGCGGCGGACCAGCGGCAGCCGCAGGTCGTCCTTGGCCCGCTCGTAGGGCGAGGCGTTGGGGGAGACGACCAGGTCGACGCCCGCCTGCCCGGCGACGCCGCACGGCCCGCCCTCGACCCAGAGGTCCTCGCAGATGGTCAGCGCGATGTCGATGCCGTGCAGCCGGACGACCGGCAGCTCGGTGCCGGGCACGAAGTAGCGCGCCTCGTCGAAGACGCCGTAGTTGGGCAGGTGCCGCTTGTAGTAGCGGACGACGACCTCGCCGCCGTGGAGCAGGGCGGCGGCGTTCCGCGGGGCGCCGCGGCGGGGGTTGGCGTCGCCGGGCCGGTCGTCGTCGCCCGGCATGTGCTCGGCCGGCGCCGGGCCCGGCGCCCTCGGTGTGCGCGAGGTACCCGACGACGACGGCGACGTCGCCGAGCCCCTGGTCGGCCAGCGGCGGCCGAGGTCGACGACGGCGTGCTCGCTGGCGTGGGCGAAGGACTCGCGGAGCACGAGGTCCTCGGCCGGATAGCCGGTGAGGGTCATCTCGGGGAAGACGACGAGGTGGACGCCGTCCCCGGCCGCCCTCGCCGTCCAGCGGGTCACCAGGTCGGCGTTGCCGGACGAGGTCACCGACCCGGGTGTCGACCTGGGCCAGACCCACCCGCAAGCTGCACCGGCTGCTGATCGCTCACGGGCCCAGTCTCGTCGTCCCCCCGGCCGAACGGCCAGGCGGAGGGGGTGTCGACATGGTCACTCGTTCACGCGTCCGACCGCTGCAGCGGGACCCCGTTCGGCTGGGCGGCCGGGGTGCTCGCCGGAGCGGCCGGCTCGGCACCGCCGGAACGGCCGGCGGCACGGCCGGGGGTCAGCGGCGGCCGACTCGGCCGGCGGTGGCCCGCTCCAGGAAGCGGAGCAGCTCGACGGGGAAGGGCAGGACGAGCGTCGAGTTCTTCTCGGCGGCCACCTCGACGACGGTCTGCAGCAGCCGCAGCTGCAGCGCGGCGGGGTGCGCGGTCATCACCTCGGCCGCCTGGGCCAGCTTCTCCGACGCCTGCAGCTCGCCCTCGGCGGTGATCACCCGCGACCGGCGCTCGCGCTCGGCCTCCGCCTGCCGCGACATCGACCGCTTCATCGACTCGGGCAGCGCGACGTCCTTGATGTCGACGCGGTCGATGTGGATGCCCCAGTCGACGGCCGGGCTGTCCAGCATCAGCTCGAGACCCTGGTTGAGCCGCTCCCGGTTGGACAGCAGGTCGTCCAGGTCGCTCTTGCCGATGATCGACCGCAGCGACGCCTGGGCGACCTGGGCGATCGCGGCCTGGTAGCTCTGCACGCCGACGACGACCCGCACCGGGTCGAACACCTTGAAGTAGACGACGGCGTCGACCTTCACGGTCACGTTGTCGCGGGTGATGCCCTCCTGCGCGGGCACCGGCATGGTGATGACCTGCATGTTCACCTTGTGCAGCCGGTCGGCGACCGGCGCGATGAAGGTCAGGCCCGGTTCGCGGGGTTCACCCCGCAACCGGCCGAAGCGGAGGACGACGCCGCGCTCGAACTGGGTGACCACCCGGACGCTCGCGCCGAGCACGAACAGCAGGCCGAGGACCACGACCAGGAGAACCACGAGAACGACGTCCATCTCGCCCTCCCGACCCGGCGCCGCTCCGCTCGGGGAGGCCGACCGCCCCGGGTCCGGGCGCCTGTGACGAGGACCACATCGTAGTCCGACCGTGCGCAGGTCCCGGGCGCGCGCTGCTCAGCGGCCGTGACTGTCCAGAAGGCCGTCACTGTCTGCCAGAAGGCGATGACCTTCGTGCGCAGGGTCGCCCCGAGCCGGCGGTAGAACCGCTGCCCGGCGGCGTTGTCCTCGCGCATCTCCCAGCGGATCGAGCAGGTGCTCCGGCGCGGCGAGCGCGGCCAGTTCGGTCATCAGCAGCCGGCCGACCCCGGCGTCCCGGTACCCGTCGCGGACGAACAGGTCGTCCAGCACCAGGATGTCGCGGCCCAGCCAGAGGTGGAGCTTGCGGACGGCGGACACGTAGCCCGCCGGCACGCCGTCGCGCGCGGCGACGAGCACGACCACGTCCGGCCGGGCGAGCATCGTCGTCCAGGTCGTCCGAGGTCCCTGGCGACGTCGGCCACGTCGCCCTCGTGCGCGGCGATCTCCCGGACCATCGGAAGGACGATCCGGGCGTCGTCCGGCCCGGCGCGGCGGACGTCGACGTGGCTGGCCATGGTGCGCATCGAGACCTCCCGCACGTGAGTGGACCCGTTGATCATCGCCGTCCCGCCCGTCGGGGTGGCAAGGCTGTTCTGTCAACCGATGTTGGTCATAGACTTTCCGGTATGGACGACGACCGCAGTGCGCAGGTGGCCGCGGTCGCCGCGCTGGCCGAGCCCACCCGGCGGCGGCTCTACGAGCACGTCGTCCGGCAACCGCACCCGGTGAGCCGGGACGACGTCGCCGGCGCCGTCGGCGTGCCCCGGCCCACGACCGCCTTCCACCTCGACCGGCTGGTCGCCGACGGCCTGCTCGACGTGCACTACGAGCGGCGCTCGGGCCGGACCGGCCCGGGCGCCGGTCGGCCCGCCAAGCTCTACCGCCGGTCGGAGTGCTCGGTGGAGGTCTCGCTGCCGGAGCGGCACTACGACCTGGCCGGCGACCTCCTGGCGGCGGCGCTGGTCGAGGCGCGAGCAGAGCGGTGAGCGGCCGGCCGGCCGTGCTCGACCGGCGCGCGTTCGCCCGCGGGCGGGAGCTCGCCGCGGACGGTCGGAGCCGGCGGCGGGCAGGAGACGGTGCTCCGCGTGCTCGAGGACCACGGGTTCGAGCCCCGGATCGAGGACGACGGCGTCGCCCTGGCCAACTGCCCCTTCCACGTGCTCGCGCGCGAGCACACCGAGCTGGTCTGCGGGATGAACCTGCGACTGCTCGAGGGTGTCCTGGACTGCGTCGCCGGCACCCGGCTGGTCGCTGCGGCTGCGGCCCGAGCCGGGGCGCTGCTGCGTCCGGCTCGAGCCGGTCCGCGAGGCTTGAGCGGGAGGGCCGGGCGAGGGCATTGACAGCGGCGTGCTGCCGGGCTCTACTTCTAACTCTCATTGGTTTTAGAAGGAGTCGTCATGACCCTGCTCAACCGCTCCCACACGTCCGCCCCTCCACCCATGCCTCCGACCCGGCGCGCCAGGCGTTCCTGCTGCTCCGCACCGTCTTCACGGTCGCCCCGATCGCCTTCGGGCTGGACAAGTTCGCGAACCTGCTCACCGACTGGCCGGCCTACCTGGCGCCGTGGATCGACGACATCGTCCCCGGGACGGCGCAGCAGGCGATGTACGCCGTCGGTGTCGTCGAGGTGATCGCCGGCATCGTCGTCGCCGTCGTCCCGCGGTACGGCGGGTGGCTGGTGGCGGCCTGGCTGGGCGGCATCATCGTGAACCTGCTGACGATCCCCGGCTTCTACGACGTCGCGCTGCGGGACTTCGGCCTGCTGGTCGGCGCCGTCGCCCTCGCGCGCCTCGCCGTCACGTACGCACCCGGCCGGCGCGCACGCAGCCCGCGGAGACGCGGGCGTGAGCGCTCCGATACCGCTCCGGGTGGTGCGGGACGGCGCCGACGTCGACCTGCCCGCGGCCGAGCGCGCGGTGGCCGCGCTGCTGCGGGCCCTCGGCCGGGACCCGCAGTCGCCGCACCTGGCCGAGACCCCGCGCCGGGTGGCGGCGTCCTACGCCGAGATGCTCACCGGCCCGCACTTCGACCTGACCACGTTTCCCAACGACGAGGGCTACAACGAGCTCGTCCTGGCCACCGCGCTGCCGGTCCGGTCGCTGTGCGAGCACCACCTGCTGCCGTTCTCCGGCGTGGCGCACATCGGCTACCTGCCGGGCGAACGGATCCTCGGACTGAGCAAGCTCGCCCGCGTGCTGGACATGTTCGCGCGCGACCTGCAGGTGCAGGAACGGCTCACCCAGCAGGTCGCCAACTGGCTGCAGGAGCACCTCGACCCGCGCGGGGTCGGGGTCGTGATCGAGGCCGAGCACCTGTGCATGTCGATGCGCGGGGTCCGGGCCACCGGGGCGCGCACCATCACCTCGGCCCTGCACGGCCTCCTCCGCGACGACGCACGATCCCGCGGGGAGTTCTTCTCCCTGGCCCGGACGGCGGCCTAGCGTGTCCCATCGCCGCGGAGAGGGCTGAGGAGACATGGACACGTTCGTTCTGGTCGGGGGCGGGCTCGCCGGCGCCAAGGCGGCCGAGACCCTGCGCACGGAGGGGTTCGAGGGCCGCGTCGTCCTCGTCGCGGAGGAATCCGAGCAGCCCTACGAGCGGCCGCCGCTCTCGAAGGGCTACCTGCTCGGCAGCGCCGAGCGGGAGAAGGCGCGGGTGCACGAGTCCGGCTGGTACGCCGACCACGACGTCGAGCTCCGGACCGGGGTGCGGGCCGTCGGCCTGGACGCCGCCGGGCACCGGGTGGACCTGGACTCGGGGGAGGAGCTCGGCTTCGACAAGCTGCTGCTGGCCACCGGGCTCGTCGCCGCGGCGGCTGTCCCTGCCGGGCGCCGACCTCGACGGCGTCCGCTACCTGCGGACCCTCCCCGACTCGGACCGGTTGCTCGCCGACCTCGCCGGTGGTGGTCGCCGGGTCGTGATCGTCGGGGCCGGCTGGATCGGTCTGGAGGTGGCCGCCGCGGCCCGCACCTACGGCAACACCGTGACCGTCGTCGAGCCGCAGCCCACGCCGCTGCACGCCGCCCTGGGGCCGGAGATGGGCGAGGTGTTCGCCCGCCTGCACCGGCAGCACGACGTCGACCTGCGGACCGGCACCGGCGTGCGGGAGCTGCGCGGGACGGGCGCCGTCACCTCGGTGCTGACCGACGGCGAGCGACGAGATCCCCGCCGACCTCGTGCTGGTGGGCATCGGCGCCGCGCCGAACACCGCGCTGGCCGAGGCCGCCGGACTCGAGGTCGATCGCGGCATCGTCACCGACGCGGCGCTGCGGACGTCCGCGCCCGACGTGTTCGCGGCCGGCGACGTGGCGAGCTCGTTCCATCCGCTCTTCGGCCGGCACGTGCGCGTCGAGCACTGGGCCAACGCGCTCAACGGCGGCCCGGCGGCGGCGCGGTCCATGCTCGGCCAGGACGTCACCTACGACCGCGTGCCGTACTTCTTCACCGACCAGTACGACCTCGGCATGGAGTACTCGGGGCTCGGCGGGCCGGAGGACACCGTCGTCTGCCGCGGCAACCCGGACGACGGCGAGTTCATCGCGTTCTGGCTCTCCGGGGGGCGCGTCGTCGCCGGGATGAACGTCAACGTCTGGGACGTGACCGACCCGATCCAGGCGCTCGTCCGGTCGGGCCGCGAGGTGCCGGCCGAGCGACTCAGCGATCCCGACGTGCCGCTGGAGGACCTGGCCGGCTGACCCCCTCGGCCTCTTCCGTTTCCGCGGGCAGGGGCGACACGGGGCCGGTCGCGCCGCCCCTCCCGTGTGCCGTTCGCCCGGAAGGGGCAGGCTGGGGGACCACAGACAGCACTGTCATCTCCCGGAAACGAGCGGACTGGATCATGCCGAACATGGACCGACAGCAGGAGTTCGTCCTGCGGACCCTGGAAGAGCGCGACATCCGCTTCGTGCGGCTGTGGTTCACCGACGTCTCCGGCTACCTCAAGGCCGTCGCGGTGGCCCCGGCCGAGATCGAGGCCGCCTTCGCCGAGGGCATCGGCTTCGACGGCTCGGCGATCGAGGGCTTCGCGCGCGTCTACGAGTCGGACATGCTCGCCAAGCCCGACCCGGGCACGTTCCAGGTGATGCCGGCGACCCAGGGGCGGCAGAGCGACACCGCCCGCATGTTCTGCGACCTGACGATGCCCGACGGTTCGCCGTCCTGGGCCGACCCGCGGCACGTGCTGCGGCGGACGCTGTCCAAGGCCGCCGAGATGGGGTTCACCTTCTACACCCACCCCGAGGTCGAGTTCTTCCTGCTCAAGGACCTGCCGGTCGACGGGACGCCGCCGCAGCCGGCCGACAACGGCGGCTACTTCGACCTGTCCACGCACAACGTCGCGCACGACTTCCGCCGCGAGGCCGTCTTCGCGCTGGAGGCCATGGGCATCTCGGTGGAGTTCAGCCACCACGAGGTCGCCCCCGGCCAGCAGGAGATCGACCTGCGCTACGCCGATGCGCTGTCGATGGCCGACAACGTGATGACCCTGCGGCACGTCGTCCGCGAGGTGGCCCTGGCCCAGGACGTGCACGCGACGTTCATGCCCAAGCCGTTCACCGATCTGGCCGGCTCGGCGATGCACACGCACCTGTCGCTGTTCGAGGGCGACCGCAACGCCTTCCACGACGCCGCCGACCCGATGCGGCTGTCGACGACGGCCAAGCAGTTCATCGCCGGCCTGCTCATCCACGCCCGCGAGTACACCGCCGTCACCAACCAGACGGTGAACTCCTACCGGCGGCTGCTGGCCGGCACCGAGGCCCCGACGGCGGCGACCTGGGGCCGGGCCAACCGCTCCGCGCTGGTGCGGGTGCCGTCGTACAAGCCGAGCAAGGCCAACTCCGCGCGCGTCGAGGTGCGCTCGCCGGACTCCGCCTGCAACCCGTACCTGACCTTCGCGATCCTGCTGGCCGCCGGGCTGCGCGGGATCGAGAAGGGCTACGAGCTGCCGCCGGAGGCCGAGGACGACGTCTGGGCGCTCACCGACACCGAGCGCCGCGCGGCCGGGTACGAGGACCTGCCGGTGTCCCTCGGCGAGGCGCTCGCCGCGATGCAGGGCAGCGAACTGGTCGCCGAGACGCTGGGGGAGCACGTCTTCGAGTTCTTCCTGCGCAACAAGTGGGAGGAGTTCAACTCCTACCGGCAGAACGTGACCCCGTTCGAGCTGCGCCGCTACCTCCCCAGCCTGTGAGTGGCCTCGTCACAGGGGCCCGTGCTGGCCCTGCGAGGCGCGGTCGGGGCGCGGGGAACTAACCTCGACGGCGTGAACCGCCTGCTCGTCGTCGTCGTGCACGAGACCGATCCGCTCGCCCGCCTCGGCACCTGGCTGCGCGACGCCGGGATGGAGCTCGACGAGCGCCACCTCGGCACCGGGGACGTCCTGCCGGCCGACCTCGAGGGGTACGACGGGCTCGTGGTGCTCGGCGGGCCGCAGTCGGCGCTGGACTCCCCGGAGGAGAGCCCCGAGCTGGTCGGCGTGCGGGAGCTGCTGCGGCAGGCGCTGGCGGCGGACTTCCCGACCCTCGCCATCTGCCTGGGCGCCCAGCTGCTGGCCGACGTCGGCGGGGGGAAGGTGCGCACAGGGCATCGACGGGCCCGGAGGTCGGGGCGACGCTGGTGGCCAAGCGCGACGCCGCCGACAAGGACCCGGTGTTCGGCCCGCTGCCGCTCTCGCCCGACGTCATCCAGTTCCACCACGACGAGATCGCCGAGCTGCCCACGGGCGCGACGCTGCTGGCGAGCAACCCGTTCTACGCCAACCAGGCCTTCCGGGTCGGCCGGCACGTCTACGGGCTGCAGTTCCACATCGAGACGTCGCCGGAGATCATCCACGAGTGGGCCGAGCGCGACGTCGTCGGCGTCGCCGCCAGCCCGCACGACCGGGAGACCATCTGCCTCCTCTCCGACGCCGCGCACCCCGACGTCGAGGCGGCGTGGGCGCCGTTCGCCGGCGCGGTTCGCCGACCTCGTCCGCGCCCGCGCGCACCAGGCCGCGTGATCAGCGCCCCATGACCACCAACAAGGCCGAGATCCCGCGGCCGGCCGTGGTGCGCCTGGTCCGGTTCGGCTTCGGCGACGGCGAGCGGGCCGCGCGGCTGCTGTCCGACCCCGCGCTCGGGCTGTGGGACCTCGAGCGCAACGAGCCCGCCGACCCCGAGGCCGGCCCGGTCGTCGCCGCCCTCGCCCGTGCCGGCGACCCCGACCTCGCCGTCCGCTCGCTGCACCGGCTCGTCGAGGCGCTCGACGCCTCCGACGACTCCGGCGCCGCGGCGGCCGCGATGCTCGCCGGGCTGCGCGGGTCGGGCCTGCTGCGCAGCCGGCTGCTGTCGGTGCTGGGCGCCAGCTCCGGCCTGGCCGACCACCTGGCCGCCAACCCCCACGACTGGACGGTCCTCGACGACGACGGCGACGGCATCCCGCGCGGCTCCGACCGGCCCCCGGCGGCGGAGCTCGAGGCCGACCTGCTCGCCGCGGTCGGCGCCGACCCCGACGACCCGCCGTGGGGCGTGCGGCTCGGCAAGGGCGCCCCGGACGCGTCGCCGAAGCGGATCGCCGCCCTCCGGCTGGCCTACCGGCGGGCGATCCTGTCCCTCGCCGGCCGCGACCTCGGCGACGGCGTGCCGGCCGAGGACGTCGCCTCGGAGCTGGCCGACATCGCCGGCGCGGTGCTGGTCGCCGGCCTCGCGATCGCCGTCGCCGAGCAACCGGCCGACGCCGCCGCCTGCCGGCTCGCGGTCATCGCGCTCGGCAAGACCGGCGGGCGCGAGCTGAACTACGTGAGCGACGTCGACGTCGTCTTCGTCGCCGAGCCGGTCGAGCCCGAGCGGGCGGGGGCGGACAGCGGAGGCCCCGGCACTGAGCAGCGCGACGAAGGTCGCCGCCGCGCTGATGCGGATCTGCCGCGAGGCCGCCTGGGAGGTCGACGCCGCGCTGCGCCCGGAGGGCAAGGCGGGCGCGCTCGTCCGGACGGTCGCCGGCCACGTGGCGTACTACGAGAAGTGGGCCAGCACCTGGGAGTTCCAGGCCCTGCTGAAGATGCGCCCGGTCGCGGGCGACCCGGACCTGGGGCGCAGCTACGTCGAGGCGCTCTGGCCGCTGGTGTGGAAGGCCGGCGACCGGCCCGGGCTTCGTCGGCGAGGTGCAGGCGATGCGCCGCCGGGTGGAGGAGAACATCCCGCCGGCGCAGGCCGAGCGGGAGCTCAAGCTCGGCCGCGGCGGCCTGCGCGACGTCGAGTTCGCCGTCCAGTTGCTGCAGCTCGTGCACGGCGCGGGCCGACCCGTCGCTGCGCATCGGCGGCACGCTGCCCGCGCTGGCGGCGCTGTCCGCCGGCGGGTACGTCGGCCGGGAGGACGCCGCCACGCTGATCGCCTCCTACCGGTTCCTGCGCACCGTCGAGCACCGGCTGCAGCTGCTCCGGCTGCGGCGCACCCACCTGCTGCCCACCGACGAGCAGCAGCTGCGCTGGCTGGCGCGGTCGCTGGGCTACAAGCCCGACCACCGCGGCGAGGCGGTCGACGTGCTGCGGGCGGAGCTCGCCCTGCACACCCGCGAGGTGCGGCGGCTGCACGAGAAGCTCTTCTACCGTCCGCTGCTGTCGGCGGTGGCCCGCGTGCCGGGGGAGCACCTGCAGCTGGGCAGCAAGGCGGCGGGGGACTGGCTGCGTGCGCTGGGCTTCGCCGACCCGGACGGCGCCCTGCGGCACCTGGCCGCGCTGACCGGCGGGGTGTCCCGCATCGGCGGCGATGCAGAAGTACCTGCTGCCGGTGCTGCTCCAGACGTTCGCGTCCTGCCCCAACCCCGACGCCGGGCTGCTGGCCTACCGCCAGGTCAGCGAGGCGCTCGGCGGCAACCAGTGGTACCTGCGGCTGCTGCGGGACGAGGGGCAGGTGGCCGAGCGGCTGGCCCAGCTGCTCGGCTCCAGCCAGTACGTCGCCGCCCTGCTGACCCGCACGCCCGAGGCGCTGCGCATCCTCGCCGCGGACGCCGAGCTCGAGCCGCGCACCGCGGCCGCGCTGGCCGGCGCGTGGCGGCAGGCGGCCGGCCGGGCCGCGGACCCGCAGGCCGCGATCGGCGTCCTGCGCGGGCTGCGCCGGCAGGAGCTGCTGCGGGTGGCCTGCGCGGACCTGCTCGGCCGGCTGGACGTCGTCGCGCTCGGGCAGGCGCTCACCGACATCGCCGTCGCCACGCTGCAGGTCGGCCTGGACGTCGCGCTGCGCGCGCACGCGGAGGAGGCCGGGACCGACGTCGCCGACGTCCCGATGGATCTCGCCGTCATCGGCATGGGCCGGCTCGGGGGCGGCGAGATGGGCTTCGGCTCGGACGCCGACGTGATGTTCGTGCACCGGCCGCGGGAAGGTGCCGACGAGGCGCAAGGCGACCGCGGCGGCCAACGCGGTGGCGCACACGCTGCGCCGGCTGCTGGGCGAGCCCGCGCCCGACCCGGCGTTCGACATCGACGCCGACCTGCGCCCCGAGGGCCGGCAGGGGGCGCTGGTGCGCAGCCTGTCGGCGTTCCGCGAGTACTACGAGCGCTGGGTGTCGGTCTGGGAGGTGCAGGCGCTGCTGCGCGCGGTGCCCGTGGCCGGTGACGAGAAGCTGGGCGCGGAGTTCGTCGAGCTGATCGATCCGATCCGGTACCCGGTCGAGCGGGCTCACCGCCGAGCAGATCGCGGAGATCCGCCGGATCAAGGCACGGGTCGAGCGGGAGCGGCTGCCGCGCGGCGCCGACCCGGCGACGCACACCAAGCTCGGCCGCGGCGGGCTGTCCGACGTCGAGTGGACGGTGCAGCTGCTGCAGTTGCTGCACGCGGCGGAGATCGCCGGCGCTGCAGGTGACCTCGACGGTGGAGGGGCTGACCGCGCTGGGCCGAGGCCGGGCTGCTCGACGCCGACCAGCTGGAGTCGCTGCGCACGGCGTGGGAGACCGGCCACCCGGGCGCGCAACGCGATCTTCCTGGTCCGCGGCCGGGCCAGCGACCAGCTGCCGCGGCCGGGCGCCGAGCTGGCCGGGGTGGCCCGGGCCTGCGGCTACGGGCCGGACCTGGACGCCGGGCAGTTCCTCGACGACTACCGGCGGATCACGCGCCGGGCCCGCGGCGTCGTCGACCAGGTCTTCTACGGCCAGCCGCCGACGGCCTGAGCGATAGCGGAACCTTCGGCGCCGAAAGTCCCTGGCGTGTCGGAGCGCCGTGGGAGGAGCCTGTAGCCGGGTCCGCACCGCCGGTCACCGAGGGGTGACACGGGGGCGGTTGCGGCCGGCCAGGAGGTCCGTCGTGTCCCCAACCCTCGTCCGCTCCCTCGCCGCCGAGTTCCTCGGGACCGCGCTGCTGGTGATCATCGCGGTCGGCTCCGCCGTCGCGGGGATCGACAGCATCGGCGAGTTCGGTGTGGCGTTCGCCTTCGGGCTCACGCTGCTCGCGCTCGCCTACGCCATCGGCCCGATCTCGGGCTGCCACATCAATCCGGCGGTCACCCTCGGCGTGCTGCTCTCCCGCGGGATGACGGCCGCCGAGGCCGGCGTACTACTGGGTCGCCCAGTTCGCCGGCGGCATCGCCGGGGCCGCGGTGCTGGCGCTGCTCACCAGCGGGTTCGGGGACATGACCGACCAGACGGGCGTCGCTCGGCGCGAACGACTACGGGGCCACGATCAGCCTGGGCGGCGCCTTCGTGCTCGAGGTGCTGCTCACCTTCGCGTTCGTCACGGTGATCCTCCTGGTCACCGGCAAGGCGGCCGTCGCCGGGCTTCGCCGGGCTGGCCATCGGCCTGAGCCTGACCGCGGTGCACCTGATCGGGATCCCGCTCACCGGGACGTCGGTGAACCCGGCCCGCTCGCTCGGCCCGGCGCTGTTCGCCGGCGGGGAGCCGCTGGCCCACGTGTGGCTGTTCATCGTCGCGCCGCTCGTCGGCGCTGCGCTCGCCTTCCTCGCCGTCCGGTTCATCTCCGTTCCGCTCGCCCCGACCGGGGACGCTGCCGTGGCCGTCGACGAGACCGGGGTCCAGGTGCCGACCGACGAGGCCCGAGTGCCGCAGGCGCGGACGCCGGCCGGGACGGAGAGCCGCGGGCAGCGGCGCAGCCGGCACCTGACCGGGTCACCCGTCCGGGCCGGTGGGTGTGCCGCCGGGCGGGCGGGGCAGTGTGGGGACGTGTCGCACTCCCTGCCCGCCGAGCCGCGACGGACGCCGCCGCGACCGAGGCCGCGTCCACGACGTCGAGGCCATGCCGCTGCGCGGCACCGGGCGCGACGATCACGCCCTACCGGGACGGCCCGCTGATCGTGCGCGGCGACTTCCGGCTGGTCGACCAGGACGGCACCGAGATCGATCCCGGCCGGCGAGACGATCGCGCTCTGCCGGTGCGGGAAGTCCGGCATCAAGCCCTTCTGCGACGGCACCCACAAGCGGTCGGGCTTCTCGGCGCCGAGCGCGCCCAGCCGGCCCCGTCCGGCCGCACGGATCCTGCGCGAGGCCCGCCGCCGAGGACTGACCTCAGCCGTCGCCCCGACGGGTGACGGCGGGGCGGCCGCGGGGGACCTGGTGGGCAAACCGGCCGCGATGCCGCACCATCAACGGCACGTCCCGCCGGCAGCCGCGGGTCCGGGGGCCGCCGGCGCTGATCGGAGGCCTGCCATGGGTTCCGCGCTCACCACCGTCGCCCTTCCGCTCGCCCTCGCCCTCGTGATGCTGGGCCTGGGCCTGTCGCTCACGGTCGCCGACTTCGCCCGGGTCGGGCCGGCAGCCGAAGGCGGTCGTGATCGCGCTGGCCCTTCAGCTGCTCGTCCTGCCGGCTGTGTGTTTCGGGCTGGTCCTGGCCTTCGACCTGCCGCCGTTGCTCGCGGTGGGCCTGATGCTCCTGGCCGCCTCGCCCGGTGGCACCACCGCGAACCTGTTCAGCCACCTGTTCCGGGGCGACGTCGCGCTCAACATCACGCTGACCGCGGTGAACTCGCTGATCGCGGTGGTGACCCTGCCGGTCATCACCAACCTGGCGATCTCGTACTTCGACCCGCCCGAGGGCGACACGCTCGGGCTGCAGCTCGGCAAGACCCTGCAGGTCTTCGCCGTGGTGCTCGTGCCGGTCGCGATCGGGATGGTCGTCCGGCAGCGGGCGACCGCGTTCGCCGACCGCATGGACAAGCCCGTGCGCATCCTGTCCGCGGTGGTGCTCGTGCTGGTCGTCGCCGGGACGATCGTCGCCGAGCGGGAGAACTTCCTCGGCTACTTCGCCGACGTCGGACTGCCGGCCCTGATCCTCTGTCTGATCAGCCTGAGCGCCGGCTTCCTCGTGCCGCGGGCCCTCGGCGTCGTGCAGCGGCAGGCGATCGCCAGTGCGTTCGAGATCGGCATCCACAACGGCACCCTGGCGATCGCGGTGGCGATCAGCGTCCTGGGCAGTGTCGAGCTCGCCGTCCCTGGCGCCGTCTACAGCGTGATCATGTTCCCGGCGGCTGCGCTGTTCGGGCTGGCGTTCATCCGGACGTGCGCAGCACTGCGCCGGAGGAGGCCACGGCCGGGACGTGACCCGTCGGCGCGGTCAGGCGGCCCGGGCCGGCTCGCGGCGGAGCCCCGACCGGCCCGCCTCCCACGCGCCCAGCAGGTGACGGGCGGTCACGCCGTCCATGGCCAGCGCGCCGGCCGCCCCGAACAGCACGTCGACGGCGAGGTCCGGCTCCCCGGCGACCAGCGAGCCGCACATGTCCACGGACGCGATCTGCTCGTGGACGGCGTCGGCCTCCACGTGCTCGTCGTAGAACACCGTCGTCCGCTCGTCGAAGCCGAGCCGCCGCAGGCCGGCCGAGTACCGCCGGCTCGGCTCGCTCGACGTCATCTCGACCGCGGTCAGGTGCCCGACCGCCGCGCCGCGCCAGCGCCGGTGCAGGGCGAACAGCGACATCGTGTTGACCGACGCGAAGGCCGCCGCCGGGGCGTCGTCCCAGAGCGCGCCGTAGGTCGCGTCCAGGTCGAGGTCGCGCATCAGCCCGGCGAACAGCTCGCTGTGCATGCGCTCGGCGGCGCCGCCGCCGTACTCGTCGGCCTGGATCTCCACCATCGCCGCCTTCGTGCGGCCGCTGAGCCGGGGGACGGCGAACGTGTGCGGGTCGCCCTCCTTGAGGTGGTAGACCGAGCGCACCGTCAGGTACTCCCGCCACTGCTCGAGCGTGCCCTCCTTGGCCATGAACGCCGACAGCGACGGCCCGTCGTCGGCGGCGATCAGGGCGGCCAGCTGGACGTCGATGGGCTCGTCGGTGACCGTGATCGGGCCGACCAGCTCGCGCAGCGCGGCCAGGTGCCGGCTCTCCAGCGCGGCCCGCAGCCGCAGCAGCGTCGGGTCCCACTCCCAGTCGTCGTCGACGCCGTCGAACCCGCGGTAGTGCAGCTCGTAGCAGACGGCGAGGGTGAGTTGCAGGTCCTCGTCGGTCAGCGCACCCGCGGCCGGCGCCGCGACGCGCCCGGCCGCGGCGATCGTCGTCCCGGACAGATCGGGACGGCCGGCGAGGTCGCTGCACAGGGCCGCGCTCAGCGGCCCCCGCGGATCGGGCAGGTGCATGCCCCGAGCATGCCCACTGCCTGCGCGTTCGATGCGCCGGGAACCGTGATGTTCCCTCGCCGGGGGAAGCCTGGTGCGGAACGCGCGAGGCGGGGCAGAAGTTCCGAATCACAGGAAATCAATCGATCCGGAAACGGTTGAGACCGGGACAGGCGGGGCACTGGGGACCGGCGGAACCCACCCACGACAGTCAGCCCGGAGGCGTTCAATGGCGACCACCCACGAGGCGTCGGCACCCAGCACGGGAGCCATACGCAGCCTCATCCCCGCGCGGATCGACCGGCTGCCCTGGTCCCCGTTCCACACGCGGATGGTCGTCGCCCTGGGGGTGGCCTGGATCCTCGACGGGCTCGAGATCACCGTCGCCAGCGCCGCCGCCGCCCAGCTCACCAGCGAGGACACCCTCGGCCTGAGCACCACGCAGGTCGCGCTGATGGCGACGGTCTACCTCGCCGGTGAGGTCGTCGGTGCGCTCTTCTTCGGCAGCCTGGCGGACCGGCTCGGTCGCCGGAAGCTGTTCATCATCACCCTGGCCGTGTACCTGGTGGGCAGCGGCCTGACCGCCCTGACGATCAGCAACGGGATCGGTTCGCTGGTCTTCCTGTACGCGACCCGGTTCATCGCAGGCATGGGCATCGGCGGCGAGTACGCGGCCATCAACTCCGCGATCGACGAGCTGATCCCCGCCCGCTTCCGGGGCCGCGTCGACCTCATGGTCAACGGCACCTACTGGGCCGGGGCCATCATCGGCACGCTGGGCACCTTCATCTTCCTCAACCAGCTCGAGCCGAGCATCGGCTGGCGGGTCGCGTTCCTCCTCGGCCCGGTCCTGGGTCTGGTGATCATCTTCGTCCGCCGGCACCTGCCGGAGAGCCCGCGCTGGCAGGTCATGCACGGCCACGAGGCCGAGGCCGAGAAGACGATCGCCTACATCGAGCACGAGGTCGAGGCCGGGCGGCCGCGAGCTGCCCAAGGTGCCCGAGGAGAAGGCGGTCGAGATCACGCCGGCCGAGAAGATCGGCTACTTCGCGCTGGCTCGGGTGCTGTTCAAGGAGTACCCGCAGCGGGCGATCTACGGCGCCACGCTGATGATCACGCAGTCGTTCCTCTACAACGCGATCTTCTTCACCTACACACTCGTCCTGACCAACTTCTACGGCGTGGAAGCGGAGGCGGCACCGCTGTTCCTCATCGCCTTCGCGGTCGGCAACCTGGCCGGGCCGTTCGTGCTCGGCCACCTCTTCGACACCGTTGGCCGCAAGAAGATGATCTCCGGCACCTACATCCTGTCCGGGCTCCTGCTCGCGATCACCGCGTTCCTGTTCCAGGCGGACGTGCTGACGGCGGTGACCCAGACGATCGCCTGGTGCGTGATCTTCTTCTTCGCGTCGGCGGGAGCCAGCGCCGGATACCTCACGGTCAGCGAGATCTTCCCGCAGGAGGTCCGGGCCAAGGCGATCGCGGTCTTCTTCGCCATCGCCCAGTGCTTCGGTGCCCTGGGACCGGTGATCTACGGCGCGCTGATCGGCGACGGGACGGACCGGCAGCCGATGTTCTACGGCTACCTGCTGGGCGCGGGCGTCATGATGCTCGGGGGGCTGGTTGCTGTATTCCTGGGTGTCGACGCCGAGAACAAGTCCCTCGAGGACGTCGC
Source organism: uncultured Actinomycetota bacterium (assembly GCA_963748305.1). Classification (GTDB taxonomy): domain Bacteria; phylum Actinomycetota; class Actinomycetes; order Mycobacteriales; family Geodermatophilaceae; genus Blastococcus_B. The sequence goes on along the minus strand of CAVVIN010000020.1, from coordinate 268,216 downwards.
GACGCCGCTGAGCATGCGCCGCCGTCCGGGCACCCGCGCCGAGGGGGCGGCCCGCACCACCCTGTGACAGCAACGCCGGCCTGACGCCGCGGCCCCGGTTCCCGAACGATGGGAACCGGGGCCGCAGCACGTCCGGGGCCGCTTGCCCCGGGCGACGCTGACGTAGCGTCCGCCGGCATGCGGTCCTTCACGTACCAGGCGCTGCCGATGCGGGTGGTGTTCGGCGCCGGGGTGATGGCGACACTCCCCGACGAGGTGGCCGCCCTCGGTCTGACGCGCGTGCTGGTCCTCTGCGGGCCGGAGCAGGAGGAGACCGGACGGCGGGTTGCCGCCGCCCTGGGTGATCGCGCGGCCGGGGTGCTGGCCGAGGCCCGGATGCACGTGCCGGTCGAGGTGGCGGCACGGGCCAGGGACCGCGCGGCGGAGCTAGGGGCCGACGGCTGCGTCGCCGTCGGCGGTGGCTCGGCCATCGGGCTGGGCAAGGCGATCGCCCTCGAGCACGGGCTGCCCGTCATCGCCGTGCCGACGACCTACGCGGGCTCGGAGATGACCCCGGTCTGGGGGCTCACCGAGGGCGGCCGCAAGCGCACCGGGCGGGACGCCCGCGTGCTGCCCCGCAGCGTCCTCTACGACCCCGAGCTCACCCTCACCCTGCCGCCGCAGCTGTCGGCGACGAGCGGGATCAACGCCATGGCGCACGCCGTCGAGGGTCTCTACGCGCCGGACGCGACGCCGATCGTCTCGCTGATGGCCGAGGAGGGCGTCCGGGCGCTGGCCGGCGCGCTGCCGCGGGTGGTCGCCGACGGCGCAGATCTCGACGCCCGCGCCGAGGCCCAGTACGGCGCGTGGCTGTGCGGCGCGGTGCTGGGCGCGACGACGATGTCGCTGCACCACAAGCTCTGCCACACCCTCGGCGGCACCCTGGACCTGCCGCACGCGCAGACGCACACCGTCGTCCTGCCGCACGCGCTGGCCTTCAACGCACCGGCCGCGCCGGCCGCCGTCGCGGCCCTCGGCCGGGCGCTGGGCACCGACGACCCGGCCCGGGAGATCTGGCAGCTGGCGGGACGGCTCGGCGCGCCACGGTCGCTGCGCGAGCTGGGCATGGCCGAGGACGACGTCCCGCGGATCGTCGACCTCGCCGTCGCCGACCCGTATGCCAACCCGCGGCCGGTGACCGCCGACGGCCTCACCAGCCTTCTTCGTGCAGCGTGGTCGGGGGAACCGCCGCGGACCTGAAAACGCCTCCGTGATCGACAATGTCCATGATCGGTCCGGTCACGAAGCCCGTGGCGCCCTTGCCACGCACAGTGCGGAGCTGTTTCCTCCAGGACCGACCGGTGGCGCAGCGAGGAGCGCGGATGGACTTCCTGCAACCGACGACGTGGTCCGAGGCCCTGACCATGCGCGCGGAACGCCCCGACGCGCTGGCCATCGCGGGTGGGACCGACGTGATGGTCGATCTCAACTTCGACCGTCGACGTCCCGGTGCCCTGCTCGACCTCGGCCGTGTCCCGGAGCTGCGGGAGTGGTCCCTGGACGGCGGCGCCGGTGGGGTGGGTGGGGGCAGCGTGGTGCGGCTCGGCGCCGGCGTGCCCTACGCGCGGGTGATCGAGGAGCTCGGCACGCAGCTGCCGGGCCTGGCGATGGCGTCCCGCACGGTCGGCTCCCCGCAGATCCGGATGCGCGGCACGGTCGGCGGCAACCTCGGCTCGGCCTCCCCGGCCGGCGACGCGCACCCGCCGCTGCTGGCCGCCGAGGCGGTGGTCGAGGTCGAGTCCGCCGCCCGCGGCACCCGGGAGATCCCGGTCGACGAGTTCTTCACCGGCGTGAAGAGCAACGCGATGGAGCCCGACGAGCTGATCACCGCCGTCCTCGTCCCGCTCGCCGCCGGACCGCAGCAGTTCTGCAAGGTCGGCACCCGCAACGCCATGGTCATCGCGGTGTCGGCCTTCGCCTGCGCGCTGCACCCCGACCGCCAGGCGGTCGGCACCGGCATCGGCTCGGCCGCGCCCACCCCACGCCGGGCACGCGAGGCCGAGCAGTTCCTGGCCGGGGAGCTGGCGTCCGCCGGGCTGTGGGAGTCCCGCGGGGAGCTGCCCGAGGCGCTGGCCCGCGCGTTCGGCGAGCGCGTCGCCGCGGCGGCCTCACCGATCGACGACGTCCGCGGGACCGCGGCCTACCGCCGGCACTCCCTCGCGGTGATGGCGCGGCGCGCGGTCACCTGGGCCTGGGATACGACCTCCGGAAGGCGGCCTGACGATGCGCATCACCACCACGGTCAACGGCACCGAGCACGAGGTCGACGACGTCTGGCCGGGCGAGAGCCTGCTCTACGTGCTGCGGGAGCGCATGGGCCTGCCGGGCTCGAAGAACGCCTGCGAGCAGGGCGAGTGCGGCTCGTGCACCGTCTACCTCGACGGCGAACCGGTCTGCGCCTGCCTCGTCGCGGCCGGTCAGGCGATCGGCCGCGAGGTCACCACCGTCGAGGGGCTGGCCGACGGCGAACGGCTGCATCCGGTGCAGGAGGCGTTCGTCGAGTGCGGGGCGGTGCAGTGCGGCTTCTGCACGCCGGGCCTCGTCGTCGCCGCGCACGATCTGCTGAACCGGGTGCCGGCGCCGTCGGACCCGGAGATCCGGGAGGCGCTGGCCGGCAACCTGTGCCGCTGCACCGGCTACGAGAAGATCCTCGACGCCGTCCGGCTCGCCGCCCAGCGGCAGGCGCGGCGATGACCGGCCGAACTCACCCACGCAGTCCCGGTGCGACCACCGACGCGGGGACGCGGGTCACCACCCAGGCGCCGCCGGCCGGCCGGGTCGGCGACAGCCCGCTCCGCCCGGACGGCACCCTCAAGGTCCTCGGGGAGTTCGCGTACGCCAGCGACCTGTGGCACGACGACATGGTCTGGGGCGTCACGGTGCGCTCGCCGCACCCGCACGCCCGCATCCGGCGCATCGACATCACCGAGGCGCTCAAGGTGCCCGGCGTCAGCGCCGTCCTCACCGCGGACGACGTCCCGGGCGAGAACGCCTTCGGCCTCGAGCACGCCGACCAGCCGGTGCTGGCCTCGGAGTTCGTCCGCTACGAGGGCGAGCCGGTGGCGCTGGTCGCCGCCGACCACCCGGAGACCGCGCGCCGCGCGGCGGCCCGGATCGCCGTCGACTACGAGGTGCTGCCGGCCGTCACCGACCCGCGCCGGGCCATGGACGACGACGCGCCGCCGGTCCACCACGCGGGCAACCTGGTGCGCCACCTGAAGCTGCGCCGCGGCGACCCCGAGCCCACCGCGCCCGTCGTCGTCTCCCTCGACTTCGAGGTCGGCATGCAGGACCAGGCGTTCCTCGGCCCGGAGTCCGGGCTCGCCGTCCCGGCCGAGGACGGCGGCGTCGACCTCTACGTCGCCACCCAGTGGCTGCACGTCGACCAGCGCCAGATCTGCCTGGCGCTCGGCATGCCGGCCGAGAAGGTGCGGCTGATGCTGGCCGGCGTCGGCGGCGCGTTCGGCGGCCGCGAGGACCTGTCGGTGCACGTGCACGCCTGCCTGCTGGCGCTGCGCACCGGCAAGCCGGTGAAGATGAGCTACAGCCGGGAGGAGTCCTTCTTCGGCCACGTCCACCGGCACCCGGCGTGGATGACCTACGAGTTCGGGGCCGAGCGCGACGGCACCCTGGTCTACGCGAAGTCGAACGTGCTGCTCGACGGCGGGGCGTACGCCTCCTCGACGGCGGCCGTCGTCGGCAACGCCGGCACCCTGGGCCTCGGCCCGTACAGCATCCCGTCGGTCGCCGTCGACGCGTACGGCGTCTACACCAACAACCCGCCCTGCGGCGCCATGCGCGGGTTCGGCTGCGTGCAGGCCGCATTCGCGCACGAGGCGCTGATGGACGAGCTGGCCGCGGCGGTCGGGCTGGACCGGGTGGAGATCCGGCAGCTCAACGGCATGCGCGAGGGCGACCTCAACATCACCGGCCAGGTCATCGACTCCGCGGCGCCGGTCGCCGAGCTGCTGCAGATCGTGCGGGACATGCCGATGCCGCCGCCGGGCGACTTCTCGGACATCCGCGATTGTCCGGGGGCGGTCTGCAACACGACGCACGGCGAGGGCGTGCGGCGCGGCGTCGGCTACGCGGTGACCTACAAGAACGTCGGCTTCTCCGAGGGCTTCGACGACTACTCGACCGCCCGCGTCCGGCTGGAGATGACCGGCGGTGAGGCCGTCGCCACCGTGCACACCGCCTCCGCCGAGGTCGGCCAGGGCCTGATCACCGTCGAGCAGCAGATCTGCCGCACCGAGCTCGGCGTCGAGCGGGTCGTCGTCCACCCGAAGGACACCTCGGTCGGCTCCGGCGGCTCGACGTCGGCGTCCCGGCAGACCTACGTGACCGGCGGCGCGGTCAAGGCGGCCTGCGAGGCGGTGCGCGCGACCGTGCTGGAGCGGGCGGCGATGGGTCTCGGCCGACCGGCGGCGGACCTGCGGCTGGACGGCGAGAAGATCGTCGGAACCTCCGGCGAGGTGCTCACCGGCCTGGCCGACGTGCTCGGGGACGACGCCGTCGAGGAGACCGTGGAGTGGCGGCACCGGCCCACCCACGCCATCGACCCGGAGACCGGGCAGGGCGACGCCCACGTGCAGTTCGCGTTCTCCGCGCACCGGGCGGTCGTCGACGTCGACGTCGAGCTCGGCCTGGTGAAGGTGGTCGCGCTGGACACCGCGCAGGACGTCGGCAAGGCGATCAACCCCGACGCCGTCGCTCGGCCAGATCCACGGCGGGTCGGCGCAGGGCATGGGCCTGGCGCTGATGGAGGAGATCATCGTGACCGACGGGCACGTGCGGAACCCGTCGTTCACCGACTACCTGATCCCGACGATCCTCGACATGCCGCCGATGCAGGTCGAGGTGCTCGAGTACGCCGACCCGCACGCGCCCTACGGCGTGCGCGGCGTGGGGGAGCCGCCGACGATCTCGTCCGGGCCGGCCGTGGCCGCCGCCGTCCGCGACGCCTGCGGCAAGCCGCTGCGCCGGGTGCCGATCCGCCCGGAGCACATCACCGGCACCTGAACTCGCGGATTCATCGCTGCATCGATGAGTTCTCGAGGCGGCCGTCGTTCCACCATGCACAGGAACCGAACGGGCCGCGGCCCAGAGCAGAGGAGCAGGACCATGGACTGGAAGCTCGAGGTCGTCATCGTCCCCGTCGCCGACGTGGACCGTGCCAAGGAGTTCTACGGCGAGAAGCTGGGGTTCCCGGTCGACGTCGACCACGAGGCGGGGGAGGCCTTCCGGATCGTGCAGGTGACCCCGCCGGGATCCGGCTGCTCGATCATCTTCGGCAGGGGCGTGGGCAGCGACGTGAAGCCCGGCTCGGTCAAGGGCAACCAGTTCGTGGTCTCCGACATCGAGGCGGCGCACGCCCACCTGGAGGCCAACGGCATCGCCAACGGCGGCATCGTCCACTTCGAGGGCGGCGGCATGGTGCCCGGGCCGGACCCGGCGCGGCAGAAGTTCGGCTCGTTCATCTTCTTCGACGACCCCGACGGCAACACCTGGGCGGTCCAAGAGGGCGAGCGGAATGTCGGCTGACGCTCCGACGATGGGCGCTGCCGCGGTGACGCTGACCGAGCCCGATCTCGAGGCGGCGACCGAGCGCCACCGGCGTGAGCTGCACGTGCACTGCTACCGGATGCTCGCCTCCTACGACGACGCCGAGGACGCCGTCCAGGAGACGTTCCTGCGGGCGTGGCGCAGCCGGGCGACCTTCGACGGGGTGCACCTGCGGGCCTGGCTGTACCGCATCGCCACCAACGTCTGCCTCGACCTGATCCAGACGCGGAAGCGGCACGCCCCGGAGATGCATTCCTACGCCGAGATCGGCTGGCTCACCCCCTACCCGGACCGGCTGCTCGACCAGATCCCGTCCGAGGAGGACCAGCCCGACGCCGTCGCGGTGGCGCGGGAGACGATCGAGCTCGCGTTCCTGGCGGCGCTGCAGGTGCTGCCCCCGCGGCAGCGGGCCGCGCTGCTCGCCCGGGAGGTGCTCGGCCTGCCGGCGGCGGAGACGGCGGCCCTGCTCGAGACCAGCGTCGCGGCGGCGAACAGCGCGCTGCAGCGGGCGCGGGCGACGATGGCGGAACATCTGCCCTCGCACCGCAACGACTGGAGCGCGGCCCCGCCGAACGCGGCCGAACGGGAGCTGCTGGACCGGTTCATCGACGCCCACCAGCGCTGCGACGCGGCGGCCGCGGTCTCGGTGGCCGCCACCGATCTGCGGGTCACCATGCCGCCGGCGCCGATGTGCTTCGACGGTCTGGAGGGGTTCGCCCCGCTGCTGGTGCGCGCGTTCGGCCCGGAGCGGGACGGGGACTGGCGGCTGCTGCCGACGTCGGCGAACCGGATGCCGGCCGCGGCGAGCTACCTGCGCCGCTTCGGGGACACCGAGTTCCGCGCGTTCAAGCTGGACGTGCTCCGGGTGGAGGGGGCGGAGATCGCCGAGATCACGACGTTCGGGTACTCGATGTTCGAGCTGTTCGGGTTGCCGTCGGTGCTGCGGCCCTGAGTCAGAGGCCGGCGACGCGCGGGATCACGTGCTCGCCGAGGTTGCCGACGAAGCCCACCGGGTCGCCGTCCATCGGCATGACGTGCACCTCGCTGATGCCGATGGCGGCGTAGCCGGTCATCGTCTGCTCGAACCGGGCCGCCGCGTCGGCCCCGGTGCTCCAGCCGGGCGGGGTAGAGGACGGTCTTGCGGATGGCGTCGTAGTCGGTGCCCTCCCGCTCGCAGTGGGCCCGCAGCACGTCGAGCTTGGCGCGCACCCGGGCCGGACCATCGGCGTCGGGCGACGCGAACAGGTTGCACGCGTCGGCGTAGCGCGCGACCAGCCGCAGCGTCTTCTTCTCGCCGCCGCCGCCGATCATGATCGGCGGGATGTGCAGGGGCTGCGGTGCGTTGATCGTCTCGGCGAGGCGGTAGTGCGCGCCCTCGAACGGTCCGTCGTCCTCGCTCCACATCTGCCGGACGATCTGCAGCGTCTCCTCCAGGCGTTCGAACCGCTCGGCCACGGGCGGGTAGGGGACGCCGAGCGCCCGGTGCTCCCGCTCGTTCCAGGCCGCGCCGATGCCGAGGGCGGCCCGGCCGCCGGAGAGCACGTCGACGGTCGAGACGATCTTCGCGAGCAGGCCCGGGTGCCGGTACGTGACCCCGGTGCAGAGCAGTTGCAGTTCCACGGTCGAGGTGTGCGCCGCCAGGAATCCGAGGCCGGTGTATCCCTCGACCATCGGCTGCGCGGCACCGCCCAGCATGTCCAGCTGCAGGTAGTGGTCCATCAGGGACAGGTTGGCGACGCCGGCTTCCTCGGCGGCCGGACCGACCGCGGCCAGGGTCGGGCCGATCGACGCCGGACCGCCGGGCAGGGTGAAGTTGACCAGGTGCACGCCGACCCTCATGAGGCGTCCCGGTGCGCCGATCCGAGCCGCCCGGCGTCGTCCAGCCCGACCAGCTCGGCGCTGATCTGCCACAGCCGGACGGCGTCGGCGGCGTCGTAGCTGCGCTTCGCCGACTTCCGCGGCTTGCTCTTGGCGAAGAACTGGCCGGTGACGCCCTCGACCTCGGGCGAGGAGGCGAGGTAGATCGGGGTGGCCGCGCCCTGCTCGGGGGACTTCATCAGCCCCATGAACGGCGTGATCACCCGCTGGATCCGGCCCGGGTCCTCGGCGCCGAAGCCGGTCCGAACGATCCCCGGGTGCAGGACCGTCGCGGTGACGTCCGTGCCCCGGAGCCGCCGGGCCAGCTCGTAGGTGAACAGGATGTTGGCGAGCTTGGACTGGTTGTACGCGCGTTGGCCCGACCACGACTGCTCGCCCTGCAGATCGTCGAAGTCGATCCGCCCCTGCCGCTGCGCGTCGGAGGAGACCGTGACGATGCGGGCGGGGGCGTTCTCGACGAGGCGGTCGACGAGCAGGTGGGTGAGCAGGAACGGCGCGAGGTGGTTGAGCGCGAACGTGCGCTCGAGCCCGTCGGCGGTGACGTGCCGCGAGTTCCAGAAGCCGCCGACGTTGTTGACCAGGACGTCGAGCCCGGGGAGGGCGGCCAGCACCTCGGCGGCGAGCCTGCGCACCTCGGCCTGGGCGGACATGTCGCCGACGAACACCTCCACCGGCGGGCCGCCGTCCGCCCGGATCTCCGCGGCCGCGGCGTCGGCGCGCCCGCGGTCCCGGCCGGTGATCGCGACGCGCGCACCCATGGCGGCGAGGCCGGTGGCGGTCGCCTTGCCGATCCCACCGGTGCCGCCGGTGACCAGGACGGTCCGGCCGGCCATCGTTGCGTTCACGGTGGTGCTCCTCGCTCGAGGGCTCAGCGGGCGATCTTGAAGTTGAAGTACGGCGTGCCCAGGGCGCCCATCAGCCGCAGCCAGACCGGCAGCAGCATCTCGGCTCCGCGGGCGGTGGCTGAGGTCGCCGAGGTCGATCACGTCGCGGTGCCCGATGCTCTCGAGCAGCTCGACGACCGTCTTCTTCGCGCCGTCGTCGTTGCCGGAGACGAAGACCGAGTGGTCGCCGCCGGCGACGCGTCCGGGGTCGACCATGACCGCGGCGGTCATGGTGTTCAGCGACTTGACCACCCGCGCGTCCGGGAAGGCGCGCTGGATCTGCTCGGCCAGGGAGTCGGTGTCCTTGACGAACAGGGTGGGCGGGAAGCCCTGGGAGAAGTCCAGCGGGTTGGCGACGTCGAGCAGCACCTTGCCCGCCAGGTGGGCGGCCCCGGCCTGTCGCCAGCACCTCGAGGGAGGCGCCGCCACCGGTGGCGTTGACCACGAGCTCGGCCTGCTCCGTCGCGTCGGCGAAGGTGGCCAGCCGCACCGCGGGATGGTCTGCGTGCCAGGCGGCGAAGGGCGGATTGCCCATGCCGTCGGGCTCGGTGCGCGCGAGCGTGGCCTGCGGATCGCGCGTCCCGACCGCCACCTCGTGGCCGAGGTCGACGAGCTTGGCGGCGATGGTCCGGCCGACCGTTCCGGTACCGAGGACGGCGATCTTCATGGGGGCGCTCCCAGTTCCGAGAGCGGGCAGACAGGTCCGTCTGCCGGATGCTCGCACCGTAGCAGACAGACCTGTCTGTGTAGCATGCTCGCGAGCCGACGATGGAGGAATCGATGACCGCCCTGCCCCCGCCGGCGAGCGCCGCCCGGGACCGCATCCTGGAGACGGCGTTCCGGCTCTTCTATGCACGTGGCCTCCGGGCGGTCGGGGTCGACACGATCATCGCCGAGTCGGGGGTCGCGAAGGCGACGTTCTACAAGCACTTCCCGGCCAAGGACGACCTCATCGTGGCCTATCTGGACAAGGTCGACGGGGTCTGGACCGGGCAGCTGCAGGCCGCCGCCGAGGCCGCCGGGCCCGACCCGGCCGACCAGCTGGTGGGCCTCTTCGACGCGCTGCGGACCGCGTGCCGCCGGGACGGCTACCGCGGCTGCGCCTTCATCAACGCGGCCGCGGAGTCCGCCCCGGGGACCGCTCCGCACGAGCGCACCGTCGCGCACAAGCGACGGGTGCTCGAGTGGCTGCGAGGGCCTGGCGCGACAGGCCGGTGCGGCGCAGCCCGAGCGGCTCGCCCGCTCCCTGTCACTCGCTGCTGGACGGGGCGCTGTCCAACGGGGCCCTCGACCCGGATCCCGAGGCGGCCGAGGCGGCGCGCGCCACCGCGGCCCACGTGGTGCGGCAGGCCGTCCGCTCCTGACGGCGGGGGCTGCGCGGCCGGGCCTTTTCGGCCAAGCTCGGGGCATGACCGATGCCTCCGGCCCGCCGTTCCGCGCCGACCACGTCGGCAGCCTCCTGCGACCCGCGAACCTGCTCGACGCGCGCGCGAAGCACGCCGCCGGCGAGATCGACGACGCCGAACTGCGGGGCATCGAGGACGAGGCGATCCGCCGACGTCGTGCGGATGCAGGCCGACGTCGGGCTGCGGACGGCCACCGACGGCGAGTTCCGCCGCGCCTCGTGGCACATGGACTTCATCTACGCGATCGACGGCATCACGAAGGTGACCGACCAGAACATCGTCGTCCACTTCAAGAACGCCGACGGGACGCTGGACTTCACGCCGGCCGGGCTGCACGTCGACGGCCCGCTGGCGATCGACGAGCCGATCTTCGGCAACGACTTCGCGTTCCTGCAGTCGGTCGTGGGGGAGGGGCAGACGGCGAAGCTGACGATCCCGTCGCCGTCGATGGTCCACTACCGCGGCGGGGCGGCCGCGATCGATCCCGCGGTCTACCCCGACGAGGACCAGTTCTGGGAGGCGCTGTCGGCCGCCTACAGCCAGCAGGTCCGGGGCATCGCCGCGCAGGGCTGCACCTACCTGCAGTTCGACGACACCAGCCTGGCCTACCTCAACGACCCGGCCCAGCGCGCCGAGCTCGCCGCCCAGGGCCGCGACGCCGAGCACCTGCACGAGCGCTACATCCGGCAGATCAACAAGGCGCTCGCCGGCCGCCCGGAGGGGCTGACCGTCACCACCCACATGTGCCGCGGCAACTTCCGCTCCTCGTGGGTCGCCGAGGGCGGGTACGACTTCGTCGCCGAGGCGCTCTTCGGCGGCCTGGAGGTCGACGGCTTCTTCCTGGAGTACGACGACGCCCGGTCCGGCGGGTTCGAGCCGCTGCGCTTCGTGCCGCCGGGCAAGCGCGTCGTCCTCGGCCTGGTGACGACGAAGCGCCCGCAGCTGGAGCGCAAGGACGACCTCAAGCGGCGGATCGACGAGGCGTCCCGGTTCGTCCCGCTCGAGCAACTGGCGCTGTCGGGGCAGTGCGGGTTCTCGTCCACGGTCGAGGGCAACGCGCTGACCCGCGACGAGCAGATCGCGAAACTGGCGCTGATCGTCGAGACCGCCGAGGAGGTCTGGGGCTAGCGCTGGGCCGCCGGAGCGGTCTCGACCACCGGCAGGGTCTTCGGCGCACCCAGCAGCCAGGCCAGCGCGACCGCGGTGATGGACTGCGCGCACAGGAGCCCGACCAGCACCACGATCTGGAAGCGGGCGGCGTCGACCGCGCTCGCCCCGCCCAGCAGCGCGCCGACGAACGCCCCGGGCAGGGTCACCAGCCCGACCGTCCGGGTCTGGTCCAGGACGGGGACCAGCGCCTCGGCCGCCGCGTCCCGCGCGATGGCCACCACGGCCTGACGTGGGGTGGCGCCGAGCGACAGCCAGGCCTCGACCTCCTCGCGCCGCCGGCGCAACCCGTCGAGCAGCCGTCGTCCGGTGAGCGTCGCGGCCGTCATCGTGCCGCCGATGACGATCCCGGAGACCGCCACCAGCGTGCGCACCGACCGATCGAGGACCGGCAGGCCGCAGATGAGACCGATGCTCACCGCCGCGCCCGCGCCGCACGCGAGGACCACGGCCCAGCCCGCGCCCGGGACCCCGCGCAGCCGTCGCGTCGCCGTCCACGTCGCCACCGAGAACATGACGGCGAGGGCGAGGACGACCAGGCCGGGGGCGGCGAAGACGCCCCGCAGTGCCAGCGCCACGAAGGTCAGTTGCACGAGTGCCCGGGCGGCGGCGACCAGGACGGCGCGGCGCTGGCCCACCCGCCCGATGGTCAGCACGGCCACGGCGATCGCGACCAGTGCGAGAAGTCCGACCGCGAGGCGGACCGAAGGGCTCACGGTCGGACGCTACCGACCGGTCTGACGCCCTAGCGGGTGCGGACGAGCGTGAACTCGAACTTGTCCTCGACGAAGAACGCCTGCGACCAGCTGACCGGACGGCCGTCGGGCAGGTAGTGCACCTGGTCGAGGCAGACGTAGAGCGGCCGCTCCGGTCGCCGGGGACCCCAGCCGACCGTCTCGTCGTACACCGCCCGGACGTGCGCCACGGCCTGGACCGGCAGCAGGCCCAGCGGCTCCATGAACTCGAACACCGAGCCGGTGATGCCGGCCGGGTCGACGCCCTCGGGAAGGACGGCGGCGTCGATCAGGTCGTGCTCGAAGGCGACGACGTCGTCGTCGGCCAGGAAGCAGCGCTCGATCGCGATCAGGGGCATGCCGGGCGAGCCGTCGAAGCGCTCGGCCTCCTCGGCCGTCGCCGGGCGCACCTCGCGCGAGCGGTAGACGACCTCGCAGGTGTAGCCCTGCTCGGCGATGATCCGTGTCGTCGAGCGCAGCTCCTGCAGCCCCGCCTGGATCCCGCCCGAGTGCGTCGTCACGAACGTGCCCGCGCCGTGCCGCACCCGCAGGATCCCGCTGTCGACCAGGCGGGCCACCGCGCTGCGCACCGTCGGCCGGCTCACGCCGTACTCGGCGGCCAGTTCCTGCTCGGAGGGGAGACGGTGTCCGGGCTCCCAGTGGCCGTCGGCGATGCGCTGCCGCAACCTGTCAGCGAGCTGTGCCGGCAGGGGCCGGGCGTCACGTAACGGAGTATTCACACGACCCCTTCCGCGTGGCTCTTGACGCCCGGGCGGGCACGCCGAGATAGTCGCCACCCTAACGGACGCCAGACGTCAGACGACTTACAGGAGCTCTCATGCCCGGACGCCGCCCCTCTCTGCTGACGGCCCTCTCCGCGGGGGCGTTGAGCCTCACCGTCCTGGCCGGCTGCAACGCCAGCTCGAGCGACGGGGGAGGGGACGACGAGGCCTCCGGCGAGAGCGGCCCCAGCCTCATCCTCATCACCCCCGAGCCGGTCGGCGTCAACCCGTTCCTGCAGCTCGCGGTCGACGGGGTCAACCAGGCCGCCGACGACAGCGGCGGCGAGGCGCGGATCTTCGAGAGCCAGGACCCGACCAACATCCAGCAGCAGATGGACGCCGCCATCGCCGACGCCCCCGACGTCCTCGCCGTCGTCGGCTTCGAGTTCGCCGACTCCGTGGCCGCGGCCGCCCAGGCCAACCCCGACCAGCAGTTCCTCTTCGTCGACGCCTGCACCACCGACGAGTTCGACAACGTGACCTGTGCGGTCTTCCGCGAGCACGAGGGCGTCTACCTGGCCGGCGTGGAGGCGGGGCTGCTCAGCGAGTCCGGTCAGGTCGGCGCCGTCGTCGCGCTCGACACCCCGCAGATCCGCCGCTTCTCCGACCCGTTCGGCGCCGGCGCGCAGTCGGTGGACCCGGCGATCGGCTTCACCCCGCTCTACGTCGGCGGGAACAGCCCGTTCAACGACCCGGCCCGCGCCAAGGAGCAGGCGCTCGCGCTGGTCGCCCGCGGTGCCGACTACGTCATGGCCGCCGCCGCGGCGGGCAACCTGGGCGTCTTCGACGCGGCCAGCGACGGCGACTTCCAGGCGTTCGGTGTCGACGTCAACCAGTGCCCGGACGCGCCCGGGCCACGTCGTCGACAACGTCATCAAGGAGGTCGACGTCGTCACCGCCGACAGCATCGACAAGATCCTCGGCGGCGAGCGGCGGCGGCCTGGTGTCCTACGGCCTCGAGGAGGGCGGCGTCACGCTGACCGGCCTGGAGGACGGCGTCGACGACTCCGAGTGCCTCATCGCCGACCACCCCGACGTGATCGACGAGGTGATGGCGATCCGCGACCAGATCGTGTCCGGCGAGGTGACCGTGGATGACCCCGCCGAGGGCTGAGTCCGGCAGCGGGCCGGCGCGCAGGACCGGTCGCCGGGCCCGCCGGAGCACCGGCGGGCCCGCCCCGGGTCGAGATGACCGGCATCGTCAAGCGGTTCGGCGACGTCGTCGCCAACGACGGCGCGGACCTCCGGCTGGCCACGGGCGAGATCCACGCGCTCGTCGGCGAGAACGGGGCCGGCAAGTCCACCCTGATGTCGGTGCTCTACGGCCTGCTCTCGCCCGACGCGGGCGAGATCCGGGTCGACGGCCGGCCGGTGCGCCTTCCGGTCGCCGGTCGAGGCCGTCGAGGCCGGGATGGGCATGGTGCACCAGGCGTTCCGGCTGTTCCCGTCGATGACGGTGGCCGAGAACGTCGTCTACCGCGCCGAGACGCGCGGCACCGCCGGGCTGCTCGACCGCCGGGCGGCCGTCCGGGCCGTGCAGGACCTCTCCGAGCGCTACGGCCTCAAGGTCGACCCCCGGGCGCGGGTGCGGAACCTCTCGGTCGGCGTCCTGCAGCGGGTGGAGATCCTCAAGGCGCTGCACCGCGAGGCGCAGGTGCTGATCCTCGACGAGCCGACCGCCGTGCTCACGCCGCAGGAGACCCGGCTGCTCTTCGACGTGCTGCGCGGGCTGCGCGACGCCGGCCGCACCGTCGTCATCGTGACCCACAAGCTCGGCGAGGTCCTCGAGCTCAGCGACAACGTCACCGTGCTCCGCGACGCGAAGACCGTCGCCCGGCTGGTCACCGCGCAGACCGACGGCGCCGAGATCGCCCGGCACATGACCGGCCGGGCCGTCGACCTCGAGGGCCGGTACGTGCCCGGGCACGCCCGCCGGGCCGGTGCTGACCGTCGAGGGCCTCACCGTCGGGCCGCCGACCGGGCGCCCCGTCGTCGACGACGTCTCGCTGACCGTGCGCGCCGGGGAGATCGTCGGCATCGCCGGCGTCGCGGGCAACGGCCAGGTCGAGCTGCTGGAGGCGATCGCGGGCCTGCGCCCGGCGCGCGCGGGAGCGGTCCGGGTGCGGGACACCGCGCTGGACGGGCTGTCGGCCGGCCGCCGCCGCGAGGCCGGCGTCGCCTACATCCCGGAGGACCGCGCGGCCACCGGCTCCGCGGTGGCCGCCTCGGTCGCCGACAACCTGGCCGTCGGCTTCCACCGGCGGCAGCCGCTGCGCCGGGGCTGGCGGCTGGACCGCGGCGCGGTGCGCACCCACGCCCGCCAGATCATCGAGCACTTCGAGATCAAGGTCAGCAGCCCCACGGTGGCGGCCGGCACGCTCTCCGGCGGCAACCTGCAGAAGCTCGTCGTCGGCCGGGAGATGGCGCACGACGCCCCCGTGCTGCTCGTCGACCAGCCCACCCGCGGCGTCGACATCGGCGCGATCGAGAACATCCACGGCCGGCTGCGGGCCTACCGGGACGCCGGGCACGCGGTGCTCCTGGCCTCCGCCGAGCTGAGCGAGCTCATGGCGCTGGCCGACCGGCTGCTGGTCATGTTCGGGGGTCGGGTCGTCGCCGACCTCGCCCGGCGCTGACGCGACGGAGGAGAACGTGGGCCTGGCGATGGCCGGCATCCCCGCGACCGCCGGTGCCCCGGGGGCCCGGCCATGACGACGACCCCGACGGCGCCGCCCGGCACGACCCCCGGCTCCCGCGTGCGGGGGCTGCTGCGCTCGCCGATCCTGCTCTCGGTGGTCGGCGCGCTGCTGATCGGCTCGGTCATGCTGCTCGGGGCCGGCGGCAACCCGATCGAGGCCTACGCCGCCATGGTCGAGGGCGCCTTCGGGGCCACCCAGTGGCGCAACACCCTGATCGTCGCCGTCCCCGTGGTGGGCATGGCGCTCGCCGTCGCCGTCCCGCTGCGGGCCGGGGTGGTCAACCTCGGCGGTGAGGGGCAGATCGTGCTCGGCGGGATCACCGCCGCCGTCGTCGCGGCCGGTCGGTCGACCTCCCGATGCCGCTGTCGCTGGTCGTCGCGCTGGCCGCCGGCGGCGCTCGCGGGCGCGCTGCTGGGCGCGGTCCCCGCCGTCCTGGAGAACCGGCTCGGCGTGCCGCTGCTGGTCAGCTCGCTGCTGATCTCCTATCCGGTGGTCGCGTTCGCCTCCTACCTCGTGCGGTTCCCGCTGCGCGACCCCGGCACCGGCCTGCCGCAGAGCCGGGTCTTCGACGAGGCCTACCGGATGCCGGTGTTCGCCGGCATCGGGCTCAGCGCGCTGATCCTGGCCGTCGTCATCGCGCTGGTCGTGCAGGTCGACTCCCGCACGCCGTTCGGCTACGAGGTCCGGCTGACCGGGCACAACCGCCGGTTCACCGAGTACGCCGGCGTCGACGTGCCGCGCATGGTCACCCGGCTGATGGCCACCGGCGGCGGGATCGCCGGGCCTGATCGGCGCGATGGTGGTCACCTCGGTGCCCTTCCGGTACATCGACGGCGCCCTGGTGGTGCCGGGCTACACGTGGACGGGGCTGCTCGCCGCGCTGCTCGCCCGGGCGCATCCGCTCGGCGCCGTCGCGGCCGGGGTCTTCTTCGCCGCCCTGCAGGTCGGCGGCTTCGGCATGGAGCGGGAGACCGAGGTGCCGCGGGAGCTCAGCTCGATCCTGCAGGCGACGGTCATCGTGATCCTGGCGGCCGCGGTCGCCGCGACCGCCCGGCGGACCCGGAAGGACAAGGCATGAGCCTTCTGGCGGAGCTGGTCGACGCCTCGATCATCCCGTCGATCCTGCGGGCGCTCACCCCGGTGCTGCTGGCCGCCCTCGGCGGTGCGATCTGCGCCAAGGCCGGCGTCTTCAACGTCGGCCTCGAGGGGTTCATGCTCGTCGGCGCGTTCGCCGCCGTCGCCGGCAGCTGGTTCACCGGCTCGGCGTGGATCGGCGTCCTCGCCGGGATGCTCGCCGGCGCGGGCATGGCAGCGCTGCTGGCCATCGCGTCGGTGCGCTACGGCGGCGACGAGATCATCGTCGGGATCGCGCTCAATCTGCTGGCGGTCGGGTTGACCGCCTTCCTGCTGCGGACCGTGTTCGGCCAGCAGGGCACCTTCACCGACCCGGACCTGCAGGGACTCCCGCTCATCCTCGGGCAGACGCCGCTGACCTATCTGGCCTTCCTGCTGGTCCCGGTCCTCGCGGTCTTCCTCCGGCGGCACGTCTGGGGCTTCCGGCTGCAGGGTGTCGGCGAGGCGCCGGAGGCCGCCCGCAGTCTCGGCGTCAACACGACGAAGTACCGCTACGGCGCGGTCCTGGTCAGCGGCCTGCTGTGCGGACTCGCCGGCGCGCAGCTCTCCCTCGGCAACGTCGTGCTCTTCTCGCACAACATGACCGCCGGCCGCGGCTGGGTCGCCGTGGTGGCGGTGCTGCTCGCCCAGGCGGCGCCGTACGGCGTGCTGCTCGCCGCGCTGCTGTTCGCGGCGGCGGAGGCCTTCGGCTTCCGGCTGCAGGGCGTCGGGCTGCCGTCACAGCTCGCCTCCGCGACGCCGTACGTGCTCACCCTGATCGCGCTGATCGTGGCCAGCCTGCGCAGCCGCCGCCGGCTGGGCCGGGCGCCCACCGAACCCCCGCCGTCCGACGACCGGCCGCCGGTGGTCAATCCGGCGGCGAGCAGCCATGTGTCCCTGGAATGAGCGCCGCCGTGCCCCGCCCAGTCGCTCACCCACCCGCCGTCGCTCACCCACCCGCCGCACCCCTGGAGCTCCTGTGACCACGCCCGTCGACGTGCCCGTCCCGACGATCATCAGCCAGAACGTGCTGATCGAGCCGGACGCGGTGCGCATCCTGGACCGCCGGGTCTTCCCGTTCGAGAAGACCTGGGTGACCTGCCGCAACCACGAGGAGGTCGCCAAGGCGATCGAGGACATGGTCACCCAGAGCAGCGGCCCGCTGTTCGCCGCGGCCGGCGGGATGACCCTCGCCGCCCGCGACGCCGACCGGCTGCCGACCGCCGACGACCGGCGCGCGTTCATGGCCGCCGCCGGCCGCCGGCTCGTCGACACCCGGCGGACCAACAACCAGATCCGCGACGTCGTCGCCGAACTGCTGCGAGGTCGCCGAGACGACGCTGGCCGCCGGGGAGCCGCTGGCCGAGACGGTCGAGCGCGCCGCCCTGGACGCCGGCAACCGCTACCTCGCCCGCAGCCGGGTCATGGGCGAGCACGCCGCCGTCCTGATCCCGGACGGCGCCACGGTGCTCACCCACTGCTGGGCGGAGTCCTACCTCACCGAGACCATGGCCGCGGTGCTGCGCTCCGGCAAGCGGGTGGACGCGATCTGCACCGAGACCCGGCCCTACCTGCAGGGCGCCCGGCTCACCTCGGAGAGCCTCGCCGAGATGGGCGTGCCCACCCGGCTGATCACCGACGGCATGGCGGCGCACCTGATGAGCCGGGGCCAGATCACCCGGTTCGTCACCGCCGCCGACCGCGTCACCATGGACGGGCACGTCGTCAACAAGGTCGGCACGCTGCAGATCGCGATCTCGGCGCACGCCTTCGACGTGCCGTTCGTCGCGCTCGTGCACGCGCCCGACCGCCAGGCGCCGTCCGCGGACGCCGTCGAGCTGGAGGACCGCGACGGCGACGAGGTGCTGCACTGCCTCGGCCGCCGCACCGCCTCGGACCGCATCACCGGCATCTACCCGGCGTTCGACATCACCCCGCCCCGCTACGTACGCACCGTCGTCACCGACCGCGGCCGGTTCTCCCCGCAGGACCTGCACTCCTACTACGACGGGGACCGGGCATGAGCGACCTGCTGCCGGTCACCCAGATCCCGCGGATCGGGCTGCCGCCCCGCGCCGTCGTCGTCGGCGACCCGTTCCGCGCCGAGCGCATGGCCAAGCGGCTGGACGACGCCGTCGAGGTGGCGTGGGCCCGCGAGTACCGCACGTTCCGCGGCTCGTGGCAGGGCGTCGAGGTCGTCGTCTCCTCGCACGGCGTGGGCGGCCCGGGCGCCATCTGCCTGTTCCAGGAGCTGAGCGACGCCGGGGTCGGCACGATCCTGCGGCTGGGCACCGCCGGCGCCATGCAGCCCGGCATCGGCGACGGCGACCTGGTCATCGCCGAGGCGTGCGTCCGCGACGACGGCGTCACCCAGCAGCTCGTGCCGCCGGAGTACCCCGCCGTCAGCAGCCCCGAGGCGGTGCTGGCCCTGGAGGCCGCCGCCCGGCAGCGCCAGGCGCCGCACCACCGCGGCCTGGTGTGGACCCGCGCCGCGTTCTACCCGGGCCTGCTGCCGGTGCCGATGCCCGCGTACGTGCGGGCCGGCGTGCTGGCCATCGAGATGGAGCTCTCGGCGCTGCTGGTGCACGGCGCGCTGCACGGCCTGACCACCGGTGGTGTCCTGGTCATCGACGGGGTGGCCGCCGACGAGCTGGTCGAGTCCACCGGATACGACCCGCACCGGGACGTCGTCGCGGCCGGCGTGGAGCGGGGCATGGACGTCGCCCTCGATGCCCTGGTACGGCTCGAGCCGCGCCGGCCGCGACTACCGGGGGAGGAGCGCGCATGAAACCGCCGAAGACAGGGGACGACCTGCTCGACCAGCTCGCCGAGGTGGGGCGCATGGCCGTCAGCAGCGGGTTGGCGCTCGCGAGCGGGGGCAACCTCTCGGCCCGGCTGCCCGGCAGCGACGAGTTCGTCGTCACCGGCGCCGGCACCTGGCTGGACCGGCTGACGCCGGGCGACTTCACCGTGATGACGCTCGACGGCGCGGTGGTCGGCGGCGCCGAGCGCCCGTCGAGCGAGTGGAAGCTGCACCAGCGGACCTACCAGGTGCGCCCCGACGTCAACGCCGTCGTCCACCTGCACCCCCAGCACGCCGTGCTCGTCGACGCTCTCGGCCACCGCATCCGGCTGATCACCCTCGACCACGCCTACTACGTGCGCTCGGTCGGCACCGTGCCCTACTTCCCGAACGGTTCCGACGAGCTCGCCGACGGTGCCGCCGAGCAGGCCCGCGCGCACGACTGCATCGTGCTGTCGCACCACGGTTGCTCGGCGCTGGGTGCCGACGTCGGCATGGCCTACCGGCGGGCGCTGAACCTCGAGGAGGCGGCGACCGCCACCTACCGCTGCCTCGCCGTCGGGGACACCACCACCGACTTCCCGCCCGAGGCGTTCGCCGACCTCCACCACGCCTGACCCGGCTCACGCCTCACCGGGGCGCACCAGGCCCGACTCGTAGGCCAGCACCACCGCCTGGACCCGGTCCCGGAGAGCCAGGGTGAGAGCGCGGCGTTCGGCGTCGTCACGTTCCGGCTGTTCCTGGCCCCGCTGCTGATCGGGCTGCTGCTGCTCGGGATCGGGCTGTACCGGTCGGGCGCCGCACCGCTGTGGCCGGCTCTCGCGGTCGGCCTGGCGATCCTGCCGAGCGCGGTGCCGCTGCCCGTCGACACCGGGTTCGTGCCCTTCGTCCTGCTGATCGAGGCCATGGCCGGCTGGGCACGGGCGCTGTTCCCGGACGCCACAGGAGCAGCTCCGCCCCGTCTCCGTGTGACCTGCTCCCGTGCGCCGCATCTGCCGTTCCAGGCCCCGGACGGGTGGATGCGGCGCATGCGCGCGGACCGCGGGCGGGCGCCGAACCTAGGATCCGCCCGTGCGGCCCTTCCTCCTTCTCTCCTCCCGTGCCGAGGACGTGGCCGCCGAGGGCGAGTACGAGGCGTTCCTCCGGTGCACCGGGCTCTCCGACGACGAGCTGCACCGCATCCGCATGGAGGCCGCGCCGCTGCCCGACCTGGACCTCGACGCGTACTCCGGGTTGATGCTGGGCGGCGGGCCGTTCAACTCCAGCGATCCGCCGTCGCTGAAGTCGGCGGTGCAGCACCGCGTGGAGGGGGAGATGCGGCTGCTGCTCGACCGGATCATCGCGCGCGACTTCCCGTTCTTCGGTGCCTGCTACGGGATCGGCACGCTCGGCGTGCACCAGGGCGGTGTCATCGACCGCACGTACGCCGAGCCGATCGCCGCGGTCCGGATCCAGCTCACGCCGGAGGGGCTGGCCGACCCGATGCTCGCCGGCATGAGTGCGGAGTTCGACGCGTTCGTCGGGCACAAGGAGGCGTGCAGCGTGCTGCCGCCCTCGGCGGTGCTCCTGGCCAGCTCCGCCGGCTGCCCGGTGCAGATGTTCCGGCGTGCAGCGGAACATCTACGCGACGCAGTTCCACCCGGAACTGGACGTGCCGGGCATCGTGACCCGGGTGCACGTCTACCAGAACTACGGCTACTTCCCGCCGTCGGAGATGCATGCCCTCATCGCGCGGCTGGAGCCGGCGGTGGTCACCGAGCCCGGCCGGATGCTGGCCAACTTCGTCGCCCGGTACGCCTGACCGGTCGGCAGCTCGCTGAGGACTCGGCCGGGACCGAATGTGGAACGAAGTAGTTCGTTCGTTCGAGGGACTCCACTCAAGCCGCGTCGAGAACCTGCCGACAACCAATAGGACTGGGCGCACAGCCCTGGCCGGGACGGCGACGAGCGCGCCGGGTCGGCAGTCGTCGTCGAGCGGAACTCGGAGCGGTCCATGGGATCCACGTCCAGCATCGGGCGGCCCGTCTACGCCACTGCCACCACGGTGCGATTCGCCGGGTCCGACGAGGGCCTCGTCTGCCTGGTCGCCGCGAGTGACGCGAAGCGGCTCGTCCTCACCGCTCCGCTGTCCTCCCGCCCCTCCGACCGCGCGAACATCGGCAACGGCGCCGAGGTGTCCTGGTCCGACGACGAGGGCCTGCGCATGCTCCCGGTGGAACTGGTCGGCGTGCAGCCGAACAGCGTCCCCCTGTGGCACTTCCGCGCCCTGGGGCCGGCGGCGCCGGGTGCAGCGTCGGCACAGCGTCCGTCTGCCGCTCTCCCTGCCGGTCCAGGTGGAACACCAGGGGCGGATCCTCGTCGGTTCGACGTCGGATCTCAGCGAGGGCGGGCTCAAGTGCACCGTGACGGCCGACGGCCCGTCATTCCCGAACGCGGGAGATGCCGTCGACGTGGCCCTGTTCCTCGACGGCGATCACAATCCGCTCCGGACCGGAGCATCCGTCATCCGGGTGCGGCAGCACGACCTCCAGCAGTCCTCGCTGGTCCTCGTGTTCCAGGCGCTGTCGGAGCAGCATCAGGACCAGATCCGTGCCCGCGTCTTCATCGAGCAGCGAAGCCTCCGCGCGTCCGATCTGGACTGAGCTGACCCACTCGCCCTCGCACCACGCCCCCGGTCATGGCCTGGTCGAACAGGCTTATCGTCAGCCGCCCGCTGACGCGACCGGCGCGGCGAGCGGGGCGAACCAATCCGGCACCCGGCGGCACAGGTCCGTAACGCCGGTCACGGTGAGCGAGCCGTCGGTGAGCGCGCCCGGCCAGTCCTGCCGGCCGCGCGCCAGGGCCAGCAGCGTCGCGAGGGCACACCGCAGGTACACGTAGCGGCCCGCGTCCAGCAGCGGATCGGTCAGGCACCCGTACGGCGCGGCGCCGTTCTGTAGCACCAGCCAGTAGCGCCGACTGTGCTCGTGCAGCCAGAACTCCAGCACCACGGGCTCGGCAGGCAGGTGTCCGGCGCACACCCGCTGGGCCAACCACGCGAGTACGACGTCGGGATCGCGCTCCATCATGGCCGGGTCTTCGGGAAGCCACGTCTCCGCCCAGCCGCGCAGGGAGGAAAGCACAGGCATCAGCCCTGCACCGACAGTGGTCAGGCGATAGCCGGTGAGCCCTTCTCGCGAGACCAGACCCAGCGTCTCCAGCCGCCTCAGCCGCTCGGTGAGCACCGAACGGGAGATCCGGCCTGGCAGGCAACGGATCAACTCGTTGAAGCCCAGCGGCCCGAACACCCCGAGCTGGCGCACGATGAGCAGGCTCCACCGGTCACCGAGGTGCTCGATGGCCTTGGTGAAGGAGCAGTAGCCAGGGAACTCGAGCGAGCCCACCGCCCCACTCTCCCACGAGCAGTTCGAAATCAGAACTATGCGACCTCGGCCACCCGACGGATCTTGGGGCATGAGCACAATCCGCAATGCCGCGGCCGCGCCGCGACACACCCCGGCGATCGAAGAGGTGTACAGCCGGATGCTGCGCGCTGCCGGCGCACAGGGCCGGCTCGTCCCGCGCCCGTCGGGGCGCCTCGTCCATGTGGTGGTGGCCGGCGACGGCCCACCGGTGGTTCACCTGCACGGCACCAACACCTCGTCCCTCTCCCATCTGATGCTCTCGAGCCGGACGCCCGCCACCCGCTCCTACCTCGTCGACCGACCTGGGTGCGGCCTCAGCGATCCGGACTCCTTTCGGCCGGGACACTTCCGCGACTTCGCCGTCGGCTTCGTCGGTGATGTGCTGGACGCGCTGGGTCTCGAGTCCACGCTCCTCGTCGGCGCCTCGGGCGGCGGCATCTGGGCCACCTGGTACGCCCTGGCACACCCGGAGCGGGTCCGCGGGCTGGTCATGCTGGGCTCCGTGCCGACTCTGCCCGGCGGCCAGGCGCCTCTCCCGCTGCGGCTGGCTGCGACTCCGGGCGTCGGTGATCTGATGGTGCGCGCGGTGAAGCCGGGCCGTCGGATGCTGCTGAAGATGATGGCCACGGTGGGCGAGGCGGAAACCATCGTGCGGCACCCCGACCTGCTCGACTCCCTCGTCGCGGGTGCCCGCGACCCGGTGGCGACCCAGGCAAATCTGGCCGAGCTGCGGGCGCTGATCTCTCTACGCGGTGTCCGACCCAACATGCGGCTCAGCCGCGAAGACCTTCGCCGGCTGGCCGTGCCCACCCTGATGATCTGGGGCGATCACGATCCCGTGGTACCCCTTGCGCAGGCGCGCGAGGCCGCGGCCGCGATCCCCAACGCCCGCCTCGAGGTACTGCCCGCCGGGCACGTGCCCCAGCTGGGCCACCCGGATCGGGTGGCCGCACTGGTGGAGGAATTCGCCATGACGGCATGACCAGGCCCCCCATTCTTCGGCCAGGTGCTGCAGGCGTTCGCGTGGTGGACCCGAGGGACGGCGACCCTGCCCGCGGTCAGCCCTGCTGGCGTCACTCGCCGACCGCGGGGGCGATGACAATGTCGACGAGCTGTGTCAAGGGCGACGGGCTCACTGTCTCCACCGGGTCGCGGAGGTCGACAGCGGTCGCGATCACGACCACCAGATTGCGGTCCGGCACGATCTCGATCAGTTGTCCGCCGTACCCCCAGGCCAGATAGGCCGCCGCGTCGTCGGCTTCTTGTCCGACCCACCACAGATACCCGTAGCTTGGCGCGGGCCCCCGGGCCGGCACCTGGTCCGTGGTCGCTTCGCGCACCCACGCTTGGGATACGACCTGCTGCCCGTCCCAGCGTCCCTCGTGCAGGTAGAGGCTGCCGAAGTTGGCCATGTCGCGGGGGCGGAGCTTCAGAAATGACGAGCCGATGTGGATTCCCTGGGGGTCGACGGGCCACGCGAACCCGGCTGCCTCGTATGCCTCGATGTTGCTGGGGACGGCCAGCGGCTCGGCCGCCGGCTCGGTATCGACGCCGAGCGGTGTGAACATCCTGTCCCGCGCGTACTCGAGAACCGACCGTCCGGTCGCCTCGGCCAGGATCGCGGCGACCAGGTCGACTCCGAAGTCGGAGTATGCGAAGCCCTGTCCCGGCGGGCGGATCGCGCTCTGCAGGTCATAGGCGACCCAGTCAGGTGGAGGTGCCGCCCCCTCCCCGATGGAAGGAGCGGACGACGTGTCGGGGAAGCCACCGGTCATCGTCAGCAGTTGCTCCAGCGTGGTGCGGGCGACGTCGGGGGTCATGGTCTCGGCGTACGCCGGAAGGAGTTCGGCCAGGGTCTGCCCGAGGGCGAGCAGACCCTCGTCGACGGCGATACCGACCAGTGTCGACACCACGCTCTTGGTCACCGAGAAGACACTGCGATAGTCCTCCGCGGTGGCGTCGTAGTACGCCTCCACGACGGTGTGGTCGTCGGCCACCACGATCACCGCACGGACGTCGCTCAGCTGGTGGCGCTCCAGGTATGTCGCCGATGTTGTCCCGGAGCTGGTCGGCGGGCGACGCTGGACGGTTCGGTGCGTTGGTGGTGGTGCACGCCGTCAGGTACGGCGCCGCGGCGATCATGAACGCGAGGACCGTCATCCGGCGCCCTACGGTCCAGGACATCGGCGCCTCCATCCGTCCGCTATCGCGTCGTGAGGTTGCTGGGAGGGAGCGCCGCGACCGACCGCGTGGTCGTGTCAGCACCGCCACGGCGGCGATCGTGAACACGGCGGTCTCGGCCAGCCAGGCAGCGGTGAAGTCGGGGCGCGGCACCGGCAGGACCTCTGACCAGGCGTTGCCCGACGCGTGGAAGAGCACGCAGAGCAGGACGCTGCCGCCGGCTCCGACGTACACCCAGCCAAAGAGGATGCGCACCGCCATCAGTGTGAGGAGGAACGGCAGGAAGGAGAAGGTGCTCTGCGGTTGGGTCGAGATGAAGAAGAGCGGGAGGTGCCAGAGGGCAACGATGATGCCCGTGGCGATGCCGGCCAGGAGCAGGCCGAATCGGTCCAACAGGGCGGGGAATGCAATGCCGCTCCAGCCGAACTCCTCCAGCGTCCCCGCCAACAGCCCGGAGACGACCGCAGCGATCCATGTCTCGACGGACAGGTCGGGCGTCGGGAGATCGCCGGTCGACCCGAACTGCGCGGCGAGCGCCAGACCGTACGCGACGAGCGGCAGCAGCACCACGATCGCGTACCAGCGGATCCGCACCCGCCAACGGCCGCCTGCGCGCAGCAGGGCGGAGACCCCCGCGCGACCGGCGAAGCGCCCGGCGACCACGAACGCGGCGATGCCCGGGGATCCGATCGCCACGAGGGGCAGGAACACCGTGCCGGCGGTCGTTGTCGGACTGACCGCGCCCACGATGACCGGCAGGAGCGCGAGCCAGGACAGGCCGAACGCCAGGACAAGAAAGGCCGCCAGCGCCCGGGGTCGCCCGGCGATGATCGTCTCGGTCGAGGCCACCACGATGCTCACTCCTCGTGCGGTTCTGAACCTGCTCCATGGACGGGCGGGACACGGGCATCGGTGGAGAATTGCGCGACCGCGGTTCCTGGTGAGGCGCTACGTCACGCGGCAGCGGCACTCAATTCGGGGACGGGCGTCCCCCTGGGCCGGCGCGTCGCGAGCGTGATGCCGGCGGCGAGCACCCACACGGTGGAGAGCAGGAAGCCCCACGCCATCTCCGAGCCGAGCATGGTGCCGTTGACCAGGGCAATGAGCCCGATCACGAGGGCGGCGCCGGCCAGCCAGCGGGGCAGCGATCGGCCGACCAGTCCGGTGATCGCGGCGGCGACCAGTGCCATTCCGAAGGGCAGCATGCTGACGGTGAACAGCGCGCCGCCGATGTCGTGCAGTGGTTCGTGCACCGGCGAGGACTTCGACATGTTGCTGGCGGTGTACTCCACGGCGACGGTCGCCAGGTGCACGGTGACCAGGATGGCGCCGGCAGCCGTGATCGCCGGAGACAACCAGGCCGCCCGCCCCCCGTTGTCGCGGGCCAGTGTGGCGACGCCGGCAACGAACGGCAGGAGCAGTAGCCACCCGAGCACCCAGACGGTGCTGGCGACGTCCGCAGTTGGGCAGCGAGGGGGCCGCGATCACCAGCACCGCCGAGGCGACTCCGCAGGCTCCGGCGATGCGCACCGTCGGGCGGGTGATGCTGAGGGTGGGTGGTGCGGACATGGCGTGACCTCCTGGATCGAGTTCGGACGTCGCCAGCCTGGGCGGGTCGAACGTGTTCGGAATCCGCCGGGCGATGGCTTCGCCGTACATCGCTGGGATGACTCCTGGCGCCGACCCGCGGGTCTACCGTCGATCGGTGGGGTTCGGCTGGGAGCGGGACCGCGTGGTGCGCGTCGTGGAGACGGCGGCGGTGCTCGGGCTGTGCGCGATCGCCGTGGGCGGTGGGGTGCTCGGCAGCGACGATCCGTGGCGGCGCGTGCTCGCGGTCGTTCTCGGCGCGGCCATGACGCTGCCGCTGCTGGCCCGCCGTCGCGCCCCACTGGCCGTGCTGACCGCCGTGGCCGGTGCGACCTGGGCGGCGGCGGTGCTCGGGCTGTCGGGCGGCGAGCTCGGCGCTTGGATGGCCTACCTCGTGGCCACCTATTCGGTGGGTGCCCACCCCGCCGTGCGCCGGGCCGTGATCGGGCTCGTGGTGTCCGTGGTGCCGGCCGCCGGTTGGATGGTCGTGCAGTTGCGCGCCGGCGAGGACGCCTCCGAGATGGTGCAGCCGGTCATGGTCCTCACCGCAGCCTGGGTGGCCGGCCGCATCTCGGCCCGGCGGCATCACCGGGCCGAGCTCGTGGAGCACCGGGCGGTCCAGGTGGAGTCCGGCGCCGCCGACATCGCCCGAGAAGCGGCCGAGCGCGAGCGCAGCCGGATCGCCCGCGAACTGCACGACGTGGTCACCCACGGGATGACCGTGATGGTGGTGCAGGCGCAGGCCGCGCAGACGCTGGCCACGACCGACGCCGAGCGGGCCCGCGAGGCGATGCGGGCGGTGGAGGACACCGGCCGGACCGCCCTGGTGGAGATGCGTCGGTTGCTCGGGGTCATCCGGAGCGACGGGCCGGTGGGGGAGCCGGGTGACCGGGCTCCGCAGCCTCGGCTGGCGGACCTGCCGGGGCTGGTGGAGCGGGTCCGGGATGCCGGCTTGCCGGTGTCCTACGCGATCGACGGCGACCCCGGCCGCGTGCCGGCCGGTGTGGCGGTGTGCACCTACCGGATCGTGCAGGAGGCGCTGTCCAACATCGTCCGCCACGGCGGAGCGGTGCCGGCGCGGGTGGCGGTCCGGATCACCGACGCCGCCCTGGACCTCGACGTGGCGAACGAACGGCCCCGTCGCCCACCGCCCCCGACGCCGGGCGGCACCGGCAAGGGGCTGGCCGGGATGCGGGAACGGGTCGCGGTCTTTGACGGGCGGCTGGAGACCGGGTCACTCCCCGACGGCGGCTACGCCGTCCACGCGGCCCTGCCGCTGGGGCACCGGTGAGCATCCGGATCCTGGTCGCCGACGATCAGGAGCTCGTCCGGAGCGGGTTCCGGGTGCTGCTGGACGCCGAGCCGGACCTCCAGGTGGTGGGCGAGGCCGGCGACGGCGTGCAGGCGGTCGCCGAGGCGCGGCGGCTGCGGCCCGACGTCGTGCTGATGGACATTCGGATGCCGCGGCTGGACGGTATCCGGGCCACGCGGTCGATCACCGGAACACTGCCCGACACCCGGGTGCTGATGCTGACCACCTACGACCTGGACGAGTACGTGTTCGACGCGCTGCGGTCCGGCGCCTGCGGGTTCCTGCTCAAGGATGTGAAGGCGGCACAGCTCGCCGAGGCCGTGCGCACCGTCGTCGACGGCGGTGCGCTGCTGGCACCCACCGTGACTCTGCGGATGATCGGTCACTTCGCGCGCACCCCCGGACCCGCTGCCCGGGACCGGGTGCTGACCGAGCTGACCGCCCGCGAGGCGGAGGTCCTTGTGCTCCTCGCCCGCGGGCTGTCCAACGCCGAGATCGCCGACCGGCTGGTCATCAGCGAAACCACCGCCAAGACGCATGTCGCCCGCATTCTGCCCAAGCTGGGACTGCGCGACCGCGTGCAGGCGGTCGTGCTCGCCTACGAGCACGGCATCGTGGAAGTGGGGCAGGAGGCCGCCATCAGAGGCCGAACGGCAAGTGGCCGGTGACCGCCCGCCATCCTCGTCGCTCGACACGTACGGGCAGTTGTGGCCGGACAGCAAAGAGTCCGCACGAGCAGCCGTGGTGCGGTGCTGGCTGCTCGTGCGGACTCATTACGGACTACGACCGCTGACCAGTGGTAAACCCGCTGGTCAGCAGCTCGTGAGACTCAGATGTCGTAGTACATCGCGAACTCGTGCGGGTGCGGGCGCAGGCGGATCGGGTCGATCTCGAACTCCCGCTTGTACTCGATCCACGTCTCGATCAGGTCGGGGGTGAAGACGCCACCCTCGATGAGGTAGTCGTGGTCGACCTCGAGCCGGTCGAGGACGGCGTCCAGCGACGCCGGCACCTTCTCGATGCCCAGGGCCTCCTCGGGCGGCAGCTCGTAGAGGTCCTTGTCCACCGGGGCCGGCGGCTCGATCTTGTTCTTGACGCCGTCGAGCCCGGCCATGAGCATCGCCGAGAAGGCGAGGTACGGGTTGGCCGACGGGTCGGGGACGCGGAACTCGATGCGCTTGGCCTTGGGGCTGTCGCCGGAGATCGGGATCCGCAGACAGGCCGAGCGGTTGCGTGCCGAGTAGACGAGGTTGATCGGCGCCTCGTAGCCCGGCACCAGGCGGTGGTAGCTGTTGACCGTCGGGTTGGTGAAGGCCAGCAGGGACGGCGCGTGCGCCAGAAGCCCACCGATGTAGTGGCGGGCCATGTCGGACAGGCCCGCGTAGCCGGTCTCGGCGTGGAAGAGCGGCTCGCCGTCCTTCCAGAGACTCTGGTGGCAGTGCATGCCGGAACCGTTGTCACCGAAGAGCGGCTTGGGCATGAAGGTCGCCGTCTTGCCGGCGGCCCATGCGGTGTTCTTGATGATGTACTTGAACAGCATGAGGCTGTCAGCCGACCGCAGCAGGGTGTCGAACCTGTAGTTGATCTCGGCCTGGCCGGCGGTGCCCACCTCGTGGTGGCCTCGCTCGAGCTGCAACCCGGCCGAGGTCAGGTTCGTCATCATCGTCGAGCGCAGGTCGCTGTAGTGGTCGTACGGCTCGACCGGGAAGTACCCGCCCTTGGGCCGGGTCTTGTAGCCCAGGTTGGGGCCGCCGTCCGCGCCGGTCGCCGAGCCGGAATTCCAGGAGCCCTCGACCGAGTCGATGTGGTAGTAGCCCTCGTTGATGCTGGTCGAGTGCCGGATCGAGTCGAAGATGTAGAACTCCGCCTCGGCACCGAAGTAGGCGGTGTCGGCGATGCCGCTGCTGGCCAGGTACGCCTCGGCCTTCTTGGCCACGTTGCGCGGGTCGCGGCTGTAGGCCTCGCGCGTGATCGGGTCGTGGATGAAGAAGTTGACGTTCAGCGTCTTGTGCGTGCGGAACGGGTCGAGGATAGGCGCTGCTGGCGTCGGGCAGCAGCAGCATGTCGGACTCGTTGATCGCCTGGAACCCGCGGATCGAGGAGCCGTCGAAGCCCAGCCCCTCGGAGAAGGTGTCCTCGCCGAACGTCGACGCCGGGATGGTGAAGTGCTGCATGACGCCGGGCAGGTCGCAGAAACGGACGTCGACGTATTCGACGTCGTTGTCGCGGATGTAGGCGGCGACCTCGTCGGGACTGTTGAACATCGATCCTCCGGGAGTGGGCGGATGGCCGACTCGCAAGTTACGAGCGAGGAGTTGCCCCAGGGTGTCCCGAGTGTTTCGGGGCGGTAACAACGCCTCCGGCGTGTCGCCGGTCACGTGACCGCCCCGTACGTCTCGGGCGCCCGAGGGCAGGACCTACGCTGGTGGACATGGTCAGGGACGCACCGCCACCCTCTCAGGCGCGCGTGCCCGGCGCCTCCCTGGGCCTCCCGGCGGACGGTCCGGGGCGCCTCGCGAGCTGGAGCCCACGCATCGTCGCCTTCGTCGTCGACGCGATCAGCGCCGCCCTCGTGGCCGGTCTGTTCACCGCGCCGGACCTGCCCGGCAACTGGAGCCTGGTCTCCTTCGCCGCGGTCACGGTGGTCACCCTGATGTTCTTCGGTCAGACGCCGGGGATGCGGCTGATGGGCCTGCGCCTCGCCCACCCGAAGCCCGGGGCGCGCCTGGCCCCGTGGCGCGCCGTCGTCCGGACCGCCCTGCTGTGCCTGCTGGTGCCGGCCCTGCTGGTCGACGCCGACGGCCGCGGCCTGCACGACCGGCTCACCGGCACCGCCGTCGTCCACGAGCGATGATCGTCCGCCGGGAGCGGCCGGCCGACCATGCCGCCGTCCGGGCGCTGCACGTCGCGGCCTTCGCGCCGTCCGAGGTCGAGGCGCGGCTGACCGACGAACTGCGGGAGGACGCCGGCTTCCTGCCGCACCTCTCGCTGGTGGCGGTCGACGGTGCCGACGTCGTCGGGCACATGATCGCGACCCGCGGCTGGCTCGAGCCGTTCGGGACCCCGGTCGCTCGGGCTCGGGCCGCTCGGGGTCCGCCCCGACCGTCAGCGCACCGGCGTGGGCACGGTGCTCGTGCACGCCCTGCTCGCCGTGGCGGAGGCCGCCGACGAACGGCTGGTCGCCCTGCTCGGCTCGCCGGACTACTACCGGCGGTTCGGGTTCGTCCCGGCCGCGGAGCTCGGAATCACCCCGCCCGACCCGGCGTGGGGCGGGCACTTCCAGGCGCGGCACCTCAACGGCCCGCCGGTGCGGGGCGCCTTCCGCTACGCCGAGCCGTTCGCCCGCCTCTGATGGCGTCCCGCAGGGCGCCGCAAGCTTGCGAGCGGTGGGGCGCCGCGTCGGCCGTGCTCAGCGGCGGCGGACCTGCCGCTGGCTGACGCTCATCTGCTTGCCGCCGGGCAGCGGGCCGCCGGGCACCGGCATCCGGCTGCCGCCGAGCGCGCTCATCCGCCGGCCCAGGGCGTTGACCTCCGCGGGGGTCAGGTTGCGCGGGAGCTTCATCACGTGCGCGCTGAGCTTGCGCAGCGGGATCTGGCCCTCGTCGTCGCCGACGGTGATGTCGTAGATCGGGGTGTCGCCGACGACGCGGGCGATCTTCTTCTTCTCCTGCGCGAGCAGGCCGCGGACGCGGGTGGGCGACCCCTCGGCGACCAGGATGATGCCCGGACGCCCGAGGACGCGGTGCACGGCGTCGAGCTGCTGGGTGCCGGCGGCGCCGGAGGTGACCCGCCAGTCGCCGCGCATGCCCTCGAGCACCCACGCGGCGGCGCCGGGCTGGCCCTCGACCTGGCGGTACGCCGATCCCTGCGCCCGGCGGCCGAAGATGATCATCGCGGCCAGGCCACCGCTGACGATGGCCAGCGGGAGGAACAGGAACGGGCCGTTGAACAGGATGCCGACCAGTTCGATCACGCCCGCGACGGCCACGAACCAGATCAGCATGATCCAGGGGAGCTTGGCGTCGTTCTTGCGGGTCAGCGTGTACGCCTGCTTGATCATGCGCACGTTGTTGCCGAGCTTCTTGATCCGGCCGACCTTCGGCTGCCCGTCCTTGCCCAGCTTCGGCGCCTTGCCGGGCTTGCCGGGCTTGCCGGCCTCCGGCTTGGCCGTGGCCTTGGGATCCGCCGTCGGGCTCGCCTTGGCCGCCTTGGCGGAGGCGGCGGTCGAGCCGCTGGCCGTCGAGCCCGACGCGCGGCCGCCGTCCTTCGGAGCGCGACCGGCCTTGCCGGTCGGAGCGGAAGCGTTCGTGGGCTTGCTGCGTGCCATGCCCTCAGGATAGGGCCGTACCGCGGAGAACCCGCGCCGGGCGACGACGACCTGCCGGGCTTCAGCCCTGACGGGTGAGACCGCGGGCCTCGATCGCCTGCTGGTAGAGCCGGCCGGCCCGGTAGGAACTGCGCACCAGCGGTCCGGCGAGGACCCCCGGGAACCCGATCCGCTCGGCCTCGGCCTGGAACTCGACGAACTCGTCGGGCTTCACCCAGCGGATCGACGGGGTGGTGCCGCGGGGAGGGGCGCAGGTACTGGGTGATGGTCAGCAGGTCACAGCCGGCGTCGCGCAGGGCCTGCATCGTCTCGACGACCTCGTGCGGCTCCTCGCCCATGCCCAGGATCAGGTTGGACTTGGTGACCAGCCCGGCCTCGCGGGCCGCGGTGATGACCGCCAGCGAGCGGCCGAAGCGGAAGCCCGGGCGGATCCGCTTGAAGATCCGCGGCACCGTCTCGACGTTGTGCGCGAGCACCTCGGGACGGGAGGAGAAGACCTCGGCCAGCTGGTCGGGCTCGGCGTTGAAGTCGGGGATGAGCAGCTCGACGCCGCAGCCGGGAAGCTGGGCGTGGATCTGGCGGACGGTCTCGGCGTACAGCCAGGCACCGCCGTCGGGCAGGTCGTCGCGGGCGACGCCGGTGACGGTGGCGTACTTCAGGCCCATGGTGGCGACGCTCTCGGCCACGCGGCGGGGCTCGTCGGCGTCGAAGTCGGCGGGCTTGCCCGTGTCGATCTGGCAGAAGTCGCAGCGCCGGGTGCACTGGTCGCCGCCGATGAGGAACGTCGCCTCGCGGTCTTCCCAGCACTCGTAGATGTTGGGGCAGCCGGCTGCCTCGCACACCGTGTGCAGGCCCTCGCGGCGCACCAGCGACTTCAGCTGGGTGTACTCGGGGCCGGTCTTGAGGCGGGTCTTGATCCACTCCGGCTTGCGCTCGATCGGGACCTGGCTGTTGCGGACCTCGAGGCGCAGCAGCTTGCGACCGGCCGGCTCGATCGTCGATCCCGCGGCGGACGTCGGGACGGCCGGCTCACTCATGATCTCCACGGTACCCGGAGCATCGGCCGGGCCCCGACGTCACCGCCCCCGCTTCCACGCAGCGGGGGCGGTGTGCCGTCGGGAGTGCTCAGGCCTTGTCGCCGCCGGTTCCCGGCGCCTGACCGGCCTCGCCGGTGCTGTCGGTCGTGCCCTCGGGCCGTTGCGGTCCTCGTCGCCCTCCGCGAGCTGCGCGGTCTGCAGGCCGAGGTCGGTGTCCGGGGGAGTGGCGTCGCCGGGCGCGTCCTCCGCGGCGGAGACGGTCTTGGCGGGCTCGCTCGTGGGGCTGGGCACGGGGTCCTCCCGATAGCTGGGCACCGGACCGTCCCCGGCGGGGGCCGGGGTCCAGGCGTCGTCCTTCTTGCGGCGCAGCAGGACGAACACCGCGGCACCCACTGCGAGGACGGCGAACACCCAGGGCCAGCGCCGCGGCTCGGGCTCGGCGCCGACCCGCCGCTTGACCTGCTTGGCGGTGGCGGCGGCCTTCTGCTCGAAGACCTTCCGCTTCTTGCCGGCGGACTTGCGGGCCTTCTTCGCCGCCTTGCGTGCCTTGCGCGTGGACTTCTCCGCGCCGGCCACGAGTTCCGCGCGCCGGGCGTCGAGCTCGCTGCGGGCGCTCTCGACTCCGGCCACCAGCGTCTCGCGGGCGCTCTCGAGGGCCGGGGTCACCGCCTCGCGGGCGGCGGCCACCTTCGGGGTGGCGTAGGCCAGCGCTGCGACCTGGGCCGCCTCGAGGCGGGGGACGACGTCGTCCTTGAGCGCCTTGTGCGCCGCCTCGACCCGAGGAGCGGCTGCCAGATAGGCGTGCTCCAGCCGGGGGCCGAGATCGGCGGCGGCCTTGTGCGCTGCGTGGACGGTCGGCGTCCCGGGCGGCCTCGACGCGAGGCGCGATCGCCTCTCGGGCCGCTTCGACCCGCGGCCCGATGGCATCACGGGCGGCGTCCACCGCGGGGGCGGCGGCGGCAACGGCGGCGGCCACCTTCGGGGCCACCGCCTTCTGGGCGGCGTCGACCCGCGGGCCGAGTTGTTCGGCTGCGAGGCGGCCGGCCTCGCTCGCCGCCACCCCGATGTGGGCGAATCCCTCCTGGAGCTCGGCACCGATGACCTGACCGCGCGTCTTCTTGCGGAACACGAGCTGCACCTCCGAGTAGATCGTCTCGGCGATCATCCTGCCCGCTCCCGGCGGAGCGCACACCCCGGGGGTGCGCGGTCAGCGGGCCGGGGCCGGGCTGGCTAGCGTCGAGGCGTGCAGCTGCGGATCTTCACCGAGCCCCAGATGGGCGCCACGTACGACGACCTCCTGGCCGTCGCGCGGCGCACCGAGGAGACCGGCTTCGACGCCTTCTTCCGGTCCGACCACTACCTGACGATGGGCGGCGACGGGCTGCCCGGCCCGACCGACGCCTGGGTCACCCTGGCCGGGCTGGCCCGCGAGACCAGCCGGATCCGGCTCGGCACGATGATGTCGGCGGCCAGCTTCCGGCTGCCCGGGCCGCTGGCGATCTCGGTCGCCCAGGTCGACCAGATGAGCGGCGGCCGGGTCGAGCTCGGCATCGGCGCCGGCTGGTTCGAGGCCGAGCACACCGCGTACGGCATCCCGTTCCCCGAGCTGCGCGAACGCTTCGACCGGTACGAGGAGCAGCTCGCCGTCGTCACCGGGCTCTGGAGCACCCCTCCCGGCGAGACCTTCGACTTCGACGGCGACCACTACCAGCTCTGCGGACTCTCCGGCCCTGCCCAAGCCGGTCCAGGACGGCGGCATCCCGGTGCTGATCGGCGGCAAGGGCAGGCGGCGCACGCCGCGGCTGGCCGCCCGGTACGCGGCCGAGTTCAACGTGCCGTTCGAGTCGGTCGAGGAGAACGCGCGGCTGTTCGCCGGCGTGCGCGAGGCCTGCGCGGAGGCCGGCCGCGATCCGGCGTCGACTGGTGCTGAGCTCGGCGCTGGTGGTCTGCGTCGGCAAGGACGACGCCGAGATCGCCCGGCGGGCCGACGCGATCGGCCGCGGCGTCGACGACCTGCGGGCCCACGGTGTCGCCGGCACCCCGGCCGAGGCGGTGGACATCCTGGGCCGCTACGCCGAGGCGGGTGCCCAGCGGGTCTACCTGCAGGTGCTCGACCTCGCCGACCTCGACCACCTCGACCTGGTGGCGAGCGAGGTGGCGCCCCAGCTCGGCTGAGGCGCACCCGTCAGCGGCGTGGCGACCAGCGCCGTGCGCGGCGTCGGCGCAGCCATTCCTGGAAGGCGCCGACCGGCATCGGGCGGGCGATCGCGTAGCCCTGGCGCGATGTCGCAGCCGAGGTCCCGCAGGACGGCGGCGGTCGCCGTCGTCCTCGACGCCCTCGGCCACCAGGCTGATGCCCAGCTCGTGGGCCAGCGCGACGGTGTGCTTCACGATCGCGGCGGCCCGCGGGTCGCGTGCCGACGTCGAAGGTGAGGCTGCGGTCGAGCTTGAGCTCGTCGGCCGGCAGGTGCCGGAGGTAGGCCAGCGAGCTGTACCCGGTGCCGTAGTCGTCGATCGACGTCCGAACCCCGAGCCGGCGCAGCTGGCCCAGCACCGTGCGGCCCGCGCTCGGGATCGGCCATGAGGGTGTCCTCGACCAGCTCCAGGGTCAGCGCGCGCCGCCGGCAGGCCGTGGCGCAGCAGGCGCCTGGGCGACCTTGCCCGGCAGGTCGAGGTCGGTGACGTTGGCCGCCGACAGGTTGACCGACACCGGCACCTCGACGCTCGACCACCACCGGGCCGGCGGCCGTCAGCGACAGCTCGAGCACCGCGTCCGCGAGCGGGCGCAGGAGGCCCGCCTGCTCCGCGGCCGGCAGCAGCTCGGCGGGGGAGAGCAGGCCGAGCGTCGGGTGCTGCCAGCGGACGAGCGCCTCGGCGCCGACGACGCGGCCGTCAGCCAGGTCGACCTGCGGCTGCAGGTGCACCTCGAGCTGGTCGTGCGTCCTCGAGCGCCGTCCGGAGCTCCTCCATGCGGCGCAGCCGGTCGCCCGTCCCGCCGCGCGGGTCCGGGCACGTAGACGTGGACGCCGGTCGCGGCCGGACTTGGCCGCGTACATGGCGATGTCGGCGCAGCGCAGCAGCTCCTCCACGCGTGGCGGCCGGCACCGGCGCGCTGGCCACGCCGACGCTGACGCCCGACGTGCAGGCGGATGCCCTCGACCGTGATCGGCCGCAGGACCAGCTCCCGGAGCCGTTCGGCGCAGCGTCTGCGCCTCGTCCAGGCCGGCGTCGGGCAGCAGGACGGCGAACTCGTCGCCGCCGAGCCGGGCCAACAGGTCGCCGGTGCGCAGCGCGGGGCGCAGCCGCGGGCCGATCTGCCGCAGCAGGTGGTCGCCGGCGTGGTGGCCGAGGCTGTCGTTGACCTCCTTGAACCCGTCGAGGTCGAGCAGCAGCAGCGCGGCGGGCCGGCGGGCGGTCGCGGCGGCGACGAGCCTGCCGCGCCCGCTCGCAGCAGCGCCGCGGCGGTTGGGCAGACCGGTGAGCTCGTCGGTGCGGGCCTGCTGCTTGACCTCGTTGAAGGCGCGCACCTCGCGGAAGGTGATCGCGGTGCGCGCGATCGCGGCGAGCACGCAGCCGACGGCGCAGCCAGGCGGCGAGCCGGCGGCACTGGTCGCCCCAGCCCAGCGCCGAGGACGACCAGGCTGGCGACGTTGCAGACCAGCGGCACGGCCAGGAGCCGCCAGCCGACCCGGGCGCGCTCGTCCTCGGTGCCAGTGGGCGGGCGGCGGGGCCGTGGCGGCGTGCGCGCCGGCGGCGACCAGCGAGCGATGCCGACCAGCCAGGTCAGGTCGAGCGGCCCGCCGTCGACGTAGATGCCGCCGCGGTGGCCGGTGAGGAGCACGACGTCGCCGACGCACACGAGCACAACGCGGCGGCCACCAGCAGGAACGTGCGGTCGCAGCCGCACGCCCAGGATGGCGCCGACCGCCACGAGCAGCGCCAGCAGCAGCGACGTCGGCGATGGGTACGGCGAGGTTGCGCGAGGCACGCGCGGCCCTGCCCGGCGTCGGGCGACCTCGAGCACGGGCCCGAGCAGCAACGCCACGCCCACGGCGCCGTCGCGCCCAGCGCGCCGATGACGCCGTCCAGCCACATGCTGGGTGGAACCGCGGACCGCGGGCGCGGATCAGGGCCGACGAGGGCCGACGTAGAGCAGCAGGTAGGCGCCGAGGCAGCAGAGATCGGCGACCGACGGGATACGGCCGTCGCCATGGGTGCGCGGCCGCGAGGGTGCAGACGGCGTTGGCCCCGCGTGAGTCGCCAGGGCCACGACCGAGCGCGCACCAGGCGCTCCGTTCCCGCCGGACGCGCGGCGGGCCGCGAGGAAACAGATCACGACGGCCGGCACGTAGACGGCGTTGAAGAGGACGACGTCGTAGAGGCGGTCCCAGAGGACGCCCTCGGGGCGCGGCGCCGACACCGGTGGCGAAGAGGGCGACGCAGACGAGCGTAGGACCAGCCCGGTACGGGACACCGGCGGTCGACTCGGCGCCGGTTGCGTCCTGTTCCGACGGGGATGCCATCGGCCGTGGACCTCCGTGGGTCGAACCGAGCGGCGAGCTTTCCGTCCAAGGGATGAGTGAGATGCGGCATCCGGCGGCACCCGGGAGGGATCCGGTCTCCCGCCGCGACGCGCGGTAGGCTCGCCGGGTGACCAGGCGGCTCCTGCTTGCGCGGCCGTGCTGACCTGAACGTTCTCGGACAGCACGGCGACCCCTCCTGCGTGAGGGGTTTTCTTTATGCCCGCTGCAGCCCGCCGCCGTTCCACCACCCAGGAGCACCGACGATGAGCCAGACCGCCGACCAGCCGCCCGTCCGACCGGCGGCGGGTCCGACGAGGGCGTCCCGCCGCACCGCTACACCCCGGCCCTGGCCCAGCAGATCGAGCTCGCCTGGCAGGACCGGTGGGAGGCCGAGGGGACGTTCCACACGCCCAACCCGGTCGGCCGCCTGAGCGGGGGCTTCGAGAAGGTCGCCGACCGGCCCAAGTACTTCGCGATGGACATGTTCCCGTACCCCTCGGGCACGGGGCTGCACGTCGGGCACCCGCTGGGCTACCTGGGCACCGACGTCACCAGCCGGTTCCTGCGGATGGACGGCTACAACGTCCTGCACCCGATGGGATACGACGCGTTCGGCCTGCCCGCCGAGCAGTTCGCCGTCCAGACCGGGCAGCACCCGCGGATCACCACCGAGGCCAACATCGCGGCGATCCGCGCCCAGCTGCGCCGCCTGGGCGTCGACCACGACGAGCGCCGCACCTTCGCCACGATCGACCCGGGCTACTACAAGTGGACCCAGTGGATCTTCCTGCAGATCTTCGGGTCCTGGTTCGACGAGTCCGTCGGCAAGGCGCGCCCGATCGAGGAACTGGTGGCCGAGCTGGACGCCGGCACGCGGTCGCCGGCAGCCGGCACCAACCCGTTCGGCCGTCCCTGGGGTGAGCTGTCCGACATCGAGCGGCGCACCGTCGTCGACGCGCACCGGCTGGCCTACCTGAACCAGGCGCCGGTCAACTGGTGCCCGGGACTGGGCACGGTGCTGTCCAACGAGGAGGTCACCGCCGACGGGCGCTCCGAGCGCGGCAACTTCCCGGTGTTCCGGCGTCCGCTGACCCAGTGGATGATGCGGATCACGTCCTACGCCGACCGCCTGCTGGACGACCTGGACCGGCTGGACTGGTCGGACTCGCTGAAGCTGATGCAGCGCAACTGGATCGGCCGGTCGGCGGGTGCGCGGATCCGCTTCTCGTGCCGGGACGAGGCGATCGAGGTCTTCACGACCCGGCCGGACACCGTGTTCGGCGCCACCTACATGGTGCTGGCCCCCGAGCACCCGCTGGTCTCCTCGCTGACCGCCGAGACCTGGCCCGACGGCGCCGACCCCCGGTGGACCGGGGGAGCGGCGACCCCCGTCGAGGCGGTCACCGCCTACCAGCGGCAGGCCTCCCGCCGCTCGGAGCTGGAGCGCCAGACCGAGGGACGCGACAAGACCGGCGTCTGGCTGGGGGTCACGGCGACCAACCCGGTCACCGGCACCGAGCTGCCGGTGTTCATCGCCGACTACGTGCTGACCGGCTACGGGACCGGGGCGATCATGGGCGTGCCGGGGGAGGACACCCGCGACTGGGAGTTCGCCGGGGCCTTCGGGCTGCCGGTCGTCCGCACGGTCCAGCCGCCGGCCGACTGGGACGGCGAGGCCTGGACCGGCGGCGGCCCGATGATCAACTCGGCCAACGACGAGATCTCGCTGAACGGCCTGGACAAGGCCGAGGCCATCGCCACCATCACCGAGTGGCTGGTCGCGCAACGGCCACGGCGAGGCGACCACGACCTACAAGCTGCGCGACTGGCTGTTCAGCCGGCAGCGCTACTGGGGCGAGCCGTTCCCGATCGTCTACGACGAGAACGACCTGCCGATCGCGGTGCCGCAGTCGATGCTGCCGGTGCTGCTGCCGGAGGTGGACGACTACTCGCCGAAGACCTTCGCCGACGACGACGCCGACTCCGCCCCCGAGCCGCCGCTGTCGCGGGCCACCGAGTGGACGACGGTCGAGCTGGACCTGGGCGACGGGCCGCGCACGTACCGCCGGGAGACCAACACGATGCCCAACTGGGCCGGGTCGTGCTGGTACTACCTGCGCTACCTGGACCCGGGCGACGACGCGCAGATGGTCGACCCGGAGCTGGAGCGCTACTGGCTGGGCCCGCGTGGGGACGGCGACGTCGGCGGCGTCGACCTGTACGTCGGCGGGGTGGAGCACGCGGTGCTGCACCTGCTGTACGCCCGGTTCTGGCACAAGGTGCTGCACGACCTGGGCTACGTCTCCAGCGAGGAGCCGTTCCGCCGGCTGGTCAACCAGGGCTACATCTCCGCCTACGCCTACACCGACGAGCGGGGCTTCTACGTGCCCGCCGCGGACGTCGTCGAGAAGGGCGGCCAGTTCTTCTACGAGGGCGCGCCGGTCAACCGCGAGTACGGGAAGATCGGCAAGAGCCTGAAGAACATGGTCACGCCCGACGAGATGATCGGCGCGTACGGCGCGGACACCTTCCGGGTGTACGAGATGTCGACCGGGCCGCTGGACCAGTCGCGGCCGTGGGAGACCAAGGCCGTCGTCGGGTCGCAGCGCCTGCTGCAGCGCGTCTGGCGCGTGGTGGTCGACGAGCAGACCGGCGCCGTCCGGGCCACGGACGTCGAGCCTGCCGAGGACACCCTGCGCGCCCTGCACCGGACGATCGCCGGGGTCCGCGACGGGTTCGACACGCTGCGGTTCAACATCGCGATCGCGCGGATCACCGAGTTGACCAACCACGTCACCCAGCTGTACGGCGCCGACAGGCCCGTGCCGCGGTCGGTGGCCGAGCCGCTGGTGCTGATGGTGGCGCCGCTGGCCCCGCACATCGCCGAGGAGATGTGGGCGCGGCTCGGCCACGACGCGTCGCTGGCGTGGCACGCGTTCCCGGTGGCCGAGGAGCGCTGGCTGGTCGACGACACCGTGCAGGTCGCCGTCCAGGTGAACGGCAAGGTGCGCGCGCAGGTCTCGGTCCCGGCCGACGCCGACGCCGCCGCGCTGGAGGCGGCCGCTCGCGCCGACGAGAAGGTCGCCGGCTACCTGGACGGGGCGAGCGTGCGCCGCGTCGTCGCCGTCCCGGGCCGGCTGGTCAACTTCGTCCTCGGCTGAGGCTTGCGGAGTGGATTCGTGCGGGTTACCTGCACGAATCCACTCCGGTCAAGCGGTGGGGACGCCGTCCAGCACGCCGCGCACGCGCCGTCTCGACCGCGTCGATCACCTCGGCGACGGGGACGTCGCGGCCCAGTTCGGCGGTCATCGACGTGGCGCCGGCGTCGACGATCCCGCACGGGATCATGTTGGCGAACGCCCCCATGTCGGGGTCGCAGTTGAGCGCGAAGCCGTGCATGGTCACGCCCCGGGCCACCCGGACGCCGATCGCGGCGACCTTGCGGTCGGGCCCGCGGGCGTCGGCGCGCACCCACACGCCGCTGCGGCCCTCGACCCGCTCCGTGGCCAGCCCGAGGCCGGCGCAGACGTCGATCAGCGCGCTCTCCAGGCGCCGGACGTGGGCGACGACGTCGACCGGGTCGGCCAGCCGCACGATCGGGTAGCCGACCAGCTGACCGGGGCCGTGCCAGGTGATCTTGCCGCCGCGGTCGACGTCGATGACCGGCGTGCCGTCGAACGGCCGCTCGTGCGGCGCGGTGCGCTTGCCGGCCGTGTAGACCGGCGGGTGCTCCAGCAGCAGCAGCGTGTCCGGACCCTCGCCGGCGACGCGGGCGGCGTGCAGTTCGCGCTGCATCGCCCACGCCTCCTCGTAGGGGACGAGGCCGGCGCGCACGATCTCGCAGTTCGCTCACGCGCTCAGCCTAAGCCGCCGGTGAGTCGAGACGCCGCGGCTCCAGCCGGGTCTCGACGACGGTGCCGTCCGGGCCGCGTTCGACCCGGTACGCGGCGGCGTCGCCACGGTCGGCCACGACGTCGACCAGTTCGGTGCCGCGGTAGACCAGCCCGACGCCGTCGTCGGTGGCGTGCCCGTCGGGCAGCGTGCCGTCGGCGACGAGCTGGTGGTACAGCGGGCGGCGCTGTTCCTCGGAGTCGTAGTGGACGCCGTTCGACGTCGGGATGAAGCCCAGCCCGTTGGTGACCGGCCGCAGGTCCGGACCGAAGGAGTCCGTCGTCCCGCCCATGTGCCAGCACAGTGAGCCGGCCGAGACGCCGCCGAGCACGACGCCCGCCTCCCACACCTCGCGGAAGATCTCGTCGAGGCCGTGCACCCGCCACACGGCGAGCAGGTTCGCGACGCTGCCACCGCCCACCCAGACCACGTCCTGGGCCAGCAGGTGCGCCCGCATGTCCGGGACCGTAGGCATGGTGAAGAGGCTCAGATGGCTGACGTCGACGCCTCTGCCGGCGAACGCGCCGTACATGCGCGCCACCCAGGCAGGGTCGTCGCCGCCGGCCGTACCGAGGTAGCAGAGCTTCGGTCGCTCGGGGGCACCGGCGAGCTGGAACATCAGGTCGAAGACCGGCCCCGGCGCGACGTCGTAGGGACCCCGGGCGCGATTGGTGAATCCCATGCTGGTGGCGACGATCGTGGGTGCGGAGGCCGGCATGGCTCCGAACCTAGGTGTGCGGACGGACGGTCCGTGCGGCGGGCCTGTGGACAACGCCGGACGCGGGATGGCGCCCGGATCGGCCTACGGTTCCCGGTCATGTCCGCAGCCGATCCCGCCCTCGAGCCGCCCGTGGTGCCCGGCTACGTGCTGGAGACGCTGCTCGGCCGCGGCGGCTCCGGCGAGGTCTGGCGGGCGGTCCCGCGGCGGGGTGGCCCGGCGGTGGCGGTCAAGGTGCTGGTCGACGGCGATCCCGAGCGTCAGGCCCGCGAGGCGGCGCTGCTCGGCGAGCTCGACCATCCGCACCTGGTGCGGCTGATCGAGGTCGTGCACCAGCCGCGCCGGGGCGGGGCCGCGCGGGTGGCACTGGTCCTCGAGCTGCTGGCGGGCGGGAGCCTGGCGGCGCTGCTCGCCCGTCGGGGACGGTTGCGGCCGGGCGAGGTGGTCACCGCGATCGCGCCGGTCGCGGCCGCGCTGGCCCACGCGCACGGGAACGGCGTCGTCCACGGCGACCTGTCGCCGGGCAACATCGTCTTCACGGCCGAGGGCCGGCCGGTCCTCACCGACCTGGGGGTGGCCCGGGTGCTCGGCGAGGTCGCGGCCGGGGAGGTCACCCCGCCCTACGTCGACCCCACCGTCGCCCGTGGCGGCGCGCCCGGCCCGGCCTCCGACGTCTTCGGGGTGGCGGCCGCCGCCTTCCACGCGCTCACCGGCATCGCACCGTGGAACGCGGCCACCCCGGCCGACACGCTCGCGGTCGCCGCTGCGGGATACCTGCCCGACCTCCCCGAGCTCGCCCCGGACGCGCCCGCCGAGCTGATCGCCGTCATCGAGCGGGGGCTGTCGGCCGATCCGCACGATCGAGGTTCCGCGGCGGCCTTCGCGCTCGACCTGCGGCACGCCTGCCGCCCGGAGCCGGTCCGGCTGCCCGTGGCCGGGGTGCCCGACGGCGACCTCGGCCGCACCGGACGCGGGCCGCGGACCGAGCTCACCCATCAGGTGCCCGGACGCCGCCCGCGTCCGGCGCCCGCCGTGATCGAGTGGCGGGTCCCGGCCGGTGGGCCGCCGTCCGGGAGCGCGTGGGTGCCCTCGCCGCCCGTTCGGATCGGCGGACGACGGTGCTCGCGATCGTGGCGACCGGTCTGGTCGTCGCCGCCCTGGCCGGCGCCTTCCGGGCGCCCACGGCCGAGACGGGACCCGCGGTGGCGGCGGCGACGTCCGCGGTCGCGGCCCCGTCGGCCGCGGATGGCAGCACCGCCCACGCCGACGGACCCGGCCGAGGAGCCGACCTCGCGCGGAACCCGCGGACTGGGCGGAGGTGGTCGCCCACCTCTACGAGCGCCGTGCCGCCGCGTTCGAGACGGGAACCGCGGCGGCCCTCGACGACGTCTACACGCCCGGCAGCGCGCTGCTGGACGCGGACCGCCAGCACCTCCGGGACCTCACCGGGGCGGGCGAGGTGCTGCGCGGCTTCGCGCCGAGCGTGGTGCGAGCCGATGGCGGAGTCCGTGGCCGACGACCGGGTGGAACTCGTCCTGATCGACCGCTGGCCGGCCTACGAGGTGGTGCCTGCCGGCGCCACGGGCGGGACGGCGCTGAGCACGTTGCCCGGCCGTCCCGACTCGGAGGTGCGCATGGTGCTCGTCCTGACCGACGACGGCTGGCGGATCGACACCGCCGCCCGCACCGGCTGAGGCCGCCGTGCCAGGCCGCCTCAGCGCGTGGTCAGCGCCGTCCGCAGCGCCGAGGCGAGGTCGGTGTGGGTGAACTCGTACCCGGACTCCTCGAGGCGCACCGGCATCGCCCGCTGGCCGCCGACGCACGCTGGAGCGGCCGAACTCGCCGAGCGCCAGCTTGAGGCGAAGCCCGGGCACCGGCGAGCACCGTCGGGCGGTGCAGTTGCCGGGCCAGTTCGCGCGTGAACTCGGCGTTGGTCACCGGGTCGGGCCCGGTCAGGTTGACCGGCCCGGAGACGTCGGCGGTCAGGAGGTGCCGCATCGCGCCGATCTCGTCGGCCAGGCTGATCCACGGCCAGTACTGCCGGCCGCTGCCCATGCGCCCGCCGAGTCCGAGCCAGAAGACCGTGCCGAGGACCTGCATCGAGCATGCGCCTTCCGCGCGAGCACCAGGCCGGTCCGCATGTGCACGACCCGGACGCCCGGCCGCCTCCGCCGGTGCGGTCGCCGCCTCCCACTGGGCGCACACCTGCGCCATGAAGTCCGAGCCCGCCGGGTCCCTCTCGGTGATCGTCCGCGGACCCGGTGTCGCCGTAGTAGCCGACCGCCGACGCCGACAGCAGGACGCGCGGCCGGCCCGGGTCGGCCGCGGCGGCCGCGGCCAGCGCCTCGCTGATCGTCGTCGTGCGTCCAGTCGGCTGGTGAGCAGCCGCTCCTTGTAGCCGGCGGTGAACGGACGCGGGCCGGATCGGCGTCCCGCCGAGGTTGATCACCGCATCGACGTCGGCGAGCAGGGCCGGGTCGATCCGGCGGTGCTGCGGGGTCCCACCGGTGCTCGTCGGCCGTGCGCGGGGTACGGCGGACCAGCGGATCACCTCGTGACCGTCGGCGCGCAGCGCCGGGAGCGAGCGCGCTGCCCGATCAGTCCCGAAGCCCCGGTGCACGGCGATCTTCACGACAGGTCCTTCCGGAATCTGGG
This sequence comes from uncultured Actinomycetota bacterium, assembly GCA_963748305.1. GTDB lineage: Bacteria > Actinomycetota > Actinomycetes > Mycobacteriales > Geodermatophilaceae > Blastococcus_B. Next base: position 223,511 of record CAVVIN010000020.1, on the reverse strand, counting down.
CCTCGGTGGATGCGGAAACGCGAACGGGGCCCCGGCAGCTGCCGGGGCCCCGTTCGGGCGTGGATCAGGCCAGGCCCAGCTCCCCGTGGAACTGGCCGGCCTCGAGCCGTTCGCGCACCGTGGTGAGGAAGCGCGCGGCGTCGGCGCCGTCGACGATGCGGTGGTCGTAGGTCAGGGCCAGGTAGACCATCGACCGGACCGCGATGACCTCGCCGAGCTCGGGGTCCTGCACCACCACGGCACGCTTCACCACCGAACCGACGCCGAGGATCGCCACCTGCGGCTGGTTGATGATCGGGGTGTCGAACAGGGCACCCCGGCTGCCGGTGTTGGTCAGCGTGAAGGTGCCGCCGCCCAGCTCGTCCGGGGTGATCTTGTTCGTGCGGGTCCGCTCGGCCAGGTCGGCGATCTTGCGGGCGATGCCGCCGAGGCTGAGGTCGCCGGCGTCGTGGATGACCGGCACCAGCAGGCCGCGCTCGGTGTCCACCGCGATGCCGAGGTTCTCGGTGTCGTGGTAGGTGACCGTGCCGGCTTCCTGGTCGATCGAGGAGTTCACCGACGGGTGCGCCTTGAGCGCCTCGATCGCGGCCTTCGAGAAGAACGGCAGGAACGAGAGCTTGACGCCCTCGCGGGCCTCGAAGTCCTTCTTCGCCTGCTGCCGCAGGTTCGCGATCCGGGTGACGTCGGCCTCGACGACGGTGGTCAGCTGGGCGCTGACCTGCAGCGACTCGACCATGCGGCGGGCGATGACCGCGCGCAGCCGGGACAGCTTCTCGGTGCGGCCGCGGACCGACGTGTCCGGCGTGGCCGCCGGGGACGGCTTCTGCGGGGCGCCGGCCGCCGCGGGAGCCGACGCCGCCGGGCGCCGCCGCCTTCTCGGCCGCGGCGAGCACGTCCTGCTTGCGGATCCGGCCGCCCACGCCCGTGCCCGAGACGCTGCTCAGGTCGACGCCGCGGTCGGCGGCGAGCCGGCGGACGAGCGGGGTGACGTACGCGCCGCCGCCGTCACCGCTCGGCGCGGACGCGGCCTGCCGGCGGGCGCGGGTGCCTGCCGGCTTCGGGCGCCTCCTGCTTCGGCGCCGCCTGCCGGTGGCTGCCTCCGGCTTCGGCGCCTCCTGCTGCGGTGGCCTGCTTCGGCTTCGGCTGGCGCCTGCCTGCTTCGGCTCCTCGGCCGGCGCCTCCTGCTGCTGCGCCTCGGCGGGCGCGGACGACGCCGCCACCGGCCGAGCCGCTGCCGATGATCGCGAGCTCGGCGCCGACGTCGACGGTCTCGTCCTCGTTCACGCTGATCGACAGCAGCGTGCCGCTGACCGGCGCGGGGATCTCGGTGTCGACCTTGTCCGTGGAGACCTCCAGCAGCGGCTCGTCGGCGGTCACCTCGTCGCCCACGGCCTTCAGCCAGCGGGTGACCGTGCCCTCGGTGACGCTCTCGCCGAGCGCCGGCATGGTCACCGACGTGCCCTCGCCGCCGCCACCTGCCACCGCTGTCGGACGACGCGGCCGGCTGCGGCTCGGCGCTCCTGCTGCTGCGGCTCCTCGGCGGGGGCCTCCTCCTGCGCGGGCGCCTCTCCTGCGCCGGTGCCTCGTCGGCTGCGCGGGCGCCTCTTCCTCGGCGGGCGCGGAGTCCTCGGCCGGCGCGGCTCCACCGCCGTCGCCGTCCCCACCGCCGATGACCGCGAGCTCGGCGCCGACCTCGACGGTCTCGTCCTCGGCCACGAGGATCTTGCGTCAGCACACCGGCAGCCGGTGACGGGATCTCGGTGTCGACCTTGTCGGTCGAGACCTCGAGGAGGGGCTCGTCGACCTCGACCTGCTCACCCTCCTGCTTGAGCCAGCGAGTGACCGTGCCCTCGGTGACGCTCTCGCCCAGGGCGGGCATGGTGACGGACGTCGGCATCGGGGCAGGACTCCTTCTGGCGGGGTGGGGGAGGGGAGGCGGTCGGTCAGCCGTGCACGTGCAGCGGCTTGCCGGCGAGGGCCAGGTGGGCCTCGCCGAGCGCCTCGCTCTGCGTCGGGTGCGGGTGGATGAGGCTGGCGACGTCGTCGGCCTCGGCCTCCCAGTTGTAGATCAGCTGGGCCTCGGCGATGAGCTCGCCGACCCGGCTGCCCACCATGTGGATCCCGACGACCGGGCCGTCGACGGCCTGGATGAGCTTCACCGCGCCGGTCGTCTTCAGGATCTGGCTCTTGCCGTTGCCGGCGAGGTCGTAGGTGAGGGTCGTGACCTCGCCGTACTTCTCCTTGGCCTGGGCCTCGGTCAGGCCCGACCGAGGCGACCTCGGGCTCGGAGTAGGTGATCCGCGGGACGCCGGCGTAGTCGATGGGCGCGGGGTCGAGCCCGGCCAGCCGCTCGGCGACGAGGATGCCCTCGCCGAAGCCGACGTGGGCCAGCTGCAGCGTCGGGATCAGGTCACCGACGGCGGAGATGGTCGGCACGTTGGTGCGGCAGTACTCGTCGACGAGGACGAAGCCGCGGTCCATCTGCACCCCGGCCTCCTCGTAGCCGAGCCCCTGGCTGACCGGACCGCGGCCGACGGCGACGAGCAGCAGCTCGGCCTCGAGCTCCTTGCCGTTCTCGAGGGAGACCTTCACGCCGTCCTCCGTCGTCTGGACGCCGGAGAACCGGCTGCCGAGCTCGAAGCCGATCTTGCGACGGCGGAACGCGCGCTCGAGCAGCTTGGACGACGCCTCGTCCTCCAGCGGGACGAGGTGGGGCAGGGCCTCGACGATCGTGACGTCGACGCCGAAGGACTTCCACGCGCTGGCGAACTCGCAGCCGATGACGCCGCCGCCGAGCACGATCGCCGAGCTCGGTACGCGGTCGAGGGTCAGCGCGTGGTCGCTGGTGATGACCTTGGTGCCGTCGATCTCGACGCCCGGCAGGCTGCGGGCGTAGGAGCCGGTGGCCAGCAGGATGTGCTTGCCCTCGTAGCTCTGGCCGTCACCTCGACGGTGGTGGGGGAGGTGAGCCGGCCCTCGCCCTCGACGTAGGTGATCTTGCGGGCCTTCACCAGGCCCTGCAGGCCCTTGTAGAGCTTGGAGACGACGCCGTCCTTGTAGGCGTTGACGCCGTCCATGTCGATGCCGGCCAGGGACGTCTTCACGCCGAACTGCTCGCCCTCGCGGGCCATGTCGGCGACCTCGCCGGCGTGCAGCAGCGCCTTGGTGGGGATGCAGCCCCGGTGCAGGCACGTGCCGCCGACCTTGTCCTTCTCGATCAGGACGACGTTCATGCCGAGTTCGGACGCGCGGAACGCCGCTGCGTAGCCACCGGAGCCACCACCGAGGATGACCAGGTCGGCGGGGGAGGTGGGTGCGCTCACGGATGCTCCTCTGTTGCGGTGTCCAGTCCCGCTCGAGCGGGTGGGGCTCGCTGCTCATCCTGCCACCCCGGGAACGACGCGGCCCGGAGCCCCGTTGCCCTGACCGAGCGTCGCGGTCGAGAACGACGGCCGGACGGCGGAAGGAGCGGGACATGGGGCTGTTCGACCGGCTGCGCGGGCGCAGCTGGCGGGCGCGGTGACGGCGGCCGTCGGGGCACCCTCGACCGCGGCTCACACCGCGGCGACCTGACCCACCTCGAGCAGTTCGTGGCCAGCCGCCGCGGCGTCGAGGGGTACGTCGAGCCGCGCACCACCGTCACCGAGACGACCATCGTGCTGGTCGCCGCCGACGGCGAGTGGACCCGCCGCCGCATCGACGGCCCCGACGTCGCCCGCAAGCTCTCCCGCGATCTGGCGATCCCCGTCTACGACGCGCAGGTCACCGGCTACCCCCAGCGGATGCGCGACTGGAGCGCCCGCCAGAAGAAGAACGCGCCACTGACCGGTCGACGCGGTCCGTCGTGCTCGCCGCATGGGTCTAGCTCACCGCAGGGTCCTGGCTCACCATCGACGGTGAGCCAGGACCCCTAATGATCAGGGACCTGATCATCAGGGCGGGCCTCAGTCGGCGATGAGGGCCTCGATCGTCGCCAGCAGGGTCCGCACCGGGACGCCGGTGCCGCCCTTGGGCGTGTAGCCCCACGGCGCGCCGGTGTTGTAGCTCGGCCCCGCGATGTCGATGTGCGCCCACGGCAGACCGTCGGGCACGAACTCGGCGAGGAAGTGCCCGCCGACGAGCATGCCGCCCATCCGGTCGGCGTTGGAGTTCACGAAGTCGGCGATCGGGGAGTCCAGGCCCTTGCGCAGCTCGGCGGGCAGCGGCATCGGCCACATGCCCTCGCCGCTGCGCTTGCCCGCGGCGACGACGGCGTCGCGCAGGTCGTCGGAGCCCATGACGCCGGCGGTGCGGGTGCCGAGGGCGACCAGTTGCGCGCCGGTGAGGGTCGAGGTCTCGAGCAGCGACGTCGGGGCGGTCCTCGGCGGCGCGGGCGATGGCGTCGGCCAGGACCACGCGGCCCTCGGCGTCGGTGTTGGTGATCTCGGCCTTCTTGCCGTTGCGGAAGGTGACCACGTCGGCCGGCCGGTAGGCGGTGCCGCTGGGCAGGTTCTCGGCGATCGGCACGGTGGCGATCACCTCGACCGGGAGGCCGAGCTGGGCGACGAGGCAGACGGTGGCGATCACGGCCGCGGCGCCGGCCATGTCGCTCTTCATGTCCTCCATCTTCGCGCGGGCTTGATCGACAGGCCGCCGCTGTCGAAGGTGATGCCCTTGCCGACCAGCGCGATCTTCTTGCGCGCGCCGGAGCCGGAGTAGGTCAGCCGCAGCAGCCGCGGCTTGCGGGTCGAGCCGCTGCCGACGGCGAGGATGCCGCCGTACCCACCGGCGGCCAGCGCGTCCTCGTCGAGGATCTCCGCGGTCAGCCCGGCCTTCTCGCCGGCGGCGGCGCCCCGGGCGGCGAGCTCGGCGGGGTAGAGGTCGTTGGGCGGGGTGTTGACCAGGTCGCGGACCAGCGCGACGGCGTCGGCCACGGCGCGCACCCGGCGCAGCGCCGTCTCGGCCTCGGCGGCGTCGGGCACGACGATGGTGAACTCGCTCGGCGGTGCCAGCCGGTCGGCGCGCAGGTCGGACTTGTAGGCGGTGAACTCGTAGGCGCCGAGCAGCGAGCCCTCGCCGACGGCGTGCAGCCGCTCGGCGTCCGGCGTCCCGCCGACGGCGGCGAGCAGGCTGACCACCGAGCGGCGGCCGCCCAGCGCGCGGCTCGCGGCACCGGCGGCGCGGCGCACCGCCTCGGGCGTGTAGGCCCCGGCGGCGTCGGGCGCGCCGAGGCCGGCGACGGCGACCACCGGGAACGGGCCCTGGCCGAACGAGGGCAGCCGGGTGACCTCGTCCTCACCGCCGCGGACGCCGAGGTCGGCCAGCGCGGGCAGCAGCCGGCCGCCGAGCAGCCGGTCGACCGCCTCCGCTCCGGGGGTGGGCAGCGGGCCGTCGGGGCCCTTGCCGACGGCGACGACGACGGCGTCCCCGGTCAGCTTCTCCAGCGGGTGGTCGGTGGCGGTGATCGTCGGCGGCACCGCTCGATCCTAGGGGCCCGATAGCGTGCCCTGCGTGAGCCCGCGGACCTCCCCCCTCCACGACCGGCATGTCGCGGCCGGCGCCAAGCTCGCCGACTTCAGCGGCTGGTCGATGCCCATCGAGTACGCGGGCGGAGGAGTGCTCGCCGAGCACGCCGCCGTCCGCGAGGGCGTCGGTCTCTTCGACGTCTCCCACCTGGGAACCGGCACCGTCCGCGGGCCCGGCGCCGCGGCGTTCGTCAACGAGTGCCTGACCAACGACCTGTCGCGCATCGGCCCCGGCCAGGCGCAGTACACGATGTGCTGCCTGCCCGACGGCGACCGCAGGCCGGGGGCGTCGTCGACGACCTGATCGTCTACCTGCACGGGCCCGACGACGTGCTGCTCGTGCCCAACGCGGCCAACGCCGCCGAGGTGCTGGGCCGGCTGGCCGACGCGGCGCCCGCCGGGGTCACGGTCACCGACCGGCACGAGGAGGTCGCCGTCCTCGCCGTCCAGGGGCCCGCGCTCGCTGCAGGTGCTCGAGCTGCTCGGCGTGCCCGGGCGAGCTGGCCTACATGTCGTTCGTGACCGGCACCGGCGCGCACGGCGCCGCCGAGGTGACCGTCTGCCGCACCGGCTACACCGGCGAGCACGGCTACGAGCTGCTGGTCGACGCCGACCGCGCGGCGGAGCTCTGGGACGCCGTCCTGGACGCCGGGCAGGACCTCGGCATCCGCCCGTGCGGCCTGGGCGCGCGCGACACCCTGCGCACCGAGATGGGCTATCCGCTGCACGGCCACGAGCTGTCGCGGGAGATCACCCCCGTCCAGGCGCGCGCCGGCTGGGCGGTCGGCTGGAAGAAGCCGGCGTTCTGGGGCCGCGAGGCGCTGCTCGCCGAGAAGGAGGCCGGCCCGTCCCGGCTGCTGTGGGGCCTGCGCGCCTCCGGCCGGGGCATCCCGCGCCCGGGCATGGCCGTGCTCGACGCGGGCCGGCGCCACGGTCGGCGAGGTCACCAGCGGCACCTTCTCGCCGACCCTGCGCACCGGCATCGCGCTGGCGCTGATCGACGCCGACCGCCGGCGTCGGCGAGGGCGGCGAGCTCGCCGTCGACGTCCGCGGCCGCCCGCAGGCGGTCGAGCGTCGTCAAGCCGCCGTTCGTCGAGTCCCACGTGCGCTGAAGGCCCCGTCCCAGGGGCGCGTTCTCCGCGGCCGTGCGAGCTCCGCTCGACGCGTTCCTTCTACTTGCGGGTGGGGTCGCTGTCGGCCTTCTTCGGCTCGGGTGACTCGGGCAGCGCGTCGGCCATCTTGGCGTCCCGCGCGCCCATCGGCTGCGGCTCGCCCGTGGTGGTGTCGTGCGCGGTCTGGTGCTCGGCCTCGGAGTTGATCTCCGCGCCCAGCAGCACGAGGTAGCAGGTCAGGTAGAGCCACAGCATCAGCACGATGACGCCGGCGATCGCGCCGTAGGTCTTGTCGTAGGACCCGAAGTTGTCGACGTAGAGCGCGAACCCGACGCTGACGGCCGCCCAGATCACGGTGACGACGACCGCGCCCAGGCTGACCCAGCTGAAGCGAGGGGCGTCCCGGTCGGGCGCCACCCGGTAGAGGACGGCGAGCGAACCGGCGAAGACCGCGAGCAGCAGCAGCCACCGGGCCACCTGGGCCAGGATCGTGCCGACGACGCCCAGCGGCAGCGCCTCGAGCACCGCGGGGACGAGGGCGACGAGGCCGAAGGCGTCACGATCACGAAGACGATCCCGCCGAGGGTCAGTCCGAGCGAGAGCAGCTTCAGCTTGACGGCGTTGCGGGCCTCCACCTCGTCGTAGGCGATGTTGACCGCGGTGACGAGGTTGCCGATGCCGCCCGACGCGCTCCACAGCGCGGCGAGGATCGAGACGACGAGGCTGACGCTGAGCGCGCTGCTGCTGTTCGCGACGATCGCGTTGAGCTGCTCCCCGATGAGCTCGCGCGGCGCTGTCGGGCAGCTGCGCCGAGAGGTCCTCGACCTGCTGGGCCACCGTCTCCGGCGACGCGACCAGCCCGTAGAGCGAGATGAGCGCGATCATCGCGGGGAAGATCGAGAGGAAGCCGAAGAACGCGACGCCGCCGGCGATGATCGGCATGTTGTCGGCCTTGTTCTCGGCCCACGCCCGCTTGAGGATCTGCTTCCACCCGCGCCACGGGATCTCGGTGGGCTTCTCGGCGTGGATGCCGGGCAGCTCGGCGGGACCGGGGGAGCCGGGCGGCGGCTGGTCGGGGTCGGCGACCGGGCGGCGCGGAGGCCGCTCTGGCCGCCGCGGCCCGGCGGGCCGCCTTCTCCTCGACCCGCTCGCGGATCCGGTCGACCGCGCTGTCGCGCTGCCTGGTGCCAGCCACGTTGGTGCTCCTCGGTGTGCGGAGGTGACCCTGGCCGGCCCTCCTGCAGGGGCCCGCCGCGAGCGTGCGAGCGGTGGGGGGCAGGAGGGTCCTCGTCAGTCGCCGGGCCAGGTGCCGGTGAGCTGGGTGAACCCGCGGGCGCCGGCGCGGTCGACCGCGGCCTTCGTCGCGGCGAAGATCGCTCCCTGGATCGCGGCGGCGAGGACGACCTCGCGCATCTTGTACTCGCTCTGCAGCGCCGAGGGGGCTTCATCCGCCTTGGCGATCGAGCTTCCAGACCTGCTTGAACACGATGCCGCTCAGCGACCCCGCCACGAGGCCGCTGATCAGGCCGATCGGCCGGTAGGCGAACTTGGCTCCCTTGTTCTTGGGCGCCTCACCCTTGTTTTTCTTGCTCAACGCTTCCTCCTCCGTGTCGCACGCTTCCGGCGCAAGATCACCACTCCGACCACCAGTCCCACCAGTGCCAGGGCCGCGCCGATCACCGCCGGCGGGCTCTCCCGGTAGGTCTCGACGGCGGTGTCCTTCGCGCGGGCGGCGCTCTCCTTGGCCCGGGCCGGGACGTCGAGCCGCGCGCTGAGCTCGTCGACGGTCGCCGCCCAGCTCGGCGCGGGTGGCCTCGATCTCGGCCTTGATCGCGTCCAGGTCGCCGGCGGGCCGACCGTTGTCCGACGACGATGACGGGGTGCTCATCGGGCCGTGCCCTGTTTGGCCATGCCCTGCTTGACGGTGGCGATGTCGGCCTGGACGCCGGCGATCGCCTCGGTGGGCAGCGGCGGCGTCGCCTTGTCGACGTCCTTCTTCCCGAGCAGGGCGAGGACACCGGCGATCGCGAACAGGACGACGGCGACGATCAGCGCCGCCAGCCAGGCCGGCAGCACGAGCGCCAGCGCCAGGATCGCCGTGGTGATCAGCGCCGCCAGGCCGAAGAAGGCGACCAGGCCGGCGCCGCCGAACAGCCCGGCGCCGACGCCCAGGCGCTTGGCCTTCTGGGTGACCTCGGCCTGGGCCAGGCGCGCCTCGCTGCGCACCAGGGTGCTGATCTGCTCGGTGAGCTGGCTGATCAGCTGCCCGGTCGAGGCGTCGGCGGGATCGGCCGGCGTGGGGGCCACGCGGGTGGCCCCGGTCGTGCCGGGGGGCTCAGGTGCTGTCATCGGTCCTCCGCTCGGACGGTCGATGGACGTCCATGCCCCTGCGGCGGCAGCGGTAATCCGCGAAGTGGTCACATCCCGGGCACGGAGCGGCCGTCGGTGGTCGTGTCGTCGCCGGTCACTAGCCTGCCTCCCATGAGCTGGCACTGGCGCCTCGAGGACCCGGCCGGAGCGGCCATCGACCCCACCACCCTGGGGGTCGAGGTGGCCGAGGCGGACAACCAGGGCGACGCCGAGTCGTGGCTGGGGGAGAACTGGCGCGACCTGCTGGCCCGCGGCGTCGCCACGGTCAGCCTGTTCGAGGGCGAGGAGAAGGTCTACGGCCCGATGGGGCTGGCCGCGACCTGACCCTCCACCTGAGGTGGAGAGTCAGGCCGCGGCGCGCGTTCAGCCGCGCGCGGTCTTGGCGGGGTCCCGCTCCACGACGTCGCCGAGCACGTCGTCGATCCGCGTCAGGACGTCGGCGTCGAGGGTCACCCCGGCGGCCTTGACGTTGTCGTGCACCTGCTCCGGCCGGGTGGCGCCGATGATCGCCGCGGCCACGTTCTTGTTCTGCAGCACCCAGGCGACGGCGAGCTGCGCCATGGTCAGGCCGAGGTCGTCGGCGATCGGCCGCAGCTGCTGCACCCGGGTCAGGACGTCGTCGTCGGCCAGGAACCGCTGGATGAACCGTCCGGCGTCGGGGTCGCCGCCGCGGCTGTCGGCCGGCGGCTGCTCGCCCGGCAGGTACTTGCCGGTCAGGATGCCCTGGGCCAGCGGCGACCAGACGATCTGCGACACGCCCTGCTTCTCCGACGTCGGGACGACCTCGGACTCGATGACCCGCCACAGCATCGAGTACTGCGGCTGGTTGCTGATCAGCTGGACGCCGAGTTCACGGGCCAGTTCGGCGCCCGCGGCGATCTCGTCGGCCCGCCACTCGGAGACCCCGAGGTAGAGCACCTTGCCCGCGCGGACCAGGTCGGCGAAGGCCGTCATCGTCTCCTCGAGCGGGACGGTCTCGTCGTAGCGGTGGGCCTGGTAGAGGTCGACGTAGTCCGTCTGCAGCCGGCGCAGCGAGGCGTCGCAGCTCTCGATGATGTGCTTGCGGCTCAGGCCGCGGTCGTTCTGGCCGGGGCCGGTGGGCCAGTAGACCTTGGTGAAGATCTCCAGGCCCTCGCGGCGCTGGCCGGCCAGGGCGCGGCCGAGCACGGACTCGGCCTTGGTGCCGGCGTAGACGTCGGCGGTGTCGAAGGTCGTGATGCCCACGTCGAGGGCGGCGCGCACGCAGGCCTGCGCGGCGTCCTCCTCGACCTGGCCCCCGTGGGTGAGCCAGTTGCCGTAGGCGATCTCGGAGATGGTCAGGCCGGAGCGGCCGAGGCGTCGGAATTCCACGGTGCCGACGCTAACCGCCGTCCCCGGGGTCAGCGCGCGGTCGCTAGACCTCGGCGCCGAGCGCGACCTCGGGCTTCGGGAAGCGCCAGCGGCGGATCATCGTCGACCGGCTGAGGCCGTACCAGACCACGCCCTTGTGCTTGGCGTCCGGGAGCCGCTCGGCCAGCTTGCTCTTGATCTTCCGGCTGAGGACGACGGAGTCGACGATGAGCAGCAGGAAGAAGCCGAACAGCAGGTAGCTGGCGTAGGTACGCACGACGAGGCTCGGCACGATCGTGCCGACCAGGGCGACGCCGGCGATGAGCAGGAAGAAGCTGCCGATGTTGCGCCGGCTGTCGACGACGTCGCGCACGAGCTTGCGCACCGGACCGCGGTCGCGGGCGGGCAGGTAGTTGTCGTCGCCGCGGGCCATGCCGGCGCGCGACTCGGACCGCTTGGTGGCCTGCTGGGCACGCATGCGCTTGTAGGCCTCCTTCCGGGTGGTCGGAGGAGGCGGCGGGGGACCGGGGCGGCGGCCCTGGGCCACGTGCCGCTTCGGGGTGGGCCGCCCCTTCCCGGCAGCGGCGGCCGCCTGGGCGGCGGCGGCGTCCGACGTCGCGTCGGTGGTCGTCTCGGCGCGGTCGCGGCGGCCGGGCAGGCGGAGCTTCACGAGCTCGAAGTCTACGTGTGTGCGGGCAGAGCTCCGGGAACTCACCTCGGGCGCCGTACAGTATGTGGCGCAGCGGAACACCGATCGCCTCGGCGGTGTTGCTTCGCTGCAGGACGTGCCGCAGCGGGCACCCCTCGGATCTTGGAGGACGGAACATGTCGGTGCAGGACACCTCGGTGCAGAACGGCGTCGTGCTCAGCGACACTGCGGCCGCGAAGGTCAAGGCGCTGCTGGACCAGGAGGGCCGAGACGACCTGCGGCTCCGCATCGCGGTCCAGCCGGGCGGCTGCTCGGGCCTGCGGTACCAGCTCTTCTTCGACGAGCGGTTCCTCGACGGCGACCAGACGTTCGACTTCAGCGGCGTCGAGGTCATCGTCGACCGGATGAGCGGCCCCTACCTCGGCGGCGCGGTCATCGACTTCGTCGACACCATCGAGAAGCAGGGCTTCACGATCGACAACCCCAACGCGCAGGGCTCCTGCGCCTGCGGCGACTCGTTCAACTGATCTAGCCCCAACAGCGCCCGGTTCCCCGCGAGGGGGACCGGGCGCTGTGCTGTCCTGGGGCTGATGATGATCAGGTCACCTGATCATTAGGGGTCCTAGCTCACGATCGATGCTGAGCCAGGACCACATACGGTGAGCCAGGAACCCTGGGCGAGCGCAGAGCCGGGCCTTACAGCCGCACCGGGTAGACCGTCTCCGGGACGACGGGCTGGATGCGCTCCTCGACGAAGATGCCGTGCCAGACCATGAACACCAGCAGCGTCCAGAGCTTGCGCGAGTAGTCGACCGCGGAGCCACTGCGCTGGTTGTCCCGGTGCGCGGCCAGCATGGCCAGCACCTGCTTCTTGTCGAGCCACTCGTCGGTCTGGCTGTCCTCGATGATCTGCCGAGCCCAGTCGTGCAGCCCCTCGGCCAGCCAGTGACGCGTCGGGACGGGGAAGCCGAGCTTGCGGCGGTTGAGGACGTGCGGCGGCACGATCTGCTCCAGCCCCCGCCGGAGGGCGTACTTCGTCGTCTCCTTGGTGACCCGCTGGCCGACCGGCAGCGTGCTCGCGACCTTGAAGACCTCGGGGTCGAGGAACGGCACCCGGAGCTCGAGTGAGTTCGCCATCGTCATCTTGTCGGCCTTGACGAGGATGTCGCCGCGCAGCCAGGTGAACAGGTCCACGTACTGCATCGCGGTGACGTCGTCGTAGCCGGCGGCCCGGGTGCGCTGGTACAGCTCGCGCGTCACGGTGACGTGGGAGAGGTCCGGGTCGCGCCGCTCCAGGAAACCCAGTTCGTCGTCGCGGAAGATCCGGGCGTTGCCGTAGTAGCGCTCCTCCAGCGGAATCGAGCCGCGGCGCAGCAGGTCCTTGCCGCGCATGCCGTCGGGCAGCCGGGTCGAGAGCTTGCCCAGGGCACGGCGCAGGCCCGCCGGCATCCGGTCGAACGCCGCCAGCGACAGCGGCTCGCGGTAGATGTTGTAGCCGCCGAACAGCTCGTCGGCGCCCTCGCCGGAGAGCACCACCTTGACGTGCTTGCGGGCCTCGCGGGCGATGAAGTACAGCGGCACGAGCGCGGGGTCGGCCACCGGGTCGTCGAGGTACCAGACGACGAGCGGGATGGCGTCGGCGAACTCCTCCGGCGTGACGACCTTGGTGATGTGCTCGACACCGATCGCGGCCGCGGACTCGGCGGCGACGTCGATCTCGGAGAACCCCTCGCGCTCGAACCCGGTCGTGAAGGTCAGCAGCTTCGGGTTGTACCGCTTGGCCAGGGCGGCGATCGCCGTCGAGTCGATGCCGCCGGAGAGGAACGACCCGACGGTCACGTCGGCGCGCATGTGCATCCGCACGGAGTCGTCGAGGACGTCGGCGATCCGGTCGTAGAGCGCCTGCTCCTCGTTCTTGGCGACCGGCCGGATCGGGAAGGTCGGGTGGAAGTAACGCTGGGTGCGCAGTTCGCCGTCGGCCACGGTGAAGCTGGTGCCGCTCTCGATCCGGCGGATGCCGGTGTGCAGGGTGGCCGGCTCCGGCACGTACTGCAGCGTCAGGTAGTGCTGCAGCGAGGCCGAATCGACGCCGCCGGCCGCCTTGCTGCCGCCGAGCAGTTCCAGGAGCGCCTTCTTCTCGGAGCCGAAGACGATCCCGCCGTCGGCCAGGCGGGTGGTGAAGAGCGGCTTGATGCCGAACGGGTCGCGGGCGCCGAAGACCGTCCCGGTCTCGGTGTCCCAGATGACGAAGGCGAACATGCCGCGCAGCTTCGGGACGACGTCCTCGCCCCAGTGGTGGAAGCCGGCGACGATCGCCTCGGTGTCGCCCTCGGTCGCGAACTCGGCGCCCTCGGCGGCCAGTTCGGCCCGCAGCTCGAGGTAGTTGTAGATCTCACCGTTGAAGACGATCCGGTAGCGGCCGTCCGCGTAGGGCATCGGCTGGTGGCTGTGCTCGATGTCGATGAAGGACAGCCGGTTGAAGCCGAACACCGCCCGGGTGTCCCACCAGGCCTCGTTCTCGTCCGGGCCGCGGTGCCGCATGCAGTGCTGGGCCTCCCGCACCGCCGCGACCGTGGCGTCGTCGACGCGCTCGGCGTCGGTGGAGAAGTAGGCGAGCAGGCCACACATCAGGCGCAGGTCCTCGGTGTCGGGGAAGGGGTGGCAGCGGGCCGGGACGTCACACGCGTTCGCCGGCGCGGGTCTTCCGGGTCGCCGTCCGCTCGGCGTAGAAGGACAGGAAGGGCACGGTGCCGGCGAGGACGGTGAGCACCGTCCCCTTGGCGCTCCACTTCGCCCGCAGCGCCAGGTCGATGGCGGAGAGGAAGAAGAGGAAGTACAGCCAGCCGTGCGCGGTGCCGAGCACCACGACCGGGCCGGGCATGTCCGCGAAGTACTTCAGCGGCACGGCGACGACGATCAGCGCGATCAGCAGCACGCCGACGACGTTGGCCATGAACCGGTAGCGCTGCAGCGCCGCCGCGACGGCCTGCTCGGACCCTCGGCCGCTCGTGCGGGTGGTCTCGGTCCGCTCAGCGGCCATTGCTGTTGCTCCGTTGTCCCAGTGCGCGCTCGTTGAGCTCGGCGAGGTAGGCGTTGTAGGCGGCGAGCTCGGGGTCGCCGGTCGTGTCGATCCGCGGCCGCTGGTAGAGGACGACGTCGGTGCCCGGCTCGCCCTCGTCGGGGTCGCGGTTGAGCTCGATGCGGATCATCCGGATGTAGAACCACAGACCCATGAACCCGTAGAGCGGCCACTGCAGGGCGTAGCTCCAGTTGACCGCGCCGCCGCCCGCCTCGGCCTTGGTGAGCTGCCAGTAACCGAGGAAGAACGTGGCCACGAAGAGCACGGCGACCAGGAGGTGCAGCAGCAGCCACTTGGGGGTCAGCAGCCGGGAGAACACGCTCCGACTCTAACCGCCGAGGCGCCGGGACCGGACCCGCGCGGACCGTGATCCCGACCGCCGGGACGGCGACCCGCCGGGAACGTGTCTCCGGTGGTCAGCGGCCGAGCAGAGTCGGCTAGTCTCGCCCCACACTGGATCGGCGGGGATGCCGTCCGCCGGGCACCGGCGGATGAACCACGCGGAGGACCGTCCGGAGCACCGGACGGAGGACGAGGAGGCAGCGAGCAGTGGCTCGAGGCAGCAGGCTCGCGCGGCTGGCCGCGCTCGGTCTCCTGGGGGTCCTGACCCTCACCGGATGCTCCATGCCGAACAACGAGTTCTGGCGATTCGGCTGGCCGGACGGCGTCACCGAGCAATCGACCGCGATGCGGGAGCTGTGGACCGGCTCGGTCATCGCGGCGCTGATCGTCGGCGTCCTGGTCTGGGGTCTGATCCTGTTCCCGGTCTTCCGTCACCGGAAGCGCAGTGACGACCTGCCGAAGCAGACGGCGTACAACCTGCCGCTGGAGATCGTCTACACGATCGCGCCGTTCCTCATCATCGCGGCGCTGTTCTTCTACACCGTCGTCGTGCAGAACAAGGTGCAGGAGCGCAGCGACAACCCCGACGAGACGATCGCCGTCAACGCGTTCAAGTGGAACTGGCAGTTCGTCTACCCCGACACCGAGGGCGAGGACGGCGAGCCGGTCGACACGGTCGGCAACAGCAACGAGATCCCGATCCTCGTGCTGCCGACCGACCGCACCATCCTCTTCGAGCTCACCTCGGCCGACGTCATCCACTCCTTCTGGGTGCCCGACTTCCTGTTCAAGCTCGACGTGATCCCGGGCAACGACAACGGCCGGGACAACGTCTTCCAGGTCACCGTCGAGGAAGAGGGCGCCTACGTCGGCCGCTGCGCCGAGCTGTGCGGCACCTACCACGCGTTCATGAACTTCGAGGTCCGCGCGGTCTCCGGCGACGACTACGACGCCTACCTCCAGGCCCGCGAGTCCGGCATGACCACCGCCGAGGCGCTCGAGGAGATCGGGCAGCCCGGTCAGGCCACGACGACCGAGCCGTTCGACCTGGAACGCGTCAGCGGTGGCTGAGCCGGCGTCGTCCCTGAACAGCACCGTCCCGATCCACGAGGAGGCACGGCCGTGAAGGTCGAGGCGCTGGTCTTCAACATCATCGGCGTTTTCTGCGTGATCGCGGCCGTCGTCTACGGGCTGTGGGCGAACGAGCCCGATCGGCACGACGGCGCTCGTCCTCTCGGGCGGCCTCACGTTCCTGATCGGCGGGTTCTTCTGGTTCGTCTCCCGACGGATCGACGCCCGCCCCGAGGACCGCAAGGACGCCGAGATCGCCGAGGGCGCCGGTGAGCTCGGGTTCTTCAGCCCGGGCAGCTACTGGCCGTTCGGGCTCGCGCTGTCGGCCGGCGCTGATGGGCCTCGCCCTCGCGTTCTTCTACTCGTGGCTGATCATCATCGCGGGGGCGCTCCTGCTGATCACCATCGGCGGCCTGCTGTTCGAGTACTACGTGGGACAGAACGCCCAGCAGAGCTGAGCTCACGCCGTCCCCCGAGGGCCCCGTCCGCACCCGCGGACGGGGCCCTCGGCGTTGGTGGGCCCGGGCCGCCGGCGACGGTGTGACGGCGCGTCGCCGGGAGCGTCGCCAGCTGGACCGGCAGGGGTGGACGCCCCGTGGCCCACGATGCCGTCGTACTGAGCCACAGCGGTTCACTGCCCGGTCGACAGCGGTCAGTGCGCGGCCGGGCAGCCGAACCCGGCCCCGGGCATGCAGAAGGGCCCCGGTGGAGTCCACCGGGGCCCTTCTGGGTGCTGCTGCGCGGCTCAGCCGGCCGGCACGGTCAGTCGCGCGGCTCCTGCGGCCGACCACCCTCGGAGGGGCGGCCACCCTCGGAGGGACGACCGCCCTCGGACGGACGACCCGAGCGGGTCAGCTCGCCGGAGGTGGGCTCACCCGCGGTGATGCCGCGGCCCTCCGCCTCGTACTCGAGCTCGACCGCCGACGGCTCCTCGATCGGCGAGAAGAAGCCGCGGACGGCCCGCCGGGCACCGCCGACGTGGTTCATCCGCTTGGGCACCGGAGCGCCGCCGTAGGCGAGCGTGCCGTGGCCGTGCTCGTCGACCGGGCCGAGGGGCTGGTGCACCTCGATGAACTCGCCGTTCGGCAGCCGGCGGATGACGCCGGTCTCGATGCCGTGATCGAGCACCTCGCGGTCGTGCATCTGGAGACCCAGGCAGATCCGGTAGGTGATCACGTAGGCGATCGGCGGGAGCACGATGCAGCCGATGCGGCCCACCCAGGTCATGGCGTTCAGGCTGATGTCGAACTTGTCGGCGATGACGTCGTTGCCGCCGGAGAGCATGAGCATCACGTAGAACGTCAGCGCCATCGCGCCGAGCGCGGTGCGGACCGGGACGTCGCGCGGGCGCTGGAGCAGGTGGTGGTTCGTCTCGTCCTTGGTCATCTTGCGCTCGATGATCGGGTAGAGCGCCAGCACCGTGAACATCATCCCGGCGATGACCACCGTCGGCCAGAACAGCGCCGGGATCGTGTAGTCGCCGGGCAGGTTGATGTCGAACGGCGGGAAGAGGCGGGTCGACCCGTCGAGGAATCCGATGTACCAGTCGGGCTGGGACGCCGACGGACACCTGCGCCGGGTTGTACGGCCCCCACAGCCAGACCGGGTTGATCTGCACGAGGCCACCGAGCGTCGCGCAGACACCGAAGACGACGAAGAACAAGCCGGTGGCCTTGCCCGCGAACGACGGGGAAGAGCCGGTTGCCGACGACGTTGTGCTCCGTGCGGCCCGCGCCGGGGAACTGGGTGTGCTTCTGCTTGATCAGGATCAGCAGGTGCAGCGTGATCAGCAGCAGCAGGATCCCGGGCAGCAGGAGCACGTGGACGATGTAGAAGCGGCCGATGATGTGCTCGCCGACGAAGTCCCCGTTGAACACCGCGAAGTGCGCCCAGGTGCCGATGACCGGGACCGACAGCAGGATCGCGCTGATGATCCGCAGGCCCGTGCCGGACAGCAGGTCGTCGGGCAGCGAGTAGCCGGTGACGCCCATGAGCAGGGCCAGCACGAGCATGATGACGCCGATGAGCCAGTTGGTCTCCCGCGGCCGGCGGAACGCGCCGGTGAAGAAGATGCGCAGCAGGTGCACCACGATGGCCGAGACGAACAGCAGCGCCGCCCAGTGGTGGACCTGGCGCATGAACAGGCCGCCGCGGACGTCGAAGGACAGCTCCAGCGTCGAGTCGTAGGCCGCCGACATCTCCACGCCGCGCAGCGGGGCGTAGGAGCCCTCGTAGACGACCTCCTGCATGGAGGCGTCGAAGAAGAACGTCAGGTACGTGCCCGAGAGCAGCAGCACGATGAACGAGTAGAGGGCGATCTCGCCGAGCAGGAACGACCAGTGGTCGGGGTAGACCTTGTTGAGGGTCCGCCGGATCCACGGCGTCAGGTGCATCCGCTCGTCGAAGTCGTAGGCGGTCTTGCCCAGGCGCGTGGTGGGGGCTCCGGGGAGGCGGCAGTTCGGGTGGCCATCAGATGCGCTCCCGGTTCCAGTACGTCGGGCCTACGGCCTCAGGGTAGTCACTGCGAGCGATGAAGAAGCCCTCGTCGTCGACCGTGATGGGCAGCTGCGGGAGCGACCGGGTGGCCGGCCCGAAGACCGGCTTCCCACCCTGCGTGACGTCGAACTGCGACTGGTGGCAGGGGCACAGGATCAGGCTGGTCTCCTGCTCGTACAGCGAGACCGGGCAGCCGGCGTGGGTGCAGATCTTGGAGTACGCCACGTAGTCGCCGTAGCCGAAGTCCGCCTGGCCGGGCCTGCGGCTGGAGGTCCTCCACCTGCTCGGGCCGCAGGCGGATCAACATGGTCGCGGCGTCGGGCTGCCGGTTACCGCCCTCGACGGCCGGGAACACCGTCTCCAGCGAACCGGGCTCCTGGTCGCCGGGGCGGATCGGGCTGCCGTCGTCGCGGAGGAGGCGGACGCCGTCGCGCCAGGACGTCTGGCCGAGCGGGTTGCCCTTGTTCGGGTTCTTGATCAGGCCACCGAGCGGCATGATCAGCATCAGACCGAGGCCGCCGCCCATGAAGAGCAGCGAGCGGGTGATGAGCTTCCGGCGGGCCAGGCCGCTCCGGTGGCCCCAGGTCGTCAGGGCGCCGCCGGTCGTCACGCGGTCGAAGTGCGACCCGTCGTGCTTGGCCTGGACCGCGGTCTCGTGCGGCAGCAGCTTCTTGGTGAACAGCACGAAGCCGACGCCGACGAAGATCAGCGACAGGCCCATGAGCAGGCCGAGGACCGGCGTGAAGAACGCGCTCCAGCCACTTTCGTCGACCTCCCAGTGCCAGTCGGGCAGGAACCAGCCCGAGCCCACGTAGGCCACGACGAACAGGAAGCCGAACAGGCCCGCCAGGGTGAACAGGGTGCCCACCTGCTTGACCGCGCGCTTCTCCAGCGGCGAACCGGGCTCGGGGCCGGGGTCGACGTGCAGGATCTCGACGCCGTCGTACCTCGCGCCGAGGCGGTCGAGATCCTCGCGGTTCATCGCCGCGAGCTGCTCGGGCGTCCAGTCGTCGTCCGGCCCGCCGTACAGCTCGCCGGGGGCGTCCGCTCCGCCGGTCGAACCGGGGCGGGTGTCGCGCGTACTCACGCCTTGCTCCCCATCCAGAAGATCCCGAACATCAGGGCGCCGATGCCGACCACCCAGATCACCAGCCCCTCGCTGACCGGGCCGATCCGGCCGATGCCGGCGCCGCCGGGGTCGGCCTGCGCCTTGATGGTCTGGACGTAGTTGATGATCGAGCGCTTCTCTTCGGACGTCAGCTGGTTGTCGCCGAAGACCGGCATGTTCTCCGGGCCGGAGAGCATCGCGGTGTAGAGCTCCAGGTCGGTCGCGTTCAGCAGGCTCGGGGCGGCCTTGCCGGAGGAGAGGGCGCCGCCCTGGCCGACGAAGTTGTGGCACGAGGCGCAGTTGAGGCGGAACAGCTCGCCGCCGGCGGCCAGGTCGCCGTCCCGCAGGTCGCCCGACGGCAGCGTGGGGCCGCCGCCGTTGGCCTGGACGTACGCCATGAGCTGGTCGATCTCCTCGTCGGAGAAGATCGACTCGTTGGCGTGCGCGTCGGCCTCCTGGCGGACCAGCGGCATGCGGCCGGTGTGCACCTGGAAGTACACGGCCGCCTCGCCGACGCCGATCAGCGACGGGCCGCGGCCCTCGACGCCGTCGAGGTTGCTGCCGTGGCAGCTGATGCAGCTGCGCTCGTACAGCTCCCGGCCGGCGGCCTCGGCAGCCGACTCCGTGGTGTCGTCGGCGGCCTGGGCCGGGGCGAAGACGGAGTACATGGCGCCGGTCAGGATCAGCCCGACGAGCAGGCCGGCGACGTTGGCCGCGCGACGGCGGGCCTTGGATCGGCGGCGGGCCTTCGCCCGCGCGGCGGGGCCGGCGGGCACGTGGTCGCCGTCGGCGGGCCCCGTCGAGCGAGGCGTGGCGTCGGACTGCGCGTTCGTGGTGGACACCGGCTTCCTAGCGGATGAAGTAGATCGTGGTGAACAACCCGATCCACACGACGTCGACGAAGTGCCAGTAGTAGGAGACCACGATGGCGGCGGTCGCCTGTGCTGGCGTGAAGCGGCCCATGGTGGACCGGATCAGCAGGAACACGAAGGCGACGAGGCCTCCGATGACGTGCAGACCGTGGAACCCGGTGGCCAGGTAGAAGACCGAGCCGTACGTGGAGGAGGAGATGGTGGTGCCCTCCTCGACCAGCTGCAGGTACTCGTAGCCCTGACCCAGGACGAAGAGCAGGCCCAGGATGAAGGTGATGGAGAACCAGCGGCGCAGCCCGTAGACGTTGCCTTCCTCCGCGGCGAACACCCCGATCTGGCAGGTGAACGACGAGCTCACGAGGATGAGGGTGACGACCAGCGCGTACGGGATGTTCAGTTCGGTCGGCTCCGGCGGCCACCCCTCGGTCGCCCGGGCTCGCGCGGTGAAGTACATGGCGAACAGGCCGGCGAAGAACATCAGCTCGCTGGAGAGCCAGATGATCGTGCCGACGCTGACCATGTTCGGTCTGGTCAGGGAGTGCACCCGCGATGTGTCGAAGGTGCTGCTCGCGACGGGGGCCGTGGTCACGGGGGTCATCATGGCATCGGCAGGGGGCCGAGACGACTGCGGGTGGACCGCGTGGCGCACAAAGTGATCAGCCCGAGACGCACGCCGCCTGCCGTGCCAGGGTGTGCGCGGTCGGGGGCACTAGTCTCGGCGCCGTGAGCCCCGCCTCTTCCGCCGCCGGCAACAGCCCGATGCCGGCCGCCGTGCTCGTCTTCAGCCACCGCCCCGAGGTCCGCGACGGCCGTGCGGACGGCCGTCGGCCGACGCCCCGCCGCAGACGTCGGCCCGCTGACCTGGCTCGAGGCCGCGACCGGGGACGAGGTCATCGCCGCCGTCGAGCGCGGTGGCATCGACCTGTGCATCCTCGACGGCGAGGCCCAGCCCACCGGTGGTCTGGCGGTCAGCCGCCAGCTCGACGAGGAGGTGGCCGACCGGCCGACGGTGTGCGTCCTCATCGCCCGGCAGGCCGACCGCTGGCTCGCGCACTGGTCCCGGGCCGAGGGCACGCTGCCCATGCCGGTCGACCCGCTCACCGCGCCCACCCTCGTGGCGGACCTGCTGCGCGAGCACGCGCGGCGGCCCGTCGTCCGCCGGTGAGCGGGGCGCCGGCCGGCACCCCCACCTGGCCGCGCCTGCTCACCCGCCTCCTCGGCCGCGAGGACCTCTCCGCGGCCGACACGGAGTGGGCGATGAACGAGGTGATGGCGGGGGAGGCCACCCCCGTCCAGGTGGCGGCGTTCGTCGTCGCGCTCCGGGCCAAGGGGGAGTCCCCGCAGGAGGTCGCCGGCATGGCGGCCGCGATGCTCGAACGAGCCACGCCGGTGAACCTCCCGCTCGCGTGCGTCGACATCGTCGGCACCGGCGGGGACGGCGCGCACACGGTCAACATCTCCTCGATGGCCGCGGTGGTCACCGCCGCCACGGGTGCGCCGGTCGCCAAGCACGGGAACCGCGCCGCGTCGTCGTCCTCCGGTGCCGCGGACGTGCTGGAGGCCCTCGGCGTGGCCATCGACCTGCCGGCCGCGGCGGTGGCGTACTGCGTCCAGGAGGCCGGCATCGGCTTCTTCTTCGCGCCGGTCTTCCACCCGGGCATGCGGCACGCCGCGGTGCCCCGGCGCGAGATGGGCATCGGCACCGTCTTCAACTTCCTGGGCCCGCTGACCAACCCGGCCCGCCCGGTGGCCTCGGCGATCGGCTGCGCCGATTCGCGCATGGCCCCGGTGCTGGCCGCCGTCCTCGCCGCGCGTGGCGGCCGGGCGCTGGTCTTCCGGGGTGACGACGGGCTCGACGAGCTCACCACCGCGACGACGTCGGCGGTGTGGGTGGTCCGCGACGGCGAGGTCGAGCCCGACCGGCTGGACCCGTCCGCACTCGGCCTCGCGACCCCGCCGCCGGACGCCCTGCGGGGCGGCGACGCCGCCACAACGCCGCGGTCTTCCGCCGGGTGATGGAGGGGGAGCCCGGGCCGGTCCGCGACGCGGTGCTGCTCAACGCGGCGGGTGCGCTGGCGGCCTTCGACGAGCGTGCCTCACGGCTGCACGACGCGCTGGCGGCCGGGATGGAGCGCGCGGCCCGGGCGGTCGACGACGGCTCGGCGGTGGCGCTGCTGGACCGCTGGATCGCGGTCAGCCGGACGGCGCGGCACGCCGTCGGCGCCTGACGAAAGGCCCCGCCGCGAGCATGCGAGGACGGCGAGCGGCGGGTCCTTTCTCAATCGGTGCTGTCGAAGCCGATCGAGAACGCGGCTTCGAGGTCGTGCTGCGAGTAGGCGCGGAACGCGATGTGGGTCTCGGTGTCGAGGACGCCGGGCACCTTGTTGATCCGCCCGGCGATGACCTCGGCGACGTCGTCGAACTCGCGGACCCGCACGATCGCGATGAGGTCGACCTCGCCGGCAGTGGAGTAGACCTCGCTGACTCCGTCGAGGTCGGCGATCGCCGCCGCCACCTCGGGGATCGAGTCGGTGGCTGCGTCGATCATCACGATGGCGGTGATCACGTCGGCGATGCTATCGGGGAGCGCCGCCGGGCGCCCGCACCCGGCGTCACACGGTCCGGCCGGGCACGGGTGCCGAGGGACCTGCCGTCGGAGAACGGGTCGCGGTGGATGCGGCCGCCGTCGACGCGGGCGAGGAAGGCGCTGTAGGCGCCGGTGCCCGGCGCGGGGCAGGCCAGCGTGCCGTCGAGTTCGACGAGCCGCGTGCCGGGCTTCTCCATGCACCGGAGCACCAGTTCGGTCTCGTCCACCGAGGCGGCCAGCTCGCCGTCCGGGCCGGTGGGCGTCTCCGCGGTCACCAGCAGGCCGGCGAGCGTGCCCCGCACCGACGTCCCCCGGGGTGCGCAGCCGGCGGAGACGAGCCGGCCCCGCCGGACGACGGACAGGTGCCAGCCGCCGTCGCCGTCGGGCCGGGCGAGGACGAGCTCGTGGACGGCGGCCAGCGACTCCAGGCGTTGCCGGCGGCGCACCGCGCGGACCAGCACCGCCACCCGGTCGCGCAGCACCGCGGCGTCCTCGTAGCGCTCCTCGGCGCCGAGGCGGTCCACCCGCGCCAGCAGGGGCGCCACGAGCGCGCGCGGGTCGGAGTCGACCGCCGCCCGGAAGACCGCGGCGATGGATGCGTACTCGTCGACCGACTGGGCGCCGGTGCACGGCGCCCCGCACCGCCCCATGCCGGCCAGCGCGCAGGCGCTGCCGAGCACGCGCAGCGACAGCCGCCCGGTGCACTGCCGCAGGGGCAGCGACTCGTGCACCGCCGCGACGGCGGCGTCGGCCGCCCGCCGGTCGGGGAACGGCCCGAGGAAGACACCGGTGCCGGGGCGGACCCGGCGGACCACGGACAGGCGGGGGAAGGGCTCCTCGGTCAGGCGCACCCACAGCGCCCGCTCGGGGAAACGCGAGCGGCGGTTGTACCGGGGTTTCTGCTCGGCGATCAGCCGGAGCTCGCGGACCGCGGCCTCGAGGTCGTGCGCGCAGGGGATCGCGTCGACCCGCTGGGTCAGGGCGACCATCTCGGTGATCCGGCTGCGCTGCTCGCCGGAGGAGAAGTAGCTGCGGACCCGGCTGCGCAGGTCGTTCGACGTCCCGACGTAGAGCGGCTCGTCGCGCGGGCCGCGGAAGAGGTAGACGCCCGGGCCGTGCGGCACGGCGTCGGCCAGGTGCCGCTTGCGGCAGCCGCTCGGGGTCGACCTGGCGGGTCAGGCCGGTCAGCTCCTCGAGCGAGGTGATGCCCAGCGGGCCCGAGCCGCTCGAACAGCCCGTGCAGGACGTCGACGGTGGCCCGGGCGTCGTCGAGGGCGCGGTGGGTGGGGGAGGTGGTCGCGGAGAAGTACGGCGCGAGGGTGGCCAGCTTGCAGTTGGGCACCTCGTCGCGGGTGAGCAGCCGGCGGGCCAGGACGGCGGTGTCGACCGACGCCGCGGGCGGCCAGGCAGGCCGTTCTCGGCGCAGGCCGCCTTGAGGAAGCCGAGGTCGAACGGCGCGTTGTGGGCGACCAGCACCGCGCCGCGGGCGAACTCGAGGAACGCGGGCAGCACGGCGCCGATGCGCGGTGCCGCGGCGACCATCGTCGAGGTGATGCCGGTCAGGACGCTGATGTAGGGCGGGATCTCGCAGCCCGGGGTCGACCAGCGTCTGGAACTCCCCGAGCACCGCCCCGCCGCGGATCTTGACCGCACCGATCTCGGTGATCGCGCAGTCCTTCGGCGACCCTCCGGTCGTCTCCAGGTCGACGACGACGAACGTGACGTCGGCCAGCGGGGTGCCGAGCTCGTCGATCGTGACCTGCTCGAAGCGGGCCGGCTCACCACGCAGCTGGGGGGAGAGGGGCACGGGGCGGACGGTAGGTGGGGGTAATGACAGTCTCTGTGATGCCGCGCCGGGCCGGCCGTCCGCCGCCCGGTCCCGTCGCCCGGGTGGGGGACCGCGCGCGCCCACCTGGCGGTTCCGGCCTGCTCAGGACACCATCTCCCCCGTCGGGCCAGAGACGGCCCGCTACCAGAGGTGGTGGCATGGTCCTGCGCTCGCAGCGGCGCACCCGACGCCGGACGTCGGCGTCTCGACTGGCCCTCGCGGCGGTCGCCGCCCTCGCCCTGACGCTGCCGCTCACCACGACCGCGTCCGCCGACCCCAGCGACCAGCCCGGCGGCACCACCGCGGTGCTCGACAGCGACGCCCTCGACCAGCTCCAGCAGCGCGCCGCCGAGGTGCAGGCCGGGCCTCCAGGAACAGCAGGACGAGGTCGTCGCCGCCCGCGAGGCGATGGACCAGGCCGAGGCCGACGTCGCCGACGGCCGAGGCCGTGCTCGACGACGCCGAGGGCGAGCTCGCCAGGTACCAGGACGTCGTCGCCGGCTACGCGGCGGCCGTCTACCGGGACGGCGGGGCGCTGACCCCGCTGACGCTGCTGCTCTCCGGGGGCGACCCCGGTGACGTCATCGCGGCCATGAGCTTCCTCGACGTCGTCGACGAGCACGCCGCCGAGGTGATCGGCGCGGCCGAGACGCTCCGGCAGGCAGGCGCTCGACATCGCAGCAGCGGGCGACGGCGGCCCTGGAGGTGGCGCAGGCGCGCGCCGACGAGGTCGCCGC
This sequence comes from uncultured Actinomycetota bacterium, assembly GCA_963748305.1. GTDB lineage: Bacteria > Actinomycetota > Actinomycetes > Mycobacteriales > Geodermatophilaceae > Blastococcus_B. The sequence goes on along the minus strand of CAVVIN010000020.1, from coordinate 198,427 downwards.
GCGGGTCGCCGAGCTCGAGGCGCAGGCGGCCGCGGTCACCGACGAACTCGACGAGGCGCTCGGCGTCGTCGACGCGCAGCTGGCCCAGCTGCAGCAGGAACAGATCGACGTCAACCAGCAGACCGCGGCCAACTGGCGGGCCTACGTCGAGCAGCTGACCGCGGCCGGGCGTCACGCCGCCCCCGGCCTCGGCCCTGCTGGACCCGGCGGCCGGGCTGCCGGACGGCCTCGTGCCCGTCGCGTCGAGCCAGGGCGGCGCCCAGCGCGGCGCGGCCCAGCGGCCGGGGCAGCCCACCTCGCTCCTCGTGCTGCCGGCCGAGACGCTGAACGCGGTGACGGCGGCGATGGACGCGCTCGGGCAGCCCTACGCGCCGGGAACGGCGGGACCCGACTCCTGGGACTGCGGCTCGCTGGTCTCCGTCGGTGTACGGCGGCGCGGGCATCTCCGCTGCCGACCGACCAGGCCGGACCTCTTCGCGGTCACCACGCCGGTCGACGCCGCCGACGTGCTGCCCGGCGACCTGGTGTTCCTGGGCGCCCAGGAGGCGGGGCTGGGCCACGTCGGCATCGCGCTCGACCCGCAGACCATGCTCGCCGCCGACGCCCGGGCCGGCGCGGTCGTCGTCCGGACGCTGCCCGCCGACGAGGTGCTCGGCATCGGCCGGCCGAGCCTCGAGCAGCGGGCGCCCGTGGACCCGCCCGCCCCGGCCGGCGGGGCGCTCCGGGTGGAGTGCGGCAACACCGTCTACCCGCCGAGCTTCGACGGGGCCCGCCAGTGGGGCGGCTATCCGAACGGGCTGATCCCGCCGAGCGCCATGTGCCCCCTCGGGCCGGCGGGTCACCCGCTGCGGTGCGACGCCGCCGCGGCCTACCGCGCGATGTCGGCGGCCTTCGCGGCCGACATGGGCGGCCCGATCTGCATCACCGACTCCTACCGGACGTACGCCAGCCAGGTGCGGCTCTACGGGCAGAAGCCGGCCCTGGCCGCCGTCCCGGGTACCAGCAACCACGGCTGGGGCCTGGCCGTCGACCTGTGCGGCGGGATCCAGAACTTCGGGACGCCGCAGTACGCCTGGATGGTCACCAACGCCGGCCGGTTCGGCTTCCTGCACCCGACGTGGGCGGACCCGGGCAACGGGCGCGAGGAGCCCTGGCACTGGGAGTACGCGGGCACCTGAGCCGTCCCGCGTCAGCCGGCACCGCCGAATTGTCGGTGGCCGCTCCTACCGTGCGGAACGACTCACGGAGGAGAAGAACTCATGCTCATCGACTGCGACACCTGCACCGCCCGCGGCACCGGCTGCGCCGACTGCGTCGTCACCGTGCTGCTGGGCGCCCCGCCGGGCTGGCAGGGCGTCGACCCGGTCGTGGTGCCCGATGACCTGCCCGCGCGATCGACCAGCGAGGGCGACGGCACCGCCTCCGCGTCGGCCACCGCCGAGGACGTCGTCGTCCCCCCGCCCGGCGTCGTCGTCGAGTTCGACGAGGTCGAACGACGGGCCGTCCGGGCACTGGCCGACGTCGGCCTCGTGCCACCGCTGCGGCACTGCGGGCACCCGACGCAGGCCCCGGGGAGGGCACCCGACACGGCCGCCGGACCGGCTGAGACGGGCCTCGGACGCCTCGGCGCCACCCGAAACCGTGCCTTCGCCACACTTTCGTGGCAGCTGTGGGAGGCGCGCCGACCGGGAAATGTTGCGATTTGAGGGACGTACGTCACATCTGTCGCGTCGATCCTCCATTTGTCACGGCAACATCACGGCCGTAGGGTCGTCGCCGTTCGACCGAGTGGTCGTCGCCCGCTGACCCGGGTGGCCTCGGACGTTCACCGCCGAATCGCTCGAGGCGCCGCGAGGTGCTCGAGAGCGAACCGGGGACCCACCGCAGTCCTGGGGTGAGTTCCTCCGCATGGCCGGTCTCGCCGGTGCGCAGGGGATAGGGCGCAGTCTTCCCAGCCCGAACCCGTCAGCTAACTCGGTAGGCGGTTGCAGAGGAAGAAACGGAGAGCCGCCGCACGTGGCGACCCCTCACGCTTTTCGCACGCATGCCCATGATCATTTCCGCTCCGATCTGCTGCCCGGCCGGCCGTCTCCGGTCGGCTCCGCTCCGGCCTGCTGATCGGCGCCACCAGCGTCGCGCTGACCTTCACGGCCCTGCCCGGCACCGCCGCCGCCGCCCCCGGCGAGGCGACGACGCCCGAGCAGGCCACGCAGATGGTCGCCGACGCCAGCCACGAGCTCGAGGTCGTCACCGAGCAGCTCAACGACCGCCAAGGTCCTGCTCGACGAGCAGCAGGCCGCGGTCGCCGAGCGCCGAGCAGGCCGCCGCCGACGCCCGCGAGCAGCTCGACGCTCTCGACGGCCAGATCCGGCAGCTCGCCCGCAGCGCCTACACCAGCGACGGGCTGACCCACCTCGACGTGCTGCTGACCAGCGACTCGGCCGAGGACTTCGTCTCCCAGCTGGGCACGCTCGACGCCATCGCCGGGCCACACCAACGACGTCGTCGCCGAGGTCTCGGCGGCTGCCGAGGAGGCCGAGGCGGCCCAGGCGGAGGCCGACGCGGCCGACGCGGAGGCGCAGAAGGCCTACGACGAGATCGCCGCGCAGCAGGAGGACCTCGAGGCGCAGATCGCCGACTACCAGGCGCAGTACGACGCGCTGACCGCTGCCGCAGCAGGCCGAGGTCGTCACCGCGCACGGCGGTGAGGCCATCGCTCCAGCTGCGGTCGCCCAGCGGCGTCGTCGCGCCGAGCGGCGCCGCGCAGGTGGCGGTCGACACGGCGCATGGCCCAGATCGGCGACCCGTACGTCTGGGGCGCCGGTGGCCCGGACGCGTTCGACTGCTCCGGCCTGACGCAGTACGCCTACTCGGCGGCCGGCTGCGCCTGCCGCACTCCAGCAGCAGCCAGTCGGCGATGGGCACGCCGGTCTCGCGCGACGAGCTGCAGCCCGGTGACCTGGTGTTCTTCTACAGCCCGGTCAGCCACGTGGGCATGTACATCGGCAACGGCCAGATGGTCCACGCCTCGACCTCGGGCACGCCCGTGCAGGTCGCCAGCCTCGACTCGATGGGCAGCTACAACAGCGCCCGCCGCATCGCCGGCTGACACCGCATCCCCGCACCGTCCGGCCAGGGCCGGTGACCCCTCCAGAGGTCACCGGCCCTCGCCGTCCCGGGGTCGGTGCGCGAGGGGACCTAGGATCGCTGAGGCGAGCGTGCGAGCTCGCCTGTGACAGTGCAGCGGGCGCGACCCGGCCGACGAGCGCCAGCGAGGAGGTCGGTGAGCGCCCGTCGCGCCGCGCTGATCGCCGCGCTCGTCCTCGGTGTCGCGCTCGCCCTCGTCATCGCCGTCCGCACGCCCTGGACGTGCTGCCCGAGCCGGCCGGCGGCCGCACGCCCATCGACCCCACGGGCGGCCTTCACGGCCGACGAGCTGGACGCGCGCCGAGTCCTTCGCCGCCGCGCTGCGGCCGGCGTCCCTGGTCTCCCTCGTCCTCGGGCTGGCCGTCGCCGCGGTCCTCGGGCTGACCCGGCTCGGCGGGCGGCTGGTGCGGGCCGTGGCGGCAGCCGCTGGGCGGCCGGCTGGGTCTGGCAGGTGCTGCTCGGCGTCCTCGCGCTGGCCGTGCATCGGCCGGCTGGTCACGCTGCCGCTGTCGGCCTACGGCGAGATGATCCGGCACCGCTACGGGCTGTCCACCCGCGGCTGGGGGCTGTGGCTCCGCGACGTCGCGCGTCTCCACGGCGCATCAACGCCGGCCTGACCGCGCTGGGGCTGCTCGCCCTGGTCTTCCTGGCCCGCCGGGCGCCCGCGCACGTGGTGGGCCTGGGCGGCGGTCGGGGCCGCCGGGCTCGTCGTCGTCGGGTCGTTCCTGTGGCCGGTGGTCATCGAGCCGGCGTTCAACCAGTTCGAGTCCGATGCCGGCCGGGCAGCTGCGCACCGACCTGCTCGAGCTCGCCGAGGAGAACGGCACCCCGGTGCAGGACGTGCTGGTCTCCGACGCCTCCCGGCGGACGACGGCGCTGAACGCCTACGTCTCCGGATTCGGGTCGACCCGGCGGATCGTCGTCTACGACACGGTGCTCGACCGGCTGCCCGACGCCGAGGTCGAGTCGATCGCCGCCCACGAGCTGGGCCACGTCGCGACCGACGACGTCCTCACCGGCACCCTGCTCGGCGCCCTCGGTGCCGCCGCGGGGGTCGCGGCCCTGGGCTGGCTGCTGTCCCCGCGGCTGCTGCGTCGCGGCCGGGGCGGACTCGGCCGGGCGACCCGCGGGTCGATCCCGCTGCGTCCTCTTCCTCATCGCCGTCGGCACCCTGGTCTCCACGCCGGTGCAGAACCTGGTCTCCCGGCACATCGAGGCCCGCGCCGACGTGCACGCCCTCGACCTCACCGCCGACCCGGGGACGCCTTCGTCGACATGCAGCGCGGCCTGGCCGCGTACCAACCTGTCCGATCCCGACCCGCCGGTCGCCTGGCAGTGGTTCTTCGGCTCCCACCCGACCCTCGCCCAGCGGGTGGCGCTCGCGGAGGACTGGGCGCGAGCTGGACCGAGCCGTGACGCCGGACGCTGGTCGTCACCAACGACTTCCCCCCGCGGCAGGGGGGCATCCAGACCTTCGTCGCCGCCCTGCTGGCCCGCCGCCCGCCGGACAGCTCGTCGTGCTCGCCTCCCGGCTCGCCGGGGTGGGAGGAGCACGACGCGGCGCCTGCCCTACCCCGTGGTGCGGCGCCCCACCGGCATGCTGCTGCCCACGCCGGCCACCGCGCGCGCCGCCGTCGACCTCGCCCGCCGGCACGGCTGCGACAGCGCGTTCTTCGGCGCCGCCGCGCCGCTCGGGCTGATCGCGCCCGGCGCTGCGGGCCGCCGGAGTCCGCCACCTCGTCGGCGCCACCCACGGGCACGAGACCGGCTGGGTGGCGCTGCCCGGCTCCCGGCAGCTGCTGCAGCGCATCGCCGCCGGCCTGGACGTGCTCACCTACATCAGCGAGTACACCCGCGGCCGGCTCGCGCCCGCGCTGGCCGCGCCGCACCCGGCTGGCCCAGCTCTCGCCCGGCGTCGACGTCGACCGGTTCACGCCGGACGCCGACGGCGCGGCCGTCCGCCGGCGGTACGGGCTCGGCGACGCGCCCGTGGTGGTCTGCGTGTCCCGGCTGGTCGCGCGCAAGGGCCAGGACGTCCTGGTGGCCGGCTGGCCGCGGGTCCTGGCCCGGCACCCCGACGCCCGGCTGCTGCTCGTCGGTGGCGGCCCGGACGAGGCGTCGCTGCGGCGGGCGGTCGCCGCGCGCGGGCCTGGAGCGACTCCGTCGTCCTCACCGGTCCGTGCCGCCCGCCGAGCTGCCCGGCGCACTACGCGGCCGGCGACGTGTTCGCCATGCCGTGCCGCACCCGCCGCGGCGGGCTGGACGTCGAGGGCCTCGGGATGGTCTTCCTCGAGGCCGCCGCCTGCGGCCGGCCGGTCGTGGCCGGCACCTCGGGAGGCGCGCCGGAGGCGGTCCAGGAGGGCGTCACCGGCCACGTCGTCGAGCCGCGGTCGGCCGACGCCGTCGCCGCCACGATCGCCGGCCTGCTCGACGACCCGGACCGCGGCGCCGGCGATGGGCGCGGCCGGGCGGGCCTGGGTCGAGCAGCGCTGGTCCTGGACGACGATCGCCGCGACCTTCGCCGAGCTGCTCGACGGAGCGCTGAGCGCGAGGCCCGCGGGGCGCAGGAACCGGCGCTCCCAGCGCGTCCACTCAGCGCGCGTAGAGGCTCCTCGACCTCGGCGTCGAACTCCTTCATGACGACGGCGCGCTTGAGCTTCAGGCTCGGCGTCAGCATCCCGTTGTCCTCGGTGAAGTCGGTGCCGAGGATCGCGAACTTCTTGATCGCCTCGGCCTGGGACACCGCCTTGTTGGCGTCCTTCACCGCGGCGTCGATCTCGGCGTAGCAGCTCCGGGTCCTCCCGGAGCTGCTCGGCGGTCAGGTCGCTTGGCCTTGCCCTTGGACTCCAGCCACCGCGGCAGGGCCTCCTCGTCGAGGGTGATCAGCGCGGCGATGAACGGCCGCTGGTCGCCGACGACGATGCACTGGCTGACCAGGCGGTGCGCGCGCAGCCGGTCCTCGAGCACCGCGGGGGCGACGTTCTTGCCGCCCGCGGTCACCAGGATCTCCTTCTTGCGCCCGGTGATCTTGAGGAAGCCGTCGCTGTCGAGCTCGCCGAGGTCGCCGGTGTGGAACCAGCCGTCGGAGTCGATGGCCTCCTTCGTGGCGTCCTCGTTCTTCCAGTAGCCGCGCATGACGATGCCGCCGCGGATGAGCACCTCGCCGTCGTCGGCGATGGCGAACTCCACGCCCGGCAGGGGGCGGCCGACGGTGCCGATGCGCAGCGCCTCGTCGTGGTTGACCGAGGCGGCGGCGGTGGTCTCGGTGAGGCCGTAGCCCTCGTAGACGGTGACGCCGATGCCGCGGTAGAAGTGGCCGAGCCGGTCGCCGAGCGGGGCGCCGCCGGAGATGGCGCCGAGGCAGCGGCCGCCGAGGGCGGCGCGCAGCTTGCCGTAGACGAGCTTGTCGAACAGCGCGTGCTGGGCGCGCAGCGCGATGCCCGGGCCGCCGGTGTCCTGCGCGCGCGACCAGTCGATGGCCACCTGGGCGGCCTTGTCGAAGATCTTGCCCTTGCCGTCGGCCTCCGCCTTGCCCTTGGCGGTGTTGAAGACCTTCTCGAACACGCGCGGGACGGCGAGCACGAACGTCGGCTTGAACTCGCCGAGGTCGTCGACGAGGTTCTTCACGTCCGGGGTGTGGCCGACGACGGTGCGGGTCTTGACCGCGCCGACGTGGATGACGCGGGCCAGCACGTGCGCCAGCGGGATGAACAGCAGCAGCGAGCCGTCGACGTTGAGGAACCGGCCGAGCAGGCTCATGCCGTTGCCGATCTCGAACAGGAAGTTGCCGTGGGTCAGCTCGCAGCCCTTGGGCCGGCCGGTGGTGCCGCTGGTGTAGATCAGCGTCGCCAGGCTGTCGGCCTTGAGGGTGGCGCGGCGGGCCTCGAGCTCGCTGTCGGGAACGTCCTTGCCGGCCTGGGTCAGCGTGCCGACGGCGTCGTCCTCGATGACGTGCACCGAGCGCAGCTCCGGCGCCTGGTCGCGCACGGACTCGACGGCGGCGGCGTGCTCGTCGCGCTCGACGATGACGGCGGTGGCGCCGGAGTCGGAGAGGATCCAGGCGACCTGGTCGGAGCTCGAGGTCTCGTAGATCGGGACGGTGGCGGCGCCGGCGGTCCAGATCGCGAAGTCGATGACGGCCCACTCGTACCGGGTCTTGGCCTGCAGGGCGACCCGGTCGCCGGCGCGACACCCCGGACGCGATCAGACCCTTGGCGACGCCGGCGACCTGGTCGCCGAACTCCTTCCAGGTCACGTCCTGCCACTCGCCGCCGCGCTGGACGCGGAACCCGGTCTGGTCGCCGACCTCGGCGACGTTCGTCGGCGAGCAGGTCGGGGACGCGCCTCGTCCGGGCCCACCTCGGTGGTCGCAGGAACGCTGAACTCGCGCACGCCTGGTCCTCTCCTCCCCGTCCGTCCGAGGGCACCGTCGCCCGCGGCCCCGGCACGGGGACGTCCACGCGAATCTAGCGGCTCTTCCTACCCGTGAGTAGCCGAGTGCGGGGTCATCGGCTCGCTGAGCCGCGGAGCGGCTAGCCTGCTCCCATGGCCGACCAGTCCACCCAGTCGATCGTCATCGACGCCCCTGCGGCCGACGTCATGGCGGTCATCGCCGACTTCCCGTCCTATCCGCAGTGGGTCGCCGCCGCGAAAAAGGTCGAGGTCGAGGAGACCGGTGACGACGGCCGTGCCCGCCGCGTGCATTTCGTCCTCGACGCCGGGGCCGTCAAGGACGACTACGTCCTCGACTACGCCTGGGACGGCGACCGCAAGGTCTCCTGGAACCTCGTCAAGGGCCAGATGCAGAAGCGGCAGGAGGGCTCCTACACGCTCGAGGAGACCGACGGCGGCACCGAGGTGACGTACCGGATCACCATCGACCTCTCGATCCCGATGCTCGGCATGATCAAGCGCAAGGCCGAGAAGGTCATCCTGGACACGGCTCTCAAGGAGCTCAAGAAGCGCGTCGAGGGCTGATCGGCCGGTGCGCACGCTGCTCGTCACCGGTCCCGGGGGAGCCGGTACCTCGACCCTGGCGGCGGCCGCGGCAGTCCGCGCCGCGCGCTCGGGGCGCCGGACGCTGCTGCTCTCCCGCCGGCCCGCGCCGTTGCCGGGCTGGACGACCGAGCCGGGGCTCGAGGTCGACCGTCGTCGATCCGCAGACCTCCCTCGAGCGTCTGTGGGCGGCGCGGCCGGCGCCGTCGCCGAGCGTCTGTCCCGCAGCTGACCCTGCCGCCGGCGAGCTCGCGTCGTCCCGCTGCCGGGCACCGGGGAGCTCGCCCTGTTCGCGGAGCTGTGCCGGTGCCGAGGCCGACCTCGTGGTCGCTCGACGCCGGGCCGCTCGAGGCCGCCGCTGGCGCTCGTCGGGCTGCCGGCGACGCTGCGCTGGTGGCTGGACCAGCTGCATGCCGCCCGGGCATGCGGGCGCTCGGCGCCGTCCGCACGGCCGCGGTCGGCTCCGGCGCCGCCAAGCGCGGGCCGGTCGACGCCGCGCTGGCCGCCGTCCCCGTCGTCGAGGGGCTGCTGCGCCGCGACCGGCTGGCCGACCCGCCGACACGCCGTCCGCCTCGTCGTGCCGGCCGCGGCCCGGCGCCGCCGTCGCGCTGCGCGCGGCGGCGACCGCGCTGGGGCTGCACGGCCTGCGCGCCGGGGCGGTGCTCACCCGGGTGCTGCCGCGGGGCGGGCACGGGCAGTGGTGGGCGCAGCGGGCGGCCGAGCAGGACGCGGCCCTGGCCGCGCTCGCGACGTCGCACCGCGTGCACCGGGTGCCCGAGCGCGCGGCGGCGCTGGACGACGCCGACGCCGTCGCGGCCTGCTCGACGGCTTGGCGCCGCCGGTGGACGGCGGATTCCCCGGTCCCGGGCCCGGAGCGGCACGAGGACGCCTGGCAGCTGACCGTGCCGCTGCCCTTCGCCGAGCGCGACGCCGTCGACGCTGACCCGCTGGGTCGACGACCTCGTGTCACCGTGGCGCGGCGCTCCGCCGGTCGATCCGGCTCGACGCCCTCCTGCGGCGCTGCGAGGTGACCGGCGGCCGGCTGCCGACCCCGGCACCGCCGACGCCCGCCTCGAGGTCAGCTTCCGCCCCGACCCACGGCTCTGGCCCGCCGACCTGCTCGGCCGCTGAGGGAAGGACCCGATGAACCCCGGCACCGACTGGATCGACCAGGCGCGCGGCTCCTCGAGACCCTGCAGCAGGGCCTGGCGGCCTCGGCCGCCGACGGCGACGCGGGCGGGCACGGCGGCGACTGCCGCTGGTGCCCCGTCTGCCAGGCCGCCGCCGTGGTCCGCGGCGAGCGGCCCGAGGTCACCGCGGCGCTCGCCGACGTCCTCACCGCCACCGCGCGACGGCCCTGCGGACGTTCGCCGAGGCCGATCGCCCGGCCGCGGCGCGGAGCCCGCCGCAAGGCGGCGGACCGACGGACACCGAGCCGACCGCCGCAAGGCAGGCCCCTCGACCCGCCGCCGACGTGCAGCAGATCGACATCGCGTGACGCGGCGGGACCGCGGCCGGGCCCGCCGCGCTCGGCATCGACATCGGCGGCACGAAGGTCGCCGGCGGCGTCGTCGCGCCCGACGGCACGATCGCTCGCGACCGCGCGCCGGGCCACCCCGGGCGCCTCGGTCTCCGACACCGAGGACGCGATCGCCGCCGTCGTCGACGAGCTGGCGGCCGGGCACGACGGCGAACTGGTCGGCGTCGGGGTCGGCGCGGCCGGCTGGTTCGACCGCACCGGCGACACCGTCCTGTTCAGCCCGCACCTGGCCTGGCGGCAACTCCACCCTGCGCAAGGACCTCGCCGCCCGGCTGCAGCGGCCGCTGTGGGTGGGCAACGACGCCGACGCCGCGGCCTGGGCGGAGTACCGCTACGGCGCCGCCCGCGGCGCCGACCTCGCGCTGATGATCACCCTGGGCACCGGCATCGGCGGCGGGATCGTGCTCGACGGCCGGCTGCGGCGTGGCTCCCACGGCGTCGCGGGGGAGTGGGGGCACATGCGGGTCGTGCCCGACGGCCGGCTCTGCGCCTGCGGCAACCGCGGCTGCTGGGAGCAGTACGCCAGCGGGACGGCGCTCGGCGCAGACCGCCCGCGAGGTCGCCCGCACCTCCCGCGCGGCCGCCGGCGGCTGCTCGAGCGGGTGGACGGCGACCCCGACCGGCTCACCGGCGAGGACGTCGCCCGCGCCGCCGCCGAGGGCGATCCGCTGGCCCTCGAGCTGGTCACCGACGTCGGGCAGTGGCTCGGCCAGGGCATCGCCGACCTCGCCGCGATCCTCGACCCCGAGGTCGTCGTGATCGGCGGCGGCGTGAGCATGCTCGGCGAGATGGTGCTCGGCGCCCGCGCGCGAGCGGCTGGAGCGCGCGCTGCCCGGCCGCGGCTTCCGGCCCGGCCCGCGGGTGGTCGTCGCCGCAGCTCGGCCCGCAGGCCGGCCTCGTCGGGGCCGCCGACCTCGTGCGGCAGTCGCCGACGGCGAGGCCTGACCGGAGTCCCGCGGGCGCGTTTTCCGCGCTCGTAGCGACTCCGCTCACTCGGGGGCGAGCTCGCGGGCCAGCTGCTCGAGGAACAGGCCGATGTCGGTGATGATCCCCATCGCCTGGGCGCTGCCCCGGTCGGCCAGCTTGGTCACGGTCGCCGGGTTGATGTCCACGCTGACCCAGCGGGATCGACGCCGGGCAGGATGTTCCCGGTCGCGATCGAGTGCAGCATCGTGGCGACCATGATCGCGAAGCCGACGTCCGGCAGCTCGGCGCGCATCGCCCGCTGGCCCTCGATCACGTCGGTGTAGACGTCGGGCAGCGGGCCGTCGTCGCGCACCGAGCCGACCAGCACGAACGGCTTGTCCGCCTCGCACCATCGCGTGCATGACGCCGCCGGTGAGCACGCCGGACTCCACCGCCGCCGCGATCGAGCCGGCCGCGCCGGATGGTGTTGATCGCGCGGATGTGGTGCTCGTGCCCGTGCGGCACGCCCGACCCCTTGGCCAGGTCGACGCCCAGCGACGTCCCGAACAGCGCGGACTCGATGTCGTGGGTGGCCAGCGCGTTGCCGGCGAAGAGGACGTCGACGTACCCGGCGTCCACGAGCCGCACCATCGCCGGCGCGGCTCCGGTGTGCACGACCGCCGGGCCCGCCGACCCAGAGGATCCGCTTGCCGGCGGCCTTCACCTCGCGCATCCGCTCGGCGATCTGACGGACCAGCACCGCCTGCGGCTTCTCGCTGGACACCGCCGAGTTCATGAAGCCGAAGTCGTCCTCGCTGCCGCGCGGCGGCGCCGGGGGCAGCTCCACCCGGACGCCGTGCGCGCCGCAGACGACGGCGTCGCCGGCCTTGACGTCGCTGACCGGCACCGTGTCGATCACGGTGCTGCCGTCCTCCTCGGTGACGACGAGGCCGCAGTCCATCTCCGGACGGTCGCACCCGCAGCCACTCCCGGTCCAGCCGGACGAGGGTGTCGAGGTTGGTCGTCGAGTAGAAGTCGTCCGGGAAGACGCCGTCGCGAGGGCGCCGGGCGGGTGATCGCGGTCCCCGGGTCGACGGCGTTGGCGCCGTGCACCTGCACCCGCATGACGATCCGGTCGAGCAGTTCGGCGTCGTCGGCGCTGATCTCCACCAGCGCCCGCGACTCGTCCGCGTGCTGGCGGCCGAGGTCGAGCTTCTCGATGCGGTAGTCGCCGCCGTACTCCAGGACGTCGTCGAGCACCCGGGCGAGGATGCCGGTGTCCATGAGGTGTCCGGTGAGGGCGACGGTGGTCGTGGCGGGGGAAGGGGCGGTCACGTCGCAGAACCTCAGACCACGGCTCCGTCGTCTCCGTCGTCGTCGGTGTTCCGGTCCCGCATGCGGGAGACGAGGAGCGCGACGCCGCCGGCGATGGCGAGGACGCCGAGGACCAGGCCGACGTCACCGGAGAGGTGGAGCACGCTCGGGGCGCCGACCAGCACGTCCCGCCGAGGACCATGAGGACCGCGTACAGCGAGGCGGGCGCGGGAACCGGCAGCGGTGGGGGCGGCGGGGGCTCGTAGTGCTCGTCGGGCCGGTCGAGGATGGCCGGCTCGTGCGGCGCCGGCGGGGGTGCCTGCACCGGCTCGCTCCGCCACGACGTTCTGCCCGTGCTCGGCCTCGAACGCCGAGACGATCCGCGCCCACTCGGCGTCCTCGTCGAGGTCCTTCCCGAAGTCGCGGCGGACGGCGGCGCGCTCGGGGACCGCACCGGACGACGGGGCGCCCTCGCGGCCGACCTGCTGCTCCACGAGCGTGCGGGCCTCGCCGCGGCGGGCCCGGTCGACGAACAGCCGGTCGGTCGGCGGGCTGGGCAGGAACACGGTGCGGGTGTACGGGCCGACGTCGGCCGACGGCTCCAGGTAGGCCGCGATGCCGACGGCGTGCAGCACGTCGAGCAGGTGCTCGCCGATCCGCGGGTCGACGTCGCGCAGCGGGCTCCAGAGGACGGCGTCCAGCCCGTTGTCGCGTCGCCCCCGGCGGGAGGTCACCACGCCCCCGTCATCGGGGCTCCGCGGCCGGCGTCCGTTCCCGGATCCACGCGGCGGAACCGGCGAAGATGGCCGGGGCGTCGTTGTCGAGGGTGGCCACGTGGTAGCTGTCCTCCAGGACCACCTCGGTCGCGTCGGTGCTGGAGATGCCGGCGAGCAGCACCTCGGTGGAGACCGCCTCGACGACGTGGTCCTCGCGGCTGCGGTAGACGATCACCGGGGCGGTCACCCGCGCCAGGTCGGCGCGGGTGGCGGCCCACAGCGCGCGCAGCTGCATCATCGCGCGGGTCGGCAGCTTGGGGTAGGCGAGCTCGGTGATGCCGGGCTTCTTGATGTCGCTGGCGATCGGCGCCCAGCTCGGCGGTGATCCGGGCCAGCAGCGGCAGCACCTTCGCGTCGAGCCGCTGGGTGAGCAGCGCGGGGTTGACCAGCACGAGGCCGGCGACGTCGTCCCGCCGGATCTCGGCCAGCCGGATCGGCGAGCGTGCCGCCCATCGACAGGCCGGCCACGAACACGCGGTCGCAGTCGGCGGCGAGGGCGTCGAAGGCCTCGGCGACCGCCGTCGTCCACTGGTCGTGCGTGCTCTCGTTGCAGTCCTGCCAGCGCGTGCCGTGGCCGGGCAGCAGCGGGCAGCGCACGGCGAAGCCCTCGGCGGCCAGGTGCTCGCCCCACGGGACGCATGCTCATCGGGGTGCCGGTGAAGCCGTGGACCAGGAGCACGCCGGTGCGGCCCTCGGGGCCGTCACCGCCCGGGAACACGAACGGTTCGGCGCCGGGCATGACGTCGGTCGACGGTCCAGCCAACGGGGTCCTCCTCGGGGTCGGCACCGCTGCCGTCCGTACATGGGCGATAGCTCACAAGGGACGACCGATTGTTATTCGGCCGCTGCGCTCCTTAGTCTGGCAGTTCACGGAGGAGGAGTGTTGTTCTACTGGTTCCTCAAGTTCGTCGCCGTCGGCCCGCCGGTCAGGGTTCTCTACCGGCCCAAGGCCGAAGGCACGGAGCACGTCCCCGAGTCCGGTGGGGCGATCCTGGCGAGCAACCACCTGTCGGCGGCGGACTGGATCTTCATGCCGTTGTCGCTGAAGCGACGGGTCACCTTCCTCGCGAAGGCCGAGTACTTCACCGGCACGGGCGTGAAGGGCTTCCTGCAGCGCGCCTTCTTCTCCGGTGCCGGGCAGGTGCCGATCGACCGGTCCAGCGCGTCGGCCGCCGAGAACGCCATCCAGACCGGCCTGCGCATCCTCGCGCGAGGGCAAGCTGCTGGGCATCTACCCGGAGGGCACCCGCTCGCCCGGACGGCCGGCTGTTCCGCGGCAAGACCGGGGTCGCCCGCATGGCGCTGGAGACCGGCGTCCCGGTCATCCCGGTCGCGATGATCTACAGCCACAGGCGGCTGCCGTTCGGCAAGAAGATCACCCGGGTGCAGGTGAAGTTCGGCGAGCCGCTGGACTTCTCCCGCTACGAGGGCCTCTCCGGTGACCGTTTCGTCGAGCGGTCGATCACCGACGAGATCATGTACGAGATCATGACGCTGTCGGGCCAGGAGTACGTCGACGTCTACGGCGCGCAGGTCAAGAAGTCGATGGACTCCACCGGCGCCAGCGCGCCCGAGGTGGTCGCCAAGCTGCAGCCGCCGGTCGACGAGGCCGGCGACCGCGCCCCGACGTCGCTGGCCGGCTGAAACCTGGAAGCTCCCCGTACCGGGACGATCAACACCGGCGTGCTCGGTCGACCAGGGCCGCGAGCACGTCGGATCGCGCCGGCGGCACCTCGATGTCGAGGGCGACCACGGACTCATCAGGGACGCCGGCCCGGTGCCGTCCAGCGGGGTCAGCGTGAAGGTGAAGAAGGAGCAGCAGGCGGTCTCGGCGTCGGCCAGCCGTTGGACGCGAGCGGCGAGCGTCCCGTCGCCGGCCAGCACCAGCCTGGCCCGTGGCGTGGGGGCTGGATGAGTGCTCGACGGCGCGGAGCGAGGTGGCGAACAGGTCGTCGAACTCGGCTACCCGGAGCGGCTGCTCACCGGTCGGCAGCGTGCAGGCGTCGACCGGCGTCCAGTCAGCCCGGTCGGCGTCCGTGGGGGCATCGACAGGTCCACGCCTCCCACGTTAAGCCCGTACCCAGGTACGGGATGCAAGTCCCGGGCCTCATGGCTGCCAGTGCGCGGCTCAGTGCGCGACGAGGCGGTCCAGGACGTCGCGGAGCAGGGCGAGGAGTTCCGGGCGCGGCATCGTCGGGTCCTGGACCCAGTGGCCGACGAGGTCCTCGGTGAAGGCGAACCAGGCCAGCACGAGCTGACGGCGCAGCGCGTCGTCGGGCAGGCCGAGGGCGTCCAGCGCCACCGCCACGAGCCGGTTGCGGGTGTCCTCGTAGACCTCGGCCACCCACGGGTCGCCGCCGGCCGCTCCGCGCACGAACGCCAGGTGCGACTCGCGGAAGGTCTCCACCCAGCCGACGTAGCGGTCGAGCATGCCCGCGACCCGGTCGTCGGGCGGGGCGTCCGCGGTCGGGAGCAGGTGCTCGAGCATCAGGTCCGCCGCCGCCCGCGTGACGGCGGTGTAGTAGTCCCGCTTGGTGGCGAAGTAGTGGAACAGCAGGCTGCGGCTGATGCCGGCCCGGCGGGCCACCTCGTCGATGGTCAGCTCCTGCACCGGCGTCGTCGGCAGCAGTTCGAGGCCGATCTGCACGAGCTGCGCCCGCCGGTCGCCGGCCGAGCGCCGCAACGGCCCGGGCATGGCGGTCACCGGCGGCAGGTCCCCGGGCACGTCACGCGGCCGCCCGGTCGCCGGCCGCCGCCGTGAGCAGCCGCCCGATCGCGTCGGCGACCAGCTGCGGCCGCTCCTGCGGGAGCATGTGGCCGGTCCGGTCGACGACGTGCAGGTCGGCCTCGGGTAGCGCCTCGGCCATCTGCCGCGAGTGCCGCTTCGGGGTCAGCTTGTCGCTGTCGCCGACGAGGATCTCGACCGTGACGCCCTTCAGCGCGGCCAGCTCGTCGCGCTTGTCGTGGTCGCCGAGGGCGGGCAGGAAGACGGCGAAGGCGCGCACGGTGCTGGCGTGCATGATCTCCGCGCCCCGCACCACCATCTCCTCGGTCGCGTCGGCGCCGTAGAGCAGGTCCCGGACGATCTTCTGGTGACGGCGGTGGGTCGGCGGCAGCGCCTGGCGCAGCTTCTCCAGCACCCGTGCCCCCGCCAGCGCGAGCGTGAGTGCCCCGGGGGTGAGCCGCTGTTGGATCTGCTCCGCGGCGTTGCGCGGCTCGGGGTTGAGGTCGCCCGCGGACGTCGACACCAGCGCGACGCCGCGGACCCGGTCGCCGAACAGCTCGGGGCGCGCGGCGGCCAGGCACATGATCGTCATGCCGCCCATCGAGTGCCCGCCGAGCACGACCGGTCCGTCGGGCACGAGCTGGTCGAGCAGCGTGCCGAGGTCCTCGCCCAGCTGGTCGATGGTCAGCTCGCCGAGTTCGTCGGCGTGCGTGCCCCAGGTCGAGCGGCCGTGGCCGCGCTGGTCGTAGCGGATCAGCCGCAGGTCGCCGGCGGCGATCCGGGCGGTGAGCAGCGCGGCGACGTCGTCCCAGGCGGCCTGCGACAGCGTCCAGCCGTGCGCGAGGACGAGGGTCACGGGGGCGTCGTCGGGGCCTTCGACCGTGGCGTGCAGCTGTGCGCCGTCGGGCAGGTCGACGGCGGCGGTGCGCTTCCAGACGGTGTTCATGCGGCCACCTCCGCGGTGCGGGCCGGGGCGACGGCGGGTGCGCCGACGTAGTTCTCCCGGTCGAGGGTCTTGGTCAGCTTGCGGAACCGGAAGGTGAAGTCCGGCCAGAGCGTGGTGTTGTGGCCGTGCTTGTCGAGGTACCAGCTGGCGCAGCCCCCGGCCAGCCACACGGTGTCCTTCGACTTCTCCGCGATCAGGTCGCGGTAGGCCTCCTGCGCCTGCGGCGTGGTCTCCAGGACCTCGAGGCCCTCATCGGCCATGGCCCGGAGCGCGGAGTCCACGTAGGCGACCTGCGACTCGATCATGTAGACCATCGACGTGTGGCCGACGCCCACGTTGGGCCCCACCAGCAGGAACATGTTCGGGAACCCGGCGACGGCGGCACTGCGGTTGGTGACCATGCCGTCGGCCCACACCTCGGCGAGGCTCCGCCCGTCGCGGCCGCAGATCTTCTCGGCGATCGGCAGGTCGGTCACGTGGAAGCCGGTGGCCAGCACGATCGTGTCGGTCGGCCGCTCGACGCCGTCGGTGGTGACGATCGACCGCGGCCGCACCTCGGCGATGCCCGCCGTCACCAGTTCGGCGTTGGGCGCCGCCACGGCCGGGAAGTAGTCGTTGCTGATCAGGATCCGCTTGCAGCCGATCGTGTAGTCCGGCGTCAGCGCGGTGCGCAGCTTCGGGTCGCGGACCTGGCGGTGCAGGTGCGCCCGGGCGAGCCGGCCGACCGGCTTGAGGAAGCGCCGCCGCTTGGCCAACCCGATGACGAGGAACTCCCGCAGCAGGTACAGCCCCGCCCGCACCGCCTTCTGCAGGCCGGGGACGAACCGGTAGAGCCGCCGCATGAGCGGCGTCACCGGGTGGTCGGTGCGGGGGACGACCCAGGCGGGCGTGCGCTGGTAGACCGCGACGCTGTCGACGACGGGCTGGATGGCCGGGACGACCTGGATGGCCGAGGCGCCGGTGCCGACGACGGCGACCCGCTCACCGGCCAGGTCGTGGGAGTGGTCCCAGCGGGCGGAGTGCATCACCGTGCCGGCGAACGTGTCCAGGCCCGGGATGTCGGGGTAGGTCGGGTCGGCCAGGGCCCCGGCGGCGGAGACCAGCACGCGGGCCCGGAACTCCCCGGCGGTCGTGCGCACGTGCCAGCGGCGCGCCGCGTCGTCCCATCGTGCGGAGGTGACGTCGGCACCGAAGACGCAGTGCTCGCGCACGCCGAACCGGTCGGTCGTCGACTCCAGGTAGGCCTGGATCTCCGGCTGCTCGGAGTAGGAGCGCGGCCAGTCGGGGTTGGGGGCGAAGGAGAAGGAGTAGAGGTTGCTCTGCACGTCGCAGGCGGCGCCGGGATAGGTGTTGTCCCGCCAGGTGCCGCCGACCTCGTCGGCCCGCTCCAGGACGACGAAGTCGCGCTCGCCGCGGTTCTTCAGGGCGATGGCCATCGCGAGGCCGGCGAAGCCCGAGCCGATGATCGCGACGCCGACGTCCCGGACGCTCCGGGTCGGGCTGGGCGCGGTGGCGGGCTGGGTCTCGAGCGTGCTGGTCACCGATCGGCTCCTTCGGGTGCTCGTCGTCTTCCGGCTCCGGCTTGCTGAGCAACGCTCAACAAGCTACAACGGTGGTGAGCAGCGCTCAATTCGGGCGCCGAGAATCGAGGGAGCACCGATGGGTTTCAGCCTCCGCAGGCAGCGGCCGCGTACCCCGCTGGCCGGCCGGTCGGTCCTGATCACCGGGGCCGCCCGCGGCATCGGCGCGGAGCTGGCCCGCAAGGCGGCCGCCCGCGGCGCCCGCGTGGCGCTGGTCGGCCTCGAGCCCGAGGAGCTGGCCCGCGTCGCCGACGAGCTCGGCCCCGAGCACCTCTGGGTGGAGGCCGACGTCACCGACCCGGAGGCGCTGAAGGCCGCGGTCCAGCGCACCGTGGACACCTTCGGCGGGCTCGACATCGTCGTCGCCAATGCGGGCATCGCCCCGCTGACGACGGTGATGACCAGCTCCGCCCACGCCCTGGCCCGCACGATCGAGGTCAACCTGATCGGCTCGATGCTCACCGCGCACGCGGCCCTGCCGGAGATCGCGAAGCGCAAGGGCCACGTGCTGCTGATCAGCTCGGCCGCCGCGTTCACCGTGCTGCCCGGCATGAGCGCCTACTGCGCGGCCAAGGCGGGCGTGGAGCGGTTCGGCGACGCGCTGCGCCTGGAGGTCGCCTACCGCGGGGTCACCGTGGCCAGCGCGCACCCGACCTGGATCGACACCGACATGGTGCGCGACACCGAGGCCGCGCTGCCCACCTTCGCACTGACCCGCAAGCAGCTCCCCGGCCCGCTCGGCGCCTACACCTCGGTCGAGGCCTGCGCCGAGGCGCTGGTGGAGAACCTGGAGACCCGCGGACGGCGGGTGTTCGTGCCGGGCTCGGTCGGCGTCGTCTCCGCGCTCCGCCAGGTGGTCACCGGCGCTCTGGCCGAGAAGGTCGCGATGAAGGTGTCGGCCAAGCGGGTGCCGCAGCTCGAGCGCGACATCCGGGCGCTCGACGGCCGGGAGTTCGGCAGCCACTCGGTCGGCGCCCAGGCGAAGAAGCACCCCGCCGCCTGAGCAGCCGCTGCAGGGGACTTTCTGTACAGAAAGTCCCTCAGCGGGTCCAGTGGCCGGCGCGGGTGAGGGCCTCGCGCCAGCGGTCGTGCCGGCCGTCGTCGCGCCGTCCCTCCTCGGGCTCGAAGCGCCGGTCCAGGGCCCAGGTGGCCGTCAGCTCGTCGGTGCTACCCCAGACGCCGGTGCCGAGCCCGGCGAGGAAGGCGGCGCCCAGCGCCGTGGTCTCGGTGACCTTCGGACGGCGGACCGGCACGCCGAGCTGGTCGGCCTGGAGCTGCATCAGGAGGTCGTTGGCGCTGGCCCCGCCGTCGGCCGAGAGCTCGGGCACCGACAGCCCGGCCTCGGACACCATCACGTCGACGACGTCGCGCACCTCGAACGCGATCGCCTCGAGGGTGGCCCGGGCGAGGTGCGCGCGGGTGGTGCCGCGGGTCAGGCCGACGATCGCGCCGCGGGCGTGCGGGTCCCAGTGCGGGGCGCCCATACCGGTCAGCGCGGGCACGAACACGATGTCGCCGGAGTCGGGGACCGTGCGCGCCAGCCCCTCGATCTCGGCGGCGGAGTCGATCAGGCCCAGCCCGTCGCGCAGCCACTGCACGGCGGCGCCGGTGACGAAGATCGACCCCTCCAGCGCGTAGACCAGGCCGTCGCCGATGTCCCACGCGACGGTGGAGAGCAGGCCGGCCTCGGAGCGGACCGGCGTCGACCCGGTGTTGGTGAGCACGAACGACCCGGTGCCGTAGGTGCACTTGGAGTCGCCGGGGGAGTAGCAGGCCTGGCCGAACAGTGCCGCCTGCTGGTCGCCCGCGATGCCCGCGATCGGCAGCTCCAGCCCCAGGAAGGCGTCGGGGTCGGTGGTGCCGACGACGCCGGAGCTGGGCACCACCTCCGGCAGCGCCGCCCTCGGGACGTCGAACAGCTCGCACAGCTCGTCGGACCAGGCGCCCTTCTCCAGGTCGAACAGCAGGGTCCGGCTGGCGTTGCTGGGGTCGGTGACGTGCGCCTTCCCGCCGGTGAGGCGGGCGATGACGTACGAGTCGACGGTGCCCAGCACCAGCGCGCCGTCGCGGACGCCGGCCCACATCCGCTCCTCGTGCTCGGCGAGCCAGGCGTACTTGGTGCCGGTGAAGTAGGGGTCGAGGCGCAGCCCGGTCAGCGCCGACACCCGGTCCTCGACGCCGTCCGCGCGCAGCCGGTCGCAGATGCCGGTGGTGCGCCGGTCCTGCCAGACGATCGCCGGGCGGGGGGAGCGCAGCGTGCGGCGGTCCCAGACGACGGCGGTCTCCCGCTGGTCGGTGATCCCGATGCAGGTGGGCTGATCCTCGGTGCCAGCGAGGGCCTCGCGGCACGCGGCGACCGTCGCCGTCCAGATGTCCTCGGGCTCGTGCTCCACCCAGCCGGGGCGGGGGAACAACTGCGCGAACTCGCGGTAGCCGCGGGACAGGACGCCGCCGTCCTCGCCCACGACCAGCGCGGTCACCCCGGTCGTTCCTGCGTCGATGGCGAGAACCGGCATGAACGGCACGTTAGCCGCCCCGCTACGACGCTCGCTTCGTCCCGGTCATCAGGACTGCGGGCATCGGCACGCGGTACAGGTCTCCGTCGGTGAACCGCTCCGTGGCCGCCCGAACGGAGTCGCGGATACGGGCCAGCACGTCCGCCGGCTGTCGCTTCAACAGCGCGGCCGCCCGGACGGTCCCGTGGTAGACCGAGTCGAAGAGGTCGTCCGGGGAGCGGAGTTCCCAGGTCTGCGGCACGACGGTTCCCCGCACGTCCTCGAACCCGGCCTCGGCCAGGCTCGCCGTCGACGTCTCCACGTCGGCGTAGCGGAAGAAATTCGGTCCGGGTGGGAGGCCCACGTCGAGGGAGCCGTGCCGCTGGATCGCGCCGTAGAGGATCTCGAAACCCTTCGACACGTCCGGGGCCGCCCACACGGTGAAGGCGAACCTTCCGCCGGGCCGCAGCACCCGGGCGCTCTGGCCGAAGAACGCCCCCGGATCCGGGAAGTGCGGGACGCCGAAGCTGCTGACGACGACGTCGAACGTGCCTGCGCCGAACGGCAATGCGTCGGCCTCTCCGACCTCGAACGTGATCCCCGGGTGCTCGGCGGCCGCCCGGCGCAGCTGTTCAGCGGAGAAGTCCAGGCCCACCACGGCGGCCCCGCGGGCAGCGGCGGCCACCGCCACCACACCCGATCCGGTGGCGACATCGAGCACGGCATCCGACGGGCCGACCGCGACGGCGTCCAGCAGCGGGTCGATCACCTGCGCGACCACGGGCCCCAGCCGGTCCTGGTAGGCGGCGCAGACGTCGGTGTCCTCCCAGCCCGCGTGTTCGTAGTCCCGGAACGCGCTCACGCGCCCTCCCGCCACCGGTAGTCGCTCGACGAGGGTCGCGGACCAGTATGAGCGTGCCGCGACCTACGGTTGCCGGCGTGCGGCGCTTCTTCTACGACACCGAATTCATCGAGGACGGCACGACGATCGACCTGGTCTCGATCGGCGTCGTCGACGAGACCGGGCGCGAGTTCTACGCCGTCAGCACGGAGTTCGACCCGGACAAGGCGATCCCGTGGGTCCGGCGCAACGTGCTCGACCAGTTGCCGTCGCCGTCGGACAAGGCGTGGCGCAGCCGCGAACGCATCCGCGAGGACCTGCTGGCCTTCCTGACCGGGCCCGGCGAGGAGATCGAGCTGTGGGCCTGGTTCGCCGCCTACGACCACGTGGCCCTCTGCCAGCTGTGGGGCGCGATGCCGGCGCTGCCCCGGCCGATCCCGCGGTTCACCCGCGAACTGCGCCAGCGCTGGGACGACGTCGGCCAGCCGCCGTTGCCGCCGAAGCCCGACGGCACCCACGACGCGCTCGTCGACGCCCGCTACAACCTGGCCCGCTGGCAGGCGATGGACTCCGCACGGTGAGCGCCGGACGGGGCTCCGGACCGGTTCGGTCCAGGACCTCGACCGCGGTGATGGCGCTGATGGACAAGGCCGTGGCCTGGTTGGTCGAGCGCGGCCGGACCGGGCAGTGGGGGGACCAGCCGTGGTCGGCGTCGGCGAAGCGGGTGTCCCAGATCCGCCGGATGCTCGAGGACGACGAGTCCGCTGGTCCTCGAGCAGGACGGCGCCGTGATCGGCGCGCTCGTGCACGGGCCGACCGCGCACGCCTACGTGCCGCCGGCGACCGAGCCGGAGGACTACGTGCTGCTGCTGGTCAGCGATCCGGCCGCCCGCGGGGCGGGCCGGCACCTGCTCGACGAGTCGTGGTCGCGGGTCCGGGCACGCGGGGTCGACCGGCAGCGGGTCGACTGCTACGGCGGGGACGACGGGAAGCTCGTGCGGTTCTACGAGTCGGCCGGGTTCACCCCCACGGAGCGCTTCGAGGTCAACGGCTGGCCCGGTCAGCTGCTCGAGCGCCGGGGCTGAGTCAGCCGCCGAGCACCGCCTGGGTCTGGGTGACCTGCGCAACCGGCCGGCCGTCGTCATCGGTGACGTCCACGACGACGGTGATGAACGAGCGGCCGGCGTGCAGGGGCCGGGCGATCGCGTGCGCGGTCCCGCTGCGGATCCCGCGCATCAGCGCCGTCGACGACGCGACGGTGGCCGTCGTCGCCCCCGGTGGCAGGTTGAGGAACGCGCAGACCGCGCCGACCGAGTCGGCCAGGGTCATCAGCGCCCCGCCGTGCATCAGCCCGCCTGCGGTGCAGCGCTCCGGCGACCAGGGCAGCCGCCCCGCCACCTCCTCGGGGCCGGCCCGGTCGAGTTCGATCCCGGTAGCGACGGCGAACGGCATCGTGGCCAGCAGGTCGGCCGGCTCCAGGTCGGGCACTCCCGGGTCTACCGGCCGGCCCGGACAAGCGGTCAGCCGCGCGGTGCCCCATCCTCGGGGTGGGCGCGCAGTGCTCCGACGGAGCGCGGCGGGTGGCCGGCCAACCGCTGGCCGAGTCGGCCCTCCGCCACGGATCAGCGGCTCCACGCCCGGACCGCATGACGGAGGACGGCCGGAGCGGCAGGCTGCGGCCCGTGGAACAGGTGATCGTGTCCGCGACCCGCACGGTTCTGGCGAACGCCTTCGTCCAGGACCCGCTGATGCGCTGGTTCTTTCCGGACGACGACACACGGCCGCACGCCTGCGCGGCACTGTTCGGCCTGTTCGCTGAGCAGTACCTCGCGTCCGGCCGGGTCGACCTCGTCCGCCGGACCGCGCCGGTTGCTGTGGCGATGTGGCGGTGGCCCGGCAGCGGTGACGACGCACCGTCGGAGGACCTGCCCACCGTCCCGGGGCTGATGTCGGCGTTGATGGGTGCCCGCCGCGCGGAGCAGATCGGCGGCGCGATGCGGGTCATCTGCGAGCTGCGGCCGCCCGAGCCGTACGCCTACCTGCACCTCCTCGGCGTCGATCCCGCTGTCCAGGGCCAGGGGTTGGGGGGGAGGTGCTGGAGCCCGGACTGGCGCGGCACGGGCGCCGGGCTGATCGCCTGCCTGGAGACGATGAACCCGCCAACGTCCGTTCTACCGGTCCCACGGGTTCGAGGTGCGGCACGAGGTGCGGCTGGGCGCGGGGGGCCGACCGTGTGGGCGATGGGAACAGGCGAGCTGGGATAGCCACCGGCGTGTGCTCAGCCGCGCAGGTGTGCCCAGTCCTCGGGATGGGCGCGCAGGTGGTCGGCGACGGTGCGCGCCGGGTGCCCGGTCAGCCGTTCGACGACGTCGGTGACCGTCGCCAGTTCGCCGGCGGCGATGGCCAGGTAGCTGGTCACCCAGCCCTCGACCTCCCAGTCCGGATGGCCGGACGGGCGGCGGGTGGCCCAGGCCTCCTCGACCGTCTGGGGCCGGTACTCCGCGGGGATCCCGGTGGCGTCCGTCAGCACCTGGGCGGCCTCGGCCAGCGTCAACGCCTCGGGACCGGTGAGCTCGAGGGTCTGCCCGTCGACGTCGCCGTCCTTCCGGAGGAGCACCGCGGCGGCGACGTCGGCGAGGTCATCGCGGGAGACGAAGCCGGTGCGGCCCTCGCCGGCGGGTGCCGCGATCACGGCACGGTCGCCGTCCCGCACCGCGAAGAAGGGCACGAAGTCGGCGTACATGTTGTGCCGCAGGAACGTGTGCCGGACGCCGGTCGCGGCGATGGCCTGCTCGGTCGCGTAGTGCTGGCGCACCAGGGTGAAGACGGCGTCCGGGCTCGCGCCGACGAACGACGTGTAGACGATCCGGCGCACGCCCGCGGCGGCCGCGGCCTCGACGGCGGTGAGGTGCTGCTGGAGCCGGTCCTCCGCCTCGGCGGCCGACACGAGGTACAGGGTGTCGACGCCGTCGAGCGCACCCCGGAAGCCCGCGCCGTCGGCGTAGCCGCCGGGATTCTCGGCGATCTCGGCGCCGGGCAGGTCGGGGGCGCGGCCGGCGTCGCGGACGACCAAGCGCAAGGGGACGCCGGCAGCGGACAGCCGGGCGGCGACCCGGCCCCCGAGCGTGCCGGTGACACCGGTGAGGGCGATCATGCGGTGGCCGTGTCGGGCGTCGTGACCTGCGGCATCATGACGCGGGACAACCACCAACCGTTCGCGACCCTTCCCGGAGGAACCTCCATGCGCATCGGCATCCTGACCGGCGGCGGCGACTGCCCGGGACTCAACGCCGTCATCCGGGCCGTGGTCCGCAAGGGGATCGGCGTGCACGGTGACGAGATCGTCGGGTTCCGGGACGGCTGGCGCGGCGTGCTGGAGGCCGACACGGTGCCGATGCACCTGGCCGCCGTCCGCGGGATCCTGCCGCGCGGCGGCACGGTTCTGGGCACCTCCCGCACCAACCCGTACGGCGTCGAGGGCGGGCCCGATCGGGTCATCGCCAACCTGGAGCGGTTGGGCATCGAGGCGCTGGTGCCGATCGGCGGGGAGGACACCCTCGGCGTGGCCACCAAGCTCGCCGAGGCCGGCGTCCGCGTCGTCGGCGTCCCGAAGACGATCGACAACGACCTGGACTCCACCGACTACACGTTCGGCTTCGACACCGCCGTCACCGTGGCGATGGAGGCCATCGACCGGTTGCACACCACCGGGGACAGCCACCACCGGACGCTGGTCGTCGAGGTCATGGGCAGGCACGCGGGCTGGATCGCGCTGCACGCGGGCATGGCCGGCGGCGCGAACATCATCCTGATCCCGGAGGTGCCCTTCGACGTGGACGCCGTCGTGGCGCACGTGCAGCACCGCTTCGACTCGGGCTACTCGCCGATCGTCGTCGTCTCCGAGGGTGCCGTGCCGAAGGAGGGCGACATGGTGCTCGCGGCGGGGGAGAAGGACGCGTTCGGGCACGTGCGCCTGGGCGGCATCGGCACCGCCCTGGCCTCCCTGGTCGAGGAGCGGACCGGGCGGGAGGCGCGGGCGGTCGTGCTCGGGCACGTCCAGCGCGGCGGCACGCCCACGCCGTTCGACCGGGTGCTCGCCACGCGGTTCGGGCTGGCGGCCATCGACGCCGTCCACGACGGGCAGTCCGGGGTGATGGTGGCGCTGCGGGGCACCGACATCGTGCGGGTGCCGCTGTCGGCGGCCACGGCTCAGCTCAAGCTGGTCCCGCCGGAGCGCTACGCGGAGGCGGAGGTCTTCTTCGGCTGAGCTACACACCTCCGGTGGGGAACCTGACCGCCTGCGGCGGGCAGCCCAGGGGGGCGCCGTAGGCTCAGGACCGTGAGTCTCCCCGAACCCGCCGAGCTGGTCCCCGGTCTGGACCGGTGGCGGGAGCTGCCCGCTGCCCAGCAGCCGCCGTGGCCCGACCAGGACGCCCTCCGGACCGTCCTGGGCACGCTCTCGAGCGTGCCGTCGATCGTGGCGCCCGCCGAGATCGACGACCTGCGTCGTCGGCTGGCGGAGGTGGCGCAGGGCAAGGCGTTCCTGCTGCAGGGCGGCGACTGCGCGGAGACGTTCGACCTCAACACCGAGCCGCACCTGCAGAGCACGACGCGGACGCTGCTGCAGATGGCCGTCGTCCTCACCTACGGCGCCAGCGTGCCGGTGGTGAAGGTCGGCCGCATCGCCGGCCAGTACGCCAAGCCGCGCTCGTCCGACCTCGACGCGCTCGGGCTGCCCTCCTACCGCGGCGACATGGTCAATTCGCTCGAGCCGGTGCTGGAGCAGCGCATCCCGGACCCGAACCGGCTGGTGCGCGCCTACGCCAACTCGGCCGCGGCGATGAACATGATCCGGGCGTACGCGCGCGGCGGCCTCGCCGACCTGCACGCCGTGCACGACTGGAACAAGGACTTCGTCTCCACCTCACCGGCCGGCGTGCGGTACGAGGTCATCGCGCAGGAGATCGACCGGGCGCTGGCGTTCATGCGGGCCTGCGGCGTCGATTCCACCGCCCTGCACCAGGTCGACCTCTACAACAGCCACGAGGCGCTGATCCTCGACTACGAGCGCGCCCTGGTGCGCGTGCACGAGGGCCGCGCGTACGCGTCGTCGGCGCACTTCGTGTGGGTGGGGGAGCGCACCCGCCAGATGGGCGGCGCGCACATCGAGTTCGCCTCGAAGCTGGCCAACCCGATCGGCGTCAAGATCGGCCCGACGACGACGCCCGAGCAGGCCACCGAGCTCGTCGAGCGGCTGGACCCCGAGGGCCTGCCCGGCCGGCTGACGCTGATCAGCCGCATGGGCAACGGCAAGATCCGCGACGTCCTGCCCGGCATCATCGAGAAGGTCACCGCCAGCGGCCACCAGGTCGTCTGGCAGTGCGACCCGATGCACGGCAACACCCACGAGTCCTCCACCGGCTACAAGACCCGCCACTTCGACCGCGTCGTCGACGAGGTGCTGGGCTTCTTCGCCGTGCACCGGGCGCTGGGCACCTGGCCGGGCGGCATCCACGTCGAGCTGACCGGGGAGGACGTCACCGAGTGCCTCGGCGGCGCCATGGAGATCAGCGACGAGGACCTCAACAGCCGCTACGAGACGGCCTGCGACCCCCGGCTGAACACCGGGCAGTCGCTGGAGCTGGCGTTCCTCGTCGCGGAGATGCTGCGTGGCTGAGTTCGTCTCCCGGGGGACCCACCCACCCCATCGATCTGCGCTCGGACACCGTCACCCGGCCGACGGCCGGGATGCGCCGGGCCATGGCCGAGGCCGAGGTCGGCGACGACGTCTACGGCGAGGACCCGACGATCACCGCGCTCGAGGAGCGGGTGGCCGGCCTCCTCGGCCACGAGGCCGGGCTCTTCGTGCCGTCCGGGACGATGGGCAACCAGATCGGTCTGCGGCTGGTCTGCGAGCCGGGCCAGGAAGTGCTCTGCGACGCCGACGCGCACGTCGTCACCTACGAGATGGGCGCTGCGGCGGCGATCTTCGGCATCTCGACGCGCACGGTGGTGTCGTCGGGCGGCCGGCTGGACGCCGATCAGCTGATCGAGCAGGTGCGGCCGAAGGGCGACTGGCACCTGACCGCCACGGCCGCCGTCGCCGTCGAGAACTCGCACAACCGCGGCGGCGGGCTCGTGCAGCCGCTGAACGAGCTCCGCAAGCTCTGGGACTGGTCGCGGGCGTCCGGCGTCGCCATCCACCTCGACGGCGCCCGGATCTGGAACGCGGCCAGTCGCCTCAGGCGTGGAGCTCGCGACCTACGGGCGGCTGGCCGACACCGCGTCGGTCTGCCTGTCCAAGGGGCTGGGCGCGCCGGTCGGCTCGGTGCTGCTCGCCTCGGCGGAGCGGATCGCGACCGCGCGGCTGTGGCGCAAGCGGCTCGGCGGCGGGATGCGCCAGGCCGGCGTGCTGGCCGCGGCCGGGCTGTACGCCCTCGACCACCACCTCGAGCGGCTGGCCGAGGACCACGAGCACGCGCAGCTGCTGGCCAAGCGGCTCGGCGTCGACCCGTCGTCCGTCGAGACCAACATGGTCGTGCTGGACGACGTCGCCGCGCCCGTGGTCGCCGAGGCGCGCCAAGGCGCAGGGCGTGCTGGTCAGCCAGGTGAGCCCGCGCCGCATCCGGCTGGTCCTGCACCTCGACGTCGACCGGGCCGCCGTCGACCGCGCCGCCGACGTCCTCGCCGAACTCCTCTGACCCGCTGAGCGCCTAGCCACATCGGCGATGTCGTCGCCTAGACCGCCGTTTGGCGACCAGATCGCCGATCTGGCCGCCGACGGGCGCTCAGGCGGCGGCGCGGCGTTGCTCGGCGGACGCACCGTCGCGCAGGGAGCACAACAACGCGATGTCGCGGGCGTGGCCGCCCGACGGCGGCCGTCGAGCTCGGACGGCGTCTCGACGACGACCGGCACCCCGGCCACCGACGGGTGCGCGAGCAGCTCCGCGAACGGCGCCGACGCCGATCGAGCCCTCGCCGATCGTGGTGTGCCGGTCCCGCTTCGAGCCGCACGCGTCCAGCGAGTCGTTGGCGTGCACGAGCGCCAGGCGGCCCGGGCCGACCACGGCCTCGAGCGAGTCGAGCGTCGCCGTCATCCCGCCCGGCACGGACAGGTCGTGCCCGGCGGCCCAGGCGTGGCAGGTGTCGAAGCAGACGCCGACCAGCGGGTGGAAGTCCAGCGCCGCGAAGTACGGCCCGAGGTCCTCGACCGTGGCCGCCAGCGCCTTGCCGCCGCCGGCGGTCGGCTCGATCAGCAGCCGCGGGCCGTCGGCCGGCGCGGCGTCGAGCACCGGCAGCAGCCGCTCCCGGAGCTGTCGCAGCGCCGCCTCGTAGCGGTCCTCGCCGACAGCAGACCCGCCGTGCACGACCACGCCGGAGCAGCCGAGCTGCGCCCCGCGGGCCAGGTTGTGCGCGATCGAGGCGATCGACTGGTCGACGGTGGCCTCGGTCGGCGAGCCGACGTTGACCAGATACGGCGTGTGGATGAACGACGGGATGCCCCGCTCGGCGCAGCCAGCCGTGAACAGCGCGTCCTGCGCGGGATCGCCGGCGGAGCAGCTTCCAGCCGCGCGGGTTGCCGACGAACATCTGGACGGCGCGGGCGGAGACGGCGTCGGCGTAGGCGAGACCACCGCGAGCCAGGCCGCCCTTGAGCTGGAGCGTTGCGCCGATGGGTGACGGGTTCTGCACGAAGGATCGGCCTACCAGAAGCTCAGGAGGATCTTGACGGTCGTGCCCTGGTCGACGGTCTCGCCGGCCTTGGGCGTCTGCCCGACGACGCGGTCACCGGTGATCCAGGACGACGTCTCGACCCGCAGGCCGGCGTCCTCCAGGATCCGCTTGGCCTCGGCCGAGCTCCTGCCCGTCACGTCGGGCACCTCGACCTGCGGCTTGCCTTCCGAGACCTGGATGTTGACGGTGCTCTGGTAGGCGACCGGGCCTTCGTTCGGGTCCGGGCTCACCGCCATGACCTCGCCCTTGTCCACGTCGGCGCTGCGCCCGTCGTCGACCCGGACGACGGTGAAGCCGAGCTGCTCGAGGTTCGCGGTCGCGGCCTCGGGCGTCTGGCCGATCACGTTCGGGATGGCGACGGGCTCGTGGCCCTGGCTGACGACCACGGTCACCACCGCGTCGCGCGGCAGCTGGGTGCCGGCCGGCGGCTCGAAGCCGATCACCAGCCCGGCGGCGACGTCGTTGTTGTACTGCTCCGTGGTCGTGACCTGCAGCGGCAGCGACTCCTGCAGCTGGGCGACGACGGCGCCGGCTTCCTGACCCGCGAGCTCCACCGGGACGACGAATCGCTCCGGCCCCCTGGAGACGACGAGCTTCACGTCGGTGCCGCGGATCGCCTCGCCGTCGTCGGGGTCGGCGGAGATGACCTCGCCCGCGGGCACGGTCTCGCTCCACTGCTCGACGACGGGGTTGGGGTCGAGGCCGGCGGCCTGGAGCAGGTCGATCGCGGCCTCGCGGTCCTTGCCGGCGAGCGTGGGCACGTCGGTCCACCGGCCCGAGCCGAGCCACCAGCCGACGGCGCCGATGGTGATGGCCATCAGCATCACGATCGCGAACGCGAAACGCGCCCGACGACGGCGGATGTGCTGCGGCGTGCCGGGGCGGACGCGCTCGAGCGCGGGCTTGCGGCCGTTGACGTTCGTCGTCGGGCCGGCGCCCATCGCCGGGAGCATGCTGGTGTTGCGCCCGGCGCGGTCGGTCCGCTGACCGAGGACGGCGGTGCCCGGCTCGCTGGGGTGCCGCGGCCGGGTCGGCCGGTTGGTGGGCCGCAGCGTCCCCGGACCGGCGGTGCTGCGGCCGGTGGGCACGGGGACGACCTCGATGCCGAGGTCCTTGCGCAGGTCCGCGAGCTCGGCGAGGAACGCGCCGGCGTCGACCGGACGGCCGCCGGGGTCGCGGCGGGTGGTGCGGCCGACGAGCTCGTCGACCTGCCACGGGACGCCCGGGACCTCCTCCGACGGCGCGGGGACGTCGTGGTGCACGTGCTGGTAGGCCACCGCGAGGGGCGTGTCCCCGCCGTAGGGCGGGTGCCCGGTGAGCATCTCGTAGAGCACGATGCCGGCGGCGTAGATGTCGCTGCGGGCGTCGGCCCGGCCGCGCTCGAGCTGCTCGGGGGAGAGGTAGGCGACGGTGCCGATGAGCACACCGCCGGTCTGGCTGGTCTGTCCCGTGCCGACGACGGCGCGCGCGAGGCCGAAGTCGGCGACCTTGACGACGCCGTCGATGCCGATCAGCACGTTCTCGGGCTTGATGTCGCGGTGCACGATCCCGGCCCGGTGCGCGGCGGTGAGGCCGGCCAGCACGGGCTCGAGGACGGCGAACGCCTCGCCGACGGTCAGCCGGCCGCGGGCGGTCAGCAGGTCGCGCAGCGTGCGGCCGCGGACGAGCTCCATGACCAGGAAGACCAGGCCCTGGTCGCTGCCCTGGTCGCTGACCGAGACCACGTTGGTGTGGCTGAGCATGGCGGCGGCGCGCGCCTCGCGGGTGAACCGGTCGACGAACGTCGGGTCGTGGACCAGGTGGTCGGCCATGACCTTGACCGCCACGGTGCGGTGCAGCCGGAGATCCTTGGCCGAGTAGACCGTCGACATGCCGCCGCGCGCGAGGCGCTCCTCGAGGCGGTAGCGGCCCTCGAGGACCACCCCCACCGCGGGGTCGCTTACGACGGTGTCCACTCGGCCGAGTGTAGGAGTGGATCCGCCCTGGATAGGCGAACCACGCGGTTCAGGTGGCCGCCGGGACGCGCTGGTGCGGATGGAGTGCCGCGGGGGCGGCGGCGCCGCGGGTGGCCGATGTCACGGGCCGGGACCCCCGCGCAGGCGCGCGCGGGGCGCTCAGCGGGCCGGTGTCACCGTGTCCCGCGGCACCGACCGGACGTCGGAAAGGCCGCACAGGGTCATGGTGTGCGCCAGATCCGCGCCCAGACCGGCGAGCACGCGCGACACGCCGGAGGACCCTCCGGCGGCCAGTCCCCAGATGACCGGCCGGCCGACGAAGACCGCCCGTCGCGCCCAGTGCGAGCGCGGTCAGGACGTCGGAGCCCGACCGGATCCCGCCGTCGGCGTAGACCTCGACGTCGTCCCCGACGGCCGTCGACCACCTCGGGCAGGGCGTG
The DNA here is from genome assembly GCA_963748305.1 of uncultured Actinomycetota bacterium. Lineage (GTDB taxonomy): Bacteria > Actinomycetota > Actinomycetes > Mycobacteriales > Geodermatophilaceae > Blastococcus_B. The sequence continues at coordinate 167,033 of CAVVIN010000020.1, read as the reverse complement.
CGCGCCGGCGACGACGGGGTCGGCCTGCCGCCCGCCGTGCGCCGACACCCAGACGGCGGCCGCTCCGGCCTGGACGCACCGCGCCGCGTCGTCGCCCCGGAGGACGCCCTTGACGACGACCGGCAGGCCGGACAGGTCGCCGAAGCGGGCGATGTCGTCGAACGTCCACAGCGGGCTGTCCGCGGTCGGGGGTGCCCGGCGGCGGGTGGTTGGCCAACGGCAGGTCGGCCGGCAGCGCGAAGTCGTGCGCGGTTTCGCGCCGGCGGTCGCCGAGCACCGGCAGGTCGACGGTGAGCACCAGCGCCCGGTAACCGGCGGCGCCGGCCCGCCGGGCGAGGTCGTCGGTGTGCGCGGGGGAGTGCAGCCGGTAGAGCTGGAACCACTTCGGCGCTGCGGGCTCGGTCGCGGCGACGTCCTCCAGGGACGTGCTCGCCGACGTCGAGGCGCACATCAGCGCCCCGGCGGCCGCCGCGCCCCGTGCGGTGCCGCGCTCGCCGTCCGGATGGGCCATGGCCTGGTACGCCCAGGGGGCGACGCCGATCGGGGTCGCGACGTCGGTGCCGAGCAGCGACGTCGTCAGGTCCGGAGCCGCGACGCCGCGCAGCACCCGGGGCCGCAGCCGCCACGACCGCCAGGCCCTCGTCGCCTCGGCCAGCGTCGTCTCGGTCCCCGCGCCGCCGGCGTAGTAGTCGAACACGTCCGCGGGCAGCCGCTCACGGGCCTGGGCCTCCAGCCGATCGAGGTCCGGGACGGGTGGCTCGCGGCCCGGGTCCTCGGGCGTCGCCGTCCTCGTCCGCGGTCCGCCGTCGCTGCCCCGGCACCGGTGTGCTGCCTGGTCCGCCGCTCGCCATAGGCTTGCACCCTATGGACACGCTCACGCCCGCGGAGGTCGCCCAGCTGCTCGGCGTCTCGCCCAACCGCGTCCGCCAGCTGCTGCGCGACGGCAAGCTGATGTCCGTCCCCGGCAGTGGCAACGGCAAGATCCCGGCCGCCTTCGTCCAGGACGGCATCATCCTCAAGCACCTGCCCGGGCTGCTGACCGTCCTGCGCGACGGCGGGTTCAGCGAGCAGGAGGCCTTCGACTGGATGTTCCGCGAGGACGACTCGCTGCCCGGCACACCCGTGCAGGCGCTGCGCGACAACCGGCACACCGAGGTCACCCGCCGCGCCCAGGCCATGGCGCTCTGATGGCGCCCTGATGGAGTCCCACGGCGCGGAAAACGCGTCCCTGGCGACTCCACTGACGCCATGGGTCACTGGACGTACGCCGCGCTCCTGGTCGGCTGCCTGGTGGTCACCGCGCCGCTGGAGATCCTGCTGCGCGCCCGGGTCTACGCCCGCTGGCGGCGGTTCCTGCTGGCGGTGCTGCCGGTGTTCGTCGTCTTCGTCGCCTGGGTGCTCTACGCGATCGACCAGGGGCACTGGGACTACAGCCCGGAGCGCACGCTCGGCATCCGGCTGCCCGGCGGGATCCCGCTCGAGGAGGTCCTCTTCTTCGTCGTCGTCCCGCTGGCCTCGGTGCTCGCCTTCGAGGCCGTGCGGCGAGGTGACCGGCTGGAACGCGGGCTACCCCGCGGAGGAGGCGGACCGGTGAGCTACTCCGCGCTCGCGGTCGTCGCCGTGTCGGCGTCCTGGTCGTCGACCTCGTCGTCCTGCGCACCCGGATGGTCACCCGGGCCGTCTTCTGGGCCGCCTACGCGATCATCGTGGCGTTCCAGCTGCTGATGAACGGCGTGCTGACCGGCCTCGACGTCGTCGTCTACGACCCCGGATGCGATCTGGGGCCCGCGCATCGCCTACGCGCCGGTGGAGGACCTGCTCTTCGGGTTCGCGATGGTCACCCTGACCCTGGCGAGCTGGGCGGCGGTCAACCGGCGGGCGAACACCGCCAGGCGGCGCGGCATGGACACCGACACCCGACGGTCGAGCACCCGGTAGTCGGCCCGCTCGATCTCGGTCAGGATGCCGCCGTAGAGCGCGGTGGCCGCCCGTACGCAGTCCCGCGACTCCGGCGCCAGCAGCGGGGTCCCGGGGGCGGCGTCGTCGTACCGGCGCCGGACGACGGCGACCATCGCGCGCATCAGCTCGCGGACGTTCCCGTCGAACCGCTTCGCGGCCAACTGCTCGCGGGTCACCCCATGGGCGGCCATCAGGTCCTCGGGCAGGTAGACCCGGCCGCGGTCGGCGTCCTCGCCGACGTCGCGCAGGAAGTTGGTCAGCTGGAACGCCTCGCCGAGGGCGATCGCGTACGGCGCGGCCTCCTCCCGGGGCACCCCGGGCGCGGTGCCCAGGACCGGGAGGACCTGCAGGCCGATCACCGCCGCCGAGCCCCACATGTACCGGTCGAGGGCGGCCAGGTCGGCGTAGCCGGTGACGTCGAGGTCGCTGGACATCGCGGCGAGGAAGTCGACGAGGTGCTCGACCGGGATCGTCATAGCGCCGGTAGGTGTCCACGAGCGCCAGGCGGACCGGGTCCTGCGACCAGCCGGCCTCCAGCTCCGCCAGCACGGCGCGCGACCACGCGGCGAGGTCGCCGGCCGGATCGGCGCCGGGGTGGTCGACGAGGTCGTCGGCGGTGCGGGCGGCGGCGTACAGGGCGTGCACGGCCGGACGGCGGTCGGGGGTGAGCAGCCGGGTCGCGAGGTGGTAGCTCTTGCCGTGGTGGGCGGCGATGGCGGCGCAGTGCCGGTAGGCGGCCGCGAGCTGCTCCTCCCGATCGGCCACGGCCGTCACCGATTCACCGGCCCGGTGATCCGCTCGGCGGCCAGCCGCCCGCTGATCAGCACCATCGGCACGCCGACGCCCGGCTGCACCGACGATCCGGCGAGCACGACGTTCACCGGGCCGCGGCGGGGGAGCGTGGACGGTCGGAACGGACCGGTCTGGCCGAAGGTGTGCGCCAGGGCGAACGGCGTCCCGGCGGCCATGCCCTGGGCGGCCCAGTCCAGCGGCGTGGCCAGCTCCTCCACCTCGACGGCGCCGGTGAGCCCGGTCCAGCCGCGCGCCTCGAGGACGCCGAGGACCTCGTCGCGGTAGCGCGGGCCCAGCGCCGCCCAGTCGAGGTCGGGGTTGCCGCCGCTGCGCCGGTCGAGGTTCGGGGTGGGGGCGACGACGCTGAGCACCTGCCCGCCCGCGCGGGGCGAGCGACCGGTCGGTGACCGACGGCATGCTGACCAGCAGGCTCGGGTCGGTCATGATCCGCCCGTCGCGGGTCAGCTCGGCGAACACCTGCTCCCACGCCGCGCCGAAGCTGATCGTGTGGTGCGCCTGGCCGGGCAGCTCGTCGCGGACGCCGAGGTGCAGCGCGACGCACGAGGGCGACCACACCGGCCGGCGGGGAGCGCGCAGCCCCGGCACCAGTCGCCACGGCGCGTCGGTGGTGACGACGACGGCGTCGGCGGTCAGCCGGTCGCCGTCGCGCAAGCCGGACGGCGGCGACCCGGTCGCCCCGCAGCTCGAGCTCCTCGACCGGTGCCCCGTAGCGGAACTCGACCCCGGCGTCGGCCGCGGCGGCCGCCAGCGCGCGGGGCACCGCGCCGATGCCGCCGACCGGGTGCCAGACGCCGGCGCCGATGTCGAGCTGGGCGATGACCGCGTAGGCGGCGATGGCCCGGAACGGGGAGACCCCGGCGTAGAGCGCCTGGAAGCTGAACAGCCGCCGCAGCCGCTCGTCGGCGAAGGCCCGATCCACGTGCCGCGACAGCCGGCCGAAGCCGCCCCGCCGGGCCAGCGACACCAGTTCGGGCCCGAGCAGATCCAGCGGCGAGTCCAGATTGCGGTCGATGAACGTCGACAGCTGCAGGCGGTACAGCTCGGCCAGGTCGGCGAGGTAGCGGCGCAGGTTGTCGGCCTCGGCCGGGCCGGCCAGCCGCGCGACCTCGGCGGCGAAGGCCTCCGGGTCTGCGTGGACGTCCAGGTGCGAGCCGTCGGCGAACCGTGCGCGGTAGGTGGTCTCCAGCGGGACCAGGTCCAGCCGGTCGGCGAGCTTCTCGCCGACGGCGGCCAGCGTGTCGGCGACGATCTCGGGTGCGGTGAACACCGACGGGCCGGTGTCGAGGACGTAGCCGCCCCGCCGGACCACGCCGGCGCGGCCCCCGGGGCCCGGGTCGCGCTCGACGACGGTCACGTCCCGTCCCGCGCCGCGCAGCCGCAGCGCCGTCGCCAGGCCGGCCAACCCGGCACCGACGACGACCACCCGGTCGGTGCGCCCGGGAACGGTGCGCACGGTCAGGCGCTGCGCGAGGTGGCCGCGACGGCGAGGGCGTCGAGGGCGGCGCGGGCGTCGTCGGCCAGCGGGGCCGTGGCGATGGCGGCGCGGGCCAGGGCCGTCTGCTCGGCGATCCGGTCCTCGACGGCGGCGCGCGCGCCGGTGTCGTCGATGAGCCGCCGCACGGCGTCGAACTCCTCGTGGCCGGCGGTGGTGCGGCCGAGCACGTCGTCGAGCAGCCGGCGGCCGGCGGCGTCGGCGGCCTGCTCGGTCAGCGCGATGAGCAGCGTCTGCTTGCCCTCGCGCAGGTCGTCGTCGGAGGACTTGCCGGTGACGACGGGGTCACCGAACACCCCGAGGACGTCGTCGCGCAGCTGGAACGCCTCGCCCAGCGGCAGCCCGATGGCGGTGTAGGCCTCGACGAGCTCCGGGCCGGCGCCGGCGATGGCGGCCCCGAGCTGCAGCGGGCGCTGCACGGTGTAGCCGGCGCTCTTGTAGCGGGCCACCGTCAGCGCGCCGTCGGCACCCGGCAGGCCGCCCGCGGCGTGCAGCAGGTCGAGGTACTGACCGGCGGTGACCTCGGTGCGCATGGTGTCCCAGACGGTGCGGGCCCGGCCGAGGGCGGCCGCGGAGATGCCGGAGCGGCGGAGCAGTTCGTCGGACCAGACCAGCGCGAGGTCGCCGACGAGGATCGCCGCGCCGGTGCCGAACGCGTCGCCGTCGCCGTCGAGGGCGTCGTCGGCGTGCCGACCGGCGAAGCCGATGTGCGTCGCGGGACGGCCGCGGCGGGTGCGGGCCCCGTCCATGACGTCGTCGTGGACGAGCGCGCTGGCGTGGACGAACTCGAGCGCGGCGACCGCACGCAGCACCGCGGCGTCGTCCTCGGCCGGGCCCGTTCCGCAGTCGCGGGCGCCGCGCCAGCCCCAGTAGGCGAAGGCGGGGCGCAGCCGCTTGCCGCCGGCCGCCAGCGCCCGCACCTCGTCGACGACCGGGACGAGGGTCGCGTCCATGGCGGCGAGCACGCCGCTCTGCCGGTCGAGGAACTCCTCGAGGGCGTCGCTGACCGCCGAGCGCAGCCGGTCCAGCCCGGCGGCGGAGAGCGGCGGGGCGGGTACGGCTGCGGCTCCTCGCTCCTGCGCGCCGACCGTCACCCGGCCAGTATCGCCCACGCCTGCGGGGCACGATTCCGCCGACCGGCTCGCCCGGGTGCCCGGCGGGAACGATCAGCGCCGGGGCGGCCCGTACCCTGAGTGCCCGTGACCCCCACCGTTCGTGAGCTGCTCGCCTCCGAGCGCCCGACGTGGTCGTTCGAGTTCTTCCCGCCGAAGACGCCCGAGGCCGAGGTCCAGCTGTGGACGGCGCTGCGCGAGCTGGAGCGGCTGCGGCCCTCGTTCGTGTCCGTCACCTACGGCGCGGGCGGCACCACCCGCGAGGGCACGGTCTCGGTGACCGAGCGGATCGCCACCGATTCGACGATGACCCCGCTGGCGCACCTGACCGCCGTGGACCACAGCGTCGCCGAGCTGCGGCACGTGGTGAGCCGGCTGGCCGCCGCCGGGGTGCGCAACATGCTGGCGCTGCGCGGGGACCCGCCGGGCGCCGACCCGCAGGCCGAGTGGATGGCCCATCCCGAGGGGCTGCACTACGCCTCGGAACTGGTCGAGCTGATCCGCTCGATGGGCGACTTCTGCGTCGGGGTGGCCGCCTTCCCCGAGCGGCACCCGCGGTCGCCGGACTTCGACACCGACGTCGAGATGTTCGTGAACAAGTGCCGCGCCGGCGCCGACTTCGCGATCACCCAGATGTTCTTCCGCGCCGAGGACTACCTGCGGATGCGCGACCGGGTGACGGCGCGCGCCTGCGACGTGCCGATCGTCGCCGGGGTCATGCCGGTGACCAACGCGCGGCAGATCACCCGCATCGTCCAGCTCTCGGGCCAGGCGTTCCCGGAGGAGCTCGCGGCGCGGTTCGCGGAGCTCGACGGCGACCGGCCCGAGGACAAGGCCGCCGTCCGGGCGCTCGGCGTCGAGGTGGCGACGGAGATGTGCCGCACCCTCCTGGACGAGGGCGTGCCCGGCATCCACTTCATCACCATGAACCGGTCGACGGCGACGCGAGAGGTCTACGCCAACCTCGCCACCGACCCGGCGGTCGACGACGACGTCCTGCCGGCGAGCGACGGCGCCGTCGCAGCGCCTATCCGCTGAGCGGTTCGCTGAGCTCCGCGGCGGCCTGCGCGGCGGCGCGGCGCTCGCCCTCCCGCTCGGCCGAGTAGCCGCCGAAGACCCCGACCACCGGCAGGTTCGACAACGCCCGGTGCCGCAGCTTTCCCTTGGGGCGGGCGTCGAGGGCGTCGTCGATCCGGCCCAGCAGGCTCGCGACCCGCCACAGCGTGCGTGCGGTCCCCAGGGCGCCCTTCCGCTTCTCGGACGCGCCGAAGGTGTCCGACCGGTAGGTGCCCTTGGCCCGGGTGAGCATCGGGCGCACGCGGTCGGCCGGGAGGTCGCGGTTCGTGAGGATGCGGGCGAGCAGCGACACGCGCTCGGCGGGGTCGTCGACCCCGCGCTCGCCGGCCACGCCCAGCACGATCATCGACTGCACGACCGTCCCGACGGTGTTCTGCAGCGGGAACAGGTCGGCGTACTTCCCGGCGAGGCGCGGCGTCGCCGCGACGCCGGCCGCGACCCGCGGCACCTGGTCGGCCCACCACTGGTCACGTTGCTGCTGCGGGAGGGACGGCGGACGGCCGAGCCGGGCCACGAGAGGCGTGAGCAGCCGGTCGACCCGGCGGAACACGTCAACGATGACCGCGTCGCTGATCGGGGGAGCCATGAGGGGGTCATGCCCAGGACTGAACCGGAAGATCAACACGCGCTGGCTACCGTGCGCTGGTGATCATGGTCGCAGCGGTCGTCGCCTACGTGTTGCTGGCCGGGCTGGCCGTCTTCCAGATCGCGCTGGCCGCCGGCGCGCCGCTGGGCCACTTCGCCTGGGGCGGGAAGCACCGGGTGCTGCCGCGCGGCCTGCGGATCGCCAGCGCGGTCTCGGTCCTGCTGTACGCCTTCTTCGCCTGGATCATCGCGAGGGCGGTCGAGCGCGCCACCGATGTCGGCGACTTCATCTACGAGACACCCTCCGGCCCTCTGGGTGCTGACGGCGTACTTCGGCATCGGCATCCTCGCCAACGCGGCCTCCCGGAGCCGACCCGAACGGTTCGTCATGACCCCGGTCGTCGCCGTCCTGTTCACCTGCTGCCTGGTCATCGCTCTCGCGTAGACGGCGCCGAAGTGCCACGATCCCGGCCGTGGCCGACCTCTACCGGACCCGTGCGGGCCACGAGCAGATCCGGTCGTGGTGCACGAACCAGCTGGACGCGGTGGGCCGTCCCGCACGAGCGACACGTCGCTCCGACCGCGCTGGGCGAGACCCACCTGGTGACGGCGGGGGCCGGACCGGCCACCGTGCTCTACCTGCCGGGGACCAACTTCAACGCCGCGAGCAGCCTGACGTTGCTGGAACGCCTGGCCGCGCGGCTGCGCGTGGTGGTCGCGGATCTGCCGGGCCAGCCCGGACTGTCCGACGCGCGCCGGCCGCAGGGAGGCCCGTCGGCGTACGGGGCCTGGGTCGACGAGGTCGTTCGTCACGTCGGCGCCGACCGTCTCGTCCTGGTCGGGCACTCCCTCGGTGCGGCGGCGGCCCTGACGTCCGATCCGGCCGGTGTGCAGGGGCTGCTCCTGCTCGATCCGGCCGGGTTGATCAGGCTGCGGGTGCGTCCGGGAACGCTGGCCGCGACCCTGCCGTGGCTGCTGCGGCCCACCCCCGACCGCAGCGCCCGGCTCCTGGCACAACATGCACGCCGAGGGCCGTGCGCCGTCGCCGCAGCACGTCGAGTGGATGACCCTGGTCGCCCGCAACATCCGGACCAGTCTCGCTCCGTCGCCGCTGCCCGCGTCGGTGCTCGGCCGGTGGCGGGACACGCCACGAGCCGTTCTCTGCGGGGACCAGGACTGCTTCCTCCCGGTCTCTGTCCTGGCGGAGGCCGCGCGGACGACGTTGGGCATCGAACTGGAGGTCGTGGCCGAGGCCGGCCACCTGACCCCCGAGGACCAGCCGGACCGCGTCACCGAGGCGGTCGTCGCGCTGGCCGACCGCGCCGCCGCGGGCTCCTGAGCGCGGGCAGCACCCGCCCGGCCGGCCGGTGCACGCGCACCGGCCGACCGGCGGACGGCGGGCTCGGTCAGGCCGGAGCCCGCAGCAGGTAGAAGCGGAACATCATGTGCTCGATCTCGGCGACCTCGCAGGAGGCGAAGCCGGCGTCGGCCGCGTACTGGCGCACGGTGGACGGGCGGATCGCCGCACCGGTGCCGACCCCGCCGTCGGCCAGCGACCCCGGCAGGCAGATCAGCAGCGACGAGCCGTAGAACAGCCGCTCGACGGGGTCCCCGGGGGCGGTGAACTCCTCGGCGGCCCGCTCGTCGGCGACGAGGAGCACCCCGCCGGGCACCAGGGACTGCCGGATCGAGGTGAGCACCCGCACGGGGTGGCTCAGGTCGTGCAGCGCCTCGAACATCGTCGCGGCGTCGTACTTCTCCTCGGACGGCACGGACAGGTCGCACACCTCGAACTCGACCCGGTCCTCGACGTCGGCGCCGGAGACGAGGTTGCGGGCCAGGGCGATCGACGTGTCGTCGATGTCGAAGCCGTGCACCACGGCCTGCGGGTACCGGCGGGCCAGCGCCTGCGTCGACCAGCCGGCGCCGCAGGCGAGGTCGGCGACGCGGGCCGGTCCGGTGCTCAGCCGGTCGTCGATCTCCGGGACGGCGGCCAGCCAGCCGTCCAACTCGTGCGCGAACGCGGGGCGGTTGAACGCCGCCTGGGCGTCGACGACCTCGGCCGGGTAGTCCGACCACGAGATCCCCTCGCCGGTGCGGTACACCTCGACCAGCTGGTCGAACATGCGGCCCAGCGGCGGGATGAACGCGGCGATCGGCGCGACGTAGGCGGGCGAGGTCGGGTCCAGCAGCACCGGGACGGCGTACTCGGGCAGGGCGAATCGGCGTTCCGTGGCCGGGCCGTCGGTCGCGACCTCGAGGAGGCCGGTGACCGCCTGCTGCTCCAGCCACTCCCGGGCGTAGCGCTCGGCGATGCCGGCCCGTGCCGCGAGCTCGGTGCTGGTCGCCGGGCCGCCCTCGTGCAGCGCGGCGTAGAGGCCGAGCCGCGTGCCCAGCCCGATCGCGTAGAGGTCCATGGACCCGAGGGCGGCCTCGAACATGCGGCCGACGAGCGCCTCGACAGCGGCTCCGGCCTGCTCGTCCGGGGTCTGCTCGGGAGCCTCCTGCGGCGGGACGGGAACGGTGACGGGGTCGGTGACAGCGGTCATGACTTCCTCCTGGTGTGGGGCGGACATCCGGGAGGCGTCAGATCCGGTCTGACGACGTCAGCCGCCCGGCCGGCCGGTCCTGACCCGCCAGCTGACCGGTTCCTCCGGGTCGTAACAGCACTCCCGGCCGGTCCGGACCGCTGCCCGCAGGTGCCGGGCCAGCGCGGGGAGCGGGTCGTCGAGCCGCGCGATGACGTCGCGCAGCCGCATGGTGACCGCCTTGCGTGCGCGGTCGGTGTCGTCGCCCAGCCGGCGGGACCGGCCACCCAGGCCGAGGGCGGCGGACAGTTCGCGCAGCAGGAAGGCCCGTTCGTCCCGCAGCCGCTCGGCGCGCGCCAGGTCGGCGGCGTCGGCGGCCTCGGCGATCTCGTCCTCGAGCGTCCGGAGCCGGTCGCGGTAGGCCGCGCGCGCCTGGTCGTCGAGCACCTCGTCGGCGCCGACGGGCGGCCCCAGGTCCACCCCCGCGCCGCCGGCGAGCAGGCGGACGGCGGGCACCGGCGTGCCGGGCCGGGACAGCAGGGTGGCGAGGTCGTGGAGCCCCTTGAGATCCGGCAACGTCGTCTGCGCGCCCGCCCAGCCGACGACCCACCCGTTGCCCTCTCGCCGCAGCCGGCCGTGCCCGGCGGACGGCGAGTCGACGGCGCCGGCGATCCGCCGCAACGGGCCGGTCGCCCCGGTGGCCCGGTAGGCGGCCTCCGCCCGGGCGCGGAGCCGGTCCGCGTCGGCGCCGCGGCCCAGCAGGTCGGCCAGGCGGGCCAGCCATTCGGCCGTGAGGCCCCAGCAGGCGGCGCCGATACCGTCGACGATCCAGACGTCGGCGAACGGGGACATCCGGTCGGACAGGGCCTTCGCCCCCACCTCGTCACCGAGCAGGATCGCCGCCTCGACCGCGCCGAGCATCCCGCTGAGGAACTCCGCGTCCTCGGGCAGGGAACCGAAACCCACGTCGGCGAGCGGGCGATAGCAGCGGGCCGTCGCCTCGACGTCCCCGACCTCGGCGTACATCGACGCCATGGCGACGAGGAACTGCGGCAGGTCCGGCGGGACGTTGGGCGCGTACGCCTCGACGGCGCGCACGAGGTCCACCTGCTCCTCGGCCCGGCCGGAGCGGGCGGCGAACCGGAGCGTCGTCGTCAGCATCTGCGCGTTGACGCTCTGGGCCCGGGCGCCGATGGCCTCGACCTGGTCGGCGTAGGCCTCCGCGTCCGACTCGCGGCCGGCGAGCAGCGCCCGCATCCCGCGCCACAGCGGCGGGTACCAGAGGTGCGCCGGCTCGTTGGTGCTGCGGGCCAGCCGGTCGAAGGCGGTGATCTGCGCGTCCGCGGCGGGGAAGTCCCCGACCTCCAGGAGCGCCACCAGCAGGAACCGGCGGGCCAGCAGCTCGCCGTTCGCGTCGTCCAGCCGCCGGGCGAGCTCCAGCATCCGGCCGGCCACCGCCCGCCGTTCGGCGACGTGGCGCGGCCCGCCGATCATGTCCGCGTACCCGGCGAGCACGTGCAGCAGCGCGCCGTCGTCCGCGGCCTCCTCGGCCTCCGTCACCGCCGCCCGCGCCATCGCCACCCGCTCGGCCTGCGACGCCGAGACCGACGTGGCCACCGCCAGTCGTGCCCGCACCCGGGCCCGCAGCCCCCCGGGTGGCAGCCGCCGGGACGCCTCCTCGAGCAGGGCCACCTGCTCCGGATCGTGCAGCGCGACCTCGAACCCGCCCTCGCCGGCCGACAGCGCGAGGGCGGCGCGGGCGAGGACGTCGTCCCGTCCGGAGTCCCGCGCCGCGGCGGCCGTGTCCATGAGCACCACCCGCGCACCCGCCACGTCGCCGGAGCGGGCGCGGAGGTCGCCGAGCTGCAGCCGGTCGTCGAGATCGTCGACCCGCTCGCCGACGAGCTCGGCGAAGAGGACGGCCTGGTCGAGGGCGGCTGCGCTCCGCGCGCGGTCGCGCGCCCGGCGGGCGTACCGGACCGTGAGTCGGGCGGCCTCCGCGCCGGCGACCCGGGCCCAGTGCCGCGCCAGGGCCTCGTCCGCGTCGGGCCGACACTGTTCGAGGGCCCGGCCCGCCTGTTCGTGGAGGGCCGCCGCCCGGCGTGCGCCGAGGCCGTCGAGCAGCACCTCGCGGACGACACCGTGCACGAACTGCACGGGTCCGCGGTCGTCCAGCGGCTCGACCAGCCCGCTCCGGACGGCGTCGTCGAGCAGGTCGCGGACGGCGTCGACCGGCCGGTCGAGGGTGGCCGCAAGGACGGGCAGGTCGGCGTCGGTGCCGAGCACGGCGGCAGCGGCGACCACCTCGACGGTGTCCGAGCTCAGGCGCGCCAGTCGCCGGGACAGGACGTCGCGCACCCCCCGCGGAACGCGCTCGGCGCCGGCCTGGCCGAGCATCTGCATCCGGACGATCTCCCGCACGAAGAACGGGTTGCCGCCCGCGTGGCGGGCCGCCCGCTCGAGGAACTCGTCCGGCAGGGCACCCACGGCCGTCTCCCGAGCCAGCGTGACCGCCTGATCCGACGGCAGCGGGCTCAGCGGGCACTCGATGGACGCGCGGGGGCAGATCGCCGACGTCCTCGTCGCTCTCGGCGCTGCGCCAGGTCGCCAGGACCGTCACCGGCCGCCCGGCGGTCGCGTCGATGGCGCCGCGCAGCAGCCACCGGGTGTCGGAGTCCCCCCAGTGCAGGTCCTCCAGGCAGAGCAGCACCGGGCGCTCGCGCGCGACGGCGTCCAGCCGGCGGACCAACGCCGTCAGCACCGTCGCCCGGTGCCCGGAGTCGTCGGGGGAGGCCACGTCCAGCACGTCGAAGACGCCGCGCCAGGGCCAGTACGGCGGGACGCCGTCGAGTTCGGTGCAGTGGCCCCAGACGACGAGGAATCCGCGGTCCGCGGCGGCCTGCGCGATCTCCTCGAGGGTGCGGGTCTTGCCGATCCCGGCCTCGCCGTAGACCACCGCCGCAGATCCCGCCCCGGCCGCCGCCTCGTCCAGGAGCGCGCCGAGCGCGTCGAGGACCCCCGCGCGGCCGACGAACGACGTCCGCCCCGCAGCCGCCATGCCGGGAGTGTGCCTGTCCGAGCCGGGCCGAGGAAGGCCTCGCGACGGGCCGCCCACCCAGCTTCCGGAGCTACCGTGACGGGCATGGCGGCGCGAGGTCATGGGGCGGCCCGGCGGTGGGCCGTGGTCGGCGCCCTGGTCGCCGTCCTGGTCGCGGCGCCGCCGGTGCTCGACGCGCTGCCCGCCTCCGACGCCGCGGTGCCGGCGGCCGAGCTGCGGGCCGCGGTCCTCGCCACCGCGGATCTCGGGTTCTCCGGCTACGCGGAGTCGGCCGGTGGGCTCCTGCTCCCGGTCACCGACCAGCTCACCTCGGTGGCGGACCTGTTCAGCGACCGCACCGAGATGCGGGTCTGGTGGCGCGGTCCCGAGGACCACCGGGTCGACGTCATCACCGCGGCCGGCGAGACCGGCACCTACCGCGACGAGTGCGCCATCTGGACCTGGGAGTACGAGCGCGCCCTCGTCACCCGGGGCGAGCCGACGCCGTTCGCGCTGCCCGCTGCCGGCCGATCTGCTGCCCCCCTCGCTCGGCCGCCGGCTGCTGTCCGAGGCCACCGACGACGAACTGACCCGCATCGGCGCGCGCCGGGTCGGGGGCCGCGACGCGCTCGGGCTCCGGCTGGTCCCGGCCGAGGCGGCGTCGTCCGTGGGCCGGGTCGACGTCTGGGTGGAACCCGGACAGCGGCCTGCCGCTGCAGGTCGAGGTGTACGAGAAGGGCGCGGACCGGCCCGCGCTGGACACCCGGTTCCTCGACCTCGAGGTGGTCCGGCCGCCGGCGGAGATCACCGCCTTCACCCCGCCCCCGAACTCGCGGTTCCGGGAGGCGCGGGAGGCCGAGATCGTGCTCGAGGCCGGACGGCGGCTCGATCCGGTGCCGCTGCCGGGCGAGCTGGCCGGTCTCCCGCGCCGCCAGCTCGAGGGCGTGCCGCCCGCCATCGGCCTCTACGGCAACGGCGTGACCCTGCTCGCGGTCACGCCGATTCCGCAGCGCCTCGCCCGCGCGCTGCGGAACGCCCTCGCCCAGGCGACCCGAGGCCATCCACGACGATGCGGGCTCCCGGCTGGCCGCCGGACCGGTCGGGCTGATGCTGGTGGAGCCGCCGGGCCAGGGGCCCTACCTGCTCACCGGCACGGTCACGCTCGACGCCCTCGCCACCGCGGCCGGCGAGCTGCCGGGGAGCGCGTCGTGACCGCCGTGATCACCACGCGCGGCCTGGTCAAGCACTTCGGCCGGCTCCGCGCGGTCGACGGCATCGACCTCGACGTCCGCGCCGGCGACATCTACGGCTTCCTCGGGCGCCAACGGCTCCGGCAAGACGACGACCGTCCGGATGCTGCTCGGGCTCGTGCTGCCCACCAGCGGCGACGTCGAGCTGCTCGGCGGCCGGATGCCGCGCGCCGGCCGGCGGTTCTCCCGCGGGTGGGGGCGCTCATCGAGGGGCCGGCGCACTACGGCCACCTCTCCGGCCGGGAGAACCTGGCCCTGATCGACGCCGCCGGCCCCGGGGGGTCCTGGCGCACCCGCGGGCAGCGGATCGCCGACGTCCTCGAGCAGGTCGGCCTCGCCGGGGTCGGCCGAAGGCCGGTCAAGGCCTACTCCCTCGGCATGCGGCAGCGGCTCGGCCTGGCCGGCGCGCTGCTGCGCCGTCCGGAGCTGCTCGTGCTCGACGAGCCGACCAACGGCCTGGACCCGCAGGGCATCACCGAGGTGCGCGAGCTGCTGCTGGACCTGCACCGCAGCGGGACGACGATCTTCCTGTCCAGCCACCTGCTGGCCGAGGTCGAGCAGCTGTGCTCGCGGGTGGGCGTGCTCGACCGCGGCCGCCTCGTGCTGCAGGACGACCTGGCCACGCTGACCGCGCCGACCGGGTCCACGGTGGTGCACACGCCCACGCCGGAGCGGGTGTCCGCGACGCTGGACGGGCGGGTCACGGCCGTCGACGGCCAGCGCGTCGTCGTCCTCGGGGCCGATCCGGCCGAGGTCAACGCGCGGCTGGTCGCCGCCGGGATCGCGGTGACCGGGCTGGCGCTGGACCGGCCGACGCTCGAGCAGGTCGTGCTGGCCGCGGCCGGGACGAGCACCGACCGGGTGGAGGCGATCCGGTGATCGCCGTCGAGCTGCGCAAGATGTTCCGCCGTCCCCGCACGTGGGCGACCATCGCCGTCCTCAATGCGCTGCCGATCGTGGTCGCGGTCCTGCTGGTGCTGACCGACCTGGCGCCGCGGCCGGGGGAGGGGCCGCCGTTCCTGTCGGCCGTGCTGTCGAACGGGGCGCTGTACCCGCTCGCCGCGCTGGCGATCGTGCTGCCCCTGTTCCTGCCGATCGCCGTCGCCGTCGTGGCCGGGGACTCGGTCGCCGGCGAGGCGCAGGCCGGCACGCTGCGGTACCTGCTGGCCCGGCCGTCCGGGCGCACCCGGCTGCTGGTGGCCAAGCTGGTCGCGGTGCTGGCGTTCGTCCTGGTCACCGTGCTCGTCGTCGCCGGCGTCGGGCTACGTCCTCGGCGCGACCCTCTTCGAGGCGCAGCCGGCGGCCGGGACGTCGGTGTCGGGCACCTCGCTGACCGCGCAGGAGCTCGGGGGCCGCACCGTGCTCGCCATCGGCTACGTCGCCGTCTCCATGCTCGGGGTCGCCGCCTTCGCGCTGTTCTTCTCCACGCTCACCGACTCACCGCTCGGCGCGACGATGGGCGCGCTGGCGGTGCTGGTCACCTCGTCGCTGCTGTTCACCCTCGATGCGGCGTCGCCGATCGCGCCCTACCTGCCCACGCGGTACTGGCTGGCGTTCGTCGACTTCTTCCGCGACCCGATCCTGTGGCGCGACATCACCCGCGGGCTGGCGCTGCAGGGCGTCTACGTCGGTGTGCTGCTCGCGGCGGCGTGGGCGAACTTCACGACGAAGGACGTCACCAGCTGAGGCCCGCTGCAGGGTCCCGCCGCGGGCTTGCGAGCCGTCGGGGGCACTCCGCTCAGCCGCCGAGGCGGGCGCAGTCTGCCGCGTCGAGCGCGACCGGCTCCCCGGGGCGAGTTCGAGCAGCACGATCGCCTGGACGATGGCGTTGCGCGGCAGGTCGCCGTGCCCGAGCCGGGCCTGCGCGCACACCGACTGCACCGGCAGGTTCAGCGCGCCGTCGAGGCGGGCGGACTCCGGCGGGGTGACCGTGCGGTCCTGCGTCGTCCAGATCGACACCCAGGTCGGGCCCTCGGGCGTCTCGTCGCCGGCGTTCAGCCGGGCCAGCACGTCGGAGTCGGTGCCCAGCTGCCGGCAGCCGAGCGGGCACTCGCTCGGGCGCGACGTCCCCGGCCAGGTCGGCGAGCGTCGTGCCGTGGTGCGGCGAGCCGAGCGTCACGACGCGGCGGGTGACCTCGGCGCCGCCGTCGGCGATCCACAGCCGGGCCACCACACCGCCGGCGGAGTAGCCGACGACGTCGACGCTCTCGGCGCCGGTGCGGGCCAGCGCCACGTCCGCGGCCACGGCGAGCGCCGCGGCGGCCTCCGCGAGGTCGCCGGTCCCGGCGCCGGGCAGCGGCACCACGGTGGCGTCGCGGCCGGCCGCGGTCAGCCGGTCGGCCAGCGATTGCAGGGAGCCCGTCGACCCGCCGTAGCCGGGCACGAGCAGCACCGGCCCCGGCCGCTCCTGCGAGACCGGCTCGGCCGCCGGGGCCGCGGCGCGCGAGACCAGCACGACCGCGAGTGCCGCCACCGCCACGACGACGAGGACCGCCACCGCCAGGAACAGCCGGCGGCGTGCGGGGGAGAGACCGGCGAGCACACCCCTACTGTCCCTGCTGTCGGGGATCGGTGGGGACGGGAGGCGGGCGGGTGCTGAGCCGCGAGGAGTACCTCGCCGCGTGGTCGCGCTGGCATGGCGGCGCCGGCACCGACAGCCCGCTGGTCCGCGGGTGGCTGTCGCTCGCGTACGCGCTCGCCCGGCCGCTCGCCGGGCTGCCGCCGGTCGCGGCCACCGCCCTGGGCCTGGTGGTCGCCGGGGCGGCGATCGTCCCGGCGGCGGCCGGAGGAGCCTGGCTGGTCGCCGCGGCCCTGCTCGTCGGGCTCAGCGGGCTCGTCGACTCCCTCGACGGCGCGCTCGCCATCGGCACCGGACGGGCCTCGCAGCGCGGCTTCGTCCTGGACTCCGTCGTCGACCGGCTCACCGAGGCCGCGTACGCCGCAGCCCTGTGGGTCGCCGGGGCACCCGGCTGGCTCGCGGTCGCGTTCGGGGCGCTGTGCTGGCTGCCCGACTACCTGCGGGCACGTGCCGGCCAGGCCGGGATCGACCGGACCGGCCCCCTCTCGGTCTGGGAGCGGCCCACCCGGGTGGCGATGGCCGGGATGACCCTCGGCGGCGCCGGGGTGCTCGCCGGGCCGGGCTGGGCCGACCTCGTGGTCACGGTGGGTGCCGGCGTCGGGGCGGCTCTCGGGCTGGTCGCTACCGTCCAGTTGGGGCTGTGGTTCCGGGGCGTTCTCGCCGGGCCGGAGGCCGCCGAAGAAGCGGCGGGGCCGAGCGGCTCCTAGGCTGTACGGGGTCCCGATCCACCACCAGGCCCGATTACCGCCGGTCGCTGGCACTCCCTTCCAGCGGCACCACCCAGGGAGACCCCGTGCCTGTCGCCGTCACCGGCTCGATCGCCACCGACCATCTGATGACCTTTCCCGGTCGCTTCACCGAGCAGTTCGTCGCGGGTCAGATGGAGAACGTCTCGCTGTCGTTCCTGGTCGACGACCTCGTCCAGCACCGCGGTGGGGCCGGGGCGAACATGGCGTACGGGATGGGCCTGCTCGGGCTCGCGCCGGTGCTCGTCGGCG
The DNA here is from genome assembly GCA_963748305.1 of uncultured Actinomycetota bacterium. Taxonomy (GTDB): domain Bacteria; phylum Actinomycetota; class Actinomycetes; order Mycobacteriales; family Geodermatophilaceae; genus Blastococcus_B. Next base: position 149,604 of record CAVVIN010000020.1, on the reverse strand, counting down.
CCGTCGGCAGCGACTTCGCCGACTACGAGGCCTGGCTCAAGCGGCACGGCGTCGACACCGACAGCGTGCACTGGTCGGAGCTCAAGCACACCGCCCGGTTCGTGTGCACGACGGACATGGACAACAACCAGATCGCGTCCTTCTACTCGGGCGCGATGTCCGAGGCGTCGCAGATCGAGCTCGCGCCGGTCGCCACCCGGGTCGGCTCGCTCGACCTCGTCGTCATCGGGCCCAACGACCCCACGGCGATGGTGCGGCACACCCAGGAGTGCCGGGACCGCGGCTACGCCTTCGCCGCCGACCCCAGCCAGCAGCTGGCCTGGGCGGACGGCGAGATGATCCGGGACCTCGTCCACGGCGCCGACGTGCTGTTCACCAACGAGTACGAGGCCGCGCTGCTGCTGCAGAAGACCGGCTGGAGCGAGGGCGAGGTGCTCGACCGGGTCGGGACCTGGGTGACCACCCGCGCCGCCGAGGGCGTCTGGGTCCGCCGGGCCGGCGAGGAGCCGCTCACCGTCAAGGCCGTGCCGGAGACCAAGCCGGTGGAGCCGACCGGTGGCGGCGACGCGCTGCGCGCCGGGTTCATCGCCGGCCGCATGTGGGGTCTGAGCCTGGAGCGGGCCACCCAGCTCGGCTCGGCCGTGGCGACGGCGGCCGTCGAGGTCGTCGGCACCCAGGAGTACGACCTGCCGCGGCAGAGCTTCCTCGCGCGGTTCGCCGACGCGTTCGGCGCTGCCGCCGCCGACGAGGTCGCGGCGCACCTGCCCGCCTGACCCGGTTGACCATCGTCGAACGGCTGCCCGGACAGCGTGTCGAGCAGCCAGTTGACGATGATCAACGGGACGGTTCAGTCGCCGCGGAGGTGCTCCCCGATCGACGGGTCCTCGGTCCACTTCCGGAAGGGGATGCGGCGGATCTCCTTCACCTCGCCGATCGTCGACCACTCGTTGCCGCCGAGCCGTGCCAGCGGCCTGAGGTACTCGATCCGCGGCCGGCCGTCGCGGACGGCGTCCTCCCACACGCTGATCTGCACGACCCGGCCGAGGACGAGCGTGCTGTCACCCAGCCCGACGGTGGCGTGCAGCGTGCACTCGATCGAGACCGGCGACTCGGCGACCCGCATGGCGGCGACCCGCTCGGCCGGCTCGAGCCGCACGCCGGTCTGCTCGGCCTCGCTGTGGTCGGGCGGGAAGTCGGTGCCGGTCGCGTTGACCTGCTCGAACAGCGCCTCGGGCGCCAGATTGACCGTGAACTCGCGGGTCGCCTCGACGTTGTTCAGCGAGTCCTTCCGGCCGACCGAGGTGAACTGCACGATCGGCGGCGCCACGCAGGCCACCGTGTAGAAGGAGTGCGGTGCCAGGTTGTCCACGCCCTCGGCCGAGCGGCTGCAGACCCACGCGATCGGCCGCGGGACGACGACGGAGTTGAGCACCCGGTAGAAGGCCGAGCGCTCCATCTCGGCCGGGTCGAAGGTCACGCGGGGCCGGGAGTCGGGCGAGGTCACGGCTCCATCGTGACTCACGGGCTCGGCGCGGCGCCGTGCCCACCGGTCGGCCGCGCCAGGTGAGCGTTCCGCGCCGGCGGTTCAGCACCGACCGCGCCATGAGCACGTCCAGGAGCAGCACGGACGCGGGGTGGCCCAGCGGGTCCGGCCACAACCGCCCCCCGGTGCGGGCGGCGACCACCGCCCGCCCGGCGACCCCGGCGGCGTAGCCGACCAGCCCCGCCCGCGATCCGCGCAGCGCGGCGGCGGGCGGCAGCACCCACACGGCGGTCAGGACGGCGGCCGCCGCGACGCTCGCGGCCGGTGAGCCGCCGACCGCCTGCCACAGGGACTTGCCGTAGCCGTCGCGCAGCTCGGCCCAGCCCTCGTACATCCGACAGGCCGCCAGGCGGGACCCGTCGACCGGCGCGCCCCGCCCGCCGGCGCGTTTCACCGCCCGCAGCAGCGCGATGTCCTCGACGACCTCACCGCGCACCGCCGCGTGCCCGCCGGCCCGGGCGTACCCGCGGGCGGTGAGCACGAGGAACTGGCCGGTGGCCGCCGCCAGCGACGGCCGGCGGGACCGCTCGGCCAGCCGGACCGGCAGCGTCGTCCCCCAGAGCCAGGGCACGAGCGGCTGCACGAGGCGTTCGGCGAGCCCCTCGGCCAGCGGGCGCGGCCACGGGGACACCAGGTCGAGCCCGTGCCGGTCGAGCACGGCGACCGCGGCGGCGAGGGCATCGGGGAACAGGCGGACGTCGGCGTCGACGAAGACCAGGACGCCGTCGTCGTCCGGCCGCTCCGACGTCGCCGCCACCCCGGCCGCGCAGGCGTGCGGCTTGCCCAGCCAGCCGGGGGGCAGCGGACCGGCGCTCACCAGCCGCACCCGCGGGTCGGCCACCGACCGCACGATGTCCGCGGTGCCGTCGGTGGAGCCGTCGTCGACGACGACGACGCGCAGGTCGGGCACCCCCCGCTGGTCGAGGAGCGCGGCCAGGCAGGCGCCGACGTGCCGTTCCTCGTTCCGCACGGGCAGGACGACGGTGACCGGACGGCGCACGGGCGGCGGATCGTCCGGCGGCCGGCGCAGCAGCGCCATGTTGACCGCCGCGTGCAGGGCGCCCACCACCGAGGCCCCGGCCAGGACGCGCATCAGCCGACCGCTCATCGGCGGTGTCGACCCTCACCTGCCCGCCCGCCGCCCCGGCCAGCAGCGCGACGAGCACCGGCACCGCCAGCGCCGCGCCCCAGGCCGCCGAGCCGGGCAGCCCGAGCCAGCCGGCGTGGGCGAGCGCGCCGCCGAGGGTCATCCAGCCCAGCGCCAGCATCGGTGCGGCGGCGCCGATGCGCGGTGCATCGCGGGCCTGCGTGCGGGCCACGAGCAGGTCGAGCAGGGTCATCAGGACGGCGCCGGCGAGCAGCCAGCCGGCGAGGTTGGTCAGCGGCACGGTGTCGATGCCGGGCAGGCCCGGGTGCGGGTGCGCCCACGTCCAGTAGCCGGCCTGCACCATCTGCGGGTCGAGGACGACGTCCCACGCGGCGAACACCCCCGCGGCCACGGCGATCCGGACGGCGCGACGGCGGGCGGGGCGTGCCGGGCGGGCCAGCCGCTCGGCCAGCAGCCAGCTCGGCCAGGCCATCATCAGCCAGGCCAACGGGACGAGGAACGGGACGCCGAGCAGCGTGGGACCCAGCGCGTCGCTGTAGCTGTACTCGCCGTACGGGATGCCCGTCGCCAGGCCCACGGCCTCGAACGCGACGGCGGTGGACACGACCAGCACCAGCAGTGCGACGGCGGTGCGCGCGCCCGCGGCTGAGGCCCGCGTGGGCGACCGACAGCGCGGAGCCGAGCACGACGATCGTCCACGAGACGACGTCGCGTGCCCCGCCGCCGGTCAGCGGATAGGCGATCGCTGTGCCCACCAGCGCCAGGGCGAGGACCAGGGGGACCGCGGCCGCCGCGAGATCCGACAGCGCCCGCGGCACCACCGCCGTCGTCACCGGAGCCGCCGCACCGCGCGCGAGGGCGCGGCGCAGGGGGCGCCGGTCGGCGAGCAGCACCCGGGCCGCCGTCCGCCCGGAGTTGCCCGACACCCCACCGCCGGGGTGCGTGGAGGCCCCGGCCAGGTAGAGCCCGCGCAGACCCGGCACCCGGTACCCCGACAGCGCGGGCGTCGGCCGGAAGCCGAACATGCTGGCCAGCCCCATCTCCACGTGCATGACGTTGCCACGGGGCAGGGACAGTTCGCGCTCCAGGGCGAGTGGTGTCTGCACGTACATCTCCTGCACGGACGCGGCGAAGCCCGGCGCGAACCGGTCGACGGCGTCGACCAGCCGGCGCGCCTCGCCCTCGGCCAGTGCGTCCCAGTCCCCACCGTCGGCCAGGGCGTACGGATACCACTGCCCCCAGATCGTGACCACGTGCCGGCCGGGCGGGGCGAGGGTGTCGTCGCTCGCGGAGAAGCTCATCGCCAGCGGGACGGGGGAGCGGGGGAGCCGGCCGGCGCCCCAGTCGCCGTGCGCGGCGGCCAGGTCGGCGCGGTCGGTGCAGAGCAGCTGCAGCCCGTGCAGGGCGAGGTCGGGGTCGACGCCCGGATAGGCGGGCAGCGCATCGGTCAGCGCACGCACGACCAGCCCGAACCCGTTGCCGAGCGGCGGGTCGGCGTCGGCGAGAGCCGGCGGTGCGTGCTCGCCCGCCAGCTCCCGGGTGGCGAGGAGGTGGCACGCGGCGACCACCGCGGAGGCGGACAACCGTCGTCCCGACGTCGTGCGGACGCCGGTGACCCGGCCGTCGGTGACGAGCAGCTCGGCGGCGCCGTCCCCGAGCGTCACCCGGCCGCCGTCGGACTCCAGCCGGCGCCGCAGCGCGGTGGTGAGCCCGCCGGAGCCGCCGACCGGGTGCCCCGGCGGGACCTCGTGCAGCAGGGCCACCCAGCCGACCATGGCGGCGGTGCCGGGCTGCGACATCGGGGGCCCGCTCTGCGCGCCGAACCAGGCGAGCGCGGCCTTGAGCCGCTCGCTGCCGAACCAGCGGTCGAGCAGGGCGTCGCCGGAGCCGAGGAAGTCGACGGCGAGGTCGGCGCCGGGTGTGCGGGGCTGCCCGGGGGAGGGGGCGCCCAGCGGCCAGAACGACCGGACCAGTCCGGCCGGGCTCGGCGGCCGCCCGAACGCGGCGACGACGGCGCGGCTGCGCGGCCCCCAGACGCCGACGAACCGGCGGTAGGCCGCGGCGTCCTCGGCGCCGCAGGCGGCCGCGATGGAGGCGCAGGTGGCGTCGAGGTCGACGGAGAAGACCAGCGGCCGGCCGTCGGGCCCGGGATCGCCGGGCCGGGGCGCGGGCGCGAAGCCCCACGGGTCGCAGTCGATGTAGCGCAGCCCGTGGGCGGCGAGGTCGAGCTCCTCGACGATGCCGCTGTGCCGGATGATCACGTGGGCGCTCGAGCCGCGGTCGACCCGCACACCCGGCCAGCGCTCCACCGTCGAGACCGCGCCGCCCAGCACCTCGTCGGACTCCACGACCTCGACCGACAGCCCGGCGCGGGCCAGGTAGCAGGCCGCGACCAGGCCGTTGTGGCCCGAGCCGATCACGACGACGTCGACGGTCGTCTCGACGTCGGGACGGGGGCCGGCCGCGGTCGGCCGCCGTCACCGCGGGCGGCAGGCGCCGTGCAGGCGCAGCGGGAGTGCGGCGCCCAGGATGGCGAAGGGCCGCACGTCGCCGGGGAAGTGGTAGCCGCGGGCGAGGTCGACGAAGCCGTCGGCGTGGTAGAGCCGGAACGCCTTGGTGTCGGAGTCCGGGGTGGACAGCAGCGCGGCCGGGTACGGCAGGCCGTCGACCAGGGCGTGCAGCAGCCGTCGGCCCAGCCCCTGGCTCTGGTGCTCGGGGTGGACGTGCAGCTCGCAGACCTCGAAGGCGCCGGGCAGCCAGCGCTTCGCCGTCCGGCGGTCCAGGGCGGCCCGGACCTGGTCGTGCCACCACTGGCCGGGCTCGACGAGGTAGCCGTAGCCGAAGCCGACCAGCTCCTCGCCGTCGGGCGCCTCGGTGAACGCGCCGACGGCGCGGAACCCGGGCCGGTCGGTGTGCTGGATCGCGTACCCGTAGCGGCCGGCCACCACGGCCGCGTCGTAGCCCATCGCCAGCCCGTAGATGGTGAGGGCCTCGGTCATGTGCTCGCGCAGCCACTCGATCGATAACTCGGTCACGCGGGTGGTGGGCTTGGTGTCGGTCATGAGGTGCACACCCGGTCGTCGGTCGCCGCCGCGGCGCCGGATGCGGCACCCGGGCCGTCGCCGACCTCGGCGGGAGTGCCCTCGGTGAGGCGGAGCAGCTCGGCGTAGCTGGTGGAGAACACCGCCGCCGGGTGACCCGCCGCCGCCCAGACCGTGTCGTACCGCGCCAGCTCGACGTCGACCAGGGTGCCGATCGGCTCCGGGTGCCCGATGGGTGCCACTCCGCCGATCGCCTGGCCGGTGTGCCGGCGGACGAAGTCGGCCTGCGCCGGGGTGATCTGCTCCAGGCCCAGCAGTTCGGCCACCTTCGGTTCGTCCACCCGGTGCGCGCCACTGGTGAGGATCAGCAGCGGCAGCTCGCCGACGGCGAAGACCAGGCTGTTGACGATCGCCCCGACCGGCACGTCGAGCGCCGCCGCGGCCGCGGCGGCCGTGCGCACGTCCGCGGGCAGGACGCGCAGCTCCCCGGGGGAGCCGGCCTCGGCGAGCAGCCGGGCCACCTCGGCCACCCGTGGGTGCGCGGCTGCGGTCATGCGGCTGATCCTGCCACCGGCCCGATCGCGGTGCCGACACGGTCGTCGCGGGAAACGCCACCGTCTTGACGACGCCTGCGGGGTCCGGTCTACTGGTCATGTTCGAACATGCGTTCGAACACCAGGTAGGAACCAAGTAGGAACACCGTCGGTCCACCACCGCTCCTCGGCCCTTCCCCGCCCGGAGCGGTGGCCCGGACCGGTGGAGTGCGGTGTGGCGCGCGAGGTGGGGAGTCTGTCATGAGCCGGGTGCTCGGTGAGGTCGTCGGTCGGGTCGGGGAAGAGGTGCAGGTCGAGCGTGGCGCGCTGGGCCCGGTGCAGTTCTGGCGCGGCTCGTCCCGGTACGTCGTGGGTGAGCTGCTCGACTCCTGGATCGAGACGGCTCCGTGGTGGCTGCGCGACGCCTCCGGGCCCGGCGGTGCCTCCGCCGAGCTGGTCGCCAGCCGGGAGGTGTGGCGGGTCGAGGCGGTGCGCGCCGGCCGGTCGCGGATGAGCTTCGCCGGCGTCTACGACCTGTCCTGGGACGCCGCCGCCAACCGCTGGTGGCTCGTGCGGGTGCACGACTGATGGGCGCCGCCCGCGCCGTGCCCGTCGGTCAGCTGCCCCTGCCCCCGGCACTGCCCGCCGCCGCCGGCCAGCTCCTCGGCCAGGCGCACCGCGCGTTGGCCGAGGCCATCGCGGCCACCGATCCGCGGCAGCGGTACGCCACGGCGCACCTGGGTGCGCTGCGCGCGGCCGCCGCCGTGCTGGCCGCCCGCACCCGGCCCGAGCCGGCCCGCCGCCGGCCGCGCAGCGCCTGGGTGCTGCTCGGTCAGGTCGCGCCCGAGCTGGGGGAGTGGGCCACCTTCTTCGCCGCCGGCGCCGCCAAGCGGGCGGCGGCCGAGGCGGGGCTCTCCCACGCGGTCACCGAGCGGGAGGCCGACGACCTCGTCCGCGACGTCGGGGGCTTCCTCGCCGTGGTGGAGGACTGCCTCGGCAACACCCCGGAGCCGTCTCGGTCACCGTTCACCCGCCCCCGGGTGGTCGGTTCGGCCGAGCGACGACAGTGAGCGAGCGTGCGAGCTCGCCAATAGACGCAGCAGCCCCGCTCACGCGGTCGACGAGCGCCAGCGAGGAGTCCGGTGAGCGAGCGTGCGAGCTCACCAATAGACGCAGCAGCCCCGCTCACGCGGTCGACGAGCGCCAGCGAGGAGTCCGCGTGAGCGACCCCTTCGTCCATCTGCACGTCGCCTCCGGTTACTCCATGCAGTACGGGGCCAACCACCCCGCCGACCTCGTCACCCGCGCCGCCGAGCACGGCATGTCCGCGCTGGCGCTGACCGATCGCGACGGGCTCTACGGCGCGGTGAAGTTCGCCCTGGCCTGCCGTTCGGCGGGCGTGCGGCCGGTCTTCGGGGTCGATCTGGCGGTCGCCCCGGCCCTCGGTGCCACGTCGCACCCCGCCGCTGGCCACTGCCGCTGGGCGGGGAGGAGTCCGGCGCGCGGCCGCCGCGGCTGCGACCGCGCCGGCCCGCTCCGCGCCGGCCCGCCGGAGCCCTGCCCGCGGCGGGGCGAGCGTCGACCCGCGGCTGCCACGGGTCACCTTCCTCGCCCGGGACGGCGCCGGCTGGCGTTCGCTGTGCCGGCTGACCAGCGCCACCCACCTGCGCGGCACGCGCGGGGAGCCGGTGAGCTCGCTGGCCACGGCCGCCGAGCACGCGTCCGGGCTGATCGCGGTGCTCGGGCCCGATTCCCCGGTGGGTCGCGCCCTGCTCACCGGCCGGGCCGACCACGCCGTGGCGCACCTCGACGCCTGGCGCGCCGCCTTCGGGCCGGGCCGGCTGGTGCTCGAGGTCGTCCACCACCGCGGCCGGGGCGACCGCTCCCGGGCGCAGGCGATGCTCCGGTTCGCCGCCGCGCAGGGCGTGCCGGTGGTGCTGAGCAACGCCGTCCGGTACGTCGACGCGCTGGACGCCCCCACCGCCGACGTGCTGGACGCGTCCCGCCGGCTGGTGCCGCTGGACGTGCGGCACGTCGACCGGCGCACCGCCGAGGGCTACCTGAAGTCGGGCAAGGAGATGGCCGAGGTCGCCGAGGATCTCGTCGGCCCCGACCGGGACGCCGCCCTGCGCCTGCTCGAGCGCACCGCGCGGCTGGCCGAGCAGTGCGCCGTCGACATCCGGGAGGACCTCGGCATCGGCAGCGTCCGCTATCCCGAGCTCGACATCGTCACCACCGTCGCCGAGCGGGGGATGGGCCCCTCGCAGGTGCTGCGGGCGCGCTGCGAGGCGGGCATGGGCCGGCGTGGCATGGCGCCCTCGGAGCGGGTCCGGCAGCGGCTGGACGAGGAGCTGGCGGTGATCGACCAGCTGGGCTACCCGTCCTACTTCCTCACCGTCGCCGACGTGGTCGACCTCATCAAGAGCCTGAGGGTCCGCGCCGCCGCCCGCGGCTCGGGCGCCGGCAGCCTGGTCACCTACCTGCTCGGCATCTCCGACGTCGACCCGATCCGCTACGGCCTGCTGATGGAGCGCTTCCTCTCCCCGCTGCGCCACCAGCTGCCCGACATCGACATCGATGTGGAGTCCGCGCGGCGCATGGAGGTCTACGACGCGGTCATCGACCGCTTCGGCGCCGACCGGGTCAGCTGCATCTCGATGATGGACACCTACCGGGTGCGGCACGCCATCCGCGACGTCGGTGCCGCCCTCGGCCTGCCCCCGGCCGAGATCGACGCCGTCGCCAAGGCCTTTCCGCACATCCGGGCCAACCAGGTGCACGCCGCGCTCAAGGACCTCCCGGAGCTGCGGGCCAGCCGGCTGGGGTCGCAGCGGTCGGGCGGCAGCGGCGATCTCGACCTGCTCTTCGACCTCGTCGCCCGGCTCGACGGTCTGCCCCGGCACATCGCGTTGCACCCGTGCGGGGTGCTGCTCTCCGACGCCACGCTGCTCGACCGCACCCCGGTGGAGCACAGCTACCTGGGCTATCCGATGAGCCAGTTCGACAAGGACGACGTCGAGGAGCTGGGGCTGCTCAAGCTCGACCTGCTGGGCATCCGGATGCAGTCGGCGATCGCGCACGCGCTCGACGAGGTGGCCCGGGTCGACGGCGAGACCGTCGACATCGACGCCGTCCCGCGCGACGACCCGACGACGTTCGAGCTGATCCGCAGCACCCGCACGCTCGGGATGTTCCAGATCGAGTCGCCGGGGCAGCGCGAGCTGGTCGGCAAGTTCGGGCCGCAGACGTTCGAGGACATCGTCATCGACATCTCGCTGTTCCGGCCCGGACCGGTGAAGAGCGACATGGTCACCCCGTTCCTCATGGCGCGGAACGGCTGGCGGGAGACGGTCTACCCGCATCCCGACCTCGAGTTCGCCCTCGAGGAGACCGCCGGGGTGGTGGTCTTCCACGAGCAGGTGCTGCAGATCGTCGCCCGGATGACCGGCTGCACCCTGGCCGAGGCCGACGAGGTGCGCCGCGCGCTGGGGGACAAGGACGCCCATCCGGAGGTCCGGGCCTGGTTCGTGCCGCAGGTGCTGTCCGCCGGCTATCCGGTGGAGGTGGCCGAGCAGGTCTGGACGGTGCTCGCGGCCTTCGGGTCGTTCGGCTTCTGCAAGGCCCATGCCGCGGCCTTCGCGCTGCCCACCTACCAGTCGGCATGGCTGAAGGCCCACCATCCGGCGGCCTTCCTCGCCGGGGTGCTCACCCATGACCCGGGCATGTATCCCAAGCGGCTGATCCTCGACGACGCCCGCAACTTCGGGATCCGGGTGCTCGGCCTCGACGTCAACACCTCCGCCGAGACGTACCGGGTGGAGCGCCTCGAACCGGATGACCCTGAGGCTGAGGTGAAGGTCGAGGCTCTGCCGCAGCCTGGGGGGATGCCGGAGAGTCGTCCGCGCCCGGAGTGGATGCCGGCGGACATGCGCGACCCGTCGCGGTACGGCATCCGGATCTCGCTGGCCGACGTGAAGGGCATCTCCGACGACGAGGTGACCCGGGTGCTCACCGGCCAGCCGTACCGGTCACTGACGGATTTCTGGCACCGGGCCTCGGTGTCCCGGCCGGTGGTCGAGCGGCTGGTGCTCGCCGGCGGCTTCGACGCGCTCTACGGCTTCGGGGTGCGCGCCCGCGAGTCCGGCCGCCCCACCCACCGCCGCAAGCAGGTGACCCGGCGGGACCTGCTGCTGCAGATCGGCGAGCTGGACCGGTGGAGCCGCAGCGGCGCCCGGGCGAGCTCGAGCGGGCAGCTGAGCCTCGACCTGATGGGGCTGGAGCTGTCCGAGGAGGAGGGCGGGGTTGCCGGGGGGCCGGGCTGGGCCGAAGGCAGCGGGCTGCCGGAGTTCACCGATTCCGAACTGGTCCGCGCCGAACTGGAGGTGCTCGGCCTGGACGCCAGTCGGCACGTCATCGACTTCTACCGGCCGTTCCTCGCGGCACTGGGGGCGGTGCCGGCGGGGGAGCTGCTCACCTGCCGGAGCGGTGCGGAGGTGCTGGTCGCCGGGGTCAAGGTCGCCACCCAGACCCCGCCGATCCGCTCGGGCCGGCGGGTGGTGTTCGTGACCCTCGACGACGGCAGCGGCTGCACCGACTCGACCTTCTTCGAGGACGCGCAGGGTCCCTACGCCGCGACGGTGTTCCACTCCTGGCTGCTGATCATCCGCGGGGTGCTGCGCCGCACCGGTCCGCGCGGGGTGTCGCTCCGGGCGACCGGCGCGTGGGAGCTGCCGGCGCTGCACGAGGCCTGGGAGGCCGACGGGCTCGAGGGCGTGCGCGAGCTGATGGCCGCGCCCGGGGAGTTCACCGAGCGGGCGATCGCCGGGGCCGCGGAGTCCCGGAACTCGCGGCCGGTGATGGTCCGGCCGGTGCTGGTCCACCCGACCGGTTTCCGGATGTCGCCCTACGCCGACATCAAGCCGGCGGGGGAGGACTCGAAGGTCGCGGCCCGCCGCGCCGCGTCCGGCCCGCCCCGCAAGCTCTGGCACTCCAGTCCGGGCAGCTCGGGCCACTGACCAGAACCGGACGCGCCAGTAGCCGAACAGGCACGGTGCGTTGACGACATCACGGCCGAGGCGGATGAGGGGACCGAATGCCCCGGTCGATGCGCTACAACGACCGCGCACGGCGACGCCGAGGCGTTGTGGTCGGCGCGGTCGTTCATTCGTGGCCCCGGACCCGGCGACATGACGTCAATCGGAGGCCACCGTGCTCGCTTCCGTTCCCGCTCCCGACAGCAACCGTTACGACGTTCGATGCCTCATCTCGAACGGTGCCTGCACCGTCACCGTGAGCGGTGACGTCGACTGTCTGACCGCTCCAGACCTGCAGGACTACCTCGTCGACGTGCTCGGCCGGACGCACCTCCACGAGGTCGAGGTCGACCTCAGTCGGGTCACGTTCCTGGACGCCGGCGGCATGACAGCCCTCGTCATCGCCCACAGGACGGCAGCCAGCGCCGGCCGGGTGCTCTGCATCCGCTGCGGCACCGCCCGCGCGGTCATCCGCCCACTGAAGATCACCGAACTGTGGAACGCCCTCCACATCATCGAGTAGCGGCACATCGAGACGGAGGCCCCGGTCGTCGGCCGTGTGACCTGCGGAAACTGTCGTAGGCCTGCCGTATCTTCGCTCACATGTTCGAAGGTTCGGGGTTCGGGGTCGGGTTGACGGTGAATCAGCTCGACGTCCCGGCCGCGCCCGGGGCGGGGCTGGTTCCGACCGATCGGGAGTGGCATCCGACGCGGCTGGGCGAGCTGATGCCGGTCGTCGCGCGCTGTGATGCCGGGCTGGCGGAGGAGATTCGGCGGGCGAACCTCGCCGACGGCCGGCTGTGGGCCTACCGGGTGGAGCTGGTCGTGGAGTTGGCCTACCGCCGCCGCGTCGACCGCGACCGGGCGGCCGGCACGCCGGGGGCCGCGTCGCCGTCGTGGGCCGGGCCGTGTCTGCTGCCCGAGGGGCTCTCGGAGTTCCTGCCCGACGAGGTCGCGCTGATCATGAACTTCTCCCTCGGTGACGCGACCCGGCTGATCGCGCTGGCCTGGACCCTGGGCCACGCGTTGACCGCGACCTGGGGGGCGCTGGCCGACGGGGAGCTGTCCTGGTCGCGGGCGCGGGCGATCGCCGAGGAGGTCAACCGGCACGGGCCCGAGGTGGATCTGCACGTGGTGGCCACGGTGGAGGCGGTGGTGCTGCCGCAGGCCGCCGAGCTGCCGCGTCGGCCGGCTGCGGGCGCTGCTGCGCCGGGAGTTCGTCCGGCACGACGCCGACGCGGCCGACAAGCGACGCACGCAGGCCCGGGCGGCCGCCGACGTGTTCCTGCGCCGGTCGGCCCTGGAGGGCATGTCCGAGGTGGTCACCGTGCTGCCGCAGCCGGCGGCCGCCGCCATGGTGGACACGGTCGACCGGCTGGCCCGGCAGGCCAAGGCCGACGGCGATCCGCGGCCGATCGGGGTGATCCGCGCCGAGGTGCAGGCCAACCTCACCCTGCGCCCGTGGGATGAGTCCCGCCCGGCGGTCACCGCCGAACTGCGGGTGCTTGCGCCGCTGAATGCGCTGCTGCCCGACCCGGCCGCTCCCCACGTCGGCGGCCAGCCGGCGGGGATCGCCGAGGTCGAGGGCGAGCCGATCACCGCCGCACATCTGCGGGCACTGCTCACCGATCTGGACGCGATCTGCCCCGGCGGACTGCAGGCGCCCACCGGCGGGTCGCTGCACATCGACCTGCTCGGCGCCGGCGGCGGGCTGCTGGCCACCCTGACCCGCCGTGAGCTGGAGACAGGTGGCCCGCCGCGGCTGCCCCGAGCATCCCGCCGGCGACTGCCGGTGTCCGTTGGTGCAGCGCCCCCCGCCGACCGACCGCTACCGGCCGACGGCGGCGCAACGTCGCTTCGGGAAAGCCCGCGACCGGCGACTGCCGGCAACCCGGCTGCCGGAGCAAGGCCGGCTGGGCGGATCTGGACCACGTCGTCCCGCACGACGAGGGCGGGCCGACCGACTGCGACAACCTGTGCTGCCTGTGCCGCCGGCACCACCGGCTGAAGACCCACGCCCCCGGCTGGACCTTCTACCTCGACGCCGACGGCGCGCTGCTGGTCACCACACCCAGCGGCGTCACCCGGATCAGCCGACCACCGGGCAGCTACTACCTGCGAACCCTACGAACTCGGGGAGCCGCTGCCCGACATCGACGTCATCGACGTCATGCCCTTCTGACCGTTCGGTTGTCGCGTGCGTCCGCGTGCGCCGTCCGATGACTTCGTGAGCGGGCCAGGGTCATACCGGGCAGCCGGTGACGGAGCCGGACACGAGAGAGGACGAGTCATGCCCCAGCAGATCCCGTGCCTGTGGTTCGACGGCAACGCCGAGGAGGCGGCACAGCACTACACGTCGATCTTCCCGAACTCCTCGATCGGCGAGATCACCCGCTACGGCCCGAACATGGGGGCGCCGTGAGAGGGCACGGTGATGACCGTCGACTTCACCCTCGACGGCCAGGAGTACACCGGCCTCAACGGCGGGCCGCAGTTCCCCTTCACCGAGGCGATCTCCTTCCAGATCATGTGCGCCGACCAGGAGGAGGCCGACCGCTACTGGGACCGCCTCGCCGAGGGCGGCGAGGAGAGCCATGTGCGGCTGGCTCAAGGACAAGTTCGGCGTCTCCTGGCAGGTCGTGCCCACCGAGATCCTGAGCCTGCTCAAGGACCCCGACCCCGACCGGGCCCAGCGCGCCACCCAGGCGATGCTGCAGATGCGCCGCATCGACCTCGCCGAGATCAGGCGCGCCGCCGACAGCGTCCCCGCTTGAGCAGCGGGGCAGCCCGGGAGGGCCGCTACTAGGCTCGGCCGGGTGCCCACCGCCCCTGCCTCGCCCGCCGAGCAGCTGCCCGCCCGGACCGCTGCCGTCTGGGCCGCGCTCGACGCGATCGTCGGGGCGGGAACCTCGCTGCGGGTGCTCGACGTCGGTGGCGGCAGCGGGATGTTCGCCGTCCCGCTGGCCCAGCTCGGGCACGAGGTCATCGTCGTCGACCCCAGCGCCGACGCCCTGGCCACACTGCGCCGCCGCGCCGACACCGCCGGGGTCGGCGCCCGGGTCAGCGGCGTCCAGGGGGACGGCGATCTTCTCCACGAGGTGCTGCCGCCGCCCAACGGCCAGCCCGGCTACGACCTCGCGTTGTGCCACTCGGTCCTCGAGGTGGTCGACGACCCGGCGGTGACCCTCCGCGAGATCGCCGGCGCCCTGCGGCCCGGCGGTCAGGTGAGCATCGCGACGGCGAACCGCGCCGGGGCCGTCCTGTTCCGGGCGCTGAGCGGCCACCCGCGTCGAGGCGCTCGCGCTGCTCACCGATCACGACCCGACCCCCGGACCGGACCGCCCCGCCCGCCGCCGGTTCGACCCGGCCGGCCTGCTCGCCCTCGTCGAGGCGGCCGGTCTCGAGGCCGGCCCGTGGCGTGGGGTCTCGGTCGTCGCCGACCTGCTCGACGCCGCGTCCGGCGCGGACCCCGGCGCGGTCCGGACGCTCGAGCTGGCGCTCGCGGACGTCTCGCCCTACCGCGACGTCGCCACCGGCCTGCACATCCTGGCCGCCCGACGGTGAGCTCTGCCGCCGGATCTGCACCGCCCGGCCTACGGCACGCAGACCCTCGCCGACGTGCTGCCGGGCGTCGCGACGGCGCTCGGCGTCCGGGTCACCCGCGACGGGCTGCCCGCCGACCCGCTCGGGCCTGACCGAGGCCCTCGGCGGCGCCCAGCGGATCGCCGTCCTGCTGATCGACGGACTCGGCGCGGACCTGATCCGCGCCCACGCCGACCTCGCACCGACCCTCGCCGCCCTCGACCGGTCCGGTCGGCGACCTGTCGGCGCCCTGCCCCAGCACCACCCCGGTCAGCCTGGCGAGCCTGGGCACCGGCCTCCCGCCGGGCAGCCACGGCATCCTCGGCTTCGTCACCGCCGTGCCGGGGGAGGACCGCACCCTCAATCACGTCCTGTGGCGCGACGATCCCGATCCCGGAGGAGTGGCAGGCCCGGCGCACGGTCTTCGAGCAGGCCGCCGACGACGGGGTCGCGGTCGCCGCGGTCGGCCCGTACACGTTCAAGGGCTCGGGTCTCACCCGCGCCGTCTACCGCGGCGCCGGCTACCCGGGCACGGTCGGCCCAGGGGACCTCTGCGCCCTCATGGGCCAGGCCGCTGGCAGCGGCGCCGCGCACCCTGGTCTACGGCTACCTGGCCGAACTCGACCTGACCGGGCACGTCCGCGGGGTCGACTCCGCCAGCTGGCGGGCTCAGCTCGCGCTCATCGACCGCACGGTCGACCAGTTGCTCGACGAACTGCCCGACGACGCGGCCCTCCTGGTCACGGCCGACCACGGGATGCTCGACGTCCCGGCCGGGACGCGCGTGGACGTCGACCGGCAGCCCGACCTCGGCGAGGGCGTCCGCCTGCTCGCCGGCGAGCCGCGCGCCCGCTACGTGCACGCCCATGCGGGCGCCGAGGCCGACCTGCTGGACCGCTGGCGCGGCGAGCTGGGCGACCGGGCCTGGGTGGCCTCGCGGGACGAGGCGATCGCCAGCGGCATCTTCGGTCCGGTCGACGACGCCCTCGCCGCCCGCATCGGCGACGTCGTCGCCCTGGCCCGCGGGACGTGGGCGTTCGTCGCCACCGAGCGGGAGCCCGGCCCGAGCCGGCTCATCGGGTACCACGGCTCGCTCACCGCGACCGAGCTCGCGATCCCGCTGCTGACCGCCCGCGGCGCGGCCCTCGGCTGACCGCAGCTACTCCAGCGAGACGTGCCACGTCCGCGAGTGCGCGGGGTGGGTCGCGTGGCAGGTCAGGTGCACGGCCAGCTCCGACGGACGGCTCTCGACCGCGGCGACGATCTCGCCGTCGGGACCGGCCAGGGTCACCGTCCAGCGCTCGATCTCGGCGCCGGGCCGCGTGAGCTGTCGGACCGCGACCACCGGCAGGTCGTCGATGCCGAGCAACCCCAGCTCGACCCCGGGCGTGGTGCTGGGCGGCCTGCCCCGGTGGTGGCACACCGGCCCGACCGCGCAGCCACGGCAGCGCCACCTGCCCGCGGCCGTGCGCGGCGACCAGGTCCGCGCCGTCCCCGGGCACCTGGCCGTAGTAGAAGCCGTGCGGCAGCACGAGGGCGTTCGCGGCGAACCGGTCGCCGCCCAGGTGGCTGCACTCCCACACGTCCGCCGGCCCGGGCGCGGGCATCGCCCGCGCGAGGGGACGGCCGCGCAGCGCGCAGCAGGCGTCGTGCCCGCCGTGGGTGCACACGAGGTAGACCGGCCCCGCGGCCGGCTCGCCGACCGAGCCGTCCCAGGGTGCGTCGAGCAGATCGGCGTCGGCCGCACGCACCGACCACCACAGCCCCTCGCGGCCGGGCCGGCTGTCGGCGTAGGCCCACCGGCGACCCGAGTCGGCCAGCCGCCCGCCCGGACGGCGGACCAGCAGCAGCCGCACGTTCTCGGCCCGCGAGCGCCGGGCGAGCAGGGGCGCGACCGCGGCGTCGAAGCGGGACTCGGCGAGGGCGTCGCGGCCCCACGGGCCGGGCTGCTCGATCAGCACCCAGCGCTGGGCCGGAGCGGCCGTGGCGAGGGCGGAGTCGCCGCGGGTCAGCGCCTGCACCGAGCAGCGGTTCTCGTCGAGCCGCCCGGCGGCCGGAGCGCGACGGCGGCGCGATCCTCGGCGGGGGGGCCCGCCGCCACGCCCGGGTCATTCGGCCGTCCCGGATGCGTGCCCACGGTCCCCATCGTGCCTGCCGGGCACGGTGGCGATCGCATCGGTGACCAGACGCCGGGCCAGGGTCAGCCGATCGTCGGCGTCCAGCCCCGGCAGGTCGGCGACCTTCAGCTCGCCGGCGGCCAGCAGCGCCGGTCGAGTGCGGCCCGAACCTCGGCCGGGAACGAGTGCGTGCGGCGGCCGGCCACGAGTTCGACCCGCCCGTCCGCGCCGTCCCGGAGCGCCCAGCGGAGCCGGCGGCGCAGGCGGAGCACCGTGTCCGGCGGTCATTGCCGCCGCTGCCACCGATTGGGCGAGCGGCGCCACGGGCTCGGGCGGACCTGTGCCCAGGTGCGCGACCGCAGCGCGATCGGCGACGTCGGCCGGATCCACCCGGCCCAGCCAGTCGCGGAGGCCGTCGAGTACCGCCGCGACGTCGTCCCGGACGGTCGCCGGGTCGCTCAGGTCGAGCCCGAGCGGCAGCGAGCCACGCAGCTGCGGATCGTCGGCCGCGAGGGTGCGCACCAGGTCGAGGGCGGACTCCGCGGCCGCCCAGCGGGTCACCGAGTGGACGCCGACGGTCAGATGGGCGCTGATCTCGCCGAGCGCCGTCGCCGAGTGCAGGAACCCCCGCGGGAGGTAGAGGGCGTCGCCGGGACGCAGTACCGCGTCGATCACCGGCTCGCGCTCGGCCGCGGCGGCGACCTCCGCGGCCCGGTCGTTCCACGGCTGGGTGCGCAGCGGGTCGGCGGAGCACCGGCTCGTGGATCCGCCAGTGCTTCTCGCCGGCCACCTGCAGCACGAACACGTCGTGGACGTCGTAGTGCGGGCTGAACCCGCGCGAGGACGGCGGGGTGATGTAGGCGTTCACCTGCGTGGGGTGTCCGAGGTCGGCGGCCAACTGGTCGGCGAACTCGATCAGCGGCGGCCAGAGGCGGTGCAGGCCCTGCAGAACCACGGTGCTGCCGTCGGCGAACAGCCGGAGCACCGCGTCGGAGGACACCTGGTCGGCGACCTCCGCGCCCGCGCCTCCGGAGGTCGTGAACCGCTTCGTGTCCACGACCGCGCCGTCCTTCGCGATCCGCAGGAAGGGCGTGCGCAGCCCGCGGGTGGACAGCAGCTCGTCGACCGCCGCCAGGTCGAGCAGGTCGGCGAAGGAGTTGCCGGTGTCGACCGCCCGCGTCAGCAGGGGGCGGTGGGACCAGTACTGCTCGGCGAAGACCTGCGGGTCGAGGTTCGTACACCGCCGCAGGGCCGGGCAGAGCTCACGCTCCGCCCGGCCCTGGGTGGTGGGGTGCTCGGTCAGGCCGAACCGTCCGCGCCGCCGTCGGCACCGCCGTCCGCGCCACCGTCCGCGCCGCCATCGGCACCGCCGTCCGCGCCGCCATCGGCACCGCCGTCCGCACCGCCATCGGCGCCACCGTCCGCGCCGCCATCGGCGCCGCCGTCCGCGCCACCGTCAGCCGGTCCGTGCGCACCGCCGTCGGCGCCGCCGTCGCACCGCCGTCGGCACCGCCGTCGTGGGTGCCGGGCGTCCCCGAGGCACCACCGTCGGCCGGGCCCTCTGTGCTGGTCATGTCGTCGTCGTCGAGCGCCATGGCTCCTCCGATCAGGTCATGTGTGGACCGCCGGGCGGCGGCTTCTCCCGCTGCTTACCATCCCGACTCGGCGTGCACACATGATCGTCGCGCGGCCGGGTAGCGGGTGCCCGTGATCATGCCGGGGCCGAGCGAGCGGCGGGGCGAGCGGCCGCGGCATTCGGGGCACTGCTGGACTCCGGCTGGACCCTGCCCCTGCCCGGCAGCGGGGCCACGGCGGAGCGGTGGGCCGCGGTTGGGTGTCTGGGCGGCCGAGCCACCCGACGCCCGGGTCGTCGCGCGCCCGGTCGGGGGAGGCTGGCGGCTCGACGGCCGCAAGGCCTGGTGCTCGGGGGCGCGCACGCTGACCGACGCCTCGTCACCGCGCACGCGGACGACGGCCCGCGGCTGTTCCTCGCCGAGCTGACCGGGGGCGGGGTACGGGCCGACCCCGCCGTCTGGGCCGGACCGGGGATGGTCGCCAGCGACACCCTGCCGCCCGCGCTGTGGTGAGCCGCTCGTCCCGCGACCGCCCGGCATCCCACGGAAGCGCCCGCTGACCGCTACTCTTCCCTCGTATCGAACGTGTGTTCGATCAGAGAGGAGAATCTCGTGAGCAGGTCGGTGGGGTGCACCGTCCTGCACGTCGACATGGACGCCTTCTTCGCCAGCGTCGAGGTGCGCCGACGCCCGGAGCTGGCCGGCACCCCGGTGATCGTCGGCGGCGCGGGCAACCGCGGGGTGGTCACCTCGGCCACCTACGAGGCCCGTCGCTACGGCGTGCACGCGGCCATGCCGACCTCCCGGGCGCTGCGGCTGTGCCCGACGGCCACCGTGCTGCCGGGGGACATGGCGCTCTACTCCGAGGTCTCCCGGTCGGTCATGGCGCTGTTCCGCTCGATCACCCCGCTGGTCGAGCCGCTGTCCCTGGACGAGGCGTTCCTCGACGTCCGGGGTGCGGGCCGCCGGCTCGGCGACGCCGCGGAGATCGGGGAGTACCTGCGGGCCCGGGTCTTCGACGAGCAGGGCATCACGTGCTCGGTCGGTGTGGCCGGCAGCAAGTTCGTCGCCAAGCTCGCCTCCACCCACTCCAAGCCCGACGGGCTGCTCGTCGTCCGCCCGGCCGAGGTGATGGACTTCCTGCACCCGCTGCCGGTCGGCGCGCTGTGGGGGGTGGGCCCCAAGACCGAGGAGGTGCTGCTCCGGCTGGGGCTGCGGACCGTCGGCGACCTCGCGCACGTCCCGGCCAAGACCCTGCAGCGGGCGGTGGGTGCGGCGTCGGGCTCCCACCTGCACGAGCTGGCGTGGGGGCGGGACCCGCGGCGGGTGGTCCCCGATGAACCGGAGAAGTCCGCGGGGCACGAGGAGACCTTCTCCACCGACATCGACGACCCGGTCGTCATCCACCGCGAGCTGTTGCTGCTGTCCGAGCGGACGGCGGCCCGGCTCCGCTCGGGTGGCTGGCTGGCGCGCACCGTGAGCATCAAGGTGCGCTTCGCCGACTTCGCCACGATCACCCGCAGCCGCACCCTCGACGTCCCCACCGATGTGGGCCAGGAGCTCTACGACACCGCGCGGGGGCTCTTCGACGCGCTCGGGCTCGACCGGGCGCGGATCCGGCTGGTCGGCGTCCGGGCCGAGCGCCTCATCGACGCCCGGTCGGCACCGCAGCAGCTGGAGCTGGGGGCCCGCGAGCACGGCCGGCGGGAGGCCGAGCTGGCCGCGGACCGGGCCGCCCGGCGCTTCGGTGCCGGCGCCGTGCGCCCCGCCACCCTGCTGCAGCGCGACGGCAGACCCGGCGGGGAGCGGGCTGGTCGACTTCCGTCCACCGGCAGTCGCCGGGGTCGATGGGCCGGGACCCGGGCTGACCTGCGGGAAAACCGCTCAGTGGGCCACTCGGAGGGGTGATCGGACCAGGTTCCTGACCCGTCCCCGCACGGCCGCCTTTCGCGCGTTGCCAAGGGCTCGTATCCTCGGTGACACCGTCGGAGGGTGCCTCCGACGGCCTTGGCTCCGCCCACCTGGAGGTCGACGTGCCGCTCTCCGAGCACGAGCAGCGTCTGCTGGAGCAGATCGAGCGCGCACTCGTCGATGATGATCCGAAGTTCGCGTCGACTGTTCGCACCGGCGACAGGCGTCTCAAGGCGCGCCGGAAGCTGCAATTGGGCGCTGTTCTGGTCGTGCTGGGCTTCGCCGTCCTCGTCGGTGGCGCCGTGGCCCGCTCGGTCCCGCTGGGCGTCCTCGGCTTCCTGATCGCCTTCGCCGGCGTCGCGCTCGGCGTCTTCCACTACAAGGCGGCCACCGGTGCCGTCGAGGCCGGGGGCGGGGCGGTCGGCGGTCGCGGCTCCTCCGCTCCGGGGCGCTCCGGCAAGGGTGGCCGCTCGGGCAAGCAGCCGCTGAAGACCCGCCTCGAGGAGCGCTTCCGCCGCCGCTACGACCAGTAGCCCCGCACAGACCTCACCGAACCGCCGCCGTCCGCACCGGACGGCGGCGGTTCGTCGTCTGGTCCCGATCAGGCGGGCAGATCAGGCGGTGTCGAGATCAGGCGGTGCGGGAACGGGCCCGTCGCCGCCCGCCGAGCAGCGCGGGCCGGCGCTGTGCCCACCGTGTCGCGCCGGAGCGCAGCACGGCCAGCAGGGAGGCCGGCCACGCCCGGGCTCGGAACCGGATACCGGGGGGCGCCGTGGCGAGCAGACCCCTCCGGGCGGTGTGCAGCGCATCGACGAGTTCCGGGCCCACGGCGTCCCGGCCCGCCGGTGCGTACGTCGCCGCCTCCTCCGCCCGCGCCAGTCGGCCGATGGCGTCCCCGACGGCGTGGCCGGCGGGAGCCCCGGGACGTGACGCGACCCGGGTCAGCTCGGCGGCCGCCTGCCGTGGTGTCCAGGACAGGCGCGTGCGCAGCCCGATGTCGAGGGCGGTCGCGGTGAGCTCGTCCCAGAGGCCGGCGGCGCTCCCCGTGGCCAGGCGGCGGCGACGCTGCCAGACCCGTGCGCCGGCCGGCAGGGCGAGCAGCGCGAGGACGAGCAGCACGGCACCGGCGCCGACCGCCACGGTGCCCCACGGACCCGAGCCGGCCCCGCCGGTGGGGGCGTTGGGCACCGGCCCGCCGGCCCGGTCCTGCGCCTGGGTGGTCGGTGCCGGGGCGTTCGTGGGCGCCGAGGGGTCGGCGCCCGTGTTCGTCCCGGCCGGACCGCCGACCCGGGGCGCCCACGGCATGTTCACCGACCGGTCGACACCGATCGGCGTGGGGTCGAAGGTCACCCAGCCGAGGCCGTCGAAGTAGACCTCCACCCAGGCGTGCGCGTCGTCGCTGGTGATCACCCGGGTGCCGTCCTGGCGCTCGCTGCCCGGTGTGTAGCCCAGCACCATCCGCGCCGGGACGAGCGCCGCGCGGACCAGGACGGTCATCGCGCCGGCGTACTGCTCGCAGTAGCCCCGCTTCAGCGGAGGAAGTCGACCAGGTCGTCGCCGCTCGTGCCCGGTGCGGTCGAGAGGCTGTAGATGAAGCCGTTGCTCCGGTCGGTCAGGTAGCCGAGGATCGCGCGGACCCGCTCGTACGGGCCGTCCGCGTCGCGGGTGAGCTCGGCGACGAGGGCCGTGACCGAGGGGTCCAGCGGCGGCAGCTCGGTGAGCCGGGCCTGGATGTCGTCGCTGGGCGGCAGGTCCTCGGCACCGCGCAGCAGCGTGGGGGAGGGGCGCGGCTCGAGCGCCTCGACCGAGTAACTGGTGCCTGCCGTCGTGACGTCGCGGCCGTAGATCGTCCCGGTGGCCGGGTCGAAGCGCCAGTTCTGGTCGTCGTCGTCGAGCATGTGCACCGACACGGGGAACACCGGCACGGGCAGGAACCGGTCGTTGTGCTGGATGGCCCGGAGCGTCGCGCTGACCGCTCGGGTCGTCTGGGCGCTCGGCGGCGGGTAGAGGCGGTCGTCGTCGCCGATCGAGATCTCACCGGCGAGGTTGCTCATCGTCCAACCCGCCTCGGGGTCGTACTGGTCGAGGGTCACAGCCCGCAGGAAGCTCGGGTCCGACACCGACGTCGTCATCCGGAACAGGTCGATCGGTTCGGGCAGGGTGAGCTGACCGCGGAGCTGCGCGACCGGGTCCAGCGACGTGCCGGTGCTGCCGCCCGCGCCGCCGCCGAGGCCGGTGGCGAGCGATCCCTCGGAGAGCGTCGGGACGACGGCGCCGACGACGAGGCCCGCGACCAGCGCCGAGGCCCCGATGCGGACCGCCGCGATCGTGCCGGTGCCCAGGCGCAGACCACCGGCCGCCCCCGCTCCGACCGTTCGCGGCTCGCCAGCCGTCCGTGCTGGTCGGTCCAGAGCAGCAGGGCCAGCCCTGCCGCCGGCGCGATCATGGCGATCAACCCGATACCGCCGCTGATCGTGCCGACGGGGACGCAGTAGAGGACGAGCAGGCCCAGCCCGGCGACGGCGGCCTGGCGGCCGGCCACGGCGATCAGGTCGACGATCACCGCGACGAACGCCACCAGCAGGGTGGTGAGCGCAACCAGGCCGGTCAACGCCAGCGCCGGGGGCGCCTGCTCCTGCACCTCCGCGGCACCGTCGGCGAACACGACCGCGAGGTCCGCGAGACTCGCCGGAGTGGGGATGACCCCGTACAGCGACGACGACGGCGCGTAGAGGGCGGTGAAGAGGACGGCGAGCAGCACGGTCTGGCCCAGCGGCACCGCGATCACGCCGACGGCGGCCAGCCGGTCGGGCACGGGGCGGTCGTGCGCCACGCGCGCCCACAGGAGCGCGGCGCCACCGCGCATCAGCAGGCCGCCTGCGAACACCACGAGGACGACGGCCAGCACCGGCGGGAACCAGCGGCCCGAGGCGTAGACCGGGATGAGCGCGCACGCGCCCAGGAGGGTGGCCAGCGCTGCAGCCACCGCCGACCGGACATCCTGCGCGGTCATACCGGCACCCCGACCGAGCCCGGTGATCCCTGCCCGCCGGCCACGCCGTCGGGCAGCGCGTTCGACGTCCCGGCCGGCCCGCCCAGCTGCGCCCAGACCTGCGCCACCGAGAGACCGGCGCGCGCGGTGGCGACCCGCCAGCCGGCCGCCCGGAGCAGGGTCGCCGCGTCCTCCCGCTGCCGGTCGAGCGTGTCCCGCGACGAGGCCGAGAGGTTCCGGCGGCCGCGCCCCGGGGAGCTCCCGGCCCAGCTCGGCAGGTCGGCCATGATCGCGAAGTCGGTCGTCGGACCGGAACGGGCGCGGACCAGGTCCACGACGTCGTCCGGACCGACCGCCCCCAGCAGGCACACGACCGGACCCTCGCCTGCGGCCCGGGACAGCTGCTCGATCCCGTGCTTCAGCGAGGCGGCGCGCGACGGGCCGACGGTGGCCAGCCGGTCCAGCAGGTCGTCGGCGCTCAACCGGCCGCGGCCCGACGGCGGCGCGAGCTCGCCGATGTCGGTGACGGTGCGCAGCACGGAGCCCCGGCGGGCCATGACGGAGCCGATGCTCGCGGCCGCCTCGACCAGCCACTCCAGGCTGTCCGGGGGCGGGCAGTCGTCGCCGTCGGGGCCGGGCACCTCGAAACCGCCACTGCGCCCGGCGACCAGGTGGGCCCGCGACCGGGTGTCGAGGAACAGCGTGGCCTGGGACCGCCAGGGGCGTTCCTCGAGCCGGACCATGAGCTCACCCATGCGCGCGGTCGCCCGCCAGTGCACCTTCCGCAGGTCGTCGCCGTGCCGGTACTCGCGGGTGCTCACGTCGTCCTCGCCGTGGATCGCGATCGACCGGCGCTCCCCGTCCCCGCCGCCGCCGTGCCCGCCGGCGGGTCCGCCGGGGCCCAGTGGCCGGACCCGGGGGACGACGACGAGGGGGGCGGAGCCGGCGCCGACCGCCGTGCGCTCGACGAGCCCGAACGGGTCGACCAGGCGCAGCCGCAGTGGCCCCAGGGCGTGCCGGCCCCGCCGGGCGCCGTGCACCCGGTAGGGCAACGTGGTGGTCTCGCCGCCGCCGAGCCGTTCGACGATGAACCCGGGGGACGGCCCGAGTTCGGCGGGCAGTTGCTCGACCAGCATCCAGAGACCGCCCGTGCGCGCGTCGGCGTTGGTGACCTCGAGCAGGACGTCCGCGGAGCCGCCGCGGTGCACCCGTGCCGGCTGCACCGTCCGGCGGGCGGTCAGCCGGAACCGCTCGCGGGCGACGGCGGCCGAGGCGAGCAGAGGCAGGGCGAGCGCGAAGATCGACAGCTGCACCAGCGGCCGCTCACCGAGAGCCATGCCCAGGAGCAGGAGCGCGCCGGCCCCGCCCACCAGGCAACGGCCGCGCAGGGTCAGGAGAGACAGCACCTGTCCGGCCGGCCCGCTCACGAGTCCTCCTCGCTGGCGCTCGTCGGCCGCGTTCGCGGAGCTGCTGTGCTCCCTGGTGAGCTCGCAAGCTCGCTCACCGGACGTCAGCGCCCGCGTGGTACCGGGACGGTGGTCAGCAGGTCCGCGACGACCTGCTCGGCGCTGCGCCGGCCGAGGGCCGCGTCCGCCGTGAGCAGCAGCCGGTGGGCCAGGACCGGGCCGGCGAGGGCCTGGACGTCGTCGGGCAGCACGTGGTCGCGGCCGGCCAGCGCCGCCGCCGCACGGGCCGCGCGCATCAACTGCAGGCCGGCCCGGGGGCTGGCGCCGAGCCGCAGGTCGGGGGAGCGGCGGGAGGCCTCGACCAGGGCGACCACGTAGCGCCGGACCGCCTCCGACACGTAGAGCCGGCCGACCGCCGTCACCAGGTCGCGCACCGTGGCCGCGTCGGCGACCGGCGCCAGCGTCGTCAACGGGTCGGTGGTGGCCCGCTCGTCGAGCATCGACAGCTCGGCGTCCCGGTCGGGGTAGCCCATGGAGACACGGGCGGTGAACCGGTCGCGCTGGGCCTCGGGGAGGGGGTAGGTGCCCTCCATCTCGAGCGGGTTCTGGGTGGCCATCACCAGGAACGGCCGGGCCAGCTCGTAGCTGACGCCGTCGACGGTGACCTGGCGCTCCTCCATGCACTCGAGCAGCGCGGACTGCGTCTTGGGCGAGGCGCGGTTGATCTCGTCGGCCACGACGACGTTGGCGAAGATCGCGCCCGGCTTGAACTCGAACTCCCGCGATTCCTGGTCGTAGATCGCCACACCGGTGACGTCGCTCGGCAGGAGGTCGGGGGTGAACTGGATGCGCCGGACGGTGGCGTCCACGGAGGCAGCCAGCGCCTTCGCCAGCGTGGTCTTGCCGACGCCGGGCACGTCCTCGATCAGCAGGTGCCCCTCGGCCAGCAGCACCACCAGTGCCAGCCGGACGACGTCGGGCTTGCCCTGTACGACGCGGCCGATGTTCGCCGCGATCCGCGCGCCTTCCGCGGCGACGTCGACCGAGGAGGCCGGTCCGTCGGCGGTCCGTGTCGCCTCCGTCACGTCTCCACCGTACGTGCCTCGCGCCCGTCTGTGAGTGCTACCGGCGCCACGACGTCCCGGAACGGTTCCGCGGGGCGCTGACCTGCGTTCCGACGGGCTCCAGCACGGCCCCGCGAGGGAGTGGAGCGAGGAGGTCACGACACGGCGACGAGTGGTGTCGAGTGGGGGCTAGTGGGTTACTGTGTCGGCCGGTGGGGAGGTAGGGACCGTCCAGAGGTTCCTGCGGAGCCATAGGAGGACCGATGCAGGGGGTGATCCGGTGTTCGTCGGCAGCTACCAGTTGCGACTCGACGAGAAGGGCCGGCTCGCCCTTCCCGTTCGGTTCCGCGAGCAGGTGGCCGGCGGCATGGTGATCAAGAAGGGCCAGGAGCACTGCATCTACGGCCTGACCATGTCCCGGGTCGCCGAGCAGAGCGCCGCCGCCGCCGCGATGGCCCCCTCCGACACCGCCGCGGCCCGCATGCGGGCCCGTATGAGCTTCGGGTCGATGGTCGACATCGAGCCCGACAAGACCGGCCGGATCACGATCCCGGCGAGCCTCCGGGAGTACGCGCACCTCGACCGCGACGTGGTCGTCGTCGGCGTGGACACCCGCTTCGAGATCTGGGACCAGAGCACCTGGGACGCCTACGTGGCGGAGCAGGAAGCGGCCTACGCGGACATGGAGAGCGAGGGGATGCCGACGCTGTCGTGATCCCGGGAACGCCAAGCCCGCATGCGCAGGCCTCCGCGACCGCACCCGACCGAGCCGCCTTCCCCGCGGCTCGACCGGCAGGACCCCAGCCGCCTTCCCCGCGGCTCGGTTCCGAACCCTGCGGAGACCCGCCTCCCGGCTCAGGCGATCCACCCCACCCCCGCGGGGCTCCACCTGACGCTCTTCCCCGACGCCAGGCGGACCCCGCGGTGGGTGGGCCGCCGGCCCGTTACCGGCTACCGGCCCCACCCCGCCCCACTCTCCCCACCCCGCCCCACCCTGGCTCCCGCCCGCCCATTCGACCCGCCCCGCTCCACCGGAACCGTTTGCGCCGGATGGCCCCGCGTCCCACCGCCGGGCCCGCGCGCGCGGCACCATCGGTGGCGCACACCCGGACCTGAGAGGCAGTCGACGATGAGCAGCACGGGTTCCGCTGCGGGGCCCGGCCCCCGGCCGCCCGCGGTGCACGTGCCCGTCCTCCTCGAACGCGTCACCGAACTCCTCGCCCCCGCCTGCAGCGCCGACGGCGCCGTGCTCGTCGACGCCACCCTCGGACTCGCCGGCCACGCGCTGGCGATGCTCGACGCCCACCCCGGCCTGCGACTGATCGGGCTGGACCGCGACCCCGAGGCACGCGCCGAGGCGGCCCGCCGGATCGAGGCGGCCGGCCACTCCGACCGGGCGACCCTCGTCCCCGCCGTCTTCGACGAACTCCCCGACGTCCTCGACCGGCTCGGCATCGCCGAGGTGCAGGGCGTGCTGTTCGACCTCGGCGTCTCCTCCCTGCAGCTCGACCGGCCCGAGCGCGGCTTCAGCTACTCCGTCGACGCCCCGCTCGACATGCGGATGGACCCGGACGCACCGCGCACCGCGGCCGAGGTCGTCAACACGTACTCGCCGAAGGAGCTCGCCCGCGTGCTGCGGGTCTACGGCGAGGAGCGCTTCGCCTCGCGCATCGCCGCCGCGATCGACCGCGAACGCGCGCGGTCGCCGTTCACGCACACCGCCCGGCTGGCCGAGCTGGTCCGCGAGTCGATCCCCGCGGCGACCCGGCGCACCGGTGGCCACCCGGCCAAGCGCACGTTCCAGGCGCTGCGCATCGAGGTCAACGACGAGCTCGGGGCCCTGGAGCGCGCGCTGCCGGCCGCACTGGACGCCATCGCCGTCGGCGGTCGCGTCGTCGTGATCACGTTCCACTCGCTCGAGGACCGCATCGTCAAGCAGACCCTCGCCGCGGGCGCCGTCGACCGCACCCCGCACGACCTGCCGGTGCCCGTGCCGGAGCTCGGCCCGGTCCTGCGCCTGCTCACCCGGGGCGGCGAGGAGGCCTCCGAGGCCGAGGTCGCGGCCAACCCCCGGGCGGCGTCCGCCCGGGTGCGGGCCGCCGAGCGGATCCGGCGGGCGGCATGAGCGACCGCGCCGCTGCGCGCGCCGTCCCGGCCCGCGCACCACTCCCCGGACGACGTCGCCGCACCGCACCGCGCACCGACGCGACGCCGCCTCGGACGACGACACCCAGGACGACGACGCCCCGCCCCGCGCGGGCCACGCCGGTCCGGCCCGAGCTCAGCCTGGCTGGAGTGCCGGCGGTCCCGAAGGCCGCGACGACGCCGGCCCGCCCCGCCGCCGCGCCCGCACCGAGGCCACGACCCGCCGTGCGCCGTTCGTGCTGCTGGTCGTCGCCATGCTCGTCGGCACCACCCTCGGGCTGCTGATCCTCAACACCGCGATCGCCGTCGACTCGCTCAAGGCCACCCAGCTGCAGGCGGAGAACGCCGAGCGCGCCCAGGAGGTGCAGCGGCTCGAGCAGCGGGTCGTCTCGGGTGGGTCCCCGGCCGCAGATCGCGAGCGCCGCCGTCGCCGCGGGGCTCGTCCCGGCCGGTCCGGCCGCGTACCTCGTCATCGCCCCCGACGGCACCGTCACCCTGCGCGGCACCCCCGTGCCAGCCGCCGACCCCGCCGCCGAGCCCTCGGACGGTGGCTGACCGGTGCCCGACATGGTCCGCGGACCGGGAGCAGGTCCCCGCGCGACCGGACGCACGATCGCCCGCACCCCGGGGCAGCGTCCGGCGGGCGGGCGCAGCAACCCGGGTGCGTTCACGTCCCGCCGTCCACCGGGTAGCCGGCGCAGCGGCGCCGGGCTGTCGATCGACCAGCGGGGGATGCGCAACCGCTGGGGCCTGATCCTGATGATCACGCTGCTGGTCCTGGTGGTCGGCCGGCTGGCGCTGCTCCAGGGCGTGGACGGCGCGGCCTACGCCAACGCCGCCGAGCAGGACCGGCTGCGCACCTATCCGGTCGCGGCGCTGCGCGGCGAGGTGCTCGACCGCACCGGGCGCCCGTTCGCCTACACCGTCGAGGCGTCCCGGGTGGTCGCCGACCCGAAGGTGGTCGACGACCCCGCGCGCACCGCCCTGGCGCTGACCACGCTGCTCGACGTCCCGGCGCCCGAGCTGACCGAGAAGCTCTCGGAGAACAGCCGCTACGTCGTCCTCGCCACCCAGATCTCCCCGCAGACGGTCGACGCCATCGAGGCGCTGGAGCTGCCCGGGGTGCTGTTCGAGGACGACCCGGTGCGCCTGTACCCGGCCGGGGCCGTCGGGGGCCAGGTGGTCGGCTTCGTCGGCCGCGAGGGCACCGGCCTCGCCGGCATCGAGCAGGCCTTCGACGAGGAGCTGTCCGGCACCCCGGGCGAGCGCACCGTCGAGGTGGGCAGCGGCGGCAACCCGATCCCGTCCGGCATCGACGAGTCGACGCCGGCCGTCGACGGCAGCACCGTGCAGCTCACGATCGACCAGGACCTGCAGTACGTGATGGAGGAGCGGCTGGCCGAGGCCTGCAGCGACGGGGCGACGACGCGCGCCTCGGCCGTCGTCCTCGACGTGCAGACCGGCGAGGTGGTCGCCATGGGGTCCTGCCCCGGCTACGACCCGAGCGAGTACTCCTCGACCGACCCCGACCTGCTGGGCAACCCGGTCGTCTCCGACGTGTTCGAGCCCGGCTCGGTGATGAAGGCGGTGACGCTCTCGGCGGCGCTGGAGGAGGGGATCGCCACTCCCGACACCGTGCTGACCGTCAACGGACACATCGACGCCGGCGACCGGACGGTCACCGACGCCCACGACCACGAGCCGATCGACTGGACGGTGACCGGCATCCTCGCCAAGTCCAGCAACGTCGGGACGATCATGCTGGCCCGCGAGGTGGGCGACGAGACGCTCGAGGAGTACATGCGGGCGTTCGGCATCGGCAGCAGCA
Organism: uncultured Actinomycetota bacterium; assembly: GCA_963748305.1. Classification (GTDB taxonomy): domain Bacteria; phylum Actinomycetota; class Actinomycetes; order Mycobacteriales; family Geodermatophilaceae; genus Blastococcus_B. The sequence goes on along the minus strand of CAVVIN010000020.1, from coordinate 119,727 downwards.
CCGGGATCGAGCTGCCGGGCGAGAGCGCCGGCATCTTCGAGGCGTCGTCGGAGTGGACGGCGAGCCGGGCGGCCAACGTGCCGATCGGTCAGGGCGTCTCGGTCACCACGCTGCAGATGGCCTCGATGTACCAGACCATCGCCAACGACGGCGTGCGCATCGAGCCACGGCTGGTCGAGGCGGTGACCGGCCCGAACGGGCAGGTGCTGTCGACGGCCGAGCCGGAGAGCACCCGGGTCATCAGCGAGTCGACCGCCGACGACATGGCCTACATGCTCGAAGCGGTCGTCGGCGAGGGCGGCACCGCGCCCCTGGGCGAGATCGAGGGCTTCCGGGTGGCCGGCAAGACCGGGACCGCGCAGCGCGCCAACCCCGAGTGCAACTGCTACGACGGCGGCGGCTACGTGACCACCTTCGTCGGGTTCGCGCCGGCCGACGACCCGCGCTACGTCGTCGCCGTCGACCTGGAGCGGCCCTCCAGTTCGGCCGAGGGCGGCCAGGTCGCCGCGCCCGTCTTCGCCGACGTCATGCGCTACGCGCTGACCGCCAACGGCGTCGTCCCGTCGGGGGCGCCGCGGCCCGACTTCGTCCTGACCGGCCCCTGACGGCGGGCGGAACGCGCCGAGGTGCACGGGGGTCGGGGCCCCCGCCGGTAGATTGGAGCCCCGTGACCCCGACCGACCACGGGTCGGCTCCCCGGCCCGTGGGGAACCGCCCGGTGCCCCTGACGCGGCTCAGCGATCTCGTCGGCGATCCCTTGGCGGCCGCGGCGGGTTCCGTGCCGGAGATCCGCGGCGTCACGCTGGCCTCCGACGACGTCCGGCCGGGGGACCTGTACGCGGCGCTGCCCGGCGCCCGCACGCACGGCGCCCGCTATGCCGCCGACGCCGCGGCCCGCGGCGCGGTCGCTGTCCTGACCGATCGAGACGGTCTCCTGGACGCCGCCGCCACCGGACTGCCCGTCTGCGTCGTCGACGACCCCCGCGCCGTGCTCGGCGCCGTCGCCGACCGGGTCTACGGCGAGCCGACCGGCCGGCTCACCGTCATCGGGATCACCGGCACCAACGGCAAGACGACGACCGCCTACCTCGTCGAGGCCGGGCTGGCCGCGGCCGGCCTCGGCACCGGCCTGATCGGCACCGTCCAGACCCGCACCCGGGGCCGCGACGCCGACGGCGCGCCCACCGTCACCGCCTTCCCGAGCGTGCGCACCACGCCCGAGGCGCCGGCGCTGCACGCCCTGCTGGCGACCATGGCCTCCTCCGGTGTCTCCGCGGTCGTCATGGAGGTCTCCAGCCACGCGCTGGTGCTCGGCCGCGTCGGCGGGATCCGGTTCGCCGCCGCCGGGTTCACCAACCTCGGCCGCGACCACCTCGACTTCCACGGCGACCTGGAGGAGTACTTCCAGGCCAAGGCCCAGTTGTTCGACGGCCGGGCGGCCTGCGAGGTCGTGAGGGTCGACGACGAGGGTGGCCGCCGGCTGGCCGGGATGCGCCCCGGCGCCGACGACCGTCGCGACCGATGCCGCCCGCCGACTGGTGGGCCGACGGGGTCGACCTCCGCCCCCGACGGCGGCATCACCTTCACCCTGCACGGCCCCGGCGGCCGCTCGTGGCCCGCCCGGCTGCGCCTGCCCGGCCGGTTCAACGTCGCCAACGCCGTCCTGGCCGTCGCCCTGCTGGACGGCGCCGGCATTCCGGTGGAGACCGCGCTGGCCGGGCTGGCGGAGACCGTCGTGCCCGGCCGCATGGAGCCGGTCGACGCCGGCCAGCCGTTCGTCGCCGTCGTCGACTACGCGCACACCCCCGACGCGGTGGGCACGGCACTGGCGGCGCTGCGCGGCGCCACGCCGGGCCGGCTGATCACCGTCCTGGGCTGCGGCGGCGACCGCGATCCCGGAAAACGTCCGGCGATGGGGACCGCTGCGGCCGCCGGCAGCGATGTACTCATCGTGACCGACGACAACCCGCGCTCCGAGGACCCGGCCGCGATCCGGGCCGCGATGCTCACCGGTGTCCAGGAGGTGCCCGAGGACCGGCGCGCCGAGGTGCACGAGGTGCCCGGACGGCGGGCCGCGCTGGCCGCCGCCGTCGCCCTGGCCCGCCCCGGCGACACCCTGCTGGTGGCCGGCAAGGGCCACGAGACCGGCCAGGAGGTCGCCGGCACGGTGCACCCGTTCGACGACCGCGAGGTGCTGCGCGAGGTGCTCGCCGAGGTGGGGACCCCCACGTGACCGACCACGCGCGCGCAGTGATGGACACTGCATCGACGAGCACGGGGCGCCACCGCTGACGAGGGGACTCCGTGATCCGCCTCACCCTGGCCGAGATCAGTGCGCTGGTCGACGGTGAGCTGACCGGTGCCCCGGCACCGGAGACGGTGGTGACCGGCGCGGTCACCCTCGACTCGCGCACCGTCGGCGCCGGCGACCTGTTCGTGGCCGTCCCCGGCGAGCGGGTCGACGGGCACGACTTCCTCGGCGCCGCGGCCGCTGCCGGCGCCGTCGCCGCGCTGACCACCCGGCCGGACGGGGCGCTGCCCTGCGTGGTCGTGCCCGACCCGGTGGCCGCGCTCGGTCGCCTGGCCGCCGGCGTGCACGCAGCGGCTGACCGCCGGCGGCCTGGTCACGCTGGGCATCACCGGCTCGTCGGGCAAGACCTCGACCAAGGACCTCCTCGGCCAGGTGCTCGCCGCCGCCGGGCCCACGGTCAGCCCGCCCGGCTCGTACAACAACGACATCGGCCTGCCGCTCACCGTCCTGGCCGCCGACGAGGGCACCCGCTACCTCGTGCTGGAGATGGGGTCCCGCGGGCCGGGGCACATCGCCCGGCTGTGCGCGCGTCGCCCGCCCGCAGGTGGGGGTCGTGCTCAACGTCGGGTCGGCCCACCTCGGGGAGTTCGGCAGCCCGGAGGGCATCGCCGCGGCCAAGGGCGAGCTCGTCGAGGCGCTGCCCGAGTCCGGCACGGCCGTGCTCAACGCCGACGACCCGCGGGTGCTGGGCATGCGCGAGCGCACCCGCGCCTCGCGTGGTGACGACGGGCCGCGCGCCGGACGCCGACGTGCGCGCCTCCGACGTCGTGCTCGACGGTTCCGGGAGGGCGGCCTTCACCCTGCACGCCGCGGGGGAGCAGCACCCGGTGACCCTCCGGGTGGTGGGCGAGCACCAGGTCGCCAACGCGCTCTCGGCCGCCGGCGCCGCACTGGCGGCCGGGATGAGCCCGGCCGACGTCGCCGCCGCGCTCTCGGCCGCCGAGCCGCGCAGCCGGTGGCGGATGGAGGTCGACCGCCGGGCCGACGGCGTCACCGTCGTCAACGACGCCTACAACGCCAACCCCGAGTCGATGCGGGCCGCGCTGGCCGCGCTGGCCGGGATGGCGGGGGAGCGGCGGATCGCCGTCCTCGGCGCGATGGCCGAGCTGGGCAGCGGCGCGGCCGCCGAGCACGAGCGGCTCGGCCGCGACGCGGCCGCCGCTGGAGCCGACTTCGTCGTGGCCGTCGGCCCCGATGCGGTAGGCATAGCCGACGGGGCGACCGCCGCCGGGCGTCGAGCAGGAGAGGAGTCGGTGCACGTGCCGGACCGGGCCGCAGCCCGCGAGCTGCTGGCGCAGCTGCTCCGCCCCGGCGACGTCGTGCTGGTCAAGGCCAGCCGGTCCTACGGCCTGGAGCTGCTCGCCGCGGACCTGCTGACCGACGGGGCCGCCCCATGAGATCGGTCCTCATCGCGGCCGGGATCGCGCTGATCATCTCCATCCTGATCACCCCGCTGGCGATCCGTACCTTCCGCCGGCAGGGCCTCGGCCAGGAGATCCGGGACGACGGCCCCGAGAGCCACCTGTCCAAGCAGGGCACCCCCACGATGGGCGGCACGGTCATCGTCGGGGCCACCGTGGGCGGCTATCTGGCCGCGCACGTCTTCCTCTCCGACCAGCCGGGCTGGGGCTTCACCGCCACCGGCCTGATGCTGCTGTTCCTGATGGTCGGCATGGGCACCGTCGGTTTCCTCGACGACTACCTCAAGATCCGGCACCGCCGCAGCCTGGGGCTGAACAAGACGGCCAAGCTGGTCGGGCAGCTGGTCGTCGGCGTCGCGTTCGCCATCCTGGTGATCAACTTCCCCAACAGCGACGACGTCACCCCCGCCTCGACGACGGTCTCCTACGTCCGCGACATCGCCCCGTTCGCGCTGGGTTCGGTCGGCTTCGTGATCCTGGCGTACCTGTTCATCGCCGGGTTCTCCAACGCCGTGAACCTGACCGACGGCCTCGACGGGCTGGCGGCCGGCGCCTCGTCGATGGTGTTCGCGTCCTACGTGTTCGTCTCCTTCTGGCAGTTCACCCACGACTGCGCCAACGAGCTGATCGAGGGCTGCTACACCGTCCGCGACCCGCTGGACGTGACGCTGGTGGCCGCCGCCGGCATGGGCGCCTGTCTGGGCTTCCTGTGGTGGAACACCAGCCCGGCCCGGATCTTCATGGGCGACACCGGCTCGCTGGCCCTGGGTGGCGTCCTCTCCGGCCTGGCGATCGTCACCCGCACGGAGCTGCTGCTGGTCGTCACCGGCGGCCTGTTCGTCGCCGTCACGCTGTCCGTCGTCATCCAGGTGGCGTTCTTCCGCGCCACCCGGCGCCGGGTCTTCCGCATGGCGCCGCTGCACCACCACTTCGAGCTGGCCGGCTGGACCGAGAACACCGTCATCGTCCGGTTCTGGCTGGTCACCGGCATGGCCGTGGCGTTCGGGCTCGGGCTGTTCTACGCGGACTGGCTGAACTTCGTGGGGCTCTGAGCGGACCGTGCAGCTGGAGGGACGCACCGTCGTCGTCGCCGGGCTCGGGGTCTCCGGCGCCGCCGCGGCGCGGGTGCTGCTCGACCGCGGCGCGCGGGTGCTGCTGACCGACGCCGCCGAACCCCCGGTCGTCGCCGAGCTGGTCGCCGCCGGGGCCACCTGGCTGGGCGCGCTGGACGCCGTGCCCGGCGCCACCGACCTGGTCGTCACCTCGCCCGGCTGGCGCCCCGACGCACCGCTGCTGGCCGACGCCGCCCGCCGCGGCGTCGAGGTGGTGGGGGAGCCGGAGCTGGCGTGGCGGCTGCGGCCGGGCGCCGACGACGGCACCGCCGCGCCGTGGCTGGCCGTCACCGGCACCAACGGCAAGACGACGACGGTCACGATGCTCGAGGCGATCCTGCTCGCCGCGGGGCGCCGGGCCGTCGCCGCGGGCAACGTCGGCCGGCCGCTGGTCGAGGTGGTCACCACCCTGGACGACGACGGCGCACCCGCCTACGACGTGATCGCCGTCGAGCTGTCGAGCTTCCAGCTGCACTGGTCGACGTCGCTGGCGCCGGCCGCCGCGGTGGTGCTCAACGTCGCCGACGACCACACCGACTGGCACGGCTCCTTCGCCGCCTACCGCGACGCCAAGGCCCGGATCCTGACGCGCGCGCCGGTCGCCGTCGCCGACGCGGGCGACCCGGTGGCCGCCGCCCTCGTCGCGGCACACCCGCACCCGGTCACGGTCACCGTCGGCGAGCCGGGGCCGGGGCAGCTGGGGGTCCGCGCGGGCACGCTGGTCGACCGCGCCTTCGCCGACGATCCCGCCGGGGAGGTGCTGGTGGAGCGGGACGCCGTCCCGCTCCCGGGCCCGCACAACACCGTCAACGCACTGGCCGCGGCCGCGCTCGCCCGCGCGGTCGGCGTCCCGGCCGAGGCGGTCGGCCCGCGGGCTGTCCGGCTTCCGCGGCGGCGCCCACCGCAACGTCCTGGTCGCGACCGTCGACGGCGTGGACTACGTCGACGACAGCAAGGCGACCAACCCGCACGCGGCCGGCGCGTCCCTGGCCGCCTATCCGCGGGTGGTGTGGATCGCCGGCGGGCTGCTCAAGGGTGCCGACGTCGATCCGCTGGTCGCCGCGGTCGCCCCGCGGCTGGCCGGGGTGGTCCTGCTGGGCCGCGACCGGGACCGGATCGCCGCATCACTGGCGCGACACGCCCCATCAGTCCCACTGGTCACGGTGCCCAGCGGCGACGATGACCGGATGGACGGGACTGCGATCAGCGCGCGAGGAGACGATGACGCAGGTCGTCACCGCCGCCGCCGGGCTGGCCCGGGCCGGCGACACGGTGCTGCTGGCCCCCGCCGCCGCCTCCATGGACGTGTTCCGCGACTACGCGCACCGCGGTCGGGCCTTCGCCGACGCCGTCCGGGCCCTGGACCGCGCGTGAGCGTCACCCAGACACCGCTGCGCCCGGGGGGCCGCACCACGCGGGTCGAGCGCCCGGCGCCGCGCCGCATCGCCGGCCCCGCGTGGCTCGAAGGCCCCATGACCAGCTGCCACCTGGTGCTCGGCGCCGCGGGCCTGCTGCTGGCGATCGGCCTGGTGATGGTCTTCTCCGCCTCGGCGATCGAGGCGGCGCTCGACGACCAGCCGGCCTGGGCGCCGGGCGTCCAGCAGCTGATCTGGGCCTGCATCGGCGTCTGCGCGATGCTGCTGGCCCTGCGGCTGCCCGCCGGCTTCCTGCGCCGCTGGTCGCCGATCGCGCTCATCGTCGTGTTCTTCCTGCTGCTGCTCGTCCTCGTCCCGGGGATCGGGCTCGAGCTCAACGGCGCCCGCCAGTGGTTCGACCTCGGCTTCGCGAACTTCCAGCCCTCGGAGGCGGCCAAGCTCGTCTTCGCGCTGTGGGGCGCCCACGTGCTGGCCCTCCGCGAGCGGTACCTGACGACGACGTCGCTGCTCGTCCCCGTGCTGCCGGTCTTCGGCATCCTGTCGCTGCTGCTGATCGCCGAGCCCGACTTCGGCGGCGTGGTCAGCCTGGGTCTCGTGCTGATCGGGCTGCTCTGGGCCGGGGGCATGCCGCTGCGCTGGTTCGGGATCCTCATCGGCGTCGCCGCCGGCGGGGATCGCGCTGCTGGTCTGGCTGGCGCCCTACCGGATCGCCCGCATCACCGCGTTCCTCGACCCGTTCGCCGACCCCACCGACGGCGGGTTCCAGGCGATCCGGGGCATGTACGCGCTGGCCACCGGCGGCCTGTGGGGCGTGGGCCTGGGCAACAGCGCGATGAAGTGGAACCTGCTGCCGCACGCCCAGTCCGACTACATCTTCGCGATCATCGGCGAGGAGCTCGGCTTCCTCGGCTGCCTGGTGGTCGTCACCCTCTACGGCGTGCTCGCCTATGCCGGCTTCCGGATCGCCCGGCGCTCGACCGACCGGTTCGTGCAGCTGGCCAGCGTGGCCATCACCGTGTGGCTGATCGGCCAGGCCGCCATGAACATGGGCTACGTGGTGGGTCTGCTGCCGGTCACCGGCGTCCAGTTGCCGCTGATCTCGGCCGGCGGCACGTCGCTGGTGCTCACGCTGTTCATCGTCGGGCTGCTGGCCCGCTTCGCCCGCTCGGAGCCGGCCGCCATCGAGAGCCAGCGCGCCCGGTCGCGCGGCCGGCTGGCCCGCCTCCTGCTGCCGGTGCCCGCCACGGCCGTCGACCCGGTCCGCCCCCGCCGCCGGCCGGAGGAACGGCCTGCCGGCCGGCCCCCCGTGGGCCGGCGGCGACCGCGGACGCACCGTCGTGCGCGCCCGGAGCGAGGCGCCGCCCCGTCCGCCGGTCGTGCGCGAGCGGCCGCCGTCGGGGGAGCGGCGCGCGGTGGGCGAGCGGCGCGCGGTGAGCGAGCGGCGGCCGGAACGCGGGAACACCCCGCGCCCGACGGCAGCCGCCCCCCGGCGCGCCCCGGCGCCCGGGCCGGCCCCGATGAGCCGCCGGGGGGCCGGTCCCGGTGAGCATCGTCCTGGCCGGTGGCGGTACCGGCGGGCACATCGAGCCGATGCTCGCCCTCGCCGACGCGCTGCGCCGCCGGACCGACGGGGCCGACGGCGCCCCGCAGATCACCTGTCTCGGCACGGCCCGCGGGATGGAGACCCGGCTGGTCCCGGCCCGCGGGTACGACCTGCGGCTGATCCCGCCGGTGCCGCTGCCGCGCAAGCCCACCCTCGACCTGTTCCGCGTCCCGGGCCGGGTCTGGCGCGCCGTCGCCGAGACGCGGGCGCTGCTCGACGAGGTCGGCGCCGACGTCGTCGTCGGGTTCGGCGGCTACGTCGCGCTGCCGGCCTACCTCGCCGCGCGGCGGGCCCGGCATTCCGGTCGTCGTCCACGAGCAGAACGCGCTGCCGGGGCTGGCCAACCGGATCGGGGCCCGGATCGCCGCCCGGGTGGCGGTCACCGTGCCCGGCACCCCGCTGCACCGCGGCGAGCACGTCGGCATGCCCCTGCGGACGACGATCAGCTCGCTGGACCGGGCCGGCCGCCGGGCCGAGGCGCGTGCCGAGTTCGGGCTGGACGCCGACCGCCCGACCCTGCTGGTCGTCGGAGGCTCGCAGGGCGCCGCGTCGCTGAACCGGGCGGCCGTCGGCGCCGCCGACGCGCTCACCGCCGCGGGCGTGCAGGTGCTGCACGCCCGGGGCCCCAAGAACACCGACGTCACCGTGCCGCCGCGCCCTGCCGGGAGTGCGCCGTACGTCGTCGTGGACTATCTGGAGCGCATGGACCTCGCCTACTCCGCCGCCGACCTCGCCCTGTGCCGGGCGGGCGCGGTGACCGTGGCGGAGCTCTCGGCGGTCGGCCTGCCCGCGGCGTTCGTGCCCCTGCCGATCGGCAACGGCGAGCAGCGGCGCAACGCGCTGCCGGTCATCGATGCCGGTGGCGGGCTGCTGGTCGAGGACGCCGACCTGTCGCCGGCCTGGATCGAGGCGCACCTGGTGCCGCTGCTCACCGACCCGGCGGCGCTGGACGGGTACGCCCGGCACGCCGCGGCAGCGGGCGTCCCCGACGCCGACGAGCGGCTGGCCGACATCGTGCTGGAGGTCGGCGAGGGCATGAGCGCCGCTGACGTGGCCGCCTGGACCGACCCGGTGCCGGCGCTGGACGAGTTGGGCGCGGTGCACTTCGTGGGCATCGGCGGGGCCGGGATGAGCGGCATCGCCCGCATCCTGCTGGCCCGCGGCGTCCGCGTCTCCGGCAGCGACCGGCGGGACACCCCGACGCTGCTGGCCCTGCGGGCGCTGGGTGCCCGGGTCGAGGTCGGGCACGACCCCGCGCACCTGGGGGACGCCGACACCGTCGTCGTCTCGACCGCCATCCGCGCGGACAACCCCGAGCTGGCGACGGCGCGGGAGCGCGGGCTCCGGGTGCTGCCGCGGGCGGTCGCGCTGGCCGCGGTCATGGCCGGGCGGCGCAGCATCGCCGTCGCCGGCACGCACGGCAAGACCTCGACCACGTCGATGCTGACGGTCGCCGTGCAGGCGTGCGGCGTCGACCCGTCGTTCGCCATCGGCGGCGACCTCAACGAGTCGGGCAGCAACGCGCACGCGGGGGAGGGGGACGTCTTCGTGGCCGAGGCCGACGAGAGCGACCGGTCCTTCCTGCTGCTCGCGCCGTTCGGCGCCATCGTGACCAACGTCGAGGCCGACCACCTGGACAACTACGGCGACCTCGCGGCGGTCGAGGCGGCCTTCGACCGGTTCCTGCAGACGGTCGACCCGGACGGGCTTCGTCGTCGTCTGCGCCGACGACCCGGGCGCGGCGCGGCTGCGCACCGTCGACTGCCCGGCCCGGCTGCGCACCTACGGCCGGGCCGCCGACGCCGACCTGCGGCTGCTCGACCTCGACGTCGCGGCCGACGGCACGAGCTACACCGCCGTGGTCGACGGGGCGGTGCTCGGCCGCGTCCGCATCCAGCTGCCCGGCGAGCACATGGCCCTCAACAGCGCCGCCGCACTGCTCACCGGGCTGGAGCTCGGCCTGCCCGCCGAAGGCCTGGTCGACGGGCTGGCCCGCTTCGGCGGGGTGCACCGGCGCTTCGAGCTCAAGGGCGTGGCAGCGGGCGTCCGCGTGTTCGACGACTACGCCCACCACCCCACCGAGGTCACCGCCCAGCTCCGGGCGGCCCGCGCGGTCGCCGGTACCGGCCGGCTGGTGGTGGCCTTCCAGCCGCACCTGTACAGCCGCACCCGGGAGTTCGCCGCGGGCTTCGGGGCGGCCCTCGGCCTCGCCGACGAGGTCGTGGTGATGGACGTCTACGGCGCGCGCGAGGACCCGGTCCCGGGGGTGACCGGCGCGATGGTCGCCGACGCCGTCCCGCTGCCGGGCGACCGCGTGCTGTTCGAACCGTCCTGGTCGGCGGCCGCCCCGGCGCTGGCCGCGCGGGCGCGCCCCGGCGACCTGGTGCTCACCATGGGCGCCGGCGACGTCTCGATGGTCGGCCCGGAGGTGCTCGAGGCGCTGTCGGCACGCGCGGCCGACGACGACGGGGTGGGTGCCCTGCAGTGAGTCGCACCGGCCTCACGACCAACGACCGCACGCGGACCCCGCGGCGGACCGCGGAGCGCCGCGCCGGGGCCGCGGCGGTCACCCCGCTGCCGAACCGCCGCCGGCCGCCGGACGAGCAGCCGCCGACGTCGCGCGGTCTGGGCCGCCGTCGCGGTCGTCGTGCTGGGGGTCGGGTTCTGGCTGATCTGGGCCGGGCCCGTGTTCGCCGTCTCGACCGTGCGGGTGGACGGCGCGTCGACCCTGCCCGCCGAGCAGGTGCGGGAGGCGGCCGGGATCGCGGCGGGCACGCCGTTGCTGCAGGTCGACGTCGACGCCGCCGAGGCGCGGGTCGCGGCGCTGCCGCAGGTCGCCTCGGTGGAGGTGAGCCGGGGATGGCCGCAGAGCGTCGTGATCACGGTGGTCGAGCGGGTCCCCGTCGCGGTGGTCGGGGAGCCGGGACGCCGGTCGCTGGTCGACGCCGAGGGCGTGCTGTTCGACTCGGTCTCGGGCGATCCGCCCGCCGGCGTCGTCCAGCTGGTGGTCGACGATCCCGGACCCGGTGACCCGGCGACCATGGCCGCCCTGACCGCGATCGGGGCCCTGCCGCGCGGCCTCCTCGAGCAGGTGGCCGGCGTCGCCGCGCCGTCGCCGGACGACATCTCGATGGCCCTGACCGACGGCACGGTGGTCGAGTGGGGGAGCGCCGAGGACTCGTCGGCCAAGGCCGGCGCGGTCGACGCGCTGGTCGATCAGATCGCCTCGGGCGCGCTCGAGCCGGCGGAAACGATCGACGTCACCGTGCCGGAGGCCGTCGTCCTGCGCTGATCGGGACGCCAGGATGCGCATATGGCCGATCCCGCCGCCCGCGACGCCCACCTGAGCAGGTTCCCGGTGCCGCCCCGTGAGGAGCTGCCCGCGGATCTCCAGGAGCGCTTCGACGAGGTCGAGAAGCGCTCCGGCTTCCTGCCGAACGTGCACGCGGCGCTGTCCTGGCGGCCGGACGAGGCCCGCGCCTTCTTCGCGATGCACGACGCGCTGATGGACAAGGAGAGCCTGGGGCTGTCGCGGGCCGAGCGGGAGCTCATCGTCGTCGCCACGAGTGCGGCCAACGACTGCCTCTACTGCGTGATCGCCCATGGCGCGATCGCGCGGATCCGCACCCGGGACCCGTACCTCGCCGACCAGGTGGCCGTCGACTGGCGCAAGGCGCCGCTCCCGCCCCGCATGCGGGCGGTGCTGGAGGTCGCCGTCCGGCTGGCGATGACGCCGGCCGAGGTCACCGCCGCCGACCTCGCGTCGTTGCAGGAGCACGGGCTGAGCCGGGACGACGTCTGGGACGTCGGGGCGATCGTGGCGTTGTTCGCGCTCTCCAACCGGCTCGCGCACTGGGCGGCGATCCCGCCCAACGAGGAGTTCTTCGTGATGGGCCGGATGCCCCCGGCGTGACCGGCGCGGGCGCTCGTCGCGGAGGTGCCCCGGCGCTTCCGGACGGGTCGGGAGCGGACCCTCGACCGACACGCCGTCCAGCGCGACACGCCCGACACGAGAAGTCGTTTTCGTGAGTTCCCCGATCGATGCACGGACCCGGTCTGGACCCCGGCATGAGACGTTTCCGCGCGGGTCGTCACACCTAGTGGTGCTGATGTGACGATCGGGTCGCGAGTGGTTCGTGCGATCCCCGTCCACCGACACGCCGACCCCCTGAGGGTGTTTGTAGCGCCCTCCGGACCCACCTAACTTCGTCCGAGTCGACCAAGTTGACATAACTGTAAGGCTGAACTTGAGGATGAGGGTCCAGTTGGGGAGCGCCGCATGACACCTCCGCACAACTATCTAGCGGTCATCAAGGTCGTCGGCATCGGCGGCGGCGGGGTGAACGCGGTCAACCGGATGATCGAGGTCGGCCTCAAAGGGGTCGAGTTCATCGCCATCAATACCGATGCCCAGGCCCTGCTGATGAGTGACGCCGACGTCAAGCTCGACGTCGGTCGCGAGCTGACGCGTGGTCTGGGCGCCGGCGCACAGCCGGACGTGGGCCGCCAGGCGGCTGAGGACCACCGTGAGGAGATCGAGGAGGTCCTCAAGGGGGCCGACATGGTCTTCGTGACCGCGGGGGAGGGTGGAGGCACTGGCACCGGTGGAGCGCCGGTCGTCGCCTCCATCTCCCGCAAGCTCGGCGCGCTGACCATCGGCGTCGTCACCCGCCCGTTCGCCTTCGAGGGCAAGCGGCGCGCGGTGCAGGCCGAGACCGGCATCGAGGAACTGCGCAACGAGTGCGACACGCTGATCGTGATCCCGAACGACCGGCTGCTGCAGCTGGGCGACCGGAACGTCAGCGTGATGGACGCCTTCCGCACCGCCGACCAGGTGCTGCTGTCCGGTGTCCAGGGCATCACCGACCTGATCACCACGCCGGGTCTGATCAACCTGGACTTCGCCGACGTGAAGTCGGTGATGTCCGGCGCCGGGTCGGCGCTGATGGGGATCGGCAGCGCGCGCGGGGACAACCGTGCGCTGCTCGCCGCCGAGCAGGCGATCGCCAGCCCGCTGCTGGAGGCCTCGATGGAGGGCGCCCACGGCGTCCTGCTGTCGATCTCGGGCGGCTCGGACCTGGGCCTGTTCGAGATCAACGAGGCCGCCTCGCTGGTCTCCGACGCCGCGCACGCCGACGCCAACATCATCTTCGGTGCCGTCATCGACGACGCCCTGGGTGACGAGGTCCGGGTCACCGTGATCGCGGCCGGGTTCGACGGCGGGCGGCCCGCCACCCGCAAGGACGCCGGCGGCGCGAGCGGTCCCGGCGGCGACGCCGGCCCCGGTGAGTGCCGGTGGCCTGTCGCCGCACCGCCGTCCGATGGCGACGCACTCGGCGCCCCAGGGTGCCGGTGAGCGGCTCGTGTCGCCGGCCGCCCCGTCGCAGCCGAGCCACCCGGCACCGACGCCCATGCCGGCTCGCCCGGCGGTCCACGGGGGCGGCATCACCGTGCCCCCGCTGCCGCCGATCCCGGGTCCGGTGGCCGGTCGTCGGCCGCTGTCCAACGAGGACTTCGAGGAAGAGCTGGACATCCCCGAGTTCCTCAAGGGCTAGTTGTGGCTCGCTGATGATCAGGTGACCTGATCGTCAGTGGTCCTGGCTCACTGTCGACGGTGAGCCAGGACCCCACACGGTGAGCCAGGAACCCGTGAGGGGAGCCCGGCCGACCGATCGGCGTCCGTCATGCTGGACACCATGAAGAAGGACCCACCGGCCGCTTCGCCGTCGGTCCGACCCCGCCGGGTCGTGACCGACCGGCGGGGCGGCCGGTCCGCGTCTCCGTACGAGTCGTTCAATCTCGGCGACCACGTCGGTGACGACCCGGCGGCCGTCGCGGCCAACCGTGCGCGGGTGGCCCGCGAGCTCCGGGTGCCCGAGGACCGGCTGGTCTGGATGAACCAGGTGCACGGCACCGGCGTCGCCATCGTCGACGGACCTCAGGACGGCGCCGTCGCCGGCACCGACGCCCTGGTCACCGCGACACCGGGCCTCGTGCTCGCTGTCCTGGTCGCCGACTGCGTCCCGATCCTGCTGGCCGACCACGTCGCCGGTGTCGTCGCCGCCGTGCACGCGGGGCGGGAGGGGGTCCGGCAGGGCGTCCTGCCTGCCGCCCTGTCGGCGATGGCGAGCCTGGGCGCGCGGGCGCGGCACGTGACCGCCCTGCTCGGGCCCGCGGTGTGCGGCGAGTGCTACGAGGTGCCCGCCGAGATGCAGGCCGAGGTGGCCCGGGTGTCCCCGGCGGCCGCCGTCCAGACGCGACGCGGCACGCCGGGTCTCGACCTCCGACTCGGTCTGGCCGAGACGCTCGCGAAGGCCGGCGTCCGCGAGGTCGTGCACGACCCCCGGTGCACGGTCGAGGACCCCCACCTGTTCTCCCACCGCAGGGACGGCGTGACCGGACGCCAGGCCGGCCTCGTCTGGTTGGACCCCGACGCGCGGTGACGGTGCTCGAGGAGAACCTGCACGCCGTCCGTGCGCGGATCGACGCGGCGGCCCGGGCCGCCGGCCGGGACCCCGCCACGGTGGCGTTGCTGGCCGTGAGCAAGACCTGGTCGGCCGACGCCGTCCGGGCCCTGGCCGCGCTCGGGCAGACCGACTTCGGCGAGAACCGGGCGCAGGAGCTGATCGGCAAGGCAGCCGAGGTGTCCGACCTCCCGCTGCGCTGGCACTTCATCGGTCAGCTCCAGCGCAACAAGGCCGCCGCGGTCGCCCGCATGGGCGCCGTCGTGCACTCCGTGGACCGTCCGGCGCTGATCGGCGCCCTGGACCGCGTCGGGTCCGAGAGCGGCCGCCCGGTCGAGGTCTTCGTGCAGGTCGACCTCGGGGGGCCGGAGGGCGACACTCGGCCGGCACTGCCGCCCGCGGGGCGCGGCACCCGACGACGTCCCGGCCCTGGCCGACGCCGTCGCGGCGGCCGGCGGCCTGCGGCTGCGCGGGTTGATGGCCGTCGCCCCCCGCGCCGCCGACCCACTGCCGGCCTTCGCCCGGCTGGCCCGGCTCGCGGACCGGGTCCGGGCCGATCACCCCGGTGCGGTCGACATCTCCGCCGGCATGAGCGCGGACCTGGAAGAGGCCGTCGCATCCGGCGCGACCATCGTGCGTGTCGGAACCGCGTTGTTCGGCGAGCGCCCCCTACCCTCCGGGGAAGACCGAGTCACACCAGTCACACGGGCACCGCGCGCCCCGGCGTGACGAGTGCGGGCGCGACGTCGAGGGACGCCAGCAGAGGGGGAGGTCCGATGGCTGGAGCCATGCGGAGGATGGGTATCTACCTGGGACTCGTCGAGGACGACGACGCCCGTGGATACGGCCGGTACGACTCGCGGCAGTCCGATCACCACGACCACGACCGCCGCTACGGCCGGTACGCGGCCGACGAGCACTACGAGGACCACTACGACGAGCACTACGTGGACGAGGACGTCGAGGCCGAGCCGGTGCGCGAGCCCGAGCCGGTCATCGCGACCCGTCGCGTCGTCCCGAACCGCCCGCTCGGCCTCGCGCCGACCGCAGGCGGCTCGGGCTCGGGCGCGTTCCCGCGTGAGCGCCATGGGCAGCGGTCCGATCAGCGCCGGCGCCGCAGGCCTGGCCGTGCGCGAGCCCGTGGTCGCCGTTGCTCCCGAGCCGAAGCCTGCGCCGGCGCCCGTCCCGCAGCCCTACCGGATCACCACCCTGCACCCGCGTACCTACAACGAGGCGCGCACCATCGGGGAGCGGTTCCGCGACGGCATGCCGGTCATCATGAACCTGACCGAGATGGACGACGCGGACGCCAAGCGACTCGTCGACTTCGCGGCGGGACTGTCCTTCGGTCTGCGCGGTAGCATCGAGCGCGTCACGGCGAAAGTGTTTCTGCTGAGTCCGCAGAACGTCGACGTGACGGCTGAGGACAAGGCGAGGATCCGCGAGGGCGGTTTCTTCAACCAGTCCTGAGTCCCCTGCGCCAGAATGGGCGCGATGGTGACCACGGCACGCGCGGTGCCCCGAACGAACGAGGACTGTGGCTCTTTTCTGGTCGATCGTCTCGTCGGTGCTGCTTGTCTTCCTCGTCCTGCTCTTCGCACGGTTCGTCGTCGACTGGGTGATGGTGCTCGCCCGCAGTTGGCGACCATCGGGCCTGGTCGCGGCGGGTCTCGAGCTCGTCTACACCACCACCGACCCGCCACTGAAGGCGGTCCGCAAGGTCATCCCGCCCTTGAACCTGGGGTCCATCCGACTGGACCTCGGGTTTATGGTGCTGCTGATCGCCGTGGTGATCCTTCGCAGCATCACGACGAGTCTCGCCATCAGAGCGGCGTGACAGCCCAACCCCCCGGGGGCGACGCGGAACGGCCGTGGTCAGCCACCGCCCGCCCGAGAACGCCCCTGTTCCCGCCGTCCGACCCGAGGTGACCCCGATGCCACTTACGCCTGCCGACGTGCACAACGTCGTCTTCAAGAAGCCGCCCATCGGCAAGCGGGGCTACGACGAGGACGAGGTCGACGCCTTCCTCGATGTCGTGGAGGCCGAACTGGCCCGCTTGATCGAGGAGAACAACGAGCTGCGCGCCGGCGTCGGCCGCAGCGGTGCCCGCTCGGAGGAACTGGCGGCACCCGTCCAGGCACCCGCGCCGGTCGCCGCTGCCCCGCCGCCGCCGCCCGTCCAGCAGCCGCGCGAGGACGACAGCGCCCGCGCCTCCCGGATGCTCGCCCTGGCCACGGAGACCGCCGACCGCTACGTCAACGAGGCCAAGACGCAGGCCGAGCAGATGCTGGGCAGCGCCAAGACCAACAGCGACCGGATGCTGTCGGAGTCGCGCTCCAAGAGCGACCAGATGGTCGCCGAGGCCAAGCACCGCGCCGACACCATGGTGGGTGACGCCCGCACCCGCGCCGAGACGATGGAGCGCGAGTCGCGCGCCAAGGCCGCCGCGCTGGAGCAGGACGCCGAACGCCGCCACACGGAGGCGATGAGCGGACTGGAGGAGAAGCGCAGCAGCCTCGAGCGCAAGATCGAGGAGCTGCGGACCTTCGAGCGCGAGTACCGCACGCGCCTGCGGTCCTACCTCGAGTCGCACCTGCGCGACCTCGACAGCCGCGGCTCGGCCGAGCCCGCGTCCAACGCGCGCCAGACGCAGCACGCCGGCGCCTGAGTCGCTGAACCCCGCTGAACCACTGAGGCCCGGAACCGTCACGGTTCCGGGCCTCAGTGGTTCTTTCGCTGTGCTCGCGGGTCCGCCGTTAGAGTGCGCGGGTGATCGTGGTTGCCGGACTGCTCGTCCTCGCGGGCCTCGGCCTGTTCGTCGCCGGCGTGCTCACCGGCGTCACCGCCCTGTACTGGGCGTGCGTGGGCGCCTGCGCCGTGGCCGCGGTCCTGCTCATCGCCAGCCGGAGGCAGACGGCGGCGCAGCCCCCCGCGGCCCCCGATGCGCGGGAGGCCGACGAACCCCCGGCGCGGGCGGGTAGGCGACGGGCGCCGGAGACGGCGGAATCACCGGTGACGACGCGGTTCGTCGACACCGACGACGATGACCGGACGCCGGAACCGGCCGCGGTGACCCCCGAGGCGCCGGAGCCCGCGGAGGAGCCGGACACCGCAGCAGAGGCCCCGAGCGGCATCCACGCGACGGCGCACCGCACGGCCGCCCCGGGAGCGACGGCGGTCGGCGCGAGCGCGGCAGGGACGAGCGGGCCGAAGACCGGCGCGCACGCGGCCGTCCGTGCCACGACGCCGTCCGAACTGGAGGAGCCGGGGATCGAGGAGGTCGAGGTCACCGACCTGCTCCTCGTCGTCGACCTCACCGACGAGGTGCTCGTCGTCGACGAGCACCCCCGCTACCACCTCGAGGGCTGCCGGTTCCTCGCCGGCCGGGAGACCATCCCGATTCCGCTCGACGAGGCGCGCACCGACGGCTTCACCCCGTGCGCCCTGTGCACCCCGGACCGGCACCTCGCCGACCGCGAGCGCGCCCGCAAGGCGGCCAGGAACTCCTGAGAAAGGACCCCGTCCTCCCCACCACTCGCACGCTCGTGGCGAGCCTCTGGACGGGGCCTCAGGCGCGGGCCACCCAGAACCGCGAGCCCTCGGGGCCCTCGACGCCGTCCCCGGTGCCCGCCGTGGCGGCGTGCACGCGTGACCGCCAGCACCTCGCCGGCCACCTGCGTCGCCTGCTCCTGGAGCGCCTCGGCGAGGGCGCCGTCGGCGGTCCACCAGAGTTCGATCCGGTCGCTGACGTCCAGCCCGCTGTTCTTGCGGGCCTCCTGCAGCAGCCGGACGACCTCGCGGACCAGCCCGGCCCGCTCGAGCTCCGGCGTCAGCGTGAGGTCCAGCGCGACCGTGAGGCCGCTGCCGCTGGCGACCGTCCAGCCCTCGCGCGGCGTCTCGGTGACGATCAGGTCGCCCTCGAGCAGCGACACGGCCTCGCCGCCGACGTCGACCGTCGCCGTCCCGCCGCGGTAGGCGGCGGTCAGCGCGGCGGGGTCGGCAGCGGCGACGGCCTGCGCCACGGACTGGACCTGCTTGCCCAGCCGGCGGCCGACCGCCCGGAAGTCGATCTTGACGCTGACGTCGACCAGACCGTCGTCGGACCCGCTGAGCTCGCCGAGGTCGACGACGTTCAGCTCGTCGGCCACCTCGGCGACCAGGTCGCGCGGCAGGGTCGACCAGCCCGGGGCCGCCACGACGGCGCGCGCGAGCGGCTGCCGGGTGCGGACCTTGGCCGCGGTGCGCGCCGACCGCCCCAGCTCGACGAGCTTGCGCACGAGGTCCATCTGCGCGACCAGGGTGTCGTCCCGCGCGTCCTCGTCGACGGCCGGCCAGCTGGCCAGGTGCACCGAGTCGGCAGAATTCGGCCAGCCCGGGAACCACCGCGCGGCCCCACACCTCCTCGGTGACGAACGGGGTGAACGGCGCCATGAGCCGGGTCAGCCCGTCGAGCACCTCGTGCAGGGTGCCCAGCGCCGCGGGGTCGCCGTCCCAGAAGCGGCGGCGGGACCGGCGGACGTACCAGTTGGACAGGTCGTCGACGAACTCCGCGAGCAGCCGGCCGGCCGTCTGGGTGTCGAAGTCCTCCAGCGCGTCGGTGACCCCGGCGGTGACCTTCGCGAGCTCGGCCAGCGCCCACCGGTCCAGCAGCGGCCGGTCCGCCCGGGCCGGGGCCGGGTTTGCCGTGGCATCCCAGCCGTTGGCCTCGGCGTAGAGCGTGAAGAAGCTCGCGGTGTTCCAGTAGGTGAGCAGCACCTTCCGGACCACCTCGGACAGCGTCTCGTGGCCGATCCGGCGGGCCGACCACGGCGAGCCGCCGGCGAGCATGAACCAGCGGACGGCGTCGGCGCCGTGCCGGTCCATCAGCGGGATCGGCTCCAGGATGTTGCCCAGGTGCTTGCTCATCTTGCGGCCGTCCTCGGCGAGGATGTGGCCCAGGCACAGCACGTTCTCGTAGGAGCTCTTCTCGAACACCAGCGTGCCGACGGCCATCAGCGTGTAGAACCAGCCGCGGGTCTGGTCGATCGCCTCGCAGATGAACTGCGCCGGGTAGGAGGCCTCGAACTCCTCGTTGTTGCGGTGCGGCGCGCCCCACTGGGCGAACGGCATGGAGCCCGAGTCGTACCAGGCGTCGATGACCTGGCGGACGCGCCGGAACGTGCCCTCCTCGCCGGGCAGCGTGAAGGTGATGTCGTCGATGAACGGCCGGTGGGGGTCGAGGTCGGCGAGGTCGCGGCCGGTCAGCTCCGACAGTTCGGCGAGCGAGCCCACGGCGACCAACCGGGTGGGGTCGGCGTCGTTGCGCCAGATCGGCAGCGGCGTGCCCCAGTAGCGGTCGCGCGACAGCGCCCAGTCGACGTTGTTGTTCAGCCAGTCGCCGTAGCGGCCCGTCTTGATGCTCTCGGGGTACCAGTTCGTCTTCTCGTTCTCGGCGAGCAGCTGGTCCTTGATCGTCCGACGTGCGGATGTACCAGGACGGCTGGGCGTAGTACATCAGCGGCGTGTGGCAGCGCCAGCAGTGCGGATAGCTGTGCTCGTAGCGCTGCTCGCGGAACAGCACGCCGCGGGCCTGCAGGTCCTTGACCAGCGCGGGGTCCGCGGCCTTGAAGAAGTGGCCGCCCACGAGGGGGATCTCGGGCAGGAAGTGCCCGGTCGGGTCGATCGGCACGACGACGGGCAGGCCGTAGCCGCGGCAGACCGCGAGGTCCTCGGCGCCGAACGCGGGGGACTGGTGCACCAGGCCGGTGCCGTCCTCGGTGGTCACGTAGTCGGCGAGGACCACGTAGTGCGCGTCCTCGCCCTCCGGGAACTCGACCAGCTCGAACGGCCGCTGGTACGTGACCCGCTCCCAGTCGCGGCCGGTGGTGCGGGCGAGGACCTCGACGTCCTCCCCGAGGACGGCGTGCAGCAGCGGCTCGGCGACGACGAACGTGCCGGCTGTCGGTCCCTCCCCAGGAATGCGGGCCACGACGTAGGTGACCTCCGGCTTCACGGCGACGGCGGTGTTGCTCGGCAGCGTCCACGGCGTCGTCGTCCAGATCAGCAGGTCGGCCTTGCCGGCCCACTCACCGCTGGTGACCGGCAGCCGCACGTACACCGACGGGTCGGTCAGCGTCTCGTAGCCCTGGGCGACCTCGTGGTCGGAGAGCCCCGTGCCGCAGCGGGGGCAGTAGGGGGCCACCCGGTGGTCCTCGACCAGCAGGCCCTTGTCGAAGACCTGCTTGAGCGACCACCAGACGCTCTCGATGTAGGCCGGGTCCATCGTCCAGTAGGCGGTGGACATGTCGACCCAGTAGCCCATGCGGTTGGTCAGTTCGGCGAAGTCGGCGACGTGCCGCTCGACGGACTCGCGGCAGCGGGCGTTGAACTCCGCGATGCCGTACCGCTCGATGTCGGGCTTGCCGGCGAAGCCCAGCTCCTGCTCGACGGCGATCTCGACGGGCAGGCCGTGGCAGTCCCAGCCTGCCCGGCGGGGCACGTGCCAGCCCTGCATGGTCTTGAACCGCGGGAAGACGTCCTTGAACGCGCGCGCCTCGATGTGGTGGGTGCCGGGCCGCCCGTTGGCGGTGGGCGGGCCCTCGTAGAAGACCCACAGAGGGCGGTCCGAGGTGGCCTCCATCGACCGGGCGAAGACCTTCTCGGCCTCCCACCGCTGGAGGATCTCCTGCTCCAGGGCGGGGAGGTCGACCTGCGGGGCCATGGCTCGGAAGGGGCCGGGAACGCTCACGCGGTCCATCATCCCCGACCGGCGCTCGGCCCCGGCGCACCGCCCGTCATCCGGCGCCGGTGATCGCCTACGGCGGGCCTGGTACGCCAGACTGCGCCCCATGGGGAGCGGCGGCCGGTGAACACCACGGTCACCATCGCCCTGGCGATCGGGGCCGCTCGTCGTGCTCGTGGCGGCCGTCGCGCTCCGC
Source organism: uncultured Actinomycetota bacterium (assembly GCA_963748305.1). Taxonomy (GTDB): domain Bacteria; phylum Actinomycetota; class Actinomycetes; order Mycobacteriales; family Geodermatophilaceae; genus Blastococcus_B. The sequence continues at coordinate 98,522 of CAVVIN010000020.1, read as the reverse complement.
GTGGCCGACCGGCTCGGCCTCCCCAGCCTCCTGCTCTACCTGGCGCTGGGCCTGGCCATCGGGGAGAGCGGCCTCGGCGTGGACTTCGAGGACGCCGAGCTCACCCAGAACCTCGGCGTCGCGGCGTTGGTGATCATCCTGGCCGAGGGCGGGTTGACCACCCGGTGGTCCGACATGCGGCGCGCGATCGGGCCGGGCGTCACGCTGGCGACCGTCGGTGTGGGCGTCAGCGTCGGCGTGACCGCGGCGATCACCGTCTGGCTCCTGGACGCCTCGTGGGGGTTCGCCCTGCTGCTCGGGGCGGTGATCAGCTCGACGGACGCGGCGGCGGTGTTCGCGGCGCTGCGCCGGCTGCCGATCCCGCGCCGGCTGGCGGCCTCGATCGAGGCGGAGAGCGGGCTCAACGACGCCCCGGCGATCCTGCTGGTCACGGCGGTCGCCGCGAATGTCACCGGTCAGGACTCCGGCCCGTGGTGGCTCATCGGCGCCGAGGTGGTCCTCGAGCTGGTCGGCGGTGCCGTCATCGGCGTCGCGATCGGCATGGGCGGCGCGGAACTGCTCCGCCGCGTGGCCCTCCCCGTCGCCGGCTTCTACCCGCTGGCCATGCTCGCGCTCAGCGTGCTCGCCTTCGCCTCGGCGTCGCTGGCGCACACCTCGGGCTTCGTCGCCGTCTACCTGTGCGGGGTCGTGCTCGGCAACGCGGCCCTCCCGCACCGCTCGGCCAGCATCGGCTTCGCGGAGGGCATGGCCTCCCTCGCCCAGATCGGGCTGTTCGTGCTCCTCGGGCTGCTCGCCTCGCCGGACCGCCTCGTCGGGGCGCTCGGCCCGGCGCTGATCGTCGGAGGCGCGCTGCTCCTGGTGGCGCGGCCGCTGTCGGTCGTCGCGAGCCTCGCCTGGTTCCGGATGCCGTGGGAGCAGCAGGCGTTCGTGTCGTGGGCCGGCCTGCGCGGCGCCGTCCCCATCGTGCTCGCCACGTTCCCGCTCACCTTCGACGTCCCGGGCGCGACGATCATCTTCGACACCGTCTTCGTCCTGGTCGTCGTCTTCACCCTCGTGCAGGGCTGGTCCCTGCCGTGGGTGGCCCGGCGGCTGCGGATCGCCGCCCCGATGACCCCGCGCGACGTCGAGGTCGAGTCCGCACCCCTGGACGAGCTCGACGCCGACCTGATGCAGCTGACCGTGCCGCCGGGCTCCCGCCTGCAGGGCGTCTACCTGCCCGAGCTGCGGCTGCCGGAGGACGCCGCCGTCGTCCTCATCGTCCGTGACGGTCGCTCCTTCGTCCCCGACGACAGCACCCGGCTGCAGCGCGGGGACCAGGCCCTGATCGTGTCCGCGCGCCGTGTGCGGTCCGAGGCCGAGCGCCGCCTGCGGGCGGTCAGCCGGGCCGGCCGCCTGGCCAGCTGGCGGGGCGAGACCGGCGCGGCCACCGAGAGCGACTGAGGCGGGACTGGCGGCGCCTCCAGCTACGGCCGACCATGGCGGCGTGCCCGACGGACGTCCCGACCCGTGGCGCGACGACGTCCCCGCCTCGGTGGACGTCCTGGAGGGGGGCATCGAGCCACCGCACTGGCGACGCCGGTGGGTGGCGGTGCCGCGGCGCACGCGCCGACTGGGCGCCGCGCTCCTGGTGCTCCTCGTGGTGGCGGCTGCCGTCGTCTGGTTCCGGGAGCGCGCGGCCGAGCGGGACCGTGCGGAGCGGGTCGAGCTGGCGGCGTCCCTGGGGGTGACGAGCTCCTCGACCTCGCCGCCGGGCGGCCAGGTCTCCTTCTTCGTGCTCGTCCGCAACGGCGGGGAGCGACCGCTGTCGATCACCTCGGTCGACGGTACCGGCGACGGGTTGCTGCTGCGCATGCGCGACGACGGCGACCGGGCGGTCGGCACCGGGGCCGAGGTGGAGATCCCCCTGTCGGTCCGGCTGACCTGCGCGGCCGGCCGGGGACGGCGGATTGACCGCCGAGATCGGCGTCCGGCGGCAGGACGGCGGCTCGACGACGCGGCAGGTCGTGCTCGAGCCCGCGTTCCTCGTGCTCGACGTGGCCGCGACGCTGTGCGCCGTCCGGCCCGACCTGCGCGACCACGAGCTGTCCGGTCCGGTCCTGCGCGGTGGGGCGGCGAAGGACGACGAGGGGCGCTGAGCCGGGCCGTCTGGTCACCGCTGGGTAACGGAAACGTCGGTTGGGCGACCTACTGTGGCGTGCACCACAACGCCGTGCCAAGGTTCGATGGAAGCACGGGGAAGCACCCGACGACCTGCGGATTCGCGGGTGATCGAGCCCCGCAGAGCGAGGCACAGCGGAGAGGACGCCACATGGCCGGCATCACCTACGACCACGCGACCGTGCAATACCCCGGAGCCGAGCGGCCCTCGGTCAACGCGCTGAACCTCGACATCGCCGACGGCGAGTTCCTGGTCCTGGTCGGCCCGTCGGGCTGCGGGAAGTCGACGTCGCTGCGCGCCCTGGCCGGGCTGGAGGCGGTGACCGAGGGCAGCATCCGGATCGGCGACAAGGACGTCACGCACCTGGCGCCCAAGGACCGCGACATCGCGATGGTGTTCCAGAACTACGCCCTGTACCCGCACATGACGGTCGCGGACAACATGGGCTTCGCGCTGAAGATCTCCGGCATGAACAAGGACGAGATGCGCAAGCGGGTCGAGGAGGCCGCCAAGATCCTCGACCTCACCCAGTACCTCGACCGCAAGCCCAAGGCGCTGTCGGGCGGGCAGCGGCAGCGCGTCGCGATGGGCCGGGCGATCGTGCGCAATCCGCAGGCGTTCCTGATGGACGAGCCGCTGTCCAACCTCGACGCCAAGCTGCGGGTGCAGACCCGCACCGAGATCGCGGCGCTGCAGCGGCGGCTCGGCGTCACCACCGTCTACGTCACCCACGACCAGGTCGAGGCCATGACGATGGGCGACCGGGTGTGCGTGCTCAAGGACGGCGACCTGATGCAGGTCGACACCCCGCGCAACCTCTACGACAAGCCGGACAACGTGTTCGTCGCCGGCTTCATCGGCTCCCCGGCGATGAACCTCGTCGACGTCGACCTGGAGCAGGACGGCGCGCACCTGGGCGGCGGCGTGCTGCCGCTGCCGCGGGAGACGATGACGTGCCCTGTCGGCCGAGGGCGCGAAGAACGCGACGCTGGGCTTCCGGCCCGAGTCGACCCGGGTCGTCGCCGAGGGCGAGGGCTACCCGTTCGAGGTCGTGGTGGTCGAGGAACTCGGCTCCGACGCCTTCGCCTACGGAACCCTGCACACGTCGCGGTCGAAGGAGGGCGACAAGCTCATCACGCTGCGCGTCGATGCCCGCAGGCCGCCCATGAAGGGCGAGACCATCCACATCCAGATCGACCCGGCCGAGGTCCACGTCTTCTCGGCCGAGAACGGCCGCCGGGTCTCCGGCGACGCGGTCGCGGCGTCTGCGCCCGGCACCACCGGCGGGGCCTCGCGCGTCCAGACCTGACCCGGCCCCGCGGACCGCCCGTTCCCCACGTCCACCCGGTCGAACCGTCCGTCGGCCGACCGGCCCTCCCCTCGACCAAGCAAGTGTCCGAAGGAGTCCACATGCGCATCAGATCGAGCTTCACAGCGGCTGCCACGCTCGGCGCCGTCTCCGTTCTCACGGCCGGGTGCCTGAGTGACGGTGGCGGTGGTGGCGGTGGCGGCAGTGACAACACCAGCCGCAGCATCGAGGTCATGTACGCGTTCACCGGTGGCCAGGAAGAGGGCTTCCAGGCAGAGGTCGACGCCTGGGCGGCGGAGAACGACGTCGACATCCAGTACTCCCAGACCGGCAACTTCAACCAGCTGATCAACACCCGCGTACAGGGCAACGACGCGCCGGACGTCGCGCTGTTCCCGCAGCCCGGCATCATGACGGACCTCGCCGGCGAGGGCCTCCTGGCAGACCTCTCCGACATCGTCGACCAGGATTCCCTCGACGCGATGATCCAGGGCGTCCTCGAGACGGGGCAGGTCGACGGGACGCAGTACGCGGTGCCGATGAGCATCAACGTCAAGAGCATCGTGTTCTACCCGAAGCAGGCCTTCGAGGCGGCGGGGTACGAGATCCCGGAGACCTACGACGAACTCGTGGCGCTCTCCGACCAGATCCAGGAGACCGGCACGACCCCGTGGTGCTTCGGCATCGAGTCCGAGGCGGCCACCGGCTGGCCGGCGACCGACTGGGTCGAGAACCTGATGCTGATCAACAACGGCGCCGACACCTACAACGAGTGGGTCGGCACGAGATCCCGTTCAATGACGATCTCGTCACCGAGACCCTGGAGCAGATGGAGGCCCTGCTGCTCGCCGACGGTCGGACCAACGGCGGCCGGTCGTCGATCGCCAGCAGCAACTTCGGTACCGCGGCGTTCCCGCTCTTCGACGAGCCGCCGGGCTGCTTCATGTACCGGCAGGGCAACTTCGTCGCGCAGGAGGGCGTCCTGCCGGACGAGGTCATCGCCGACATCGACAACGTCGTCGGCGTCTTCCCGATGCCTGGTCTGACGCCCGAGGACAAGCCCGTGCTCGGCGGTGGCGACCTCGCCGGCATCTTCTCCCAGGACAACGAGGCCGCACAGGAACTCGTCCAGTTCCTGGCCTCCCCGGAGTTCGGGACGACGGAGTACGGGGCGAGCGGGAACTGGCTCTCGCCGAACACCGAGTTCGACGTGGAGCTCTACCCGAGCGAGACCTGGAAGGCGATCGCCGAGTTCGCCTACGGCTCGACCGAGTTCGTGTTCGACGGCTCGGACCAGATGCCCGGCGAGGTCGGATCGGGGTCCTTCTGGCGGGAGATGACCGCGTGGATCAGCGGTGGTCAGGACATCCCGACCACGTTGGACAACATCGAGAACAGCTGGCCGGCCTGAGGCGCTGATCGGGGTGCCGGGCGGCCCGCCGCCCGGCACCCCCTCACACCCGTCCCCGTGTTCCCACCCGCACCGACGGGAGGCTCCCCGTGACCATCAAGATCCTCAATGCTCTGATCGCCGTCATCGGCGGCGTGGCCGGCGCGATCGTTCTCTACTGGTTGCTCAACAAGCTGGCCGAACTGCTCCCCGGGAAGTGGGAGGACAGGGTCAAGCCCTACCTCTACCTGCTGCCGGCGCTGGCGGCCATCGGGCTCTACCTGATCTACCCCACGATCCAGACGTTCGTGTACAGCTTCGCCAACGCGCGGAGCACCGAGTTCGTCGGCTTCGACAACTACACCGAGCTGCTGACCTCGCCCAGCTTCCAGAACACGCTGTTCAACACGTTCCTCTGGATCCTGATCGTGCCGGCCGGCGCGATCGTGCTCGGTCTGCTGATCGCGACCCTGGCCGACCGGCTGCGACCCAGCGGAGAGAAGCTGTCCAAGACGCTGGTCTTCCTGCCGATGGCGATCGGAGCGGTGAGCGCCGGAGTCATCTGGCGGTTCGTCTATGCCGCCAACCCGCCGACCCAGAACCAGATCGGTCTGCTCAACGGCATCGTCGTCGGCTTCGGCGGCGAGCCGGTGAACTGGCTGCAGATCTCGACCCTCCGGTTCAACAGCATCCTGCTCATGGTCATGCTGCTGTGGCTGCAGGCCGGGTTCGCCATGGTGCTGCTCTCGGCGGCCATCAAGGGTGTGCCGACGGAGACCCTCGAGGCCGCCCGCCTCGACGGCGCCGGTGAGGGTTCCATCTTCTTCCGGATCGTCATCCCGCAGATCCGGACGACGCTGATCACCGTCTTCATCACCGTGCTCATCGGTGTGCTGAAAACCTTCGACATCGTCTACGTGATGACGAACGGCAACTTCAACACCAACGTCATCGCCGTGGACTTCTTCAACCAGTTGTTCACGAACAACAACGCCGGTTACGCGGCGGCGATCGTCGTGATGCTGTTGATCATCATGATCCCGGTCCTGGTGTTCCAGGTCCGTCAGTTCCGTGCCGAGGAGGCCGCCCGATGAGCGGAACGCAGGCGGCGACGCCTACTCCCGTCCAGCTCCCGAAGGAGCCGCCGTACACCGGGACCAGGGCCGGCCGCGGGAAGAGGATGAAGGACCCGACCGGCAAGTCGCCGGTGTGGGTGCGGATCGTCCTCGCGCTGATCTGCCTCGCCTGGGTGATCCCGACAATCGGCGTCGCGATCACCTCGTTCCGGGACCAGGCCGACGCAACAGATTCCGGCTGGTGGACGGTCTTCACCACGCCGGCGAACTTCACCCGGCTGACCTTCGAGAACTACACCGAGGTCTTCGAACGCGAGAACATCGGCGAGGCGTTCGTCAACAGCCTGGCGATCACGATCCCGGCGACGATCATCCCGATCCTGATCGCCGCGTTCGCCGCGTACGCGTTCAGCTTCATGCAGTTCCCCGGCCGGGACCTGCTGCTGATCGTGATCGTGGGGCTGCTCGTGGTGCCCACCCAGGTGGCGCTCGTCCCGCTGCTGAAGCTCTACGGGCAGCTCGGGATCAACGGCACGTTCCTGGCGATCTGGCTGGTGCACATCGGGTTCGGCATGCCGCTCGCGGTGTACATCATCCGGAACTACATGGCGACGCTGCCCAGGGAAGTGATCGAATCGGCAAAGATCGACGGGGCGAGTCACTTCCAGACGTTCTGGCGGCTGATCCTCCCCATGTCGACGCCGGTGCTGGCCTCGTTCGCGATCTTCCAGTTCCTCTGGGTGTGGAACGACCTGCTCAACGCGCTGGTGTTCATCGGACCGGGGCCCAACCAGCCGCTGCCCATCGCGCTCGTCCAGCTCCTGGGGCAGCAGGGGCAGGGGTGGCAGCTGCTCACGGCGGGCGGCATGGTCACGATGATCCTGCCGATCATCGTGTTCCTGTCGCTGCAGCGGTACTTCGTCCGTGGCATGACCGCCGGCGCGGTGAAGGGCTGACGGCGATCCGGGCGAGGCGTACCGGCATCGAAGGCATCTCGGGTCACAGCACGGCGGGGGAGCGGCCATGAGCGACGCCGAGATGCAGGTCCTCGCCCGGATCCCGGTCGACGTCTCGCGGGCGATGGTCTACGAGCACGGGTGGCAGTCGTGGAGCCCGACGGCGGCCTACCGCCTCGACGAGCGGCCGTTCCGGCCGGTCAGCGACGACCGGCGGGTGGGCAACTACCACCCGGAGCGCACCGCGCCGCACGACGCCTTCTGGGGGGAGGGCCTGCTCGCGGTCGATCCGGGCACCGGCGACGGCGTGCACGTGTTCGGCGCGCGCTCCGCCGACGGCCCGATCCCCTCGGTGCGCGCGCAGGTGGACGGCGACACGGTGACCGTGCTGGGCGGGGCGGACGTCGATTCCGTCGTCGTCCCCGCCGATGACGGTGACGGGGCTCCGCACCGCGCGCTGGACCTGGCCCTGGCGGAGTGGGGTGACCGCTTCGCCGCGGCGTCCGGGGTCGGCAGCCTCCGCCCACCGCCGACCGCGTGGTGCTCCTGGTACCACTACTTCGAGCACGTCACCCAGAGCGACATCGAGGAGAACCTGCAGGCGATCGGCGACCTCGGGCTCGACATCGACGTCGTCCAGATCGACGACGGCTACCAGGCCGAGATCGGCGACTGGCTGCTGCTGTCGGACCGGTTCGCGTCGCTCGGCGCGGTGGTCGACCGCATCCGTGGGGCCGGCCGCCGGGCCGGCATCTGGGTGGCGCCGTTCATGGTGGGGGACCGCTCGGTCCTCGCGCGCGAGCACCCGGACTGGCTGGTCGGCGATGCCCGCCCGGGCACCGGGTGGGGCGGCCAGCAGTTGGCCTCCCTCGACGTGACCCATCCCGGCGCCGAGGCGTACCTCCGCGAGGTCTTCGGCACGTTCCGCGGCATGGGCATCGACTACTTCAAGATCGACTTCATCTACGCCGGAGCGATGGAGGGACGTCGGGCCGAGCCCGGGGTGTCCGGCGTCGAGGCCTATCGGCGGGGGCTGCGGATCATCCGCGAGGCCATCGGGTCCGATTCCTATCTCCTGGGCTGCGGTGCGCCGATCCTGCCGAGCGTCGGCCTGGTCGACGCCATGCGGATCGGCCCCGACATCGGCCACCACTTCGAGCCCCTCGACGGCGACCTCTCCCAGCCGTCCCAGCGGGCTGCCGCGCAGAACAGCCGGTGGCGCGCCTGGCAGCACGGTCGGTTCTGGACCAACGACGCCGACTGCCTGGTCGCCGGCACCCACGTCGAGCGCCGGGAGGACTGGGCCGCCGTCGTCGAGCGGTACAGCGGCCTGCGGGCGAGCAGCGACCGGCTGCTCGGGCTGGACGCCTGGGGGCTGGAGACGACGCGGCGACTGCTCCGGCCCGGGTTGATCGATCCGTTCGTGCCCTGACACCTCCTGCTCGGATCGGGGGACGGCTGTGCGCTTCGTCTTCAGCCCCCCTGCGGACGCGGCCGCGGGCCTGCTCAACCTGCCCTGGGACGAGTCGCTGGAGGACTGGGAGGACGACCGGCTCATCGAGATCCCGCAGCGCGGCATCTCCCGGCACGTGGTCCGGTTCATCGCCGAGGCGGGCGAGGTCTTCGCGCTGAAGGAGATCCCGGAGCGGTTCGCCCGGCGGGAGTACTCGATCCTGCGGCGGCTGCAGCAGATGGGCATCCCCGCCGTCGACGTCCTGGGCGTCGTCATCGACCGGCCCCAGGACCTCGACGCGATGCTGGTCACCCGCTTCCTCGACTACTCCTCCTCCTTCCGCGCTCTGTTCGCCAATCCCCGGGGTGCGCACCTGACCGACCGGCTGATGGACGCCCAGGTCGAACTGCTGGTGCGGCTGCACCTCGCCGGGGTCTTCTGGGGCGACTGCTCGCTGTCCAACACCCTCTTCCGATTCGACGCCGGCGCCCTGGCGGCCTATCTCGTCGACGCCGAGACCGCCGAGATCCACAAGCAGCTGTCGGTCGGGCAGCGCGAGTACGACCTCGACATCGCTTTCCAGAAGGTGGCCGCCGAGCTGATGGACCTGCAGGCGGGGGAGATGCTCGCCGAGGACATCGACCCGATCGAGGCGGCCGAGGACCTCGCCCGCCGGTACCGCGCGGCTGTGGGCGGAGCTCACCGACGAGGAGGTGATGCAGCGCCAGGAGCAGCGGTACCGCATCGGCGAGCGCATCCGGCGGCTCAACGAACTCGGGTTCGACGTCGACGAGGTCGAGCTCATCGACGACCCCAGCGGGGGCAGCCGGCTCAAGTTGACGACGCGGGTGGCCGAGCCCGGGCACCACCGCCGCGTCCTGTTCGCCCGCACCGGGCTGGACGTGCAGGAGAACCAGGCCCGGCGGCTGCTGGCCGACATCGCGTCGTACCGCGGCTGGCTGGAGCAGCTCGAGCAGCGGCGCGTGCCCGAGGCGGTCGCCGCGAGCCGGTGGCTCACCGAGATCTACGAGCGGATCGTGCAGGACATCCCGGCGCACCTGCGGGGCCGCCTGGACCAGGCGGAGATCTTCCACGAGATCCTCGAGCACCGCTGGTTCCTGTCCGAGGCCGCCGGAGTCGACGTCGGGACGTCCACGGCGGCCCAGGACTACTTCGCCAACGTGCTGCCCGAGGTGCCGGACGAGCTGGTGACGCCGGCGTCCGCGATCACCGACCCCGACGCACCCGACGACCCGGAGGCGACCGCGCCGGACTTCGACGACTGAACGACCGGCCACGCCTGTGCCCGCGGTGACCGGCCCGCGCGCCGGGCGCGGCTATCGTCAGGGTCTGCGGTGCGGGATGACCCACCACGCCCCCGCCGCCCAGCCGAGTCGAGGAGCCCGCCCTGTCCGAGCAGCCCGAGCCGGAGGTCCCGGCCGCCGTCGAGCCCGCGCCGCGGCCGCGGACCCGGCTGCTGCTCGCGCTCGCCGCGGCCGTCTTCGTCGCCGACCTCGTCAGCAAGATCGTCGTGGTCGCCACCATCGACGCCGGGGGAGGACGTCCGCCTCCTCGGCGGCCCGTTCTACCTGACCCAGCTGCGCAACGTCGGTGCCGCCTTCTCCTTCGCCGAGGGCTGCGACCATCGTGTTCAGCCTGATCGCCGTCGTCGTCGCGGTCGTCATCGTGCGTTCCGCGCGGCGGCTGTTCTCGACCGGCTGGGCGGTGGCGCTCGGTCTGGTCCTCGGCGGCGCGCTCGGCAACCTGGTGGACCGGATCTTCCGCGACCCGGGCTTCCTGCGCGGCGGCGTCGTCGACTTCCTGTCCGCGTTCGCGCCGGACGGGCGGGTCTGGCCGGTGTTCAACGTCGCCGACTCCGCGATCGTCTGCGGCGGGATCCTCGGGCGCGCTGCTGGCGCTGCGCGGCATCGAGTTCGACGGCACCCGCGCCCGGCACGAGCCGGCCGCGAACGCGACGCGGAGGACGGCCGGCCGGGACCGGCTGACCGCGAGCCGGGCGGCTGCGCACTCCCGCCGCACCGGCCCGTCACAATGGGCGCCGTGACGAGTTCCGCCGGCCTGCACCGGGCGCTGCCCGTGCCCGACGGGCTGGAGGGACAGCGCGTCGACCAGGCGCTCTCCCGGCTGTTCGGCCTGACCCGCACGGCCGCGGCCGAGGTCGCCGACGCGGGCAACGTCGTCGTCGACGGGCGGGTGCGCGGCAAGGGTGACCGGCTCACCGGCGGGAGCTGGCTGGAGGTCGAGCTGCCGCCGCCGCCCGGGGAGCCGGCGGCGCCGCGGCCGGTCGAGGGGATGACGATCCTGCACGACGACGACGACATCGTCGTCGTCGACAAGCCCGTCGGCGTGGCCGCGCACCCGAGTCCCGGGCTGGGACGGGCCGACCGTGGTCGGCGGCCTCGCCGCGGCGGGCTACCGGATCTCCACGTCCGGGGCGGCCGAGCGGCAGGGCGTCGTCCACCGGCTGGACGCCGCCACCACCGGCATCATGGTGGTGGCCAAGAGCGAGCGGGCGTACACGGCGCTCAAGGCCGCGTTCAAGGAGCGGACGGTCGCCAAGGGCTACCACGCGCTCGTGCAGGGCCACCCCGATCCCGTCGCGCGGCACCATCGACGCCCCGATCGACCGGCACCCCCGGCACGACTGGCGGTTCGCCGTCGTCACCGGCGGCCGCCCGTCGGTGACGCACTACGAGGTCCTCGAGGCATTCCCCGCGGCCAGCCTGGTCGACATCCGGCTGGAGACCGGGCGCACCCACCAGATCCGGGTGCACTTCGCCGCCCTCCGCCACCCCTGCGTCGGCGACATGACCTACGGCGCCGACCCGACGCTGGCCGCCCGGCTCGGCATCGAGCGGCAGTGGCTGCACGCCGTCCGGCTCGGCTTCGCCCACCCGGCCGACGGCCGGTGGGTCGAGTTCACCAGCGAGTACCCGACCGACCTCGCCGGCGCGCTGGCCCTCCTGCGCGCCGAGGACTGATCGCCCGTGCCGTGACCGGCCTGCCCGACTGCCCTGCCGACTTCGGCCCCGCCGCCCTGGCGGCGGTCGTGGTCGCGGGCTACCTGGTGGTGGGCGAGCCGGTCGTCGGGCACGTCCTGCACCGGCGCTTCGAGGGGCGGCTGCGCACCGACCCCGGCGCCCGGCGGTCCTTCTACCGGCGGCTGCTGATCCTCGAGTGGGGCCTGTCGCTGCTCGTCCTGGTCATCTGGCTGTGCGCGCCCGGGCGTCGACGCCGCCGCGGTCGGGCTGCGCTGGCCGCAGCAGTGGCCCGGCCCGCTCACCGGCGCCGTGGTCGGGCTGGTGCTGATCTTCGTCGTTCGCTGTCCACGCGCGCGCTGCGCGGTGGAGCGCTGCTCGACACGGCCGGCGCCGGGCCGCCGGCCGCGGCGAGGGCCGGCACGCCGAGCCGGCGGCGCACGCCACGCTCGCCCTGCTGCCCCGGACGCCGGCGGAGCGGCGGCTGTTCACCCTCGTCGGTGTGACCGCCGGCGTCTGCGAGGAGTGGCTGTACCGCGGGTTCTTCCTCGCGGTCGTCGCCGCGGTCGCGGGCGGGCTGTCCGACCGGGGTGCTCGTGGCCGTGGCGGCGGTCGCCTTCGGCCTGGCGCACGCCTACCAGGGGCGTCGTCGGCATCCTGACCACCGGCGTGCTCGGCGGCGTCATGGCCGCGCTCTACCTGGGCACCGGCTCGCTGCTGCTGCCCGGTGCTGCTGCACGCCGCCATCGACCTGCGGTTCCTGCTCGTCCCGTCGCGCGTGCTGCCCGCCGGCCGGGGTGCCCGGTGACGCCGCCGACGGCGATGGCCGCCGGGCCCGCCGACTGGGCGGAGATCGTCGACCTGCGCACCCGGGTCTTCGTCGACGAGCAGGGGGTGCCGCCGGAGATCGAGCAGGACGACCGCGGACGCGACGGCGGTGCATGCGCTCAGCCGGGACGCGGCCGGTCGGGTGGTCGCCACCGGCCGGCTGCTGCTCGGCGACGACGGACGGGCCAGCATCGGCCGGATGGCGACCGACGCCGCCGTGCGCGGGACCGGGCACGGCGCCGCCGTGCTCGCCGAGCTCCAGCGGCAGGCGGCGCTCCGCGGAGTCGTCGAGATCGAGCTGCACGCCCAGCTGGCCGCGCGGGGGTTCTACGAGCGGGCCGGCTACACCACCGTCGGCGACGTCTACGAGGAGGCCGGGATCGCGCACGTCACCATGCGTCGTCGGCTGTCCTGACGGCTTCGCGGGACATCCCCGGGGCGGATGTGACGGATCGGTCCGCCTGTGTCGCAACACGTTCTGTCAGACCTTCGGAGTACACCGTTCGCAGTGCGAGGATCGAGGCACCGGCCCGCCGGCGCCGTCCGGGTCGATCCCCGTGCCGTACCGCCGGTCTTCCCCGCCGGTCGCCCGCGGCGTCCCAGCCGGCCGGGCACGCACGACCTGTGAGGAGCACAGACGCACGTGAGCAGCGCCGCATCATCGGATTCCTTCGCGCACCTGCACGTGCACACCGAGTACTCGATGCTCGATGGCGCGGCCAAGCTGCCGGAGGTCACCGCTGCCGCCGCCGCGCAGGGGATGCCCGCGCTGGCCATGACCGACCACGGCAACGTCTTCGGCGCCTACGACTTCTACAAGCAGGCGACCAAGGCCGGCGTGAAGCCGATCATCGGCATGGAGGGCTACTACACGCCCGGTTCGCGCTTCGACCGCGCTCCGTTCGACTTCGGCGACAACCTGATCGACGAGGAGGGCGACGGCGGGTCCAACCGCGGCAAGGCCGCGTACACCCACATGACGCTGCTGGCCCGCACCACCGAGGGCATGCACAACCTCTTCCGCATCTCCTCGCTGGCCAGCCTCGAGGGGCAGTACCGCAAGCCGCGCTTCGACCGTGACCTGCTCGAGCGGTACGGGACGGGCCTGATCGCGACGACGGGCTGCCCGTCGGGCGAGGTCAACATGTGGCTGCGCGCCGGCAAGGAGGACCGCGCCCGCCAGGCGGCCGCGGACTTCCAGGACATCTTCGGCAAGGAGAACTTCTACGCCGAGGTCATGGACCACGGGCTCTCGATCGAGAAGAAGACCAAGCCGGCGCTGCTCGCCATCGCCAAGGATCTCGGCATCCCGCTGCTGGCGACCAACGACCTGCACTACACGCACAAGGAGGACGCGCAGGCCCACGACGCGCTCCTGTGCATCCAGACCGGCTCGCGGCTCAACGAGACCAACCGCTTCCGCTTCAACGGCGACGGCTACTACCTCAAGAGCGCCGCGGAGATGCGGGCGCTGTTCAGCGACCTCCCCGAGGCCTGTGACAACACCCTGCTCGTCGCCGAGCAGTGCGAGATCAAGTTCACCGAGGGCGCCGACCTCATGCCGCGCTTCCCGCTGCCGCAGGGGGAGGACGAGACCTCCTGGTTCATCAAGGAGGTCGAGCGGGGCCTGCACAAGCGCTGGCCGACCGGCATCCCCGACCACGTGCGCAAGCAGGCCGACTACGAGACCGGGATCATCACGCAGATGGGCTTCCCGGGGTACTTCCTCGTGGTCGCCGACTTCATCAACTGGGCCAAGGACCAGGGCATCCGCGTCGGTCCGGGCCGTGGCTCGGCGGCCGGCTCGCTGGCCGCCTACGCCATGGGCATCACCGACCTCGACCCGCTGGCCCACGGCCTGATCTTCGAGCGGTTCCTCAACCCCGAGCGCGTCTCGATGCCCGACGTCGACATCGACTTCGACGACCGCCGCCGGGGCGAGGTCATCCGGTACGTGTCGGAGAAGTACGGCGAGGAGCGGGTCAGCCAGATCGTCACGTACGGCACGATCAAGGCGAAGGCCGCCGTCAAGGACGCCGCCCGGGTGCTCGACCGTCCCTACTCCGTCGGCGACGAGCTCACCAAGCTGATGCCGCCCGGCGTGATGGGCAAGGACATCCCGCTGTCGGGGATCTTCGATCCCAGCCACGAGCGCTACAAGGAGGCCGCGGAGTTCCGGGCCCGCTACGAGTCCGACCCGGGCGCGGCCGAGGTCATCGACCAGGCCCGCAAGCTCGAGGGCCTGAAGCGGCAGTGGGGCGTGCACGCCGCCGGCGTGATCATCGGCCGCTATCCGCTGATCGACAGCGTGCCGATCATGCGCCGCGAGTCCGACGGGGCGGTGATCACGCAGTTCGACTACCCGACCTGCGAGACGCTCGGCCTGCTGAAGATGGACTTCCTGGGCCTGCGCAACCTCACCGTCATCGACGACGCGCTGCGCAACATCGTCATCAACGGCAAGGAGGCCATCGACCTCGACGAGGTGAGCAAGAACCTCACCGACCCGGCCACCTATGACCTGCTCGCCCGCGGCGACACCCTCGGTGTGTTCCAGTTCGACGGCGGGCCGATGCGGTCGCTGCTCCGCCTGATGCGGCCGGACAACTTCGAGGACATCTCCGCGGTCGGCGCCCTGTACCGGCCGGGTCCGATGGGTGCCAACTCGCACACCAACTACGCGCTGCGCAAGAACGGCCAGCAGGAGATCACGCCGATCCACCCGGAGTTGGCGGAGCCCCTGGAGGAGATCCTCGGCCAGACCTACGGCCTGATCGTCTACCAGGAGCAGGTCATGGCGATCGCGCAGAAGGTCGCCGGGTACTCGCTCGGCAAGGCCGACCTGCTGCGCCGCGCGATGGGCAAGAAGAAGAAGTCCGTCCTGGACGCCGAGTACGTCGGCTTCGAGGCCGGCATGACGGCGAACGGGTTCTCGCCCGCGGCGGTCAAGACGCTGTGGGACATCCTCGTCCCGTTCGCCGACTACGCCTTCAACAAGGCGCACTCCGCGGCGTACGGCCTGATCTCCTACTGGACGGCCTACCTCAAGGCCAACTACCCGGCCGAGTACATGGCCGCGCTGCTCACCAGCGTCGGCGACGACAAGGACAAGCGGCCGATCTACCTGGCCGAATGCCGCCGGATGGGCATCAAGGTGCTCCCGCCGGACGTGAACGAGTCCTCGGCCGACTTCACCGCCGTCGGCACCGACATCCGGTTCGGGCTGGCCTCGATCCGCAACGTCGGGCACAACGTCGTCGAGGCGGTCGTCCGGGCCCGCGACGAGCAGGGCGCGTTCAAGGACTTCTCGGACTTCCTCCGCAAGGTCGAGGCGATCGTCTGCAACAAGAAGGTCATCGAGTCGCTGTGCAAGGCCGGGGCCTACGACTCCCTCGGGCACTCGCGGCAAGGCCTGGTCACCGTGCACGCCAACGCCGTCGAGATGGCGATGGCGCTCAAGCGCAAGGAGGCCGAGGGCCAGTTCGACCTGTTCGGCGGCTTCGGCGGCGACGGCGGTGCGGACGACCCCTTCGGCGGGGCGCTCGAGGTCGCCATCCCGACGGCCGACTGGTCGAAGTCCGAGCGGCTGGTGTTCGAGCGCGACATGCTCGGCCTGTACGTCTCCGACCACCCCCTGCACGGCGTCGAGCACGTGCTGACGTCGCACGCCGACACCCCGATCGCGGAGATCAACGCAGGCGGGGTGGAGGACGGCGCCAACGTCACCATCGCCGGCATCCTCACCGCGGTCGGTCCGCGCACCAACAAGCAGGGCGCGCCCTGGGCCATCGCGACGCTGGAGGACCTCGAGTCCGGCATCGAGGTGCTGTTCTTCCCCAAGACCTGGGTGCAGGTGCAGGACAAGGTCGTCCGCGACCAGATCGTCGTGATCAAGGGCCGGATCAGCCGCCGGGACGACCAGCCGTCGCTGTTCGCCTCCGAGGTGAGCGTCCCCGAGCTGACCGAGGGCCCCCGCGGGCCGGTGCTGGTCTCCATGCCCGCCTCCCGGTGCACGCCTCCCGTCGTGGAGCGGCTGCGCGAGGTACTGGGCAGCCACCCGGGCACCACCGAGGTGCAGCTGAAGCTGGTCAACGGCAGCCGGGAGACCGTCCTGCGGCTCGACCAGGGCCTCCGGGTGCGGCCCAGCACGGCCCTCATGGGCGACATCAAGGCCCTGCTCGGACCGACCAGCGTGGCGTTGCTGTGAGGGCGGGGCTCTGAGCACCGGCCCGACGCCTGCGGACGAGTCGTTGTTCACTGGAGGGGTGAATACCCCGCCGCCGGAGCCGCTCAGCCGACCCTCGGCGGCGCGTGCTCGCTGGCTGGGGTGGCCCGAGATCAAGGCCGATCTGCGCAGCGCGGTGTGGCTCGTGGCCGCGCTCGCCCTCGCCGGGCTGCCGGCCGGCGTGCTCTGGTGGCTGCTCGCGCCCCGGGCGGACTACCGGATCACCGCCGACGGTCCGGTCGTGCTCGGCAACCCGACCGAGGAATTGCTGGTCGCCGACGACGCGGTGCTCGTCCTCGTGCTCGCCGGCGTCGGTCTGCTCTGCGGAGGCGCGGCCTGGTGGCTGCGCCGGCGACGGGGCGTGGCCACGCTGCTCGCCCTGACGGTCGGCTGCACGCTCGCCGCCGTCGTCGCGTGGCAGCTGGGGGAGCTGCTCGGTGCCGGGCCGTCGGAGGCCGACCTGGCCGAGGTGGGCCGCGTCGTCACCACGTCCCTGACCTTCGCGTCGCTCCCGGGGCTGGCGATCGCCCCGTTCACCGCCGTGCTGGCCTACCTGGTCGCCGTCCTCTACGTCGCCGACGACGGCCTGGACCGCGCCGGCGAGCCCGCCGAGCAGGCGGCTCAACCGCCGGAGACCGACCTCCGCGCAGGCCGACCGGCCGCTGGTCGAGGTGCCGCCGCCGGGCCGACCCGAGGCCTGACGAAGGACCCCGTCCACCTCACCACGCGCAAGCTCGTGGCGAGCCTCGGGACGGGCCGCCATGGACAGGACCGTCAGTTGACCGTCATCGGCGTCGCGAACTCCTGCAGCGGCACCGGCACGGCGCCCAGCTCCTGCAGCAGGGTGAGTTCGCGCCGCAGCAGCCGGGTCTCCGCCGCCAGCCGCCGCCGGGTCGCCGACTCCGCGAGCAACGCCTGCCGGTCCTCGGTGGTCAACAGGGACACCGAGGCGACCAGCCACGACAGCGCGGCCGGGTCGTCGGCGACCGCGCGCAGCAGCACCGCCGCCTCCGCGCTCTCGCCGCTGCCGAGCGCGTCACTGAGGTCGGGCTCATCGGGGAGCCCGCCGCCGCGCCCCCGGCCCGCGCCGAGCGCCGCCACCTCGGCGACGTAGCGGCTGAACAGGCGTCGCACACCGCGCACGAGCACGTCCATGGATCCGCGCGCCACCGACGCGACGAGATCGTCGAGCGCCTCGGCCTTCTCCGCTGCGGCATCGGCCGGCGGCACGATGCCCTCGGAGTCGCCCGCGGCCTCCTCCGCCGCCTCCTCCTCGGCCAGCCACTCGACCTCGGCCTGCAGGTACGGCGGTTCCTCGCCGACCACGACCTCGAGGATCCGGAAGCGGTCGCCCCCGACGGTGACGATGCGGAACGCGCCGTCGGGCTGGGGGACGACCCGCTGCAGGCGGGCGGTGCAGCCGATGTCGTAGAGCGCCTCGGCGGGCGCGACCTTCTCGACCTCCCACCCCTGCCGGATGGCCACGACGCCGAAGAACCGGTGGTCGCTCTCCTCGGCGTGCTCGAGCAGGTCGCGCATCAGCCGGCGGTACCGGGGCTCGAAGACCTGCAGCGGCAGCACCACGCCGGGGAACAGGGGCGTCCCGAGCGGGAACAACGGGATGAGCTCGCCCACCCCCGCAGCGTACGGCCGCTCGGGGCACCCGGGGCCGGGCGACCCCGAACGGCGCGCCCCGGCTGGCTACCCTGGAGCCTCTCGACCGACTACCCTGCGTCCACCCACCCACCACCCCTGGCTCCGCCACCCACCCCCGGAGGCATCCGTGCTCGCCCGCATCGACCTGCGCGGATCCGCGCTGCCCGGGACGCGGGAGCTCGCCGGCCTGCTGCCGCGGGCCGGCACCGACATCGACTCGGTCATGGCCACGGTCCGGCCGCTGTGCGAGGACGTCCGCATCCGGGGCGCCCAGGCGGTCCGCGAGATCACCGCCCGCCTCGACGGCGTCGACGCCACGGACTTCACCGTGCCGCAGGCGTCGCTCGACCGCGCGCTGGCCGAGTGCGACCCGGCGCTGCGGGCCGCCCTCGAGGAGGCGATCCGCCGGGTGCGGGCCGTCCACGGCGACCAGCGGCGCACCGACGTCGCCACCCAGGTGGTGCCCGGCGGCATCGGTGACCGAGCGCTGGCTGCCCGTCCGCCGCGTCGGGCCTCTACGTGCCCGGCGGCCTCGCGCCGCTGCTGTCCAGCGTCGTCATGAACGTCGTGCCCGCCGCAGATCGCCGGGGTGGAGTCGATCGCCGTCGCCTCCCCGCCGCAGCGCGACCACGGCGGCCTGCCCGACCCGGGCGTGCTGGCCGCCTGCGCGCTGCTCGGCATCAGCGAGGTCTACGCCGTCGGCGGCGCCCAGGCCATCGCGGTCTTCGGCTACGGCGCCGGCTCCTGCGAGCCGGTCGACATGGTCACCGGCCCCGGCAACGTCTACGTGACGGCGGCCAAGCGGCTGCTGCGCGGCCTGATCGGCATCGACTCCGAGGCCGGCCCCACCGAGGTCGCCATCCTGGCCGACGACACCGCCGACCCCGCCCACGTGGCCGCCGACCTGATCAGCCAGGCCGAGCACGACCCGCTCGCCGGCGCGGTGCTGGTCACCCCCAGCGAGGCGCTCGCCGACGCCGTCCTCGAACTGGTGCCCGCCCAGGTCGCGGCGACCAAGCACTCCGACCGGATCACGATCGCGCTCGACGGCACCCAGTCGGGGATCGTCCTCGTCGACGACCTCGACGCCGGGCTGCGCGTGGTCGACGCCTACGCGGCCGAGCACCTGGAGATCCAGACCCGGGACGCGCACGACGTCGCGATGCGGGTCCGCAACGCCGGTGCGATCTTCGTCGGCCCCTGGTCGCCGGTGTCGCTGGGCGACTACTGCGCCGGGTCCAACCACGTGCTGCCCACCGGCGGCTGCGCGCGGCACTCCAGCGGGCTGTCGGTGCAGTCGTTCCTGCGCGGCATCCACGTCGATCGAGTACGACGAGCAGGCCCTCGCCGACGTCGCCGGGCACATCGATGCCCTCGCCGGCGCCGAGGACCTGCCGGCGCACGCCGCCGCGGTGCGGGTCCGGCAGCGCCGATGACGTCGATGGACGAGCTCCCGCTGCGGCCGGAGCTGCGTGGCCGCACGCCCTACGGCGCCCCGCAGGTGCCGGCCACGCACCGGCTCAACACCAACGAGAACCCGTACCCGCTGCCGCCGGAGCTGCTGGCCGACCTCGCCGAGGCGCTGCAGAAAGCGGCGGTCACCCTCAACCGCTATCCGGAGCGGGACGCCGTCGACCTGCGGACCGAGCTCGCCGCGCTACCTGACCCGCACCACCGGTCAGCCGCTGGAGGCCCGCGAGGTGTGGGCGGCCAACGGCTCCAACGAGGTGCTCCAGGAGATCCTGCAGGCGTTCGGGGGAGCGGGCCGCACGGCGCTGGGCTTCACGCCGTCCTACTCGATGCACCCGATCATCGCGGCGGGCACGGGCACCGCCTGGGCCGACGGGCACCGGCGGGCGGACTTCACCATCGACGCGGCGGCCGCGGTCGCCCAGGTGCGCGAGCTCCGACCCGACGTCGTCTTCGTGACCAGCCCGAACAACCCCACCGGCACGGCGGTGGCGCTGGAGACGATCCGCGCGATCTACGACGCCACGTCCTACGGCGAGGGACGCGCGGCGTGGTCGTCGTCGACGAGGCGTACGCGGAGTTCGCCCGCACCGGCACGCCGTCGGCGCTGAGCCTGCTGCCCGGACGGCCGCGGCTGATCGTCAGCCGGACCATGAGCAAGGCGTTCGGGATGGCCGGGCTGCGGCTGGGCTACCTGGCGGCCGACGCCGCCGTCGTCGACGCGCTGCAGCTGGTCCGGCTGCCGTACCACCTCAGCTCGCTCACCCAGGCCGCGGCGCGGACCGCGCTGGCGCACACCGACGCGCTGCTGGCGACCGTCGACGCCGTCAAGGCGGAGCGGGACCGGATCGTCGCCGCGCTGCCGGCGCTCGGCCTGACCAGCGTGCCCAGCGACGCCAACTTCGTGCTGTTCGGGCACTTCGCCGACGCCGGGAAGGCCTGGCAGGCGCTGCTCGACAAGGGCGTGCTGGTCAGGGACGTCGGGCTGCCCGGCTGGCTCCGGGTGACCGCGGGGACGGCCGACGAGATGGACGCGTTCCTCACCGCCCTGAGTGAGATCGCGCCGGACCACCGCACCACTCTGGGAGACTGACCGCATGAGCCGCAGCGCACGGGTCGAGCGCACGACCAGCGAGACCAAGCTGGTCGTCGAGGTCGACCTCGACGGCACCGGGACCAGCTCGATCAGCACCGGCGTGGGCTTCTACGACCACATGCTGACGGCGCTGTCCAAGCACAGCGGCATCGACCTCACGGTCCAGGCCGACGGCGACCTGCACATCGACGCCCACCACACGGTGGAGGACGTCGCCATCGCCCTGGGCCAGGCCTTCGCCGAGGCCCTCGGCGACAAGAAGGGCATCACCCGCTACGGCGACGCGACCATCCCGATGGACGAGGTGCTCGTGCAGGCGGCGGTCGACCTGTCCGGCCGGCCGTACTTCGTGCACGCCGAGCCCGAGAACATGACGCCGATGATCGGGCCGGACTACCCGACCAGCCTGACGAAGCACGTGCTGGAGTCCTTCGCGTTCAACGCGCGGATCAGCCTGCACGTGCGGGTGCTCTACGCCGGCCGCGACGCCCACCACATCGTCGAGGGCCAGTTCAAGGCGCTGGCCCGCGCCCTGCGCACCGCGGTCGCGCTCGACCCGCGGGTCGGCGGCATCCCCTCCACCAAGGGCGCCCTCTAGCCCGTGACGTTTCGCCCTCGCTCCTGCTCGTCCTCGGCGGCTTCCTGCTCGGCGGCGCCTGGAGCGTCTGGAAGCTGGACGCCGACGAGCCGGGCGGCCGGACGACCGCCCAGACCGTGCTGGCGGTCGTCCTGCTGCTCGCGGCCCTGCTCGCGACGGTGGCCGGCATCCTGCGGTTCTTCTGACCCCGGGGAACAGCGGCAACCGCGATCCCGCTGGTCGGTAGCGTGGGGCAGCGTGAAGAAGGTCGTCATCCTCGACTACGGGTCGGGGAACCTGCGCTCGGCCGAGCGCGCGCTGGCCCGCGTCGGCGCCGACGTCACCGTGACCGCCGATCGGCAGGCCGCCCTCGACGCCGACGGCCTCGTCGTCCCCGGGGTCGGCGCCTTCGCCGCCTGCATGACCGGGCTGCGCGCCGTCGACGGGCCGCGGATCATCGACCGCCGGCTGGCCGGGGGGCGTCCCGTGCTCGGCATCTGCGTGGGCATGCAGATCCTGTTCGAGCGGGGCGTCGAGCACGGCCACGACGCCGAGGGCTGCGGCGAGTGGCCCGGCGTCGTCGAGCCGCTCGAGGCGCCGGTGCTGCCGCACATGGGCTGGAACACCGTCGACGCGCCCGAGGGCAGCGTGCTGTTCGACGGGCTGGCCGATCAGCGCTTCTACTTCGTGCACTCCTACGGCGTCCGCCACTTCCCGCTCGGCTCCGAGGGCGCGCCCGGCCCGCTGAAGCGACCGCTGGTCACCTGGGCCGAGCACGGCGACCGGTTCGTCGCCGGCGTGGAGAACGGCCCGCTGACCGGCGACCCAGTTCCACCCCGAGAAGAGCGGCGACGCCGGCGCCCATCTGCTGACCAACTGGCTCGACACCCTCGACTGACGCACTCCGCAGGTGATCACGCACTTAGGGTGACGGCGTGCCGACCCCGCCCCGTCCGTTCCCGCGCCTCGCGGGCCTGCTCGTCGTCGTCCTGCTCCTCGGCCTCGCCGCGTGGAGCGTGCTGGCGCTGCGCCCGCCGTCCCCGGCCGCGGCCGACGCCCCGGTCGACCGAGTTCAGTGCCGAGCGGGCGTTCACGCACGTGCAGCAGATCGCCGCGGAGACCCACGTCGCGGGCAGCGCGGCCGGCGACCAGGTCGTCGACGACCTGGTCGAGACCCTGACCGCGCTCGGGCTCGACACCCGCGTGCAGCGCTCGGTCGGCGCCTGGCAGTACGAGCCGGGCTCGACCGAGATGGCGCGGGTGCGCAACGTCGTCGCCGTCCTGCCCGGCTCGGACCCGACCGGCCGGCTGTTCCTGATGGCCCACCACGACTCGGTGGAGACCGGGCCGGGCGCCGCCGACGACGCCGCGGGGGTCTCCGCGTTGCTGGAGTCGGTGCGCGCGCTCACCGAGGGCCCGCAGCTGCGCAACGACGTCGTCGTCGTGCTCACCGACGCCGAGGAGGCCTGCCTCTGCGGCGCCGAGGCGTTCGCCGCCTCGCACCCGCTGGCCTCCGGCGGGGGAGTGGTGCTCAACTTCGAGGCCCGCGGCACCACCGGCCCGCCGATCATGTTCGAGACCTCGCTGCGGCAACGCCGACCTGGCCGGGGTCTTCGCCGACGCCGCGCCGCACAAGGTCGCCAGCAGCTTCGCCGTCGAGGTCTACCGGGCGCTGCCCAACGACACCGACTTCAGCGTGCTCCTCGCCGACGGCCGCTTCACCGGCCTGAACACCGCCTTCATCGACGGTGCCGCCGCCTACCACACCCCGCAGGACGTCCCGGAGCGTCTGGACCGGGGCACGCTGCAGGCGATGGGCGACAACGCGCTGGCCATGGCGCGCGAGCTGGGCGACCGGGACCTGGGTGCGCTCGCCCAGCCGGGGGCAGAGGACGCCACCTACTTCCCGGTGCTCGAGGAGTTGGTCCGCTACCCCGGCAGCTGGGTGGTGCCGCTGGCGGTCGGCGCCGGGGTGCTCGTGCTGCTCGTGGTCTGGGTCGTGAGCCGGCGCGGTCAGAGCCCGCTGCCCTGGACGTTGGCCGGCACCCTGCTGGCCGTCGTCCCGCTGGTCGGCGGGCCGCTGGCCGTGCAGGGCATGTGGGCGGCCATGGTCGTGCTCCGCCCCGAGTACGCGTCGATGCTCGACCCGTGGCGGCCGGGCCCGTACCGGCTGGCCGCGGTGGCGCTGGTCGCCGCCGTGACGCTGCTCTGGTACGCGCTGCTGCGCCGGCGGATCGGGCCGATGTCGCTGGTCGTCGGCGGGCTGGTCTGGCTCGCCGCGCTGGCCGGGGTCCTGGCCGCCTACGCACCCGGCGGTTCCTACCTGGCGGTGTGGCCGGCGCTGGCCGGCGCGGTGGCCTGCCTCGTCTGCGCCCTGACCTCGAACCGGACCGTCCGGGCGGTCGTCGTCCTGGCCGCGGGGGCGGTCGCCGTCGTCGTCCTGGCGCCGACCGTGTCGCTGTTCTTCCCGGCGCTCGGGCTGTCGTCCGGCGCCGCACCGGCGTTCGTCGCCGCGATGCTGAGCGTCGCGCTGCTGCCGGCGTTCGAGCTGCTGTTCCCCGACGAGGAGGCCGAGCCGACCGTCGGCTCTCGCGTGACGTCGTCGGTCGTGCCGGTCGTCGCCCTGGTCACCGCGGCGGCCTGCGCCGTCGCGGGCCTGCTCGTCGACACCTTCGACGCGAAGCACCCGGTGCCGAGCCAGCTGGTCTACGCGCTCGACGCGGACACCGGCCAGGCGTGGTGGGCGAGCACCGAGGAGGAGCCGGGGGAGTACACGGCGCAGTACGTCGACGGCCGCTCGGAGCTGCCGGTCGACTTCCCGTACCTCGCCGGCCGGGAGGTCGCGAACGGGCCGGCCGACGTCGCCGATCTGCCGGCACCGGTCGTGGACCGGATCACCGAGCGCGCGACCGGCGACCTCCGCGAGGTCTCGTTCACCGTGACCCCGCAGCGTCCCGGCGTGCGCCTGCTGACCGTCGAGGTGACGGTCCCCGACGGCACCGTGATCCGCGCGCGTGCGGGAGGGCGGGCCGTCCCGGAGCAGGCCCTCGGAGTGAACCGCCTGTCGATCACCTTCCACGCGCCGCCCGCGGACGGGCTGGCGGTGCAGGTGTCGTTGCAGGGCGGCGGCCCGGCGAGTGTGCGGGTCATCGACGGCAGCGACGGGCTGGACGGGCTGCCGGGCTTCGAACCGCGGCCGGAACGGGTGGACGCCGCGGGCTCGCACAGCTCGGACCTGGTCGTGGTGTCGGCGACGGTGCCCCTGGACTGAGCGGCCTACTGCAGCGGGAACGGCGACTGCAGCCACCACGGCTCGTCGACGACCTCGATCCGCCGCACCCACTTCACCCACCAGAAGCCGCGCCGTCCGGGGGCGACCAGGCGCACCGGCGCGCCGTGGCCGGGGGAGAGTGGCTCGCCGCCGGCCGAGACGGCGAGCAGCAGGACGCCGGCGTCGCGCAGCGGCAGACGCCGCCGGAAGCCGGTCACCGAGACGACGTCGACGCTGCCGTCGCCCGGCAGGTCCGCGCCGACGACGTCGGCCAGCAGGTGGTCCAGCCGGACCCCGCCCCACTCCTGCTCGGCGTACCAGCCGCCGGTGCAGTCGAGGACGGCGTGGAGGCGGTCACCCCGGTCGAGGTCGGCCACCGGCACCCGGATGCGGCGGCCGCTGGCGACGACGTCGAGCACGTCCGCCGGCTCGTCGGGACGGTGTCGCCGATCCACTGGGTGACCGGCATCGCCGCCGGGTCGCCGGTGCCACGCTCGTGGGAGCCGGTGCCGCGCCGCTCGGCGCCCGGCGCACCGGCCAGCCGGAGCACGCCCTCGCTCCCGCCCCACAAGGCCACCGCGCCGAGGCCGAGACCGCCGGCGCGCAGCAGTGAGCGCCGGCGAGAGGTCGGTGGCCCGAGGGCGCTGACGCTTGCCCCAGGCGTGGAAGGCCAGGAGCGGGAGGACGGCGATCGCGGCGCCCACGTGGATGTGCAGCGCGGTCACGCCGCCCAGGGCCCACCACGGCCCGGCGACGCCGACCGCGTGCAGCACCCCGGTGACGACGGTGAGGGCGACGAGCACCCCCAGCGCCGACGGCGGCGGTGGGATCGCGCCGGCCGACCGGCCGCCGGCGCGCCCGCCGGACCACCACCGCCTTCCAGGGCACGAGCAGCAGCAGGCCCAGCCCGGCCGCGCCGTGCAGCGCGACGACGACCGCGTTCGCGCCCGACGTCCCGACCGCGTAGGCGAGGACGCCCGTGCCGCCGGCCGTCAGGAGCAGCACCAGCAGCCCGATGTTGGTCCGCCGCCCCGCGCGGCGGGGGAGCCGCAGCGGGAGTTGGCCGGTCATGCCGCCAGTGTGCGCCGCAGGGAGTCGCGCGGGACCGAGCCAATCACTGGGAGGGCTGTCGCTCCTGAGGCGGCTGCGAACACTCGTGGTTGCAGGCAGTCGGGCGGCGTGGCCTTATCCCTGCGGTGGCGGGTGGCGGCGGCGCGGGCGCCGGCGCCTCCACCCCGGCCCGCCGCCGCGCCAGGCGAAGCGGCACCAGCACCGCCGCGGCCACCAGCCCGGCGACCCCCAGCCACGGCAGGAGGACGCCGAGGACGACGACGACCGCGCCCACGCTGGTGACCAGGGCCCGCCATCCGGTGCCGAGCCCGTCGACGAAGCCGTCCGGCCCCCCGGCCGGCGCCACGCCGAACGGCCCCAGGTGCACGCTGAGCGTGGACAGCTCCACCTGGTCGGCCAGCAGCGCCCGCTGGGACTGCAGCGACTCCAACTCCGCCTGCCGCTCGGAGAGGGTTTCCTCGGCCGCCAACAGGTCCTCGACGGTGGCCGCGTCGTCCATCAGTGCGAGCAGCCGCGCCACCGAGGTCTGCAGGGCCGAGATCCGCGCATCCAGGTCGACCGCTGTCGCGGTCACGTCGGAGCGGGACACCGACACGCTCTCGACGTCGCCGAGGTCCTCCAGGTCGGCCAGGACGCCGGTCAGCGCGTCCGCCGGCACCCGCACGACGAGGTCGGCGGAGGCGCCCTCGACCCCGTTCTCCCCCGACGCCGCCAGCTCGGTGCGCTGGTCGACCCGGCCGCCGACGGACTCCACCAGCTCGCTGACCCGCTGGGCACCGTCGGCCGGGTCCTCGACGGCGAGGGAGGCGGTGGCGGTCGTGACCACCTGCCGGTCGGCGTCGGAGTCGACGGGGCCGGCCGGCGCGGCCCCGGGTTCCGCACCCCCTCCGGCACCGCCATCGCGCCGCCACCCGACTCCGAACCGTCTGACGGGCCCGAGCAGCCGACGAGGACCGCCAGCGCCAGCGCCGCGACTGCCGTGCTCAGGGAGCGCCTCACGGTCCGGACGGTAGGCCGGTGATCTGGCTGCCGACCAGCGCCGATGCCCAATCGTGGCAGCGCCGAGGCCCAATCGTGACGCGGCCGGCGCGGCTCGAACCGGGGGCATGCACGGGCCGGCGGCCATCCGGATGACCGCTGTCCGAGTCCGTTGACGCGGCCTCCGGACCGGGAGCAGGCTCGCGCTGGGCCGGGTGGTTTCAGGCCGCCCTCGGCCACGGCTGCGGGAGGGAATCCCATGTCGATCAAGCGGTGGACCATCTGCCTGATGCGTGGTCACCGGTGGGCGCGCACTCCGTACCCGGGCAGCGAGGGCACGGCGTACTTCGTCCGCTGCAGGACCTGCGGGTACGAGAACCACAACGCTGCCATGCCGGGGCGTCCCAACGTGGCGTGAATCCCGGCTAACTGCGCAGGTAGGACGCGCCGTTCACGTCGACGATCGTGCCGCTGGAGAAGCGCGCCTCGGGCGAGGCCAGCCAGACCACCGCGGACGCCACCTCCTCCGGTCGGGCCACCCGGCCGAACGGTGATTGCGCCCGCACCCCGTCCCCGCCCGGCCCGTCCAGCACCTCCCGAGCCATCTCGGTCTGCACGAATCCCGGAGCGACGGCGGTGACCGAGATGCCGTGCGGGGCCAGCGCCAGCGCCATCGACTGGGCGAACGCGTTCAGCCCGGCCTTGGACGCGCCGTAGGCCGGGGTGTTCGGCTCGCCCCGGAAGGCGCCCCGGCTGGTCACGTTCACGACCGCCCCGCCACCAGCGGCGATCAGGTGCGGGACCGCGCGGAAGGTGGCGTTGGCCGCCCCCATCAGGTTGACCGCCAGCGTCTGCGCCCAGGCGGCCTGCCACTCCTCGTACGACGTCGTCAGCGGCGGGTGGGGGGTGAAGACGCCGGCGTTGTTCACGAGGACGTCCAGCCCGCCGAGGTCCTCTGCGGCCCGGTCCACCATCGCCGCCACCTCGCCGGCGTCGGCCAGATCGGCCTGTACGAGCGCGTGCCCCGACCCGGGCAGGTCGGCGAGCACCTGCTCGGCCAGTTCCCGCGACCGTCCCCAGTGCACCGCCACCCGATCGCCCCGCTCGGCGAAGGCGTGCACGATCGCCCGCCCGATGCCACGCGAACCGCCCGTGACCAGCACCGCCCGGCCGTCACCAGCGCCGCGGTGCACGACCTCCTCGACGCCCCGCCGTCCCCGGCGCAGGGAGGGCGAGCGGCGGTCGTCGGCGCCGGGGTAGCCGACGGCGACGACGCCGACCGGGTCGGTACGTCGCCGGGCACGCCGAAGGCCTCCCGCAGCGCGTCGACCCGCTCCGGCCGGGACGCCGAAGAAGCAGGCGCCCAGCCCCTCGTCGACCGCGGTCAGCAGCATGAGCAGCGCGGCCATGCCGGCGTCGACGTCCCAGTACGGCACGGGCCAGCGCGCCTCGTCGCGGTCGGTCCAGCCCTTGTCCGGCTCCGCGTACCGGTCCAGGTAGGCGTCCTTGCTGGACAACGGCACCACCAGCAGCGGGCGCCCGGCGCATCCGGGTGAGCCAGCCGTCCGGGGTGGCCCGTCGTCGGTGGTGGCGGCCCAGAACGCCTCGCGCTCCTCGGCGGACTCCAGGACGAGGAACGCCCAGCCCTGGCTGAACCCGGCCGACGGCGCCCGGATCGCGTGCTCCAGCAGCCGCTCCCGGACCTCCGGCGGCACCGGCCGGTCCGGGTCGTAGTCGCGGACCATGCGACGGCGGCGGACGACGTCGGCGAACTCCACGCCCGCACCTTGCCACGGGGGCCGCGGGATCACCGCTGCGGCGCCGGGGTCGAGACTCGGGAGGCAGCACCCACCAGCGCAGACGAGGAGCATCCCCATGGCAGGACGAGTCCAGGGCAAGGTCGCCTTCATCACCGGAGCCGGCCGCGGGCAGGGGCGGGCGCACGCCGTCCGGCTGGCCGGCGAGGGCGCCGACGTCATCGCGCTGGACATCGGCGGCCCGCTGCCCGACATCCGCTACGAGCAGCCGACGCGGGAGGACCTGGAGGAGACCGTCCGCCAGGTGGAGGCCGCTGGACCGGCGGATCGTGCCCGTCTACGCCGACGTGCGCGACCTCGAGGGCATGCGCAGCCAGGTCGACGCCGCGGTGGCCGAGCTCGGCGGGCTGGACGTCGTCGTCGCCAACGCCGGCATCTGCACGCCCACGGCGTGGGACTCGGTCACCCCGGAGCAGTTCCAGAACACCCTGGACATCAACGTCACCGGCGTCTGGAACACCGTCATGGTCGGCGCCCCGCACCTGGTCCGGCGCGGCGGCGGTTCGGTCATCATCACCAGCTCGGCGGCCGGGCCTGAAGGTGCAGCCGTTCATGGTCCACTACACGACCAGCAAGTTCGCCGTCCGCGGCATGGCCAAGGCCTTCGCGACGGAGCTGGCCCGGCACTACGTCCGGGTCAACAGCGTCCACCCGACCGGCGTGGCCACCCCGATGGGCACCGGCGACATGCAGGCCGTGCTCGGCGAGGCGATGGCCACCGACCAGCGGCTGGGCGCGATGTTCATGAACATGCTGCCGGTCGAGCAGCACCCAGCCCGAGGACGTCGCCGACGCCGTGCTGTTCCTCGCCTCCGACGAGAGCAGGTCCGTCACCGCGCACGAGCTGGCGGTCGACGCGGGCGTCACCCAGATGTAGCTGACCGGCGGCGTCGACGGCGGGAACCTAGGCTGTCGGCCGTGCCGAAGCTGCAGCTGCTCCCCGCCGTCGACGTCGCCGAGGGCCAGGCCGTGCGCCTGGTGCAGGGCGAGGCCGGCAGCGAGACCTCCTACGGCGACCCGCTCGAGGCCGCGCTGACCTGGCAGCGCGACGGCGCCGAGTGGGTGCACCTGGTCGACCTCGACGCCGCGTTCGGCCGCGGCAGCAACCGCGAGCTGCTGGCCCGCGTGGTCGGCGAGCTCGACGTCGACGTCGAGCTCTCCGGCGGCATCCGGGACGACGAGTCGCTCGCCGCCGCCCTGGCCACCGGCTGCCGCCGGGTGAACCTCGGCACCGCGGCGCTGGAGTCGCCCGAGTGGTGCGCCCGCGCCATCGCCGAGCACGGCGACCGGATCGCCGTCGGCCTCGACGTCCGCGGCACCCGGCTGGCCGCCCGCGGCTGGACCCGCGAGGGCGGCGAGCTCTACGAGACCCTCGCCCGCCTCGACGCCGAGGGCTGCGCCCGCTACGTGGTCACCGACATCACCAAGGACGGCACGCTGCGCGGCCCCAACCTCGACCTGCTGCGCGAGGTCTGCGCCGCCACCCCGAGGCCGGTGATCGCCTCCGGCGGGGTCAGCTCGCTCGACGACATCCGCGCGCTGGCCGGGCTGGCCGCGATCGGCGTCGAGGGCGCGATCGTCGGCAAGGCGCTGTACGCGGGGGCGTTCACGCTGCCCGAGGCGCTGCGCGTCACCGAGGAGCGCGCATGACGTGTCCGAACCTCGGCTCGGGCCAACCCCTGGGAGCCGGTGGTCGGCTACAGCCGGATCGTCGTCCGCGGCGACACCGCCTGGGTGAGCGGCACGACGGCGATGGTCGACGGCGCCGTCGCCCACCCCGGGGACGCCGCCGGGCAGACCCGCCAGGCGCTGGCCACGATCGAGCAGGCGCTGGAGCGGGCCGGGTTCACCCTCGCCGACGTCGTCCGCACCCGGATGTACGTGACCGACATCGGCCGCTGGGAGGAGGTCGGCCGCGCCCACGGGGAGTTCTTCGGCGACATCCGGCCGGCCGCCACGATGGTCGAGGTCTCGGCGCTGATCGACCCGGACGATGCTGGTCGAGATCGAGGCCGACGCGGTGCGGGAGCCGGGGCATGACGAGCGGGAGGGGGTGAGTCTCGCCGTGCGGGTGATCCCGTGCCTGGACGTCGACGCCGGCCGGGTGGTCAAGGGCGTCAACTTCGTCGACCTGCGCGACGCCGGCGACCCGGTGGAGATGGCCCGCGTCTACGACGCCGAGGGCGCCGACGAGCTGACCTTCCTCGACATCACCGCCAGCTCCGGGGACCGGGAGACCACCTACGACGTCGTCCGCCGGACGGCGGAGAGCGTGTTCATCCCGCTGACCGTCGGCGGCGGCGTGCGCAGCGTCGGACGACGTCGACCGGCTGCTGCGGGCGGGCGCCGACAAGGTCGCCGTCAACACCGCCGCGGTGGCCCGGCCCGAGCTGATCAGCGAGATCGCCGACCGGTTCGGCAACCAGGTGCTCGTGCTCTCCCTGGACGCCCGGCGCTGCCAGGACGGCGCCGTCACCGACTCCGGCTTCGAGATCACCACCCACGGCGGGCGCCGCGGCACCGGCCGGGACGCGGTCGAGTGGGTCGTGCGGGCGGCCGAGCTGGGCGTCGGCGAGGTGCTGCTGAACTCCATGGACGCCGACGGCACGCTGGCCGGCTTCGACCTCGAGCTGATCCGGCGGTGCGCCGCGAGGTGAGCGTGCCGGTGATCGCCAGCGGGGGAGCGGGCGACGTCGGCACTTCGCCGCCCGCGGTCGAGGCCGGCGCCGACGCGGTGCTCGCCGCCAGCGTCTTCCACTTCGGGAAGCTGCGGATCGGCGAGGTCAAGGCCGCCCTGGCCGGGGCCGGCGTCCCGGTCCGCTACGAGACCGACCACCCGCTGAGCTGACCGGAGTCGCAGGGGCGCGCTTTCCGCGCCGTGGGACTCCGCCTAGCTGACCGTGACGCGGGCGACGTCGCGGCGGCCGGAGGTCCAGAGCAGCAGCTCCATCGGCTCGCCCTCGAGGTCCGGCCGCCCTTGCCGACGCGCTTCTCCTCGCCGGCGACGTCGGTGCGCCGCAGCAGATGCCCCGCCGACCGGCCCCGCGGCGGGCGAACAGCGCCGCCGTCCGACCAGAGCACGTCGCGGTCGGCACGGACAGCTCGCGCGCCTCCAGCCGGGCTGGGCCCGCCGCACGTCCTCGTGGTGGATGGCGTACTCGCCGCGTTGACCGGTTGCGCGACCGGCGGCCAGGCCATCGGGCAGCCACCGCGGGGGCCCGGCCCGCACGCGCTGCGACCACCTCGGCGTACGGCGTCGTCGTGCGCATCTGCTCCTCCAGCCGCGCCGAGGCGCGTGCGGCGCCGCCCGATCGGCGCCCTCCGCGGCGTAGCCCGGCCCGCGTCGGGCCGCCGGTCGCGGACGACGAGGTGCGCGGCCAGGTGCGCCGTCGTCCACCCCGCGCAGCAGGTCGGGGCGTCGGGGCCGAGCTTCGTCGAGGAGGTCGGCCAGGGCGGCGCGCTCGCGGACGGCGAGCGGGCGGGAAGAGGACGTCACCGCGCGAGGTCTACCCACGTGACCCGCCGGTCCGCCGATCTCGGTTAGCGGGCCTAACGATCACGTAGCATCGGCCAGCCGCCCCGCCCCGTCCGTCGAAGCAGCAGAGGAGTCCCGTGCCCCGCCGCCGAGACGCCGTCGTGCGGCGCGGTTTCCGCCATATCGGCCGGGCCATCCGCGAGCAGAACGGGCATGTTCGCCCTCGCCGTCGCCGGCAGCAGCCTCTACGGCGCGATGACCGTCGCCAGCGCCTACGTCATCGGCGAGATCACCGACCGGGTCGTGCTGCCGGCCTTCGACGACGGCTCGACCACCGCCGGGGCGCTGACGCT
Organism: uncultured Actinomycetota bacterium; assembly: GCA_963748305.1. GTDB lineage: Bacteria > Actinomycetota > Actinomycetes > Mycobacteriales > Geodermatophilaceae > Blastococcus_B. The sequence continues at coordinate 66,364 of CAVVIN010000020.1, read as the reverse complement.
GGCGGCCCTCGCGATCCTCGGCGTCGCGCTGTTCAAGATCGTCGGCATCCTCGGCCGGCGGCTGTTCGCCGGGATCATGGGCTACCGGCTGCAGGCGGACTACCGCCGCCGGGTCACCGGCCAGTACCTGCGGCTGCCGCTGTCCTGGCACCAGCGCCACCCCACCGGGCAGCTGCTGTCCAACGCCAACTCCGACGTCGAGGCCGCCTGGTTCTTCGTCTCGCCGCTGCCCTTCGCCGTCGGCGCGCTGGTGATGATCGCGATCACCGTCGGTGGCGCTGGTGGTCACCGACCCGCTGCTCGCCGTCATCGGGCTGGTCGTCTTCCCGCTGGTCTTCGGCGTCAACGTCGTCTACTCGCAGGTCATGAGCCCGCGCATGCAGCGGGCCCAGCAGCTGCGGGCCGAGGTCAGCGAGATCGCGCACGAGAGCTTCGACGCCGCCCTGGTGGTCAAGACGCTCGGCCGCGAGGACGTCGAGACCGAGCGCTTCGCCGCCAAGGCCGAGCGAGCTGCGCGACGGGCTCGTCGCCGTCGGCCGGGTCCGCGGCCTGTTCGACCCGATCATGGAGGCGCTGCCCAACCTCGGCACGCTCGCCGTGCTGCTGGTCGGCGCCGGCCGGGTCGCCGACGGCGCCACCGACGCCGGCGAGCTGGTCTCCATCGCCTACCTGTTCACGCTGCTGGCGCTGCCCATCCGGGCGATCGGCTGGGTGCTCGCCGACCTGCCCCGCGCGCTGGCCGGCTTCGACCGGGTCACGCCGGTGCTCGACGCCACGGGGGAGACCCCCTACGGCCCCGACGCCGCGGTGCCGGGCGTCGGCGGTGCCGGGCTCGGCGTGCGAGCGGGTCGGCTACGCCTTCGAGGGCGCCTCCCGGCCCGACGCTGTCCGACGTCACCTTCGACGTGCCGGCCGGCACGCACGGTCGCGCGTCGTCGGCCCCACCGGCTCGGGCAAGTCGACGCTCGCCGGGCTGCTGGTCCGGCTGGTCGACCCCGCCGACGGCACCGTCCTGCTCGACGGCGTCGACCTGCGCAGGCTGCGCGAGGGCGAGGTCAGCGGCCAGGCCGCCTTCGTCGCCCAGGGCACCTTCCTCTTCGACGACACCGTCCGCGGCAACGTCACCCTCGGCGGGGACTTCTCCGACGACGAGGTGCAGGCGGCGCTGCGCATCGCCGCCGCCGACGACTTCGTCGACGCCCTGCCCGACGGCCTCGACACCCGCGTCGGCGAGCGCGGCGCGACGCCTCTCCGGCGGCCAGCGGCAGCGGATCGCGCTGGCCCGCGCCGTCGTCCGCCGGCCGCGCCTGCTGGTGATGGACGACGCCACCAGCGCCGTGGACCCGTCCGTCGAGGCGCGGATCCTCGACGCCCTGCGCGACACCGACCGGCCCTGCGACGGTGGTCGTCGTCGCCTACCGGCAGGCCACCATCGCGCTGGCCGACGAGGTGGTCTGGCTGGAGGGCGGCCGAGGTGCTCGCCCGCGGCAGCGCACGAGCAGCTGCTCGAGGACGTCCCCGGCTACGCGGCGCTCGTGCGCGCCTATTCCCAGGCCGGCGAGGTGGGTGACTGGCATCGGCCTGTTCCGCTGGTTGGTGGCACGCCCCCCACCCGGCGAGGTCGCTATGACCCGGCCGGCCTGCGCGGCGGGTCCGACGACGACGTCCTGCTGCCCGGGGACCGCCGCGCGAGGGCGCCTTCGCGACCCTGCGGCGCGGGCTGCGGATGATGCCCGAGTTCCGCCGCGGGCTGCCCGCGACGTTCGCCCTCGCGCTGATCGCCACCGCCGGCCGGGTGGTCGTGCCGATCGCCGTCCAGCAGGTCATCGACCGCGGGCTGGCCGGAGCCGACGGGCCCGACATGGGCCTGGTCCGCCACCTGGTGCTGCTCTGCGCGCTGGTCGTCGTCATCACCGCCTTCGCGGTCTACCGGATGAACGTCCGGCTGTTCCGCACCACCGAGACCGCGCTGGCGGGGCTGCGGATGCGCGCCTTCCGGCACGTGCACGACCTGTCCGTGCTGCACCAGCAGGGCCAGCGGCGCGGCTCGCTGGTCTCCCGCGTGACCAGCGACGTCGACCAGCTGTCGATGTTCATGCAGTGGGGCGGCGTGCTCGGCGTGATCAGCCTCGGCCAGCTCGTCGTCGCGACCGTCGTCATGTTCGTGTACTCGTGGCAGCTCACCCTGCTGGTGCTGGCCTGCTTCGTGCCGCTGGGCTACGCCGTGCGCTTCTTCGCCAAGCGGCTGGCCGCCGTCTACGGCGTCGTCCGCGAGCGCGTCGGCGACGTGCTCGCCGCGGTGTCCGAGTCCGTCGTCGGCGCCTCGACGGTGCGCGCCTACGGCGTCCGGCAACCGGACCGCGGCCCGCATCGACGCCGCCATCGACCGGCACTACCGGGCGCAGGTCGAGGCGCAGAAGACCACGGCGGCGGTCTTCGTCAGCGGCGAGTTCGTCGCCTCGCTCGCCAACGCCGCGGTCATCGTCGTCGGCGTCCTGCTGGGCCTCGCCGGCGAGATCACGGCCGGCACCCTGATCGCCTTCCTCTTCCTCGTCACGCTGTTCGTCGCGCCCGGTGCAGACCGCCAGCGAGGTGCTCAACGAGGCGCAGAACGCCGTCGCCGGCTTCCGCCGCGTGCTCGACGTCCTCGACACCGAGCCCGACGTCCGCGACCCCGCCCTCGACGCGCCCGACCGGGCGCACCGGCTGCCCGCACGGGCCGCTCGGCGTCCGCTTCGAGCACGTCGGCTTCCGCTACGCCCCCGGCGCCCGGCCGGCGCTCGACGGACGTGGACCTGGAGCTCGAGCCGCGGCGGCGGGTGGCGATCGTGGGCGAGACCGGCTCGGGGAAGACGACGTTCGCCAAGCTGGTCACCCGGCTGATGGACCCGACCGAGGGGCGGCTGCTGCTCGGGCTCCGACGCCGCTCGGCTGGGTGCCGCTGGACGAGGTCGCCTTCGCGTCGCTGCGCCGCGGGTGGTGATGGTGCCGCAGGACGGCTACCTGTTCGACGCGACCGTCGCCGCCAACGTGCGCTACGGCCGGCCGGGCATGACCGACGCCGAGGTCGTCGCCGCGTTCGACGACCTCGGGCCTCGGCGACTGGCTGGCGGGCCCTCGACGCGGGCGTGCACACGCCGGTCGGCCAGCGCGGCGAGTCGCTGTCGGCGGGGGAGCGGCAACTGGTCGCCATCGCCCGGGCCTACGTCGCCGACCCCGACCTGCTGGTGCTCGACGAGGCGACCAGCGCCGTCGACCCGGCGACCGAGCGCCGGCTGACCGCGGCGCTGGACCGGCTCACCAACGGCCGGACGACGCTCACCATCGCCCACCGGCTCTCCACCGCCGAGCGCGCCGACGAGGTCCTGGTCGTCGACCGCCGGCCGGGTCGTGCAGCGCGGCACGCACGCCGAGCTGGTCGACGCCGACGGTCCCTACGCCGCGGCTGCACGCCTCCTGGCGCCGCTCCTCGGCGGGCAGAGCCGAGCCGGTCGGCGGCGGGCTGACCTGACGGCCGGTCACCCTCGGCTCCCGTCCGTGGCCGCGGATCGCGACTCGCGAGCTGACCTGCGGCGAAAAGGTCCCCGTAGCCGATCCTCGGGGTCACAGAAGGTTCCGGCGGGCCCCGCAGCCCCTACCCTCCGGGTCGTGCCGTCGACTTCCCAGGAGCCCCATGAGCAACTGTTGCTCGACCTGCCAGCGGCCCGGTCCCGGCCGCCGTACCCCGGTCCGTACTCCCGTGGCTACCGCCGGTGCCGGACCGGCCGTTCCCCGAGACGCTGCGCCGTCGCCGGGTGCCCGGCCCCGTCCGGCCCATGCCCCGGACCGCGCTCGTCGCGGGCGCGCTCGGGATCGCCGGCACGCTGCCGCTGGCGCTCCTGGTCGGTGCCGCGGTCGCCCTCGGCGGGGCTGTGGGGCGACACGGGCGTGGAGTGGTGGCTGTACCCGCTGCTCGCCGCGCCGGTGCTCCAGTTGTCGGGGCGCGATCGACCTGCTGATCGGCCGCACGCTGGTGGCTGCTGGTCGTCGTCTGCCTCCCGGCCACTGCGCTGCTGGGCTACCTCGTCTACGAGGAACTGGTGCACGGAGCGGCGGCCTCGGCGTGGTACGACCGCTGGCCCTGGCGCCCCGGGTGCCTCGCCATGCTGCTGGCCGCACTGCCGCAGGTGCGCCGGTGGATCGCCAGCCGCCGGCGGTACACGCTCGCGCAGCGCGCACGTTCCTGACCGCCAGGTCGCCGTCCTAGGCTGCAAGCATGCCGCTCGGCCCGGTCGCCGCTGCCGCGGATCGCGCTGACCGCGGCGCTCGCCGCGCGCGGCGAGCCGCGCGTCGGCGCCCGTCGCGGGACGCCCGCTGGTCGTCCCGTTCGCCGTCGCGTTCGGGCTGCTCTGGCCGTCGAGGCCCTCTACCTCGGCTACCTGCTGTGGGAGCCCGCCCCGGCGTTCGACTGGTACCTGGTGGTGCCGGTCGTGCTGGCGGTCGTCGCCGTGACCGGCGTCGCTCGCTGGTGCTGTGCGGGGCCGCCCGCGCGCCTGGATGCTGCTGGCCGGTGCGGCCGTCGTCCCGCTGCTGGTCGCTGCTGGTCCTCGTCTTCATCCTGGGCGCCCTCGGTGCGACCGCGGAGATGTGGTCGGCGCTGCTCCTGACTGGCCGGTCCGCTCGGGGTGCCTGATCGCTGCGCTACGCCGCCGACCGGTGCGCGAGTGGACCGGCCCGGCCGGGAGCCCGCTCGCCCGCCGCGGCCGGCGCGGCGCGGGCCGGCGGGCGAGCCGCTGCCAGCATAGCGTCCGCGCCCGTGAGCGACCGAAGCACCGACGTCGTGGTGGTGGGGGCCGGTCTCGCCGGGCTCGTGGCGACCGCGGAGCTGGCCGACGCCGGCAAGCGGGTGATCCTGCTCGACCAGGAGCCCGAGGCGTCCTTCGGCGGCCAGGCGTGGTGGTCCTTCGGCGGCCTGTTCCTCGTCGACTCCCCGGAGCAGCGCCGCCTGCGCGTGCACGACTCCCTCGAGCTGGCCCGGCAGGACTGGTTCGGCACCGCCGCCTTCGACCGCACCGAGGACCACTGGCCGCGCCAGTGGGCCGAGGCCTACCTGCAGTTCGCGGCGGGGGAGAAGCGTGCCTGGCTGCAGCTGCAGGGCATCGGCTTCTTCCCGGTCGTCGGCTGGGCCGAGCGCGGCGGCTACACCGCCACCGGGCACGGCAACTCCGTGCCCCGCTTCCACATCGTCTGGGGCACCGGGCCGGGCATCGTCGAGCCGTTCGCCCGCCGGGTCCGGGCGGCGGTCGACGGCGGCCTGGTCGAGCTGCGCTTCCGGCACCGCGTCGGCGAGCTCGTCGTCAGCGGCGGCGCGGTGACCGGCGTGCGCGGCGCCGTCCTCGAGCCCAGCGACGTCGCCCGCGGCGAGGCCAGCTCCCGGATCGAGGTCGAGCCGTTCGAGATCAGCGCGCAGGCCGTCGTCGTCACCTCCGGCGGCATCGGCGGCAACCACGACCTGGTCCGCCGGAACTGGCCGGCCCGGCTCGGGCCGGTGCCGCAGCGGCTGCTCTCCGGTGTCCCCGCGCACGTCGACGGCCACATGCTGGAGGCCACCGAGGCCGCCGGCGCGCACCTGATCAACCGCGACCGCATGTGGCACTACACCGAGGGCATCGCCAACCACTCGCCGGTGTGGGCGCGGCACGGGATCCGGATCCTGCCCGGGCCGTCGTCGCTGTGGCTCGACGCCACCGGCAAGCGGCTGCCGGTGCCGCTGTTCCCCGGCTTCGACACCCTCGGCACGCTCGCCCACATCGGGACGACCGGCTACGAGCACACCTGGTTCGTCGCCACGCAGAAGATCGTCGAGAAGGAGTTCGCGCTCTCGGGCTCCGAGCAGAACCCCGACCTGACCGGCAAGGACATCAAGCTCCTGCTCAACCGGGTCAAGGCCGGGGTCTCCGGCCCGGTGCAGGCGTTCCTCGACCGCGGCGAGGACTTCGTGGTCGCGCGACGCTGCCCGAGCTGGTCGCCGGGATGAACCGGATCACCGGCGGCACGCCGGAGCTGGCCCTCGCCACGGTCGAGGAGGAGGTCGTCGCCCGCGACCGCGAGATCGCCCACCCCTTCACCAAGGACCTGCAGATCACCGCCGTCCGCGGCGCCCGCAACTACCTCGGCGACAAGCTGATCCGCGTCGCGCCGCCGCACCGGCTGCTCGACCCCGACGCCGGGCCGCTGATCGCCGTCCGGCTCAACCTGCTCACCCGCAAGACCCTCGGCGGGCTGGAGACCGACCTCTCCGGCCGGGTGCTGCGCCCGGGCGGGGACGTCTTCCGCGGGCCTCTACGCGGCCGGCGAGGTCGCCGGCTTCGGCGGCGGCGGCATGCACGGCTACCGCGTCGCTCGAGGGCACCTTCCTCGGCGGCTGCCTGTTCTCCGGGCGGGCGGCCGGGCCGAGCGCTCGCGGCCGCGCTGTGAGCGGACAGGGGCGTGAGCATCGCAGCGACGGCAGCCGACAGCGAGTGAGCATCGCAGCGAGCGCCACGAGCGAGGAGCGGAGCGACCGCGGAGGCGACCCTCGGTACGGCGAGCGAGGAGCGGAGCGTCCCGCGGGAGCGAACGGATGACCTGTGACGCAGTCGCGACCCCTGGGCCGACCCGACCACCCCGACCGAGCCGGGCGCCCCTACGCGCGGCCCGCCGGCCACGGCACAGCCCGGCTACGGCTGGGCGCCGCCGGGGTACGCCAGCCCGGCGTACGCAGCCGACGGCCTACCGCCGCCCGGGTACGGCTACCCGGCGCCCTGGCGGCGCCCGCGCCGCGCCGGGCCCCGCCGGCCCGGCCAGGTCGTCGCCGGCCGCGGTGCTCGCCCTCGTGCAGGCCGCGCTCGTGCTCTTCGCCTCCGCCTACGTCTGCTTCTTCGCCTCCGTTCTCGGCCTCGACACCGCCGGGCCACGGGACGTCGACCCGCGCGCCGCCGAGCATCGCCGACGAGGCGCGGGTGCTCGCCTGGGTCCAGTTCGCCTCCGTGGTCGCTCCTGGTCACCGCCGGCGTCATCGCGCTCAACCAGCCGCGACCGCGTCACCTGGCTGGCCTGCTGGTCGCCGCGCTCGCCGTCCAGGTGCTGCTCGCGCTCTACTGGGCGGTCCGCCTCGTCGGCGTGCTCGCACGGACGTCCCCGGGCCCGACGACGCCGCTCGGGGTGCTCGTGTTCGGCGCCGTCTGTTCTTCGCGGCCGGGCCCGCCGGTCGGGCTGGGCCTGCTGTCGCGCGGCTCGGCCCGCGGGCTGGTTCGGCGCCGGGGCCGCTGACGCCGGTGTCCTCCGCCGCGAGCGCCGGCGGGGGAGGATCGGGGCATGACCGCCGTCCCGCCCGCCCTCCGCCCTCGACCCGGAGGTCGCCGCGCTGCTGCGCCGCGACCCGGCCGGTCTGGTCGCCGCCGTCGTGCAGCAGCACGACACCGGCGAGGTGCTGATGCTCGCGTGGATGGACGACGAGGCGCTGCACCGCACCCTCACCACCGGCCGGGCCACCTACTGGTCGCGGAGCCGGCAGGAGTACTGGGTGAAGGGCGAGACCTCGGGCAACCGGCAGTGGGTGCGCGACGTCCGGCTGGACTGCGACGGCGACGCGCTGCTGGTCCTCGTCGACCAGGAGGGCCCCGCCTGCCACACCGGCGAGCGCAGCTGCTTCTCCCGCGGCCTGCCGGCGGCCGCAGGGGAACGCCGTCGTGAGGTTCGGGGTCACGAGCCCCAGCCGCGAGGAGTTCGCCGCGGTCGGCGGGCCGGACGGGCCGGTGGCATGGTGCCGGTGACCCGGCGGCTGCTGGCCGACAGCCAGACCGCCGTCGGCGTCTACCGCAAGCTCGCCGGCAACCGGCCGGGCACGGTGCTGCTCGAGTCGGCCGAGCAGGGCAAGCGGTGGGCGCGGTACAGCTTCGTCGGCGTCCGCAGCGCCGGCGTCCTCACCGAGCGGGACGGCGTCACCGAGTGGCTCGGCGAGCCGATCCCCGGGCTCACCGACGGCCTGCCCGCCGATCCGCTGGAGGCCGTCCGCGTCCTGGCCCGCCGGCTGCGCTCGCCCCGGACGGCGGAGCTGCCGCCGCTCACCGGCGGACTGGTCGGCTACCTCGGCTACGACGTCGTCCGCCGGCTCGAGCGGCTGCCCGAGACCAGCGACCGCCGATCTCGGCATGCCCGAGCTGGCGATGATGCTGGTCACCGACCTCGCCGTGCTCGACCACACCGACGGCACCGTGCTGCTCATCGCCAACGCGCTCCAGGGGCCGGGGGCGCGGAGCGATCGCGGGGCGGGCTACGACGACGCCGTCGCCCGGCTCGACGCCATGGCCACGGCCCTGACCACGCGCCGTGCCGCCGGGCGTCGCGGTGCTGGAGCCGGCCGAGGCGCCCCCGGTGACCAGCAACCTGGCGCCCGGGCGTCTTCGAGGAGGGCGTGGAGCGGATCCGCGAGCACATCCGCGCCGGCGACGCCTTCCAGGTGGTGCTCTCGCAGCGCTTCGAGGTGCCGACGGAGGCCGACGCGCTCGACCTCTACCGGGTCCTGCGCGCGACCAACCCGTCGCCGTACATGTACCTGCTGCGCTTCGCCGGCCGGGAGACGCCCTTCGACGTCGTCGGCTCCTCGCCCGGAGGCGCTGGTGACCGTGACCGGGACGTCGGCCGTCGTGCACCCGCCGGCGGGCACCCGGCCGCGCGGCGCCACCGAGGAGGAGGACGTGCGGCTGGCCGAGGGGCTGCTGGCCGACCCCAAGGAGCGCGCCGAGCACGTGATGCTGGTCGACCTGGCCCGCAACGACCTCGGCCGGGTGTGCGTGCCCGGCACCGTCGAGGTGCCCGACTTCATGCGCGTCGAGCTCTACAGCCACGTCATGCACCTGGTGTCGACGGTCGCCGGCGAGGTCGTCCGCGGGCCACGACGCGCTCGACGTCTTCGACGCGACCTTCCCGGCCGGCACCGTCTCCGGGGCACCCAAGCCGCGGGCCATGGAGATCATCGAGTCGCTGGAGCCGACCCGCCGGGCGCTCTACGCCGGCACCGTCGGCTACGTCGACGCCAGCGGCGACATGGACATGGCGATCGCGATCCGCACGGCGGTGCTGCACCAGGGACGGGCGTACGTGCAGGCCGGGGCCGGCATCGTCGCCGACAGCGACCCCGCGACCGAGGAGGCCGAGACCCGGCACAAGGCCCGCGCGGTGCTGTCCGCGATCGCGGCGGCGGAAGGCCTGCGGGAGTTGACATGACTGACGTCGGGGGCCGGCGCGAGCTCTCGGTGGCGGTCGTCGGCGCGGTCGCCGCCGGCGCGCTCGCACTGATCGCCGGCGGCCAGGCCTGGGCGCAGGTCGTCGCGGTGCGCCCGGCGCCCCTGCCGCCGGTGCGAGAGCACCCTCTCCGGTGGCGAGGTGGCTCCGCTCGTGCCCGCCGCGGGCCTCGTGCTGCTCGCGGCAGCGGTCGCGCTGCTCGCCGTCCGCGGGCCTGGCCCGTGGCGCCGTCGGTCTGCTGGTCGCCGTCGGCCGGGGGCGTCCTGGTCTGGTCCGGCCTGCGCGCCGTGATCGGGGGAGTGGACACCGGCGACCTGGGGCCGGCCGAGGTCGACCTGAGCGCGGCCTGGCCGGTGCTCGCCGTCGTCGCGGGCGTGCTCGGCGTCGTCGTCGGCGCGCTGGCCGTCCTCCGGGGCCGCGGATGGCCGGGCATGGGCCGCCGCTACGAGCGCCCGGGGGCGGAGACCCCGGCGACGCGGCGCAGCGACGAGGACCGGGCTCAGGACGCCTGGAAGGCGCTGGACCGCGGCGAGGACCCGACCGACACCGAGCCGGCGCCTCCCCGGACGCGGCCCGTATAGCTCGCCCGTCCGATCCCCGTCCACCCGCCCCCCGGCCGGAGCGTGATCGGGGCGGTTCTAGAGTGGCTGCACACCCATTCGACTGGCGAGGGGACCGACGTGCGACAGGTAGAGGACCTCGGGGACATGAGCTCGTGAGCGTTCTCGACGAGATCGTTGCCGGCGTCCGCGAGGACCTCGCCGTCCGTGAAGCGGCCACGCCCGCTGGCCGAGGTGAAGGCCGCCGCGCTCGACGCCCGGCCCGCCCTCGACGCCCTCGCCGCCCTGCGTGCCCCCGGTGTCGGCGTCATCGCCGAGGTCAAGCGGCGCAGCCCGTCGAAGGGCGACCTCGCCGCCATCCCCGACCCCGCGCAACTGGCCCGCCTGTACGCCACCGGCGGCGCCCGGGTCATCAGCGTGCTCACCGAGGGTCGGCGGTTCGGGGGCTCGCAGGCCGACCTGGACGCCGTCCGCGCCGTCGTCGACGTGCCGGTGCTCTGCAAGGACTTCGTCGTCACCAGCTACCAGGTGCACGAGGCGCGCGCCCACGGCGCCGACGTCGTCCTGCTGATCGTCGCCGCACTCGAGCAGAACGCGCTGGTCGGGCTGCTGGAGCGGGTCGAGTCGCTCGGCATGACCGCCCTGGTCGAGGTGCACACCGAGGCCGAGGCCGACCGGGCCATGGACGCCGGCGCCTCGGTCATCGGGGTGAACGCCCGCGACCTGACCACCCTCGACGTCGACCGGTCCACCTTCGAGCGGATCGCCCCCGGCCTGCCCTCGGGCGTGGTCAAGGTGGCCGAGTCCGGCGTCCGCGGGCCGCACGACCTGATCTCCTACGCGGCGGCCGGTGCCGACGCGGTGCTCGTCGGCGAGGGCCTGGTCACGGCCGGCGACCCGCGCCAGGCGGTCGCCGACCTGGTGACGGCGGGCAGCCATCCCGCCACGCCCCGCACCAGCGTAGCCCACCCCGCCACCCCGACGCCGACCCCCTGCGCCGGGCATCGCCCGCAGCGCGGGACACTGACGTCATGACGACCAGCTCAGTGCAGCCGCCCGGGGAACGCCTCCTGCCGGCGCGCCCGGGCTGGCCCGACGAGACCGGTCACTTCGGCATCTTCGGCGGCCGCTTCGTGCCCGAGGCCCTGATCGCCGCCCTCGACGAGCTGACCGACGCCTACGAGGCGATGCGGATCGACCCCGTGTTCCTGGCCGAGTTCGACCGGCTGCAGCGCGACTACACCGGGCGGCCGAGCCCCGTCACCGAGGTGCAGCGGTTCGCCGAGCACGCCGGCGGCGCCCGGATCCTGCTCAAGCGCGAGGACCTCAACCACACCGGCTCGCACAAGATCAACAACGTGCTGGGTCAGGCCCTGCTGACCAAGCGGATCGGCAAGAGCCGGGTCATCGCCGAGACCGGCGCCGGCCAGCACGGCGTCGCGACGGCGACGGCGGCGGCGCTCATGGGGCTCTCCTGCACCGTCTACATGGGCGAGGAGGACACCCGCCGGCAGGCGCTCAACGTCGCCCGGATGCGGCTGCTCGGGGCCGAGGTCATCCCGGTGACGACCGGGTCGCGCACCCTGAAGGACGCGATCAACGAGGCGTTCCGCGACTGGGTCACCAACGTGGAGACGACGAACTACGTCTTCGGCACCGTCGCCGGACCGCACCCCTTCCCGGCGATGGTGCGCGACTTCCAGCGGGTCATCGGCGACGAGGCGCGGGAGCAGGTGCTGGAGCGTGAGGGCCGGCTGCCGGACGCCGTCCTGGCGTGCGTCGGCGGCGGCTCCAACGCGATCGGCATCTTCACCGCCTTCGTGCCCGACGAGGGCGTGCGGCTGGTCGGCCTCGAGGCCGGCGGCGACGGGGTGGACACCGGCCGTCATGCCGCCACGATCACCGGCGGCTCGCCCGGGGTGCTGCACGGCGCCCGCTCGTACCTGCTGCAGGACGAGAACGGCCAGACCATCGAGTCGCACTCGATCAGCGCCGGCCTGGACTACCCGGGGGTCGGGCCGGAGCACTCGTACCTGCACGACATCGGCCGGGCCGAGTACCGGGCGGTGACCGACGCCGAGGCGATGGAGGCCTTCGCGCTGCTGTGCCGCACCGAGGGGATCATCCCGGCGATCGAGTCGGCGCACGCCCTGGCCGGTGCGCTGGTGCTCGGCAAGGAGCTCGGCCCGGACTCCCTGCTGCTGGTCAACCTCTCCGGCCGCGGCGACAAGGACGTCGAGACGGCCTCGAAGTGGTTCGGCCTCGGCGACCGGCGAGGACGTCGACCCCGGCCCCGGCCTGGACGAACACCAGAACCCGACCGAGGGTGCGATCAGCCAGGGCGACGCGGTGGCGGGCCCGAACGCGGGGGAGACGGCGTGACCAGCCAGCTGGCCGAGCGCATCGGCAAGGCCAAGGCCGAGGGCCGGGCCGCGCTGATCGCCTACGTGCCGGTCGGCTACCCCACGGTCGACGACTCGATCGCCGCCATGACCGCGGCCGTCGAGGCCGGCGCCGACGTCGTCGAGGTCGGGGTGCCCTACAGCGACCCCGGCATGGACGGGCCGGTGATCCAGCAGGCGGTCGACGTCGCCGTCCGCGCGGGCGTCGGCATGCGCGACGTGCTGCGGGCCGTGGCGGCGGTCGCCGCCGCCGGCGCGGTCCCCGTGGTGATGAGCTACTGGAACCCGATCGAGCGCTACGGGGTCGAGCGCTTCGCGACCGACCTCGCCGCGGCCGGGGGAGCGGGCGCCATCACCCCCGACCTGATCCCCGAGGAGGCCGGCCCTGGATCGCGGCCGCCGAGCGCGCCGACCTCGACCGCGTCTTCCTCGTCGCGCCGTCGTCCACCGACGCCCGGCTGCGCTCGACGACCGCGGCCTGCCGCGGGTTCGTCTACGCCGCCTCGACGATGGGCGTGACCGGCACCCGCTCCACCGTCAGCGATGCCGCCGAGAAGCTGGTCGCCCGCACGCGGGAGGCCCGGCCCGACCTGCCGGTGTGCGTCGGGCTCGGCGTCTCCAACGGGGCGCAGGCCGGCGAGGTGGCCGCGTTCGCCGACGGCGTCATCGTCGGCTCCGCCTACGTCCGCGAGCTGCTCGAGGGCCGGGGCCCCGACGGCGTCCGAGCCCTGACCGCCGACCTTGCCGACGGCGTCCGGGGCCACAATGGCCATGTTGGCCCCTCAGGGAGTGACGCGTGACCGTCCTGGCCACCATCCCCAGCCCCACGCAGGGCGTCTGGGAGCTCGGCCCGCTGCCGATCCGCGCCTACGCGCTGTGCATCGTCGCCGGCATCGTCGTCTGCGCCTGGATCACCGAGAAGCGCTGGATCGCCCGCGGTGGGGCGCCCGGCGACGTCGTCGACATCGCGGTGTGGGCCGTGCCGTTCGGCATCATCGGCGGCCGGATCTACCACGTGATCTCCAGCCCACGGGCCTACTTCGGCGAGAACGGGGACCCGCTGCGGGCCTTCGCCATCTGGGAGGGCGGCCTCGGCATCTGGGGTGCGATCGCCTTCGGCGGGGTGGGCGCCTGGATCGCCTGCCGCCGCCGCGGCATCCCGCTGCCGGCCTTCGCCGACGCCCTGGCTCCCGGCCTCCTGGTGGCCCAGGCCATCGGACGGCTGGGGAACTGGTTCAACAACGAGCTCTACGGCGGGCCCACCGATCTGCCGTGGGCGCTGCGCATCTACGAGTGGGACGGCGCCGGGGCGGTCATCGGCTCCGACGGGCAGGCGGTGGTGCTGGGCACCTTCCACCCGACCTTCCTCTACGAGCTGCTGTGGAACCTCGCCGCCGCCGTCGTCGTGATCTGGGCCGACCGTCGGTTCCGGCTGAGCCACGGCCGGGCGTTCGCCCTCTACGTCGCCACCTACTGCCTCGGGCGGCTCTGGATCGAGCTGCTGCGCACCGACCCGGCCGAGACCTTCTTCGGCGTCCGGCTCAACGTGTTCACCTCGGTCATCGTCGGCCTGCTGGCGGTCGCCTACCTCGTCTGGCAGCGCGGCCGGCCGCGCGAGATCATCGACCGCGGAGCGCAGCAGACCGCCGGAAAGCCAGCGGCGCCGGCCGATGAACCGGACGCGGAACCGGCCGAGGATCCAGCCGCCAGTGAGGATGATCACCGCACCGGCACCGGGGCGTGACCTCCCCGCAGGTCAGTAGTTGACGAGCGTGTGACAGCTCGCAACGAACCTACGAAGTCGCTGTGCCCGCTGTGTACCCTTCGCTCTGACCCGCCGGCGATCCTGGCCGGGTCGACCTCGTCGGAACCGGGCCAGCGTCGCCCCGCGGACGACAGCCCAGCGGACACCGACCTCTGGGCTCGCGAGCCTGAACCGAGTCGGGACGACGGGACCCCGGCGGACCAGCTCCCCGCACGTGCCGCCTGCCAGCGCCTTCGACCACCGGCCAGGGCCGCAAAGCCCCCGTTCGCGCCCACTCCCGGGACGCGGACGCCGCCGACGACGGGAGTGACATGCCCGACCTCACCGCCCCCGCCGCTCCGTTCTCCGCGACGCCGGCCGCAGTCCCCTTCTCTGCGGCTCCCGCCGCGGTGGGCCTCTACGACCCGGCGAACGACAAGGACGCGTGCGGCGTCGCCTTCGTGGCCGACGCCCGCGGCCGCCGTTCCCGCGACATCGTCGCCAAGGGCCTCACGGCGCTGCACAACCTCGACCACCGCGGTGCCGCCGGATCCGAGCCGAACTCCGGCGACGGCGCGGGCATCCTCACCCAGGTCCCCGATGCGCTCCTGCGGGCCAGCGTCGACTTCGACCTGCCGCCGATGGGGGAGTACACCGTCGGGATCGCGTTCCTGCCCGCCGACGAGGCCGAGCGCGCCGCCCGCTACGACGACGTCGCCCGGCTCGCCGAGGAGGAGGGCCTGACCGTCCTCGGCTGGCGGGACGTCCCGATCGACCCCGACGGCGCCGACGTGGGCCCGACCGCCCGCGCGGTCATGCCGCACTTCGGCCAGCTGTTCGTCGCCGAGACGATGGGCGCCCGCGCCGACGAGAAGGCCTTCGGCGGCAACGTCGTCTGCAACGGCGTCACCCGGCTGGAGCGCCGCTCCTTCGTGCTGCGCAAGCGCGCCGAGCGTGCCGCCGTCGACGCGGGCAGCGGCCTCTACTTCGCCTCGCTGTCGTCCCGGACGATCACCTACAAGGGCATGCTGACCACCGACCAGCTGCCGCAGTTCTTCCCCGACCTGCGCGACGAGCGCTACGAGTCGGCGATCGCGCTCGTGCACAGCCGGTTCTCCACCAACACCTTCCCGAGCTGGCCGCTGGCCCACCCGTTCCGGATGATCGCCCACAACGGCGAGATCAACACCATCAAGGGCAACCGGAACCGGATGCGGGCCCGCGAGGCCAAGCTCGACACCCAGCTGTTCGACGGCCCTGCCGGCCCGGCGGCCGAGCTGGGCCTGGACCGGATCTTCCCGGTGACGGCCAGCGACTTCAGCGACTCGGCCACCTTCGACGAGGTGCTCGAGCTGCTGCACCTGTCGGGCCGCTCGCTGCCGCACGCGGTGCTGATGATGATCCCGGAGGCGTGGGAGAACCACGACGAGATGGACCCGGCCCGCCGGGCCTTCTACCGGTTCCACTCCTCGATCATGGAGCCGTGGGACGGGCCGGCCGCGGTCGCCTTCACCGACGGCACGCTCATCGGCGCCGTCCTCGACCGCAACGGGCTGCGCCCGGGCCGCTGGTGGCACACCAAGGACGACCTGGTCGTGCTGGCCAGCGAGGTCGGCGTCCTCGACATCCCCGCCGCCGACGTCGTCGCCAAGGGCCGGCTGCAGCCGGGCCGGATGTTCCTCGTCGACACCGCCTCCGGGAAGATCGTCTCCGACGAGGACGTCAAGGGCGCGCTGGCCGCCGAGAACCCCTACGAGGACTGGCTGCACGCCGGCCTGGTGCACCTGCCCTCGCTCCCCGAGCGGCGCCGCGCGCGGCCGAGCCACGAGTCCGTCGTCCGCCGGCAGATGCTCTTCGGCTACACCGAGGAGGAGCTGCGGATCCTCGTGACGCCGATGGCCTCCTCCGGCGCCGAGCCGATCGGCTCGATGGGCACCGACACCCCGGTCGCCGCGCTCTCCGACCGCTCGCGGCTGCTCTACGACTACTTCGGGCAGCTGTTCGCGCAGGTGACCAACCCGCCGCTGGACGCCATCCGCGAGGAGCTGGTGACCAGCCTCGGCCGCAGCTTCGGGCCGGAGCAGAACCTGCTGCAGGCCACCCCGGCGTCCTGCCGCCAGGTGTTCGTGCCGTTCCCGGTCATCGACAACGACGAGCTCGCCAAGATCCTGCACATCGACGACGACGGCGACCTGCCCGGTTTCGCCGCCGTCCGGATCACCGGCCACTTCGACGTCAACGGCGGCGGCCCGGCCCTGGCGCAGGCGATCGAGGAGCTGCGGACCAAGGTCAGCAAGGCGATCGCCGCCGGCGCCCGGATCATCGTGCTGTCCGACCGGGACTGCGACGAGAAGCGCGCCCCGATCCCGTCGCTGCTGATGACCGCCGCCGTCCACCACCACCTGGTGCGCGAGAAGACCCGCATGGAGGTCGGCCTCGTCGTCGAGTCCGGCGACTGCCGCGAGGTGCACCACGTCGCGCTGCTGCTCGGCTACGGCGCGGCCGCGGTCAACCCGTACCTGGCGTTCGAGTCCATCGAGGACCTGATCCGCGACGGCGCGCTGACCGGCGTCGAGCCCGCGCAGGCCGTCCGCAACATGGTCAAGGCGCTCGGCAAGGGCGTCCTCAAGGTCATGAGCAAGATGGGCATCAGCACCGTCGGCTCGTACACGATGGCGCAGATCTTCGAGGCCGTCGGGCTGTCCCAGGACCTCGTCGACGAGTACTTCACCGGCACCTCCGCCCCGCTGGGCGGCGTCGGCATCGACGTGCTCGCCGAGGAGGTGGCCATGCGCCACCGCCGCGCCTACCCGGAGAACCCGACCGAGCGGGCGCACCGCCGGCTGGAGACCGGCGGGGAGTACCAGTGGCGCCGCGAGGGCGAGGTGCACCTGTTCAACCCCGAGACGGTGTTCCTGCTCCAGCACGCCACCCGCTCGCGGCAGTACGACGTCTTCGAGAAGTACACGCAGACCGTCGACAAGCTGTCGGAGGAGGCCGCGACGCTGCGCGGGCTCTTCACGCTGAAGACCGGCGTGCGCCCGCCCGTGCCGCTCGACGAGGTCGAGCCGGTCAGCGAGATCGTCAAGCGGTTCTCCACCGGCGCGATGAGCTACGGCTCGATCTCGCAGGAGGCGCACCAGACGCTCGCGATCGCGATGAACCGGATCGGCGGCAAGTCCAACACCGGTGAGGGCGGCGAGGACCCCGACCGGTTCACGCCCGACCCGAACGGCGACCTGCGCCGGTCGGCGATCAAGCAGGTGGCCTCGGGCCGGTTCGGGGTGACCAGCGAGTACCTGGTCAACGCCGACGACATCCAGATCAAGATGGCGCAGGGCGCCAAGCCCGGCGAGGGCGGCCAGCTGCCCGGCAGCAAGGTCTACCCGTGGGTGGCCCGCACCCGGCACTCGACGCCGGGCGTCGGCCTGATCAGCCCGCCGCCGCACCACGACATCTACTCGATCGAGGACCTCAAGCAGCTCATCCACGACCTGAAGAACGCCAACGACGAGGCGCGGGTGCACGTCAAGCTGGTCAGCGAGGTCGGGGTCGGCACGGTCGCGGCCGGCGTGAGCAAGGCGCACGCCGACGTCGTCCTGATCTCCGGGCACGACGGCGGCACCGGCGCCGCGCCGCTGACCTCGCTCAAGCACGCCGGCTCGCCGTGGGAGCTCGGCCTGGCCGAGACCCAGCAGACGCTGCTGGCCAACGGCCTGCGCGACCGGATCACGGTGCAGGTCGACGGCCAGATGAAGACCGGCCGGGACGTCGTCATCGCGGCGCTGCTCGGCGCCGAGGAGTACGGGTTCGCCACCGCGCCGCTGGTCGTCTCCGGCTGCGTGATGATGCGCGTCTGCCACCTCGACACCTGTCCGGTCGGCGTCGCCACCCAGAACCCGGAGCTGCGCAAGCGGTTCACCGGGCGGCCGGAGTTCGTCGTCACCTTCTTCGAGTTCCTCGCCGAGCAGGTGCGGACGTACCTCGCCGAGCTGGGCTTCCGGTCCCTCGACGAGGCGATCGGCCACGCCGAGCTGCTCGACACCCGCACGGCGGTCGACCACTGGAAGGCCGCGGGGCTGGACCTCTCGCCGATGCTCGTCGTGCCGAAGCTGCCCGACGGGCGCGCCGCTGCGGCGGGTCCGGGAGCAGGACCACGGCCTCGACGTCGCGCTGGACCAGACCCTGATCCAGCTGTGCGAGGGCGCCCTGCTCGACGCCCGCCCGGTCAGCCTCGAGCTGCCGGTGCGCAACGTGCAACCGCACCGTGGGCACGATGCTGGGCTCGATGGTCACCCGCCGCTTCGGTGGCCAGGGCCTGCCCGACGGCACGATCGACCTCACGTTCGGCGGCTCGGCCGGCCAGTCGTTCGGCGCGTTCCTGCCGCGCGGCATCACCATGCGGCTCTACGGCGACGCCAACGACTACGTGGGCAAGGGCCTCTCCGGCGGGCGGATCGTCGTCCGGCCGCACCGCGAGGCGCCGTTCGCGGCCGAGGACAACGTCATCGCCGGCAACGTCATCGGCTACGGCGCGACCGGCGGGGAGATCTTCCTGCGCGGCCGGGTCGGCGAGCGGTTCTGCGTCCGCAACTCCGGGGCACTGGCCGTCGTCGAGGGCGTCGGTGACCACGCGCTGGAGTACATGACCGGTGGCCGCGCGGTGATCCTCGGCGCGGCCGGGCGCAACATCGCGGCCGGCATGTCGGGCGGCATCGGCTACGTGCTCGAGCTACCTCGGCACCGGGTGAACACCGAGATGGTCGACATCGATCCGCTGGACGGCGAGTCCGCCGCCTGGCTGCGCGACGTCCTCGTCCGGTACGCCGCGGACACCGAGTCGCCGGTCGCGGCGGCGCTGCTGGCCGACTGGGGCCGCTGGTCGGAGCAGTTCAGCGTGATCATGCCGCGCGACTACCGCCGCGCGCTCGAAGCCCGCCGGGCCGCTGAGGCGGCGGGTTATGACGTCGATCTTGCTGTGATGGAGGCCGCTCGTGGGTGAGCCGCGCTACGGGACCGAACGGCTCACGGAAGCCGCGCACAGGGGAGCTGCTCGTGGCTGACGCCAGTGGGTTCATGAAGTACGAGCGGGCGCTGCCGCCCCGCCGTCCCGTCGACGTCCGGATCATGGACTGGAAGGACGTCTACCTCTCCCGCGCCAACGGGGAGAACGAGGTCTTCCCGGTCGCCGCCGTCCGCAAGCAGGCCGCGCGCTGCATGGACTGCGGCATCCCGTTCTGCCACCACGCGCTGCCCGGTGGCGAACCTGATCCCGGAGTGGAACGACCTCGCCCGCCGCGACGACTGGCAGGAGGCCATCGAGCGGCTGCACTCGACCAACAACTTCCCCGAGTTCACCGGGAAGCTCTGCCCCGCGCCGTGCGAGGGCTCCTGCGTGCTGAACCTGCAGGAGTCGCCGGTCACGATCAAGCAGATCGAGTGGGAGATCATCGACCGGGCGTTCGAGGAGGGCTGGGTCCAGCCGCAGACTCCGGCGACGCGCTCCGGCAAGAAGGTCGCCGTCGTCGGGTCCGGGCCGGCCGGGCTGGCCGCCGCGCAGCAGCTGACCCGCGCCGGGCACGACGTCACCGTGTACGAGCGGGCCGACCGCATCGGCGGCCTGCTCCGCTACGGCATCCCCGAGTTCAAGATGGAGAAGGCCGTCCTCGACCGGCGGCTGGACCAGATGCGCGCCGAGGGCACGCGCTTCGTCACCGGCGTCGAGGTCGGCGGCAGCGGCGAGAACGACCTGTCCACCGAGGCGCTGCGCGGCGAGTACGAGGCCGTGGTGCTGGCCGGCGGGGCGACCATCGGCCGCGACCTGCCCGTGCCCGGCCGGGAGCTCGCGGGCATCCACCTGGCTATGGAGTACCTGCCCTACGGCAACCTGCAGGCGCTCGGTGAGCTGGACGACCCGCCGATCAGCGCCCACGGCAAGCACGTGGTGATCATCGGTGGCGGCGACACCGGGGCCGACTGCCTCGGGACGTCGCATCGCCAGGGGGCCGCCTCGGTGACCCAGCTGGAGATCATGCCCGCGCCCCCGGACAGTCGGGCCGAGACCAACCCGTGGCCGACCTACCCGATGATCATGCGGGTCTCCTCCGCCCACGAGGAGGGCGGTGAGCGGATCTACTCGGTCAACACCGAGCGGTTCCTCGGCGATGACTCCGGCAACGTGCGCGCGCTGCTGCTGCACGAGGTCGAGATGGTCGGCGGCCGGTTCCAGAAGATCGAGGGCAGCGAGCGGGAGCTGCCGGCCGATCTGGTGTTCCTCGCCATGGGCTTCACCGGCGCCCAGCGCGAGGGCCTGATCGACGCCCTCGGCGTGGACGTCGACGGCCGCGGCAACGTCGTCCGCGACGAGCAGTTCATGGCCACGCTGCCCGGCGTGTTCGTAGCCGGCGACATCGGCCGCGGCCAGTCGCTGATCGTGTGGGCGATCGCGGAGGGCCGGGCCGCCGCCGCGGCCGCCGACACCTGGCTGACCGGTAACTCGATGCTGCCGCGCCCGGTGGCGCCGACGACGGTCGCCCTGCGCTAACCGGGTGTGTCCCACAGCGTGACCTGGGGATCGTCGCGCCCGTCCCTACCATGCGGCCATGCGGGTCCCGATCTTCCAGCTCGACGCCTTCACCACTCGCCGCTTCGCCGGCAATCCGGCCGCCGTGGTGGTGCTGGACCGGTTTCTCGATGACGCTCTGCTGCAGGCCGTAGCGGCGGAGAACAATCTCGCCGAGACTGCATTCGTCGTGCCGTCCGACGGTCGGTACCGGCTGCGCTGGTTCACACCGACGGTGGAGGTGCCGTTGTGCGGGCACGCGACGCTGGCGGCGGGCGCCGTTGTCGTCGAGCGGCTGGAGCCCGGCCGCGACAGCGTCGTGTTCGACACCGCCAGCGGGCCGCTGACGGTCGACCGCGAGGGCACCGCGTATCGGATGGAACTGCCGGCTCGCACGGTGCGCGCCGTGCCACTGCCGCTGGCGTTGTCGGCCGCGCTCGGCGTCACACCGGTGGAGACGGCGATCGACGGGAACAACTACCTCGCCCTGCTCCCCGGGGCCGACGACGTCCGGTCCCTCGAACCGGACCTCGCCGCGATCGCCCGTCTGGACCGGACCGGGGTCGTGGTGACCGCCGCCGGTGACGGCAGGTACGACTTCGTCAGCCGGTACTTCGCACCGGCGAAGGGCATCCCCGAGGATCCGGTGACCGGCGGAGCGCACTGTGCGCTCGTGCCGTTCTGGGCGGCACGGACGGGCAAGGACACCTTCTTCGCGTACCAGGCGTCGCGGCGCGGCGGTGAGCTGGCCGGCCGGCTCGTCGGCGACCGGGTGCAGCTGCACGGCTCGTGCGCGTTCTACCTCGAGGGCCACATCGAGCTCTGACGAGTCGGGGTGGTCCGGGGCCCGCTCGCAGCGCGTCCCGGGCCACCCCACTAGCGTTTGCGGCATGCCCCGTCGCGCCAAGATCGTCTGCACCCTCGGGCCCGCCACCAGCTCTCCGGAGCAGCTCACCGCGCTCATCGAGGCGGGCATGGATGTGGCTCGGCTCAACTTCAGCCACGGCGCACACGCCGACCACGCCACGGCGTACGAGCGGGTGCGGGCAGCCTCCGACAAGACGGGCCACGCCGTCGCCATCCTGGCCGACCTGCAAGGTCCCAAGATCCGGCTCGGCACCTTCACCGACGGCCCGGTCCAGTGGGAGACCGGCGCCCAGGTCGTCGTCACCGTGGAGGACGTGCCTGGTACCGCCGAGCGGGTCTCCACGACCTACAAGAACCTTGCCGACGACGCCCGCGTCGGCGACCGGCTGCTCGTCGACGACGGGAAGCTCGCGCTCACCGTGGTCGCGGTCGAAGGCCCCGACGTCAAGTGCCTCGTCGTCGAGGGCGGGGAGGTCTCCAACAACAAGGGCCTGTCCCTGCCGGGGGTCAACGTCAGCGTGCCCGCCCTCTCGGACAAGGACGAGGAGGACCTGCGCTTCGCCCTGCACCTGCGGTGTGGACTTCATCGCCCTGTCCTTCGTCCGCCACCCCGACGACGCCGAGCTGGTGCGCGAGATCATGCGCCAGGAGGACGTCGAGGTCCCGGTCATCGCCAAGCTGGAGAAGCCGGAGGCGGTGGAGCGGCTCGATGCCATCGTCGAGGCCTTCGACGGGATCATGGTGGCCCGCGGCGACCTCGGGGTGGAGCTGCCCCTCGAGCAGGTGCCGCTCGTGCAGAAGCGGGCCATCCAGGCCGCCCGCGAGCGCAACAAGCCGGTCATCGTGGCCACCCAGATGCTCGAGTCGATGATCGTGAACTCGCGGCCGACCCGTGCGGAGGCCTCCGACGTCGCCAACGCCGTCCTCGACGGCGCCGACGCCGTGATGCTGTCGGGGGAGACCTCGGTGGGTGCCCACCCGGTCGGCGCCGTCCGGACGATGGAACGGATCATCGACGCCGTCGAGACCGAGTTCATCGCCGTGCCCGAGCTGGTGCGCCTCTCGCGGTCGCGTTCGGGGGCGATCGTGCGGGCGGCCAAGGACGTCGGCGAGGCGCTGGAGGTCAAGGCGCTCGCCACGTTCACGCAGACCGGCGAGACGGCGCGCCGGCTGGCCGCGCTGCACCCGCGGCAGCCGCTGCTCGCGTTCACCATCGACGCGCGCGTGCGCAGCCAGCTGGCGCTGTCCTGGGGCGTGGAGACGTTCCTGGTGCCGTCGGTGCAGCACACCGACGACATGGTGGCCCAGGTCGACTTCTCGCTGCTGTCCATCGGCCGGCTGAAGGTGGGCGACCGCGTCGTCGTCGTCGCGGGCAGCCCGCCCAACACCGTCGGCTCGACCAACCTGATCCGCGTGCACGAAGTGGGCACCGACTCGTGACGTCGGGGGACGGCGACAGTCAGGCCGCCGCCCTGATGGCAGTGCTCGATCTCGAGGAGCGCGAGCGCGACCTCTTCGTCGGGCAGACGCCGAGCAGTCCGCTGCAGCGGATCTTCGGCGGGCAGGTCGCCGGCCAGGCGCTGATGGCCGCCGGGCTGACCGCTCCCCAGGACCGGCCGGTCCACTCCCTGCACTCGTACTTCCTGCGGCCGGGCGACCCGCACGAGGAGATCCGCTACGCCGTGGACCGGATCCGCGACGGGCGCTCGTTCAGCACCCGCCGGGTTCTGGCCAGGCAACGGCGCAAGGGCGAGGACGTCGCGATCTTCGCCCTGACCGCGGACTTCCATGCCGGTGAGGAGGCCGTCGTCCAGCACGCGCTGCCGATGCCGGACGTTCCGGGTCCGGAGGGACTCCCGTCGTTCGGCGAACTGGCCGCCCAGCACTCGGACCTGGCGCCGGGCGTGCTGGCCATCAGTCGGGCCGTCGACCAGCGCCTGCTGGAGGACCCGTTCACGCCCGAGCCGAAGGCCCCACCGCACACCCAGACACGGGTCTGGATGCGGGTTGCCGGACGGCTCCCGGACGACGCCGCGGTCCACACGGCCGCGCTGACCTTCGTCAGCGATCTGACCCTGCTGTCAGCCGGGCTGGCCCGGATCGGCGGCGGGTGGGGCGGCCGCTACGTGGGAGCGAGTCTGGACCACGCCGTGTGGTTCCACCGCCCGATGCGGGCCGACGAGTGGTTCCTGTACGAGACGGACAGCCCCGCGGCGACCGCCGGGCGCGCGTTCTGCGCCGGGCAGATCTGGTCCGCCGACGGCACCCACGTGGCGTCCGTGACCCAGGAGGGACTCATCCGCTCACTGGAGCGGCTAGGCGACTCTGCCTCGGCCTGCTCGGCCTGCTCGGCCGCTGGCTGCTCGGCTCCCGCGGCCTGCCGCTGCTCGGCTTCCTGACGCGCGGCCTCCTCGCGGGCGCGCTCGGCCTCCTGGCGCTCTGCCTCCTGGCGGGCACGCTCGGCGTCCCGGGCCGCCTGGCGCTCGGCCGCGGCGGCCGCGAAGTCGGTGGCGAGCCAGTCGTGGCCCTCGCGCAGCAGCGTCCAGACGCGCTCGACGTGGGCGCGGGTCGTCGCGGGGGAGCCGATGGCAACGCGGAGGACGACCTGGCCACCGACGGTCGTGTGGGTCAGGAACACCTGGCCGCCGTCGTTGAGCCGCTCGAGCAGGGTCATGGTCGCGACGTCGGCGTCGACGTCGTCGGCCCAGCGCGGCTGCAGGCAGACCAGCGAGAGCGGGTGCGGCATGACGACGTCGAACCGCTCGTCGCCGTCGGCCCAGCCGGCCAGCTCCTGGGCGAGGGCGACGTGCCCGCGGATGTGCGCGCGCAGGCCCTCGGCCCCGTACCAGCGCAGGACGAACCACAGCTTCATGGCCCGGAAGCGCCGGCCCAGCTCGATCTGCCAGTCCCGGTAGTCGACGACGGCCCCGGCGTCGGTGGCGGCGTTGCGGAGGTACTCCGGGAGGATCGACAGCGCGCCGGTGAGCGCCGCCCGGTCGGCGACCCAGAACAGGGTCGCGTCGAAGCCGGTGAGCAACCACTTGTGGGCGTCGGTGGTGTAGCTGTCGGCCCACTCGACGCCGTCCTGGAGGGCACGCAGCTCCGGGCACGACGGCGCTCACGCCCGCGTAGGCGGCGTCGACGTGCAGCCAGACGCCGTGCTTCTGGCAGATCGGGCCGAGCTCGGCCAGGGGGTCGACGGCGGTCGTCGACGTCGTCCCGACCGTGGCGCAGACCAGGATCGGCGTGTAGCCGCGGTCGATGTCGCGCTCGAGCCGGGCGGCGAGCGCGCCGGGCCGCATGGCCAGGTTCTCGTCGACCTCGACGATGCGGACGGCGTCGGAGCCCAGGCCGGCGATCCGGACGGCCTTCTCCATCGACGAGTGGGTCTCGGCGGACACGTACACGGTGGCGCGATCGGGGTCGACGCCCGCGCGGACCGTGGCGCCCGTGCTGGCGCGGTGCAGGGCGGCCAGGAGGGCGACCAGGTTGGCGCCGGAGCTGGAGTCCTGGATCACGCCGCCGCCGGTGCCGGTGGAGCGGAAGGAGGCGGGCAGGCCGAGGAGCTCGGCGAACCAGTCCATGACGTGCTGCTCGAGCTCGGTGGCCGCCGGACTGGTCACCCACGACATGCCCTGGACGCCGAGGCCCGCGGAGACCAGGTCGCCGAGGACCGACGGCCCGGAGGTGTTGGCCGGGAAGTAGCCGAAGAAGCCGGGGTGCTGCCAGTGCGTCGTCCCCGGGAGCACGATCCGGTCGAGGTCGGCGAGGATCGCCGAGACCGGCGCGCCGCGCTCGGGGGCGGACGCCGGGAGGGCCGCGCGGACCTCGCCGGGGGAGACCTGCGAGCGCACCGGGAAGGACTCGATCCGGGACCAGTAGTCGGCGATCCAGTCCACGACCTCGTGGCCGTGCTGCCGGAACTGCTCGGGAGTCATGTGCGGTGCAGGCTCGGTCACGGGACCAACCGTATTGGCAGACGACGCCCCAAGGCGGCGAGTGGGGGCCGGGCAAGGTGCCTCGAGACGTGGGCACGGGTCTTGTCGCGCCGAGTGGGCCCCGGAGGGCGCATCAGTGCGGGACGGGACTTGCCGTGGCGAGGGGCGCCCGGAGGGGTCCGCGCAGGCGAGACGCAACGGCTCAACGCAGCAGGGGAACGGCTCGTGGCCGCGGTGTCGTCCGGAGGACGACAATTAGCACAGTGCCCCCGGTGCGACTCGAACGCACACTGCGCGGGTTTTGAATCCGCTCCCTCTGCCGATTGGGGTACGGGGGCCGGCCGGTCTCCCGGCGCCTCGGCAGCCTATCGGGAGGTGCGGCCTCGCCTTCGTCGCTAGGCTTCCCGCCCGTGAGCAGCGAGCCGACCCGCGTCCTGATCGCCGAGGACGAAGCCCTCATCCGTCTCGACCTGAAAGAGATGCTCGAGGAGGAGGGGTACGCGGTCGTCGCCGAGGTGGGCGACGGGCAGCAGGCCGTCGACCAGGCCATCGAACTCAAGCCCGACCTGGTCATCCTCGACATCCAGATGCCGGTGCTCGACGGGCTGTCCGCGGCCGAGCAGATCGCCGGCGCGCGCATCGCCCCGGTGATCGTGCTGACCGCGTTCAGCCAGCGGGAGCTGGTCGAGCGGGCGCGTGACGCCGGCGCCATGGCCTACCTGGTGAAGCCCTTCTCCAAGAACGACCTCGTGCCCGCCATCGAGGTGGCCCGGGCGCGGTTCGTCGAGATGACGGCGCTCGACAGCGAGGTGAAGTCGCTGGAGGAGCGGCTGGAGACGCGCAAGGTCGTCGAGAAGGCCAAGGGCGTGCTCATGGCCGACCAGGGGATGACCGAGGCCGAGGCCTTCCGGTGGATCCAGCGGACGGCGATGAACCAGCGGACGTCGATGAAGGCGCTCGCCGAGTCGATCCTGGAGCCCGGGACGGCCGCCGAGGGTTCACCCGCCTGAGCGTTCTTACCGCCGTCGTCCGGGGCGGCGTCCCGGACGCCGTCCGGAGCATGCCGACGCCGTGACGTGCTGGTTTCGGCTCCGGATGGTCACTTTTCTGGCCCCGTTCGGCCGAAAATCGTCAGGTCACGACCTCATCACAGTGGCTGTGGGCAGGGGTGCAACCGTTCGCCGGAGAGCTAGGTTCACCGCACCGATCGGGCGTCCGAGCGGCCGGTCCGCCGCGCGGGCAGGTCCGCTGGCGCACAGAACGAGAACACTGGGAGTTTCTTGATGCGCACAAGCTCCACGGCCCGAGGCATCGCTGCCGCTGGTGCCGCCCTGCTCGCCCTCACCGCCTGTGGCGGCGGGAGCGACGAAGGCGGCGACACGGGCGGCGACGCCGCCAGCGAAGAGAAGCAGATCAACATCTACGGCACCGACGGCAACATGGGTAACGCCCTCGGTGAGGACTTCGACGAGGACGGCGCTCTCGCCGGCATGAAGGGCACCACGCCCCTCACCGAGCTCGGCGCCGACTTCACCGACCGGCTGCTGGAGATCGACCCCGCGCTCCAGGACTACAACTACGCCGGTGAGACCTACGACGCCGTCGTGGTCTCTGCGCTGGCCGCGCAGATGGCCGGCACGAACGACGCCAACGTCTTCAAGGCCTACGTCAACGGCGTCACCTTCGGTGGCGACAAGTGCGAGACCTTCGAGGCGTGCCTCGAGATCATCAACGGCGGTGGGAACCCCGACTACGACGGCATCTCCGGCCCGCTGGCGTTCACCGACGCCGGTGAGCCCGCCGCTGCCAGCTTCGCCCTGCTGCAGTTCGGCGACGACAACGCCCTCGACGACGGCCTCACCGAACTACGTGATCGCCGGTGACGAGGAGAACGCGTCCACCGATGAGGGCCCGGCCCCGGCCGCCCCGGGTACCACGGGTGAGCCGCTGGTGATCGGCTACCTGCTGCCGCTGACCGGCAGCCTCGCCTTCCTCGGCCCCCCGGAGATCGCGGGCTTCGACCTGGCGATCGCCGACGTCAACGCTGCCGGTGGCGTCCTGGGCGCCCCGGTCGCGCGCTGAGGGTGCCGACTCGGGCGACGCGTCGACCGACACGGCGACGCAGTCCGTCGACCGCCTGCTGCAGGCCAACGTCAACGTCATCGTCGGCGCGGCGTCCTCGGCCGTCAGCCAGACCGTCATCGACACCATCACCGGTGCCGGCGTCATGCAGATCTCCCCGGCCAACACCTCGGACATCTTCACGACGTACGACGACAACGGCCTGTACTTCCGCACCGCTCCGCCGGACCTGCTGCAGGCCCGCGCGCTGGCCGACCTCATCCTCGAGGACGGCAACAACACGGTCGGGATCCTGGCCCTGAACGACCCGTACGGCACCGGCCTCGCCGAGAACACCCGCAACAACCTGCTCGACGGTGGTCTCAGCGAGGAGGACGTCCCCGAGGCGGTCATCTACGACCCGCACGGCGGCGAACTTCGACGCCGAGGTGCAGCAGATGGTCGACCTCAACCCCGACGCGATCATCGTCATCGGGTTCGAGGAGTCCTCGAAGATCATCTCCGCGCTCAACGCTGAGGGCATCGGTCCGCAGCGCTGAGTCCCGGCGCTGCGAGGGCTTGCAGCGCTGACACCCCGGGTCGCTGACCCGGTAGTACCGCCGCAGTGGCCCGGCACCGCAAGGTGCCGGGCCACTGTGCTGTGCGGTGGCGCGGTGGACCCGAGGCGCAGCGCCCAGTGGTGCCATCCCGGCGCGGCTCAGCCCGCCCACGCGGTGGCGACGCGTCCGCAGGGGCAGGTCGGGGGCCGCCGGCAGTAACGCCCCCGGAACGACCGATCGGCCGCTCCGAGAAGCGGAGCGGCCGATCGGGAGGTGCCACCTGCGCGCCGAGCGCGCGGGGGCTCCGAGGGGGCTACTGGGCCTTGGCCAGGGTCCCCAGGTACAGCTCGATCACCTTCGGGTCGTGCATGAGCGACTCGCCCGTCGCGGTGTAGGCATTGCGTCCCTGGTCGAGGACGTAGCCGCGGTCGCAGATCTGCAGGCACCGGCGGGCGTTCTGCTCGACCATGATGATCGAGACGCCCGTGGCGTTGATCCGCCGACAGCGGATGAATACCTCGTCCTGGTATGCGGGGGAGAGGCCGGCCGACGGCTCGTCGAGCAGCAGCACCGACGGGTCCATCATCAGCGCCCGGCCCATCGCCACCATCTGGCGCTCACCGCCCGACAGCGACCCCGCCTTCCCCTTGCGCCGCTCGCCGAGCAGCGGGAAGAGGTCGATGACGTAGTCGAACCGGTCCTTGAACGTCTTGGGCCGCAGGTAGACGCCCATCTGCATGTTCTCCTCGATGGTCAGCGAGGGGAACACGTTGTTGTTCTGCGGCACGTAGCCGACGCCGAGGGACACCAGCCGGTGTGCGGGCGCGGAGGTGATGTCCTCACCCCGCAGCGTCACCCCGCCCGACCGCACCGGGATCAGC
This sequence comes from uncultured Actinomycetota bacterium, assembly GCA_963748305.1. Lineage (GTDB taxonomy): Bacteria > Actinomycetota > Actinomycetes > Mycobacteriales > Geodermatophilaceae > Blastococcus_B. Next base: position 37,525 of record CAVVIN010000020.1, on the reverse strand, counting down.
CCGAACAGCGCCTTCAGCAGCGTGGACTTGCCCGCTCCGTTCGGTCCGATGATCCCGACGAGTTCGCCGTCCTGCAGGTAGAAGTCGCAGCCCCGCAGGATGTTGACGCCGGGTACGTAGCCGGCGACGAGGTCGTCGGCTCGCACCAGGGCGCCCTCGGCGAGGCGGACGTGCTCCTCGCGGGTGGCCGCCTTCTCCGCCGGCGACAGCTCGGCGCTCGACGCGACCGTGTCGGCCCGGGTGGTGCCCTCGCCGGACTCGTCGACCTCGAACAGCGGATCGCTCATCGACGCACCTCCACGGGGAACCGGTGCATTCGGCGCTCATTTCTCGGTCCTCTCCTGGCGTGGTCTCGTCCGAGCTGAGGACGTCGCCGTCGGTCTGCTCCTCGAGGGCGATCGCCTGCTCGGCCTCGGCGAGGACGCGGTCCTCCTCCTCGACCGTGAGCGGCGCGTCGTGGTGCGCGCCGAGGTAGGCGTCGACCACGGCCTGGTTCTGGCTGATCGACTCCGGTGGACCCTCGGCGATGATCCGGCCGGCGGCCATGACCACGACCCAGTCGCTGATGTCCCGGACGACGTCCATGTCGTGCTCGACGAAGATGACCGTCATGCCCTGCTCGCGCAGGTCCTTGACGTGCCCGAGCAGGCTCTGCGTCAGCGCCGGGTTCACGCCGGCCATCGGCTCGTCGAGCATGACGACCTGGGGGTCGCTCATGAGCGCCCGCGCCATCTCGAGCAGCTTGCGCTGACCGCCGGAGAGGGTGCCCGCGAAGTCATCCTTCTTGGCGTCGAGCTTGAACCGCTGCAGGAGGTCCATCGCCCGCTCGGTGTTCTCCCTCTCCTGGGCCTTCCAGGTGCGCGGGCACCAGCGCCCGCAGGAAGCTCTCACCGCGCTGCCCCTGCGCCCCGAGCAGCATGTTCTGCATCACGGTGAGCCGCGACAGGGCCTTGGTCAGCTGGAACGTGCGGACGACGCCCAGCCGGGCGACCTGGTGCGGGGAGAGGCTGCCCAACGACTTCCCGTTGAACGACCACGTCCCGGTGTTGGGCTGGTCGAACCCGGTCAGCAGGTTGAACAGCGTCGTCTTGCCGGCGCCGTTCGGGCCGATCAGGCCGGTGATGCCGCCGCGCTGGATCTCCAGGTGGTCCACCGACACCGCGGTGAGACCGCCGAAGGTGCGCGTCACGTCGTCGACGACGACCGCGGGGTCCGGCTTGGCGACGCCGACCTCCCAGGGCACGTCGCGCAGCGCGATCTGGGCCAGCCGCTGGGGGGCGTCGCCGCTGCCGGAACCCCCCAGCCTGGCCGCGTTGGTAGCCCTGCGGCGGCGCGCCGCCGGACGCGGCCGGCCCCGGACGCGGAGGAACCGGTGTGGGGTCGGGTCAGCGGGCATCGAGCATCACCTCTCGTCGGTCACCGAAGATGCCCTGCGGGCGGAAGACCATCAGCAGCATGAGCCCGAGGCCGACCAGCACGAAGCGGATCTGCGCCACGTCGGTCGCGGTCAGGAGCCCTTCGGGGATGACCCCGTTGCTGATCAGTGTCCGCAGCAGGGTGTCGGCGAACTGGATGATGAACAGCAGCAGCATCGAGCCGATGACCGGGCCCAGCACGCGTGCCGCGCCACCGAGGATCAGCGCCGCGTAGGCGAGGAACGTGTTGGCGTTCTGGTACTGGTCGGGGATCGCCGACCCGGTGCCCACCGCGTAGACCATGCCGCCGAACGCGCCGATGACACCGCCGAGCACGAGCGCCTGCATCTTGTAGACGTAGACGTTCTTGCCCAGCGCGCGGACGGCGTCCTCGTCCTCGCGGATGGACTTGACGACCCGGCCCCACGGCGCCGCGCATGAGCGCCCACACGAGCAGGCAGACGAGGGCGACGAGGATCCAGCCGACCAGGCACGACCCACAGCTCGCCGCCGGACCACGTGGTGCCGAGGATCGAGTACCGCCTGCTGGTGTCCCAGGGCGCCAGGCTGATGAAGTCGCGGTTGAAGGCGGCGAGCCCACGCGTGCCGCCGGTCACCGGCGTGGCCGCCGACCGACCGGAACAGCAACCGCAGCCCCTCGGCCGCCGCGATCGTCGACGATCGCCAGGTAGTCGGCCCGCAGCCGCAGCGTCGGCAGACCGAGCAGCAGAGCCAGCACGACCGCAGCGACGACGCCGACCACGACGCCGACCCAGAACGGCAGGCCCCACTTGCTGACCGAGATCGCGATGCCGAACGCCACCGAGCATCGCGAAGGCGATCTGGCCGAAGTTCAGCAGCCCGGTGTACCCGAACTGCACGTTGATGCCGATGGCCAGCAGCGCGAAGAAGATCGCCTGGAAGCCGAGGGCGGCCTTCCGGCGCGGTGGACAGCGCGTCGATCAACTCACCCATGGCTCAGCCGATCCGTGCGCGGCTGCCCAGGATCCCCTGGGGCCGGATGACGAGGATGACGATCAAGAGCAGCAGACCTCCGACGTACTTCACGTCGTTCGGGATGACGAGGGTCGACATCTGCACGAACACGCCGACGATGAGGCTGCCGACGAGCGCGCCGTAGGCGGTGCCGAGCCCGCCCAGGGTGACGCCGGCGAACATCAGCAGCAGGAGCCGGAAGCCCATGTCCCACTGCACCTGGTCGGACAGGCCGAGCAGCACGCCGCCGAGTGCGGCGAGCGCGCCGCCCAGCATCCAGACCACGAGGATGACCCGGTTGACGTCGATGCCCGACGACGCGGCGAGGTCGCGGTTGTCGGACGACCGCCCGCATGGCCTTGCCGATCTTGGTGCGCTGGAGCATGAGCGCCACCAGCACCAGGACCACGACGCAGATGATGATCGTCACCAGGTCCGCGTTGGTCATCCGGAACAGGCCGTAGTCGACCGAGCGCCCGGTCTGGTAGTCCGCGTAGGGGTTCGACCGGCCGCCGTAGACGATCTGGATCAGGTAGCGGAGCATCAGCGACAGCCCGATCGAGACGACGAGCGCCGCGATGAGTCCCGTGCCCGCGGCGCCGCAGCGGGCCGCCACAGTCCCAGTTCGTTGAGTGCCCCGACGGCCGCACCGACCACCATCGCCATCAGCGCCGCCAGGATCAGCGGCACGCCGGCCTCGACGTTGATGTACCACGCGGCGACGGCGCCGATCGTGACCAGCTCACCGTGCGCGAAGTTGGTCAGCCCCGTCGTCCCGAAGATCAGCGACAGGCCGACGGCGCAGATCGCGATCAGCAGGCCGAACCGGACGCCGTCGACGAACAGCTGGACCGCGCGGACGCCACCGCCCCCGGCGCCGCGGCTGCCGTCCTCGAGGCCGATGATCACCGCCTGACGCCGGCCCTCGTCGACGGTGACCGTCCGGCTGTCCTCGCCGCTGAGCGCCACGCCCTCCGGCAGGTCGTCCTCGTCGAGGCTGACGACGTACTGGCCGGGCTCGGGCAGCTCGACCGCCCAGCGCCCGTTCTCGTCGCTCTCGACGCTCTCGACCTCCGTCGCCGTCGGGCGTGCTGACCACGACCTGCGACTCCCTCGATCGGGCCGCTACGGCTGGTCTGCAGGGTGCCTGTGACGGCCTCGCCTTCGGCCTGGGCGATGCCGGGCACGATCGTTGCCAGGCCCAGTCCGAAGAGGCCGACCAGCAGCACGCGCACCAGGTACCGGCGCCGTGCCGCCGTCGGTCCGGAATCGGCGAAGCCGGACGAGGGCTGTGAGCCCGATCGTCGACCGCGTCGTCGGACACGCTCCATCGCGTGCGTCACTCGACCTCCCAGGGCGGATGAGTTGAGGAGGGACCCTAACCCGCCTTGTGGTGCTTAGCTCTCTCCTCGTGCTGACCTCGTGACCAATCCGCGACACGCGGCGGTGCAATCGATGCGCACCACATCGGCGCGCCGCCGTCATCACGCCCCCGTCAGGGGTGCACTCTCCTCCCACTTCGTGCAGGGGAGGGCTCCTGTGTCAGGAATCGGTTCGCGGTCCCGCGTGGTGACGCGCACGGCGCGTCCCGACGACCTTCCTGCTGTCCTCGCGCTGGTCCGCCAGCACCGCTCCGACGCCCACGCCGAAGAGGTCCTGACCGGCCAGACGCCGGGCGCCGCGGCCGCCGCCGGCTTCCGCCGTCTCCTGGCCGACCCCGACCACCGCGTCGTGCTGGCCGTCCTGCCCGGCCCCAACGCCACGGTCGGGGCCGCCGAGGGCGAAGCGCCCGTGGGCCTGGCGATCCTCGGGACCGACCCGCTCTCGGTGCTCCTGGGCATCCCGCAGGTCACCGTCGACAACCTGGTCGTCCACCGCGAGCACCGCCGTCGCGGGGTGGGCGCCGCCCTTCTCGCCGCGGCCGCCGCCTATGCGCGGGAGACCGGCGCGGCGCACGTGGTCGCGGCAGTCGGCGGGCACGAGGCCGAGCGGCAGCGCTTCTTCGCGCGCATGGGCTTCGCGCCGCTCACCACCCGGCGCATCGTCGCCCTCGAGTCGCTGAGCCGGTCGCTCAGCGCCTGGCAGCGCAGCTGGCTGACCGTTCCCGTGCCGCGGCGCGCGCCGGTCCGCCGACGCCCGGTGGTCCGATCGCTGCCGGCCGCCGCCGAGGGCTGACAGATCCGCCGCCGACATTCACGGCCAGGTAGGTCGGTTGGTCCTCAGCCGCTCTTCGTCAGGCAGGTCAGGCGACCGGTCGCCGTCGGGCGGCCCGTCTCGTCGCTGACCTCGATGGTGAAGGTGGCCAGCGTCCGTCCCCGCCGCACCGGCGTGCACACCGCCGTCACGACGCCGGAGGTCGCCGCGCCCAGGTAGCTGACGTTGAGCTCGATGCCCACCACCTGGCGCTCCGGTCCGGCGTGCAGCGCCGCCGCCCAGGAACCGATCGACTCGATCAGCGCGCACGTGGCCCCGCCGTGCAGCAGTCCGTAGGGCTGCTGATTGCCCTCGACGGGCATGGTCGCGACCACCCGGTCCGGGTCGTAGTCGGTGATCCGGATGCCGAGCTTGTCGTCGAGTGGGCTGATCGTCCCGGTGGGCGCCCAGGCGGGGGGTGCGGTGGTCACCGGGGCACGGTAACCAACGGTGCGGGGCCGCTGGACTGTCACCGGCCGCACCTAGGATCGGAACCGATGTCTGCTCCGGTCACCACCTCCGCGCCCGTCCCCGCCGCCTCGCACCCGGGGCCGCGCCCGCGGCTGCTCCTGCTGGACGGTCACTCGCTGGCCTACCGCGCCTTCTTCGCGCTGCCGGTGGAGAACTTCTCCACCACCACGGGCCAGCCGACCAACGCCGTCTACGGCTTCACGTCGATGCTGATCAACATCCTGCGCGACGAGCAGCCCACGCACCTGGCGGTGGCCTTCGACGTCGGGCGCAAGACCTTCCGCAGCGAGATCTTCGCCGAGTACAAGGCCAACCGGTCGGAGAGCCCGACGGACTTCCGCGGTCAGGTGAGCCTGGTCCAGGAGGTGCTCGCGGCGCTGCACGTGCCGGTCCTCACCGCCGAGAACTACGAGGCCGACGACGTCATCGCCACCCTCACCGTCCAGGCGGTCGAGCAGGGCATGGACGTGCTCATCGCCACCGGCGACCGCGACGCCCTGCAGCTGGTCAACGAGCACGTCACCGTGCTCTACCCGCGCCGGGGTGTGTCGGACATGACGCGCTTCACGCCCGGAGGAGGTGGAGACCAAGTACGGCCTCACCCCGGCCCAGTACCCCGACTTCGCCGCGCTGCGGGGCGACCCGAGCGACAACCTCCCGAGCATCCCGAGCGTGGGGGAGAAGACCGCGGCCAAGTGGGTCCGCGAGTACGGCTCCCTCGACGCCCTGATCGACCAGGTGGACACCGTCAAGGGCAAGGTCGGCGAGAAGCTGCGCGAGCACCTGTCCTCGGTCATGCAGAACCGGCGGCTGACCGAGCTCGACCGCGCCGTCCCGCTCGACCTGGGCCCGGCCGACCTCGCCGTCCAGCCGTGGGACCGCAACGAGGTGCACACGCTCTTCGACAACCTGCAGTTCCGGGTGCTGCGCGACCGGCTGTTCGCCACCCTCACCAGCGCCGAGCCCGAGACCGAGGGCGGGTTCGACGTCGCCGAGGACGAGGTGCCCCGCGGTGCGCTGGGCGCCTGGCTGACGGCCAACGCCGCCACCGGCCGGACCGGTCTGATCTTCCGGGGCACCTGGGGTCGCGGCACCGGCGAGCTGACCGGCATCGCGCTGGCCGCGGCGAACGACCACGCCACCTTCGTCGACGTCGGCCCGGACCTCGACGTCGCCGACGAGCAGGCGCTGGCGGCGTGGCTCGCCGACCCGGCCACCGTGAAGGTGGCGCACGAGGTGAAGGGCCCGCTGCTCGCGATCTGGGCGCGCGGCTGGGAGCTGGACGGGGTCGTCAGCGACACCGCGCTCGCCGCGTACCTGGCGCTGCCCGGCCAGCGCTCGTTCGACCTGGGCGATCTCGCGGTCCGGTACCTCAAGCGCGAGCTGAAGGACGCCGCCGAGCCCGAGGGGCAGCTCACGCTCGACGGGCTCGGACCGAGCGAGGACGACGTCGCCGCCGAGGCCGCGCACGCCGACGTCCTCAAGTCCGTGGCCGTCAACGACCTCTCCGACGCCCTCGAGCAGGTGCTCGGCCAGCGTGGGGGCGACGCCCTGCTCGGCGGCATCGAGCTGCCGCTGACCCGGGTGCTCGCGGCGATGGAGTACCGCGGCATCGCGGTCGACCTCGAGTTCCTGCACGACCTGCAGCGGGAGTTCGCCGAGGGCGTCGCCGCCGCGGCCGCCGAGTGCTACGCGGTCATCGGCCGCGAGGTGAACCTCGGCTCGCCCAAGCAGCTGCAGGCGGTGATCTTCGACGAGCTGGGCCTGCCCAAGACGAAGAAGAACAAGACCGGCTACACCACCGACGCCGACGCGCTGACGTGGCTGTTCGAGCAGACCGGCCACCCGTTCATGGAGCACCTGCTCCGGCACCGCGACGTGACGCGGCTGCGCACCGTGATCGACGGCCTGCTGCCGATGGTCGACGACGGCGGCCGCATCCACACGACCTTCCAGCAGACCATCGCCGCCACCGGGCGCCTGTCCTCGACCGACCCGAACCTGCAGAACATCCCGATCCGCTCGGCGGAAGGCCGGCGCATCCGGCAGGCGTTCGTGGTCGGCCGGGGCTACGAGTCCCTGATGACGGCGGACTACAGCCAGATCGAGATGCGGATCATGGCCCACCTCTCCGGCGACGAGGCGCTGATCGAGGCCTTCATGTCGGGGGAGGACCTGCACTCCTTCGTCGCCTCCCGGGCGTTCAACATCCCGATCGAGGACGTCGACCCCGAGATGCGCCGCCGGATCAAGGCGATGAGCTACGGCCTGGCATACGGCCTGTCGGCGTACGGGCTGGCCCAGCAGCTGCGGATCACCCCGGAGGAGGCGCGCGGGCAGATGCACGCCTACTTCGAGCGCTTCGGCGGCATCCGCGACTACCTCGACACCGTCGTGGACGAGGCCCGGCTGACCGGGTACACCGAGACCACCCTCGGCCGCCGTCGCTACCTGCCCGACCTGACCAGCGACAACCGGCAGCGCCGCGAGATGGCCGAGCGGATGGCGCTCAACGCGCCGATCCAGGGCTCGGCGGCCGACGTCATCAAGGTCGCGATGCTGAACGTCGAGAAGGCGATCGAGGCCGAGGGCCTGCAGTCGCGGATGCTGCTGCAGGTGCACGACGAACTGGTGCTCGAGGTGGCGCCGGGGGAGCGGGAGAAGCTCGAGGCCCTGGTCCGCCGCGAGATGGCCGGCGCCGCGGAGCTCTCCGTGCCGCTCGAGGTCTCGGTCGGCTTCGGGAGCAGTTGGGACGCCGCCGCGCACTGAGAACATTGCGATCCTCCGGATCGCACCGCGGCCAATTACCGTCCCCCGGTCGCGCTGAGCCGCTTTCGTCGCGCCAGCGCGGACCCCCTCCGGGGGCCCACTCGGCACGACAGGACCCACTGCATCGTCGATCAGGACGACGTGACGGCCGGATGCCTCGAGCAGTCCGGCCGCGATCGACGCCCGGTAGCCGGCCGCGCAGTGCACCCAGACCGTCCGGTCGCCGGGCAGCTCGGAAGGCGGCCCGGCAGCTCGTGCAGCGGCACGTGGGTGGTCCCGTCGAGCCCGCCGGCCCGCCGCTCGTCCGTCGCGCCGGACGTCGAGCACGAGCGGCTGATGACCGGCCGCCCGGACCGCGGCCAGCTCGGCGAACGTGACCCGCTGGAACGCGCGTGATCGGTCCGCCGCCCCACTGGAGCGGGTTACCGACCGCCATCGCCTCGGCCCGGTCGATGCCGATGCGGCTGAGCTCCCGGACGGCGGCCAGGACGTCGTCGGGCGTGTAGGCCACCAGCGACACCGGGGTGCCCCACGGGATCAGCCAGCCCAGGTAGGTCAGGAAGCTGCCGTCGAGCCCGAAATTGAGGCTCCCGGGCAGGTGACCCGCCGCGAACGCCGCCCGCCGCCGCAGGTCGACCACCCACTCGCCGGCCCGGATCCGCCGCCGCAACTCGGCCGGGTCGACGCGCTGCGGCAGGCGTGGGCTCGACCGCGGGCGGCCCGGCGGCGTTCAGCGGGGCCATGTGGGCGTAGTAGGCCGGGTAGGCGCCGAGCCCGTCGAGCAGGCCGGCGACGAACGCGTCCTCGTCCTCGGTCAGGGCCGGGTTGTTCCGGCACTCCTCGGCGAGGGTCGACGACGACCCGTGCGTCGGGCTGGCGGAGCAGAAGCTGCCGAATCCGTGCGTGGGGAAGACCGGCGTGGTGTCCGGGAGGACGCGGGCCAGCCGGTGCGCCGAGGCGTGCTGGTGCCGGGCCAGGGTCTCGGTGTGCTGCGCGCCGAAGAGGTCCGGCCGGCCGGTCGACCCGAACAGCAGCGAGCCGCCCGTGAACACCGCGTGCACGCGCCGGTCGCCGTCCTCGAGCACGTACGCCAGGTGGGTGAAGGTGTGCCCGGGCGTGTGCAGTGCCCGCAGGCGCAGCCCGCCGGTGGTGATCACGTCGCCGTCGCGGACCGGGCGACGCGCGAAGCCCACGTCCTCGTCGGCCGCGACGAGGTACTCCGCGCCGACCCGCCGCGCGAGCGCGAACCCGCCGGTCACGTAGTCGTTGTGGATGTGCGTCTCGGCGACGTGGGTGATGCGGACGCCGCTCGTGCGGGCGAGGTCCAGCACGCGGTCGATGTCGCGCTGCGGATCGATCGCGACCGCCACCTCGCCGTCGGTGACCAGGTAGCTGCGGTCACCCAGCGACGGCGTGTCCAGGACCCGGATCTCGATCATCGGGTTCGCCCCCTCCGGTCGGAGGGCGGCGCGGCTCGCCCGCGCCGCCCCCGGCTGTCAGCGCGGCTGGCCGACCACGCGCAGGTAGGGCTTGCGCGCCGTCCATCCCTCGGGGAAGCGCTGGCGGGCCTCCTCGTCGCCGACGGCCGGGATGATGAAGACGTCCTCGCCCTGCTTCCAGTCCGCCGGCGTCGACACCTTGTACGTCGCGGTGAGCTGCAGGGAGTCGATGACCCGCAGGATCTCGGCGAAGTTGCGCCCGGTGCTCATCGGGTAGGTGAGCGTCAGCTTGATCTTCTTGTCCGGTGCGATGACGAACACCGAGCGCACGGTCGCGGTGTCGTCGACGTTCGGGTGGACCATCCCGTACAGGGCCGCCACCGCCCCGTCGGAGTCGGCCACGATCGGGAAGTTGGGGGCGAGCCCCTGGGTCTCGACGATGTCCTGCGCACCAGCGCTCGACGTTGTCGACCGGGTCGACGCTCAGGCCCATCACCTTCACCCCGCGGCGGTCGAACTCCTCGCGGATCCGGGCCACCGCGCCCAACTCGGTCGTACAGACCGGGGTGAACGCCCGCGGGTGGGAGAACAGCACCCCCCAGTCGCTGCCGAGCCACTCGTGGAACCGGATCGGTCCCTCGGTCGTCTGGGCGGTGAAGTCGGGCGCCTCGTCGCCGAGCCGCAGCGGCCGCGCCTCTGTCGCCTGCGTCATGTCCGTCCCCTTCCAGGTGATTGCCGCCCGGGCGCTCCCGGGAGCACCATGACGCTCGCAATCGGTGGTTCCGAGGCGGTGGGAAACCGGTGGGACGAGGACGCGGGCAACGGGGCGTGATGGAGTACGGCCTCCTCGGCCCCCTGCAGGCGGTCCGCGACGGGCGGCCGCTGCCCGCTCGGCGGCCCGCGGCAGCGCGCCGTCCTGGCGCGGCTGCTGCTCGCTCCGGGCTGGGCCGTGCCCGCCGGCACCCTCGTCGACGACGTCTGGGGCGGCCACCCGCCGCCGACCGCGACCAAGACCCTGCAGAAGTACGTGTCCGAGCTGCGCCAGGCGCTGGGTGCCGAGGAACTGGTCACGGTCGGCGGGCGGCTACCTGATCCACGGGGACGTCGACGCCGTCCGGTTCGAGCAGCTGCTCGCCGCCGGGGACGCCGAGCGGGCGCTGGAGCTCTGGCGTGGACCGGCGCTCGGGGACCTGCCCGACGTGCCGTTCGTCGCGGCGGAGCGGGCGCGGCTGGAGGAGCTCCGGCTCGTCGCGGTCGAGCGTGGTGCGGAGGCCGGTATCCGCGCCGGCCGGCACGCCGAGGTCGCGGCCGGGCTCGCCGACCTGGCCGCGGCCCATCCCGGGCGCGAGAACCTGACCTGCCTGCTGATGCTCGCCCTCTACCGCTCCGGCCGGCAGATCGAGGCGCTGGACGCCTTCCAGCGACACCGCCGTCGCCTCGCCGAGGAGCTGGGCATCGAGCCGGCCGAGGAGCTCGCCGCGATGGAGCAGGCGATCCTGCGCCACGACGACGCGCTCGGCACGCCGTCGGCGACGCAACCCGCCGCCGGCCCGGCCCCGGGCAACGTCCGGCTCCCGGTCTCCTCCTTCGTCGGCCGGGCCGACGAGCTGCGCCGCACCGTCGAGGCCCTGCGCGGGGCCGCGCCGGTCACGCTCACCGGCCCCGGCGGTGTCGGCAAGACGCGGCTGGCGCTCGAGTCAGCGGTCGCGGCCGCGCCGGAGTTCCCGGGCGGTGCCTGGCTCGTCGACCTCGCCGGCCTGTCCGACCCGGCGCTCGTGGTCCACCAGCTGACCCTGGCGCTGGGCGTCGGCGACCCACGCGACCACGACGAGGAGGGGGCGGTGCTCGCCGCCCTGGCCAACCGCGACCGGCTGCTCCTGGTGCTGGACAACTGCGAACACCTGCTCACCCGGTGCGCCGAGCTGGTCGACCGGGTGGCGCGCGCCTGCCCGGGCACCCGGGTCCTGGCGACCAGCCGGCAGCCGCTCGGGGTGGACGGCGAGCACGTCCTCGTCATCGCACCCCTGCCCGAGGCCGACGCCTGCCGGCTGTTCGAGGACCGGGTGCGCCGCCACGGCGTGGACGAGGACGACGTCGCGCGGCTGCGGGTGCCCGAGATCTGCCGGGCCCTCGACGGGCTGCCGCTGGCCCTGGAGCTGGCGGCCGGCCAGCTCCGCGCCCTGGGCCCGGTGGAGCTCACCGCCCGCCTCGACGCGCGGCTGCAGTTCGCCAACCGCAGGTTCGACGCCCCGGCGCGGCAGCGCACCCTGCGGGACATGGTGGCCTGGAGCCACGCGCTGCTGCCCGCGCCGACCCGGCGGGCGTTCGCCCGGCTCGGCGTCTTCGCCTCCACCTTGACCATGGACGGCGCAGCCGCCGTGTGCGCACCGGACGACGCCGCGGCGCACGTCACCGCCCTCGTCGACCATTCGCTGCTCGTGCGGGACCCCGACGCGGGCGGCGTCGCTCGGTTCCGGCTGCTGGACACGCTGCGGCTGTTCGCGCTCGAGCAACTGACGCTGAGCGGCGGGGAGACCGATGCCCGGCGGGCGCATGCGGGCTACTACCTGGATTTCCTCCACACGGCCGGCGCCCGGCTGCACGGGTCCGAGCAGGAGGAGTGGATCGACCGGATCGAGGCGGAGGAGCCGAACGTGCACGCGGCCCTCGACTGGGCCGCGGAGCACGAGCCCACGCTGGCCGTGGAGCTCGCGCTGGCGCTGTGGCCGTACTGGGACCTGCGCTGGCGCGAGCGGTTCGCGATCGCGTTCCTCACGAGGCTGCTCGAACGCCACGCGGACACGCTGCCCGCGCGGGATCGGGCGTGGGCGCTCACCGTCATGGCGGATCTCGCGGCCAATCCCGGGGAGGTCCGGCTGGCCCGCCGGCCCGGCGAGCAGGCCGTCGCGCTGTTCCGCGAGCTGGGGGAGGAGCGGGGGCTCTGCGCGGCGCTGCTCGCCCTCGCCGCTGCGCACCGGGACGAGGGATCCCTCGACGCGGCGGACCGGTTCCTCGACGAGTCCCGGGAGATCGCCGGCCGGCTCGGGGACGACCTGCTCCGCGTGCGGGGCCTGATGACCGCGTGGGCGATCACCTCGCGGCGCGGCCGATACGACGACGCGGAGGTGCTCGCTCGCGCGGAGATCGACGGCGTGGACGGCGCTCGGCAGCCGGCGCGGGCAGGCCACCGCCATGCGGCACCTCGCGGTGACCCTGCAGCACAAGGGCGACCTGGACGGCGCGACGCGGCTGTGCGAGGAGGCGCTGGCCGTCTGGCAGGAGCTCGGCGAGCGGCCGGCGGTCGCGCACGCCCAGACGACGCTCGCCGACATCTCCCGGGCACGGGGCGACCCTGACTGCGCCGCCGTGATGTACGAGCAGGCGCTGGCCGAACTCTGCGCGGTGGGGGACCGCCGGTGCACCGCCTCGACCTTCAAGAACCTGGCCGTGATCGCCTCGGCGCACGGGGAGCACGACCGGTGCGCGACGCTGTTCCGCGACGCGATCCGGCTGCGCTGCGAACTCGGCGACTACGCCGGCCTGGCCGAGTGCTTCACCGGCCTCGCCGACGACCTGTCGCTGCGGGACCGGCACCAGGAGGCCGCGGTCCTCCTGGCGGCGGCCGAGGAACGACGGCGGATCAGCGGGGTGACGGCGTCGGCGGAGGAGGTGCGCGCCGCGGAACGGGTCGAGGCCCGCCGGCGGGAGGCGGGCGCGCCCGGGCTGGCCGGTGCCCCGACGCTCGAGGAGGTCCTCGGCCTCGACCTGTGGCTGGACGAGGCGACGCTGTGATCGGTCACGCCCCGCCACCGGAGCCGCCTGGTGGTCGCGAGAGCCGCCCCATGGCGCGGCTCTCGCGACTATTCGGCGGCTTCGGCCACCACGATCAGGGTTCCGGGGACCAGGGCGCCGCGTTCGGGTGACCACTGCCCCCAGTTCTCCGTCCGGCCCGGCGTCCACTCGGGCTCGATCAGGTCGACGAGCGTGAGCCCGGCACCCACGACCGCGCGCACCCAGTCGCCGACGGTGCGGTGGTGCTCGACGTAGACGGTGCGGCCCTCGTCGTCGGTCTCGACGTAGGGGGTGCGGTCGAAGTAGGAGGAGACGACCCGCAGGTCCTCGGGATCGGGGGAGTCGGGGAAGGGCCAGCGCAGCGGGTGGTTCACCGAGGCCACGAACCGCCCGCCCGGCCGCAGCACGCGGGCGACCTCGGCGAAGACCGCCCCCGCGTCGGCGACGAACGGGAGGCCCCCGAAGGCCGAGCACGCGACGTCGATGCTCCCGGAGGCCAGCGGGAGGGCGCCGGCGTCGGCCTGCAGCAGCGGCACCGTGATGCCGCTCGAGGCGTTCAGCTCCGCCGCCCGCGCCAGCATCCCGGCGGAGAGGTCGAGCGCGACGACGTCGGCACCGGCCCGGCGCAGCCACCGGGCGCAGGGTGCCGACCCGCAGCCGATCTCCAGCACGCGCCGCCCCTCGACGTCGCCCAGCAGGTGCGCGTCGGCCTCGCGCAGCCCCTCCGGGCACCAGAGGAAGTCGACGTCGCCCAGGTCGGAGCCGTGCTCGGCCAGGTAGGCGGGGGCGGCCGCGTCCCACCATCGCCGGTTGGCCCGCGCGGACTCCTCGTCGCCGGCCGTCCGGCGGGCCACGCCGCCGGCGGCCGGGTAGCCGTCGCTGCCGAGCGGGAGGTCGGGCGGAGGGGACGGCGGCAGGCTCATGACGCGCCGATCGTGACACGCCGGGGCAGGGATGCCGGGAGCGCACCCTGGTGGACCGCCCGCCCGCGGCGTCCGTACGATGGGAATGCGCCAGAGGTCTGTCGTGCTTTCCCGGCTGGGGAAGAATGCCCGCGTCGGCTCTCCCCGCTGCTCTCCCTCGTGGTCGGTGTCGATCACGGGGTTCCTGTCCCTACGCATCCACCGTCCGGAGCTACCAACCACATGACCTCCACTCAGGTCCGTCCCGACAGCACCACCCCTCAGATCGCGATCAACGACATCGGCTCTGCCGAGGACTTCCTCGCGGCGATCGACCAGACGATCAAGTACTTCAACGACGGCGACATCGTCGAAGGCGTCATCGTCAAGGTCGACCGGGACGAGGTGCTGCTGGACATCGGCTACAAGACCGAGGGCGTCATTCCCTCGCGTGAACTCTCCATCAAGCACGACGTCGACCCGCACGAGGTCGTCAGCGTCGGCGACGAGGTGGAAGCCCTGGTCCTCCAGAAGGAGGACAAGGAAGGGCGGCTGATCCTCTCCAAGAAGCGCGCACAGTACGAGCGCGCCTGGGGCACGATCGAGGCCAAGAAGGAAGCCGACGAGGTCGTCACCGGCACCGTCATCGAGGTCGTCAAGGGCGGCCTCATCCTCGACATCGGCCTGCGCGGGTTCCTCCCCGCCTCGCTCGTCGAGATGCGCCGCGTCCGCGACCTGCAGCCCTACGTGGGCCGCGAGCTCGAGGCCAAGATCATCGAGCTCGACAAGAACCGCAACAACGTCGTCCTCTCCCGCCGTCAGTGGCTGGAGCAGACCCAGTCCGAGGTCCGCAGCGAGTTCCTCAACAAGCTCGCCAAGGGCCAGGTCCGCACCGGCGTCGTCTCCTCGATCGTCAACTTCGGCGCGTTCGTGGACCTGGGCGGCGTCGACGGCCTGGTGCACGTCTCCGAGCTGTCCTGGAAGCACATCGACCACCCGTCCGAGGTCGTCGAGGTCGGCCAGGAGGTCACCGTCGAGGTCCTCGACGTCGACCTGGACCGCGAGCGGGTCTCGCTGTCGCTGAAGGCGACGCAGGAAGACCCGTGGCGTCAGTTCGCCCGGACCCACCAGATCGGTCAGGTCGTCCCGGGCAAGGTCACCAAGCTCGTCCCGTTCGGTGCGTTCGTGCGCGTCGACGAGGGCATCGAGGGCCTGGTGCACATCTCCGAGCTGGCCGAGCGCCACGTGGAGATCCCGGAGCAGGTCGTGCAGGTCGGCGACGAGATCCTGGTCAAGGTCATCGACATCGACCTCGACCGCCGTCGCATCTCGCTGTCGCTCAAGCAGGCCAACGAGGGCGTCGTCGGCGACGAGGAGCAGTTCGACCCGGCCGCCTACGGCATGGCCGCCTCGTACGACGACCAGGGCAACTACCTGTACCCCGAGGGCTTCGACGCCGACACCGGCGAGTGGCGCGAGGGCTTCGACTCCCAGCGCGAGGAGTGGGAGCGGCAGTACGCCGAGGCCCAGGCCCGCTTCGAGGCGCACCGCAAGCAGATCGCGGCGGCCAAGGAGGCCGACGCCGAGGCTGCGGCCGGTGGCAACTACTCGAGCGAGGGTGGTGCCGCGGCGCCGGTCGGCGAGGCGCCCGCTTCGGGTGGCACGCTGGCCAGCGACGAGGCCCTGGCCGCGCTGCGCGCCAAGCTCGCCGGCGGCGAGTGAGCTAGCAGCTCAGCTGTAGAACCTCAGCTGTAGAACCACAGAGGCCCAGAACCCACGCGGTTCTGGGCCTCTGTGGTTCATCGCCCGGTCGCGGGCACGCGAAGGGGCCCGGGGACTGTCGTCCCCGGGCCCCTTCGAGCTCTGCTAGAGGCTGAGGATGATCGCGAACGCGGTGCGCGGACGGCCGCCGTTGCCCGCGAGGAAGCTCCAGGTGTGCCGGCCGGCCGGCGGGGCGGCGAACAGCCACCGCAGGAAGGAATTGGCGGGCTTCGGGGCAGAGCGCTGGAACTGCATCCGCTCGCGCACGGCGGGCAGGTCGGTGACGCGCACACCCGTGGGCGAACCGAGCCGGTGACGACCGGCGCCACGACGGGCGGCACGCGTCGACGGGGAGCCAGCGGCGGTGGAACGGGACATGATCGGTTCTGCCTCTCTCGGCGGGGGAAGAGCGCCAAGACGAAAGCTAGGTCGTGTGACGGGTGTGACTGGTGCGACGCGCCGGGCCAGACGTGCGCGTGTTATCCCTCTGTGACCTGGTTCGGCTCGATCGCTACTGTCCGTGCGTGCTGCGTATCGGGTTGACCGGCGGGATCGGCTCCGGCAAGAGCACGGTGTCGGCTCTGCTGGCCGACGCGGGAGCGGTGATCGTCGACTCGGACCGCATCGCCCGGGCGGTGGTGGAGCCGGGTACCGCCCGGCCTGGCCGCGGTCGCCGAGGCGTTCGGCGACGGCGTGCTCACCGCCGACGGCGCCCTCGACCGCCCGGCGCTGGCCGCGGTCGTGTTCTCCGACGCCGACGCCCGCCGCCGGCTCGACGGGATCGTGCACCCGCTCGTCCGCGCACGGTCGGTAGAGATCGTCGCGGGCCTTCCCGACGACGCCGTCGTCGTCAATGACGTGCCGCTGCTGGTGGAGACCGGCCAGGCCGGCTCGTACGACCTCGTGCTGGTGGTCGAGGCCGACACCGAGACGCGGGTGGCCCGGCTGGTGCAGCGCGGGCTGTCGGAGGCCGACGCCCGTGCCCGGATCGCCGCCCAGGCGACCGACGAGCAGCGCCGCGCCGTCGCCGACGTCGTCCTGGACAACAGCGGGACGACGGAGCGACTCGCGGCCCAGGTGCACCGGTTCTGGACCGAGCGGGTGCAGCCCGCGCTCAACTGAACCGGCTCGTATCGCTCGATGTGGTGCGTCGTGGTGAGGCGCTCCCGTTTCCGTGTCATCGTCGGTCCATGACGTCGTCCTGGCGCCACCGCGTATGGCCGTGGGTGCTCATCGGCCACGCCGCCCTCGTCGCGCTGCTGACCGTGGCCTTCCTGCTGATGTCGGCTGCCGGCGGTGCCGACGGCGGAGCGAACATCGGCGCGGGACTCGTCGCGCTGCCCCTCCTGCCCCTCGGACTGCCCTGGTCGCTGCCGTTCATCGCCGACCCCTACCGCTTCGACGGACTGTCGCCCGCGCTGTGGTTCGCGGTCGCCTTCGGACCCGCCTGGCTCAACGTCGCGCTGCACGGACTGGTCTTCGGCCTGGTCGGGCGGCGGCGCAGGCGCCGGGCCTCCTGACATGGCCCGGGAGAGGAGGCGCGCGACCGGCGCGGGGACGCGGGGGCGGCTCGGCCGGCTGCGCGCGACCGTGTCGAGGGCGGTCCGGCGTGCGGCCCGCTTCCTCTCGCCGGGATCCCGTCGCGTCAGCCTGCTCGCCGTCGACGAGGCGGTGCTGGCGCGCCTGGTCGGCGCGGCGCTGTCGGGCGCGCAGCCCGACGAGGTCACCCCTCCGCTGCCGCCCGGGGACCGATGGGGACCCGAGCGCATCGAGTGGCTCCGCCGGTTCCACCGGGACCGGCGGCTCGGCCTCGAGGGGCCGCTCGGCGAGGCCACCTGGGCGGTCGCCGTGCGCGGGGACGTCGTCGGCGCGGTGCGACTGAAGGGCACCGCGGACCCGGGGGCGCTGGAGGCCGGCATCTGGCTGACCCGGGCCGCGCGGGGCAGAGGCATCGGCCGGCGCGCCATCGCGGCACTGCTCGACCAGGCCCGCGACCTCGGAGCGCTCGAGGTCCGCGCGGACACGTCGTCGGGCAACCACGCCGCGCTCGCTGTCCTCGAGTCGCTCGAGTTCCGCTGCGAGACCCACGGCGACCGGGTGACCGCCGTCCGCGAGCTCGGCTAGGCCGGCCCTCCCCGGGCCGAGCCGAGGGGCAGCCAGGCCAGGACGTCCTGGATCGTGTCGTCCCAGTACGCCCAGTCGTGCGCGCCCGGCCCGAAGTCGGTCGTCACGGGGACGCCGGCGGCCCGGACGCGGTCCGCGAGGGCCCGGTTGTCGTCGATCAGCGGGTCCTCGGTCCCGCAGCACAGATAGAGCGGCGGCAGCGTCGCCGGGTCCGCCTGCTCGAGGAGCCAGTGCAGGTCGTCCGGGCCGCCGTCGGCGGCGCGGTCCCCGAGGACGCGGTCGAACAGGCGCGGATCCTCCGGGCGTACCCGCTGCGTCCGCAGCCCGGCCAGGTCCACCGCGCCGGACAGGCTGGCTGCCGCGGCGAACCGGTCGGGCTGCCGCAGCGCCCACTTGAGAGCGCCGTAGCCGCCCATCGACAGCCCGGCCACGAACGTGTCCTCCGGCCGCTGGGAGACGGCGAACCACGAGGCGACCAGCTCGGGCAGTTCCTCGGACAGGAACGTCCAGTAGCGGCCGCCGTAGTGCTCGTCGGCGTAGAAGCTGCGGTGCACCTGCGGCATCACGACGGCGAGACCGAGCGGCGCCACGTACCGCTCGACCGACGTGCGGCGCAGCCAGATGGTGTCGTCGTCGCTGAGCCCGTGCAGCAGGTAGAGCACCGGCGGGGGTCCCTCGGTCGCCGCGCCGGTCATGCCGATCTGCGTCGTGGTGCGCTGGGGGAGCAGCACCGTCATCGACGTGGACAGCGACAGCGAATCGGAGAAGAAGTCGACGCGCAGGTGGGCCACGTCGCCGATCCTGCCCGGTGGACGGCGCCGCCACGCCTTGCGATCGTGGGCGCGTGAGCCGACCCGTGCCGGACGACGCCGAACGCGAGCGCGTCCTCGCGCGTCAGTGGCGCCTCGCGCAGCTGAACCTGGGCATCGCGCTCGGCCTGCTCGCGTTCTCCGGCCTGTACTGGTTCGTCGACGACGCCACCTGGCAGGCGCCGGTGTTCACCGTGCTCGGGTTCGGCTCGGTGGTCGCTGCGGCCTCGAACTGGCGGCAGCAGCTGCGCAACCGGCGGCGGCAGGAACGAGAGAACCCCAGGTAGTCGGCTGACTGCCTGGGGTTCTTCTGGTGGGCGATACTGGGATCGAACCAGTGACCTCTTCC
Source organism: uncultured Actinomycetota bacterium (assembly GCA_963748305.1). Lineage (GTDB taxonomy): Bacteria > Actinomycetota > Actinomycetes > Mycobacteriales > Geodermatophilaceae > Blastococcus_B. The sequence goes on along the minus strand of CAVVIN010000020.1, from coordinate 18,505 downwards.
GTGTCAGGGAAGCGCGCTACCGCTGCGCCAATCGCCCTTCCGGCCTTGCGACCGGTCCCACCTCCGCGCTCGTGCTCCGCGGGGGAGACGAGGTGGAGACGGGATTTGAACCCGTGTAGACGGCTTTGCAGGCCGTTGCCTCGCCTCTCGGCCACTCCACCGCACACGGGCGCCGGTCTCTCGACCAGCGCCCGAGGTTCCGAGCGGACGACGGGATTCGAACCCGCGACCCTCACCTTGGCAAGGTGATGCTCTACCAGCTGAGCCACGTCCGCGTTGCGTGCAGAACTCTAACCGACGCTCCGAGGGCCTCCAAGCCCGGGGGGTCCTCGGCGCGCCCCCGTGAGGGCAGTTCCCGAGCGTCCGTGCAGGTCAGCGACCTGTCGGGTCCGCCCCGCCGCCGGACAGCAGTGCCTGCAGTTCCTCGTCGAGGGCGAGCATGCCGGTCTCGGAGCCCGACGGCACCAGGGTCTCGGTCTGCCGCAGGAAGGCCGCGACGGTCGCCCGCGACAGCTCGAACAGGGCCTCGCCGGACGGCGCCCGCAGGTGCAGGAAGAGGACGTCGGTGGCGGCGTGCGCCGGCCACACCCGGACGTCGCCGTCGCCCGAGGGGCGGTCGAGGCCGCCCTGGAGGAGTTCACGGCTCACGAGCCAGGCGATCCCGGCTTCGTCGACGTCGACGAGACCGTTCTCGTCGCCCACGTCACCGAACGCGATGCGCACCGCGAACGGGTCGGTCGGGTCGTAGCAGAGCAACGCCGGCACCTCGGTCCACGACTGCGGACCGACGAGTTGCAACGTGATGGGGGAGGAGTGCCCGGAGGTCCATCGGCTCGGCATGTCAGGTCAACGACCATCCGGTGCTGGGGTGACGCGGCATTGCACTTCCTTCACTTCTGTCCCACCCGCCACAACCGACGGGGCTGTCTCGCCCCCGCTTATGCCCGCCAGAGGCCGTTGTGAACCGCCCGGGCGGGTGAAGTCGTGAACCGTTCGGCTCCCTGGATCCGAAAGCCACGTGTGACCATGGGAGCCGTGAGTCGAGCGGCACGGCGACCGGAGGACGACGTCGCGGACGCCGACCTGGTCAGCCGCATCCGCGCGGGCGACCGCACCGCGGTCGATGACCTCTACGACCGGTTCCGCCGGCCGGCGTTCGCGCTGGCCCGTCGGATCCTCGGCGACGACGGACTGGCCGAGGACGTCCTGCAGGACGTGTTCCTCAGCGTGTGGCGGGATCCAGGCGCCTTCGACCGCGCGCGTGGCAGCTTCGCCTCCTGGTTGCTGGCCGTCGTGCACCACAAGGCGGTGGACGCCGTCCGCCGTGAGGAGTCGCAGCGCCGCCGGCAGAGCCGCGCCGAGGAGGAGTTCGAACTGGACGCGCCGATCGCCGCCCGTGACGTGGAGGACGAGGCCTGGAATCGCGTGGTCGCCGAGCAGGTCCGCACCGCACTCGGCGGGCTCAACGACTCCCAGCGCGAGGCGCTCACCCTGGCGTACTACGGCGGCTACACGCAGCGCGAGGTGGCGGCACTGACCGGCGCACCCCTGGGCACGGTGAAGACCCGCATGCTCTCGGGGATGCGCCGCCTCCGCGAGGAACTCGAGCGGACCGGGCGGCAAGGGTGTCGCCGGCGCGCTCGGCGAGCACGACGGAGCCGGCCGATGAGCGGCCGCCGCAGTGGGGCATCACCCGCCGACGGGCCCTCCGAGGAGCACCGCACGTTCGACGAGCTCGCCGTCGGCTGGGCGCTGCACGCCCTCGAGCCGGAGGACGAGGCGGTCTTCGCCGCGCACCTGCCCGGCTGCAGCCGGTGCGCGCAGACCGTGGCCGAGACCTCCGAGGTCATGGCCGCCATGGCCACCGACCTGCCGCGCGCCGAGCCCTCCCCGCAGTTGCGGGAGCGGCTGCGGGCCGCGGTCGCGGAGACGGAGCAGATCCCGCCCGCGCCCGACGGCGCCCCGACCGCGCCGGACCGTCCCGCCGCCACCGGCTTCCCCGGCTACCAGCCGGCGGAGACGCCCCGGCCGGTACGCCCGCCGGTCCGTCGCCGCGTGACCGCGCTCGCCCTGGTCGCCGCCGGCGTTGCCGCGATCCTCGGTCTCGGCATCTGGAACGTGTTCCTCGCCGACTCCCGGACCGACCTGGAGGCCACGGTCGCGGCGCAGGAACGGATCGTCGACGCGCTGCTGACCCCGGGGGACGCGACGGTCTCGGCCCTCTCGGCCGAGGACGGGCGCGCCGTCGCGACGGTCGTGGCGCGCCCGGACCGTGTCGACGTCGTCACCTACGGCCTGGCGGCGAACGACACCGTCGGACCAGACCTACGTCCTCTGGGGGATCGACGGCGACCAGCCGGTAGCCACTCGACACCTTCGACGTGACCGGTCACAGATGACGCTGCAGACCGTAGGCTCCGACGCGACCGGTCTCGACGACTACGCCGGCTACGGCATCAGCCTCGAGCCCGGTCGGGAGGCTCCGCCGGAGCCGACGGAGATCGTCGCGATCGGGTAGGTGGACAGCTGAGCGGACCGGAGACCGTGGCGGCTCCCGACCGCCCCGAGCGCCAGAGGGAGACCAGCGACGAGCGGCGCGCCCGCTACGACGCCGACGACGATGCGCAGCCTGCGCGAGCGCATCGCCGAGACGCGCTGGCGGCGGCGGCTGGCCGCTCGCCGCGTCGGTCAACCACACCTACCGGATCTGCGTCGGGATCGTCGGCGGCCTGATCGTCGCCCTCGGGCTGGTCACCATCCCGCTGCCCGGGCCCCGGCTGGCTGACCGTCATCGCCGGGCTGTTCGTCCTCGCCACCGAGTTCACCTGGGCCGAGCGGCTGCTGGAGTTCACGAAGAAGCACGTCAAGCGCTGGACGGACTGGGTGACCAGCGCAGCCGGTCTGGGTCCGGCGTGCTGCTCGCGGCTGGCGACGGCGGCCTTCGTCTACGGCGTCCTCGTGGTCACCCTGCACATCACCGGCGTGCCCGATTGGGTGCCGGGGTGGGTCCCGCTCTGGCGCTGAGGGTCTGGCACAATCGACGCCGTCCGGGCGATTGGCTCAGTGGTAGAGCGCTTCGTTCACACCGAAGAGGTCACTGGTTCGAACCCAGTATCGCCCACAGGAACGAAGGGCCAGGTCCGTCGCGGATCTGGCCCTTCGTCGTCCCCGCGATCAGGACCGCATCAGGATGAGGCCCGTCGCGACGGGTACCGCTGCCTCGGGCCGGGGGGCGGGCGGCCGGGGTGCGGTGGGCGCGCCGCCGAGCGCGGTGTGGCTCGGCGCGGTGACTCGCCGGAGGACCAGCTTGCCCAGTTCCCAGAGGACCAGCAGCGCGAGGGCGGGGACCAGCGCCCAGCCGAACTGGGCGAGGGTGATCGGGGTCGTGTCCAGCAGTCGGCTGAAGACGTCCATCTGGGTGACCAGCACCGCGAGGGCGAACTCGGCCAGGATCGTCCAGTTCATCTGCTTGCTCTCGAACGTGTCGACGGTCAGCACGGACTCGGTCTCGCTGCGGCACTCGAGGGCGGCCACGATCAGGCACAGCGAGAAGGACGTGAACGCGACGGACCTGGCCACCTCGAGGCCGCCGAACTGCGTGGTGCCGATCGAGATCAGCAGGAGCAGACCGACGGTGATCACCAGGCCGGTGAGCACGACGGTGACGATCAGCGGCGGCCGCAGCAGGGACTGGCCACGGGGGCGCGGCCGGGCCTCCATGAGCCCGGGCGTCTCCTGGTCGAAGCCGAGCGCCAGCCCGAACGCCGCGTTGACGAAGAAGTGGATCCACAGGATCTGGGCGGGCGTGAACGGTTCGCCGGCGGCGATGTTGAACAGGCTGGCGCCGAGGAAGGTGAGGACGAACACGACGAGCAGGATCAGCACGAAGCGGATGTACTTCGTCAGGTTGTCGTAGATCTTCCGGCCCTGGGCGACCGCGAACACGATCGTGGCGAAGTTGTCGTCGGAGAGGATCATCCGGCCGGCGTTCTTCGCGACGTCGGTCCCGCTGCCCATGGCGATCCCGATGTCCGCGGCCTTGATCGCCGGGGCGTCGTTGACGCCGTCGCCGGTCATCGCGACGACGTGGCCCTTCTTCTTCAGCGTGTCCACGAGCAGCACCTTGTGCTCCGGGGCGACCCGGCCGACGACGCCGATGTCCTCGATGCGGGCGAGCCGCTCGTCCTCGGACAGGGCGGCGAACTCCTCGCCGAGGATGGACTCGCCCGGGATGCCCAACTGCTCGGCGATGGCAGCACCGGTGATCACGTCGTCCCCGGTCACCATGCGGACCCGGATGTGGGCCGCCTGGGCGTCGGCGACCGCCGCTCTCGACTCGTCGCGCGGTGGGTCGACCATCCCGACCAGGCTGGTCATCTGCAGGTCGGTCACGTAGCCGGCCAGGTCGCCGTGCGGGTCGAACGTCGGCCGGGTCGAGATCGCGCACGCCCGCCGCCATGACCCGTAAGCCGGCCCGCTCCATCCGCTCCATGTGCGCGTCCGCCCGCTCCTGGAGTCCGGCGTCCCAGGGGACGGAGCCGCCCGCGGACAGGGCGGTGGCCGCCCGCGCCATCATCGCCGGGGCAGCGCCCTTCACGAAGCACCGGACGACCGGCCGCCCGTCCGCGTCGGTGGTCGCGTTGAACGTCGCCATGAGCTTGATCGTCGCGTCGAACGGCAGGGTGGCCAGCCGGGGCAGCCGCTCGCGGGTCGCGTCGATGTCGAGGCCGGCCTTGTGGCCCAGCACGAGCAGCGCGCCCTCGGTGGGGTCGCCCACGACCTTCCCGTCGACGAGCTGGGCGTCGCTGGCCACGATGTAGGGCAGGATCGCGGCCTCGATGGAGGCGGACGTCCCGGCGGCGTGGTGGATGTGCCCCTCCAGGCCGTAACCGATGCCGGAGACGGTGTAGCGGTCGCCGGGATCCACCACCTCGACGACGGTCATCTGGTTCATCGTCAGGGTGCCGGTCTTGTCCGAGTTGATCGCCGACGTGAAGCCGAGCGTCTCCACGGACGGCAGCTCTTTCACGATGGCGTTGCGCTTGGCCAGGTCCACCCCGCCGAGCGAGAGGATCATCTGCGTCACCGTGGGCAGCGCCTCGGGGACGGCGGCGATCGCCAGGGCGACGGCGCTGATGAACAGCACGTCCCAGGCCTCGCCGCGGGAACGGCCGAGCACGAACATCACGATCATCGTGAGTCCCGCCGCGCCGGCGATCCAGAGGGTGAGCCGGTCGAGCTCCGCGGTGAGCGGCGTCTTCTCCTTGGGCTTGGCCGAGAGCATCGCCGAGATCTTGCCGAGCTCGGTGTCCGCACCCGTGCCGGTGACGACCATGGTGCCGCTGCCGTGGGTCACCGGCGTGTTCATGAAGGCCATGTCGGTCTGGTCGCCCGGGCCGAGCCCGCTGCCTTCGGGGCTCCGGGCGTCCTTGCTGGCGGGCACGCTCTCCCCGGTCAGCGCCGACTCGTCGATCTGCAGGGAGCTGGCGGCGACGATGCGGCCGTCGGCCGGCACCTGGTCGCCCGCCGCGAGCAGGACGACGTCGCCGACGACGAGCTGCTCGGCGGGGATCTCCGCCGCGTCCCCGTCCCGGCGGACCCGCGCCGTCGCCTTCAGCATCGACCTCAGCGCGTTCATCGCGCTCTCGGCCTTGCCCTCCTGGCGCAGTCCGATCACCGCGTTCAGCACCGTGAGCACGAGGAGGAGGACGGCGGTGCCCCACTCGGCGATCAGCAGCGACACCGCGGCGGCGGCCAGCAGGATGATCTGCATGTAGCTGCGGTACTCCTCGAGGAACCGGAGCCAGCCGGGCTTCGGCCGCTCCTCGGGGAGTGCGTTCGGCCCGTTCGCGCGCAGCCGTTCCGCTGCGGTCGCCGCCGACAGCCCGACAGCGGGGTCGACCCCGAGGGCCTGCGCGACGTCGGCGGGCGACCGCGAGTACCACCCTCCGTCGGGGGTCGTGGTCACCTGCGGCGCGGCATGAGTCTGCACGGTCGTGCTCCGATCTGCTGCGGACCGGGCTACCGGCCGGTCTTCGTCGACTTCGCCCGCGTGCGCCCGGCCCCCTGCGTGCCGTGGTGGTGGCCGTTGTGCGCCGCGGCGTACGGGTCCCGCGCGGCTCCCTCGGGTGCCTCCGCCTCGAGTTCCCGCTTGACGTCCGCCAGGTCCCGGCGGGCCTCCTTGCTCACCGCCGGGTACTGGGGATCGATCTCGATGAGCGTGTGGACGAGAACCGCCGCAGCGCAGATGCGGGCGAACCACTTGTGGTCGGCCGGGACGACGTACCACGGCGCGTGCTCGGTGCTGGTCGCCGAGAGCATCCGGGAGAAGGCGACCTGGTAGTCGTCCCAGCGCCGGCGCTCCCGGGCGTCGGCGGCCGAGAACTTCCAGTTCCGCTCGGGGACGTCGATCCGCTTGAGGAAGCGGATTCGTTGCTCCTCGCGGGAGAGGTTCAGCAGGAGCTTCACGACCGCGAACCCGTTGTCGACCAGGTAGCGCTCCCAGTCGTTGATCTCCCGGTAGCGGCGGTCCCAGATGCCCTTGTCCACCGTCGGCAGGCCGCTGGCGGGCGAGGTTCTCCGGATGCACGCGCACCACGAGAACCTCCTCGTAGTGCGACCGGTTGAAGATCCCGATGTCGCCACGTGCGGGCAGGCGGGCGGTGTATCGCCAGAGGTAGTCGTGGCCGAGTTCGGTCGCGGACGGCACCTTGAAGCCGCTGACCCGGACGCCCTGCGGGTTCACCCCGCTCATGACGTGCCGGATCGTCCCGTCCTTCCCGCCCGCGTCCAGGGACTGCAGGCACACGAGGACCCCGTGGGTGTCCGCCGCGGCGAGCCGTCTCTGGTAGTCGGCCAGCAGGGCGATGCCGGTGTCGAGGAGCTCGAGGCCGTCCTTCTTCTGCAGGAGGTCGGAGCGGTAACCGGGGTCGAAGTCCCTGGCGAGGTCGACCGTGGCCCCGGGCCGCACCCGGAGCGGCTCGATGAGCTTCGCGATGCGCTTCTTGCGCTGGTCGGTCACCTCGACCACGGGAACCACCTCCTGCTCGGTGCACTGCGGTCCGACGGCAGGCGGTCGCCCCGCGCCCTGATGCGACGCCCGGCTCAGGATGGTCCGCCGCCCCCGGGGGTGGCCTCGTCCGGATGGGGTGAACGCCCGCGGGCGCCCGCACACGCCGGCCGTGGCTGGCCTAACGTCCCGCACGTGGGACAGCCGCAGAACGTGGGCCGGGTCGAGCAGATCTGGGTCTATCCGGTGCGGTCCCTCGCCGGCACCGCAGTGCCCGAGGTCGAGGTCACCGCGCACGGCCTGGCGGGTGACCGGGCCTGGACGCGTCGTCGGGGACGACGGCAGCGCGGTGCGGGCCAAGGACGCGCCGGAGATGGCGGAGGTGCCCGGCACCGGCGACCCGGACGCCGACGCGGCCGCACTCACGGCGGTGCTCGGGAGGGCGGTCCGCCTGGTGCCGACGCCCGAGGAGCGGGCCGGCGTCGCCCCCGTCCACCTCGTCTCCCGGGGTGCGATCGAGCGGGCTGCGGCCGGTGAGGTCCCGGAGGGCTGCTCGGCCGACGACCCCCGCGCCAACCTCGTGCTGACCCTGGACGGCGACGAGCGCACCTGGGTGGGCCGCGAACTCCGGGTGGGCGGCGCCGTCCTCGAGGTCACCCGGACGCCGAAGCACTGCCTCGGGGTCTACGCCGACGTGCGGCAAGCCGGCCGCATCGCCGTCGGGGACGCCGTCCTGATCTAGCCTGCCGCCGTGGTGAGGAGCAGAGCGTCACTGCTCGCCCCGCTCGTCCTGCTCATCGGCGCGCTGCGGGCCGACGACCCACCCGTCGTCGACGAGACACCTGCGCCGTCGCCGTCCGCGGCTGCCCCGCAGAGCTTCACCCTGGTCGCCACCGGCGACGTCCTGATCCACCAGGACCGTGCGCTCGCGGCCGGTGCCCTCCAGGACGACGGCAGCTACGACTTCACCGCTGTCCTCGCCCCGGTGGCACCGCTCATCGAGGCCGCCGACCTCGCCGTCTGCCACCTCGAGACGCCGGTCGCACCGTCCGGCGGGCCCTATCGCGGCTACCCGAGCTTCGCCGTCCAGCCGGAGATCGTCGACGCCCTGGCCGGCGCCGGGTACGACCTGTGCTCCACGGCGTCGAACCACTCGCTGGACGACGGCGCCGACGGGCTCGTGCGCACGCTCGACGCGCTGGACGCGGCGGGGATCGCCTCGACCGGCACCTACCGCACCCAGGCAGACGCCGGCGTGCCCGTGATCGTGGACGTCGGGGGAGTGCGAGTGGGGCACGTGGCGGCCACCTACGGCCTCAACGGCGGCGGGCCGCCGGCGGGACGGGAGTGGTCGGTCGACGTCGCCGACGTGCCCGACGTGAGCGGGATGCTGGCCGCCGCCGCTCGGGCGCGGGCAGCGGGTGCGGAGGTCGTCCTGGCCAGCCTGCACTGCTGCCTCGAGTACCGGTACGACCCGACCGATGCCCAGGTCGCCGCCGTCCGCACGCTGCTCGCCTCGCCGGACGTCGATCTGGTGCTGGGCCATCACGCCCACGTCGTGCAGCCGATGGAGGCGATCGACGGGGAGTGGGCGGCCTACGGCCTCGGCAACCACGTCGCCGAGCACGCCACCCGCGGCCATCCGACGGAGGACTCCGTGCTGGCCCGGTTCACCTTCACCCGGGGGGACGACGGCCGGTTCACGGCCACCTCGGCCGAGGCGGTGCCGCTGTCGATCGTGCCGGCCGCGGACCAGGTCACCGTGCAGCCCGCCGACCCGGCCGCCGCGGAGCGCATCGCCGCCGTCCTCGACCGGCGGGGTGCGGTGGCGGCGGGGCTGAGCATCGTCCCCGGCTGAGCAGGGCCGCGCACTAGGCTCGGTGCCGGCCCGCCCCTTTCCGCTCGACCCTCCAGGAGCTCCTCGTGCCTTCCCCGCCCTCTCCGACCGCGCTCGCCCCGATCCGGGTGCCGGCCGGGACGACGGCGATGCAGGCGCTCAAGGACGCCGGCGTCCCGCTCAAGGGCCCCGACGGCGCTGTCGTCGTCCGGGAGCTGGCCTCAGGCGACCTCAAGGACCTGAACTGGACCCCCGACGCCGACGCCGAGGTCGAGCCCGTCCCCGCCGCCAGCGACGACGGGCGCGCCGTCATCCGCCACTCGACCGCGCACGTGCTGGCCCAGGCCGTCCAGGAGCTCTTCCCCGGCACCAAGCTCGGCATCGGCCCGCCGGTCGAGAACGGCTTCTACTACGACTTCGACCCCGAGCGGCCGTTCACCCCCGAGGACCTCACCGCCCTCGAGAAGAAGATGCAGGAGATCGTCCGCGCCGGGCAGAACTTCGCCCGCCGCGAGATCAGCGACGCCGACGCCAGGCCGAGCTCGCCGCCGAGCCCTACAAGCTCGAGCTGATCGGCCTCAAGGGCGGCGCGGGCGACACCGAGGGCGCCGACGTCGAGGTCGGCGGCGCGCAGCTGACCATGTACGACAACCTCGACCCGCGCACCGGCGAGCGCGTCTGGACCGACCTGTGCCGGGGCCCGCACCTGCCGCGCACCAACGCCATCCCCGCGTTCAGCCTGACCCGCAGCGCGGCCGCCTACTGGCGGGGCAGCGAGAAGAACCCGCAGCTGCAGCGCATCTACGGCACCGCCTGGGAGAGCAAGGACGCGCACAAGGCCCACCTCGAGCGCCTGGCCGAGGCCGAGCGCCGCGACCACCGCCGTCTCGGCGCCGAGCTCGACCTCTTCAGCTTCCCGGACGAGATCGGCTCCGGCCTGGCCGTCTTCCACCCCAAGGGCGGGGTGATCAAGCGGGAGATGGAGGACTACGTCCGCGCGCGGCACATCGAGGAGGGCTTCGACTACGTCGGCACGCCGCACATCACCAAGCGCGGCGTCTTCGAGACCTCGGGGCACCTGCCCTACTACGACGACACCATGTTCCCGCCCATGGAACTGGAGAACAGCGAGTACTACCTCAAGGCCATGAACTGCCCGATGCACAACCTGATCTTCCGGTCGCGCGGGCGGTCCTACCGCGAGCTGCCGCTGCGCTTCTTCGAGTTCGGCTCCGTGTACCGGTACGAGAAGTCCGGCGTCGTGCACGGCCTCACCCGCGTCCGCGGGCTGACCCAGGACGACTCGCACAGCTACGTCACCCCGGAGCAGGCCCCGGGCGAGATCCGGCACCTGCTCGCCTTCGTGCTCGGCCTGCTCGGCGACTTCGGCCTCGACGACTACTACCTCGAGCTGTCCACCCGCGGGACGACCCGGAGAACGGACAAGTTCATCGGCTCCGAGGAGGAGTGGGCCGTCGCCACCGCCGTCCTCGAGGACGCGGCCAAGGAGACCGGGCTGGAACTGGTCCCCGACCCCGGCGGCGCGGCGTTCTACGGCCCGAAGATCTCCGTCCAGGCGCGGGACGCCATCGGCCGCACCTGGCAGATGTCGACCATCCAGTACGACTTCAACCAGCCGGCCCGCTTCGGCCTGGAGTACACCTCCGCCGACGGCGCCCGCCAGCAGCCGGTGATGATCCACTCGGCCAAGTTCGGCTCGATCGAGCGGTTCTTCGGCGTCCTCACCGAGCACTACGCCGGCGCCTTCCCGGCCTGGCTCGCCCCCGTGCAGGTGGTCGGCATCCCGATCACCGACGAGCAGGTGCCCTACCTGACCGACGTCGCGCTGAAGCTGAAGCAGCGCGGGATCCGCGTCGAGATCGACGACTCCGACGACCGGATGCAGAAGAAGATCCGGACGGCGAGCAAGCAGAAGATCCCGTTCGTCCTGCTCGCCGGCGCCACCGACGCCGAGGCCGGCGCGGTGTCCTTCCGCTACCGCGACGGCTCGCAGCGCAACGGCGTCCCCGTCGACGAGGCGGTCGAGCAGGTCGCCGCCTGGATCGCGTCCCGCTACAACCTGGACCCCTCGGCGGAGTCCTCCGGAGCGGCCGAAGGCCGGGTTCCCCTGCGGAGCAGCGTTGACCTCCGACGACGGCGGGCCGGCCGCGTCCCCGGGGAGGCCTTCGAGCACCTGTGGACCCCGTACCGGATGGCCTACATCCGGGGTGAGGGCAAGCCCACGGGCGCGCACGACTGCCCGTTCTGCGTCATCCCGACGATGGGCGACGAGGACGGCCTGATCGTGGCCCGGGGGACGACGGTCTACGCCGTCCTCAACCTGTATCCCGTACAACGCCGGCCACCTGATGCTGGTCCCGTACCGGCACGTGCCCGACTACACCGACCTCACCGACGACGAGGTCGCCGAGCTCGGCGCCTTCACCCAGACCGCGATGCGGGCCGTGCGCGCGGTCAGCGGGGCGCACGGGTTCAACATCGGGATGAACCAGGGCTCGGTCGCCGGCGCCGGCATCGCCGACCACCTGCACCAGCACGCGGTGCCCCGCTGGGGCGGCGACACCAACTTCATGCCGGTCATCGGCCTGACCCGGGTCCTCCCGCAGGTGCTGACGGAGACCCGGGCCCTCCTCGCCGACGCCTGGTGCCGACCGCAGTGCCGTCACACCCACCGCGCCGGGGAGGCCTGAGTGCTCGGCAGCAACGCCCGCCCCGCCGTCGCCCGCTTCTGGCCGCCGGTCGTCGGCGCGGCTCGCCCGGGCCGGGGTCACGCCGGACATGGTGACGATCACCGGCACGCGTCGGCGCGGTCGCCGGTCGGCCGTCCTCCTGATCGGCAACGGGCGGCTGTGGTGGGGCGCGGTCGCCGTCACCGTCTTCGTCCTGCTCGACATGCTCGACGGCGCGCTGGCCCGGGCCCGCGGCAGCGGTTCGGTGTTCGGCGCCGTCCTCGACTCGGTCGGCGACCGCGCCGCGGACGCGGCCATCTTCGGCGCTCTCGTCTGGTGGTTCTCCGGCGACGGCGACAACCGGCTGATCGTCCTGCTCGCCCTGCTCTGCCTCGTGCTCGGCGTCCTGACCTCCTACATCAAGGCGCGTGCCGAGGGCGTCGGGCTGTCCGCCGACGTCGGGATCGTGGAGCGCACCGAGCGGCTGATCCTCGTGCTGGTCGGCACCGGCTTCGCCGGCCTCGGGATCCCGTACGCCCTGCACGTCATGCTCTGGGTGCTGCTCGCGGGCAGCGCGATCACCGTGGGGCAGCGGTTCGTGGCCGTCCGCCGGCGAGGCGCGGCCGGCTCGCCCCCTCGCCATGAGCGCCGCGCCGCCGCGCCGGCGTCCCCGCCGGCGCCGTGCGCCGCGCTGACCGCCCGGCTGACCGACGCCGGGTTCGCCGCGGGCTGGCACGCCGTCCGGCTGCTGCCCGAGCCCGCCGCCCGAGGGGCCTTCGACCGGGCCGGCCGCTGGGCGGCGGGCCGTGACGGCAAGGGCACCCGGCAGCTCCGCGCGAACCTGCGCGTCGTCACCGGCGGCCGGCTGAGCGAGCCCGAGCTCGCCGACCTCACCGGCCGGGCCGTGCGCTCCTACGCACGCTACTGGCAGGAGGCGTTCCGGCTGCCGTCGCTGCGCAGCGACCGGATCGTGGCCGGGCACCGACGTCGTCGGCCTCGAGCACCTCGAGAAGGCCCGCGCCGGCGGGCGGCCGTGATCATGGCCCTGCCGCACAGCGGCAACTGGGACGCCGCCGGCGTGTGGTTCATCGACTGGCTCGGCGGACCGTTCATGACCGTCGCCGAGCGGCTCCAGCCGGAATCGCTGTTCGAGCGATTCGTCGCCTTCCGGGAGTCGCTGGGCTTCCGGGTGGTGCCGCTGACCGGCGGCCCGCGGCCGAGCACCGAGGTCCTGCGGGAGTGGCTCGCCGACGGCGGCGCCGACCTGCCTGCTGGTCGACCGCAACCTGGGCAGCCGGCGGAGTGCCGGTCGACCTTCTTCGGCCGGACGGCGACCCTGCCCGGTGGCGCCGCCGCTGCTCGCCGCCCAGACCGGGGCCGCGCTGGTCCCGACCGTCTGCCAGTTCACCGACGGCGGGCTGGCGGCTGGTGTTCCCCCCGGAGGTGCCCGTCGCCGGCCCCGGCCGGCTCAAGGACCGCGTCACCACGGCCATGCAGACCGTCGCCGACGACTTCGCCGCCTCGATCGCCGACCGGCCGGAGGACTGGCACATGCTCGGCCGCATCTGGGCCGACGTGCCGCCCGACCCCCCCCGCCGGGGGGCCGGCCTGATGCGCATCGGCCTGGTCTGCCCGTACCAGTGGGACGTCCCCGGTGGGGTCCAGTACCACGTCCGCGACCTGGCCGAGACGCTGCGCGGCATGGGCCACCACGTCGAGGTCCTCACCCCGGCCGAGCGCGAGGAGTCGATCACCGAGCCGTGGATCACCTTCGCCGGGCGGACCGTGCCGGTTCCCTACAACGGCTCGATGGCGAGCCTGCAGTTCGGCCCGGTGTCGGCCGCCCGGGTGCGCCGCTGGCTGCGGGAGGGCACCTTCGACGTCGTCCACGTGCACGAGCCGGCGCCGCCGTCGGTCGGTCTGCTGGTCTGCATGATCGCCGACGGCCCGATCGTCGCCACCTTCCACGCCGCCACGACGCGCTCGAAGTGGCTCGCCGCGTGGGGCCCGGTCGTCCGGCCCTGGCTCGAGCGCATCAGCGGCCGGATCGCCGTCTCCGACTTCGCCCGCCGCGTGCAGGTCGAGCACCTCGGGCGGCGACGCAGTGATCATCCCGAACGGCGTGCACGTCGACGTCTTCGCCGACGGCCCCACCCTGCCCGGCTTCACCCGCGGCGTCGACGGGCCGACGATCGGGTTCCTCGGCCGCTACCTCGAGCCGCGCAAGGGCCTGCCGGTCCTGCTCGACGCGTTGCGCACCCTCGTCCGCGAGCACCCCGGCGCCCGCCTGCTCATCGCCGGCCGCGGGGACGCCGACGAGCTGGGCAGCTGGTCGGCGACGACCTCCGCCCGCACGTCGCGTGCTCGGCGAGCTGTCCGAGGCGGACAAGGCGGCGTTCCTGCGGTCGGTCGACGTCTACTGCGCGCCGAACCTGCTGGGCGAGTCCTTCGGCGTGATCCTCATCGAGGCGATGGCCGCGGGCGCGCCCGATCGTCGCCAGCGACCTGGACGCCTTCGCCCGGGTGCTCGAGGACGGGGAGGCCGGGGTGCTCGTCCGCCGCGGCGACCCCGCCGCGCTCGCCCGGGCGCTCGGCGACCTGCTCGCCGACCCGGACCGGCGGGCCGAGCTCTCGGCGGCCGGGCGGCGCGCGGCCGCCGCCTACGACTGGCAGGTCCTCGCCCGCCGCATCCTGGCCGTCTACGAGACGGTCGTTCCGCCCGGTGGCGGCGGGGTCACCGCGGAGGACTCCGCCGACTACCCCGGCGTCCCCCCGGCGCGCAGGCAGGCGCGGACGTCCCCACGGCGGCCGACGCAGCCGCTAGCCTTTCGCCCCGTGACGCCCGACGCCTGGATCCTGCTGCCGTCGGCGCGCTCCTCCTGGTCCTGCTCGTGTGGGTGCTGTGGACGCTCACCCGGCTGGGCCGGCTGGTGGACCGCGTCGACCGGGCCTGGCTGGCCCTGGACACCCAGCTGCAGCGGCGCGCCGGGCTGGCCGAGGAGCTCGCCCGCGCCTACCCGGCGGCCGTGGGGGAGGACCGGGCGGAGTACCTGGCCGCCTTCGCCGCGGATGCCCGCCGCCCCGTCGACGGTGACCGCGAGCTGGCCGAGAACGCTCCTGGGCCGCGAGCTGCGGGAGCTGCCGGACGACCTGCCGGGCGTGCCGACGGCGCTCCGCACCGACCTCGAGGGCACGGCGATCCGGGTGAGCCTGGCCCGGCGCTTCTACAACGACGCGGTCCGCGACACCCGTGCGCTGCGCCGGTCGCGGCTGGCCCGCGTGCTCCGGCTGCACGCCCGCCGGCCCCTGCCCCGGTACTTCGACATCGACGACCGCGCTCGGGCTGGCCGGCGGCCGGGTGCCGGGCGGCCCGCCCGCTGACCCGCCGTACGATGGACGGTCGCCAGATCCATCCGTCGACCCCGAGGCAGATCCGTGGCAGCGCACGAGCCCCCCAGGCACCCCCTCCGCACCGGCACCGACCGCGTCAAGCGCGGCATGGCCGAACAGCTCAAGGGCGGCGTCATCATGGACGTCGTCACGCCGGAGCAGGCCAAGATCGCCGAGGACGCCGGCGCGGTCGCCGTCATGGCGCTGGAGCGGGTGCCCGCCGACATCCGCGCCCAGGGCGGCATCGCGCGGATGAGCGACCCCGACATGATCGAGGGCATCATCGGCGCCGTCTCCATCCCGGTGATGGCCAAGGCCCGGATCGGCCACTTCGTCGAGGCGCAGGTGCTGCAGGCGCTGGGCGTCGACTACATCGACGAGTCCGAGGTGCTCACCCCGGCCGACGAGGCCCACCACATCGCCAAGAGCGCGTTCACCGTGCCGTTCGTCTGCGGCGCCACCGACCTGGGCGAGGCGCTGCGCCGGATCTCCGAGGGCGCGGCGATGATCCGCTCCAAGGGCGAGGCCGGCACCGGCAACGTCGTCGAGGCCACCCGGCACATGCGCGTCGATCCGCGCCGGCATCAAGGCGCTGGGCACCCTCGACGAGACCGAGCTGTTCGTCGCGGCCAAGGAGCTGCGCGCGCCCGTACGAGCTCGTCGCCGAGGTGGCGCGACTGGGCAAGCTGCCGGTCGTCCTGTTCACCGCCGGTGGCATCGCCACCCCCGCCGACGCGGCGATGATGATGCAGCTGGGCGCGGAGGGCGTGTTCGTCGGCTCGGGCATCTTCAAGTCCGGCGACCCCGCGCAGCGCGCCGCGGCGATCGTCCAGGCGACGACCTTCCACGACGACCCCGACGTGATCGCCAAGGTCTCCCGCGGCCTGGGCGAGCCGATGGTCGGCATCAACGTCTCGACTCTGCCGGAGAGCGAGCGGTACGCCACGCGGGGCTGGTGAGCTCCGAGGCCCGCGCCGACCGACCGGGAGCTCGACCGTCGCGCGCGGTCGTCGGCCGTGCTCGGGCATGTTCGGCGCCCACCTGCGGGTGGCGACGAGCTCCGACGGATCGCAGCACCTGGCGGCCGCGGCGTACGGCCTGTCCGGCCTCTTCGCGCGCTCGCCGCGTCGTCGACCCTGCTGTCCGGCCGCACCGCAGGCCCGCAGGTCGCGCGGGACTCGTGCGGCCGGCTCGGATCGCGGTCCGCGCCCGCAGTGGTTCACGCGCATCGGCCCGTCGACCGCGGACCGCTTCCGGGTCACCGCGCCGTCGTGCCCTCGTCGTCCGTGCCAGGCGCCTGCGATCTCCGCGTGGCCGCCCGCGGCTCCGCGTCGCGGCGAGCGTCCGGTAGCGTCGCGCTCGCCGGTGAACGGCGTGCGCCCGCGGCAGCGTCGCCGTCGGTCGCCGACGCGCGCTCGCACTCGGCGACCGAGCTGCTCACGGTCGCCGGTCCACGCGGCCATGCGGTGACGGACGCTCGGTGCCGTCGGGCAAGCGCGTCCGGGCCGGCTCGAACCTGGCCGCGGGCGAACGCGCGCACGGGTGGGCGGCCGACCTCGACACGGCGGCGGCTACCGCCGTGCGTCGTGGACGGAGCACCGCCGTGGCCGGACGTCGCCGTCCGCACGGCGCCGTCGGACGTGCTGCGCCGAGGTCGGTCGGGGTCCGCAGCGGGAGTCCGTCGCGTGACCTGGCACGGCGCCGAGCCGCACAGACGGCCCACGTCACGGTTCGAGCCGTGGTCGAGCGCTACGTGCGGGTTCCGGCCGTCCTGGTTCACCGCCTGTCTGCGTCGTGGCCGACCGTGCAGCAGCTGGGCCGACCGTGACCGCTGCCGGCAGTGGGGCGCTCGCGGCCGCAGTCGTCCCGCGACGTGCCAGATCCGTCGTCCTCGGGCGCTGCTCGAGCTCGCCGACGAGTCCGCCCGAGGGCGTCGGAGCTCTGGCTGCCGTATCGTCGCGCGGCGCCCTGCGTCGGGGACGGGTCCATGTCGGTCGTGACGCTCGGGCGCGGACCGCTGGAACGGCTCCTCGACCTGGAGCTCGTCGCGCGCTCGCGCGGCCGTCCAGCCGCGCGCGGCAGCCGTAGCCTGGTCGGTCGTGTCCAGCCCATCCGACCGGCCCGTCATCGGCGTGCTCGCCCTGCAGGGCGACGTCCGCGAGCACCTGGCGGCGCTCGCGCGCGCAGGGCGCCGAGGCCGTGACCGTGCGCCGCCCCGAGGAGCTGGCCGCCGTCGACGGGCTGGTGCTCCCGGGCGGGGAGTCGACGACGATGGTCAAGCTCGCCGCCCGCTTCGGCCTGCTCGAGCCGCTGCGCGCCGCCGTCGCGCGCGGGCTGCCGGCCTACGGCTCCTGCGCCGGGATGATCCTGCTGGCCGACCGGATCCTCGACGCGCCGCCGGACCAGGAGACCGTCGGCGGCCTCGACGTCACCGTCCGCCGCAACGCCTTCGGCCGGCAGGTCGACTCGTTCGAGTCCGACATCGGCCTCGGGGCTCGCCGGCGGGCCGATGCACGCCGTCTTCATCCGCGCGCCGTGGGTCGAGGAGGCCGGCGACGGGGTCGAGGTCCTCGGCCGGGTCGTCGGGGGGCCGGCCGACGGTAGGATCGTCGCCGTCCGCCAGGGGAACCTGGTGGCCACGAGCTTCCACCCGGAGCTGACCGGGGACCGCCGGGTGCACGCGCTGTTCGTCGACATCGTCCGCCGCCACCTGGCCGAGCAGGCCGGCGGACGGAGCCGCCGGGAACGAGAGAGGACACCGTCATGAGTGGCCATTCCAAGTGGGCGACGACCAAGCACAAGAAGGCCGGCATCGACGCCAAGCGCGGCAAGCTGTTCGCCAAGCTGATCAAGAACATCGAGGTCGCGGCGCGCACCGGCGGCGGTGACCCGCCGGCAACCCCACGCTCTTCGACGCCATCCAGAAGGCCAAGAAGAGCTCGGTCCCCAACGACAACATCGACCGCGCGGTCAAGCGCGGCTCCGGCGCCGAGGCCGGTGGCGTCGACTACCAGGGCATCACCTACGAGGGCTACGCCGCCGGCGGCGTCGCCGTCCTCATCGAGTGCCTGACCGACAACAAGAACCGGTCGGCCATGGAGGTCCGCACCGCCATGACCCGCAACGGCGGGTCGATGGCCGACCCCGGCTCGGTGTCCTACCTCTTCTCCCGCAAGGGCGTCGTCGTGGTGCCGAAGGCCGACGCGGTCGACGAGGACGCCGTGCTCATGGCCGTCCTGGACGCCGGCGCCGAGGAGGTCCGCGACCTCGGCGACACCTTCGAGGTGGTCAGCGAGCCCGACGACCTGGTCGCCGTCCGCACCGCCCTGCAGGACGCCGGCATCGACTACGACTCCGCCGAGGCCGGCTTCGTGCCCAGCGTGACGCGTCGAGCTCGACGAGGACGGCGCCGGCAAGGTCTTCCGGCTGATCGACGCGCTCGAGGACTGCGACGACGTGCAGAACGTCTACGCGAACTACGACGTGTCCGACGAGGTCATGGAGACCATCGGCTACCTCGTTCAGCCCGTTCACCCCACCCGGCCACCGCTGTCCCGTGTACATCAGCGGTACCACGCA
>CAVVIN010000019.1:0-50122 GCA_963748305.1 uncultured Actinomycetota bacterium | reverse complement strand
TCAGGTCGCCCGACACGTCCGGCAGCGAGTCGCGGTGGCCCTCGTTGTCGATGGTCCCCGTGGCCCCATCGACCAGGTCCACGTACCGGATGGCCGAGTCGGTCCCGTCGATCGCGGTGAACACGAGCAGGCTGCCGTCGAGGTGCGGGTCGGTCTGGTTGCCCTCTCCGGTTCCTCCGGGTACGGCCCATCCTCGGACGCGAGCGAGGCGGTGGAGGCCGGCACCACGGCCGACGCCACGCCGGCCGGAGCCACCAGCCCCAGCACGAGCAGCGAGGGGAACCGCCGCTGCCCACTGCCGTCCCCTGATGATCGGTCGCTCCACGGCTGCACTCCCTCGCTCCGGACGCTGCGCACCAGCTGCGGTGCGGTGGTCAGCCTCGGGGCGGCGGGCGGGTGAGCACATCGGCCGTGTGGGCGATTCCGGGGGCACCGCACGGCGGAGCCGGGTCCGCCGTACGGCGGATCCCAGGCGGCGCTCGCCAGTCAGGCGGTCAGCGGGTCGCGGCAGCAGGCGGGTCGAGCGGTACCAGGCCGCGCGGAACGCGACGATCACCGCCTGCACGCGGTCCCGGACGCCGAGCTTGGTCAGCACCCGGGCGACGTGCGTCTTCACCGTCGCCTCGCCGACGAACAGCCGGCCGGCGATCTCGGCGTTGGACAGCCCCTCGGCCAGCAGGGCCAGCACCTCCACCTCCCGAGCGGTCAGCTCGGCCACCCCGGCCGGCCGGGGCGCGGGGCCGGGCGCGGCCGGGTGAAGTTCGGCGATCAGCCGCCGGGTCACCGACGGCGCCAGCAGCGCCTCCCCGGCGGCCGCCACCCGGATCGCGTGCGCCAGCTGGTCGGCCGGCACGTCCTTGAGCAGGAAGCCACTCGCCCCCGCGCGGAGCGCCTCGTACACGTGCTCGTCGACGTCGAACGTCGTCAGGATCACGACCTTGCAGCGGCCGGGTCGCGCTCCGCCGAGGATCTCGCGGGTCGCCGCCAGCCCGTCGAGCACCGGCATCCGGATGTCCATGAGGACGACGTCGGGCCGGAGCCGGCGCACCTCGCGTGACCGCCTGCGCGCCGTCGACCGCGGTGCCCACGACGGCCGAGGTCGGGCTCGCTCTCGAGGATCAGCCGCAGCCCGGTGCGGACGAGCTCCTTGTCGTCGACGATCAGCACCCGGATCGTCATGCGGCGTTCCCTCCACCGGCAGCCGCGCGCGGACCCGGAAGCCGCCGGTCCGGGCAGCCCCCCGGCCTCGACCGTCCCGCCGTAGAGCGCCGCCCGCTCGCGCATGCCGACCAGCCCGTGCCCGGAGCCGGGCCGTCGTCGCGGCGCCGCGCCCGTCGTCGCAGACCTCGACGTCCACCTGCCGCACCCGGCCCGCACGACGACCTGGGCGGTCGCCGGTCCGGCGTGCTTGAGCACGTTGGTCAGCGCCTCCTGCGCGATCCGGTAGGCGGCCAGGTCCACCCCGCGGGCAGCCCGGAGAGGTCGCCGTGCACCGCCAGCTCGACCGGGCAGGCCGGCCTCCCGCACCCGGCCCACCAGGTCCTCGCAGCGCGCGCAGACTCGGCTGCGGGCGTCACCGAGCGCGTCCTCGGTGCCCGTGAGCAGGCCCGAGCAGCCGGCGCATCTCGGCCAGCCCCTGCCGCCCCGACGTCTCGATCGAGGACAGCGCGGCGCGCGCGGCCACGGGATCGGAGCCGATCGCCCGCTGCCCGGCCTGCGACTGGATGACCATCACCCCCATGCTGTGCGCCACCAGGTCGTGCAGCTCGCGCGCGATCCGGGCCCGCTCGTCGGCGACCGCCCGGGCCGCCTGTTCCGCACCTCCCGCTCCGCCGCCACGGCTCGCTCCTCCAGTTCCGCGGTCTCGCGCCGCCGGTGCCGGATCCACCGCCCGAGACCCCAGATGCCGGCGAGGACGAACCAGGCGGGGAGCACCTCGTCGACCGGGTCGCCCGCGAGCGAGCTTCGGGGATGTCGCCGGCCAGCACCGCGGCCGCCGTCACCAGCGCGCCGGTGACAGCGCCCCCCGCAGCCGGCGTGCGCGCCGACGGCGTAGAGCGCCAGCACGACGGCGAACCAGGGCTGGAACGCCTCGCCGCCCAGCTGGAACTGCACCCAGGACGCGCCGAGCACCAGCAGCAGCACCAGCAGCGGCCGCGTACCGGCGGACGGACAGCGGCACGGTGGCGACGGCCAGGAGCAGCGCGTGCACCGGCCGGTCCTCGGCCAGCGGCCCGCTCGTCCCCGTCCAGACCGACACCTGCCCCGAGACGGCGAGTGCCGTGACCACGACCGCGTCCGCGGTCCGGGCCACCCGCGGCCAGTCCATGCGCGCGAACCGTAGCCAGCCCGCGAGCCGTTCGGGATCCCCCGTGCGGCGGACCTCCGCCGGCATCGTCCGCCGTCCGGGGGACGGCCGGAATCGCTCCCCGGCCGGACGACGCAGCCGCGCGCGCGACCAGGCTTCCCGGGAACCCCGACCGACCCGAGGAGACCGACATGACCGCACCCATGCCGACCGCCGGACCGGAGGAGCCGCCGTCGCCGGCGGTCTGCTGCTGTCCGCCTCCGTGGCCGCCGAACTCCGTCCAGCCGGTCCAGGCGCCGGACGGCACGGTCGTCTCGCCGGCCCGGGTTCGCGGTCTACCTGGCCGCCTGGACGCTCGGCGCCGCCGCGCTCCTCGTCGCCGCTGCACGGGCTCGGCGCACCGCCGGCTCCCCCGCGCGGCCGCATCGGGCCGCTGGTCGGCCTGGCCGGAGCCGGCCTGCTCATCGCCTTCGGGCTGGTCGGGCTCGGCACCGCGCTGGTCATCGGCGCGCCCGCGGAGTGCGTCCTTCCTGCTCTTCGCGGTCGGCCTGCTGCTGCTGGTCGTCGGCGCCGGTCCCGCTGGCGTTGGGGCTGCGCCGCGCCGGCGGCCGTCGCCGGCTGGTGGACGGCGGTCCTCGTCGCCGGCGCAGGTGCGCTGTCGCGCTGCTGGTCGAGCCGACCCGTGGCACGACCTCGGCCTGTTCGTCTTCTTCGCGCGCGTGGGTCGCTGCTGGGCGTCGCGTGGACGCAGCGCAGCCGGCCGGTCGGCGGACCGCATCGCTGCGCCGGTCAGCTCCGCGTCCGGGACGGACCCCTCCCGGGCCCGGGACGCACCCCCGGACGCGGGAACGCGCGTCGTCTGGACGCCGAGCCGGACGGCTACCGCTGGTCGTGCGGACGACCGGCTCTTCGACGCCCTGCGCGACGACGGACTCGACGGACGGTCCGTCGGCGGCCACGTCGCGAACGTCCGTCGCCGCCCTGCCCCGCCGGAAGCCGAGCGACACGGCTCGCCGACGGCTACACGGTCGGAGGTCCTGACGGCTGCTCGCCGAGGCACTGTCGTGCGCGCTAGATCGCGCAGCGCCTGCTACGTCTCGAGTGCCACCGTCAAGTGCCACGTCCGCCCAGGTGCCGCGGAAGCCCGGCGTTCCGCGACCGCGTCCAGGCGCGTGGTCGACCGCCTTCCGTCGCGGGCGCTCGAGGCGCTCGACTCTCAGGGGCGGGCCCGCCCGTGCGGGCGCCCGTCCAGCCGGTGTCCATCCCGGATCGGCCCGGTGCGCAGCAGCCCGCGCCCGGCTCCCACGGAGTCGGCGCCCGAGCCGCGTCCGGATCTCGCCCTCGTCGCGGCCTCGACGGCGAGCAGGATCTCCTCGCCGTCGCCGACCGGCCCGCCCAGGACGACGAAACCCTCGTCCACCAGGCGATCCATGAACGCGGCGTGCCCCGTCCACCCGTGCTGCTCCCGGCGGGGCCGTTCCGGGTCCCACGCCGGCCCCTTGACCCTCGTCACCGCGAACACGGGCATGGGATGACGCTAGAGCCGGCCGCCCCGGGAGAAAGCTCCCGGCCGGCTCGTGATCGCGTTCCCTGGTTCCCGGGAGAGCCCCCGCCGCACCGTCGTCGTCGACAGCGACCCCTCGGACGGAAGGACCTCCCATGTCGACGACGACTCTCCCGCGCCGCCACCACCGGACTGGTCGGCGGCGCCCTCTGGGCGCTGCTGCCGGTCGGCTGGTGCTGGCCGACCTCGACGACGTCGAGCCCGGCACCCTCGCCTTGTTCGCGGTCGCCGCCTCGTACTGGATCTTCGCGGTGCTGCCCCCGGCGCTGATCGTCGTCGGCCTGACGGCGCTGCGCCGCGCGCTCGGCGCGGCCGCCGGCCGGATCGGGTCTCCGTCGGGCGGGCGTCGCGGCTCGGTGGCGCCATGGCCCTCGGCAACGGCATCGAGGTCGCCTCGCTGACCGCGGGCGGCGGCGAGGTCGACCTCGGGCACGCGATGCTTCCTGATCGGCTTCCTGGTGTCGGCTCGTCGGCGGGATCCTCACCGGCGTCGTCGTGTTCCGCCGCCGGCGGGACGGCCTCTCCCGGGCCGCGGGCCTCCTGCTGGCCGCTGCCCTGCCGCTCGGCCTCGGCATCGGGCTGCTCGGCTCGGCCATCGACCCGGAGAACGACGCCTGGTTCTGGGCCGCGATCGCGGTGCCCACCGGCATCGCCTGGGTCCTGCTCGGCGCGTCGCTGCGGTCGGCCGGCCGCCCCGCGCCGGCCGAGTTCGCGCCCGCGCCTGACGCGACCGGGAGGGCCGCACGACGGTGCGGCCCTCCGTTGACGCGCCCGCCGCGGCGCGCATCGTGCGCCCGCCGACGAGAGGAGGTGACCAGGTGACGACGCAGTGCGGGCGGCGCGCTCCGGCGCGGCCGCCCGCGAGCCGGTCCACGCCGGCCGCCGTCCGCGGGTGGTGGCGTGGGCGGTCGTCCCGGTCTACGTCGCCGGCGTGAGCGCGGCCTGGTCCTCGACCGCAGCCTCGGGAGCCCCGGCCTGGAGCCGCTCGAGGGCGCGACGCTCTGGGTCGGGTTCGGCATGTTCGCGGCCATGGGCGCCCTGCTCATCGGGAAGCGCCCGCGCAACGCCGTCGGCTGGGTCATGGCCGGCCGCCGCCCTGCTGGTCGTGCTCGGCGCCGACCGGCGACTACTACGCCGCGTGGGTCATGACCACCCGCGGCCGACCCGACGCCCTCGCCGTCGTCGGCGCATGGGTGCAGAGCTGGTACTGGATGCTCCTGCTCTGGCTCGTCTTCGCCGCGATTCCGCTGCTGTTCCCGGACGGTCGGCTGCCGTCGCGCGGCTGGCGGTGGCCCGCCGCGGTCGGGGTCATCGGGGCCGCGGGCACGGTCGTGCTCGGCATGCTGACCGACACGCTCACCGGCCAGGACGTCGACTACCGCATCGACAACCCGATCGGCATCGACGGCACTGCCGGGCGTCGAGCAGCACCCCGCGTTCCCGGTCCTCAGCGCGCTGCTCGGGGTCGGCGTGCTGACCGCCGTCGCCGCCGTCGTCGTCCGGTTCCGCCGCTCGCACGGTGCCGAGCGGCAGCAGATGAAGTGGTTCCTCTTCGCGTCGCGCCGCTGGTCCTCCTTCCGCTGCTCGACCTCCTGCCGGAGATCGTCGGCGGCGTGATGCTCGCCTGGGTCGTGCTCACCCTGCCGGTCGCGATCGCGGTCGCGGTGCTGCGCTACCGGCTCGACGGCATCGACGTCGTCATCAACCGGACGCTCGTCTACGTGCGCGCTGACCGCCGTGGTGGTCGGTCATCTACGTCCTGATCGTCGGCTACGCTCGGCGCGGCGCTGCGCCGCGAGGACGACCTGACTGGTCTCGCTGGTCGCCACCGGCATCGTCGCCGTCCTCTTCGCGCCGCTGCGCGACCGGCTGCAGCGCGGGGTCGAGCCGGCTGCTCTACGGCCAGCGCGGCGGAGCCGTACACCGCCCTCTCCCGGCTGGGCGAACGGCTCGAGGGCACGCTCGGCCCCCGACGCCGTGCTGCCCGCGATCGTCACCGACGGTCCGGGAGTCGCTGCGGCTGCCCTATGCCGCGATCGCGCTGGCGCGACGGCGAGCCCGCCGTCGAATCCGGGGAGCCGGTGCCGCGGCACCGTCCGCTTCCCGCTGCTCTACCGCTCCGAGCCGGTCGGCGAACTCGTCCTCGGCCTGCGTCCCGGGCGAGGACGGCTTCTCCCCCGCCGACCGCCGGCTGCTGTCCGACCTGGCCCGGCAGGCCGGGGTCGCCGTCTCGGCGGTCCGGCTCACCGCCGACCTGCAGCGTTCCCGCGAACGGCTGGTCACCGCCCGCGAGGAGGAACGCCGCCGGCTGCGCCGCGACCTGCACGACGGGCTCGGCGCCCAACTGGCCGGGCTCACCGTGCAGACCGGCGTCCTGCGCGGGCTCATCCCGAAGGACCCGGCCGCCGCCGAGGCGCTCGCCGGCGAGCTGCGCGGGGAGCTGCGCGACGGCGATCGCCGACATCCGTCGGCTCGTGCACGGCCTGCGTCCGCCCGCCCTCGACGAGCTGGGCCTGGTCGGGGCGCTGCAGCGGCTGGCCGAACGCTGCGGCGCCGACGGCGGCCTGCGGGTCGACGTCGACGTCCCCGGGGAGCTGCCCGCGCTGCCGGCCGCGATCGAGGTCGCGGCCTACCGGATCGTGCAGGAGGCGCTGACCAACGTCGTCCGCCATGCGGGGGCACGCACCTGCTGCGTCCGGCTCGCGGTCGACGGCGACGTCGTGACCGTCGAGGTCACCGACGACGGCGCGGGGATCGCGGCCTCGGCGACGCCGGGCGTGGGACTGTCCTCGATGCGGGAGCGGGCCGCCGAGATGGGCGGCTCGTGCGCGGTGGGCGCGGGCCCGGACGGCGGCACACGCGTGCTGGCCCGGCTGCCGCTGCCGGGGGGTGGCTGAGTGGATCCGCTGCGCGTGCTCGTCGTCGAGGACCACCCGCTCTTCCGCAAGGGCGTCGTCGCGCTGCTCGAGGCCGTGCCGGGCCTCGCCGTCGCGGGGGTCGCCACGACGGGTGAGGAGGCGGTGTCGCAGGCCGGCGACGCTGCGGCCGGACGTCGTCCTGATGGACCTGCAGCTCCCCGGGATCAGCGGCATCGAGGCCACCCGGGCGATCGTCACCGCCGATCCCGAGGTGCGGGTCCTGGTGCTCAGCCTGTTCGAGGACGAGGACTCGGTGTTCCTCGCGCTGCGCGCCGGTGCCCGCGGCTACGTGCTCAAGGACGCCGACGAGGACGAGCTGACCGGCGCGATCCGGGCCGTGGCGCGCGGGGAGGCGATCTTCAGCCAGGCGGTCGCGGGGCGGGTGCTCGCGTTCTTCGCCCAGCCGCGCGAGACGCCGAAGGTGTTCCCCGCCCTGACCGACCGGGAGCGGGAGATCCTCGGGCTGATCGCGCAGGGCAGGCCGAATCCCGCGATCGCGCGGACGCTGTCGCTGAGCCCGAAGACCGTGGCCAACTACGTCTCCGCGATCTTCGCCAAGCTGCAGGTGGCCGACCGCGCGGAGGCGATGATCCGCGCCCGCGAGGCCGGCCTCGGCACCGAGCGGAGTGGACGTGCTGGTTACGCGCACGATCCGACTCCGCTCGGGCGGTCACGCGGCGAGGGCGGGCTCGGGGTCGCGGCCGGGGTGCGGTTGCCGCGGACCAGCAGCCAGCCGCTGACGACCAGCAGCCAGACCAGGAACACCAGCTGCAGGGAGTCCAGCGCGCCGCCGGCGACGGAGAGCGCCGGGCCGGCCCGGCGACGGCGGTCAGGCCGGCCAGCCACCGCGGCAGCGCCCCGACGGCGAGCGCGCCCAGGCCCAGCAGCAGCGCGAAGACGCCGTCGAGCGCCCCGGCTGACGCGAACCGCGGCGTCGTTGATGCCCAGCAGCGCGGTGACCGCGTCGCGTCGAGCCGGTCGATGTCCAGCGCGGCCAGTCCCGGCGCGAACGAGCCGACCTTGACGGCGACGGCCGCGACGGCGAACCCCACGGCCGCCGAGGGCAGCCACCAGCCGGGCTGGGCGGCGCGGATCCGGGCCGCGACGCGAGCGGCGAGCAGCACCAGCGCCGCCAGGCCGGCGCCCTCCAGCCAGATGCCGGCCCAGAACGCCGTCGTCGGCGGGTGTGCCTCCAGGTGCGCCAGCACGGCGTCCGGTGAGTCCAGCGACTCGGGCATGTGCGGCGCGACGAGGAGGACGTAGCCGCCGAAGACGAGCAGGACGTAGAGGATGCCGCCGGCATCGGCGACACGGTCGAGGATCTTGGACACGGGAACCTCCGCGAGGGGCGGGAATCAGGACCCGCCGAGCGTGCGGCGACGACCCACCCGGCCGCGTCGGCCCGCGGTCGGGTTCGGTCCACCCGGAAGTGGAGCGATGTGCGCCGTCCGGGGGAGGTCCAGCGGCCCGTCCGGCGCTAGCGTCCGCTGCCTGCGCTCGCGCGCTCGGCGCTGGACATCGGCTTCGCCGCCGGGTCCGCCGTCCTGACCGCTGCTCGTGCTGTTCGGCGAGGGCGTCGCGGCGGCCAGCGACCAGAGCGTCGCCGGCAGCCGCTGGTGGGTCGCTCCGCTGATGCTGATCCCGTCGGCGGCACTGCTGTGGCGGCGCACCCGCCCGCTGGCTGACCGTCGTCGGCGTCTGGGTGCCCGCTCGCGCTGCACGCGCTGCTCACCGGCGACGGCGGCGAGGGCCTCTACCTCGTGTGGCCGGCGTGGGTCAGCCTCTACGCGCTGGCCGCCTACGGCACCCGCCGCCAGCTGATCACCGGCCTGGCCATCGCCTTCGTCTGCCTCGCCGTCCACGACCTCAACGACCCGGTCAACTGGCGGACCGCGGAGGGCGCCTGGGCCGCGGCCTGGTGGGACCTCGTGCTCGTTCGTGCCGGCGCTCGTCGGCGGCATCGTCGCCGGGGCCCGGCGCACTCGGGCCCTGGCCACCGAGAAGGCGCTCGTCGAGGCCCAGGCACGGGCCGCCGTCGCCGAGGAGCGGGCCCGGATCGCGCGGGAGCTGCACGACGTCGTCACCCATCACCTGAACCTCGTCGTGCTGCAGGCGATGGCCGCCTCCGGCCTGCTCGACCGCGATCCGGAGCAGGTCCGCGAGCCCCTGCAGGTGATCGAGCGCAGCGGCCGGGAGGCGCTGACCGAGATGCGCCGCCTGCTCGGCGTGCTGCGCGAGGAGGACGCCGAACGGCCGCTCGCCCCGCAGCCCGGCATCGACGACGTCGACGACCTCGTCGGCTCGGCCCGCTCCGCCGGGCTCTCGGTCGGGCTCGCCGTCTCGGGCACCCCGCAGCGGCTGCCCGCCGGCCTCGGGCTCACCGTCTACCGGATCGTGCAGGAGTCGCTGACCAACGCGGCCCGGCACGCGGCCGGGTCCCGGGTCGGGGTCAGCCTGCGCTACGAGCCGGAGGCGGTGGACGTCGCGGTCGTCGACGACGGCGGCCGGCACGCCGAGCACGCCCCCGCCGGCGGCGGCCGCGGCCTGCTCGGCATGCGGGAGCGGGTGGCCGTCTACGCCGGCACGCTCGAGGCGGGCCGGTCCCGGACGGCGGGTTCGCCGTGCACGCCCGCCTGCCGCTGCCCCGGGCGGAGGAGCCGTGATCCGGGTCCTCGTCGCCGACGACCAGGCGCTGATCCGCGACACCTTCCGGCTGATCCTCGACCTCGAGCCCGACATCGAGGTCGTCGGCGAGGCCGGCAACGGCCGGGAGGCAGTCGCCCAGGTGCGGCAGCTGCAGCCCGACGTCGTCCTCATGGACATCCGCATGCCGGTGCTCGACGGACTCGGCGCCACCCAGGCCCTGACCCGCGCCGGCTCCCCCGCGCGCGTGCTGATCCTCACCACCTACGACGCCGACGAGTACCTCTACGACGCGATGCGCGCGGGCGCCTGCGGCTTCCTGCTCAAGGACGTGCGGCGCGGTCAGCTCGCCGACGCCGTCCGGACGGTGGCCGGCGGCGACGCCCTGCTGCACCCCGCGCTGACCCGGCGGCTGGTCGAGCGGTTCGTGCAGGGCCCACCCCCGGGTGGGCAGCCGGCAGTGTTGGACGGGCTCACCGACCGGGAGGTCGAGGTGCTGCGGCTGGTCGGCCGCGGGCTGTCGAACGCCGAGATCGCCGCGGAACTGTTCCTCGGCGAGGCGACGGTGAAGACCCACCTGGGCCACGTGCTCACGAAGCTCGGCCTGCGCGACCGGGTGCAGGCCGTGGTCACCGCCTACGAGTCGGGCCTGATCCGGCCGGGCTCCGGTACATGAGTGGAGTCGGAGGGCAGCATTTTCCGCGCCGTCCGACTCCACTCAGACGACGTCGTCCGGGGCGACCGGCCAGCGCGGGACGTCCGGCGACCGCGTCGTCGCCCAGCCGGCCCGGGAAGTCGGCGGGCCGCTTCTCGAGGAAGGCGGCCACGCCCTCGGCCGCGTCGGGCCCACCGCCCAGCTCGGCCAGTGCCCGCGACTCGGCCCGGTGCGCGTCCCACGGCGAGGCCGCGCCGAGCATCGACCAGAGCAGCTGGCGGGCCGCCCCGACGGCGACCGCCGGACGTGTTCGCCGCGATCTCGGCGGCCAGCGCGTACGCCGTCGGCAGCAGGTCGGCGTCCGGGACCACCCGGGAGACCAGCCGCCCGCGCAGCGCCTCGGCGGCGTCGAAGACCCGGCCGGTGGCCACCCACTCCATCGCCTGGCTGATGCCGACGACGCGCGGCAGGAACCACGACGACGCCGCCTCCGGCACGATCCCGACCCGGCCGAAGACGAACCCGAACCGGGCCGACTCGGCGGCGATCCGGATGTCCATGGGCAGCGTCAGCGTCGCGCCGATGCCGACCGCCGGGCCGTTGACCGCGGCGATCACCGGCTTGCGGAGCGCGGCGAACGGCAGCGACGCGATCCCGCCCCAGTCGCGGGGCACGCCGTCGATCGTGCCCTGGCCCGGGGACACGGTCCCCCGGTCGCGGAAGGTCTCCCGACCGCCGGAGAGATCCGCGCCGGCGCAGAAGGCGCGGCCGGCGCCGGTCACCACGACCACGCGGACCCCGTCGTCGGCGTCGGCCTCCGCGGCCACCTCCGCGAGCTCGGCGGCCATCGTCGGCGTGAAGGCGTTGAGCTTCTCCGGGCGGCACAGCGTCACGGTGGCCACCCGGTCGGCGACCTCGTACCGCAGCTGGGTGGGCTCCGTTGTCATCTCCCGTCGTCGTAGGTCTCCGCCTGCCGGCTGGACCTGCTGTCCGGTACGTCCCGGGTCAGTTGGAGAGCGCCCCGTCGACGACGAGGCGCGCGACCGTGTCGAGGTGCTCGGCCTCGTCCCCGAGCAGGAACCGGTCGACCTTCGCCCGGCGCCAGTAGAGGTGGGCGTCGTGCTCCCAGGTGAAGCCGATGCCGCCGTGCACCTGGACCAGGGTCTCGGCGGCCCGCTCGAAGGCCTCGGCGGCGTAGGCCTTCGCGGCCGCGGCGGCCAGGGGCAGCTCCGCCGGGGCGGCGTCGGCCGCCCAGGCCGCCCACCAGACCAGCGAGCGCAGCTGGTCCACCCCGACCCAGGCGTCGACGAGCATGTGCTTGACCGCCTGGTAGGAGCCGATCGCCCGGCCGAACGCCTGCCGCTCCTGCGCGTAGGCGACGCCCATCTGCACGGCGCGGTCGGCCGCACCGAGGTCCTCGGCGGCCAGCACGACCGCCGCCACCTGCCGCGCCCGCGCCCACAGGTCGCCGGCGTCCTCCGCCAGCACCCGCGGTGCCGTGAGCCGGACGCGGGCCAGGCCACGGGTGGCGTCGAGCGGGCGGCCCGGGGTCGCCTCGCCCTCGCCCACCACCAGCGCACCGTCGTCGTCGAGGCCGAGGAACAGGGTCGCGTCGGCGGCGTCGATCGACGGCGCGGAGCCGGTCACCGGGCCGTCGACGACGGCGAACGCGACCGAGCCGTCGGCCAGCTGGGCCGCGAGCTCCGGCTGGTCGGCCAGCAGCACCGCGGCGCGGGCGGCGGTGACCAGGGACGGCCCGGCCAGCACCGCGCCGCCCTGCTCGGCGACGACGGCGAGGTCGAGCACGCCGGCACCGGCGCCCCCGGCGGCCTCGGGCACGGTGATGCCGAGGAACCCGATGTCGGCCAGCGCCTTGCGCCCCGGTTCCACGCCGCGCGCCCTCGAGCGCGGCGCGGGCGGCGCCGGGCGAGGTGCGCCCGGCGAAGAACTCGCGCGCGCCCGCGGCGGCGTCGCGCTGGTCGGGGCCGAGGTCGAAGTTCACGCCTTCCCCCTCGGCTCGCCCACCGAGGCGGGCTCCACCCCCCGAGAACGGCGCTGTCTTGTCGTTCGCGCGGTTCCGGCGGCAGGCCGAGCACCCGTTCCCCGAGGATGTTGCGCAGCACCTGGTCCGTGCCGCCGGCGATCGCCAGCCCGGGCAGGTACCCCTGCGTTCGCTGCCAGGTCTCGTCGCCGTCCGCGGTCTCGGCGAAGACGGCGTCGTCGCCGAGCAGCCGCACCCCGGCGTCGGCCACCAGCCGCGCGGCCTCGGTGCCGGCCAGCTTGCCCGCGCTGGCCTCGGGGCCGGGCAGCCCGCCCTGGCTGAGCACGGAGAACCGGCGGTAGCCGGTGTAGCGGGTCGCGAGCGACGCGACGACGGCGCGGCCGACCGCCTGCCGGGCGAGGACCTGCCGCTCGGGGTCGAGCGCCGGCAGGCGCTCCCGGGCGTGCGCGGCCAGCACCTCGACCGGTTGGCCGAGGTCGGTGCCGGCCCCGCCGATCGTCACCCGCTCGTTCATCAGGGTGGTCAGCGCGACCCGCCACCCCTCGCCCGGCTCGCCGAGCCGCTCGGCGTCGGGGATGCGGACGTCGTCGAAGAAGACCTCGTTGAAGTCGGCCTGACCGCCCAGCTGCCGCAGCGGGCGCACGGTGACGCCGGGGGCGTGCATGTCGACGACGAACATCGTCAGCCCGGCGTGCTTGGGCCGGTCGGGGTCGGTGCGGGTGAGCAGGATGCCGTAGTCGGCGACGTGCGCCAGCGTCGTCCAGACCTTCTGCCCGTTGACGATCCAGTCCTCGCCGTCGCGGACCGCGGTGGTGCGCAGCGCCGCGAGGTCCGAGCCCGACGCCGGCTCGCTGAACAGCTGGCACCAGACGTCGTCGGCGCGCAGCAGCCGGGCGAGGTAGCGCTGCTTCTGGTCGTCGCTGCCGTGCGCGATGACGGTCGGCCCGCACATGCCCAGGCCGATGTGGTTGATCAGGGTCGGGCACGCGGGCGCGGGCCAGCTCCTGGGCGACGATCGCCTGCTGGACCAGCGTGCCGCCCTGCCCGCCGTGCTCGCGCGACCAGGTGACGCCGATGAGGCCCGCCTCGGCCAGAACCCGCTGCGTGCCGCGCAGCTCGGCCTCGCGGCTGCGGGCGTCGGCCGACCCCTCCCCCGCACCCACGTGCAGCAGCTCACCGGCGTGCGCCTCGAGCTGCTCACGGACGTGGGCCCGGTACGCGGCCTCGTCGGGGGTGTCGTCGAAGTCCATGCGCGGACGCCTCTCGTCGCGGAGCGGGATCGGCCGCAGCGTCGCACCGCTCACCCGTAACGGTCAACGGTGACTGTTCGGCTCGCGCGCTGCCCCCTACGCTCCCGCCCATGAGCGCCGAGCCCGTGGCATCCGCGCCCGGGCGTTCCTTCGCCCCGGCCGGCCCGCGCACGCGCTCGGAACGGACCGCCGACAGCCGGCTGCTGATCCTCGACGCCGCCGTCGCGTGCCTGGTCGAGGAGGGCTACGCCGGCGCCTCGACCCTCGCCGTCCAGGCGCGGGCCGGCGTCTCCCGCGGGCGGCTGCTGCACCACTTCCCCTCCCGCGCGGAGCTGCTGGTTGCGGCGGCCGCACACCTGTCGACGACGCTGCTGGCCGAGGTGCAGCAGCGGGCCGAGGCGCTCATGGCCGACCAGCCGACCGGCCGCGAGCGGGTGGACCGCGCGATCGACCTGACGTGGGCGACGTTCCAGGAGCCGCCGTTCTGGGCGGCGATGGAGCTCTGGACGGCGGCCCGCACCGACCCCGACCTGCGGGCGGGGCTGCGCAGCGAGGAACGCCGGCTGCGGACGGCGATCCGTGCGGTGGCCGACGGGATCTGGGGTCCGGAGGTGGCGTCCGCCCCGCTGTACAGCGAGCTGTGCGAGCTGCTGTTCACCAGCATGCGCGGCGTCGCGCTGGTGTACGCGTTCGAGGAGCGCCCGGCCGCGACCGACCCGCACCTGCAGCTCTGGAAGCGGCTCGCCGCGCGGATGCTCCTCCCCGACAGTCAGGGTTGACCGCCCCGGGTGGCCCGGCCAGCATGACGGCGGTCACACCCGCGCCTGGCGAGGAGTCCCCGTGAGCGTCCCGATCCCGGCCCTGCAGGGCCGCGGCATGACCATGAGCGACCAGCTGGCCCGGCACGCGCGCACGACCCCGGACGCCGTCGCCCTCCGGTTCGACGGCGCGGGCCGCAGCTACGCCGAGCTCGACGAGCGGGTCACCCGGCTGGCCCGGGCCCTGGCCGACCGCGGCGTCGGCGTGGGCGACCGGATCGCCGTCCTGGCGCTCAACGGCATGGAGGCCTGGGAGGCCTACCTGGCCGGTGTCCGCCTCGGCGCGATCGTCGTCCCGGTGAACTTCCGGCTGGTCGCCGACGAGGTCGCCTACGTGCTCACCGACTCGGGCGCCACGGCGCTCGTCGTCGACTCAGCCCTGGCCCCGGTGGCCGCGAAGGCGCGCGAGCAGGCACCCGCCGTCGGCACGGTGCTGGTCGTCGGCGGCGCGTCCGCGGGGCCCGGCAGCGAGGACTTCGAGGAGGCGCTCGCGGCGGCGAGCCCCGAGCCGCTGGACGTCGTCGTCGACGAGGACGAGCCCGCGTTCATCATGTACACGTCGGGCACCACCGGCCGGCCCAAGGGCGCGGTGCTGACCCACCACAACCTGCTGATGCACGTCTTCAGCCAGATCACCCACATCGGCTGGAACCCTGCCGACCGGGCCATCGCCCCCGGGGCGCCGCTGTTCCACATCGCGGGGCTGGCCGGCGGTCTGCCGCCGCTGCTGCTCGGCGGCACCAACGTGATCATGAAGTCCGGGGGCTTCGACCCGGTCGAGACGCTCGACATGATCGAGCGGGAGAAGATCTCCAGCATCTTCCTGGTGCCCGCCATGTGGGCGGCCGTCGTCGCCGTGCCGGGCATCGCCTCCCGCGACCTCTCGCACCTGCACCGGATCTCCTGGGGCGCGGCACCGGCGTCGACCACCCTGCTGCGCACGCTCATCGACACCTTCCCGCAGGCGGAGGTGATCACCGCGTTCGGGCAGACCGAGTGCAGCCCGGTCACGTGCCTGCTGCGCGGGGAGGACTCGATCCGCAAGATCGGCTCGGTGGGCACGCCGATGCTCAACGTCGAGGTCCGCGTGGTGGACGACGCGATGAACGACGTCCCGCAGGGCGAGGTCGGCGAGATCGTCTACCGCAGCCCGATGGTGATGAAGGAGTACTGGGGCAAGCCCGACGAGACGGCGCTAGGCTTCGCAGGTGGCTGGTTCCACTCCGGCGACCTGGTGCGGCAGGACGAGGAGGGCTACTTCTACGTCGTCGACCGCAAGAAGGACATGATCATCACCGGCGGCGAGAACGTGTACTGCGCCGAGGTCGAGAACGTGCTGGCGGGGCACCCGAAGGTCGCCGAGGTCGCGCTGATCGGCGTCCCCGACACCCGCTACGGCGAGGCGCCGCTGGCCGTGATCGCCCCGCGCGACGCCGCCGACCCACCGACGGCCGAGGAGCTCGCGGCGTGGTGCCGGGAGAAGCTGGCCCACTACAAGAACCCGCGGGAGTACTCGATCATCGGCGCGCTCCCCCGCAACCCGAGCGGCAAGGTGCTCAAGACCCAGCTGCGCCAGGAGCACTCCGCCGGCTCCCTGGTCGCCTCCCCCGCCGTCTGATCGGAGGCCCACGGGAGCGGTTTCCGCGCCCTGGACTCCGCTCAACCACCCGGGCGGACGAGGCCGGACTCGTAGGCGGCCACGACCGCCTGCACCCGGTCGCGGACGCCGAGCTTGGCCAGCACGTGCGCGACGTGCGTCTTCACCGTGCCCTCCCCCAGGACGAGCTCCTCGGCGATCTCGGCGTTGGAGAGCCCGCGCGCCACCAGCCGCAGCACCTCGTCCTCCCGGGCGGTGAGGTCGCCGATCCCCTGCACGGTCGTCGACGTCGAGCCGGCGCGGCGCACGAAGTCGTCCAGCAGCCGGCGCAGCAGGGTCGGGGCGAGCAGCGAGTCGCCGCTCACGGCCGCCCGCACCGCCGTCACCAACTGGTCGCGGGGCATCGACTTGAGCAGGAACCCGGTGGCACCCGCCTTCAACGCCTCGACGACGTGCTCGTCGGCGTCGAACGTCGTGAGCATGACGACGGCGGTCGGCAGATCGGGGTCCCCCGCGATCCGCCGGGCCGCCTGGATGCCGTCGAGCCGCGGCATACGGATGTCGACCAGGGCGACGTCGGGCTTCAGCTGGCGACACATGGTCACCGCGTCGACGCCGTCGGAGGCCTCGCCCACGACCTCGAGGTCGGGTTCGGCCTCGAGGATCATCCGGAGCCCGGCGCGGACGAGCGCCTCGTCGTCGGCCAGCAGCACCCGCACGGTCTGCGCACCCCGTTCGCTCCCGCGGGGGGCTCCGCTCCTCGCTCTCGTGTCCAGGCCACCTCCGCGGTCGGTCCGCTCCTCGCTCGTTCCTCGCTGCGATGCTCCCTCCCTGTCGGTGGCCGCCTCGCTGCGATGCTCACCCCCCTGTCCGCTCATACCGACGCCGGTTCGGGTGCCGGGACGGGGAGCTCCGCCCGCACGCGCCAGCCCGGTCCGTCGTCGCGCGCGCCGGCACTCACCCGGCCGTCGAAGAGGGCGACCCGCTCGCGGATGCCGACCAGCCCGTGTCCGCCGGCGACGCATCTCGACCGGCCCCGCCGCGCCGTCGTCCTCCACGGCGACCTCGAGCGCCCGCTCGGTGTAGCGCAGGAGCACCCGCACGGGCGCACCCGGCGCGTGCTTGAGCGCGTTGGTCAGCGACTCCTGCACGATCCGGTAGGCGCTCGCCTCGACCGCGGCCGGCAGCGGGCGCACCGGGCCGTCCACGGTCAGCTCGACCGCCGGCCCGGCCCGCTCGACCAGGGGCGCGACCGCCCGCGAGCGTGCCCGGGTCCTCGGTCGCGTGCTCCTCCTCGGCCGGGGTCTCGCGCAGCACGCGGAGCAGCCGGTGCAGGTCGTCCAGCGCCGTCCGGCCGGAGGTCAGGACGACGTCGAGACCGGCGGCGCCGACCGGGTCCCGGCCGGCCAGCCGCGCCTGGACGGCGTCGGTGTGCAGCAGCATCAGCGTGACCCCGTGCCCGACGACGTCGTGCATCTCGCGGGCGATCCGGCGCCGTTCGGTCGCGACGGCGGCGATCCGGGCCCGCTCCTCCTCACGCGCGGCCTCCCGCGCGGCCAGCGCATCGCGCTCCGCGGCGACCGCGCGGTCCAGCCGCTCGCGGGCCAGCCGGGCGAACACCCAGACGATCGTCGGGATGGCCAGGTTGGCGACCTCGTCGCCGATGTTCACCTCGTCGACGACGAAGGCGTAGGACTCGATCGCGGCGAGCATCGCCAGCAGGCCGAGCACGGCGTCGCGACGGCGGTCGGCGTACTGCGCCACCGAGTAGGTGAGGATCAGGACCGCGGCGTAGCCGGCCACCGCCGGCGCGTCGCCGATCAGGGTCTGGAACGTCAGCCCCACCGCGCCGGCCACCGCAGCGGTCAGGGGCCGCGCCCGCCGGGCGACCAGCGCACCGGTCATGAGGGCGAAGGCGACGTGCTGCAGCGGCCGCGAGCCGACCACCTCGTCGGCCATCAGCACGAGTTCGACCTGGCCGACGACGGTGAGCACGAGCGCCAGCAGGCCGTCGCGCACCCACAGCGACAGCCCCCGCCAACTCGCCGCGATCCCTGACATGGCGGGGAGCGTAAGGCGGCCGCCGCCGTCCGGGGTCTCCCGCGCGGGTGACATCGGGTCTGCCGTCCGGGTGAACCGCCCCCGTCGGATCCCGCTCCGGATCGACCGGAGGGCAGAGGACGACGGGATCCGGGCGGGCCAGCGTGGACGGCACCGGGCGCGAGGGTCGCGCCGCACGAGGAGGACCGACCGATGACCGCAACCACCGTCGACGAGCAGACCACCACCCGCCGCCGCGGATCGCCGCTACCCGCCCTCGCCGGCCTCGGCGCCCTGGCCGCCTTCGCCGGCGCCGCCGTCGTCTTCGGCGACCCGATCGGCGGCGCCGACACCGCCGCGGAGGCCGCCACCGCTCTCGAGTCCTCGTCGGCCGAGCTCGCCGCCGTCCTGCTCGGCGCCTATGCCCTGCTCGCGATCGCCGTCACCGGTGGGTTGGCCGCCCGGCTCGGCCGCGTCCGGGACAGCGCGGCGGTCCGGCTGCTGCCCGTCCTGGGCGCCGTCCACGTGTTGCTGCTGGCCACCGCGTTCGTCGCCCTCGCCGGGGCGGTCGTCGTCGGCCGGCAGGTGCTCGACGGCGGCGTCTCGCCCGGTGCGGCCGAGAGCGCCCTGCTGATGACCAACATCGCGCACCCGATGTCGGCGTGGTTCGGTGCCGGGTTCCTCATCGCCGTCGCCCTGGCCGCCCGCAGCACCTCCCGGGTGCTCACGATCGTCAGCGCGGTCTTCGCCGTCGGGCTGCTCCTGCCGCCGGTCGGCTGGGCGGTCACCTACCTGATGGCGTTCTGGTTCGCGGGCGTCGGCATCTGGCTCTGGCTGCGCGACTGACCCTGTCCCCGGAGCTGACGCGGAGTGGATTCGTGCAGGTAACGCGCACGAATCCACTCCAGTCAGCCGGTCCAGACCTCGGCGACCCGATCGGCCACCGACGCCGCCTGGGCCCGGCCGGCCCGCGCCGACGGGGCGCGCGCGGCGGGGTCGAGCACGTTGCGGCCGATCGCCGTCCGGCTGGCACCGTCCGGCGAGACGACGGCGACGCGCGAGACCATGCTGCTGACCTGCGCGTCCACGCTGGCCATCGGGCCGATGCCGCGCGGGATGGGGGCGAGCACCACCAGGCGCTCGTAGTCGTGCGCGAGGTCCGCGTTGGCCGCCGAGCGCATGCCGCCGTCGATGTACCGCCGGCCGTCGACGGTCACC
The DNA here is from genome assembly GCA_963748305.1 of uncultured Actinomycetota bacterium. GTDB lineage: Bacteria > Actinomycetota > Actinomycetes > Mycobacteriales > Geodermatophilaceae > Blastococcus_B. Next base: position 31,109 of record CAVVIN010000019.1, on the reverse strand, counting down.
GGCGGGTACACCCCGGGGACGGCGCAGCTCGCGGCCACCGCCTGCAGCAGCGGGACGCCGGAGTCGCGGTCGAACGGGTGGAACTCGCCGGTCTCCGCGTCGACGGCCGTGATGACCAACGGCCGGTCGGGCCACTCCGCGCTCACCAGCCGCGAGCCGATGACCTGCAGGCGTTCCTCCTCCGGCGGCGTGAGCCCGGCCTTCTCCGCCGCCAGCGCCAGCGCGCCGATGCGCTTGCGGAACGCGACGTCCTTGCCGCGGGCGCGCAGCAGCGCCCAGGCGTACCGCGCCAGGTTGGACCGGGTCATCTGGGCGACCTTCTCCCGCGCCGGCGGCTCCAGCTGCCGCGCGAACATCGCCTCCAGCTCCGCCCCGCCGGCCACCTGAGCGCCGACGACCGACCCGGCCGACGTCCCGACGACGAGGTCCGCGGTGCTCAGGTCGACCCCGGCCTCGGCCAGCCCGGCCAGGACGCCGATCTCCCAGGCGATGCCGGTGATCCCGCCCCCGCCGAGCACGAGGGCGGTGCGCTGGTCGCTCATGGCGCCATCCTCACAGAGGTCGACAGTGCGTGTGAGCTGGGCCACGCTCAGTGGCCTCCGCCATCGTCGACGAGAGGCTTGCCGTGACCCACTCCGCCCGCCCCGCCCACCACCCCTGCCCACTGGCCGCCGGGACTGCCCCGGTCGCTGGACTACCCGGAGGCGCCGGTCGGGTCGATCCTGCGGGCGGCGGTCCGCCGCTGGGGCGACCGCACCGCCTTCATCGACCACGACGTCGAGCTGAGCTACACCGAGCTGGGGCGGCGGGCGCACGCGGTCGCCGGGTGGCTCGCCGACCACGGCGTCGGGCGGGGCGACGTCGTCGCGGTGCACATCCCCAACTGCCGGCAGTACCCGCCGCTCTACTACGGGATCCTGCTGGCCGGGGCCACCTTCTCCCCCACCAACCCGCTGCTGCCGGCGCCCGAGCTCGCCGCCCAGCTCACCGACGCCGGCGCGACGCTGCTCGTCACCTGGGACCAGGTGCTGCCCTTCGTCCGGGGCGCACTCGAGCAGACGCCGGTGCAGACCGTCGTCGTCACCGGCGAGGCGCACATCCTCGACTTCGCGGCCCGGCTGGACGGTCTGGAGGACGGCGACGTCGACCTCGCCGACCTGCTCGGCGGCGACCCCACCGACCGGCGCCTCGACGCCGATCTCGACCCCGCGACCGACCTGGCGCACCTCGCCTACACCGGCGGGACGACCGGCGTCAGCAAGGGCGTGGAGCTGCCGCACCGCAACGTCGTCACCAACGTGCTGCAGTCGGCGTGCTGGACGTACGGCGCGCTGCCCGAACTGGACGACGCCGGCGACGTGACCATCCGCCAGGTCCTCGGTGCCGACGAGCTCCCGACGCGCCTCGGCGAGGGCCGGATGGTCAACCTGACGCCGTGGTTCCACGCCATGGGCGTGATCGGCTACCTCAACTGCCTGGTGATGGCGGGCACGACGGTCGTCATCCACATGCGCTTCGACCCGGTGCGATATCTCGAGGATGCGGTGCGGCACCGGGTGACCTCCATCGGCGGCGCCCCGCCGGTGTTCGTCGCGCTGCTCCAGGTGCCGGGCGTCGAGGAGGCCGACCTGTCCAGCGTCCGGGGCGTCGCGAGCGGCGGCGCCCCGCTGCCGGTCTCGCTGATCGAGCGGCTGACGGCGCTGCTGCCGAACGCCGTGATCAGCGAGGGCTACGGCCTGACCGAGGTCACCATGCGGGCCACCGGGCGACCCGTCGTTCCATTCCGGCATCCGCAAGCCCGGGACCGTCGGCGTGCCGATCTTCGACACCGAGATCAGCATCCGGCCGCTGGGCGGCGGCGACCCGCTGCCGCCGGGCGAGCGCGGCGAGATCTGCATCCGCGGCCCGCAGGTCATGCGGGGGTACGCGCACCGGCCGGAGGCCACCGCCGAGGCGATCGACGCCGACGGCTGGTTCCACACCGGCGACGTCGGGATCCTCGACGAGGACGGCTACCTGTCGATCGTCGACCGCACCAAGGACATGCTGCTCTACAAGGGCTACAACGTGTTCCCCCGCGAGCTGGAGGAACACCTGTTCGGCGTGCCCGGCGTCGCGGGCGCGGCCGTGGTCGGGCGGCCCGACGACGAGGCCGGCGAGCTCCCGGTCGCCTACGTCGTCCGCACCGCCGACGACGCCGGGGCCGCCCTCAGTGCCGAGTCGGTGATGGCCGCGGTGAACGACAAGGTGACGCCGTACAAGCGGCTGCGCGACGTCGTGTTCATCGACGCGATCCCGGTCTCGGCGGCGGGCAAGGTGCTCAAGCGCGAACTGGCGGCGCGGGAACGGGAGCGCGTGGAGAGCTGACCCGAAAGGGTGCGGCGACGCGCACCCGCGGAGCCCGCTCACTAAGGTCTCGGCGGTGGACAGCCAGCGGGATCAGGTGCAGGACGAGCACGCCGGCGTCCGGCTCGCCCACGAGGAGCCGTCCCCCGTCCGTCAGGTGTGGCGCCGCATCGTCTTCGCCTTCGCTCCTCCTCGCGTTCACCGTCGCGGTCATCTACCTCGACCGGGACGGCTACCGGGACGGCGACGCCGTCGGGCTGTCACTGCTCGACTCGATCTACTACGCAACGGTCACGCTCTCGACGACGGGGTACGGCGACATCACCCCGATCACGCCGGGCGCCCGACTGGTCAACATCCTGCTCATCACCCCGCTGCGGATCACCTTCCTGCTCGTCCTGATCGGGACGACCCTCGAGGCGCTCACCGCGCGCTCGCGGGAGGAGTTCCGCATCCGACGCTGGAGGTCCCGCATGCGTCAGCACGTGATCGTCTGTGGCTACGGAACCAAGGGCCGCAGCGCGATCCGCTCGCTGCAGGCCCTCGGCACGCCGCTGGACAAGATCGTCGTCGTCGACCCCGAGCCGCGGGCCATCGACGAGGCCAACTCGCTCGGCCTGACCGGCATCGTCGGCGACGCGGGCCGCACGGAGGTGCTGCGCCGGGCGTCGGTGGAGCGCGCCCGCGCGGTCATCGTGGCGGCCAACCGCGACGACGCCGCCGTCCTCATCACCCTCACCGTGCGGCAGCTCAACCCGACCGTGCCGATCACGACGAGTGTCCGGGAGGAGGAGAACGCCAACCTGCTGCGGCAGTCCGGGGCGGACACCGTCATCACGACGTCGGCCACGTCCGGCCGGCTGCTGGGCCTGTCCACCGACGCGCCGCGCGTGGTCGCCGTCGTCGAGGACCTGGTCACCGGCGGTCAGGGCCTGGACCTGCACCAGCGCACCGTGACGTCCAGCGAGGTCGGGCTCGATTCGCGGTCGCTGCGCGACATCGTGCTGTCGGTGACGCGCGGCGGTCGCACCCTGCGGTTCGACGACCCGCTCATCGGCACCCTGCAGTCCGACGACGTGCTCGTCGTCGTCCGCTCGCATCACTGATGTTGTGGAGTGGATTCGTGCGGGTTACCTGCACGAATCCACTCCACACGTCAGCGGCGGACCCAGGTCTCGGTCTTCTCGCCGCGGCCGCGCAGTTCCACCTCGGCGTCGCGCACCCAGTGCTCCCGCTCCCCGGGTGACGCGGCCTGCACGGTCGGAGCACTCGCGACGGCGCGGCCCGGGTGGTCCTTGGCCAGCTCGGTGAGCCGGGCCGCCTCGTTCACCGGATCGCCGATGACGGTGTACTCCAGCCGGCTGGCCGCACCCACCTGACCGGCCCACACCTGCCCGCACGAGACGCCCACGCCGACATCGACCTCCCCGGCCTCGGTCACGGCGTCGCAGATCCGCCGGGCCGCCCGCAGTGCCGCCCCAGCGGGGTCCGCGTGGTCGGCGGGGGCGCCGAAGACGCAGAGGGCCGCGTCGCCCTCGAACTTGTTGACCAGGCCACCCTGGTCCTCGACGGTGTCGACGACGATCTCGAAGAAGCGGTTGAGCAGGCCGACCATCTCCTCCGGCCCGGTGCGCCGGACCAGCGACGTGGAACCGGCGATGTCGACGAACAGCGCCGCGACCGTCCGGAGCTCCCCGCCGAGCGAGACGCCCGACTCCAGCGCCCGCTGGGCCACCGACGTCCCGACGTGCCGGCCGAACAGGTCGCGCATCCGCTCACGCTCGGAGAGGCCGGCGGTCATCGTGTTGACGCCCTCCTGCAGCAGGCCGATCTCGCCGGCGTCGTCGACCACCACGCTGACGTCGTAGTCGCCCTCGCCCACCCGCTGCACGGCGGTGCGCAGGTCGCGAAGGGGCTGGCCGACCGCGCGGGCGGTGAGCAGGGTCGCCAGCGCACCCACGAGCAGGGCGACGACGACGAGGAACACGACGGCGCCCGGGCCGGGCCCGCCCGGATTGCTCGGGTCCAGGTACAGCAGGACGACGCCCAGCATGGGGACGCCGCTGGTGAGTCCCCAGGTCAGCACGAGGCGGGTACGCACCCCGAGTGCGAGCCTCCCCGTCGGCGGGTGCGCGGCGAGGGCCCGGGCGGTGACGTCGCGCGCAGCCCGGGCCACCAGGAGGTACGTGACGCCCGCGGTCACCATCCCACCGAGCAGCACCGCGACGCCGATGCGCAGCCCGATCCGGGCGTCGGGGAACGAGACGGCCGCGACGGTCCCGACCAGCACCGCGCCGACCAGCCAGATCGAGCCTGCGATGAGCGCGGTGTCCACGGGGCAGGCGCAGTGCCAGCGCCGCCTCGACCGGGGTGGGCTGCCGGCCTTCCAGCAGCCAGCGGTTGGTGCCCCGCCCCCGGCGCAGCCCGGCAACCGTGCCGACCGGGAACGCCACCACGAGGTATGCGGCGGCCGTCAGCAGGACCGGCAGCCGCCCCTCGTCGCTGCCGTCGTCCACACCGATCAGCAGCAGGACGACGGTGCCGACGCCGATCAGGTTGGCGACGTTGACCAGCAGCACGATGACGGGGACGGCGAGCCGCGCACTCGGCTCCCAGGAGGCGAGCAACCCGTCGCGGCGCACCGTCGTCGGGGACTTCACGTCCTCGGCGGTCGGGCCCCCGCCTCGTGATCATCCGGCCATGATCGCCGAGCGGGAACCGCCGTGCGCGGTGGCCCGGGCACCGGCACCCGATCCGGCGATCCGTGACCGGGCGGTCCCGGTTCGCGCGCGGGGGCCTTGCGCGCGGGTTGCGGGCAGTGCACGGTGCCGGTCACCCGCCGGTCGTCGGACGGCCGGCGCTCCAGGAGGAGTCCGACCGTGGGTCGCAGATCGCTGCGCACGCTGCTCGTCGCCGTCGTGAGTGCGCTGCTGACCGCGGGGCTGATCCTCGCGCCGTCGGCCCAGGCGGCGGACCGGACGCTCGGCCCGTTGTCCCCGCCGTCCGGCGCGCTGTTCGGTGCGCTGGTCAACCCCGACCGGACCACCCCGTCGAGCACCCCCGCCGAGGTGAGCGCGCTGGAGGCGAAGATCGGCCGCCAACTCGACGTCGTCAACCACTTCTACACGTACAACCAGCTCGTCGGGACGACCGGCGAGGTGCAGGACCTCGCCGCCGGCCGCATCCCGATGATCACCTGGGGTGCGACCACCACTCAGTCGATCAACAACGGCTCGCAGGACGCCTACATCCGGCAGCAGGCCACGCGGATCCGCAACCTCGGCGGCACGGTCTTCCTGCGCTACTTCCACGAACCCGAGGGCGACTACCGCGCCGCGATGGTGCAGAGCGCGGCCGCCTACATCACCGCCTGGAAGCGCGCCCAGCGGTTGTTCCGCGAGGCCGGCGCCACCAACGTGGTCTGGGTGTGGTGCACGACCGCGTACTCGTTCCGCGTCTCGACGACGCGGCCGCCGCAGTCCTTCTATCCCGGCGACGCCTTCGTCGACTGGATCGGCGCCGACGGCTACAACTTCGCCCCCGGCAAACCCGGCGCCCAGTGGAACAGCTTCACGACGGTCTTCTCCCGCTGGTACACCTGGGCCGCCCAGCGCCCGAAGCCGCTGATGGCCGCCGAGTACGGGGTGATGGAGGATCCGAGCCAGCCCAACCGCAAGGCCGGTTGGTACAACGACATGCGCTCCGCGGTGCAGACGACGTTCCCGCTGCTGCAGGCCGTGATCGCGTGGAGCACGGTCAACATCAAGGAGGGCAACACCTACAACTGGAACGTCGACAGTTCGCCGGCGTCGCTCTCGGCGTGGCGCGCCATGGCCAACGATCCGTACTTCTCCACCGGCTGACCGCTCGTGACATAGGCTGCCCAGCTCGGACAGGGCAGCACGCTCGCGGGCTGAGAGCGGGGGCGGCATGTGCGACGACCAGCCGCACACCCACGTGCCGGTGCTCGGCCGCCCGCTCAGCCGGCGGCAGGTGCTGCAGGGCATGGTCGCCCTGGCCGCGCTCGCCGGCTGCACTCCCGGGACGTCGAGGGGCGCCCGGCCCACGGGCCCGGCGTTCACCACGACGCTCGGCCCGCGCTCCCCCAGTGCCGACCGGCTCGAGGCCCGCATCATGGCGATGCACCTGCACGCCTCGGCGTCGGAGGGCGAGGGCAGCGTCCGCTCGCAGCTCGCCCAGGCGGCCGGCCACGGCTACGACGTCGCCTGGTTCACCGAGCACGACTGGCGTCGTCGCCGGCTGCTCTTCCGGCCGACGTACTCGTTCGTCCCCGGCGAGATGGTCAACGGCGGCCCGTGGGAGCTCGAGCGGCGTCCCGACGAGGGGTCGCTGGCCGCCGGCAGCGGCGGCAGCCAGGTCGGGGACCCGGTCAGCCCGGCTGACCCGGCCGCGCGCAAGGCCTCGCTGCGCATCCGGACGACGAGCGGCGGCAGCGACCCGGCCGTGATCAGCTACAAGATCCAGGCCAAGGGCGGCTCGCGCACCAACTACCGGAGCCGGATCGCCGGCCGGGTCGAGAAGCTCGACGTCCTCGCCGTCGCCGCCGGGCCGGACGCCTGGGGCGAGGTGCTGCTCTCCCTGTCCCACCACCCGGCCACCGGCGGCCGCCCGGCCGGGGTCTACTCCGTGCGCTACCGGCTGCGCACCGACGTCCAGCGACGGGCGACGAGCAGCGAGGGGCTGACCGGCATCGTCGACGTGCCGGTGCCCGGCGGCCGCTGGCACGAGGTGACCCTCGACCCGGTCACCGACCTGGCGGAGATCTATCCCGACATGGACGCGCGCGACCACTCGCTGCACGAGATCGTGTTCCGCGGGGTCAGCCAGGCGGGCGCGGAATCGGACGTCTGCTTCGGCCACCTGCGCCTGGAGGAGCAGGACGGATACGACGCCGTCGGCGTCGAGAACGATCTGGTCGCCCGCTACGCCGACGAGGAGCCCGACGTGCTCGGCCTGATCGGCAGCGAGATCTCGTTCGGGCCGCACGTCAACCAGTACGGCGGGGAGCAGACGCCCTACGACTACGGGCGGGTCACCCGCCTCGGGGACAAACCGGGCGACGAGGCCTACCCGTCGATCGTCGACCACATCCACGCGGCCGGGGGCCTGGCGTGCATCAACCACCTCGGCTCGCCGATCGCGACCCTGCTCGCCCAGCACACGGCCGCCGACATGATCGAGGTCGGCTACGGGGGCGGGGGCCCGGACACGGTGCAGCGGCAGCTCGCGAACTGGGACACGCTCAGCCGCAACGGGCTGTTCCTCACCGGCAACGGCGCCTCCGACGACCACAGCGGGCAGGGCTGGGAGAAGAAGGGCAACCGGTACTACACAGCCGCGTGGGCGCGGCAGGTCGGACAGCCGGAACTGCTCGAGGCGCTCGGCCGGGGCCGCGCCTACGTCGGCTACCTGGGCTCGTTCGCGGGCACGATCGACATGGCGCTGGACGGGACCGTGCCCATGGGGTCGGTCGTCGTCGGCGCGGCGCAGAACCGGACGCTGCGCATCGACGTCACCGGGCTCCCCGACGGCGGCGCGGTGCAACTGGTCCGCGGGGTGGTCGACCGGGCGGGGGTCGCCGACCCGACGCCGGGCACGACGGTGGTGCAGACGCTCGGCGCGGCCGACCTCGAGCGGGCCGGCGCGGTGCCGCTCGACGTCTCCGGCGACTGCTTCCACCGGCTGCAGGTCACCGACCGCGCCGGCGCCGTCGTCGCCTACGGCCAGCCGATCTGGCTGCTCGCCGCGGAGCCTCCGGGCGGGGTTCCGCAGCGCCGCCGCACGGGCTGAGGAACAACCCCCGCGTCGCGACCCCTTGCCGCGGCGGACCACCGTCGGGGAGGCTCCGACCTCGGCGCCGCTCGGTGGATGCCGAGGTCACGGGGGTCGAGAGGAAGTCCACCATGTGCGAGGAGCACACGGAAGCCGGTCGCTCCGTGACGTGAGGTCTCCCGACGGCGGGTGCTCCAGGGCATGGTCGCCCTCGCCGCGCTGGCCGGCGTCGGGCCGGGGAGCGCGGCGGCGGCCCTCCCACCCCGGCTGCCCAACGCGGCCGGGACAGAGCGCGTGGGCGCTGGCCATGCACCTGCACGCGTCGGCGTCCGAGGGCGCCGGCAGCATCCGCTCCCAACTGGCCCAGGCCGCGCTGCAACGCTTCGATGTCGCCTGGTTCACCGACCACGACTGGCGCCGGCACCGGCTGCTGTTCCGGCAGACCTACTCCTTCACCGCCAACGAGACGCAGTTCGGTGGCACCTGGAACGTGCCGAAGCTGGCCAACACCGGCTCGCTGGCCACCGGCAGCGGCGGCGTGCTGGTGACGACGCCGGTCAGCCCCAACGACCCGGCCACCGGCAAGGGCTCGCTGCGGCTGCGGGCCACGAGCGCGGGCACGGCGGCGGCGTCGGTGCGGAACCGCGTCAACGCCGAGGGCTCCTCCCGGGCGAACTTCCGCGCCCGCATCGCCGGCCGCACCCTGTCCGTCGACGTCCTGGCGTCCAAGTCCGGGCCCGACGCCTGGGGCGAGGTCTTCCTCAAGCTCTCCCACCACCCGGCGTCCGGCGGCCGGCCGGCCGGCATCTACACGCTGCTGTACCGCCTGCGGTCCGACATCACCGCGACGGCGACGAGCAGCACCGGGCTGTCCGGCGTCGTCGACGTGCCGGTCACCCGCGGCGCCTGGCAGACGGTGACGCTGAACCCGACGGCGGACGCCGCGGTGATCTGGCCCGACCTCGACGCGCGGGACAACTCGATGAACGAGATCGAGTTCCACGCGGTGTCGCGCCGGCGGGTCGCCGCCGAGTACTTCGTCGGCTACCTGCGCCTGCAGGAACTGAGCGGCTACGACCCCCTCGGCGTGGATGCCGAACTCTTCAGCCGGTACGCCTCCGAGGTGCCGACCGTCCAGGCGCTCAACGGCACCGAGATCTCCTTCGCCCAGCACATGAACCAGTACGGCGGGCCGCAGACGCCCTTCGACTACGGCGACGTGACCAGCCTGCGCGACGATCTCGGCGACCTCCGGACGGCGATCGTCCAGCACATCCACAGCCTCGGCGGAGTGGCCTCGATCAACCACCCGTTCAAGCCCGGCGACGGCGGCGGGAACGGCACCCAGGACAGCGTGGCCGCGGGCCTGCTCGCCATCGGCGCCGGCGGGGCCGACATGATCGAGACCGGATACGCCAGCAAGCACGGCGCGAACCTCATGCAGCACATCGCCGTGTGGGACGCGCTCTCGCGCAACGGGCTGTTCCTGACCGCCAACGGAGCCTCCGACGACCACAGCGGCCAGAACTGGGCCGGCCAGGCCAACCGCTTCTACACCGCCGCCTGGGCCGGGGCCCGCGACGAGCCCGTCCTGGTCGACGCCCTGGCCCGCGGCCGCGCCTATGTCGGGCTCCTGAACTCCTTCGGCGGCACGATCGACATGACGATCGACGGCACGGTGCCGATGGGCGCCGTGGCCGTCGAGGCGCCGCGCACGCCGCACGCTGCGGCTCGAGGTCACCGGCGTACCGACCGGAGGGGCCGTGCAGTTGGTCCGCGGCGACGTCGACTACGCGGGGCCCGGCACACCGCGGCCGAACACCGCGGTCTTCGACACCCTGACCCCCGCCGAGCTCGCTCGCGAACCCCGAGGTCACCCTCCCGGCGGACGACGACGGCTTCGTGCGGGCCCAGGTCGTCACCTCGGCCGGTGCGGTGGTGGGCTTCGGCCAGCCGATCTGGCTGCTCGCGACCGAGCCGACCACCGGCGTCCCGGATCGGCGCCGCCCACCGACCTGACATGCGGCCGGGGATCAGCCTGCGGTCTCCAACGGGCTCCTCGGATTACTTGACGTGTCAAGCGAAGCGGGTCTAGCTTCGGTTGAACCGTCACGTAAATCCTCCCGCTCGGAAGAAGTCCACCATGCGCGCACTCCATGTCCCAGCCGCCGGTGAGCAGCCCCAGCTGTCCGAGATCCCCACGCCGGAGGTGACCGAGGGGACCGTGCTCGTGCGGGTCAAGGCCGCCGGGCTGAACGCCTTCGACAACGCCGTCGCCGCCGGGATGCTGGCCGGCATGCTGCCGCACGAGTACCCGATCGTCCTGGGCCGCGACGCCGCCGGGATCGTCGAGGCCGTCGGCGCGGGGGTCGAGCACGTCGCCGTCGGCGACGAGGTGTTCGGCCACGTGCTCATGGCGCCGCCGATCCAGGCCGGCACGCTGGCCGAGTTCGCTCTGCTGCCCGGCGCCGCGGTCACCGCGAAGCCGGCCGCACTCGACTTCGTCGCCGCAGCAGCGCTCCCCCTGGCCGGCGCCGCCGCGGTCGCGGCCATCGAGGCGATCGACCCGCAGCAGGGGCGGACGGTCCTGATCAACGGAGCCAGCGGCGGCGTCGGCTCCTACGCGATCCAGCTGCTCGCAGCCCGCGGGGTCACGGTGGTCGCCACCGGGGCCCCCGAGGACGCCGAACGGCTGACGTCGCTGGGTGCCACCACCGTCGTCGACTTCACCGCCGGCCCGGTCGCCGACCAGGTGCGGGCCATCTACCCCGACGGCGTCGACGCCCTGATCAACCTTGCGGGCTTCACCACGGATGACGTGCCACTGGCCGCCGTTCGCAGCGGCGGCACGGTCGCCACGACGACCGGCGCCCCCGACGCCGACGCGCTCGCCGCCGCCGGGCTCACCGGCACGGGCGTGATGGCCGGCCCGGTCCGGGAGGTCACCGCGCCGCTCGCCGAGCGGGCCGCAGCTGGTCTCGCTGCGGATCGATGTGACCGACGGTGCCTGCCGCTCGAGCAGGCCACCGAGGGGTTGGCGACCATCGCCGGCGGCCAGGCCACGGCATGATCGTCGTCACGATCGGGGACTGACGTCCCCATCCAGCCGGGCGGGCGGTGGGTGAGCGGGCACGATCGCTGCCGAGAGCATCACCGCGCGCGAGCTCCACCGGGCCACGCTGGCCGAACGGCACCGTCAGCGGGCGCCGTACTCCTCGTCGGTGACGTGGGCACCCCACGTGGCGTCGTCGTCCTCCCAGATGGCGGTGTGCACCATGAAGCTGTCGGGAGCGGCGCCGTGCCAGTGCTCCTCGCCCGGGGGTGTGTAGACGATGTCGCCGGGACGGATGACGGTGACCTCGCCGCCGCGGGCCTGCACCAGGCCGACCCCGTCGGTGACGTGCAGGGTCTGTCCCAGCGAGTGCGAGTGCCAGGCAGTGCGCGCACACGGGGCGAAGCGCACCGTGTTGACGCGAACCCGCGAGGGCGCCTCACCCCGGGCGATGACGTCGAACCAGACGTCACCGGTGAACAGCTGCGCCGGGCCCTTGGTGCTCGGCTGCTTCGGGAGCAGTTCCATGTCGTCTCCTTCGATCAGGGCTGGACGAGGACCTTCAGCGCCTCGCGGGCGTCCATGGCCGCGGTAGCCGTCGGGTACGCCGTCGAGGTCGACCGTGCGGTCGAAGACCTTGCCGGGCTCGATGCGGCCCTCGAGGACGTCGGGCAGCAGCTCCTCGATGTACGGGCGCTGCGCGCCGGGGCCGCCGGTGAGGGTGATGTTGCGGCCGAACAGGCTGCCGAAGCCGACCGGCGCCTCCTCGTACTGCGGCACGCCGACCCGGCTGATGACGCCGCCGGCACGGACGACGCCGACGGCCTGCTCGTAGGCCGGCAGGTGACCGACGCACTCGAGGACCGTGTGGGTGCCGTGTCCCCCGGTCAGCTCGCGCACCTTCGCGATGCCCTCGTCGCCGCGCTCGGCGACGACGTCGGTGGCGCCGAACTCCCGGCCGAGGTCGGTGCGGTCCTTGTGGCGGCCCATGAGGACGATCTGCTCGGCGCCCAGCCGCTTGGCCGCGAGCACCGCCAGCAGTCCGACCGCGCCGTCACCGATCACCGTGACCGTCGTCCGGGCGTTGACGCCCGCCGTCACGGCGGCGTGGTGACCGGTGATGAGGACGTCGGACAGCGTCAGCAGCGAGGGCAGGAGCGCGGAGTCCTCCCCCACCGGGGCCTTGACGAGGGTGCCGTCGGCCAGCGGCACGCGCACGGCCTCGGCCTGGGCGGTCGAGAAGAACCCGCCGTGCACGCACGAGGTGGTCAGACCCTCACGGCAGAACTCGCAGGTGTTGTCGAACCAGGCGAACGGGGCGATCACGAAGTCGCCGGCCTTCAGCGTGCTGACCGCGGAGCCGATCTCCTCGACCACGCCGATGAACTCGTGGCCCATCGGAGAGCCCTCGGCGGAGGCCGGCATCGAGTGGTAGGGGTGCAGGTCGCTGCCGCAGACGCAGGTACGCACGACGCGGACGAGTGCGTCCGTGGGCTGCTGCAGCACCGGGTCGGGCACGTTCTCCACGCGCACGTCGCCGGGGCCGTACATCAGAGTTGCTCGCACGAAGTCAGATCCATTCATCGGTCTCGGACGGACACCACTGAGGAAACCCGCCTCGGCGGCGATGAGGGAGAGCCTGTCGGGAGGGGTACTGGCAGGGCCCCCCATGAGGGTGCGGGCGAACCCTAACCTCGTCGTCATGGACAGGCGCACACTCGGAAGCGGACTCGAGGTCTCGGCTCTTGGTCTCGGCTGCATGGCCATGAGCGGGGGCTACAGCCAGACGCCGGACCGAGCGGAGATGCTCGCCCTGATCCGGGCGGCGGTGGAACGTGGCGTCACGTTCTTCGACACCGCCGAGGTGTATGGCCCGTTCGTGAACGAGGAACTCGTCGGCGAGGCCCTGGCCCCTTTCGGTGGGCAGGTGGCGATCGCCACCAAGTTCGGGTTCGCATTTGATGCCGAGGGCCGCAACATCGGGCTCTCCAGCCGCCCCGAGCACATCAAGCAGGTCGCCGACGCGTCGCTACGGCGGCTCGGCGTCGATGCGATCGACCTGTTCTACCAGCACCGCGTCAACCCGGCCGTGCCGATCGAGGACGTCGCCGGGGCGGTGAAGGAGCTCATCGAGGCAGGGAAGGTGAAGCACTTCGGCATGTCCGAGGCGCGGCGCAGACCGTCCGCAGGGCACACACTGTCCAGCCGGTCACGGCGCTGCAGAGTGAGTACTCGCTCTGGCACCGCGCACCCGAGGCGGCCCTCCTGCCCACGCTCGAGGAGCTCGGCATCGGCTTCGTCCCGTTCAGCCCGCTGGGCAAGGGCTTCCTGACCGGCAAGATCGATGAGACGACGACCTTCGACAGCTCGGACATCCGCAGCACCATCCCGCGCTTCGCTGCCGACGCGCGCCGGGCGAACCATGCATTGGTGGAGCTCCTGGGCGAGATCGCTGCGCGCAAGAAGGCGACGACGGCTCAGATCGCGCTGGCCTGGCTGCTCGCCCAGAAGCCGTGGATCGTCCCCATCCCTGGCACCCGCAGGCTCGAGCGTCTCGAGGAGAACCTGGGCGCGGCGACACTCGAGCTCACCACGGACGATCTGCGCGAGATCGAGTCCGCCACCTCGACCGTTGACATCCAAGGGGGCCGGTACCCCGAGCATCTCGAGCGCATGACCGGCCTCTGAGCCGCGTCAGCCGCTCACCGTTGGCGTCGTCGTGGGCCAGGGACGAGGAGAGCTCCCGGTGGGCAGCCGACCTGGGCGAGCAGGTCTCGGGCCTTCTGCTCGACGGCCTGCGACGGCGTCGGCGCCGGCGACCCAGCGCAGCGGCGGCTCGTCCTGGCCGGCGAGCTGGACCAGCGCCGTGGCGAGCTTGGCGGGGTCGCCGCCCTGCTGGCCGTTCATGCCGTTCCAGGCCGTGACGGTCTGCCGGGTGCGCTCGGCGTAGTCGTCGATCGAGGGCTCGGCGTAGCTCGTCGACTCCGGCGTGAGCAGCTCGGTGCGGAAGAAGCCGGGCTCGACGAGCATCGTGCGGATGCCGAACGGCGCGACCTCGGGGGTCAGCGACTCCATCCAGCCCTCGAGGGCGAACTTCGACGCGGCGTAGGCGGTGCAGAACTCCTGCCCGACCAGGCCGGCGGTGGAGCTCATGGTCACGACGAGCCCGGAGCGCTGGGCGCGCATGACCGGCAGCACGGCGCGGGTGACGTTCAGCGGGCCGAACAGGTTGGTCTCGACCTGCGCCCGGAAGTCGTCGGCGCGTGATCTCCTCGAAGAAGCCGGCGTAGAAGTTGCCCGCGTTGTTGACCAGCACGTCGATGCGGCCGAACCGCTCGACGGCGGCGTCGACGGCGGCCTGCGCGCTGGCGGGGTCGGTGATGTCGAGCGCGACGGTCAGCAGGTCGTCGTGCGCGCCGACCGCAGCGCGGACCCGCTCGGGGTTGCGGCCGGTGGCCACGACCGCGTGGCCGGCGGCCAGGGCGGCCCGGGCGATGTCCACGCCCATGCCGCGGCCGGCGCCGGTGACGAACCAGACCTTCTTCTCACTCATGCGATGCATTCCTTCGGGAGTCGTCGGGGCGAGGGACGTCTACGACCTCGCTGGGACCCAGGAGACGCGCGTCGACGGCGGTGTGGCAGAGCCTGGTGAGAGGGGGTACCGGCAGGGACCCCCACCCTGGCGCGGGCGGACCTAGCCTGGTTCTCGTGGCCAACCGCAACGACCTTCGCGAGTTCCTCGCCTCGCGACGGGCCCGGATCACGCCGCAGCAGGCGGGGCTGCCCACGTACGGCGGGCACCGGCGGGTGCCCGGCCTCCGCCGCGAAGAGGTGGCGCTGCTCGCCGGCGTCAGCGTCGAGTACTACACGCGGCTGGAGCGCGGCAACGCGCAGGGCGTCTCCGACAGCGTGCTGGAGTCGCTCGTCCGCGCGCTGCAGCTCGACGAGGCCGAACGCGCGCACCTGTTCGACCTGGCCCACGCGGCGAACGACCGCGGCCCGCACGCGTCGGCGGCCGCCCCAGCAGCGGGTTCGCCCCGGCGTGCAGCAGCTCCTGGACGCGATGACCGACGTCCCTGCGCTTCGTGCAGAACGGCCGCCTGGACCTGCTCGCCGCCAACGCCCTGGCCCGGGCGCTGTACGCGGACCTCTTCGACGCGATCCGGCCGGCCGTCCGGGCCGGCGCCGAACCACGCCCGGTTCACGTTCCTCGACCCGCGGGCCGCCGACTTCTACCCCGACTGGAACCGCGCCGCGGCCGACGGCGTCTCGCTGCTGCGCGCCGAGGCCGGCCGCAACCCCGACGACCGGGTGCTCACCGACCTCATCGGCGAGCTGACCACCCGCAGCGAGAAGTTCAGCACGCTGTGGGCCACACACAACGTCCGCTGGCACACGACCGGCACCAAGCACTTCCGCCATCCGCGTCGTCGGCGACCTCCGCTGGCCTACGAGGGGTTGGAGCTCGCCGCCGATCCCGGCCAGACACTGATCACCTACACGGCCGAGCCGGGCTCGCCGTCGCACCAGGCGCTGCACTTCCTCGCCAGCTGGGCCACCTCACCCGACCAGGCCGGTCTGCCCGGACGGACGGGCGAGCGCCACCAGGCCTGATGCCGCCCAGATCACGTACGGGCAACGACGACCGGGCGGCCTGCACGCAGGACCGGGACCGGCGGATCAGAGGTCGACGGACAGGCGGACCGTCACCATGTCGCCGACTTCGAGCGCTTCGGCTCTGCGCACCGCGTCCTTCACCGGCACGACGTAGCCGCCGTCCTTCGGGAACAGCGACGTCGTCCACTCGGTGTCCTCGATCCGGGCGGTCACCGGGATCATGCCCCAGCCGTAGCTGACCTGCCCGGACGTCTCCTTCAGCGCCCCGGACTCCCGCTCCGGGACGCTGACGAAGTGGAACGGCGACGGCCCTCGCCAGAACCACAACTCACCCGTGAACTGCAGATTCATCGGCGCAGGATAGGAGCCGACCTGCGGATGGGAACGAAAACGGGTGCCGGGCCGTCAGGATCATGTCGTTCGGTCAGCCGCCCAGCGCTGCGCCGGAGAGGAGCCAGGCGATGGCAGGATCGGCGCGGGGACCACGCATCGCCATGGCGGCCGGCGCGGCCGCGGCGCTCGCCGCGTGCGGCTCCGGGGGCGCCACGCCGTCCGTCCATCGGGGCGACGTCCTCCCGGTGCTGGCCGGCACCCTGACGGCGCGTCGACGTCGCCGACGCCGCAGACCGCGTTCGGCGTCGACCTGCTGCACGCCGTCTGCGACGGGGCCACGGAGCCGAACGTGCTGCTCTCCCCGACCTCGGCGGCGGAGGCCCTGAGCCTGCTCTATCCGGCCGGCGGCGGGCGGACCGCGGAGGAATTCCGGGCGGTGCTGCACCTGCCGGAGTGGTCAGCGGATCTCGTGGCGGCGTTCCGCAGCCACACCCAGGCACTCGACGGCCTGCGCTACGACGGCGACCTGGACGACGAGGACGCGCCCGACGCGCTGCAGATGAGCAACCGGCTCTGGACCGCCCTCGACCTGGAGCCCGACGCCGCGCTACCTCGACGACATCGCGACGGCGTTCGAGGCCGACGTGCGGGCCCTGGACTTCGCCGGGGATCCGCAGGGGGCGACCGACCGGATCAACACGACGGTCGAGGAGGACACCCGCGGCATCATCGAGGAGCTGTTCGACGAGCCCCTCGACGCGGCGACGGTCGCCGTGCTGACCAATGCCGTGCACCTGAAGGCCCGATGGGCGACTCCGTTCACCGAAACCATGGAGGCGCCGTTCGCCGCGCCGTCCGGCGAGGTGACGGTCGACATGATGGGCGGCTCCTCGGGCACCGGCCGCACCGTGGACGACTGGCAGTCGGTCGAACTGCCCTACCGCGACGGCACGCTGACCGCGGTCGCCATCCTGCCCCCGGAGGACACCGCTCCGTGCGCCGTCGACGCGACGACGCTCGCCGCCCTGGCCGCCGCCCCGCCGAGTTCGGTCGACGTCCGGCTGCCGCGCATGAGGATCGAGCAGACGCACCAGTTGCTCGAGGTGCTGGCCGCGATGGGGCTGCCGGTCGAGGGCGACTTCTCGGGGCTCGGCGCGGACGGGTTGCAGATCTCGCAGGTGGTGCAGAAGACCTTCCTCGAGGTCGACGAGCAGGGCACCGAGGCGGCCGCCGCGACCGGGGTCGCCGTCGCGCTCTCCGGGACGGGTACCCGCAGCCGGTGGTGTCCTTCGACCGGCCGTTCCTGTTCCTGCTCACCGACACCGAGACGCGCTCGCCGCTGTTCGTCACCGTGGTCAACGACCCGTCAGCCTGAGCCACGGAGGGGACCGGTCCGGAGAACGTCGTGTGGCACCCGGCTACATGTCGGTGTGAGCCACGAGCCGTCCGGACGCGACGGCCGCGCCGAACGCGGCGTAGTCGCGTTCGTTCTGGTCGGCGTAGGCCGTTGCGAACTCGCGCGATCGCGCGGTCGAACGCGGGTCCCTTCCCGAGGTAGGCGGCGATGGCGATGCGGTCTCCCCAGCGGGCGTGGGCGCGGCCGAGGGTGGCGCCGCAGATGCGGGAGTACAGGGTGGCTCCGGGCACCTGCATCGTGTCGACGTCGGCGCTGCCCTTCCAGTCGTGGAACTGCCGCACGTAGTAGTCGCGGGTCACGCCGTCGAGGCCGGTGATGCGTTGCCAGCCGAGGAAGATGTCGCTTGCTGCCTGCATCAGCCGCTGACCGACGACGACCCGCTGCCCGTGGTTCGGATACGCGCTCGGGCCGAGGAAGGGCTCGAGGACGGACGGCTGCGCCTCCTTGATCTGGAGGAAGAGCGGGTCGTTGCTGTCGCGGCCGACGAGCAACAGGATGTAGCAGCGGGTTCCGACGCTGCCCACGCCGACGACCTTCCGGGCCGCGTGCACGTACCGGTACTCCTCGAGCGGGTGATGCTGGTGGGAGAGCGTTCGCCGGTAGGACGCGAGCAGCTTCTTGATGGCGGGCGCGGGGTCTTCCCAGGTCGTGCCAGGACGGGCGAGTTCCTCGATCGGGACGATGATCGGGGGGTCGGCGACGATCCGAAGTTCGCCGTCGACGATGTCGGCGCGTTTGGCCAGCACGCGGGTGCTGTCCCGTGAGCGGGCCTTCGCCACCATCTCCTCGTGGGCCCGGGCCTCGCGCTTGCTGACGCGCTTGACGCGGACCTCCTGGCGGACCAACTTCAGCAGCTCTCCGGCCTCCAGGTGCTCGTACCACGCCTGCACACCACCCATCCCGGCGGCGCCGTGCATCCGATCCCGGTACTCCTGCATGCCTGCCATGACGATGGCGCGTCGATCCGCGGGGGTGAACCCGCGGTCGCGGCCCATCACCTCGAAGCTGGCCGCGAGCCGCTTGACGTCCCACTCCCACGGACCGGGCGACGTCTCGTCGAAGTCGTTGATGTCGAACAGCATCCGTCGCTCGGGGGTGCCGAACAGGCCGAAGTTGGACAGATGGGCGTCGCCGCACAGCTGCACCGTGACGCCGGACCGAGGCGTGCCGGCCAGGTCGGCGGCCATGATGGACGCCGCGCCCCGGAAGAACGTGAACGGCGACACGAGCATCCGGCCGTACCGGATCGGGACGAGTTCCGGCACCCGTGTCTGGGCCTGCTGTTCGAGCAGCGCCACCGGGTCGGGACGGTCCGGCGACGGCTGCCACCGGCCGTGACCGGACCGAGGCGCGTCCCGACGCGCCGCACGGCCGCGTGCCACTCGGTCCTCGGCGGTCAACCGCTTCCGCCGCCATGCAGATGCGAAACCCCGCTCGGTAGGGGTCACACCGTCCGCGAGCGAGGCTGGGTGCGGGCGCGATATGGACGGTCACAGCGTCTCCGCTCCTGCTCGTCGGCCGACCGCGGTGGACGGGCCGGTCCGGACACCATCGTTCGAGCCACCGTTCCGGCCGGCGTCATCCGAACCGGGTGAAGGTCGCCGCCAGAGCTGATCGACCCGGCACCACCCGACGAACGGTGCACACTGCGCCGGGTACCGCCGAGGCATGAGGAGATGATCATGAACAACGGACCCGTGCTGGTCGTCGGCGGCACCGGCGCGCTCGGCGGCCAGGTCGTCGACGCGCTGCTGGCCCGCGGCAAGCAGGTGCGCGCGCTGGTCCGCCCCAGATCCGACGCAAGCCGCCTCGAAGCCGCCGGCGTGGAGATCGCCCGCGGCGACATGATGGACCCCGACTCCCTGGTCGCGTGCCATGACCGGCGCCGACGCCGTGGTCACGACGGCGGCCGGCTACACCCGCGCACAGCAAGAGCGCGGTCCCGACATCGACACCGTCGGCAACGGCAACCTCGCCGACGCCGCTGCCACAGGCCGGGGTCCGGCGGTTCGTGCTCACCAGCATCCTCACCTGCGACCAGACCCCGAGGTCCCGCACTTCTGGCACAAGAAGCTCGCCGAGGACAGGCTCGAGGAATTCGGCGTCCCGTTCGTGGCGCTGCGGCCGGGCGCGTTCCTCGATCAGGTCACCCAGTTCGGCGGGGACCCGTTCGCGAAGCACCGCCTGATGTGGTTCGGGTCGCCGCGGCTCCCGCTGACGTTCGTCCTGACCGCCGACCTCGCCGGCTACCTCGCCGACGCCGTCGACGCCGACGTGGCCGCCGGCGAGCGCATCGACATCGGCTGGGACCGCCCGGTCGGCATGCAGGACATCGCCGACATCGCGAGCCGGCTGCTGGGCGAGCCGATCACGGTCCGCACCGTCCCGGCGCCCGTCATCCGCACGCGCCGGCCCGGTGCTCGGCCCCGTCGTCCCGATGGTCAAGGACATGGCGGCGATGTTCGACTGGTTCGGTACCGGTCGCTACGTCGCCGACACGACCCGCCAGGGGCAGGTCTTCGGCCCCGTGCCGACCGCCGAGGAGGCCGTCGCCCGGTTCGCCACGAGCCTCGGACACGCGCTCCCGGGGGCGGACCCTAGAAGCGGAAGTGCAGGATGACCGTTCCCTTCCGGGACCACGACGTGCTGTGCGCCGACATCCGGTAGTACGTGCATCAGCGCAGCCCCCTCGTGGCGGTTGTGGATGTGTCCGTCAGGGCCGCGTCCGGGGCGCCGGCCCGGTGATGCCTCCGGCGGCGCCGCAGCGGTCGACCGGCCGTCAGCCCTCGACACGCACATCTCCAGCGCAGGAGCGGCAGTCAGTCCCGGCTGCATCTGACAGATGTCAGATCGGGTCGACGACATCTCGCACTACTGCCGGGACCGCCGTCCGACCAGTCTCGGAGGCATGCCAGACACACCCGTGCTCGACATCGACGAGCTCACCGTTCGGTACGGCGACACCCTCGCCGTCGACGACCTCTCCCTGACCATCCCGGCCGGCCAGACCGTGGCGCTGCTGGGGGCCAACGGCGCCGGCAAGTCGACCACCCTCAACGCTGTCCTGGGGCTGATCCCCACGACCAGCGGGTCGGTGCGCGTGCTCGGTCGCCGGCCGCTGCAGGCGGTCCGCGCCGGCGGCGTCGGCGCGATGCTGCAACACGGCGGCCTGCCCAGCGAGGCCCGGGTCGGCGAGGTGATCGACCTCGTCCGCCGCAGCTACCCGACCGCGTGGCCGCTCGACGACCTGGTCGCCACGGCCGGCATCGGCGGCCTGCTCGGGCGCCCGATCGAGGCGCTGTCCGGCGGCCAGCGCCAGCGGGTGCTGCTCGCCGTGGCGCTCGCCGGGCGAGCCGCCGCTGCTGCTGCTCGACGAGCCGACCGCGGCGATGGACGTCGAGGGCCGCCGCGCCTTCTGGACGACGATGCGCGACCTCGCCGGCCGCGGCCACACCGTCGTCTTCGCCACCCACCACCTCGCCGAGGCCGACGCGGTGGCCGACCGGGTCGTGGTCGTCGACGGCGGTCGCGTCGTGGCCGACGGCACGACCGCGGAGATCAAGCGGGGCGCCAGCGGCCACACGATCTCCTTCACCGGCGTGCCGCATCCGCGGTACGAGACCCTGCCCGGCGTCACCGCGGTGTCGGTCCAGGGCGGCACCGTCGTCCTGACCACGACCGAGACCGAGGCCGCCCTGCGGGGCCTGCTGGCCGGCGGCCGGCTGCTGCCCGACCTCGAGGTGCGCGGCGCCAGCCTCGAGGACGCCGTCCTGTCCCTGACCGACCCGCGCGGCCACCGCACCCGCCGCCCCCGAGCCCACCGGAGCCCTGCGATGAACACCCTGCTGACCTTCCAGCTGCGCCGCATCGGCCGCAACAAGCAGTACCTGCTGTTCACCGTGCTGCTGCCGGCCCTGTTCACCGTCTTCTTCACGAAGATCTTCGGCGGCGAGGCCGCCGACAACGGCGAGTACCAGGAGTACGCGGCCGGCTACATGGTCTCGATGATGGCCTACGGGGCCATGGGCGCCGCGCTGGGCGCCACCATCCGCATCGCCTTCGACCGGGCCTCGGGCTGGCTGCGCCAGTTGCGCATCAGCCCGGTGCCGCAGTCGCGGATCGTCGCCGTGGAGGTGACCGTGGGGGCGCTGCTCACCCTGCCGAGCCTGCTCGTCGTCGCCGTGGTGGGGCGCTTCGTCAACGGCGTCGAGCTGGCCCTGACCACGTGGGTCGCACTGGTCGCCGTCCTCTGGCTCGGGTCGACGGCGTTCGTCGCGCTCGGCCTGCTCATCGGCCTGGCCCTCGACGAGAAGGCCGCTGGAGGGGCGATGGGCCTGGTCAGCGTCGTGCTCGCCACGCTCGGCGGGCTGTGGGTGCCGGTGCAGTTCTTCCCCGACGCCCTGCAGACCGTGGCCCGCGCGCTGCCGTCGTACTGGTACGCCGAGCTCGGCCGCGACGTCGTGGCCGGATCGGCGCCCGCGCTCACCGGGGTGCTGGCGCTGTCGGGCTTCGCCGCCGCCTTTGCCGTCCTGGCCGCGCTGGTCGCCGCCCGACGGCCGCTGCACGCGGTCTCCGGATGACCCGGGCTACCGTCCCGGCCATGGATGCCCGCGGGCCGTGGCAGCGCCTGGGCTGGGCGCTGCCCTGGCTGCTGTTCCTGGCCTTCCCGGTCGTCGACCTGGTCGCCACCGACCGGCCGACGGCGGTGCGCGTCGCCGCCGCGGCCGGGCTGGTCGTCTTCACGGTGGCCTACGTCCGCGTGTTCACCCGGCTCTTCTCCCGGACGGCGGACTGGCCGCGCCGCGAGATGCTGGTGCTCGCCGTCCTCGGGGTGGCCCTGGCCGTCGGCCTGGGCCCGGCCTGGACCGGGCTGCTGATCTACGTGTCAGTGGCGTCGGCCGGCGTCCTGCCGCAGCGGTGGGTGTGGCCGAGCGTGCTCGGCTCGACCGCCGTGGCGGTGGCCGTCGTCGCGGCCGACGGGCTGCTGGGCGACCTGTTCATCCTGCCGCTGATGTGCGTGCTCAGCGCCTTCGCGCTGCTGGGCACGCGCACCCTCGTGGCGGTGAACGCCGAGCTGGCCGAGGCGCGCGAGGAACTCGCGCACCGCGCGGTCGCCGAGGAGCGGATGCGCTTCGCCCGCGACCTGCACGACCTGCTCGGCCACAGCCTCTCGCTCATCGCGCTGAAGAGCGAGCTCGCCGGGCGGCTGGCCGAGCGCGACCCCGGCCGGGCGCGACAGGAGATGGCCGACGTGGAGTCCGCAGCCCGGCAGGCCCTCGCCGAGGTCCGCGACGCCGTCAGCGGCTACCGCCAGGTCAGCCTCGCGCAGGCCCTCGTCGAGGCCCGCTCGGCGCTGTCGGCCGCCGGCATCGCGCTGCGTCCGCCGACCGCGGTCGACGTCCTGCCCGGCCCCGTCGACGCGGTGCTCGGCTGGGTGGTGCGCGAGGCCGTCACCAACGTGCTCCGGCACAGCGGCGCCACGAGGGTGACGGTCACGCTCGACACCGCCGAGGACGACGTCGTCCTCGGGTTCGCCGACGACGGCCGCGGCTCGGCCGCGCCGCCCGGGGCGGGCCTGGCGGGGCTCGCCGAGCGCGTGCAGCGGCTGGGCGGCGACCTGCGGACGACGGGCGGCGACGGGTTCCGGCTCACCGCCCGGCTGCCGCTGGCCGTGCCGGCCGAGGTCGAGCGGGTGGCCGACCGGTGATCCGGGTGCTGATCGCGGAGGACCAGTCGATGGTCCGCGGTGCGCTACGCGCCCTGCTGGACCTGGAGGACGACATCGAGGTGGTCGCCGAGGTCGGCCGCGGTGACGAGGTGGTCGCGGCGGTGCTCGAGCACGTGCCGGACGTCGCCCTGCTGGACATCGAGATGCCCGGCCGCGACGGCATCGAGGCCGCCCGCGACCTCGCCGAGGCCGTCCCCGCGTGCCGCGCGGTCATCCTGACCACCTTCGGCCGGCCCGGGTTCCTGCGCCGGGCGATGGAGGTCGGGGCCGCCGGGTTCCTGGTCAAGGACGCGCCGGTCGCCGAGCTCGCCCAGGGCATCCGGGCGGTGATGGCCGGCGAGCGGGTGATCGACCGCAACCTGGCCGCGGCCGCGCTCGCGGTCGGCGCCACGCCGCTGTCGGCGCGCGAGGCCGACGTCCTCCGCGCGTCCGGGGATGGCGCGACGGTGGCCGACATCGCCGGCCGGCTCTTCCTCTCCGAGGGGACGGTGCGCAACTACCTGTCGTCGGCCATGGGCAAGACGGGCGGGCGTACTCGGGTGGAGGCGGCGCGGATCGCGGAGCGCAAGGGCTGGCTGTAGCGGTCAGCCGCGGCGGTCGCCGGGCGGCCCGATCTAGGGCGCTGGTCGCGGCAGCCGGGTTCGTCCCGGCGCGCCTGGAGTACGGGAGCTCCCGGGCCCGACGGCCGCTACGTCGGCTGGCAGCACCGCTGGCCGGGCACCACCGGCGAGCTGTGGGACTCGGTGACTGACATCCTGGGGTGACACCCGTCAGGGCGTGTTGCCGACGGGCCGGCGCGTGTCCGCGGGTGCCGGCGGTGATCAGACCGTGCTGCTCATCGGCAGGTCGACGGCCACGCGCAGCGGTCGCTCCGGCTCGCGGATCACCCGGACAGCGCAGGTGAGCGGCCGCCCGACCAGGCCAGGCCGGTCAGCAGGGCGACGAACGGCAGAGCGGTTGCGAGCCACCCCCAGGATGTGCAGCAGGCGAGCAAGCGACGGACTTCTGCTGGTGGGAGGCATGGAAAACGAGAAGGCCGGAGGCCGCCGCTGTGAGCGGCTGCCTCCGGCCTCATTTCGCCAACTAAGGTGCCGGCTTTCGCCAGCACCCCGGGGTGGGATATTGGCGAAATGCAAAGCCGCAGGTGCAGAGCCGTAGCGGCCAGGGGCCCTACTTCGCTTGCACACGATTCGCCACGAGATTGCACACGCCCGCAGAGGATCAAGCGCACTCAGTTCTCGGCGTGTCCGTGGGTGGCGAGCCTTACGGCTTGAGCTTTCAGATAGCGCTTCTCGGGGATGCTCGTCGCCCGCCGGGTGGCCTCTTCGAATGCGTCCCGCGCGGCCGCTCGGTCACCGGCTCGCTCCAGGAGGTGGCCGCGAACGGCGTGCAGACGGTGGTGGACGGACATGGAGCGGTCCGCGTCGAGCTCGGCGAGCAGGTCGAGGCCGGCCTGCGGCCCGTGCACCATCGCGACGGCGACTGCCCGGTTGAGCAGCACCACGGGATTGGTCGAGGACTGAGCCAGCAGGTCGTAGAGCGCGAGGATCTGCGGCCAGTCGGTGTCCTCGGCCCGGGATGCTTCGGCGTGCACGGCCGCGATCGCCGCCTGGATCTGGAACAGGCCGACCTGGGCTCGGCGCAGAGTGTCGGTGATGAGAGCGGAGCCCTCGTCGATCAGGCTCCAGTCCCATCTGCTGCGGTCCTGCTCGGCGAGGGGGACCAGGGCGCCGTCGGTTCGGGTCCGGGCCGGACCGCGGGCCTCGGTGAGCAGCATCAGGGCGAGCAGTCCCGCGACTTCGCCTTCCTCGGGCAGTGATCGGCGCACCTCGCGGGTGATTCGGATCGCCTCGCTGGTGAGTTCGATCCGGTGCGCATCAGGTCCTGACGTCGCCACGTAGCCCTCGTTGAACACCAGATAGAGGACCTGCAGCACGGCACCGAGCCGCTGCGGTCGTTCATGCTCAAGCAGGTGAAACCGGGCGCCGGCGGCGGTGATCTGCGCCTTGGCCCGGCTGATCCGCTGAGCCATGGTTGTCTCGGGGACCAGGAAGGCTCGCGCGATCTCGGCGGTCGTGAGCCCGCCGACGGCGCGCAGTGTCAGCGCCACCTGCGACGGCGGGGACAGCGCGGGGTGGCAGCACAGCAACAGCAGCGACAACGTGTCGTCGGACGCGGACGCGGGCGCCGGGCTCCTGGGTGGACTCCAGTGCTGCCACCTCGACCTCACGACGGCGGCGGGCGGTGTCGCTCCGCCAGCGATCGGCCAACCGCCGGGACGCGACGGTGATCAGCCACCCCTTCGGGCTCTGCGGGATGCCGCGCTCGGACCACGCCACGACTGCGTCCAGGAGGGCGTCCTGCACGGCGTCCTCGCAGGCGTCGAAGTGGCCGTGATGGCGGACCAGCGCCCCGAGCACCTGCGGCGCCAGCTCGCGCAGGGTCGGCTCGATGTCGGTGGCGCCCCCATCGGCGCCTCACATCTCCAGGCCGGCCACGTCCATCGCCGGACGGATCTCGACGCGCTCCCAGCGCGCGTCCGGGATCTTCGCGGCGATCTCGGTGGCGCGGTCCAGGCTCGCGCAGTCGACCAGGTAGTAGCCGACCAGGTGCTCCTTGGCCTCGGCGTATGGCCCGTCTGTCCTCGTGAGGACCCCGGCGCGGACCCGGACGGTCCGGGTGGTGACCGGATCTGCGAGCGCGGCCGAGACCACCAGTTCACCCGACCCCATCAGTGCCGCGTCGAGCGCGGCGTGCTCGGCGGAGGCGTCCCGCTCCAAGGCCTCCTGCTCGGTCGGAGGAAGGGCGTCCCAGTTCGCCGGGTTGCTCCAGATGAGCAGCATGAACTTCACGGTTCACTCCTCCGGATCGGCGGCGTCCCTGATGGGCGCCCGCTCACCGGAGACGTCGGAACGAACCAGGACTTCTCGACATCTCCGCCGAGATCCGTCCCGCCGGATGTCGAGGACCACGCCGCGGCTCCGATGTCTCCGTGAACGCGCCGAGACCGGAGGAACCGCCATGATCACCATTCTGCGACCCTCGACCCCGCTGCAGAAGCGGCTGCGCCCGCTGCGCCTCGCCTCGTTCCTGCAGGGCCTCGTCTTCTGGGTGCCCGTGGAGAAACTGTTCATGGACGAGATCGGCTTCGACGCAGCGAGCGTCGGCCTGATGGCCGCCGCCTACGCCGCCGTGGTGCCGATCCTCGAGATCCCGTCCGGAATCCTCGCCGACCGGTGGAGTCGCCGCGGGGTCCTGATGGCTGCCAACGTCGCCCTGGCGATCAACGCGCTCATCGGTGGCCTCAGTCAGGACGTGCCCACCTACATCGTCAGCGCATTGGTGCTGGGCGTGTGCTTCGCGCTCAGCTCCGGGACGATCGACTCGATCATCTACGACACCGTCCTGGAGGAGACCGGGAACAGCGAGGCGTTCGAGCGGCACATCGGCCGCAACCGGCTCGTCGACAGTGCTGCCCTCGTCGTCAGCGCCCTCGTCGGCGGTGCCCTCGCCGGGATCGCCGGCACGCGGTTCACCTACCTGGTGACTGTGCCAGTCGTGCTGCTCTCGATCGTCGCGCTGTGGCGCTTCTCGGAGCCGCAACTGCACCGCGCGGGCGAAGCCACGTCGCTGCGGGCCCACATCGGCCTGACCTACGTCACGCTGACCCGCCGCGGCCGGCTGCTGCCGATCGTCGCCCTGGCGATGTTGACCGGTGTGGTCCTGCAGGTGGTTCTCGAGTTCGGGCCGCTGTGGTTGGTGGCGCTGGCCGTTCCGGCCGTGCTGTACGGCCCGTACTGGGCCGCGCTCGTCTCCTCGCTCGGGCTCGGCGGCCTGGTCGCCGGCCGGATGCACTTCGAGCGGCCGCGCACCGCGGCCGCGGTTGCCGCGCTCATGGTCGTAGCCAGCGTCGTCCTGACCACCAGCCGGGACGTCGTCGTCATCACTGCCGCGCAGATCCTGCTGGCCCTGCTCGTCGTCGCTGCCGGCATCCATGTCTCGCGCGTGCTCAACGACGCCGTGCCCTCCACCATCCGCGCCGGCGTCGCCTCCGGGGTCAGCACCTTCACCTGGATCGCCTTCCTGCCCATCGCCCTGGCATTCGGGCTGCTCAGCAAGCACTCACGGCGTCCACACCGCCGGTTGGCTGATCACCGCGATCACCGCTCGCCGCGGGCCTGCTCCTCGTCAGCATGGCCCGCAGCCCAACGGCGACCGCCCCGGCAGCCGGACCGTCGCAGCTCGAGCCCGTCCACGGGCCGGTTCCGACGTGCTGACGTCGGGCGCACAAGGCCCCGGACGCACGAGAGCCCCGGTCGGCGACCCGACCGGGGCTCTTGCGACAACAGGGGTGGTGGGTGGAGGTGGCGGGAATCGAACCCGCGTCCTTCGACGCATCACCAGGGCTTCTCCGAGCGCAGTCCGCACTGCCTCTACTCGGCCCCATCGATCCTGCAGACAAGTCGATGTGACGGGCCCAGTCGCTGTGCGATGTCCCACGCGTACCCGCGACCGGTACGCGCAGTGAGTCATCTAGCTGATGCCAGGAACCGGGCCGATGACGAACCCGGGCTGACAGACTCGCCTAGCTGCTATCAGGCAGCGAGAGCGAAGTCGCGCTGATTGGAATCGGCGCTTGTGTTTTTTGCAACGGATGGTTAACGAGCTCATCGTTGCCTTCCTCGGCTCGCTTCCCCTGGTCACCCGACCGAAGTCGAGACCATTCACCCCCTGTGTAGTTGTGCAGACAGCCTAACGGCAGGCTGGGCCGGAGTGTTCCCCCGTCGAGGGGAAACGCGGCACGGGCCCGAGGAGAGCCATGACCGAGCGCGCACCGGTGCGCATCGCCATGTGGTCGGGCCCGCGGACCCTCTCGACGGCCACCATGCGCGCCTGGGAGAACCGCCCGGACACCGTCGTCGTCGACGAACCGCTCTACGCCTACTACCTCGCCGCTACCGGGCATCGACCACCCCGGACGGGACGCGGTGCTCGCCAGCCAGCCGACCGACTGGCGCACGGTGCGTCCGCTCGCTGACCGAGGACCCGCTGCCCGACGGCGCCTGGATCAACTATCAGAAGCACATGACCCACCACGTGCTGCCCGAGATCGACCTCGACGCGCTGGCACCCCTGACCCACGCCCATCTGATCCGCGACCCGCGACGGGTGCTGGCCAGCTACGCGAAGGTGCGCGAGCAGCCGACACTGGCCGATCTCGGCGTGCAGCAGCAGGTGGCGCTGCATCGCCGGCTCGGCGGGCCGGTGATCGACTCCGACGACCTGCTCCGCGACCCGGAGGGCGTGCTGCGGCTGCTCTGCGCCGCGCTCGGCGTTCCGTTCGACGCGGCGATGCTCTCGTGGCCGCCCGGACCGCGGCCCACGGACGGCGTCTGGGCGCCGTACTGGTACGCGAGCGTCGAGGCCTCGACCGGCTTCGGTCCCCCACGCGTCGACGTCGTCCCCGACCTGCCCGACCACCTGGCAGCGCTGGCCGAGCAGTGCCGGCCCTTCTACGACGAGCTCGCCACCCAGGCCTTGAGGAGCTGACGTGCTGCAGCAGTTCGACGAGCGCAACCGCGACCTGGTCGTCAACGTGAACGGCCGCCTGGCCCACCGCGACGAGGCAGGGGTGAGCCCGTTCGACTCCGTCGTCCAGGGCGGCGACGCCGTGTGGGAGGGACTGCGGCTCTACCAGGGCCGCATCTTCGCCCTCGACGAGCACCTGGCCCGGCTGCGCCGCTCGGCGCAGGCGCTGGCGTTCGAGGAGGTCCCGACCGACGACGAGATCGTCGAGCAGATCCGCCGGACGCTGGCCGCCAACGACATGACCGACGGCGTGCACATCCGGCTCACGCTGACCCGTGGCGTGAAGATCACCAGCGGCATGGACCCGCGCCTCAACCGCAGCGGGCCCGACGCTCATCGTGCTGGCCGAGCACAAGCCGCCGGTCTACGACACCGGCGGCATCACTCTGATCACGTCGAGCATGCGGCGGCCGACCCCCGACGTGCTCGACCCCAAGATCCACTCGAACAACCTGCTCAACTCGATCCTCGCCAAGATCGAGGCGAACGTGGCCGGCGCGGACGACGCGGTGATGCTCGACTCGCCGCGGCTTCGTGGCCGAGACCAACGCGACGCACCTGTTCTTCGTGCTCGACGGGGTCCTGTGCACGCCGACCACCGACGCCTGTCCCGAGGGCATCACCCGGGCGACCGTGCTGCGGCTGGCCGCGCGACGCGGGCATCCCCACCGAGGTGGGCGACTTCCCGCTCGCCCGCCTGTACTCGGCCGACGAGGCGTTCGTCACCGGCACGATGGGCGAGCTCACGCCGGTGCTCTTCGTCGACGGACGGCGCATCGGCACCGGCGACGCCGGCCCGCTGACGAAGCAGCTGTCGGCCGCCTACGCCGAACTCACGTCGACCAGCGGGACGCCGGTCGTCTAGGCGACGCTGGCGTCACCGCGATTCCGCGGAAGCGCGGTCGAGGCAGAGCCCTTGACGATTCCGCGGGAATCGCTCGGCGCCGGCTCAGATCCAGCCGCGGCGCTTGAACACCACGTACAGCGTCACGCTCACGCCGATCATCGCCAGCAGCGCGAACGGGTAGCCCAGCGCCCAGTGCAGCTCCGGCATCGAGTCGAAGTTCATCCCGTAGACGGTGCCGACCAGGGTGGGCGCGAACAGGATGGCCGCCCAGGCGGAGATCTTCTTGACCTCCTCGCCCTGCGCGATCGAGGCCTCGGTCAGCTCGCGGATCTCCTCGTTCTGCCGCTGCGCGACCAGCGTCGCGTTGACGGTGAGGATGTCGCGCAGCTGCAGCCGGAATCCCTCCACCCGCTCGGTCACCTGGGTGACGTGGTCGGCGACGTCGCGCAGGTAGCTGCGCAGCTCCTCGTCGACGCCGTACTTGTCGAACCCGGCGGTGATCGCGGCGAGCATCCCGGTGAGCGGCTGCGCGGCCCGCTGGAATTCCAGCACCTCCTGCGACAGCTCGTAGATGCGCCGCGAGGCCCCGGGGTCTCCGCCGAAGACCTCGGTCTCGATCTCGTCGATGTCGTTGGCCAGCCCCGCCACAACCGGCGCGTACCCGTCGACGACGGCGTCCAGGATCGCGTAGAGCACCGCCTCGCTGCCCCTGGCCAGCAGGTCGGGCTCGCTCTCCAGGCGGCGGCGCACCCGCGACAGGTCGGGCGACTCGCTGTGCCGGACGGTGATGACGAACTCCGCGCCGAGGAACAGGTGCAGCTCCCCGAACTCGACCTCCTCGGCCGCGTCCAGGTACCGGGCGGCCTTGAGGACGACGAACAGCGTCGAGCCGTACCGCTCGAACTTGGGCCGCTGATGGGCCTTGATCGCGTCCTCGACGGCGAGCTCCGGCAGGTCGTAGAGCTCGGCCAGCTCACCGAGCTCGTGCGCCTCGGGCCGGTAGAGCCCGAGCCAGGCCAGCCGCCCCTCACCCTCGGCGAGTTCCTGAAGGCTCTCGGCCGCCGACGCCGGGCGTCGCGACCCGTCGCCCACCGGAGTAGACGGCGTTGTCGATCATCCGCGACGGGCCTGCATCCGGCGGGGCGAGGGCGGGGCAGCGGCGCGCGGCGCATCGACCCGGGGACGGCGGGCCAGCGTGGACAGGGCGGTGAGCGGCGCGCGGCGGCGGTCGGTCATGACGGACTCCCGGAGGGATCGGGCGGCGAGGGACACCGGGCCGAGGTCCCTCCGCACTCCGCCGTCCGGACGCGCAGACAGCCGGGGATCAGGCGAGGGGAAGGACCTCGGGATCGGGACTGGGAGGTTCGCTGCGCATCGGCGCGACTCC
>CAVVIN010000018.1:0-57579 GCA_963748305.1 uncultured Actinomycetota bacterium | reverse complement strand
CCAGCCCGACGAGGATCTCGATGCTGTGCCAGACCTCCCGCACGCCGCGGCCGGTGGCCAGCCGCATCACCACGGTGGTGAGCGTGCCGGTCAGGTAGGTCGTGGACATGCCGCTGACGCCGAACCGCTGGACCGTGCTGCTCTGGATGCCGAGCGCGGCGGCCATGCGCGAACAGCAGTGCCAGGGACACCGCCGTCCCGGGCTGTCCGCCGGTGATCCACCAGCCGACGGCGTAGGCGGCCATGAGGACCAGCTCGACGGCCAGGCCCACGGTCACCGGCCGGGGCCAGATCCGGTCGCCGGGGGCCGGGTTCCCCGCCAGGCGGGCGCCCAGAGCCGCGCCGGCGCAGAACGCGACGATGGCGCCGCCCGACGCGATCGCGAGCCCACCGTCCGCCGTGCTCGCGGCGACGCCCAGGATCACCAGGTTCCCCGTCATGACGCTGGTGAAGGCGCCGCCGAGGGCCAGCAGCCCGATGGCGTCGGTCGCGCCGCTGACCACCGCGAGGGTGACCACCAGCGTCTGGCGCAGGCGCAGGGCTCGGCGACGGTGCAGGTCGTCCTGCGCGTCGGGTCGGCTGGGCGGCGTGGACGTCGCCGGGGAGGTGGCGGCAGAGGTCATGGAGGGGCCAGGCACCGTTGCAGGATCCCCGCCGGCGGTTCCCCGCAGCGCTGGTCCATGTGCACACGGAATTCGTGCAGACCTGTGCACGATGACTCTCGGGATCGAGCGAGTGACGCACCTAACTTGGAGTCCACAAGCCCGAGCCGACGCCCCGACCAGGGAAGGCAAGACATGACCGCAACGCTCAGCCCCACCACCGAACTCCTCAGCCACGACGACTTCCGCGCCGCCCTCCAGGACGCCATCAAGGGCCGCGAGGCCAAGAACGCCTCGTTCAGCAAGGCCTGGGCCGAGGGCAAGCTCGAGCGCCACCACTTCGCCCGCTGGGCCGAGAACCACTACCAGTACGTCGGCCCCTTCGCCGACTACCTGGGCATCGTCTACGCCAACACCCCGGACACCTGCACCGAGGCCAAGGACTTCCTGCTCCAGAACATGTACGAGGAGGAGCTGGCCGACATCCGCCACACCGACCTGCTCATCCGCTTCGGCGAGGTGTGCGGCACCACCCGCGAGCGCATCGAGGACCCGAACAACGCCAACGCGGTGACCCGTGGCCTGCAGGCCTGGTGCTACGCGACGGCGCTCCGCGAGCACTTCGTCGTCGCCACGGCGGCCCTCGTCGTCGGCCTGGAGTCCCAGGTGCCCGAGATCTACAAGAAGCAGATCGTCCCGCTGCGCGAGACCTACGGGTTCACCGAGGACGAGATCGAGTTCTTCGACCTGCACATCACCTCCGACGTGGTGCACGGCGAGCGCGGCTACCAGATCGTGCTCGAGAACGCGAACACCGTCGGAGCTGCAGCAGCGCTGCCTGCAGTTCGTCCGGTGGGGCGCCGAGATGCGCTACTCCTACACCCGCTCGCTCTACGACACGTACGTCGCCCCCGACCTCGAGGGTGCTGCGCAGGCCTGAGCGCCGGAACCGATCGGGGTGCCGGGCGCCACGCGCCCGGCACCCCGATCCGTTCCCGGCGGCCGTCGCGCCGCCTTCTCCACCTGATCATCGCCGGCGCGCCGGCCGGCACCGTCCGCACGACCACGACCGGAGATCCCTCGTGAGCGAGCCCACTGCCACCGCCCCGGCGCCCGGCGTCGACCAGCCGGCCACCGACTCCTGGGTGCACGTCGCCGAGATGAAGGACCTGGCCCGCCGCAAGCGCAAGCAGGTCACCGTCGGCAGCTGCCCCATCGCGCTCTTCCTCGTCGACGACGAGGTGTTCGCCGTGGACGACACCTGCATCCACCAGGAGCGGTCGCTGGCCAAGGGCACCCTCCTCAACGGCCAGGTGATCTGCCCCGGCCACCAGTGGAAGTTCGACCCGCGCACCGGGGAGCCCGAGGACCAGGACGGCCGGCTGGCCACCTACGCGGTGCAGGTCACCGAGGAGGGGGCGATCCTGGTCGACCCCGACCCGGTCACCCCCCGGCAGGCCACCACGTCCGAGTCCGCGACGCACCCGGCCGGGTCGAGCTGAGCACGGTGACCGAGCAGACCCTCGTCGTCGTCGGCGCCGGCCACGTCGCCGCCTCCGCCGCCCGCGCCCTGCGCCGCCGCGGCTTCGCCGGCCCCGTCGTCCTCGTCGGCGACGAGCCCGTCGGCCCCTACCAGCGGCCGCACCTGTCCAAGGAGCGCCTCAGCACCGGCGGGGACGACGGCCTCTGGCTGCTCACCCCGGCCTGGTGCGAGGCCAACGACATCACCCTGCGCACGAGCAGCCCGGTGGAGCGGATCGCCGCCGACACCGGCTCGGTGCTCCTCGCCGACGGCTCCTCGATCGCCGCCGACCTCGTCGTCCTCGCGACCGGCGGCCGCCCGCGCCGCCTGCCCGGCGTCGAGGGCGAGCGGGTCCACTACATCCGCACCCTGGCCGACAGCGACCGGCTGCGGGAGCGGCTGCAGGCCGGACGCCGGATCGGCGTCCTCGGCGGTGGCTTCCTCGGCACCGAGATCGCCGCCGCCGCCCTCGGTCGCGGCGCGGACGTCGTCGTCTTCGACCGCGACCCGGTCCTGCTCGCCCGCGCCATGGGCGCCGACATCGGCGCCGCCCTCACCGGACTGCACCTGCGGCGCGGCGTCGACCTGCGGCTGGGCCGGGCGATCAGCGAGATCCGCCCCGGCGCCGACGGCGTCACCGTCGTCACCGACGACGGCAGCGAGACCGTCGACGACCTCGTCGTCTGCATCGGCATCGAGCCCAACACCGACGTCGCCGTCCGCTCCGGACTCGTCGTCGGCAACGGCGTGGAGGTCGACGCCCAGGGCCGCACCTCGCTGCCGAACGTCTTCGCGGCCGGCGACGTCGCGTCGCACGCCCACCCGCTCTACGGGCGGGTCCGGGTCGAGCACGTCGACGTCGCCCAGCGGCAGGCCGCGGCGATCGCGGCCACCGTCGCCGGCCGGCCGTCCACCGCCGGCGACGCGCACTGGTTCTGGACCGACCAGTACGACGTCAACGTGCAGGGCCTCGGGCTGACCGGCGTCCGGCCCACCGACACGGTCGTGACCCGCGGCAACCTCGCCGACCTCGACGGCACCGTCTTCTGGCTCCGCGACGGCCTCCTGGTCGGCGGCGCCTCGATCGAGCGCGGCGAGGACCTCTCGGTCGGCCGCGAGCTGATGGACCTGGAGATCCCCGTCAGCGCCGAGCAGCTGGCCGACGAGTCGGTCGAGCTGGACGAGCTCCTGGAGCAGGAAGAGGTGCCGGTCTGATGACCGCTCGCACGGTACGCAATCTCATCGACGGCGCCTGGGTCGAGTCGGTCACCGGCCGCACCCTGGAACGGCGCAACCCGGCCGACGTCCGCGAGGTGGTCAGCACCTTCCCCGAGTCCGACGCCAAGGACGCCGACGCCGCCGTCTCCGCGGTCGCCGCCGGCTGGCAGCAGTGGGCCGACACCGGTCCGGAGCAGCGGGCGGCGGTGCTCGAGAACGCGGCCGGCGTGCTCGAGCGGCAGCGCGACGGCCTGATCGAGGAACTGGTGCGCGAGGAGGGCAAGACCCGCGCCGAGGCCACCATGGAGGTCTCCCGCACGCCGATGAACCTGCGCTTCTACGCGGGCGAGGCGCTGCGCACGGCGGGAGTGACCCTCCCGTCCGGCGACGGCGGCCTGGTCTTCACGCTGCGCGCACCGGTCGGCGTCGTCGCCGCCATCACGCCCTGGAACTTCCCGCTCAACATCCCCTCCCGCAAGCTCGGCCCGGCCCTGGCCGCGGGCAACGGCGTGGTCTTCAAGCCCAGCGAGGTCACCCCGCTGCTCGGCCAGCGGCTGGTCGACGCCCTGCTCGAGGGCGGCCTGCCGCCCGGCGCGATCGCCGTCCTGCACGGCGGGGCGGAGGTCGCCTCGGCGCTCGTGACCGACGAGCGGGTCGGCGCCGTCACGTTCACCGGATCCACGAAGGTCGGCGAGGCGATCCACCGGGTGTCGCGCGCCAGCCAGCGCACGCAGCTCGAGATGGGCGGCAAGAACCCCGTCGTCGTCCTGGAGGACGCCGACCTCGACCGCGCGGCGACGCTGATCGCGAAGGGCGCCTTCGGGCTGTCCGGTCAGGCCTGCACCGGCACCAGCCGCGTGATCGTGCACGACGCGGTGCACGACGCGCTGGTCGACCGCATCGCGGCCAAGGCGCGGGCGCTGCGGGTCGGCCCCGGCCTCGCCGCCGGCGTGGACCTCGGGCCGCAGGCCACCGAGCGGCAGCGCGACACGGTCCTGGGGTACGTGACCCGCGCGCTCGACGACGGCGCCACGCTCGTCGCCGGCGGCCCGGACGACGACGCCCAGGACCTCACCGCCGGCGACCTCGCGCACGGCCTGTACGTGCGGCCGACCGTGTTCACCGGCGTCGACCCGGCCTCGGAGCTGGCCACCGAGGAGGTCTTCGGCCCGGTGCTGGCCGTCCTGCGGGTGCACTCGTTCGACGAGGCGCTCCAGGTCGCCGACGCCACCCGGTTCGGGCTGTCGGCCGGCATCGTCACCAGCGACATCGGCCGCGCGATGACCTTCGCCCGGCGGGTCGGAGCCGGCCTCGTGAAGATCAACCAGCCGACCACCGGCCAGGCCATGAACGCCCCGTTCGGCGGGGTGAAGGACAGCAGCACCCAGACGTCGAAGGAACAGGCCGGAGACTCGATGATGGCCTTCTACACGGTCGACAAGACCGTCTACCTCAGCGCATGACCGCCCCGGAGGAAACCGTGACCGTGAACCCTGCGTCGGAGGAGGAGCTCGCCTCGGCGAGCACCGAGTGCGCGTTCGTCCGCATCTGCCGAGTCGGGCAGGTGCCCAACGGCTACGTGCGCCGCTTCTACGCCGAGACCGAGCACGGGCAGATGGAGCTCGCGGTGGCGCGGCTGGACGGCAAGGCCTACGCCACGTCCAACTACTGCACGCACCTGGACTGCCTGCTCAGCTCGGGCAAGCTGCAGGACGACGGCATCCGCTGCTCCTGCCACAACAGCGTGTTCGACCTCGAGACCGGCGACCCGATCCAGCCGCCGGCCACCGAGCCGATCCGCACCTACCCGGTGCGCGAGGAGGACGGCCAGGTCATGGTCGGGCTCTCCCAGAAGGACGTCCTGGAGGGTGGCCCGCGCCGGCGCAGGCCGCCGTCGGCGTGAGCGCGCCGGGGGAGTGGCCGGCGTCCTGGGGACCCGTCCGGACCTCGACCCTCGCCACCGGCGGGATGGTCAGCAGCAGTTCCCCGGCGGTCAGCCAGGCGGGTGCGCAGCGTGCTCGCCGACGGCGGGACGGCGGTCGACGCGGCGCTCGCGATGACCGCGATGTCCTGGCTGGCGCTGCCCGGTCAGTGCGGCATCGGCGGGGACTTCTTCGCCGTGGTCCGCGAGCCGGACGGCCGCGTGTGGACGGTCAACGGCAGCGGGTTCGGACCGGACGGCGCCTCCGCCGAGGGCTACCTCGAGCGCGGCCTGTCGGCCGTCCCGCTCACCGGGCCGCAGGCCGTGGCGGCGCCGGGAGCCATCGGTGCCCTGGCGACGCTGCACCGGCTGGGCGGCACCCGTGAGCTCGCGGAGCTCTGGGCCCCGGCCGCCGCGGCCGCCCGCACCGGGACGCCGTGCACGGCGAAGAACCGCCGCGACATCATCGAGCACGCCGACTCGCTCGCCCGCGACCACGACCTGGCCCGGTGGCTGATGCCGGCCGGCCGCGTCCCCGAGGTCGGCGACCGGTTGTCCTCGGCGGCGCTCGCCGACAGCATCGAGCTGCTCGCGCGCCGGCCGCAGGCCCTGTACGAGGGCCCGATCGCGCAGCGCGCGGTCGACCTGCTGCGCGCCGGCGGGGCGCCGTTCTCCGGCGACGAGTGGGTCCTCGCGGGCGACGTGCCGGCGGAGGACGCGATCAGCGCGCCCTACGGCGACGTCACCGTCCACCAGACGCCGCCGCCCTCACCCGGCTGGATGCTGCTGCAGCAGGCCGGCCTCCTCGACGGCCTCCTGACCGGCCTGCCGACGTCGGGCGCCGAGTCGGTGCACCTGCTCTCACTGGCGGCCCGCCGCGCGTTCCGGGACCGGTACGAGCGGTGCGCCTCCGACAACGACGCCTGGCGCGCCCTGCTCGGCGCCGACGAGCTGGCGCGGGCGCGCGAGGAGCTCCTGGGCGAGCCGATGACCGTCGGGGCGCCGACCGGCATCGCCGGCGACACGACCAGTTGCGTGGCCGTCGACGCCGACGGTCGGGCGGTCAGCGCGATCTCCTCGCTGGCCTTCACGTTCGGCGCCCGCATCTCGATCCCGGGCACCGCCATCGCGCTCAACAACCGGCTGGCCCGCGGCGCCTACCTGCTCCCCGGGCACCCCAACGCGCTCGCCCCGCGGCGCAAGCCCCTGCACACCCTGAACGCCTGGATCGCCACCGACGGCGCGGGCCGGCTGCGGCACGTCGGGAACACGCCCGGCGGCGACGGCCAGGTGCAGTGGAACATGCAGGTGCTCGCGCACCTCGTCGACGGCGGCCTGGATCCGCAGGAGGCTGTCTCGGCGCCGCGGACCACCGTGCATCCCGGCAGTGACGCCGACGCGCTCGGCACCCCGGAAACGCTCCAGTGCGAGAGCCGGCTCGGCGCCGACGTGCTGGCCGGGCTGGTGGCCCAGGGGCACGACGTCCGCGACGTGGGGGACTGGGGCGGCGGTGGCAGCGCCCTGGTCGTGTCGGTCGACCACGACCGCGGGGTCCTCGCCGGTGCGGCCGACCCACGGATGGACGGGGTGGCTCTCGGTGTCTGAGTCGTTCGTGACCGCCGTCCCCCCGCAGGGTGCCTACGTGCCCGCCGTCGTGCACGGGGGGCTGGCCTGGACTGCGGGGATGACTCCGCGCCGGCACGGCGAGCTGGTCGTCCAGGGCGTGGTGGGCCGCGACCTCGACATCGCCGCCGCGCGCGAGGCGGCCGGTCTCGCGGCCGACAACGCCGTCACCGCCCTCGTCGAGGCGGTCGGGCTGGTCGGCATCGAACGGGCGGTCAAGATGACGGTGTTCATCGCCGCCGTCGACGGTTTCACCGCCCACTCCGCCGTGGCCGACGGGGCCTCCACGGTGCTGCGCGAGCGGCTGGGGGAGCGGGGAGCGGTGGCCCGCAGCGCCGTCGGCGTCCGGACGCTCCCGTCGGGAGCGCCGGTCGAGGTGGAGCTGGTCGCCGCCGTCACGCTTCCGTCCTGACCGGCTCCCCCGGGCATTGGAAGCTTTACCTACGGAATCGGGCTCGGAACCGCAGGTAAAGCTTCCAATGCCTGGCTCGGGCGGTGGCGGGTCAGGCGAGCGGGTTGGCCGCCACGTGGTCGGCGAAGGCCTGCAGCGCCGCGGCGCCGACGGCCTTGTCCTGAGCGCCGTTGCCGCCGCTCACGCCCACGGCTCCGACGATCTGCCCCTCGTGGACGATCGGGAAGCCGCCGACGAAGATCGCGAACTTGCCCGGCAGCATGTGGGAGATCCCGAACGCCTCGTTGCCCGGCAGTGCGGGGCCGTTCGGGGGCTCGTTGAACAGGTGCGTGGCCCGCTCGTGCCCCGCGGCCGTGAAGGCCTTCGCGATGGAGATCTCGACGCCCGTGAGCCGGGCGCCGGGCAGCCGGTGCAGTGCGATGACGTTGCCGCCGTCGTCACAGACGCAGATCGTCTGCTTGACGCCGAGCTCCTCGGCCTTCGCCCGGGCCGCCTGCAGGACCGGCAGGGCGTCGTCGAGGGTGATCCGGAAGACCTGGTGCACGAGAACTCCTCCTCCGGCACGCGGCCGGCCAGACGACTGCCGGGCTCCGCGGAACGGGAGCCGGCGCAGTACCACTCTCGGGGCTGGACGCCGGCCCCGGCAATGGTGAGACTGCAGTGTCGGCCCCGTCGACGGTTGTGCACTGTGACCCGAGGAGCACCGTTGCCGCACGCGTACTCGGACGATGCGCTGACGCTGGCGCGCCTGCTCCAGGAGCCGGCGCTGCGCCGGGCGCGGATCCACGCCGGGCGGACGGGCGCGGTCACCCGGGTGGAGTGGGTGGCACCGTGGTCCGTCGCCGCCCAGCAGGACGACGCCCTCGGCGGGGTGCTGGTGCACGCCCACGCCGAGGAGCTCGAGCGCGACCAGGTCACCGTCACGCGGGCGGCCGAGCGGGTGGCCGCCCGCGGTGCGGCGGCGCTGCTCGTCGACGGGCACGAGGCCGTCTCGGCGGACGCGGTGGCCGCCGTGCAGCTGCCCCTGGTCACCATGACCGACCGGGTCCCCTTCGCCACCCTCAACCGGCTGGTCGCCGACCTGACGCTGGCGCGCGAGACGCACGTCCTGCGGTACGGGCTCACCGTGCACCGCGCCCTGGCCGAACTGCTGTACCGCGGTGCCGAGCTCGGGGCGCTGTGCAGCCAGATGGCCCGCATGTCGCAGCGGCCGGTCGCCGTCTTCGACAGCAACGGACAGCTCGCCGCGCTCGAGCAGCCGAAGAAGTCGGTCGAGCCGGCCGACCTCGCGCGGGCATTCGCCGAGCAGGCCGACGCGCTCGGCACCCGCGAGTTGCCCGACGAACTGCATCCGCAGCTGGCCGAGATCCGGCTGGGCGACCGCGAGCTGGCCTGCGTCGTGACGCCGATCGTGCTCGGTGGGCGCCACGACGGCTGGATCCTGCTGCTGGAGGACAGCGACGACCCCCATCCGCACGACCTCGCCGAGCACCGGGTGCTGGTCGAGCAGGCGGCGCCGATCGTGGGCACCGAGATGCTCCGGCTGCGCAGCGTCCAGCGGGCGAAGGAGCAGGCGCGGGGCGATTTCGTGCACGGCCTGCTGCACGGCCGGTTCGCCACGCTCGAGGACATCAGCGCGCGGGCGGCGCATTACGAGTTCCCCGTGCGCTCCTGGTTCGGGGTGCTGATCGCCTCCGGCATGACCGTCCCCGGCGACGTCGACTCCCCGGCCCGCCTGCAGCAGGTCGCGGTGCAGGCCGCGCGGCTGCTGCCCGAGCAGGAACGGCACACCCAGGCCGCGATGGTGGGCGACGTGCTGGTCGTCGTCCGTGAGGCGGCCCGGCGCGGCACGATGGGCACGCCCGAGGCGGCCGTCGCCGCGATCGGCGACTACGCGACGGCGCTGCACGCCTACCTGTCCAAGCGCAAGGATCAGGGCGGTCGTCCGGTGCGGGTCACGTACGGCCGGCCGGTCGTGGGCGCGCTGGCGATCCCGGACAGCTACCGGGAAGCCCGGATGGCGCACGGCCTGCAGCTGCGGCTCGGCCTGGGCCCGGTCTGCGGGTACCAGGAGCTCCGCGTGCACGCCGTGCTCGAGGACGTCGCCGCGAGCCGCACCGGGCGGTCCTTCGCCGGCGACATCCTCGCGCCGCTGCGGGACCCGAACGTGGGGGACCTCGAATCGGCGGTGCTCGCCTATGTCGCCAGCGGGGGCAACGTCAACGCGTCCTCGCGCGACCTGCACATCCACCGCAACACGATGCTCTACAAGCTGGACCGGGCCTCACGGCTGCTGGGTATGGACCTGCGGCAGGCCGACAACCAGTTCGCCGTGTGGCTGGCGCACACCCTGGACCTGCTGGCGAACACCACCGCCGAGGTCGAGCGGGTGGTCAGCCCGCACTGACCGGGGCCGGCGCCGGGGCCCGGTCGGGCATCTCGCGGCCGAGGAAGCTGAGGACGAGACCGCCCACGGCCGCCGCGGCGCAGGTGGCGAACAGCCACAGCAGGCCGTCGGGCCACGCGGCGGCCACCCCTGCCGTCCCGGTCGCGGCGCCCACGAACCGCATCATGTTGAACAGCCCGAGGCCGGCGCCGCGCTGTCCGGCCGGCGAGCGGGTCGCCCCGGTCAGGGCGGGGGTCTGCACGAGGGCGATGGCCGTGCCGGCCGCGAGCATCAGCGCGATCAGGGGCGCCAGGTGCGTGACCCCGGCGCCGAGGACGACGGCGAGCCCGATGTCGACGAGCGCGAGCAGGCCGAGGCCGGTGCGCAGGACCGGGCGCGGTCCCACCCGGTCGGCGAGCAGGCCGACGAGCGGGGCGGCCACGGCCCACACCAGCGGCAGGCAGAACACGAGCAGGCCGGTGACGGCGACCGACAGTCCGACCACACCGGTGAGGTACAGCGGCACGCCCACCAGCACGGCGGCGAGGCTGGA
The DNA here is from genome assembly GCA_963748305.1 of uncultured Actinomycetota bacterium. Lineage (GTDB taxonomy): Bacteria > Actinomycetota > Actinomycetes > Mycobacteriales > Geodermatophilaceae > Blastococcus_B. Next base: position 47,342 of record CAVVIN010000018.1, on the reverse strand, counting down.
CTGCTGCACGAAGACGGCGCCGGCGCTGCGCAGCCACCGGATCTCGACGAGCAGCCGGGGATCGATGAACGGGCGCCGCGCGCCGCAGCCCGGCGACGACGAACCCGACCAGGCTCGCCAGGCCGAGGACCGCGCCGGCGACGGGCAGCCAGCCGGGGATGCCGGGCTGCGGCGCGGCGGTCGCGGCCGTCATCAGCAGGGCGACGCCGACGGTCAGCGTGCTGACGCCGACCCAGTCGATCCGGGTGTCCTGCCCGCTGTCCCGGGGGACCACCCGCAGGGTCAGGATCAGCACGCCGACGGTGACCGGGATCAGCGCCCCGAAGATCGCGCGCCAGCCGAAGGCGCCGGCCACGAGACCGCCCACCGGCGGGCCGATGGCCTGGCCGATGCCGTTGGCGGCGCCCCAGGCGCCCATCACCCGGTTGCGGTGCTGCGGCGCGAAGGTGCGGGCCAGCGTGCCCATGACGGCGGTCGGCACCGCCGCGCACCCGAGGCCCTGCAGGCCGCGGCTGATCACCAGCAGGGTCAGCGTCGGAGCCAGCGCGGCGCCGATCGTGCCGACGCAGCAGCACCGCGAGCGCGAGCACGAGCGTGCGCCGGCGGCCCAGGCGGTCGCTGATCCAGCCGGTGAGGGGCATGGCCACGGCGAGCACGAGGACCGACGCCGAGGCGACCAGCACGCCCTGGGTCACCGGCGCGTCGAAGTCGGCGATGATCTGCCGCAGCGGCACGTTGACGATGTTGTTGCTGATGGTGCCGAGCACCGTCGCGCCGAGAAGGGCGGCGAGGAGCCAGCTCCGCCCGGCCGGGGGAGAGGACACTGGGGCCGCGGTCAGAGGTGCCGCGGACGCCGCCTGAGAAGCGGGCGCGGGACCCGTCGACGTCTCCGGCACAGTGGTCCTCTCCTTACTCTGACTAAGGAAGAGCGTCACACGCGGTGCCGAGTGCGCCTACGGCAGGCTGCACATTCGTGACAGGCGCCACTGTGCACATCGCTCATGGACGGGTGCCGCCGGAACGAGCACCTTCGTGGCAATCACATCGGGCTCTCCCGTCTTAGGGGCAACCATGCAACTGACAGCAGCGCACTGGATCTTCCTGGCCGGGGTGGTCGTCATCCTCGCCGCGATGGTCATGCGTAAGAACATCGTGGTTCCGGCCGTCGTCGCCACCTTCCTGACGGCTCTCGTCTACACCGGGAGCCTGGCCACCGGCCTCTCGTCGGTGTTCAACGCCAGCCTCGTGGCCGCGACCAGCCTGTTCAGCATCTTCCTGATCATCGCGATGGTCACGGCGATGCTGCGGTCCCTCGAGGGGCTCGGCGCCGACCGGCGGATGGTCGCGCCCTTCCGCAAGGTGATGCGCAACGGTCACCTCGCGTTCTGGACGCTGGTGATCGTCACCTACTTCATCTCGCTCTTCTTCTGGCCGACCCCGGCCGTCCCGCTGATCGGCGCCGTCCTCGTGCCGGTGGCCATCCGCGCCGGACTCCGGCCGCTCGCCGCCGGCTTCACCGTCGCGATCGCCGGCCAGGGCATGGCGCTGTCCTCGGACTACGTCATCCGGGTCGCCCCGGGCCTGTCGGCCACGGCCGCCAACGCCGACCCCGCCATCGTCGCCGACCGCGCCTTCGTGCTGTCCCTGATCGTCGGCGGTATCGCGCTGGCCATCGGGTACGCCATGGAGGTCAGGAAGATGCGCCGGCCCGTCCGACGAGTGGCTGGAGGACTGGGAGGACGCCGCCGACCGCGGTTCGCTGACCGCCGACGCCGAGGAGATCATCGACGAGGACTCGACGGGCGTGGCGGCGTGGGCGCCGGCACCGGTGCCGGTCCGCGGTGGCCGGCGGCGTCTCGGCCGCCGGCGAGCGCGAGCTCGTCGGTGTCGGTGCCGGCGGCGGGCACGTCTCGGCCCCGGTGCAGCAGGAGTCCAAGGGCGCGATCGTCGGTCACGGCATGGCGCTGCGCGGCACGCCCGCCGGTGAGCCGGTACCCGCCGAGGCGCACACGATCACCGCCGGTCGAGAAGCCGCTCGCCTCGAAGTTCTTCGCGGTGTTCGTGCCGCTGGCCTACCTGGCGCTGATCGTCTACCTGGTCGTCGCCAGCGTGTCCGACGTCCGTGCCCGACCTGCAGGGCGGCGACGCGGCGGCTCTCGTCGGCGGCATCGCGCTGCTGACGATGTTCGGTGCCGCGTTCGCCCGCAACCGGTCGACGTTCATGGAGACCTCGGCCGAGCACATCGTCGACGGCCTCGTGTTCGCCTTCAAGGCCATGGGTGTCGTCCTGCCGATCGCCGGCTTCTTCTTCCTCGGCAACGGCGAGTTCGCCGGGCAGATCATGAGCCTGGGCGAGGGCGCCACGGCGCCGGCCTTCCTGTACGACCTCGTGGTCGCCGGGCAGGACCAGCTCCCGACCAGCGGCATGGTCACCGCCTTCGGCATCCTGATCGTCGGCATGATCGCCGGCCTGGAGGGCTCCGGGTTCTCCGGGCCTCCCGCTGACCGGCTCGCTGGCCGGCTCGCTGGCCGAGGGTGCGGGCGTCAGCAGCCCGACGCTGGCCGCGATCGGTCAGATGGGCAACATCTGGTCCGGTGGCGGGACGCTCGTCGCCTGGTCCTCGCTGCTCGCGGTCGCCGGCTTCGTCCGGGTGCCGGTGGTCGAGCTCGCCCGGCGCTGCTTCCTGCCGGTCGTCGCGGGCCTGGTGGTCTGCACCGTGTTCGCGGTGGTCGTCTTCGGCTAGCCACCGACCCTCAGCAGCCCCGGACCGCGCGACGGTCCGGGGCTGCTGTGCGTCCGGGGGTGATCAGCCCCAGGAGGTGTGGCGCGGGTGGGTGCTGAAGACCTCGCGCCAGACCAGCCGCAGGCTGCGGGACAGGAGTGCGACGGCGACGAGGGGGCCGAGCACCTGCCACAGCACGTGCGCGTCCAGGACCACGGGGAGTACCCCCAGGACGGCGACGATCAGCGCCGCGCGGGCCAGGTGCGATCGCAGCGGTACCCGCGGGGGCGCTCCGCGGGGGACATCGGTGGCAGGCACGACACGCAGTCTGATTGTGTACCGCCGGGTTCCGCCACCTGGACGGATGTGATGTTCAGCGGTGGAGCAGGTCCGCCAGCAGGTCGCGGACCCGGCGCTCGATCTCGTCGCGGATCGGGCGCACCGCCTCGACGCCCTGGCCGGCCGGGTCGTCCAGGGCCCAGTCCAGGTAGCGCTTGCCGGGGAAGACCGGGCAGGCGTCCCCGCAGCCCATCGTGATGACCACGTCGGAGGCCTCGACCGCGTCGGTCGTGAGCACCTTCGGCCGCTGGTCGGAGATGTCGATGCCCACCTCGGCCATCGCTGCGACGGCCGCGGGGTTGACCTGGTCGCCCGGCAGCGATCCGGCCGAGCGGACCTCGACGGAGTCGCCGGCCAGGTGCCGCAGCCAGCCGGCGGCCATCTGGGAACGGCCGGCGTTGTGCACGCACACGAACAGCACGCTGGGGCGGTCGGTCACGGGAACTCCTCGGTCGGTCACAAGAACTCCTTCGTGCCGTCGTGCGGGACGACGACGGCATCGGCGACGCGCGGGACGTGGGGATAGAGCAGCGCCACGACGGCGACCGCGGCCGCACCACCGAGGAGCTGCATGAGCAGGAACATCGGCACCGACGCCGGGGCGATGCCGGCGAAGGTGTCCGACAGGGTGCGGGCGACGTCGATCATGGGGTTGGCGAAGCTCGTCGACGACGACCACCAGTAGGCCGCGGCGATGTACGCGCCGACGGCGAACGGTGCCAGCGCGGCGCGGCCCGCGCGGACCAGCGCGAAGATCAGCACCACCAGGCCGAACGTCGCGACGGCCTCCGACAACCACAGCCCGCTGCCGGAGCGATCGTTCGTCGAGACCGACACCGCGGGCAGGTCGAACATCAGGTTGGCCACGACCGCGCCGAGGGCTCCGCCGATCAGCTGCGCGGGCAGGTAGAGGGCGACCTGCCGGTTGCTGACGCCGCCGAAGAACCGGTCGGCCAGCGTGACTACCGGGTTGAAGTGCCCGCCGGACACGGGCCCGAAGGCGAGGATCAGCGCGACCAGCCCCGCGCCGGTGGCGAGCGCGTTCTCCAGCAGTTGGAGGCCGACGTCGTCCGGTGAGAGTCGCTGCGCCGCGATGCCCGAGCCGATGACGACCGTGACCAGGCCGGCCGAGCCGAGGAACTCGGCGAGCGCCTGCCGGGCCAGGCGGGTCAGCCGCACGGCCGCTTCGACCGCGATCGCCAGCCGGGACCGCGAGACCAGCTCGACCAGTCCGGCCGACAGCTGCTCGAGTCGCTCGGGTACCAGCCGGTGGTAGGTGTAGCGGCCGGCCTGCTCGCTGACCACCAGGCCGGCCTCTCGCAGGACGCGCAGGTGGTTCGACACGTTCGGCTGCGTGGCCGGCAGCTCCTCGACGAGGTGGCACGTGCACAGCTGCTCGCCCGCCAGCAGCTCGACGATCCGCTGCCGGAGCGGATCGGCCAGCGCGCGGAGCAGCGGCCCATCCATCAGTGACGCCTGATCAATCAGCACGGCCTGATGAGACCCCCACGAACCGGGCCACGTCAAGCGAACATCCGGTGAACGACGGTCAGCGGGTCGCCAGTGCCCCCCGGAGGGCCTCGAGCGCGGCGGGGACGACCGCGTACCAGATGTTGCGACCGCGGCGCTCGCTCGTCGCCAGGCCCGCCTCGACCAGCACCTTGAGGTGGTGGGAGACGGTGGGCTGGCTCTTGCCGACCGGCTCCACGAGGTCGCAGGCGCACACCGCGCCGCCGGCGGCGGTCGAGAGCAGGGACACCAGGCGCAGCCGGACCGGGTCGGCCAGCGCCGCGAACTGCCGGGACAGCGTCTGTGCGTCGGCCTCGCCGAGCACCTCGGCCGACAGGGGTGCGCAGCAGGCGACGACCTCCGGCTGGTCGAGCACCGGCAGTTCGCGCACCGTCATCGCGCGCTCCGAATCTGTCGGACATAATGTATTGACAGGCGTCGATACTACAGGCATCGTTTCATATCGACAACTGTCGATACGTTCCTGAGTCCCAGGAGGTCATCCCATGTCCCGTGTGCAGCTCGCCCTCCGCGTCGCCGACCTCGACGCCGCCGTCGCGTTCTACTCCCGTCTCTTCGACACCGTCCCCGCCAAGCGCCGCCCCGGCTACGCGAACTTCGCCATCACCGAGCCCCCGCTGAAGCTCGTGCTCCTCGAGGGCGCTGCCGGCGAGGCCACCCGCATGGACCACCTCGGCGTCGAGGTCCCCTCGACCGACGAGGTGTCCGCCGCCACCACCCGGCTCGCCGAGGCCGGCCTGGCCACCCGCGTCGAGGACAACACCACGTGTTGCTACGCCGTCCAGGACAAGGTCTGGGTCACCGGCCCCGGCGGCGAGCCGTGGGAGGTCTACACGGTCACCGGCGACGCCCACCCCGAGCTCGAGGGAAAGACCGAGACCGAGCTGTCCGCCGTCGCCGGCGACGGCACCTGCTGCCAGGACGGCTCCGACGCCGACGCCCGCCTGTCCGCCGCCTGCTGCTGAGGGAGTACGACCGTGCACCCTATCTCGCCGAAACCTTCGCGGTCGCGCCGCATCGCCGAGTTCCACCGCGAGGCCGCCGCCGCCCGGCTGGCCGCCGGATTCCCGCGCTCCGCGGCGGACGCCGACCGGTTGACGTCGCTGGCGCACCCGCTTCGCCGCCTGGGCCGAGCGCCCGCGCGCCGGTCGGAGCCCGGGAGTCTGCTGCCCAGCCTGAGTTCGTCAGCGCACGGGCATGTGGGGCACGAGAAGCCGCTCCCAGGGCGGGATCCGCACGCCCGTGCGCCGGGCCAGGTCGTCCAAGGCCGCGACGTAGCGCGCGGCGTCGTCGGGACGAGGATCGAGGAGCGCTGACTCGACGAACCAGACGATCCGTTCGGGGCTGAGCTCGTCGTCGGGGAAGGCGGGGCCGGCCGCATCCAACAGGGCTCTCGCCTCCGCCGCCTCCCCGCGCAGCCTGCGCAAGCGCGCGCGCCGCACCTGCAGGCGGGCCCGCTGCCGGACGTCTGCGCCGGCCGCCAGCACGGCGTCGACCTGCCGGAGGGCGGCATCGGCCTCGGGAAGCGCCCCCCGGCGGATCAGCACATCGGCCAGCGCGCAGGACCCCAGCACGGCGTGCAGCAGGCGTCCGCCGGCGAGCGCTGACGTGGTCAGGTCGCGGTAGGCCGCTTCCGCCGCGGATCCGGCGTCCTGCCACTCCAGCAGGCGGGCACGGGCGAACGTCACCGTGTCCTCCCAGCGGGCGGTCACGCGCCCGGTCATCAGCTCGGCCGCTCGATTGATCGGCTCGGCTGCCGCCGACGGGTCACCGCCCACGCAGATGGAGGAGCCCCAGTCGTGCGAGGTTGACGGCGGTGATGCGCCGGTCGCCCTCGATCTCGGCGAGGCCCAGCGCCCGCAGCTGCCACTCGATCGCCGTCGGCAGGGAGCGGTCGGTCCACAGCGCGGCGAGGTTGTGCGCCGCGCCGCAGGCCACCGCCTGGCCCGCCGTCGGCCCGTAGCGAACGGGCGTGCCGAGAGGATCGCCGGCGAGCTCGTCCGCGAGCCGGCCTGCCTCGGTGTTGGCCGCCGACCGCATCGTCGAGGTCGTCGACGGTCTCGCCGAGCGTCTGCAGTGCGAAGGCCAGCACCGGCCGGTCGCCGTCCCGGCGGGCGAGATCCACCGCCTGCCGGGCCAACTCGGCGGCCTCCGAGCGGTCGTGCGTCCCGACGAGCCAGGCCAGGTAGGCCAGGGCGATCGCACGGGTCGGCGATGCAGGTGCCCGTGCGAGGGCCGCGCGGAGCCGTCGCTCGCCCTCGTGCTCGTGCCCGGCCTCGAACCACAGCACCATCGCGTCCACCACGAGCTGCAGGTGCTCCTCGCTGCGCCCCGCCGCCTCCAGGTGGTCGATGGCCGCGCGCAGGTTGTCGGAGTCGGCGATGGCCTGCTCCAGCCAGGCGGAGGTGTCGGGTCCCTCGCTGTGCCGGGCCAGGTCGACCGCCCATCGGGCGTAGTGGTCGGTCGCTCGAGCGGCCACCGCTGCCGTGTGGCCGCTCGCCTCGAGCTGGTCGGCCGCGAAGTGGCGGATCGTCACGAGCATCCGGAACCGCGGACGTCGGTTGAGCGGGGGAGCCGGCTGGACGAGGTTGCGGTCGACCAGGTCCACGAGGACGTCGACGACCGGTCGCTCCAGATCAGGACCCGCGATGGCGGTGATGGCGTCGAGATCCCCGCTCCCGCGCAGCACCGACAGGCAGGCGAGCAGGTTCCGCTGCTCCGACGAGAGGCGGTCGGAGCTCCAGGCGATCGTGTCCCGCAGGGTGCGGTGGCGGGCCTCGGCGATCCCGCGGCCCGCGATGTCGAGGGGACGCTGCAACTGCTCGAGGACGCCGTCGGGCGTCAACGGGCGCAACCACGGCGCCACGATCTCGAGCGCCAGCGGCAGGCCGTCGAGCATCCGGACGATCCGGCCGAGCGTGTCCGCGTTGTCGGGCGTCACGTCGAGGCGGGGATCGCTCGCGCGGGCCCGGTCGAGCAGCAGCCGGACGGCGGGCGTGGCCGCGACCCGCCCGGCGTCGGCCTCCGCCACGTCGGGGACGTCCAGCGGCGGGACGCCGTACTGCTGCTCGCCCGGGACCCCGAGAGGCGCGCGGGAGGTGGCCAGGATCCGGACTCCCGACGTGCCGCGGAGCAGGCGCGTCGACGGTCGTGCCGATGCCCGGCAGGTGCTCGAGGTTGTCCAGGACGAAGAGGAACGCACGGTCGCCCAGGAGCGAGATGAGCCCGTCCAGCGGCTCGGCCGACGGCAGTCCCACCCGCGAGGCGATCTTCCCCGGCACGAGGTCGTCGTCGTCGACCGGGGCCAGCTCCACCACGACGGCGATGTCGCCGGTCCGCCGTCCGAAGCGCTCGGCGACCTCCTCCGCCAGGCGGGACTTCCCCGCTCCGCCAGGACCGGTGAGCGTGACCAGCCGGGTCGAGTCCAGCAGCGCCTCGACCTCGTCCACCTCGCGCTCCCGGCCGACGAACGTGTCGAGCCGCACCCTGCGGCTCGGAGCTGCCACTCCGGCCGGTGCCGGCACCTCGGGCACCTCCTCGAGCAACTCCGGGTCCTGCCGGAGCACGCGCTCGTGCATCGAGGCCAGCGCCGGACCGGGATCGATGCCGAGTTCGTCCGCCAGCGCCCGCCGGGTCGCCGCGAACGCGGCGAGCGCCTCACCCTGCCGCCCCTGGCGAGCCAGGGCCCACAGGAGCAGTTCGCTGACGCGTTCCCGCCATGGCTGTTCCCGGCGGAGACGCTCCAGCGACGTGATCACCGGCGTGAGGTGTGCGGCGGGCGACGTGCGCAGCAGCGCTTCCGCCCAGAGCTCGACGGCCTGGACCCGTTGCTCCTCGAGCGCGGCACTGGCCTCCGCGTGGAAGGGCTCACCGGCCAGATCGGCGAGCACGGGGCCGCGCCACAGCGCCAGCGCCGCGCTCCAGCGGAACTCGTGCAGCTGCCGGCGACCCGTCGGCCATGGCTCGCCTGCCCTGATCGGCCAGCTGTCGGAACAGCAACAGATCGCACTCGTCCTCCGTGAGCCGCAGGCGGTAGGCCCCGCCCACGGTCTGGATCCGCTCGACTCCCGGGTTCCCGTCGTCGTCGAGCGCCTTGCGCCAGGTGGACACGTAGGTCTGCACCACGCCCGTCGCGCTCGCCGGCGGCCTCGGGCCCCAGAGGCCGTCGACGATGGAGTCCAGACCGCAGAGCTCGTTGGCCCGCAGGGCGAGCATCGCGAACAGCGACCGCCGGCGCGCACCGCCCGGACCGACGGCCACGCCCCGGCAGGCGACGTCCAGCGGACCCAGCACGCGCACCCGCAGGCCGTTCGCCATCCGCGCTCCTTCGACCGCCCGACGCGCATGGTCGCACCCGGTCCAACGGCGTCATAGCCGGATTGGAGCGCCCTTCGAGCGGCGGACGGGAGCGTCGTCCACGTCGCGATCCCGCGACCGGACACCAGGAGGAAAACATGACCACCACGACCGACCCGACCACCACTGACTCGACCACCGTCGCCCCGACCACGACCGCCCCCTCGATCGAGGTTCCGGAGACCGACCTCCCGAACCCGCCGGCCGCCAAGCCGCGTCGCCGGCGGCTGGTCACCGCCCTGGCGGTGGCGACGCGTCGCGGCCGCCGGTGGCACGGCGTGGGTCGATCGCCGCCAGCGGAGGCGACGCCGGCCCCGCCCCGGTGGAGATCGTCGAGGACGGCCGGTACGGCGGGCCGGACATCTACGAGCACAGCATTCCGGCGCCGGACGGGCAGACGTACGGCAGCGCGGACGCCGCCGAGCGCCAGACGGCGCCCGAGACCGCTGGACCGGACGGGCAGACGTACGGCAGCGCGGACGCCGCCGAGCACCAGACGGCGCCCGAGACCGCCGTCGCGGACGGGCAGACGTACGGCAGCGCGGACGCCGCCGAGTACCAGACGTCCTGCGTGCCCGCGACGGTGTCCAGGCCGGGACCGCGGCGCCGCGCGCACAGTCCAGCGCGCATGGCAAGGTCGGTCGCATGGAGCTCGACGAGGTCGCCGACGAGCTGTACGAGGTCGCGCCCGAGGAGTTCATCGCCGTCCGGACGGCCCGCCAGGACGAGGCGAAGGCCGAGGGTGACAAGACGCTGGCCAAGCAGATCGGCTCGCTGCCCAAGCCGTCGACGGCCGCCTGGGTCTGCAACCTGCTCGTCCGCGCGCACCGCGCGGAGCTCGAGGGCCTGGTCGAGCTGGGCAACCTGCTCCGCGACGCCCAGGAGAGCCTCGCCGGCGACCAGCTGCGCGCCCTCAACACCCAGCGCGGCCAGCTGCTCAACGCCCTGACCCGGCAGGCGTCCGCGCTCGCCCGCGAGCGCGGGTACCGGGTCGGCACGACCATCGCCGGGCAGGTCGAGGAGACGCTGCGGGCCGCGATGGCCGACCCGGAGGCGGGGCAGGCCCTGCTCTCCGGCCGGCTCACGTCCCCCATGTCCTACAGCGGCCTCGGGACGGCGTCGGCGCGGCCCGACCTCCGCCTCGTCCCGCCACCCACCCGGGAGAACCGACCCGCCGCGACGGCCGCGCCCACGAGGACGGCCCCGAGGACGGCGCCGACGAAGGAGCGCGGGGAGACCGCCGCCGAACGTCGCGAGCGCGAGCGCGCGGAGCGGCAGAAGGCAGCCGAGGAGAAACGCCTCCGTGAGCTCGCCCGTGCCCGTGAGCTCGCGGAGGAAGCCGCGACGGCGGCGCGTCGAGGCGCGGACCGCGGCGGACGAGCAGCGCCGTCAGACCGAGGAGCTCGCCGTCGAGCACGCCGACCTGCAGGCCCGGGTGGAGGAGCTCGCCGACCAGTTGGCCGACGCGGAACGCGCCACCGGCGAGGCGGCCGCCGCCCTCAAGCGGGCGCAACGCCGGAGCACCGCCGCCGAACGTGACGCGGCCGAGGCGGCCGAGGCCCGGGACCGCACGCAGGCCGCTGTCGACCACCTCCTGGAGCAGGCTCCGGGCTGACCGCGGCGCGCCCTTGCCGACCGGACCGGGCGGGTCGACACTCCCGACCACACCCACCTCGATGAAGCGGAGGACGACCGTGAGCACACCGTCGACCGAGGGCAGCTCGCCCGATCACTCCCGCAGCGGGGAGGACATCGCCGAGGCCATCGAGGTGGCCGAGCGGGGCAGCGCCGTCGAGGAGGTCCACGACCAGGGCGCCGAGGCGACGTCCGGGACGGCGCCGGTCGAGCAGACCGCGGGCGACCCGGACATGACCGAGGGCCAGGTCGTCCGCGGCGGCGGGGACGGCGGTGAGTCCGCGGCGCCGGGCACCTCGCCGGCGCCGACGGAGCAGAGCTCGGGTGTGGCGCAGTCCGTCGTCGGTGCGCGGCCGTCGGACGAGGTGGCGGCGGGGGAGGACGCCGCGGGGAGCTGACGCTCCGTCCGCCGAACGTGTCTCAGAGGGCACGGCTCCGCTGAGAAGCGCGGGAACAGTCCCGCACACCGGTGCGCAGTGAGGATCACATCCATGTCGACGCGGGTGATGCCGGTCAACGGAGCCGAGCTCGAAGTCGACGAATGGGGCCCCGGCGACCCGGTGGTCTTCATACAGACAGCTCTCACTGCCGATGAGGCCAGGCCGGTCGCCACGGATCCAGCTCTTCAGCACGGTTACCGAAAGATCGTCTACCACCGCCGCGGATATGCGCGCAGCAGTCCCGCCCGGGCTGACGGCTCCGTCGTCCGCGATGCCGCTGACTGCCGAGCGCTCCTGACGGGACTGCACATCCAGCGGGCCCACGTGCTCGGCTTCTCCTACAGCGGGGCCGTGGCCCTTCAGCTCGCGGCTGACTCGCCGGAGTGTGTCCAGACATTGACCGTCGTCGAACCGCCCCCGGTCCACACCGTCAGCGCAACCGACTTCCGGGCCGCGAACGATCGACTCGTCGAAACCCGCCGGTCACTGGGCCCCGAGGCGGCGCTCGACGAGTTCCTCACCAGGGTGATCGGGGCACGGTGGCGCACCGATGTGGAAACCCATCTGCCCGGGGCGGCAGCACAGATGCAACGCGACGCGACCACGTTCTTCGATGTCGACCTACCGGCGCTGCTGACCTGGCAATTCGGCCAGGAAGATGCCCATCGCATCACCTGCCCCGTCCTCTACATCGGGGGCAGTGAGAGCGGACCATGGTTTGCCCAGGTCCACGATGTGATCCTCGACTGGCTCCCGTGGGCAGAAGAAATCTTGATCGAGGGCGCTGATCACTCGCTGATGCTGACGCACTCACCAGAGGTTGCGGCCGCCTTCGCCTCGTTCAGCAGCCGCCATCCGATCGTCGACCGGTGAGCCGAGGCCACAGGCCCGGCAATTCGGTTCTCGCGGGGTGTCCCGAGTCGGGCTGTTCCGGCGAACGTTGCGGACGCGGGATCAGCTCCAGAGCTCCACCCGCACGGTCGGCCGCGTCCGCGCACGTCGCTCCGGGCGGGACAGCAGCGCGCTCGTCGCGTCCGGCGTGGTGAGAAACCGCTGCAGCGCCCGGGCTGCGCTCGTGGACCGGCCGTCGCCCGGCACGCTCGCCCACCACAGCCCGGTCACCGGCGTGCCCTCCACGGGCACCCGGACCAGGCTGCCGCGTGCCAGATCGGCGCGGACGGCGTGCGCGAGCGCCGAGCATGACGCCGTCGCCGGCCCGCACCGCCGCCAGCGCCTCGGCCTCGCTCGTGCGCCGCTCGACCTCGGGGAGCCCCGCCGCGTCGGCCCACCGCTCCTCCTCGCTGCCCGGCTCCATGCCTCCGGAGCCGGCGAGCCAGGGGAGCCCCGTCAGCTCCACCCGCGCTCGACCGGGCGCGGCGACCACGATCCGGGAGAACCGGAGGAACGGCACCGCGTCGACCACCAGGCCAGGAACAGGAGCGGGCCGGAGCCCCGAGCACGATGTCGGCGTCGTCCTCGGCGAGAGCGACCGCCGCGCAGTCGCTGGTCCCGACCGTCAGGTCGACGGCGGCCCGCGGGACCCGTCGGGTGAACGCGGCAATCACCGCACCGGCGACGTGCTCGGCGCAGGCCGCCGTCGCCAGGGCCCGGAGCCGGCCGGTGGTCGTGGCGTGGGCGACCTCCCGCCGGGTCCGGTCGGCCAGCCGCACCAGTTCCCGGGCGCGGGCGGCCAGCGCCCGCCCGCCCGGCGTGAGCGTGATGCCGGTGCCCGACCGGCGGAACAGCGGGTCGCCGAGGTCGAGGCGCAGCGCCGACGACGGCCGCGGACACCGCCGGCTCGCTGACGCCGAGCGCCGCCGCGGCCGCCCGTAACGAGCCCAGTTCGGCCACCAACGCAAACGTTCTGAGCTGGGTGAACGTCATCGTCGGAGCCTCATAACCGGAGGGTTATCAGCGATGTTGACAGTGACCTGCGTCACGGACAAGGTCCCGGATCACCAGGGCCCCAGCGTCGGGGCCCTCGGGAAGGGGGTCCCCCCGTGCAGGTACCGGCTCCGTTCGACTACGTCCGCGCCACCAGCGTCGGCAACGCGCTCGAGCTGCTCGAACGCCACGGTCCCGAGTCCCGCGTCATCGCCGGCGGGCACAGCCTGCTGCCGATGATGAAGCTCCGGCTCGCGCGGCCGGAGTGGCTGATCGACATCAACGACGTCGCCGAGCTGCGGCACATCACCGAGGAGCCCGACTGGCTCCGGGTCGGTGCGCTCACCCGGCACGCCGCCCTGCTCGCCTCCGACGTCGTCGGGCGGCTGTTCCCGATCGTCCACGACGCGGAGAAGGTCATCGCCGATCCGGTCGTCCGCAACCGCGGCACGATCGGCGGCTCGCTCGGCCAGGCCGACCCGGCCGAGGACCTCACCACCGTGTGCGACGTCCTCCGCGCGCAGGTGGTCATCGCCGCTCCCGGCGGGCGAGCGCGTCGTCGACATGGCCGAGTTCCACCGCGGCCCCTACGAGACCGCGTGCGAGCAGCACGAACTGCTCACCGAGATCCGCTTCCCGATCCGCGCCCGCTCGGCCAGCGCCTACGAGAAGGTCGAGCGCCGGGTCGGCGACTGGGCGGTCGGCGCCGCCGGCGTCGCCCTGCAGATGGCCGACGACGGCACGATCGCCGACGCCGCGATCGGCCTCACCGCCCTCGGGCTCGAGGGCCTGGCCACCGACGCCGCCGCCGTCCTGCGTCGGCGCAGCGGCCCAGCGAGGACCTGTTCGCCGAGGCCGGCCGCCTCGCCGCCGCCGCCAGCTCACCGGTCGAGGACCAGCGCGGCCCGGTCGACTACAAGCGGCACCTCGCCGACGAGCTCACCCGCCGCGTCCTGCGCCGCGCGCTCGACCGCGCGGCCCACGCCACCGCCGTCCAGGGAGGCTGACCATGCAGGTCACCATGACCGTCAACGGGACCGAGGTCACCCGCGACGTCGAACCGCGGCTGCTGCTCGTGCACTTCCTGCGCGAGACGCTCGGCCTGACCGGCACCCACTGGGGCTGCGACACCAGCAACTGCGGCACCTGCGTGGTGCTGGTCGACGGCGAACCGGTGAAGTCCTGCACCGCGCTCGCCGCCATGGCCGCCGGCCACGAGGTGCGCACGGTCGAGGGCCTGGCCGCCGGCGGCACGCTCGACCCGGTGCAGCAGGGCTTCATGGAGGAGCACGGCCTGCAGTGCGGCTTCTGCACCCCCGGGATGATGCTCACCGCCCGCGCGCTGCTCGACCGCAACCCGCACCCGGACGAGAACGAGATCCGCGAGGCCATCTCCGGCCAGATCTGCCGGTGCACCGGCTACGCCACGATCGTCCGCTCCGTCCAGTGGGCCGCCGCGCAGCCCGGCCGCGGACGGCGACCGCGGCGAGCACCGAGGAGGTGCCGGCATGACCGCCGTCGAGGACCGTCCCGACCCGCGAGGCCAACCCCGCCGACCACCGCCGCGGACCGGCCGATCGGCTTCGGCCGCATCCAGCGCAAGGAGGACCCGCGGTTCATCCGCGGGAAGGGCCACTACCTCGACGACATCGTGCTGCCCGGGATGCTGCACGGCGCGATCCTGCGCTCCCCGCTGGCGCACGCCCGGCTGGTGTCGATCGACACCACCGAGGCGCTGGCCCACCCGAAGGTGCTCGCCGTCATCACCGGCAAGGACCTCGAGGGCCTCAACCTCGCCTGGGCGCCGACGCTGTCGGCCGACACGCATGGCCGTGCTGGCCACCGACAAGGTGCGCTTCCAGGGCCAGGAGGTCGCGTTCGTCGTCGCCGAGGACCGCTACTCCGCCCGCGACGCGCTCGAGCTCATCGACGTCGAGTACGAGGACCTGCCGCCGTCGTCATCGACGCCCGCCGCGCGCTCGACCCGGCGACGGCGGTGATCCGCGACGACAAGGAGGGCAAGACCGACAACCACATCTTCGACTGGGAGGCCGGCGACAAGGCCGCCACCGACGCGGTCTTCGCCCGCGCCGACGTCGTCGTCAGCGAGGAGGTCGTCTACCCGCGGGTGCACCCGGCGCCGATGGAGACCTGCGGCGCGATCGCCGACTACGACCCGATCGACGGCAAGCTGACCCTCTACGAGACCACCCAGGCGCCGCACGCCCACCGGACGCTCTACGCGATGGTGGCCGGCATCCCGGAGCACAAGATCCGGATCATCGCCCGCGACATCGGCGGCGGCTTCGGCAACAAGGTCGGCATCTACCCGGGCTACGTCTGCGCCGTCGTCGGCTCGATCGTCACCGGCAAGCCGGTGAAGTGGGTCGAGGACCGCTCGGAGAACCTGATGTCCACCTCGTTCGCCCGCGACTACATCATGAACGGCGAGGTCGCGGCGACGAAGGACGGCAAGATCCTCGCCGTCCGCACGCACGTGCTGGCCGACCACGGGGCGTTCAACGCCACCGCCCAGCCGACCAAGTACCCGGCCGGCTTCTTCTCCATCTTCACCGGCAGCTACGACCTCGAGGCCGCGCACTGCTCGGTCACCGGCGTCTACACGAACAAGGCGCCCGGCGGCGTCGCCTACGCCTGCTCGTTCCGGGTGACCGAGGCGGTCTACCTGGTCGAGCGGATGGTCGACGTCCTCGCGGACAAGCTGGAGATGGACCCGGCCGAGCTGCGGCTGCGCAACTTCATCCGCCCCGAGCAGTTCCCCTACGCCAACAAGACCGGCTGGGAGTACGACTCCGGCGACTACGAGACGACGATGCGGCTGGCGATGCAGATCGCCGGCTACGACGACCTGCGCCGCGAGCAGGCGGAGAAGCGGGCGCGCGGCGAGCTCATGGGCATCGGCGTCTCGTTCTTCACCGAGACCGTCGGCGCCGGCCCGCGCAAGCACATGGACATCGTCGGCCTCGGCATGGCCGACGGCGCCGAGGTGCGCGTGCACCCCACCGGCAAGGCCGTCGTCCGGCTGTCGGTGCAGACCCAGGGGCAGGGCCACGAGACGACGTTCGCGCAGATCGTCGCCGAGGAGCTGGGCATCCCGCCCGAG
Source organism: uncultured Actinomycetota bacterium (assembly GCA_963748305.1). Taxonomy (GTDB): domain Bacteria; phylum Actinomycetota; class Actinomycetes; order Mycobacteriales; family Geodermatophilaceae; genus Blastococcus_B. Next base: position 31,311 of record CAVVIN010000018.1, on the reverse strand, counting down.
GACATCGAGGTCGTGCACGGCGACACCGACCAGACCCCGTTCGGGCTGGGCACCTACGGCAGCCGCTCCACGCCGGTCAGCGGGGGAGCGGTCGCCCTGGCCGCCCGCAAGGTCCGCGACAAGGCGCGGGCGATCGCGGGGGCGATGCTCGAGACCCGGCCCGAGGACCTCGAGTGGGAGAAGGGCCGCTGGTTCGTCAAGGGCGACCCGACGGTCGGCAAGACGATCCAGGAGATCGCGCTCGGGGCGCACGGCACGGTCGCGCTGCCCGAGGGGATCGACGGCAACCTCGACGCCGAGGTCACCTACGACCCGCCGAACCTGACGTTCCCGTACGGCGCCTACATCTGCGTCGTCGACGTCGACAAGGGCACCGGCAAGGTGAAGGTGCGGCGGTTCGTCGCGGTCGACGACTGCGGCACCCGGATCAACCCGATGATCATCGAGGGGCAGATCCACGGCGGGCTGGCCGACGGCGTGGGCATGGCGCTGATGGAGTTCATCGGCTTCGACGAGCAGGGCAACTGCCTCGGCGGCTCGTTCATGGACTACCTGATCCCGACCTCGATGGAGGTGCCGGACTGGGAGACCGGGCACACGGTCACCCCGTCGCCGCACCACCCGATCGGCGCCAAGGGCATCGGGGAGTCGGCGACCGTCGGTTCGCCGCCGGCCGTGGTCAACGCCGTCGTCGACGCGCTGGCGCCGTTCGGCGTCACCCACATGGACATGCCGTGCACGCCCGCCCGGGTGTGGGAGGCCATGCAGGGCCGGGCCACCCCGCCGATCTGAGCCGTTGCGGAGTGCGACTCGCGGCGGGTTACCGCCGCTACGAATCCACTCCGCTCACCGAGAGGAGCGTCCTGCGTGACGGTGACCGACACCGCCGCCGAGCTGGCGCGCACCCGCGAGCCGTTCGTCCAGGCCACGGTGGTCCGCGCGCAGAAGCCGACGAGCGCGCACGCCGGCGACACCGCGCTGGTCCACGCCGACGGCACGATCGACGGCTTCGTCGGCGGCACCTGCGCCGAGGCCTCCGTGCGCGAGTACGGGCTGATGACGCTGGCGACCAACGAGCCGCTGCTGCTGCGGATCGTCCCGGGCGAGGCGCCGCCGCAGAGCGCCGAGGAGGGCGCGGTCACCGTCGCCAACCCGTGCCTGTCCGGCGGCTCGGTGGAGATCTTCCTCGAGCCGCGGGTGCCCGCCCCGCGGCTGCTCGTCGTCGGCGACAGCCCGATCGCCGAGGCGCTCGCCGAGCTCGGCCGGCCGCTCGGCTACGCCGTCGAGCTCGTCTCCGGGCAGGACGCACAGCCGCACGCCGACGACGCCGCGCTCGTCGTCGCCTCGCACGGCCGCGGGGAGGAGCCCGCGCTCACCACCGCGCTGCACCTCGGCATCCCGTACGTCGGGCTGATCGCCAGCCGCATCCGCGGCGCCGCGGTGCTCGCGGCGCTCGACGTCGCCGACGACCAGCGGGCGCGCGTGCACAGCCCGGCGGGTCTGGACATCGGCGGCCGCACCGCCGCCGAGATCGCGCTCTCGGTGCTCGCCGAGATCGTCCAGGAGCGCCGGGCGGCCGAGCGGCACGGGGCCCCGGTGACGGCGAAGCGGGCCGTCGACCCCGTCTGCGGCATGACCGTCGCGGCGGTCGACAGCTCCCCGCACGCGACCGTCGACGGCGTGACGACCTGGTTCTGCTGCGACGGCTGCCGGACCGCCTTCCTCGCCGACCCGGCCCGGTATGCGCCTGCGCTCGTAGGCCGGCGCTGTGACGGCGGCGGCGCGGTCGGGGGCGGAGGAGGAGGTCCGGGACCGGCTCCCCGACGTCGCGGCGCTCGCCGACGCCCTGGACGACGTCGACTACCTCGCCGACCCGGGCCTGGCGACGGCGATGTTCCTCGCCGTCCGGCTGCCGCAGCCGCTGCTGCTGGAGGGCGAGCCGGGCGTGGGCAAGACCGAGGCGGCCAAGGCGCTCGCCCGCGTGCTCGACACCCCGCTCTACCGGCTGCAGTGCTTCGAGGGCATCGACGCCGCCGAGGCGCTGTACGAGTGGAACCACCCGCGCCAGCTGCTCGGCATCCGGCTGGCCGAGGCCCGCGGGGCGCCGCTGGACGAGGACGACCTGTTCGGCCCCGACTACCTGCTCCGCCGGCCGCTGCTCCAGGCGATCGAGCACCCCGGGCCCCGGCCGGCCGTGCTGCTGCTCGACGAGATCGACCGCGCCGACGCGGAGTTCGAGGCGTTCACCTTCGAGGTGCTGGCCGAGGCGGCGGTGACCGTGCCGGAGCTCGGCACCATCCGGGCGGCCCACCCGCCGGTCGTCGTCCTGACGTCGAACCGGACGCGGGACCTGCACGACGCGCTGACCCGCCGCTGCCTGTACCACTGGATCGACTACCCGCAGCCGGAGCGGGTCGCCGAGATCGTGCGGCGGCGGGTGCCCGGCAGCGCCGAGCCGCTGGCCGTGGCGGCGGCGACCGCGGTCGGCCGGCTGCGCTCGCTGGACATGGTCAAGCCGCCGGGGATCGCCGAGGTCATCGACTGGGTCGCCGCGCTGTCGATCCTCGGGGTGGACCGGCTCGACCCGCCCGCGATCGAGGCCAGCTGGGGCTCGGTGCTGAAGAACCGCGACGACCAGGAGCTGGCCCGCACCCGCGGTGCGGCCTGGCTGGCCGGTGCCTGAGCCGCCCGCCCGGTCGCCGCCGGGGCCCGCTCGCCGTCGGCCTGACGACGGCGCTGCACCGGGCCGGCCTGCCCACGACCCCGGAGCGCGCCGCCGGCCTGGCCCGCGCCCTGCAGCTGGTGCCGCCGGTCGACCGGACCGCGCTGTACTGGACCTGCCGGGTCGCCCTGGTCACCGACCGCGCCCAGCTCCCGGTCTTCGACGCCGTCTTCTCGGCCGTCTTCGACGGGATGCTCGACCCGGCCGACAGCCGCGGCGACCCGACCGCGCCGCCGCCGATCGGCAGCGAGCCGCGCACCCGCCCGGCGCCGCCGGACTCGCGGCCGAGCACACCCGGGAGCGTCCGAGGGCGATGGCGGGCGCGGCCGGCGGCGGTGACGACGACGGCGAGGAGAGCGAGCGCGAGGTGCTGCTCGCCGTCGCCTCGACCGAGGAGCGGCTGCGGTCGACGTCGTTCGCCGACCTGACCGCCGACGAGCTCACCGCGGTGCGCGACCTGGTCCGCCGGCTCGTGCTCAGCACGCCCGAGCGGCGCAGTCGGCGCACCCGGCCGTCCCGCCGGTCCGGGGACCGGCTCGACCTGCGGCGCACCGTCCGGGCGGCGCACCGCACCGGCGGCGACCCGGCGCGGCTGGTGCACGCGCGCCGGCGCACCCAGCCGCGGCGGCTGGTCCTGCTCTGCGACGTCTCCGGCTCGATGGAGCCCTACACGCGGGTCTACCTGACCCTGCTGCAGGGCGCCGTCGCCGGCGCCCGGGCCGAGGCGTTCGTCTTCGCCACCCGGCTGACCCGGCTCACCCGGCAGCTCTCGCTCCGCGACCCCGACCAGGCGCTGGCCCGGGCGGGCGCCACCGCGTCGGACTGGGCCGGCGGCACCCGGCTGGCCGCGGGGATCGGCGCGTTCGTGGCCGGTCACGGCCGCCGGGGGCTGGCCCGCGGCGCCGTCGTCGTCGTCCTCTCCGACGGCTGGGCGCAGGACGACCCCGAGGAGGTCGCCGAGGCGATGCGACGGCTGCGCCGGCTGGCGCACCGGGTGGTCTGGGTCAACCCGCGCAAGGCCGCGCCCGGGTACGCGCCCCTGGTCGGGGGCATGGCCGCCGCGCTGCCGTACTGCGACGCTTTCGTCTGCGGGCACAGCCTCGCCGCGCTCGCAGAGGTCGTCGCCGCGGTCCGGGAGGACATCCGGCGCGCGGCCTGATGTGACGGACGTGACGGGACGCGCGATCGCCGGACACTTTCGCGTCCCCGATCTGTCATACCTGGTGCCTAGCGTGCAGGGCGTAGGAGCAACGCGGACCGCCAGGAGGTCGTCATGAGCCCGACCATCACCACCCTCGACGAGATCGACCTGGAGATCTCGGTCGCGTTCGTCGCGCTGGGCATGGCCCGCAACGCCTTCACGCGGTGCCCGTCCGGTGAGAACCAGCACGCCGTCGACGAGGCCGAGGGCGCCGTGAACCGGCTGCTCGACGCGCGGCTGGCGGCGCAGCGGTAGCTCAGGACGACGGCCGCCAGGCGTCCACCTCGGCGAGCCAGCGCGCTCGGTCGACCTCGTCGATGAACGCGGCCTCGAAGGAGTTCGCGGCCAGCACGGCGAGGTCGTCGTCGGTCATGCCCAGCGCCGTCCGCAGGGCCGTGATGTTCGCGTCGATGCCGCCGCCGAAGTACGCCGGGTCGTCGCTGTTGACGGTGGCCACCAGCCCGAGTTCGAGCATCCGGGGCAGCGGATGGTCCTCGATCCGCGGCACGCCCTTGAGGGCCACGTTCGACAGCGGGCACACGGTCAGCGGCACCCGCTCGTCGCGCAGCCGCGCCACCAGGTCCGGGTCCTCCAGGGCCCGGGTGCCGTGGTCGATCCGCTCGACACCCAGCACGTCCAGCGCCTCGCGCACGTAGTCGGGGCCGGCCTCCTCGCCGGCGTGCGCGACCCGGTGCAGTCCCTCGGCGGCCGCCATCTCGTAGGCCGTCCGGAACAGCCGCGGCGGCCAGCCGACCTCGGCGGAGTCGAGCCCGACCCCGATGAAGTGCTCGCGGAACGGCAGCGCCTGCCGCAGCAGGTCCTCGGCGGCGTCGCCGCCGAGGTCGCGGAGGAAGCACACGATGAGATCGGCCGACAGACCGTCGCGACGCGCGTCGGCGAGCGCCGACCCGAGGCCGCCGAACACGGCCTCCAGCGGCACCCCGTTGCGCAGATGCGTCTGCGGATCGCAGAAGATCTCCGCCCGCCGCACCCCGGCCGCGGCGGCCCGGGCCAGGTACGCCGCCGCGAGGTCGTGGAAGTCCTGCTCGGTCCGCAGCACCGCCAGGTTGGCGTAGTAGACGTCGAGGAACGCCTGCAGGTCGCCGAAGTCCGCGTACCGCGCCGTCAGTTCGGCCGGGTCGTAGGTCGGCAGCGGCACATTGTTTCGGCGGGCCAGCGTCACGAGCAGATCGGCCTCGAGCGTGCCCTCGATGTGCAGGTGGAGTTCGGCGAGCGGCGGCATGCCGCCAGTCAACTACGAGGTCAGCCGCCCGGGCGGCGGAATGCCCGGGATCGTGCCGGCACGGCACCTGGGACGACGGATCCCACGCGCGACGACACCAGTGGGGGCCGATGCGGTGCCGTATCTCGATTCGGTTGCGGTCTTCGCGTGTGACCCTGGACATATCTTAGTGCTGAAGTAACTATGTACGGACAGCCACCGGTCGATCACCCCAAGGATGTGCCCGTTCATGCGATTCGCCCGACTCTCCGCAAGCGCCTTCTCTGCCGCTCTGCTGGTCTCCGTCGCCGCCTGTGGAGGCGGCGGGGGTGATGGCGGAGACGCCGGCAGTGGCGGCGGTGACGGCGAAGGGCCCCGCATCGCGGCCGTCTTCTCCGGCACGACCACCGACGCCGACTACACCTTCCTCGGTCTGGAGGCTCTCCAGGCGGCCGAGGAGGACCACGGCGCCGAGATCGCGTACTCCGAGAGCGTCCAGGTCCCCGACGCCGAGCGGGTGCTGCGCGAGTACGTCGCCGACGGCTACACCGTCGTCTGGACGCACGGCAGCCAGTTCTACGACGCCACCGTCGCGGTGGCCGCGGAGGCTCCGGACGTCATCTTCATCGCCGAGCAGGACACCGAGCCGGCGGATGTCCCGGACAACGTCTGGGTGCTCGACCGCAACTTCCACCTGGCCTTCTACCCGCTCGGCGTGCTGGCCGGGGCCGTGAGCGAGAGCGGGCAGATCGCCTACCTCGGCGGCGTCACCCTGCCGTTCTCCTACTCGGAGGTGCACGCGGTCGAGCAGGCGCTGGAGGACAGCGGCTCCGACGCCACGCTGACCTCGGTGTGGACCGGTGACTTCAACGACCCGACCAAGGCCCAGCAGTTCACCAGCCAGCTGCTCGCCGACGGCAACGACGTCGTCCTGACCTCGCTGAACCTCGGTGGCGTCGGCGCCTTCGAGGCCGTCGGCGACGCCGACCCCGGCGTCCTGATGAGCGCGAAGTACACCGACAAGTCCAACCTGTCGCCCGACCACTACCTGACCTCGGTCCTGTACGACTTCTCGGTCATGCTCGACGACATCCTCACCTCGATCGAGGACGGCGAGACCGGCGGCTACCTCGGCATGACCTACGAGCAGGGCATCTCGCTGCAGGAGCCGCAGAACGTCGACCAGGCCGTGATCGACGAGGTCAACGCGGTCGTCGAGCAGCTCGCCGCCGGCGAGATCGAGGTCGAGCGGAACGTCGACCCGGTCGAATGACCGCTGCGCAGGCCGCCGGGTCGGCCCCGGGCTCCTCGCCCGGGGCGGCTCGGCCGCTCACGATGACCGGCGTCAGCAAGAGCTTCGGGTCGGTGCACGCCCTGACCGACGCCGACCTCGAACTGGCCGCCGGTGAGGTGCACGGGCTGGTCGGCGGCAACGGCGCCGGCAAGACGACGTTGATGAACGTCCTCTACGGGCTCTACCGTCCGGACGCCGGCGAGATCCGGGTCGACGGGCGCGAGGTGCACATCCGGTCGCCCCGGGACGCCATCGGCTACGGGATCGGCATGGTGCACCAGCACCTGCTGCAGGTGTCGACCTACTCCGTGGTCGAGAACGTGGTGCTGGGGACCAGCGAGAAGTCCGGCGGGCTGCGCAACGCCGCCCGCCGGATCACCGAGCTCTCGGACCAGTTCGGCCTCGCCGTCGACCCTCGCGCGCGGACCAACCGCCTGTCGGTGGGCGCCCGTCAGCGGGTGGAGATCCTCAAGGTGCTGTACCGCGGCGCCCGGATCCTGATTCTCGACGAGCCGACGACGAACCTGACGCCGCAGGAGGTCGACGACCTCTTCGCCTCGCTGCGGGTCATCGTCGCGGAGGGCACCAGCGTCGTCTTCATCTCGCACAAGGCGCGCGAGGTGCTCGCCATCTGCGACCGCATCTCGGTCATGCGCGACGGTCGCCGGATGACCACGGTGCGCCGGTCCGACACCGACGCGACCGGCCTGGCCTCGCTGATGGTGGGCGAGGTCGCGTCCGAGCAGTCGTCGGAGCTCGCCGTCGCGCTCGGCCTCGCTGAGGTCGGTGAGGTCGTGGCGGACGAGGCCGGCCCGGCGGCGCAGGCTGCGACCCGGCTCGCCGTCGCGGGGCTCGTGGTCGCCAACGACCAGGGTGTCCCGGCAGTCCGGGGGGTCGACCTGACCGTCCGGTCCGGCGAGGTCCTGGGTGTCGCGGGCGTGGCCGGCAACGGCCAGGTCGAGCTCGCCGAGGCGCTCACCGGCGTCCGGCCGGCCCAGGCCGGAACCGTGCAGGTCGACGACGCCGACCTGGCCGGCGCGCAGACCCGCCGCTGGATCGATGCGGGGGTCGCCTACGTGCCCGAGGACCGGCACCGCGACGGCATCCTCGGCGCCGCCTCGGTCACCGACAACCTGCTGCTCGGTGCGCAGCGCAGCGCCGCGTACCGGAAGGCCGGGCTGATCGACTGGCGCCGGGTGCGGGAGCACGCTCGGACGACGATCGACCGGTACTCGATCAAGACGCCGGGCCCCGACGCGCCGGCGGCCAACCTGTCCGGCGGCAACATCCAGCGCCTGGTCCTGGCCCGGGCCTTCGACCGGGAGCCCGCGGTCCTGGTGCTGCAGAACCCCACCCGCGGCCTGGACCTCCGTTCGATCAAGTTCGTCTACGACCGGGTGCACGAGGCCCGCGACCGCGGCTGTGCCGTCGTCCTCATCTCCGAGGACCTCGACGAACTGAGCCTGCTCGCCGACCGCATGGTGGTCCTGTACTCCGGCGAGGTCGTCGGCGAGCGGGCCCGCGGCAACTACGACGCCTACGAGCTCGGCCGGCTGATGGCCGGCGTCCGGGAGAACGCATGACCGCCCCCGTCCTCACCGAGCCGGACGTCCTCGCGCCGGCTCGGCCCAGTCTGGCCGCGCGCCTCGTGCGTGGCGTCCTGCCCTACGTGCTGGCGCTGGTCCTGGCCTTCGTCGTCGCGGGGATCGTCATCGCCGCGCTGGGCTACGACCCCGTCGAGGCGTACCGGACGATCTTCACCACGTCGTTCAAGACCGGCTTCGGGTTCACCGAGACGCTGACCAAGTGGGTCCCGCTGACCCTGCTCGCCCTCGGGTTCACCATCCCGCTGGCGGTCGGGCGGTTCAACATCGGCGGCGAGGGCCAGCTCCTGGTCGGCGCGACCGCGGCGGCCGGGGTCGGCATCGTCTACGCCGACCTGCCGGCCGGGGTGCTGCTGCCCCTGGTGATCGTCGCCGGGGTGCTCGCCGGCGTCGTCTGGGCCGGCATCGCGGCGTTCCTCATGGGCCGGTTCCGGGTCAACGAGATCCTGAGCACGGTGCTGCTGAACTTCGTGTCCTTCCAGGTGCTCGACTACGCGGCGACCGAGGTGTGGACCGACCCGGCGGCGGGCGTGGCCGCCACCCAGGGCGTCGGCGAGGGCGCGGAGCTGCCCACGATCGGCGGGCCCCCGGGGGTGCACGCCGGCATCCTGCTCGCCATCGTCGTCACGCTGGCGACGATCGTCGTGACCCGGCGCACTGCTGCCGGCTTCGAGCTGCGGGCCGCCGGGACCAACCCGCGGGCCGCCGCGATCAACGGCATCCGCGTCGAGCGGATCGCGGTGATCGCGCTGATCATCGGCGGCGCCCTGGGCGGGCTCGCCGGTGCCCTCGAGGTCAGTGGCGTGCACGGTCGCGCCATCGAGGGCATGCAGTCGAACTTCCTGCTGCTCGGCATCATCATCGGGCTCATCGCGCGGGGCAGTGCCTTGTGGGTGCCGGTGGTCGCCTTCGGGATCGCCATCCTCGAGGTCGGCGCGAGCTCGATGCAGCGCACCGTGGGTGTCCCCGCCGAGATGGTCCTCATCATCGAGGCCCTGATCCTGATCTTCCTGCTGCTCAGCGACGTGATCGCGGGGCGGCTGGCGAGGAGACTGACATGACCGAATTCGCATCCCTCGCCCAGCTCACCGTCGTCGCGATGGTGCCGTACCTGCTGGCCTCCCTCGGCACCATGCTCGGGGGCCTGACGGGCGTGTTCAGCGTGTCGCAGGAGGGCATCATGCTGCTCGGCGCCTCCGTGGGCTTCCTGGTCAGCTACGGGACGGGCAGCAGCACGATCGGCATCCTGGTGGCCGCCGCGATCGGTGCGGTCTTCGGGTTCGCGCTCGGCTGGGCGACGACGGCCCTGCGGCTGGACCAGTTCGTCGTCGGCCTGGCGCTGTTCTTCGCCGCCACCGGGCTGGCCGGCCTGCTGTACCGGATCGTCATCGGGCAGACCGCCACGACGCCGCTGGTCGAGACCCTGCCCCGGATCGAGATCCCGCTGCTCAGCGAGATCCCGGTGCTCGGCCCGGCCCTGTTCGCGCACAACGTGCTCGTCTACTTCGCCGCGCTGGTGACCGTCGGCCTGTGGTTCTTCCTCTACCGCACGCGCTCGGGGCTGAACCTGCGGTCGGTGGGCGAGAACCCGAAGGCGGCGGACAGTCTCGGCATCCCGGTCGTGCGCATGCGGCTGTGGACGACGGCGGCCGGCGGCGCGCTCATGGGCATCGCCGGGGCCTTCCTGCCGCTGGTCTACACGGGCACGTTCACCGAGGGCATCGTCGGCGGCCGCGGCTGGCTGGCGATCGCGCTGACCTTCTTCGGTGGCTGGCGGCCGCAGTACATCGCGGCCGGGGCGCTCTTCTTCGCCACGATGGACGTCGTCGCCCTGCGCGCGGAGGTCTCCGGGATCGACATCCCCAGCCAGGTGCTGCTCGTCATCCCCTACATCGCGACCCTCATCGTGATGGTCTTCGCCTTCCGCTGGGCGCGCGTGCCGGAGTTCCTCGGCCGCAACTACGACCGGGAGAGCCGCACGGGCTGATCCGCCCGGGTGCTGACGGAGCTCACCGGCCGCCGGTGAGCTCCGTCGGCACCGAGATGACGTCGACCATGGCGCCGTTCCGGTAGACGGTCATGGGCAGCGGCTGTCCGATCGCGTCGGCGAACAGCAACCGCTGCAGGCTCTGGGCATCGGCGACCGGGCGCCGGCCGGCCTCGAGCACGAGGTCGCCGGCCTTCAGCCCGGAGCGGTCCGCCGGCGCCCCGGGGACGACGTCGATGATCCGCAGCCCGCGGCGGCGCCCGGTGCGCTCGGCCAGCACCGCCGGCAGGGGAGCGGGCGTGCTGACCAGTCCCAGGTAGGCCCGCCGCACGCGGCCGTCGGAGACCAGCGCCCGGATGATCCGGCGGCTGGTGTCGTTGATCGGCACCGCGAGCCCGAGACCCCAGCCGGCGACGGCGGTGTTGATGCCGACCACCCGGGACGACGAGTCGGCCAGCGCGCCGCCGGAGTTGCCGGGGTTGAGCGCGGCGTCGGTCTGGATGACGTCCTCGACCACCCGCGCGGTCCGCCCGTCGCGGGTGGGCAGCGACCGGCCCAGCCCGCTGACCACCCCGGCGGTGACCGAGCCGGACAGGCCGAGCGGGTTGCCGACGGCGACGACCAGTTGGCCGACCCGCAGCGTGCTCGCGTCGCCGAGGACGGCCGGGGCCGGAGTCTCCGTCCGGGCGCGGACGACGGCGAGGTCGGACAGCGGGTCGGCCCCGATGACGTCGACGTCGGCCTCGGTGCCGTCGCCGAACACCGCCCGCCCGGTCCGTGCCCGGGCCACGACGTGCGCGTTGGTGAGCAGCAGGCCGTCGTCGGTGACGATGACGGCCGACCCGGCGCCGCCACGGCCGTCGGGGCCGGTCACCTGCAGCGCCGCGACGTGCGGGGTGAGATCGCCGGCGACGGCGGTGACGATGCGGGAGTAGGCGTCCAGCGCCGTCTCGGTGTCGGGCTCCTGCGTCATGGCACACCCCCTGATTACGCGCTTACACCGCACCAGTGAACGCCGTCCGACGCCCGATCGGGGGCGATCACGCCGTGGGCGAACACCGGGTCTGCCGAGCGCGGGCGCTGCCCCGATACTGGGCCGATGATCGCCGGAGGACCCCGCTGACCGCCCCGGGCGATGCCGAGCTCACGGCGGCGGAGACCACCTGGGCCACGGTCGCCCCCCGCCTGACCGATGACGCCGTGGCCGCGCTCGGAGAGGCCGAGGCCGACGCCTTCCTCGCGCGGGTCTGGGTCGCCCTGGACGACGTGCACGGCCCACTCGACCTGCTCTACGGGAACGGCGACCCGTCGGTGGTCGACGCGTTGTTCGACCGCGCGGTGCGGATCGCGCTGGACGCCGCCGCTGCGCGCCCGGAGGCGCTGCGCCGGCTCGACCGGCGCCGGGAGATCGACCCCGGCTGGTTCCAGCGCCCCGCCATGCAGGGCTACGTCTGCTACGTCGACCGGTTCTCCGGGACGCTCGCGCAGCTGCCCGACCGGCTGGACTACCTCGCCGAGCTCGGGACCACGTACCTGCACCTGATGCCGCTGCTGCGGCCGCGGCCCGGGGAGAACGACGGCGGCTACGCGGTCATGGACTACCGCGACGTGGATCCCCGGCTGGGCACGATGGACGACCTCGAGGCCGTGGCCGACGCCCTGCACGAGCGCGGCATGAGCCTGTGCGTCGACCTGGTCCTCAACCACACCGCCCGCGAGCACGCGTGGGCGCAGGGGTGGCTCGCGGGGGACCCCGAGTACACCGGCTTCTTCACCGCGTTCCCGGACCGGCGGATGCCCGACGCCTACGACGCGACCATCCCCGAGGTGTTCCCCGACCGCGCGCCGGGCTCCTTCACCTGGGTGCCCGAGGCCTGCGACGGCGCCGGCGGCTGGGTCTGGACGACGTTCTGGCCCTACCAGTGGGACCTGGACTACACGAACCCCGCGGTCACCCTCGCGATGCTCGGTGAGATCACCTGGCTGGCCAACCGGGGCATCGACGTCTTCCGGATGGACGCCGTTCCCTTCATGTGGAAGCGGTTGGGCACCAACTGCCAGAACCAGCCGGAGGGGCACAGCCTTCTGCAGTTGCTGCACGCGCTGACCCGACTGGCCGCGCCCGGCGTCGTCTTCAAGGCCGAGGCCATCGTCGCGCCGGACGACCTGGTGCCCTACCTGGGGGCGCACGAGCGCTACCGCCCGGAGTGCGAGCTGGCGTACCACAACCAGCTCATGGTGCTGCTGTGGAGCAGCCTGGCCACCGGTGACGCCCGGCTGGCCACGCAGGCACTGGGCCGGATGCGGCCGATCCCCCCGTCGACGTCGTGGGTCACCTATGTGCGCGGGCACGACGACATCGGCTGGGCGATCACCGACACCGACGCCGGGGCGGTCGGTGCGGGCGGGTTCGCGCACCGGCGGTTCCTCAACGACTTCTACTCCGGCCGCTATCCCGGGTCGTGGGCGCGGGGAGCCCTGTTCCAGGAGAACGAGGCGACCGGGGACGCCCGCATCTCGGGCTCCGCCGCGTCGCTGTGCGGCATCGAGGATGCGCTCGCCCGCGGCGACGACGCGGCGCTCGGGCACGGGATCCGGCGGCTGGTCCTGCTGTACTCGGTCGCCTACGCCTACGGCGGCATCCCGCTGCTCTACATGGGCGACGAACTGGCCTTCCTCAACGACACCCGGTACCTCGCCGACGCGGCCCGGGCGCCGGACAACCGCTGGATGCACCGGCCGCCGATGGACTGGACGGCCGCGGAGCGCCGGAACGACCCCACCAGCGTCGAGGGCCTGGTGTTCGCCTGGATGCGCCGGCTCGGGGACGTGCGGCGCTCGCTGCCCGCCCTGCAGGCCGGGGCCGAGTCGATCGTGCTGCACACGGGCAACCCGCACGTCCTCGCCTGGCGCCGTCGGCACCCGCGCAGCGGGACGTTCGTCGGGCTGGCGAACTTCAGCCCCGCCGCCCAACTGGTCGACGCCGACACCGTGACCGGCTACGGCACCTACCGGCCCGTGCTGGCCAGTGACGGGCCACCCGAACTACGCGCCGACCGCGTGCTGCTGCCCGGCCTGGGTTTCGCCTGGTTCGCCGAGCCCTGACCGCCGGGTGCCGACCGGTCACCCCATCGACTTCTGACCGTCCAGTGACTCCCGGATGATGTCGGCGTGCCCGGCGTGCTGGGCGGTCTCGGCGACGATGTGCAGGAAGACGCGGCGGGCGGACCGGCGCGCGCCCGGCGGGAACCACGGCGCCTCCGGCAGCGGGTGCGAGGCGTCGAGATCGGGCAGCGTGCGCACCAGGTCGTCGGTGCGCGCGGCGACCTCCTCGTACTGTGCCAGGACCGCCGGCCAGCGTCTCGTCGGGGAGCAGCCGGAACCCGTCGGCCCAGTTCTCGTAGCCGGAGGGCTCGGTCGGCGGCGCCACCGCCGCGGGCCCGTCGACGACGAACCGCGCCCAGCCGTCCTCGGTCGACGCCACATGCTTGATCAGACCGCCGAGGGTCAGCTCGCTGGCCGTCGTCTGCTGACGCGCCTGGTCGTCGGTCAGTCCCTGGACGGTGAACCGGAGGAAGTGGCGGTGGGCGGCCAGCGTCTCCAACAGGTCGGCGCGCTCGGCGGTCAGGGGAGTCGTGGTCGGGCTCGTCATCGGGGGCTCCTTCGTCTCGTCCGGTTCGGCACTTTCCAGGCTAGGGACGATCGGTGTCACTTTCTGACCGCAATGTCGGAGAATCTTCGGCCATGGCCGCGACCAGTTCCCGCACGCTGCGCTTGTTGTCCCTGCTGCAGGCCCGTCGCTTCTGGTCGGGCGCCGACCTCTCGGGGCGGCTCGAGGTCTCGCTGCGCACCCTGCGCCGCGACGTCGACCGGCTGCGCGATCTCGGCTACCCGGTGGAGGCGCGGCCCGGCGTCGACGGCGGCTACTCGCTGGCACCCGGGGCGGCGCTGCCGCCCCTCGTTCTCGACGACGACGAGGCGGTCGCGCTGGCCGTGGGGCTGCAGGCCGCGGCCCAGACCCCGGTCGCCGGCATGACCGAGGCGTCGGTCCAGGCACTCGCCAAGGTCGTCCAGGTGATGCCGGCCCGGCTGCGCCGGCGGGTTGACGCGCTGCAGGCGGTCACCGTGCCGGCCGGCTGGGGGACCGCCGCCCCGACGGTGGACCCCGGGGTGCTCACCACGCTGGCCCTGGCCTGTCGCGACGGCGAGCGCCTGCGCTTCGCGTACACCGACGCCGGCGGCACCGGCACAGACCGGCTGGTCGAGCCCTTCCGCCTGGTGCCCTGGGGTAGGCGCTGGTACCTCGTCGCCTACGACGTCGAGCGCGGCGGCTGGCGCAGCTTCCGGCTGGACCGGCTGGCCGCGCCGTCTGGCACGGGGGCGCGCTTCGCGCCCCGTCGGCTGCCGGCCGAGGACGCTGCGGCCTTCGTCCGCGACGGCATCGACGCGGCGGTGGCCACCGTGACCGTCGGCGCACGTGCGTCCGCCCCCGCGGACGAGGTGCGGCAGCGGATCGGCCGCTGGGCGACGGTCGAGGCCGACGGTGACGGTCGGTGCCGCGTCACGATGGCCGCCGAGAACCTCGACTGGGCGGTCTTCGCGCTGGGGGTGACCGGGGCCGAGGTGGCCGAGGTGCACCCGCCGGAACTGCTCGAGCAGTTGCACGCGTGGGGAGCCCGCTTCGGCCGTGCATCCGCCGCATGAGCGGCCACTCGGTGACGGACGCCCACCGGGCCGGCCTGGACGACGATCCCGCGGTCTCCTCCTCGCTGAGCAGAGTCGCTGACTGTAGGGACCCTGGGACGTTGACCCTCGGCGCGCCCGGGTGACTCCAGCTTGCTGTCAGCCGAGCTGCTCGGCCAGCTCGATGATGATGCCTGCGGGGCCCCGGACGTAGCAGAGCCGGTAGTCGCCCTCGAGTTCCTCGACCCCGCCCACGAGTTCCGCGCCGTGGGTGCGCAGCCGGGCGAGGACGTCGTCGAGGTCGTCGACGGCGAACGTGAGGAGACGGATCCCGGGGGCGTTCGCCGGGGCGTCGAGGTCAGTGGTGGGAGCCGCCGGCGTGTGGAACTTCGCCAGTTCGAGCCGGCTGTGGCCGTCCGGGGTGCCCACGAAGGCGAACTCGCCCCGGACGCCGTCAAGCCCGAGGGCGCGGTCCACCCACCGTCCCTCGACCGTTCCCCGGTCACCCGCTCCAGGCCGAGTTCGACGAAGAACGCGATGGCGTCGTCGAGGTCGTCGACCACGACGACGACGTGGTTCATCCGCCGGATCGCCACGGCCGCAGCCTAGGGACGGGACGTTGGGTCGCCCAGCGCCATCGCGACGATGTATGAGATGCGACACCATGCGTTACCTGTGATCGCCGCACCGGGTGCGGTGCCTGGTGAGGCGGCGTCGGACCGATCGGGCGCCGGCATCCCGGGGCGTTGAGACCGTCGTGGCCATGACACACCCAGTTCTGCCCGATACGTGAAGGAGGGTGCGGAAGCTAGCCGCCGGAGTATCTTGCGAACTCGTCCGGTCGTCGGCTCCCCCAGCCGCGCAGCACGAGGCGGTGCCCGCGTGCCCAAGTTCAGCTTTCAGCTCGATGTGCGGGATCCGCCGGCGAAGGTCATCGGCGCGATGGTCGACTTCTCGGAGCGCCGGCCGGAGATCTGGCCGAACCTCACAGCGCGCCTGTACCGGGTGCACGCACTGGGTCCCGGAACCGCCGACGTGACGGAGGGCACCGCCCTCCCCGGCGTGGACGTGTGGGAGCGCGTCACCTACGAGTGGACTGACTCGGTCGTCCGCGGCGTGCTCACCGACGGGAGAATCTTCAGGCCAGGCGGCACGTTCGAGTTCCGCGTCGAGCCGCACGGCGACGGCAGCCGCATCTTCAACGACTACGACCGGCGGTCGAAGACGCTCCTGGGACGGTGCCTCGGCGCCATGTTTCAGCTGAGTGGCGGCGCGCCGATCAAGCGAACCTTCCGACAGGTCTACGGCACGCCGAGCTGATCGACTCCGAGCCGTCAAGCCGCAGACCTTGACCGCGCTTCCGCGGAAGTGTCTTGAGCGGTGTCGCGGCGTCCCGAGGCGGGCCCGTTCAGGGGGCACAGGCGACTTCATAGACACCAAAGCACAGCCGGGCCAAAGCTCCGTGGCGAGCGGTTCGCCGACGGGACCCATTGCTTCGGCCGTCGACGACGGTCGGCTGCTCGCCGCGGCTCAGGTTCCCGCGGACAGGGACGTGTTCGGGGAGCTCCCGGCCCGGCAGGCTCTCGACGACAGGTCTGGCCAGGCCTCCGCGCAGGGACACGGCGGATCGACGCCACTGAGCGTCAGCCCGCGCGGCTGCGGCGCTTGTGCTCGTAGAGCTGGGCGTCGGCCCGGGAGAGCATCGTGGAGAGGGTGTCGCCTTCCACGGCGGTCGCCGTCCCCACCGACCACCGGAACGGATGGCTGGCGTCCAGCCGGGTGAGGATCTCCGCCGTGCCGGCGGCGTCGGTGCCGGGCAGGCAGAGCACGAACTCGTCTCCGCCGTAGCGGCCCAGCAGGTCGGCGAGCCGCAGCTCGCCGGTCCAGCGGGCGGTCAGCTCGCGGAGCAGGGTGTCGCCGGCCTCGTGCCCCGACCGGTCGTTGACCTCCTTGAAGTGGTCGAGGTCGAGGATGGCGACTGTCACCGGCTCGGCGGTGCGCCTGGCGTGGGCGAGCACCCGGCCGGCCTCGGCCTCCCAGGCTCGGCGGTTGACCAGGCCGGTCAGGGGATCGGTGGTGGCCGCCCGGCGGAGCTGTTCGGCCAGCCGGCCCTGGATCTCGGTCAGTGCCCCGGCGGTGAACACGATGATCAGCCAGGGCACGAGGAACCCGTCGGGCCGGGCGAGCACCGCCCCGGCACTGGTGAGCGCGAGGGCGAAACCGGCGTGCCAGCGCGCGGTCGGAGCGGCAGGAACCACCCGGCGTAGAGGCAGATCGTGATGATGATGGGGCCGAGGCCCACCACGCCGACGGCGGTCATCGACTGGGACCCCAGGGCCGCGACCAGGCCGGCGGCCAGCACGAGACCGGCGTGCACCTCGGCGTCGGTCAGCCGCGTCGCACGCCACCAGAGCAGCGCGGCGCCCGTGACGCCGACGACGCCGATCAGCCAGCCCAGTGCCACCGGGGACTCCGGGTGCATCGGCCAGGCGGCGTTGAGCAGGCTGAAGATCCCGCCAGCGGCGTACAGCAGCGCCAGGAGTGCCGCCCGCATCGGCCGGTCCTTCGCCATCTGCCTCCTGCCCGCGTGCCGTGCCTGCCCCGACAAGCATCGTCGGTCCAGACCGCCGGGGAACGCATCATGCGGTGTCCATGCCCCTTCCGGGCGGAAGATCTCCCGCCGGGCGGCAAGTCGTGACGCCCGTGACGCCCGCCGGAGGCCGAGCGGGCCCGATCCGGTCACACAGGAGAGGGGGTGCGCCCGCGCGCGACAGGTCGTACCGTCAGCCCGCGGCTGACTTCCAGCCGCCCCCCGCGTCCGGGGCAGCCGGGGCACCGCGAGCGGCGCCTCCCTCCGTGCACAGGAGCGCGAGTGGACCGTCCCCCGGCAGGCGCCATCCCTCCGGCCCGCACCCCATCGCGGGCGCGGCGCGACGGAGGCTGACCGTCGTGGCGTCCCTGGAGCAAGCCGGCCCCGCGCTCGGTGTTCCGCTGCCGGAACCGCGCCCCGCGCGGGCGGGCGTGACGTTCGGGATCGAGGAGGAGTACCACCTCGTCGACCCCGTCACCCTGGCGCTGCGACCCAGTCCGGAACTCGCCGCTGCGGCACTGCGCAACGAGATCGGGCCGCGCATCCACGCCGAGATCGCGACCACCCAGATCGAGACCGTCTCCGGCATCTGCACCTCCCTCGAGCAGTTGCGGGCGGAGCTGGTCGCCGCGCGGGTGGAGGCCGCCGCGGCGGCGGCGAAGGCCGGGGTCGCCGTCCTCCCGGCGTCGACCCACCCCTTCGGTGGGTGGCAGCAGCAGGGGATCACCGCGGCGCCGCGCTACGAGGCGATGGTGGAGCGGTGGGCGGGGCTGGCCAGCACGCAGGACATCTGCGGCTGTCACGTGCACGTCGGTGTCCCCGACCTGGAGACCGCCGTCGCCGTCATGGACCGGGCGCGCCCGTACCTGCCGCTGCTGCTGGCCATGACCGGCAGCTCGCCGTTCCACGACGGCGTCGACACCGGCTACGACAGCTACCGGACGATCTGGTGGTCGCGCTGGCCGACGACCGGCCCCCCGGAGTACCTGGGCAGCGCCGAGCGGTTCTCCGAGGTGGTGGCGGGACTGGTGGCCTCCGGCGTCATCGCCGACGGCTCTCACCTCTACTGGGACCTGCGGCCCTCCTACCACCTGCCGACGGTGGAGTTCCGGCTGGCCGACGTGTGCACCGACATCGATGACGCCGTCCTGCACGCGGGCGTGGTCAGGTCGCTGGTGCGCGTGCTGGCCGCCCGGTACGAGGCGGGCGAGCCGTGTCCTCAGCCGCGGGCGGAACTGCTCCGCGCCGCACGCTGGCGCGCCGCCCGGCACGGCATCGGCGGGCAGTTGTTCGACCCGCTGCTCGGGGCGCTGGTGGACGCCCGGGTGGCCGTGCGCCGGCTGCTCGCCGAGCTCGAGGATGACCTGCGGGACCACGACGAGTGGACCGAGGTCAGTGACCTGGTGATCCGGCTGTTCTCCCGGGGGACGTCGGCCACCCGGCAGCGCGCGACGTGGCTGCGCACCGGTGACCGGCTCGAGATCGCCGAAGGAATCATCCGCGAGGGCGCGGCCGTCGGGGATTGACCCCAAGGCCCCCTGCAGGGTCCCGCCGCGAGCTTGCGCGTGGCGGGGGGCAGGGGGTCCTTTTTCAGGCGGACTCGCGGTTGGTGACGTCCGCGTCGAGCGCGATGTCCTTGGGCCCGCCGGTCTTCGAGGCCTCGAACCGCGGACCGAGCTCCTCCAGGGCCAGCCGGCCGAAGATCTGCTGCTGGGTCGCGACGCGCTGCGAGCGGCCCCGGCCGAGGAAGCTCACCGCCCAGTGCAGGACGGTCGTGATCCGGCTCTTGAAGCCCACGATGTAGAAGAGGTGGACCACCAGCCACATCATCCAGGCGAGGAAGCCGGACAGCTTCAGCTTGCCGATGTCGGCGACCGCGGAGAACCGCGAGATCGTCGCCATCGAGCCCTTGTCGAAGTACGTGAACGGGCCCTGGGGGGACTTGCCGGCGAGCCGGCGCTTGATCGCGGTGGCGGCGTACTTGCCACCTTGGATGGCGACCTGCGCGACGCCGGGCAGCTTGTCCAGCGACATCATGTCGCCGAGCACGTGCACCTCGGGGTGGCCGGGGAGCGTGAGGTCGGGGAGGACGGCCACGCGACCGGCCCGGTCGACCTCGGCGCCGGACTGCTCACCGAGCATCCGCGCCAGCGGGCTGGCCTGGACGCCCGCGGCCCAGATCTTCGTTGCGGCGGGGATGCGGCGGACCTGGCCGTCGCTGTCCTTGACCTCCAGGCCGTCGGCGTCGACGTCGGTGACCATCGCACCGAGCTGGACCTCGACACCGATCTCGTTCAGCTGCCGGCGGGCGCGGCCGCCCAGCTTGTCGCCGAAGGAGGGCAGGACGAGCGGGGCGGCGTCGAGCAGCACGACCCGGGCCGTCGTGGGGTCGATCCGCCGGAAGTCGCGGCGCAGCGTGCGGTGCGCGAGCTCGGCGATCTGGCCGGCCATCTCGACGCCGGTCGGGCCGGCACCGACGACGACGAAGGTCATCAGGCGGTCGATCTCGGCCTGGTCGGTGGCCAGCTCGGCCAGCTCGAAGGCGCCGAAGATGCGGCCGCGCAGCTCCAGGGCGTCGTCGATGCTCTTCATGCCGGGCGCGAACTCGGCGAACCGGTCGTTGCCGAAGTAGGACTGCCCGGCGCCGGCGGCCACGATCAGCTCGTCGTACTCGTAGACCGACGTGCGGCCGAGGACCGTCGAGGTGACCGTGCGCGCGGCGAGATCGATGTCGACGACCTCACCGAGCACGACGCGGGTGTTCTCGTGCCGGCGCACGATCTCGCGGGTCGACGGCGCGATCTCGCCCTCGGAGAGGATGCCCGTGGCCACCTGGTAGAGCAGCGGCTGGAACAGGTGGTGGCCGGTCTTGCCGATCAACGTGATGTCGACGTCGGTCTTGCGCAGCGCCTGGGCCGTGAACAGGCCACCGAACCCGCTCCCGACGATGACCACCCGCGGGCGGCCGGTAGACGGGTTGCTCGGAACCGGGGCACGCGCTGGTGAAGTCGTCATGATGACTCATCCTCCCATCCGGGCCGGTCGGCCGGAGGCGTCAGTGAGCGATCCGGGACACAGTCTGCCCGGCAAGCGGTCGATTCGCGGTCCGGGCGGCGGACCGGTGTGCTCCGCAGGTGCCTTTGCCGCCGTCCGGTCGGTGTTCGTACCGGGCCTGGGCCTCGATGCCCGCTCGTCCACCCGGCTGCGCGCCCGGATCCCGGGCGCCGTCGTGCACCTGCCCGGCAGGGGGCTGCGGGAAACGGCGTCGTCGGTGGAGATGCTGGCGTGGACGGTGGCGCGACGGCGTGGACAGCCGCGGTGGGACGCACGAGAGCCGCCGTCCATCCGCGGGAGCCGGGCTGCGGGGCGGCTCTGGCGGATCTCCGGCGGCTGTGGTCCGGAGGGGCTGCCCGCTACTGGCCGTCGGTCCGGCCGCGCACCTCGGCGTACCGCTCCCGGACGGCGGTGGCCGCAGCCGCGTCGAACTCCTGCAGGCCGGGCTGCTCCCACACCGGCGGCGCGTCGTCGCCGGAGAGCACCCAGGCCGCCTGCCGGGCGGCGCCGTCGGCCACGTACTCCCCGGGTGGGGGCACGAGCACCGGCCGACCGAGGATGCCCGCCGCCAACTGCTGCACCGCCGGGGACGATGCGGCCCCGCCGACCAGCAGGACCCGCTCGACGGGGACGCCGCAGGCCACGACCGCCTCGATGCCGTCGGCCAGCCCGCAGAGCAGGCCTTCGATCGCCGCGCGCGCCCAGTAGGCGGGGGTGGAGGTGCGCAGCGTGAGTCCGTGCACCGAGCCGGTCGCCCGGGGCAGGTTGGGCGTGCGCTCGCCCTCCAGATACGGGACCAGGACGAGACCGCCGGCGCCCGACGGCGCGGAGAGCGCCAGGTCCGACAGCGTCGCGTGGTCGACGCCGAGCAGCGCGGCCGCCGCGTCGAGCACGCGCGCGGCGTTCAGGGTGGCGACGAGAGGCAGGTGGCGCCCGGTCGCGTCGGCGAATCCGGCGACGGTGCCGGTCGGGTCGGCGACGGCGGTGTCGGTCACGGCCGAGACGACCCCCGACGTGCCGATGGAGACCACGACGTCGCCCGGCCGGGCGGCCAGCCCGAGCGCGGCCGCGGCGTTGTCGCCGCTGCCCGGCCCGAGCACCGCCGCCGATCCGGCGAGGGTGCCCACGGCCTCGGCGGGGCCGGCCACCCGCGGCACGGCCGGGCGGCGGCCCCGCAACGCGAGTTCGAGGAGGTCGAGCCGGTACTCACCGGTGCGCGCCGACCAGTACGCGGTCCCGCTGGCATCCCCGCGGTCGGTGACGAGGGCGGCGAGGTCCCGGTCGGCCGACAGCCGCCAGGTCAGCCAGTCATGCGGCAGGCAGACCGCGGCAGTGCGATCGGCCGCTGCGGGCTCGGCGTCGGCCAGCCAGCGCAGCTTCGTCCCGGTGAACGAGGCGACCGGCACGATGCCGACGGCCTCCGCCCAGGCCGCTCGGCCGGCGGCCTCGTCACCGTCGCCGAGCTCGGTGATCAGGTCGGCCGCGGCGCCGGCCGAGCGGACGTCGTTCCAGAGGAGCGCGTCCCGGACGACGGCCCCGCCGGCGTCCAGGCACACCATCCCGTGCTGCTGGCCGCCGACCGACAGAGCGGCCACGTCGGCGAGCCCGCCGGACATCGCGGCGGCCTCGGTGAACGCGTGCTCCCACGCGGCGGGCGCGACCTCGGTGCCGTCGGGATGGGGCGCCCGGCCGGACCGGACGAGGGCGCCGGTCTCCGCGTCACGGACCACGACCTTGCACGCCTGGGTGGAGGTGTCGACCCCCGCGACGAGCGTCATCGGCGGGGCTCGGGCACTGTGCTCGAGGAGGACATTTGGAAGGGCCCTTTCGGTCGCCGGGAACGGGCCGAGACCTTGACCACACGACCCGGCGGCCATAGTTTGTCTATCCAACCGACTAATGGTCAACGGGGTCCGGCTCGGGGAGGTGGTCGCATGTTCGAGGTACGTCCCCTCTACGCCGGGACCGCTGGTCAGCGGCCCTCGGGACCGGCCGACCAGGCCACCGTCCGCCGCAGCAACCTCGGCCTCGTGCTGCGTCATCTGCGCGACAGCGGCCCCCGGTCGCGGGCCCGGATCGCCCAGGACACCGGGCTGAACAAGGCGACCGTCTCCAGCCTCGTCGCCGACCTGGCCCAGCGCCGCCTGATCAGCGCCGGCGACGTCGACCGCGCCGGATCCGTCGGCCGCCCGGGGCTGATCGTGCATCTCGACGGCCGCACCGTCTGCGGCATCGGGGTCGAGCTCAACGTCGACTACGCCGCCGTACTCGTCATGGACCTGCGCGGTGAGGTGCTGCACGAGCAGCGCATCGGCCTCGACGTGCCGGCCCTCGGTGCCGAGCGGACCCTCGACGAGGTCGCCCGGCTGGTGACGGCCGCGGTCGCGGTCACCGCCGAGCTGGGCGCGACCCCGGTGGGCCTGACCGTGGCGGTGCCGGGTCTGGTGCGCAGCACCGACGGCCTGGTCACCAACGCCCCGAACATCGGCTGGCACGAGGTCCCGGTGCTCGACGGCCTGCAGACGCGCCTCGGCGCCGCCTTCCCGATCCGCGTGGAGAACGACGCCAACCTCTCCGCCATCGGCGAGTGGGCGATGGGCTCGGAGGCGCGCACCCCCGACCTGGTCTACCTGACCGGGGAGGTCGGCGTCGGTGGCGGCGTGATCGTCGCGGGCCAGCTGTTGCGCGGGGCCGGCGGGCTCTCCGGCGAGGTCGGGCACATGTCCATCGGCAGCCCCGACCGGGTGTGCGGCTGCGGGCGGCGCGGCTGCTGGGAGACCGTCGTCGGTCTCGCCGCCCTGCTGCACGAGGTCGCCGATCCCGACGACCCGGTCCAGGACCCGTCCCGCGACCTGGAGGACCGGCTGGCCGAGATCGTCGGCCGTGCCGAGGACGGCGACGAGCGCACCCTCTCCGCCCTGACCCGCATCGGCACCGCCCTGGGCACCGGCGCTGCGCTGCTGATCAACGTCTTCAACCCGGCGGTGATCGTCCTCGGTGGCTACTTCGCCGTCGTCGGGCGCTTCCTGATGGAGCCGATGACCGCCGAGTTGGAGAGCCGCGTGTTCGGCCCCGACCTCGCCGGCGCCCGCGTCGTCCTCTCGGCCCTGGGCTTCTCCGCCGCCATCCGCGGCGGGGCCTACGTCGCCCTCGAGTCGGTCTTCGACGACCCGACCCTGGTGCCGGCGACCGACGAACTCGATGAGTCCCCCCTCACCTCGACCGCGATGGAGATCTGATGGCCGACCGTTTCACGCCCAGCCCCGACGACCGGTTCAGCTTCGGTCTGTGGACGGTCGGGTGGCAGGGCGTCGACGTCTTCGGTGGCGCCGTCCGGCCCCGGCTGGACCCGGTCGAGACGGTGCACCGCCTCGCCGAGCTCGGCGCGGCCGCGGTCACCTTCCACGACGACGACCTGCTGCCCGACGAGGCGACCCGGCAGCGCGAGCTCGACCGCTTCCAGAAGGCCCTGTCCGAGACGGGCATGGGAGTGGAGATGGCGACGACGAACCTGTTCAGCCACGCCGTCTTCAAGGACGGCGGCCTGACCGCCAACGACCGCGACGTCCGCCGGTACGCCCTGGCCAAGGTGCTGCGCAACATCGATCTCGCCGCCGAACTGGGCGCGAAGACCTACGTGCTGTGGGGCGGCCGGGAGGGCGCGGAGTCCGGTGGCAGCAAGGACGTGCACGCCGCGCTGGACCGGTACAAGGAGTCGATGGACCTGCTCTGCGGCTACGTCCGTGAGCAGGGCTACGACATCCGCTTCGCCCTCGAGCCCAAGCCGAACGAGCCGCGCGGCGACATCCTCCTGCCCACGATCGGCCACGCCCTGGCCTTCATCGGCGAGCTCGAGGAGCCCTCGCGGGTGGGCCTCAACCCCGAGGTCGGGCACGAGGAGATGGCGGGCCTGAATTTCGCGCAGGGCATCGCCCAGGCGCTGTGGCACGGGAAGCTGTTCCACGTCGACCTCAACGGTCAGCACGGCCCGCGCTTCGACCAGGACCTGCGCTTCGGCGCCGGCAACCTGCGTGGGGCGTTCTGGACGGTCGACGCCCTGCTGGGCGGGGGCTCCGGAGAGGCCTACGACGGCTACGTGCATTTCGACTACAAGCCGCCGCGGACCGAGGACATCGGCGGCGTCTGGGAGACCGCCCGCGCCTGCATGCGCAACTACCTGATCCTGCGGGAGAAGGTGCAGGCGTTCCGGGCCGACCCGGAGGTCGCCGAGGCGCTGGAGGCCGCCCGCGTCGCGGAGCTGACCGTGCCCACGCTGGCCGCCGGGGAGACCCTCGACGAGCTGCGCGCGGAGTCCCATGACCCCGATGCCCTCGCCGAGCGCGGGCTGCAGTTCGAGCGGCTCGACCAGCTCGCGATGGAGCATCTGCTCGGCGTCCGCTGAGCCCGTCCCTGCCCGGATGACCGACTCCCCCCGGAGGGGTCGGCACCGGGCCGGAGCGGCGGGAATGCGGTCGTCTGCGTGTCACTATGGCGGCGTGGGGACCACCTCTGCCTCGGCGGGCGCACTGCTGCGCTACGTGCGCACCGGGCGTGCGCGCAGCCGGGCCGAGCTGATCGCGCTGACCGGGGCGGCCCGCAACACGGTGAGCGCCCGCGTGGACCAGCTGATCGCGGCGAACCTCCTGGAGGAGGGTGGTCGGGGCTGGAGCACCGGGGGTCGCCCGCCCACGATCCTGCGCTTCAACAGCCGGGCAGGGTGCGTGCTCGCGGTGGACCTGGGCGTGACGAGCGTCGACGTCGCCGTCACCGACCTCTCCGCCCAGATCCTGGCGACCGCCGGCCACCCGATCGACATCGGGGACGGTCCGGGGCCCGTGCTGGCCGAGGTCGACCGCCTGGCCCGCCAGGTCCTGGACGAGGCCGGCCTGACGCCGGCCGAGGTGTGTGCCGTGGGCGTGGGCGTGCCCGGACCGGTCGAGTTCTCGACCGGCCGGCCGTCCCACCCGCCGATCATGCCGGGCTGGCACGACTACCCGATCCCGAGCGCGTTCGGCCGCTACGAGTGCCCGGTCTACGTCGACAACGACGTGAACGTGATGGCCCTGGGAGAGATGGGCGTCGCCGGGTCGGTCCAGGACGTCCTGGTCGTGAAGGTGGGCACCGGCATCGGCTGCGGGATCATCGTCGACGGTCGGGTGTACCGGGGCGCCCAGGGCAGCGCCGGGGACATCGGCCACATCTACGTCGCCCAGCCCGACGGGCGGACGGTGATCTGCCGGTGCGGCAACGCGAACTGCCTCGAGGCGATCGCCGGAGGCGGCGCGCTGCTCCGCGACGCCGTGGCGGCGGGGCTGCCGGTGACGACGACGCGCGAGGTGGTGGAGCTCGCCGCGCACGGGGACGGCGTCGCGCTCGAGCTGGTGCGCAACGCCGGTCGCACGATCGGCACCGTGCTCGCCGCGCTGGTCAACTTCTTCAACCCGCACCGCATCGTCATGACCGGGGGCGTCGCTCAGGCGGGCGTCCCCCTGCTCGCCGGCATCCGCGAGGCCGTGTACCGCCGCTCGCTGCCTCTCGCCCAGCGGTCCCTGGAGATCACGGTCAGCGCCGCGCCGGACCTCTCCGGGCGGGTGGGTGCCGCCCTCATGGCGATCGAGGGCTTCCTCGACGAGGCCTCGGTGGGGACGTTGACCCTGCGGTCGTCCTGACCTGTCGCGCCGAGTGGGCCATGACATTGCGCTCCTCCGGAGCGCACCGCGGCCAGGTGCCGTCCCCCAGTGGCGTGGAGCCCCGGCGTCGGGCCTGCGCGGAGACCCTCCGGGCCTCCACTCGGCCCGACAGGCGTCGTCCGCTTTCGTGACCCCCACCACTTTGTTGCGTTTAGGTAACTCCGGCCCAGGGGCTTGACCCCATTAGTTGCGTGGACATACGTTTCCGCCTGAACCGACTAATGGTCAGCGTTGAGCAGAAGTCCGGAGGTGCAGCGTCGTGACCGATGCGCCCGGCTCGACCCCCTTGATGCCGCTCCTGGAGATGCACGGCATCGTGAAGCAGTTCCCGGGGGTCCGGGCGCTCGACGGCGTCGACCTCGACGTCCGCGCCGGTGAAGTGCACTGCCTGCTCGGCCAGAACGGCGCCGGCAAGTCGACCCTGATCAAGGTGCTCGCCGGGGCGCACCAGCCCGACGAGGGCCACATGGTCTGGCGCGGCGAGCCCGTCACGCTCGGCGATCCGCAGGCCGCGATGCGCCTCGGGATCGCGACGATCTACCAGGAGCTCGACCTGGTCTCGGGCCTGTCGGTGGCCGACAACATCTTCCTGGGCCGCGAGCACGCGCGGATGGGGATCACCCGCCCGGCCGTCTCCAACCGCGCCGCCTCGCAGCTGCTCACCCGCCTCGGGCACCCCGAGATCCGGCCCGGCGCCGAGGTCGGCTCGCTCTCGGCCGCCTCCCAGCAGACGGTGAGCATGGCCCGCGCCCTCTCGCAGGACGCGAAGTTGATCATCATGGACGAGCCGTCCGCCGTGCTCGACAACGAGGAGGTCGAGCGGCTCTTCGGCGTCATCCGCGATCTCACCGCGCACGACGTCGCCGTCGTCTACATCTCCCACCGGCTCGAGGAGATCCGCCAGATCGGCGACCGGATCACCGTCCTCAAGGACGGCCGCACCGTGGCCACCGGGCTGCCCGCCCGCGAGACGTCGACCCGCGAGGTCATCACGCTCATGACCGGGCGCACGATCGAGTACGTCTTCCCGCCGCGCCGCTCCGAGCCACGGCTCGAGCAGGCGCCGCTGCTCGAGGTCGACGACCTGAGCCTGCGCGGCACCTTCGAGCACGTCTCCTTCGCGGTTCGCCCCGGTGAGGTCGTCGGGCTCGCCGGGCTGGTCGGGTCCGGGCGCTCGGAGATCCTCGAGACCGTCTACGGCGCCCGCCGCGCGACCGGCGGATCGGTGCGCCTGGCCGGCAAGCGGCTGCGGGTCGGCGACGTCGGCTCCGCGGTCGCCGGCGGCATCGGCCTGGCCCCCGAGGAGCGCAAGAGCCAGGCCCTGCTCCTCGACGACTCCGTGTACCGCAACATCACCATCTCCAGCCTTGGTCGGTTCGCCCGCGGTGGCTTCCTCTCCGGCGGTGCCGAGCGGGCCGCGGCCCGGGCGCAGACCGAGTCGCTCGACGTCCGACCCGCCGACGTCACGCGGATCGCCCGCACCCTGTCGGGCGGCAACCAGCAGAAGGTCGTGCTGGCCCGCTGGCTGCTGCGCGACTGCAAGGTCCTGCTGCTCGACGAACCGACCCGCGGTGTCGACGTCGGCGCCCGGTCGGAGCTCTACGCCCTCATCCGAGACCTCGCCGACCGGGGCGTCGCCGTGGTGGTGGTCTCCAGCGAGATCCCCGAAGTCCTGGGGCTGGCCGACCGCGTGCTCGTGATCGCCGAGGGTGCCGTCGTCGCCGAGGCACCCGCCGACGCGCTCGACGAGCACCGGGTCCTGGACCTGGTCATGGAACGCACCGGTCACACCGGCACTCCACTCACACCGCACGAAGGGGACGTGGCATGAGCGAGACCGCGACGACCGTGGCCGGCGCCGCGGCTCCGAAGGGGCCGTCGGGCAACGGAGCCGGCTTCCTGGCCGGCCCGATCGGGCGCAACCTCGGCCTGGTCATCGCCCTGGTGATCCTCTGCATCGTCGGTGTGATCACCGCGGGCGACCGGTTCGCCGACATCGACAACGTGCTGACGATCCTGAAGCTGGCCTCGGTGATCGGCGTCGTCAGCGTGGGCATGACGTTCGTGATCATCGGCGGCGGCATCGACCTGTCGGTGGGCGCCCTGGTCGCGCTGTCGTCGGTGTGGGCCACCACCCTGGCCACCCAGGCTCTCGCCGAGGACTTCCACTGGATCGTCATGGTGTTCACCGCGCTCGCGGTGGGCGCGGGTGCCGGGTTGATCAACGGCGTCGTCATCGCCTACGGCAAGCTCGTCGCGTTCATCGCGACCCTGGCGATGCTCGCCGCGGCCCGCGGCCTGGCCGAGATCCTCGCCAACCGGCGGACGCAGATCGTCCAGGACCAGGACTTCCTCGACTTCTTCAACGGCTCCGTCTTCGGCATCCCGGCCCTCGTGATCATCTTCGCGCTGGTCGCCGTCGCCGGCTGGGTGCTGCTCAACCGCACCACCTTCGGCCGCCGCACCTTCGCTGTCGGCGGCAACGCCGAGGCCGCCCGCCTGGCCGGCATCCGCGTCCACCGGCACACCGTGAAGCTCTACGTCCTGTCCGGCATCACCTGCGGCATCGCCGCCGTGATGCTCATGGCGCGCACGACCACCGGCAGCTCGACGCACGGCGGGCTCTACGAGCTCGACGCCATCGCCGCCGTCGTCATCGGCGGCACGCTGCTCATCGGCGGCCGCGGCACGATCGTGGGCACCGTCCTCGGCGTCCTGATCTTCACCACGCTGGGCAACGTCTTCACGCTGAACAACCTGTCCAGTTCCGCCCAGGACGTCGCCCGCGGCGTGATCATCGTCGCCGCCGTCCTGCTGCAGACCCGGCTGGCCGCCCGCGAGGGGCGGTCCCGCATGCCGCGATCACTCGGCGGCGGCGGGGGCGCGGAAGTGACCGGTGCACCGAGCGGCGCGCAGACCGGTGGCTCGTCCGTCGAGGGCGCACCCGCGGGCAACCGTCCAGCCTCCCCCACGACCTGACCCGGCTGGGTCAGCACCACCCGGCACCACACCGCACCACCCCACAGACGACCTGGCGACGGCGCCAGGACGGCGACACCGAGGAGAGATACATGTCTGCAGCGAGGCAGCGCCCGTACCGCCGCCTGACGTCGACGGCGGCCGCGTTGATCGGCGTCGGTGTGCTCATGACCGCCTGCACCGGCAACACCCCGGAGGAGTCCGGCGGCGACGGCGGGGGCAACGTCGCCGCCAGCGACAACGACGAGACCGGCGACACCGTCACCATCGGTTTCTCCGCGCCGGCCGCCGACCACGGCTGGATCGCCGGTATCACCGAGGCCGCCCGCGCGACGGCGGAGCAGTACGACGACATCGAGCTGCAGGTCGCCGAAGGCACCAACGACGTCGCCACGCAGATCAGCCAGGTCGAGACCTTCATCAACGACGGGGTCGACGCGATCGTGCTGCTCCCGTTCGACGGCGCGGCCCTGACGCCGGTCGCCATGGAGGCGATGGAGGCCGGCATCACGGTCATCAACGTCGACCGCGAGTTCGACGACCCGGCCGCCTCCCGCTCCACGATCCTGGGCGACAACTACGGCATGGGAGTCTCGGCCGGCGCGTACATCTGCTCGCGGCTCGAGGGCCAGTCCGACGCCGTCGTCGCCGAGATCGCCGGCATCGACTCGCTGCCCCTGACCCAGGACCGCAGCCAGGGCTTCGAGGACGCGCTCGCCGAGTGCGGCCTCGAGGTGAGCAACCGCGTCGCTGCCGACTTCACGGTCGAGGGCGGCGAGGAAGCCGCGTCCAACCTGCTTCAGGCTGCGCCGCAGATCGACGCCCTCTGGAACCACGACGACGACCAGGGCGTCGGCGTCCTGGCCGCCATCGAAGGCGCAGGCCGGGACGAGTTCTTCATGGTCGGTGGCGCGGGCTCGGCCAACGCGATGCGCGAGATCGAGTCCGGCGACTCGGTCCTCGAGGCGACCGTCATCTACCCGCACACCCAGGCGGCGGACGGCATCAAGCTCGCCCGCCTGATCGCCCAGGACAAGAACCTGTCGGACCTGACGTCGCAGGGCATCCCGCGGCGGATCGTGCTCGACGCGCCGGTCGTGACCGCGGACAACGTCGACCAGTTCATCGACAACGCGTTCGAGTCCTGACCGACTGAACGGAGTGGGAGGGGAGCGCGAGCTCCCCTCCCACTCGGTCCGACCCCCCGGGAGACCCCCGCAATGACCTCGTCCTCCCCGCCCACCCTCGGTCGCCCATCTCTGGGGTGGGACTCATCGGCTACGCGTTCATGGGCGCCGCCCACTCGCAGGCCTGGCGCACCGCCCCCCACTTCTTCGACCTTCCACTGCACCCCGAACTGACGGTCCTCGCCGGCCGCAACCAGGCCGCGGTCACCACCGCCGCGCAGCGCCTGGGCTGGGCGAGCACCGAGACCGACTGGCGGCGCGTGATCGAGCGCGACGACGTCGGCCTCGTCGACGTGTGCACCCCGGGTGACACCCACGCCGAGATCGCGATCGCGGCGCTCGAGGCCGGCAAGCACGTCCTCTGCGAGAAGCCGCTCGCCAACACCGTCGCCGAGGCCGAGGCGATGGCCGAGGCCGCCGCGCGGGCCGCCGCCTCGGGCGTGCGCTCGATGGTCGGCTTCACCTACCGCCGGGTGCCGGCCATCAGCTTCGCCCGGAAGCTGGTCGCCGACGGGCGGCTCGGCGACCTGCGGCACGTGCGCGCGCAGTACCTGCAGGACTGGATCGCCGACCCGGCCGCCCCCATGTCATGGCGGCTGGAGAAGGACAAGGCCGGCTCCGGCGCGCTCGGCGACATCGGTGCGCACATCGTCGACCTCACGCAGTTCATCACCGGCCAGACGCTGACCGGGGTGAGCGCGCTGCTCGAGACTTCGTCAAGGAGCGTCCGCTGCCCCAGGCCGGCGGCACCCTCGGCGGGGTCGCGGGGGAGGGGACCGGCACGGTCACCGTCGACGACGCGGCGATCTTCCTCGGCCGCTTCTCCGGCGGCGCCCTGGCCACCTTCGAGGCGACCCGGTTCGCCCTGGGCCGCAAGAACGCGATCCGGATCGAGATCAACGGCTCGGCCGGCAGCCTCGCCTTCGACTTCGAGGACATGAACGTCCTCGAGTTCTTCGACGGCACGGAGTCGGCCGAGATCGCCGGGTTCCGCCGCATCCTGGTCACCGAGCCCGAGCATCCCTACGTCGCCGCCTGGTGGCCGGCCGGGCACGGGCTCGGGTACGAGCACGGCTTCACCCACCAGGTCGTCGACCT
>CAVVIN010000017.1:0-28814 GCA_963748305.1 uncultured Actinomycetota bacterium | reverse complement strand
GCGAGGTCGCCGAGCGGTGGGGGCTGGTCAACCGGCTCGTCGACGCCGACGACGTCCTGCCGACGGCGCTGGAGCTCGCGGAGCGGATCGCCGCCAACGCCCCGATCTCCGTCCGCCGGATGAAGGAGACCGCGGTCAAGGGGCTCGAGCTCCCCCTGTGGCAGGCGCTGCGGCTCGACGTCGGCCCGAACCCCTACCTGAGTGAGGACCGCAAGGAGGGGATTGCCGCGTACCTGGAGAAGCGCGAGCCGAACTGGTCCGGGCGCTGAGCGGTCCCTAACGCCGGGACAGCGCCGCGAGCGCCTCCTCGATCCGCTGACGGGTCTCCTCCGACGTCCACCCGGCGAGGACGGCGGCGTCCTCGTCAGGCCGCGCCGACTCGATCAGCTCCACGGCCGGCCGGTGTAGCCGCTCCTTGGCCATGCGGTAGGCGTCCGGTGCCTGAGCGGCGAGGTCGCGGGCCAGCGCCATCGCCCGGGGGATGAGCTCGTCGGGCTCGACGACGTCGTCCACCCAGCCGAGCGCCAGGGCCTGCTCGGGGCCGACGGTCTCCGCGCGCAGCACCGCCCGGCCGGCGCGAGGCCCGAGCGCGTGCCGGACGATCTCCAGCGCCGTCACCGGGAACGGCACACCGACGGCCAGTTCGCTCAGACCGATCCGCCCGCCGGACATCAACCGGGCGTCGCAGGCGAAGGCCAGCACGCACCCCCCGGCGATCGCGTGCCCGTTCACGGCGGCGACCGTCGGCCGCGGGTGGTCGAACACCGCGCGGAACATGCGCGACAGCTCGACCAGGAAGTCGGTGGTGTACGCCGTGCCGCCGTCGAGGATCCGGCGCAGGTCGACGCCCGCGGAGAACGCCGTCCCGCTGCCGCCGACGACGAGGGCCCGGTCCGAGGCCGTGACCGCTTCCGTGATTGCCACGAGCAGTTCGGTGTCGAGGGCGTGGACCCGTCCGTGCACGAGTCGGAGGACTGTGAGGTCGTCGGTCTCGTCGACGATCAGCATCCCGCCATCCTCGCCCAGCTCCGCCGTCTCGCCCAGCCGCCGGGGCGGGAGTGACAGCCCGGTAGTCGAGGGACGGCGCGACGCCGCGGGTGACCGCGGTTCCGGCACCCGACGTACCGAATCGCCTACGTTCCGTTGGCCTCCGGACCAGCTGGAGGACGAACAGGAAACGGGGCCATGACAACGCCCACGAACTACCCAGCACCCCAGCAGTACGCGCCCGCGCCGCAGTACGGCCACCCCGGAGCGTTTGCCGGCCAGCCCATGCCCGGCGTGCCCGTGCACGCGCAGTACGCCCGGCCCAGCGGCCCCATCGGCCAGGTGCGGGGGACCGGTGTCGCGATATTGCTGCTCATCGTGACGCTGGGCATCTACTCGCTCGTCTACACCTACCAGACGCACGAGGAGATGAAGCGGCACAGCGGTGAGGGGATGGGTGGCGGCCTGGCGCTCGTTCTGTCGATCTTCATCGGCGTCGCCTCGCCGTTCATCCTCAGCAGCGAGGTGGGCCGGCTCTACGAGCGCACCGGACAGGCCAAGCCGGTCAGCGGCGCGACGGGCCTGTGGTACCTGCCCGGGATGTTCATCCTGGTCGGCCCGATCATCTGGTTCGTCAAGACCAACGGTGCCCTCAACGCCTACTGGCGGAGCCTCGGCGCTCGCTGACGTCGAGCCACAGGCGCCCGGCCGTGCCGTCAGTTGCGAGTGACGGCACGGCCGAGCGCACGGACCCGTTCACGGCCCGAGGATCCAGAGCATCTGGGTGTCCTCGCGCGGCTCGTCGCACTCCCCGAGCAGCACGGCTCCGGTGCCGTCCGCGCCGGGCCCGAACTGGCTGACGTCGAGGTTCGGCCCGCACTCGAGAGCCAGTGGGCTGCGCAGCTCGCCGGTGGTGAGGTCGACCGCCCGCACTCCCTCCGCCGCGGGCACCAGTGACCACACCTGCGCCGGCTCGACGACCAGCGCGAAGTCGTAGATCCGGTCCTCCAGCTGGACCAGCACCGGCCCCGCGCCCCCGCCGTCGGGGATAGCCAGCACCCACGACGCGTCCCGGACCTCGACGAGCAGGAACACCGTCCCGTCGGCGGCCCCGCTCACCGCCTGGATCTCCCCGCCTTCCGCCAGATCGGTCGCCCGCACCGGCTCACCGACCGGGGTCAGGCGGGCGTCGTACCGCAGCAGCGTCGGGATGCGGTCGACCGCGTTCGCGGTGGGCGAGGCGTCGAAGGCCAGCGTCACCCCACCGCCGGGCCGCGGCACCAGCCCACCGAACTGGCGGCTGATCGGGAACTGCGACGCGCGGGCCACGTCCCCGACCAGGTCGCGGACGGCCAGCACCCGGTCGGCCGCGAGGTCGACGGCGGCCAGCCGCTCCAGCTGACCGCTCCCCGTCTGCACGGTGGCGAACATGTACAACGTCGACCCCGCCAGCGCCGACCGGCCGTCCGCCGACAGTCGGTCGTCGCTCGCCGGGACGATCGTCGTCGTCCGAGCCGTCCCGGTCACCGCGTCGACGACGACGGCCCCGTAGCTGTTCCCGTCGGCCAGGTCGCCGACCACGACCACGCCGCCGTCGGGTAGCACGTGCATCCCCCAGACGTCGACGACGCGGGGGATCGGCACCGAGCCGGTGAGCGCGTACCCGGCCGAGGGACCGCCGACGGTGACCAGCAGCTGCGCCAGGTTGACGTTCGCCGGGGTGAGCACGACGTACGCGCCACCGTCGGGTGCCGCCACCGACCCCTGCGCCCGGGCGAACACCCGCGGCGTCGCGGGCGTCAGATTCACCGCCGCGCGCAGCGCCACCAGCGGACCGACGCTCGGCGGTGCGTCGGCGGGCGGGCCGTCGTACGCGGGCAGGCCGGTCGACGCGCCGGTCGGCAGCCCGGGGAGCGCGTCGGCCGGGAACGGCGGCGCCGTCGTCCGCTCCTCGGGGGGTGGATCGGCAGGGAAGGGGCACCCCGCCAGGACCAGGCACGCGGCGACCGCCATCGCGACCCGCCACCGCCCGGCCATGACGGCATGGTCGCGCAGAACGGCGCTGCGCGCGCCGGCCCGGCCCGCCCGGGATCAGCGCTGCAGCGGCCGCCCCGTCGGCAAGGCGGGGCCACCGGTCGCGGCGGCCATCCCCGACACGTAGAGGTACGCGCCCACGGCGGCGAAGGCGAACACCGCGTACCCGGCGATCCGCGTCCAGATGGTCTCCCCCGAGATCGTGCCGAGCAGCACGAGCGCCAGGGCCACCTCGACGAGGACGAACAGGGCGGTGAACGCAGCGGGCAGCCGCAGCGTCGCGACGGTCAGCAGGCCGATCACGACCAGCCAGGCGATCAGGAACAGTTCCTGGGTGCGGGCCACCGCCTCGGGCGCGATGCCGAACCAGTTGTGCGTGAGCCCGAGCACCAGGGCCGCGTAGCTGAACCAGAACCCGGCGAAGACCCCGAACACCCCGGCGACCGCGCTCTGCTGGAGCCGCGCCGCCCAGACGGTGGCGATCACCAGCCCGACCCCGGTGGCGGTCATGACGATCGGGATCGAGGCCCCGACGGCGGTGTCGGGGGCGAAGCCGACCAGGACCAGCCCCAGCGCCGTCGATCCGACGAGGAAGCTGGGCAGGCCGACCATCGCGGGGTCGCCGGGCGGTGGCGCGACTGCCGGCGGCGCGGTCTCTGCCGTACCGACGGTCGGTGTCGACGCGCCGCGGGGCGTGGGAACGGCTTGCTCGGTGGTGCTCCGGACCGAGGGATCGGAGACCTGGCTCATGGCAATGGCTCCCGCCACCTGCGCGCGGACGGCGCAGGCCCGGTCCGCGCCTCGAGTAGCGCCCGATCGACGGCGGTCGGACAGGCACCGACCGGTGGTGGCCTGATTGTCCGCTCCCTACGGGCCGAAAGATGTCGCATTTTGCGACGCCGGGCGAGGAGGAAGGAGGTCAGCTGCCGGAGAAGCGCTGCTCCAGCGACTGCACCTCGGGCAGGCCGATCAGATCGGTGAACTCCTCGAAGGTCGGCACCGCGCCCAGTGCCGACACCGGAGTGCCCTCGGCCCTGAGCGTTGCCAGCAGCGAGCGGATGCCGGCGGTCGCCGCGAGCAGCGTGCCGATCGGGTAGATGACCAGCGAGAAGCCGAGCTCGGCGATCCGCTCCAGGGACAGCGGGGGAGTGCGGCCGCCCTCGGCCCAGTTGAACACCAGCGGCGCGACGCCGGAGCAGCTCCGTGGCCACCCGCGCGATGTCCTCCTCGGACGTCGGCGCCTCCACGAAGAGCATGTCCGCGCCGGCCTCGGCGAAGGCACGGGCGCGGGTCGAGAGCCTCGTCGAGACCCTGCACGGCGACGGCGTCGGTGCGGGCGATGATCACCAGGTCCGGGTCGGTGCGCGCGGCGGCCGCGGCCCGCAACTTGCCCACCATCTCGTCGGCGCCGATCAGCGCCTTGCCGCTCATGTGCCCGCACTTCTTGGGCATGACCTGGTCCTCGAGCTGGATGCCGGCCACGCCGGCCTGCTCGTACAGCTGCACCGTGCGGACGACGTTGATCGCGTTGCCGTAGCCGGTGTCGGCGTCGGCGATCACCGGCACGTCGACGGCGGACACGATCCGGCGGGCGTTGTCGACCATCTCCGCGCCCGAGAGCAGCCCCACGTCGGGCCGGCCGATCAGCGACGCCGTCGTCCCGAAGCCGGTCATGTAGAC
This sequence comes from uncultured Actinomycetota bacterium, assembly GCA_963748305.1. Taxonomy (GTDB): domain Bacteria; phylum Actinomycetota; class Actinomycetes; order Mycobacteriales; family Geodermatophilaceae; genus Blastococcus_B. The sequence goes on along the minus strand of CAVVIN010000017.1, from coordinate 24,113 downwards.
GGCGTCGAAGCCGGCCTGCTCGATCAACCGGGCCGAGAGGGCGTCGTACGCGCCGGGCGCCATGAGCGGGGTGCCGGCCGACAGCAGCGCGCGCAGGCGGGCTCGCGGAGCGCGACCGGTGCTCAGCAGATCCGCCACGGCGGCCTCCTTGTTGTATGCAAACCGCTGCGAATTTACGCCCGAACGGGTGGACACCGGCACCCGGTCGACCCTAGGTTTGCACACAATCTGCCGGGGAGTGTGACGGGTGACACGGTCTCTGACGTCCGCCGAGCGGGCGCTGCACGCCCTGCGGGAGCTGATCCTGGGCGGCGACCTCGTCCCCGGCGCGCGGCTCGGCGAGGTCGAGCTCGCCGACCGGCTCGGCGTCAGCCGCACCCCCGTCCGCGAGGCGCTCAGCCGGCTGGCCGCCGAGGGCATCGTCGAGATCCAGCCCAACCGCGGTGCCCGCGTCGCCACCTGGACCGTCGCCGAGCTCGAGGGCGTGTTCGACCTCCGATCCGTGATCGAGCCCCAGCTCACCGCGTACGCCGTCCCGCACGCGTCGACGGACGACGTCGAGGAGCTGCACGACCTGGCCCATCGCATGGTCGACGTCGGCTGCCCCGGTCCGAACCAGAACCTCGACGCGCTCGTGCCGCTCAACCGCGCCTTCCACGACCGGCTGGTCGCCCTCGCCGACCACCCGACGCTGGCCACCGCGCTGGCCGGCGCGATCCACCCGCCGATCGTGCTGCGCAACTTCCACGCCTACGACGAGGCGTCGCTGCGCCGCAGCCTCGCCCACCACGTCGAGATCGTCGCCGCGCTGCGCGCCGGCGACGCGACGTGGGCCCGCGCGGTCATGACCGCGCACATCCACAACGCCCGCGCGGTCATGGTCCGCGCCGCGACCGAGGCGGCGACCGAGATCGCGCAACCCCTGGTAGCACCACCCCGCAACGAGGAGGCCTCATGAGTTACCGGCTCGGTGTCGACGTCGGCGGCACCTTCACCGACGTCCTGCTCGTCGACGAGGACAGTGGCTCGACCTGGCGCGCCAAGACCGCCTCCACCCCGGCCGACCAGGCGGTCGGCGTCCTCAACGGCATCGGCAAGGCCTGCGCCGAGGCCGGGATCGAGCTGCGCGAGATCGCCCAGGTGCTGCACGGCACCACGGTCGCGACCAACGCGATCCTCGAGGGCAAGGGCGCCACCGTCGGCCTGGTCACCACCAAGGGCTTCCGTCAGGTGCTGCAGATCGCCCGCTCGTTCGTCCCCGGCGGGCTGGCCGGCTGGATCATCTGGCCCAAGCCCGAGCCCCTGGCCGCGCTGGAGAACACCGTCGAGGTCGACGAGCGGATCGCCAGCGACGGCGCGGTCATCCGGGAGCTCGACGAGGCCGACGTCCGCGCGCAGCTGGCCAGGCTGAAGAGCCAGGACATCCAGGCGCTCGCCATCAGCCTGATCAACTCCTTCGCCGACCCCGCGCACGAGAAGCGGATCGGCGCGATCGCGGCCGAGGTGCTGCCCGGCGTCCCCGTGTCGCTCTCCTCCGACGTCCTGCCGGAGATGCGGGAGTACGAGCGCACGCTGACCACCGTCGCCAACGGCTACGTCCAGCCGCAGGTGAAGAGGTACCTGGAGACCCTCGCGGCCCAGCTGGGCGAGAGTGGCGTCGCCGGGGAGCTGGCCATCCTGCGCAGCGACGGCGGCCTGCAGTCGGCCACCGGCGCCATCGACGCCCCGGTCACCATGCTGCTGTCCGGCCCGGCCGGCGGCGTCACCGGCGCGGTCTGGGTCGCCGAGCAGTGCGGCTACCGCGACCTGATCACCTTCGACATGGGCGGCACGTCCACCGACGTCGCCCTCGTCCAGGACCTCACGCCGCGGATCGGCCGGGAGACCAAGGTCGGCGACCTCACCGTCCGCGCCTCCAGCGTCGACGTGCGCACCGTGGGCGCCGGCGGCGGCTCGATCGCGCACGTGCCCGAGCTGACCAAGGCGCTGCGGGTCGGCCCGCAGTCCGCCGGCGCCGACCCCGGCCCCGCGGCCTACGGCAAGGGCGGCACCGAGCCGACGGTCACCGACGCCAACGTCGTCCTCGGCTACCTGCCCTCGTCGCTGGCCGGCGGCGAGATCACCCTCGACGTCGACGCCTCCCGCGCCGCGGTGGGCAAGGTGGCCGAGGCGATCGGGCTGGAGTCACCGGAGGCCGCGGCGGCGGGCATCGTCGACATCGTCAACGAGAACATGCTCGGCGGCCTGCGCCTGGTCTCGGTCCAGCAGGGCTTCGACCCGCGCGACTTCGCGCTCGTCGCCTTCGGCGGCGCCGGCCCGCTGCACGCCAACGCGCTCGGCAGGCTCACCGGCGCCTGGCCCGTCATCGTGCCGCCGTCCCCGGGCGTGCTCTGCGCCCTCGGCGACGCGACCACCAGCCGCCGCGACGAGTCGGCGCGCACCGTGCTGCGACGGTTCGCCGACCTCAGCGGCGCCGACCTGGTCGCCATCCTGCGCGAGCTGGCCGACGACGCCGGGCAGCGGCTGGCCGACCAGGGCACGCCGCGCGCGGACCAGACGGTCACCTACCAGGTCGACGTCCGCGTACCACGGCCAGGGCTTCGAGATCCCGGTCGTCGTCGATGCGGCCTGGCTCGACGGATCCGGACGCGCGCGTTCGGCCGGCTGGGGGAGACCTTCGACGCCGAGCACAACCGGCTGTTCTCCTTCCTGCTCGACGTCGACCACGAGCTGGTCAACGCGCGCGCGACCGTCACCGGCCCGCGCCCCGACGTCACCCCGGTGCACCTCGAGCAGGGCGACGGCGACCCGAAGGCGGCGCTCCTGGACGAGCACCGGATCCACGTCGGCGGCGAGCAGGTGACCGCACAGGTCTACGACCGCGCGAAGCTCCGCGCCGGCGACGTCATCACGCGGGCCCGCGATCGTCACCGAGATGGACTCCACGACCCTCGTCCTGCCCGGTCACGCGGCCGACGTGCACGCGTCCGGCTCCCTGCTGATCAACCCCTCGGAGGGCTGAGCGACATGGCGCAGATCATCGAGACCGCGACCGGCACGATCGAGAAGGTCGACGTCGACCCGGTGACCCTCGACCTCATCGAGAACGGGCTGCGCAACGCCCGCTACGAGATGGACGAGGTGCTCTTCCGGACGGCGCTGTCGCCGGGCATCCGCGAGCAGCACGACGAGTTCCCGCTGATCGGCGACCCCGAGGGAAAGATGGTCGTCGGCCAGTTCGGCCTGTCCATCCCCGACTTCCTCGACGGCTTCGACGACACCATCGAGGAGGGCGACGTCCTGCTGACGTCGGACCCGTACGCCTGCGGGGCCGCGATCAGCCACGCCAACGACTGGCTGATCGTCGTCCCGATCTTCAAGGACGGCCGGGTCGTCGGGTGGGCGTCGATGTTCGGGCACATGTCCGACGTGGGCGGCAAGACGCCGTCGTCCATGCCGACCGACGCGCGCACCATCTACGAGGAGGGCGTCGTCATCCCGCCCTTCAAGCTCTACCGCAAGGGCGAGCTCAACGACGACGCGCTGCGGATCATCCTCAACCAGGTCCGCAAGCCCGACTGGAACCGCGCGGACCTCAACGGACTGGTCGCCGCGTGCCGCACCGCCGCCCGCCGGGTGGTCGAGATGTGCGACCGGTTCGGCACCGGCACCTATCTCTCGGCGCTCGACGCGCTGCTGCAGCGCAACTACGACGCCATGAAGGTGCTGCTGCACATGGTGTTCGAGGAGGGCCGCACGCTGTCGTTCACCGACTACATCTGCGACGACGGCGTCGGCAACGGCCCCTACGAGCTGAAGCTGTCGCTGACCCGCACCGGCGACAAGGTGCACCTGGACTTCACCGGCTCCTCGCCCCAGGCGATCGGGCCGATGAACTACTACCTGAACGAGAACCTGGCGCGGATGTTCTTCGGGATCTACATGATCACCGTCGCCGACCCGCAGATCCTCTGGAACGACGGCTTCTATCCGCTGGTCGACGTCACGATCCCCGACGGCTCGTACTGGAAGCCGAAGCACCCGGCCGCGCTGAGCGGCCGCAACCACGGCATCGGCCGGGTCTTCGACCTGTTCGGCGGGCTGCTCGGGCAGACCAACCCGGCGCTGCTCAACGCCGCCGGCTTCTCCTCCTCGCCGCACTTCATGTACTCCGGGCACTACTCGACCGGGGAGCGGAAGGGCGAGTGGTTCCAGCTCTACTCGATCGGCTTCGGCGGCATCCCCGGCCGGCCGCTCGGCGACGGGCCCGACGGCCACTCGCTGTGGCCGTCGCTTCGTGAACATCCCGTGCGAGTACCTCGAGTCCTACTACCCGCTGCGGATCGAGAAGTGGGAGACCGTCTCCGACACCGGCGGCGCGGGCCTGCACCGCGGCGGCAACGGCGTCGACGTCGCCTACGTGTTCGAGGAGCCCGGCACGATCGCCATCCACGACGACCGCTGGCTGACCTACCCGTGGGGCGTCAACGGCGGGCACCCCGGCGCGCGGGGGACCAAGTGGGTCGAGCGCGCCGACGGCACCCGCCAGGTGCTGCCGAGCAAGTGCCACGACGTGCCGGTCTGCGCCGGGCGACGTCCTGCACTTCGTCACCTGGGGCGGCGGCGGCTGGGGCGACCCGCTCGAGCGCGACCCCGAGCTGGTGGCGCTGGAGGTGCGGCGCGGTCTGGTGACGTCGACGGGCGCGGAGCGCTACGGCGTCTGCGTGGACGACGACGGCAGCGTGAACGCCGAGGCGACCGAGAACCTGCGCGACCAGATGCGCGCCGACCGCCCGGCCGAGCTGCCCGTCTTCGACATGGGCCCGCCGATCGAGGAGCTGCTGGAGCGCTGCGAGGAGGAGACCGGGCTGCCGGCGCCGAAGCGGCCGGTCTGGGTGTGACCGATCCGCGGGAGGGGGCCGGATGAGGCCCGCACGGCGCGGCGTTCTCCGGCCGGGTCGGCTGGGGCGCGCAGCCGCGCGGTCGTCGTCATCGACCTGGTGCGCGCCTACACCCACCCGGACGGGCCGTTCGCCCTGCCCGATGCCCAGGCCGCCGTCGAGGCGACCGCCGAGCTGGTCGAGACGGCGCGGGACAAGGGCGTGCCGGTCGTACTGGACCGTCGTCCGGTACGCCCCCGGCCTGACCGACGGCGGCCTGTTCGTCCGCAAGGTGCCGGCGCTGGCCTGCTTCGCCGACGACGCCGAGGGCGACTGGGGCGATCTCGCCCTCGAGCCGGAGGCGGACGAGGTCGTCGTCGTCAAGCAGTACGCCTCGGCGTTCTTCGGCACCTCGCTGGCGCCGACGCTGCACGCCGCGGGCGTGGACACCGTCGTCCTCGCCGGCGTCTCGACGTCGGGCTGCGTGCGGGCCACCGCGATGGACGCGCTCAACTCCGGCTTCCGCCCGCAGGTCGTCCGTCAGGCCTGCGCCGACCGCACGCCGGCGCTGCACGACAACAACCTGGCCGACCTCGACGCGAAGTACGCCGACGTCATCGACCTGCGCGAGGCGCTCGACCACCTCTGAGCCGGCCTGAGGGCTGTACCGGCCCGGGACAGACGCGCGCCCCGCTCGGGATGCTCACGAGCGGGGCGTACGAGTCTGTGGTGCCGGACCTCCAGATGCCCGCGCACAGCCGTCCCAACCCTGGGATCTCCGGAATCCCGGAGAAATCTCCCGGAGGGCCAGAATGGCCATTTCGGCCCTGGGGAGAGCATGCCGACGACGAGCGCGGGGATCCTGCTGTACCGGCGCGGGGCCGCAGGTCCCGAGGTGCTGCTCGGGCACATGGGCGGGCCGTTCTGGGCGAAGAAGGACGACGGCGCCTGGTCGATCCCCAAGGGTGAGCACGGGCCGGACGAGGAGCCGCTCGCCGTCGCCCGGCGGGAGTTCGAGGAGGAGCTCGGCTCGCCCGTGCCGGCCACCGACCTCGTGCCGCTCGGGGACCACCGGGTGACCAGCAGCAAGGTGCTCACCGTGTGGGCCGCCGAGGGCGACCTCGACGCCGCATCCACCCGGAGCAACACCTTCGAGCTGGAGTGGCCGCCCCGCTCGGGCCGGATGCAGGAGTTCCCGGAGATCGACCGGGCCGCCTGGTTCGGGGTCGACGAGGCCCGCGCGAAGCTGCTGAAGGGGCAGGTGCCGTTCCTCGACCGGCTGCTGGAACGGGTGTCCTGAGATCCGCTGTATCCGTGTCCGCGACCCGCGCCTCCTGTTCATGACGGTCCGGTTACAAGGCGCACCACCGGCTCCCAACGGGTCCGGAACGTCGGTCGCGCCTGGCATGGTCCGTCCTGTTGGAGTCGCTCCACCCCGAGGAGACACACATGTCCTGCGCACACTGCGGAGCAGGCGAGCAGCGCGGCCGGTTCTGTGTCGGCTGCGGCAAGACGATGCCGCCCAACCTCGACACCCCGCGCCGGATCCGGCTCGCCGCGCGCCCGTACCTCACCGACGACATGACCCAGCCGGTGCTCCGGCTGCGGCACGCCGTCCCCCGCCCGCGCGTGCCGCAGGTCGAGGAGGCCACGGCCGCGTCCTGACCCTGGACGCACGACCGCCCCCGGGAGCAGCTCCCGGGGGCGGTCGTACGTCAGTGGGCGCCGGCGAGTTCCCGGTCCCGCGGCGGCTCGGCTCGCCGTCGGACTCCCGGATCCCGTACCGGGCGTAGAACCGGCGGAGCGGTCCGGGCGCGTACCAGTTGACGTTCCCGAGCAGCCGCATCGTGGCCGGCACCAGCAGGATCCGGACGATCGTCGCGTCGATCACCACGGCGATCATCATCGCGACGCCGATCATCTTGATGAACGTGATGCCCGACAGCGAGAAGGCGCCGATCACGACCAGGAGCAGCAGCGCCGCGCTGGTGATGATGCCGCCGGTCCGCTGCAGGCCGGTCGCGACCGCGGCCGTGTTGTCGCCGCTCAGGTCGTACTGCTCCCGGATCCGGGACATGAGGAAGACCTCGTAGTCCATCGAGAGCCCGAAGATGATCGCCAGCACGAGGATCGGCTGGGTCGCCTCGATGAACCCGGTCGGCGTGAAGTTCAGGAACCCCGACAGGTTGCCGTCCTGGAAGATCCAGACCAGCGCCCCGAACGACGCCCCGATCGACAGCACGTTCATGATCAGCGCCTTGACCGGCAGCACGACCGAGCCGAAGGCCAGGAACAGCAGCACGAACGTCGTCGCGACCACCATCAGCGCCATCCACGGCAGCAGCGCGCCGAGGCTCTCCAGCAGGTCGGTCAGCACCGCGCTCTGCCCGCCGACGAGCACCGTGGCGCCGTCGGGTGCCGGCACGTCGCGGATCTCGTTGACCAGCGCCCGCGCCTCCTCGGCCACCGGGTCGCCGTCGTAGGCGATCGCCACGCGGGCGGTCTCCCCGGCGGCCTGGGTCACGGTCGCGCCGTCCACCCCCGGGACGGCGGCCACCGCGTCGACGTAGGACTGCAGCGCTGCGCCGCCGGCGGCGGAGTCGACCGCGTCGGGCAGCGTCACGATCGCCTCGATCGGGCCCGAGGGGTCCTCCGGGAAGTCGGCCTTGATCGTCTCGGCGACCACCCGGCTCTCGGTGCCGGCCGGCAGTGCCCGCTCGTCGATGCCGCCGAACTGCACGCGGAGGAACGGCAGGGCCAGCGCCACCAGCACGGCGACGACGACCACCGTGTAGACGATCGGGCGCCGCATGACGCTCTGCGCGATGCGGTACCAGGCGCCGTGGTCGTCTCGTCGTCGCCGCGGGGGAGCGGCGGAACACCCGGCGCAGCCACGGCCGCACCGACAGCGCGTCGACCTTCGGGCCGAGCATCGCCAGCAGGGCCGGCAGCAGGGTCAGCGCGGCCAGCATCGCGATGAGGACGGCGCTCATCCCGCCGAAGCCCATCGAGCGCAGGAAGACCTGCGGGAAGATCAGCAGGCCGGCCAGCGAGATCGCGACGGTGATCCCGGAGACCGCCACCGTCCGGCCGGCGGTCGCCATCGTGCGGGCCAGCGGCGTCCTCGACGTCCTTTCCGACCGCCCGCCGCGCGGATCTCCTCGCGGAACCGGCTGACCATGAACAGGCCGTAGTCGATGGCCAGGCCGAGCCCGATGATCGTCACGATGTTGACCGCGAAGATCGAGACGTCGGTGACGTAGGTGAACCCGCGCAGCGCGGTGAAGGCACCGAGGATCGCGGTGACCCCGATCGCCAGCGGCAGGCTGGCCGCCGCGAAGCTGCCGAAGATGATGACCAGCAGCACCGCGAGGATCGGCAGCGAGATCGACTCGGCCTTCGCGATGTCGGCGCTGACCTGCTCGTTGATGTCGCGGTTGATCGTCGTCCCGCCGCCGATCTGCGTCTCCAGACCGGGTGCCGTCAGCTCGGCCTCGATCTGCTCGAGGCCGGCTTCGCGCTCGTCCTCGTCGCCGGCCAGCGTCAGGACGGCGTAGGTCGAGTGCCCGTCGTCGCTCGCCAGCTGCGGGGCGCCGGTGCTCGAAGTAGGTGATCGCCTGCTCGACGACGCCGTCGGGAAGGTTCTGCAGCGAGGTGGCCACGGCCTCGGCGTAGGCCGGGTCGTCCAGGGTCAGCTCGTCGCTGGAGTACAGGACGACGACGTCGCCGCCGCCGCGCCCGAGCTCGCGGGCCGCGACCTCGCCGGCGCGCGAGCTGTCGCTGTCGGGGTCCTCGAATCCGCCGCCGGTCATGGCGGAGAAGACGCCGGTGCCCCACACCCCGGCGAAGACGAGGAAGGCGAGCGCGAGGGCCACCACCCAGCGGCGCCGGCGGTAGATCACTCGGCCGAGGCTCTCGAACATGATGTCTCCAGTGCTACCGTCGGGTCGTTCAGTGAACGGTGTTCGCTAACGCCGCTCACTCTGCATACACTGTTCACCGATGTCAAGCGTCGCGGCAAGGGGAGACATGGCGGAGTCGTCTGCGGAGCCGGTCAGCCGGCGTGATCGGCAGCGCGCCGACACGGTCCGTGAGATCAAGGAGACCGCCCGGCAGGTGCTCGTGAAGCAGGGCGTCGACGGGCTCGCGCTGCGCGCGGTCGCCCGCGAGATGGGCATGACCGCGCCCGCGCTCTACCGGTACTTCGACAGCCGCGAGGACCTCGTCGAGAACGTCGTCGCCGATCTGTACGACGAGCTGGTCGACGTCCTCGAGGCCGCGCGCGACGACGCGCGGCCGCGCGACCCCGCCGACCCAGCTGCTGGCCTGCAGTCGCGCCTTCCGCCGCTGGGCCACCACGCACCACACCGAGTTCTCGCTGCTGTTCGGCAGTGCCGGCGAGGGCGTCGTCCCGGCCCACGGCACGACCAATCGCGGGAACAGTCCGGCCGAGCTCGCCGCCCGGCGGTTCGGCGCCGTCTTCGCCGTCCTCGTGGCGGAGATCTACGCCGAGCGCCGCTTCCCGGTGCCGGCCGAGGACGAGATCGAGCCGGCCCTGCAGGAGCAGCTGCGCGAGTGGTGCGCGGAGTTCCCGGTGCCGCTGCCGCTGGGCGTCATGCAGGTGTTCCTGTCCTGCTGGATCCGGCTGTACGGCCTGGTCTGCATGGAGGTCTTCGGGCACCTGAAGTTCGCCCTGGCCGACGCGGAGCCGATGTTCGAGGCCGAGCTGCACAGCCTCGCCGAGGTGCTCGGTGTCGCCGACGCCTACGGGCAGCTCGACGTGCGTGACCAGAGCAAGCAGGTCGCGGCCCCACGCATGGCGTGACGAGGCTCACTGCTAGCAATTGCTTGCTGGAGTTAGCACTCGGCGATCCCGGGGCATGGAGAAGACATGTCCCACAACACGAAGATCATCAACCAGTTGCGCGCCCTCGTCCTGCTCACGCAGACCGAGGAGCAGGTCGCACGGACGCGGATCTCCCAGGCTCGCACCGACGCCGTCCGTCGGGAACTGACCCAGAACGCCGACAACGCCGGCAAGCGCTCGCTCGAGATCGTCGAGGCCCTGCGCTCCACCGGCGGGGTGCCGGACGTGTTCACGCCGGCCGTCGGCCGCGCGTCCGCGATCCTGAAGGCCACGTTCGAGCAGGCCGCGCCGTTCGAGGAGGCGCTGTTCAGCGACCTGCAGCTCGAGCACCAGCTGCAGGACCGCGCGACCTACCTCAAGGTCCTGGCCGACCAGGCCGGCGAGACCAAGGTCCGCCAGCTCGCCGAGAAGCTCATCACCGCGCACGAGGCCACCATCGAGTGGCTGACCGTGGTGCTCGCCGAGGAGGCCATGGGTGGCCCCGCCGCCCTGATCCCGACCCCGCTGCAGAAGGTCGCCGGCGGTATCGCCCGCGCGGTGAACGCCCCGGTGCGCTTCTTCGCCAACACGGTCAACAACGCCGTCGACACCGTGCAGAACGCCGGTGACGAGACCTCCGAGCGGATCAGCGCCGTCGCCGCCCGCGCCGCCGCTCTCGGCGACGCCGTCCGCGAGACCCTGACCGCCGGTCGCGGCGCCTCGCTGCGCAAGGCCGAGACCATCGCCCGCCGCGACGGCAACACCGACGCCGCGAAGGCTGCGAAGGCCGCCCGCGAGGAGCTCGGCGACCTCTCCGCCGACGAGCTGCCGATCAAGAAGTACGACGACCTCTCGGTCGCCGACGCCATCAAGGCGATCAAGGGCCTCACGACCCCGAAGGACCTCCACGTGATCGTCCACTACGAGGAGAGCCACAAGGACCGCTCGAGCGTCGTGAGCGCCGCGCAGACCCAGCTGGCCGCGCTGGCCAAGGAGGCCGTGGGCATCTCCAGCTGATCGAAGGACCCTCCTCCCCACCCCTCGCACGCTCGGGGTGGTGCCGTGGAGGGGGCCAGCTGCGGAAGGCCCGCACCCCGTTACTCGGGGTGCGGGCCTTTCACGTGTGTAGTTCACGTCTGCGTGCCCGACCGCTCGCGCCCCGTCCGGTTGCGCCCGCGTTGCGGGCATCACGTCGAAGCCGGGTTTGCCGCGCCCACCGCGGTGGGCAGGCTCGGGGCATGCGCATCACGCCTGAGGGCCTGGAACAGGACTTCACCCTGACCACGGCCGCCACGCGACTGGACTTCCTCAGTCGCCGCGACAACGGGAACACCGCACTCAACAGCGTCGCGGAGGACGACGACGACAACTGGCTCGGCTTCGCCGCCTCCGGGACCTCGCTGGACGTGCACGAGTCCCTCGAGCTGCTCGCCCTCGGCGAGGTCGTCGCCCGGAAGGCCCACGACAGCCGGCTGGTCGGCGTCCGTGCCGCCCTGCGTGGCGGCGCCTCCTGGGAGCAGATCGCCGAGGCGCTCGGGGGCAGCCCGCAGCAGGCCTGGGACGACTTCAACCGCTCCGTCTCCGCCGAGCTGGATGCCGACGCCGCGGCGTCGGCCCGGGAACTGGCCGGGGCCCGCCCCGCCCGCTGCAGCTCCGGCGGTGCCGACTGGCAGCATGCCCGGCATGCAGGCATCGGACTCTGACGGGGACGTCGACGGCGGATCACCGCGGCTGAACGCGACGGCCGCGGCGTTGCTGGGCCTCCTGCTCGAGGAGCCGAGAACCGGCTGGGACCTCATGGCGGCCGCGCAGGAGCGGATCGGGGAGTTCTGGACCCTGACGCAGAGCCAGGTGTACCGCGAGCTGTCGGCCATGGCCGAGCGTGGCCTCATCGAGGCAGGTCCGGTCGGGGCGCGGGAGCGCAAGCCCTACGTCGCGACGGCCGCCGGCCGTGCGGCGTTCGACGCCTGGCTGCAGGGTGACCCGGGGCCCGACCACGTGCGGATCCCGCTGCTGCTGACGATCGCGTTCGCCGAGCACCTGCCCGCCGGCCGCCTGGAGGGCATCGTCGCCGCGCAGCGCGCGGTGCACCAGGAGCGCCTCGACCGCTACGTGGCCGCCCGGCAGGCCCTGGCAGGGGCACGCGGTGCGCCGGCCGCCCGGCTGGCCACCCTCGAGTTCGGACTCCGGCACGAGCAGGCCGTCCTGGACTGGTTCGACGCGCTGCCGGGCATCCTGGCGTCCCGCCCTTGACATTCCACAGTGGAAGGTCGAGCCTGAGAGCCTAGCCAGGGGGCACCCATGGACGACACCGTCTTCATCGCCGTCCACGCGGCGGCCGCCACCCTCGCCTTCGGGGCCGGCCTCGTGGCCGTCCCGGCGGGTCGTCTCCTGCGGGTCTACCGGTCCGCGTTCGTGGTCGCGGTCGCGGCGCTCGTGCCCGCGGTCCTCGTGGACTGGCAGGCCACCGACCCGGTGCTCCGAGCGGTGTTCGGCGGACTCGTCGTCCTCGGACTCGTCATGGTGGTCCGGGCGTCGCTCGCCGTCCGCGGGCGTCCCTCGCAGACCGGCGGACCGACGTCGGCCTACCTCGACCACCTCGGCTTCACGCTGATCTCCCTGGCCGACGCCTTCGCGGTGGTGGCGATGTTCCGGTCAGGGGCGCCCGGCTGGCTCGTCGCCGCCGTCGCCGTCGGCGTCGCTGTCACCGGCCACGTCGCGCTGCAGGCGACCACGAGGCATCTGGTGCGGCAGCCCGCTGTGAGGGCTCAGGTCCGCGCGTCGCGCGCCCGCAGGACCGCCTCCACCCGGTCCCGCGCCTGAAGCTTGGTCAGCACGTGCGACACGTGGTTGGCGACGGTCTTCGCGCTCACCCCGAGCGCGTCGGCGATCGACCGGTTGTCCCGCCCCTCGGCCATCAGCGACAGCACCTCGGCCTCCCGTTCGGTGAGCTCGGGGAACTGCGGCGTGGGCGGCCCCGGACGGTCGAGGGTGGCGAGCATCCGCGCGGCGACGGCGGCCCCGAACACGGCACCGCCGGCGGCGACCGCCCGGATCGCGGCGAGCAGCTCCTCCTGGCCGGCGCCCTTGAGCACGTAGCCGCGGGCGCCGGCCCGCATCGCGGCCAGCACCGACTCGTCGTCGTCGAGCATCGACAGCACCAGGACGACGGACTCCGGGCGCACCTTCGCGATGCGCCGGATCGCCTCGAGACCGCGACGTCCCCGGCAGGTCGAGGTCCATGAGGATGACGTCGGGGGAGGTCAGCGTCGCCTCCCGGACGGCGGCCTCGCCGTCGCCCGCGGCGCCGACCACCTCGGTGTCCTCGACCGAGGTCAGCAGCCCGGTGACTCCGGCGCGGAACATCGGGTGGTCGTCGACCACCAGCACCCGCAGCGCGGTCACGTGGGGTTCCTCGGCAGCACCGCCAGGACGACGGTGCCGCCGCCGGGGCGGGGGAGCAGCTCGAGCGAGCCGCCGAGCTCCTCCGCGCGCTCGCGCATCGTCTCCAATCCCGACCCCGAGCGCCGGTCCACCGCGGCCGGCCCGCGTCCGTCGTCGCTGACCCGCACGACGAGCTGCCCGTCGCCGCCCTGCACGCACACCTCGCACTCGCCGGCGCCGGAGTGCCGCAGCACGTTGGTCAGCGCCTCCTGCACGATCCGGTAGGCGGCCAGCTCGACCGCGGCCGCGGGGGAGTCGGCCCCCTCCGCCACCAGTCGCACCGCCGGGCCGCCGGTCGGCGCGCGGTCGACCAGCCGGCGCAGCGACTCGACCAGGCCGAGCTCGTCCAGCGCCACCGGCCGCAGCCCGTCGACGATCCGCCGGACGTCGACGATGGTCGCCTGGACGTCGCCGCGCATCTCCCGGAGCAGCGGATCGTCGCCGAGCAGGTTGCGGGCGGTGTCCAGCTTGAGGGTCAGCCCGGCCAGCGCGGGGCCGAGCCCGTCGTGCAGGTCCCGCCGCAGCCGCCGCCGCTCCTCCTCGCGGGCGATCACCAGCCGCTCCCGGGAGCGGATGAGGTCGGTCCGCAGCCGGGCCGCCTGGACGGCGGGCGCGAGCGCGGCGGCCAGTTCGGCGCGCACGTCGTCGTCCCGGCGGCCGTCGCCGTCCACCGCTGACCGTCAGCTCGCCGACCGTGGCCCCGGCGTGCACCAGCGGAAGCCGGCGGGCGTCGTCCCGCCGGCGCGCCGCCGGCCGTGGCCAGCGACCGTGCCGTCCTCGGTCGGCGACGGACAGGTGGTCGAGGCGCAGCGCGTCGCGCAGCTCGGCGACGACGTCGGGCAGCGCGCGCTCCGGGCGTGGTCGCGTCGGCCAGTCGGGTGTGCAGCGAGCGGAGCAGCGCCTGCGGCTCGTTCCAGGCGCCGTAGGTGAGCCGGTTGACCGCGCCCTGGATGGCCTCGCGCAGCGGCTGGAACGCCACGGCGACCACCGCGGTTGCCACCCAGGGCAGCCAGCCGGCGCCCCGCTGGCCGAGCATCGCGCCGGCGCCGGCCACGACCAGCACGTAGACGGCGGCGACGGCACATCGTGAGCAGCGCGTAGAGCAGGGCGCGGTTGACCAGCACGTCGACCTCGTACAGCCGGTGCTGGAGCACCGCGACGCCGACGGCCACCGGGAGCCCCGCCACGGCGAGCGCGAACACCGGGGCCGCGAGCACCCCGGACACCAGCAGGCCGATGCCGGCCAGCGTCACGAGGAGTCCGATGGCGAACCAGCCGACCTGCTGCCGGACCAGTGCGGTGCCGTGCCGCCAGCGGTCGCCCACCGCGAGCAGGCCGGCCACGAGGCAGACGGCACTCAGGGCGACGACGACGAGGGCGGCGCCGTCGGCGGTGGTCTGGAGGCTCTGCGGCAGGCCGAGAGGGTTGCGCGGCCGGTCGAGCCGGTCGTCCACGAGCACGGGCTGGGCCAGCATCATCGCCGCGAACAGGGCGAGGTCCACCAGGGCGAGCCGCAGCCACCTCCGCGCGCCCCGTGTCGCGCCGTCCGGGAAGACGAGGGGCAGGACGACGGCGAGGATCATCCAGCCCAGGCCGCGGACGGTGAACGCCACGGCGAGCAGCGCCGCCGCGGCGGTCGTGGGCCGGACGTGGAGCTGCGCGACGAGCAGCTCCACCGGGAGAGCGGCCAGCCCCCAGGAGGCCCCGCCGGCGAGCAGCGCGCGGCCGACCGGCTGGCGGGGCCGGCTGGTCAGGATCAGCGCCCCGACACCGGCGCACGCGGCGATCACCGGCACCTCGGCCACCCGGGCGACCTCCTGGCCGAGCCCGGCTTGCCACGCGACGACGGCCGCGGCGGTGGCCGCGACCGTCGTCCCGAGGGCAGTGATCCAGAGCAGGGCGACCCGGCCGGCCGCCGTCCTGCTCCGGTCCGGGACGCGGGCATGGGCGCATGGTGACCCAGAGTGGGCCCCGATGGGGCGCACCCGGTCATGCGACCGGTGCCCGCCGCCCGTCGACGGACGGGGTACGCAGCAGCGCCACGGAGACCACCAGCACCCAGAGCAGGCCGGCGAACCCGACGAGATCGGTGATGTGGTCCGCCGCGAACGGGACGCTCGCGGCGAGTGCGACGCCGAGGACGACGGCCGTCGGGCCGGCCCCACGGGGGAGGGCGCGGCCGGCGGCCGTCCCCACCGACACGAGGAACACCGCGAACGCCAGGAGCGCGGTGAAGTAGCTCAGGGAGCGGAGGTCGTTCAGCGCCGTGAGGACGGCGGGGTCGGTCGTGCCGTGATGGGCCAGCCACAGGGCGGTCGCCCCCGCCGACATGCCCGGTGCCAGGCACACCGTGACGTACACGGTCGCGGCCATGCGAGCGGTGGGGGCCAGCAGTTCGCGGATGCCGTCGCCGTCGATCCGCGTCGTGATCATGGCGGCGAACGGGAGGAACAGGAGCAGTCCGAGTGTCTCGATCAGCCCGCCGGCCAGCGTCTTGGCCAGTCCCGCCTCGGTGTAGAAGGCGACGACGTCGGCCTCCGGCGAGGTGATCGTCGCCTCGGTGGGTGCGGCGATGGCGAAGCCGGCCGCGATGAGGACGATGCCGGCCACGCCGAGGCCGGCGCCGATGCGGGTGCTGAGGGTGTTCGGCAGGCGTGGTGCCGCGCTCCCTGGTGGGAACGGTCTGCGTGGTCATGGGGTACGCCTTCCGGGCCGTGGGCGGCGCGCGGTCTGCGCGCCGGGTCCACGGTCCGGCGGACTCAGGCGGGGGTCATGAGTCGTCGTCCCGACCCGACCGGGAGGTTCTCCCGGGTCAGCGGACCACGACGCCCTTCCAGAAGGCGACCCGGCCGGTGACCTGCGTGGCGGCGTCCTTCGGCTGGGGGTAGTACCAGGCGGCGTCGCGGTTGACCTGCCCGTCGACCTCGACGGAGAAGTAGGAGGCGGTGCCCTTCCACGGGCAGATGCTGTGCGTGTCCGACGCCCGGAGGACGTCGTCGCGCACGGACTCGCGGGGGAAGTAGGCGTTGCCTTCGACGACGACGATGTCGTCGGACTCGGCGATCACGGTGCCGTTCCATGTTGCGGTGGTCATGCAGCTCTCAACCACCGACGGGGCGGAGAGCATTCCGGCGGCTACCAGCGCAGGGGGTAGATCTCCCGCGACTGCGCCGTCCGGCAGGCCCGGCAGTGGCCCCACGTCACGATGCTCAGGGGCGTGCCCGGCTCCCCGCACTCCGGGCAGTCGACCGCCTCACCAGCGTGGGCACGGGCCTCGTTGATCTCCTTCGACCGTTCCTCGTGGATGCTCGCATCGCCCCTGCAGGGGCAACCGAGGTGGGCTTCAGCGCAGCGTCCGGACCGAACGAGAACGGGGTGCCTCCCGGGTCGTAGGGGGTGTTGCCCTTGACGCTACTCAGCAGGTCCAACTTCCGGATCCCTCGTGGTGGTGGTTGTGCCCCGATCGTGTCCTGGTCCCGCGGTGCCCAACTGCGGGAAGCAGGCGTCCGGAACGCCAGCGGAGGGCCACTTTCCCCGCAGGTGGGGCCCGGTTCTGACGCGCCCGACGGCGACCTCCGCCGGCCCCTACCCGGGCGGTCGGGCGCGACATCCCCCGGCCTGGCAGGCTCCGCGGCGTGCAGGCGTGGCTCGACTGGCTCATCACCGCTGCCGGAGCGGTCCTGCTGCTCCTGACGCTCCGGGACATCTTCCACACGCTCTGGCACCCGAGCGCGGGAGGATCGCTCAGCGAGGTCGTCATCCGGGCCATCTGGCGGGCCGGCCGCCGGCGGCGTCGCCGAGGTCATCCGCGGGCCGTCACCGGGCCGGTCGCGCTGGTCGCCGTCATCGTCACGTGGCTCACCCTCGTCGTCCTCGGTGGCGCACTGATCTACGCACCGCACCTGCCGGAGGGATTCGTGTACGGCCCCGGCGTCGACCCTGTCGCGCACCAGCGGCTTCGTGGACGCGATCTACCTGTCGGCGGTCACCGTCAGCACCCTGGGTTCGGGGACATCGTCCCTGGTGAGACCTGGCTGCGGCTGGTCGTGCCCGCTCAATCGCTGATCGGGTTCGCGCTGCTGACCGCCGCCGTCAGCTGGATCGTCCTGGTCTACCCGGCGCTGACCCGCCGGAGAGTGCTGGCGGTCCGGCTCGCCTCGACCCGGCGGGCCCTGCCCGAGGGGCTGCTGACCGAACCGGACTCCGTCCTGGGCGCCGTCGTCCTGGAGCGGCTGACGAGCGAGCTCATCCAGGTGCGGGTCGACCTCGCCCAGTACACGGAGACCTACTACTTCCGCGACGGACCGGACTCCTCGCTCCCGGTGACCATCGGCATCGCCGTCGACCTGGCCGCCGAGGGACAGCGGTCTCCCCGGGCGGACGTGCGGCTCGCAGCGCGGATGCTGGACGAGGCGATCGACGGCTTCGCCCGGGTCCTCGACGACGCAGTTCCTGCGCAGCCATGGCTCCCGGTCGGAGATCCTGGCGGCCTACGCCGACGCGCACGACCACCGGCGCGACGACTCGGTCTGAGCGGACACGCCGGGACGGTCCGGCGAGCGCCAACCACCCCGACGGATGGTGGTGATCACTAGGGTCCGACACCCATGCGGCGGAGGACCTGGATCATCCTGGCGGCGGCGGTGCTGGTCGTGCTCGGCGCGGTCACCCTCATCTGGTTCCAGCCGCAGAAGCTCTTCTACGACAACACGGTCGACGAGGCGCTGCCGAGCGTCACCGCGCCCGCCGAGCCGACCGACGACGGCGGTGCGGGGACGCCCGCGCCCACCGAGCCCGTCGAGCTCGCCAGCGGCACCTTCATCAGCCGGGAGCACGAGACCACCGGCACCGCCCGCATCCTGCGCCTGCCCGACGGGCAGCAGATCCTGCGGCTGGAGGGCTTCGAGACCTCGAACGGCCCGGCGCTGTTCGTCTACCTCTCGCAGAACCCGGCCGACGGCGAGGACGGGGTGTTCGACGACGACTACCTCGACCTCGGGCCGCTGAAGGGCAACATCGGCGACCAGAACTACGTGATCCCGGCCGAGGTCGACCCGCTCGGCTACGCCAGCGTCGTCGTCTGGTGCGACCGGTTCTCGGTGTCCTTCGGCGCCGCGGACATCGTCGCCACGGACGCGTGAGCGGAGCCGAGAAGAATACTTCAGAACCTTCTGACCCGGGTGTCGATCGGGGCGTCGTCCGTTCGACGTGTCAGTAGAGCGGGGCCGACGCCGGACAGGGACCGGCACCCCACTCGGAACATCGACCGACAGGGAGACCAGCGATGCGGTACATGGTGATCGTCAAGGCCAACGAGGACACCGAGAAGGGCGTCATGCCCACCGAGCAGGAGCTCACCGAGATGGGCGCCTACAACGAGGAGCTGGTCAAGGCCGGCGTCATGCTGGCCGGCGAGGGCCTGCTCCCGAGCTCGAAGGGCGCCCGGGTCCGGTTCGACAAGGACGGCAGCAGCACGGTGATCGACGGCCCGTTCGCCGAGACCAAGGAACTGGTCGCCGGTTTCTGGATCCTCGAGGTGTCCTCCCGCGAGGAGGTCCTCGAGTGGGTGAAGAAGGCCCCGTTCCGCGACGGCGAGGTCGAGGTCCGGCAGGTCGCCACCGCCGAGGACTTCGGCGACGCGATGACCCCCGAGCTGCGCGAGCAGGAGGACCGGCTGCGGGCCACCGCCGAGGCCCAGCAGGGGAACTGACGCACCACGCGACGGGGGGCCGGCCGTGACGGTCGACGTCCGCCGGGTCGTGGAGGCGGTCTGGCGGATGGAGTCCGCCAAGCTCGTCGCCGCGCTCGCCCGCGTCACCGGTGACGTCGGCCTCGCCGAGGAGCTCGCCCAGGACGCGCTCGTCGCGGCGCTGGAGCGGTGGCCGGAGTCGGGTGTCCCGGACAAGCCGGGCGCCTGGCTCATGGCCACCGCCAAGCACCGCGCCATCGACACGTTCCGGCGGTCCGAGCGGCTCAGCCGCAAGACCGTCGAGCTCGGCCGGGAGCTCGAGCAGCAGGAGTCGCAAGAGCCGGACTGGGCCGCCGCGCTCGACGAGGTCGTCGAGGACGACCTCCTCCGGCTGGTCTTCATCTCCTGCCACCCGGTGCTCTCCCGGGTGGCGCGGGTCGCGCTCACCCTCCGGCTGCTCGGCGGCCTCACCACCGACGAGATCGCCCGGGCGTTCCTCGTCGCCCGAGTCGACCGTGGCCCAGCGCATCGTGCGGGCCAAGCGCACCCTTGCCGCCGCCCGGGTGCCGTTCGAGGTGCCGACGGGACGCGGAGTTCACCGGCCGGCTCGCCTCGGTGCTCGAGGTGGTCTACCTCGTGTTCAACGAGGGCTACCTCGCGACGGCGGGGGAGCACTGGACCCGGCCGGCGCTGTGCCAGGAGGCCCAGCGCCTCGGTCGCATCCTCGCCGAGCTGACGCCGGGGGAGTCCGAGGTGCACGGGCTGGTGGCCCTGATGGAGATCCAGGCGTCGCGGCTGCCGGCGCGGATCGGGCCGAGCGGCGAGCCGGTGCTGCTGCCCGACCAGGACCGCGGCCGGTGGGACCGCGTGCTCATCACCCGCGGGCTGGCCGCTCTCGACCGGGCCGAGCGCACCGGCGCCCCGCTGGGCCCGTACGCGCTGCAGGCCGCGATCGCCGCCTGCCATGCCCGCGCCGGATCGGTCGAGTCCACCGACTGGGCCCGGATCGCCGCCCTGTACGAGGCGCTCGCCGAGCTCGCGCCGTCGCCGGTGGTGGAGCTGAACCGCGCCGTCGCGGTGTCCCGCGCCTACGGGCCGGCGGCCGGCCTGGAACTGGTCGACGCGCTGCTCGACGTGCCCGCGCTCCGCGGCTACCACCTGCTGCCGAGCGCCCGCGGCGACCTGCTGGATCAGCTCGGCCGCACCGACGAGGCGCGCGCGGAGTTCGAGCGTGCCGCCGCACTGACCCGCAACGAGGCGGAGCGCGCCCTGCTGCTCGACCGCGCGGCGGCCTGCGGCCCGCCGGACGTCTCGCAGCTACGCGCCTGACGCCTGGGGCTCTCTGTCGGCTCTCGGGCCGACCGAGCCGGCCCCGCGTGACGACGGCGACCAGCGCGCCGGCGAGCACGACGAGCACGCTGTCGACCACCAGGACCTCGACCTGGGTGGCGGTGCAGACGCGGTGGACCCGGCCACGACTCATCGGCCGTCAGGTGCAGATGTCGGGGCAACTCCCGTCGTGGTCCGCTCGTCGACCGTCCCGGCCGGCGGTGGCTCCTCCTGCGCGCCTTCGAGTGGCATCCACCGCGCCCAGTCCTCGTCGGAGAACCGCAGGATGCGGATCGCGAGGCCGATCGCCGGGATCGCGAACAGCGCCATGTCGAGCACCGACAGCGCCCGCTGGCTCAGGTCGATACCGCTCTCGCCGAGCACGCCTCGGATGCCGGCCGATACGGCCAGCAGGATCGGGATCCACATGGGCGTCGCACCGCGGAGCACCAGCCCGACCGCGAGGAGGATGAGGCCGAGCACGCTGCCCAGCACCGCCAACCGCACGGGCTCCAGCCACGGGCTCGACGCCGCAGCACCGACCACCTCGAGGACCTGGTCGCGGTCGAACTCCTCGCCCGGCGGCAACCGCGACGACGACCTCGAACACGTAGGAGTTGCCGAGGATCGCCGACGCGATGAGCAGTCCGGCACCGATCTGCCCCACGCCCACGTGTCGCCCCCGGAGCATGTGCGCCACACCCGCCAACCCGTGGACGACGAAGAGCAGGCCCAGCAGTGACACCAGTGCGGACGTCAGGAAGGGGGTGGGGTCCGAGACGACGGCGTCCAGGAAGACGTCGGGGTCGTTGTCGGGGTCGGGGAAGTCGACGAGGAGGAGGGCGCCCACCAGGAGCAGCGCCGGTCCGAGGGCCATGCTCGCCGCACTCGCGATCCGGCTGAATCGCCGCGAGTCGGACAGTGTCGTGCGGGTCGGACGCCGGGTGGTCCGGTGCCGACGACGACGCCGGCGGTCGCAGCGCCCGACGTCCCCAGTTCGGAATGGTGCGGCGTCGCGGGGGGCGGCACCGCGACGATCGTCGTCGGTGCGGCCGGGGTCGGCCCGTCCGCGGGCGCGGGCGCGAGCGCGGCACGGGCGGCGGCGGCCAGCCGGACGGCGCTCGGGTACCGGTCGTCCGGGTCCTTGGCCATCCCGCGGGCCACCACCTCGTCGAGCGCCTCCGGTATCACCGACCGGAGCCGCGACGGTGCCGGAGGATCGACGGTGAGATGGGCGTGCATCATCACCGGCAGCCCCTCGCCGGCGAAGGGCTTGCGCCCGGTGAGCGCCTCGTAGAGCACGCAGGCCAGGGCGTACACGTCGACGCGCGCGTCATCGGCCCGGCCGGAGAACCGTTCCGGGGCCATGTAGTCCAGGGTCCCGACGGCGGACCCGGTCGCGGTCAACGACGTGTCGACCACGCCGAGCGTGCGGGCGACGCCGAAGTCCACCAGGTAGACGAAGTCCTGGTCGCCTCGCGAGCCCTGGGCGATCAAGACGTTGGACGGCTTGACGTCCCGGTGGACCAGGCCGCGAGCGTGTGCCGCGTCCAACGCCGTCGCCACCTGCGAGACGATGTCGACCGCGCGCGCCGGGGGCAGCGCGCCGTCCCGCTCCAGCAGGTCGCCGAGGTCGATGCCGCTCACCAGCGGCATGTCGATGTAGAGCTGGCCGTCGATCTCGCCGTAGTCGTGGATCGGGATGATGTGCGGCTCGGACAGTCGCGCGGCCAGTTCTGATTCCCTGCGGAACCGCGCCTGGAACGTGGGGTCGGTGCCGAGTCGGAGGGGCAGTCGCTTGAGCGCCACGGTCCGCTTCCGCACGGTGTCGAAGGCTCGGAAGACCTCGCCCATGCCCCCGCGGCCGATGAGTTCCTCGAGCCGATACGGACCGAATTGCTCCTGCGCCACGTGGATCGTCCCCTTCCGACCCCCGTGGGCTGGACACTCATCGTGCTCCGCGGTCGCACCAGTCGTCTACGACCTCGGGAGGGCCGGAACGGCCATTCGGCCCCTGTCAGCTCCCGATCAGCCGGCCGGCGTGCTCGTGCTCGTCGGGACGCACCGGGGAGGAACCCGAACGGACCAGCCGCCAGGTCGTCCGGCCGCCGTCCGGGGTGTCACCCTCGCCGCGGGCCAGGGTCTCGTCGACCAGCTCGCGTACGCGCCCCTCGTCGTCGGGCTCGGCCGCGAACAGCAGGCGCAGCGTCAGCTGATCGCCGGTGCGGTCGACGCCGGTGTGGTGCGGGGCCAGCGGGCAGGGCGGCTCGTGCGACCAGCTGCCGCAGAGGGCCACGGTGATCGCCCCGCCGGGCGCCCGCTCGTCGCCGTCCTCGAGGGTCAGGACGGCGTCGTGCGCAAAGGCTGCTCTCACGAGCGTCACCGTAGGTGCGACGCGGCACGATCGGACCGCTAGTCGGGCTGGGCGTTCTCCGCGAGCTGGCTCAGCAGCCGTCGCAACTCGGCGACGTCGTCCTCGCCGAGGCCGGCCCGTAGCCGCCCGTCGAAGGACGACGCCGCGCGACGCAGGCGGAGGAACAGGCGCTCGCCGGCGTCGCTGAGGCGGACCTGCTGCACCCGCCGGTTGCCGGGGTCGCGGTCGCGGGTGACCAGGCCGGCGCGGTCCATGGCGTCGAGGTGGTGGATCAGCGTCGGTTGCCGGACGCCGACGGCCTCGGCGAGCTCGCGCTGGGTGGCGTGCGGGCCGTTCGACAGCGCCAGCAGTACCAGCCAGGTGGGAGTGGAGCCGCCCGCGGCGACCAGTGCGTCGTCGAAGGCCCGGCTCAGCTCGCGGGCTGTGTGCTGACGAAAAGGCCCAGGGAATCGTCCGCGGACTGCACGGCGAGCAGTTTAGGGATCTAACGGTTAGACGTCTAACTCGCCGACGTGTCCGAGCGAGGGTGACGAAACCGCTGGTCAGGGCAGGCGAGTGGCCAGCACGCGGGCGAGGTCGACGGCCGCGGCCTCCAGGGGATCGGCGCCCCCGGCCACCCGCAGCAGCGTCACAGCGGCCCCGCGACGGCGGGGGACAGGGCGACGATCCAGGGCGCCGTGCGCTCCCGGGCCTCGGCGACGTGCTCGGTGCCGCCGTCGGGCCGGTGCGCGACGACCTCCGGTCGGCTGGCCAGCAGACCGGTGGCGCGCCAGTCACCGTCCGTCGTCCGGGCGGCCAGGGCCTCCAGTCGGTCGGCCACGGAACGGATCAGCGCACGGTCGTCCATGCCGCGCATCCTGCCGGGCTTGCGCGAGGGCCGGCACGCCTCAGGCGGGCTCGCGCCGCATCGGGACGTGCGGGATGCCGTCCTCGACGTAGCCGGGGCCGCTCTTCTGGAAGCCGAAGCGGGCGTACCAGTCCTCGAGGTAGGCCTGGGCGCCGAGCGTGACGGGGTAGCCCGCGCACAGCGCGATGCCCTCCTCCATCAGCCGTGCGGCCAGCCCGCGGCCGCGGTACCCGGCGGCGGTCGCGACCCGGCCGATGGCGCGGGTGTCGCCGTCGTCGAGGACCCGGATGGTGGCCGCGATCGTGCCGTCGTCGTCCTCGAACCAGACGTGCACCGTCTCCGGCTCCACGTCCCGGCCGTCGAGTTCGGGGTAGGGGCACGCCTGCTCGACGACGAAGACGTCCACCCGCAGCCGGCACAGCCCGTACACCTCGAACGGCGAGAGCTCGGCGAACCGGGCCCGGCGCAGCGACAGGCCAGGGGTGTTCGTCATGGAGGAAGTTGTAACCGAGGTCCCATACCGGGACGACTCCGGCCGGTCCGCTCGGACGGGTCAGGGCGCAGAATGGTTAGGTATTCCTTGCCTATCCAAGGTGACCCTATCTGCGGAGGACCTCAGCGTGACCAAGCTCGGCCGGGCGGCCGCCGGTGTCGTCTCCCTCCTCGGCGTCGTCGCCGGGCTCACCGCCTGCGGGTCGGACGAC
>CAVVIN010000016.1:0-46787 GCA_963748305.1 uncultured Actinomycetota bacterium | reverse complement strand
CCCGGTCGAGATGGCGCACCTGCGGGCCGGCTTCGTCTCCGCCGTCACCGGCGACCGGCTCGCCATCGTCGGTCCGGCCGCCTAGCGTGCGCGCGCTCGTCACCGGGGCCGGGGGATTCGTCGGCCGGCATCTGGTCGACCGGCTGCAGCCGCGACGGCTGGGAGGTGGTCGGCCTGACCCGCCGCGAGGTCGACCTCGCCGACCCGGTGGCCGCTAGCGGCGGCCGTGCGGGCGGCCGACCCCGACGTCGTCTTCTCGCTCGCCGCCGGACGGGCGAAGGCCAGCCCTGCCGAGCGGGCCGCGACGATCGCGGTGAACACGAGCCCGTGGCTGGTCGACGCGCTGCCCGACCGGTGCCGGACCGTCGTCCGGCTGGGCTCCTCCACCGAGTACGCCGCCTCGCCCCGGCCGCTGGCCGAGGACGCCGCGCTCGAGCCGCGCGGCTTCTTCGGCGCGACGAAGGCCGCCGGGTCGCTGCTGCTGCAGGCGACGGCGGCCGAGCGTGGCGTGCGCGCCGCGGTGCTCCGCGCCTTCCAGGTGTACGGCCCCGGCGACCACCCCACCCGGCTGGTGCCGGTCGTGCTGCGAGGCCGCCCGCAGCGGAACGGCGGTGCCGCTGCCCGTCCGGCTGAGCCGGCGGGACTGGGTGTGGGTCGGCGACGTCGTCGACGCCTGCGTGCGCGCCGCCGTGGACGACGCCCTGCCGCCCGGGGTGGTGCTCAACATCGGCACCGGCGTGCAGACGAGCACCGAGGAACTGGTCGCGACCGCCGCCCGCGTCACCGGCCGGCCGATCGCCACCGAGGCGGGCGCGCATCCCGGCCGTGACTGGGACACCGCCGACTGGGTGTGCGACCCGACCGCCGCCCGGACGCTGCTCGGCTGGGCGCCCACCGTCGACCTGGCCGAGGGGCTCGCCCGCACCTGGGCCGCGTCGTGATCGCCGTCGTCGTCCCCGTGTACGGCAACGCGGCCACCCTCGAGGCCCTGGCCGCGCGCCTGGACGACGCGCTGGCCGGCCGGGTCTGGCGGCTCCGGTTCGTCATCGACGCCTCGCCGGACGACAGCGCCGCCGTCGCGCACCGGCTCGCCGCGGCGGACGCCCGGATCGCGGTGACCGACCTGACCGAGAACGTCGGTCAGCACCGCGCGCTCGCGGCGGGTCTGGCGGCCGAGCCGGAGGCCGACGCGTGGGTCTGCCTCGACGCCGACCTGCAGGACCCGCCCGAGGCGGTGCCGCTGCTGCTCGACCGGCTGGACCGCGGCGACGTCGACGCGGTGTTCGCCGGGCGCCGCGGCGCCTACGAGTCGGTCGGGCGGCGGCTGACCGGGACGCTGCACCGCCGGGTCGCGGCGCGGCTGACCGGGCTCCCGGCGGACGCGGGTGCGTTCTTCGCGATGCGGCCCGCCGTGCGGAGCGCCGTCCTCGACGCCATGGCCGAGGGGGCGCCGAGCGTCGTCCTCGCGGTCGGCCGGTCGGGCGGCCGGTGACCAGCGTGCCCGTCGCGCGCGACCGGCGGACGGTGGGCACGTCGGCGTGGACGCCGCAGGCGCGGCTCGGCAGTCGCTGGGCTGTCGCTGTCGCTGGGCGCTGAGCCGAGCTGACTGCGCTCAGCGCTCCCAGAGCTGGACGATCAGGTCGGTCTTGCCGGCCCAGAAGTACTGGTCGTCGACCATGCGCAGCCCGGCCTCGCGCAGGATCTCGTCGTCGTCGGTGGGCTCGGGCTCCCCGTAGAACAGCCGCCGGACCAGCCACACGCGGTCCGCGTCCGGCGGGGCGTCGTCGGGCGGCAGGACCAGGTCGGCGCGCAGCTCGGGGGCCAGGTCGCGGATGTAGTGGTCCAGGGCCATGGCCGAGCGCTGGTCGGCGGCGACCACCGGCTCGCCGGGCTCCTGCACCTCCACCAGCCAGGCGACCACCTCGTCGCCGCGCTCCCGCGGGACGCGGTCGAACAGCGGGGAGGACGCGAGCAGGCTCAGCCCGACGAGCAGGACGGCCACGGGCGCCCGCGCGGGCCGGGGGAGGGCGAAGGCGCCGGCGGCGGCGAGCACGGCGAGGGCGAGCAGCCCGGCCAGCAGGTAGCGCGGCAGGTAGACCGGCCGGACGAGCTCGGCGAGCGTGAGCAGCACGAGCGGGACCAGCAGCCAGGCCAGCGCCACCACCCGGACGTCGCGCGCCGCCCGCACCGCGCCCACCAGCGCCAGGCCCACGACGACGCCGAGCAGCACCGTGCTCCGGGCGCTCCACGCGTCGACGGCCAGCCCGGCCAGCAGCCCGCCGGTGTCGTGCAGGTGCTCGGCGTTGCGGGCGCCGGTGCCGTTCAGCACGGCCAGCGCCACGAAGCCGAACGTCGGCAGGGTGGCGACGGCGGCGATCACGACGACCGGGATCGCCCGCCGGCCCCGCAGGACCAGCGCCGCGACGACGAAGGCGGCGAGCACGGTGACCGCGTACCAGTGGGCGAGCCCCATCGCGGCGCCGGCGAGTCCGAACAGCACCAGGCCGCGGGGTGGCTGCTGCAGCCAGCGGACCAGACCCAGCGCGGCGGCCCCGGTGGCCAGCACGGCCAGCCCGTAGCTGCGCGCCTCGACCGCCTGCTCCAGCACGAGCGGGCTGCAGGCGAGCACCGTGCCGGCCAGGACCCCGACGGCCCGGCCGGACAGCCGGGTGACCGCGCGGGTGACCAGCGCCAGCCCGCCCGCCGTCGCCAGCAGCGACAGCACCCGCAGCGACGTGTCGCCGCCCAGCCCGGGCAGCGACGCCCAGAAGTGGACGAACAGGTAGTACGGGGCGTTGTAGGACGGCGGGACGCCGTCCAGGTACGACGTGGTGCCGGTCCCGTGCACGATCGCGGTCAGGATCTCGCCGAGCGGCAGCCGGGCCACCTCGGCGGTGAACAGCTCGTCGAACCACAGCGCGTACCCGGGGCGCAGGAGCAGCACGCCGAGCACCAGGACGACGAGCGGGCCGATCAGCTCGAGCGGCGACCAGCGGGGCGCGCTCGCTTCCGCGGGGACGGACGGCGCGGGGGAGAGCTCCGCCGTCGCCGTCACGTATCGAAGGTTAGGCGACCCTTCGGTGCGGAGCCGTCAGCGCGGCTGGATCAGTCGTCGCCGTCCTCGTCGTCGGGCAGCGGGTCCTGCTCCGAGTGCGACCGCTTGTAGTACGGGACCGCGATCCACCACCAGGCCAGCAGCAGCGCCACGGCGCCGGCGGTGAGCCAGGCCTGGGTGCGGTCGAAGAGCACGTCGACGACGAGGAGCAGCACCGCGCAGATCGCGATGCCGAGGGCGATCAGGCCGGCGAGCGCCGAGCGGTGGCTGCGCTTGAGCAGGTTCTCCTTCGCGTGCTGCCGGAACAGCACCCGGTGCTGCGCGGCGGGCGCGATCAGCAGGCCGCTGGCCACCGCGGACGCGATCAGAGCCACGAAGTAGACGTCGAGCTGGAACGTCGTGAGGTCCTTGGCGGTCTGCTGGAACGGCACGATCAGCAGGAACGCGAAGAGGAACTGGACGCCGGGCAGCGCGACCCGCAGCTCGTTGAGCAGCTCGATCAGCTCGCGGTTGATCCGCTCCTTGCGGGTCTCCTCGCGGTCCTCCTCCGACGGACGCCGACCCGTGCCGTGCGCCGCACTGCTCATCCGCCGGTCCTCCCGCCGTTCCCTGTGGGTCGCGAACTGTATGCCCCAGGGACACGTCGGTTCATGCCTCGGGGAGGGGAGCGATGTCGACAGGGCGACTCGTCGCCATGGCGTCATGTGGTCATGCCGTCAGCGGCCGCCCGGAAGGTCAGGTGCCGTAGCGCAGGGCGGCCCGCTCGCGGGCCTTGGCCGCCTCGACCTCGCGGTCCTTGGGCGGCGCCGTCGTCACCAGGCTGTCGAGCAGCCGCGACGACGCCTCCGCGATCTCGGCCACCGCCCGGTCGAACGCCTCGGCGTTGGCCTGGGACGGCTTCGTGGCGCCGCTGATCTTCCGGACGTACTGGAGCGCCGCGGCCGAGATCTCGTCGTCCGTGGCCGGCGGCTCGAAGTTCGACAGGGGGCGGATGTTCCGGCACATGCCCCCAGCGTAGGAGCGGGGCCGCTCCGGCCCCGCATGCTGCGGGGCCGACGCTCGCAGGCCGGGGCCGCGTGTCCTATACGTCGAAGCCGGCGCGGTCGATCCTGCGGTGGTAGCGGTCGCCCATCTTGCCGCCGAGCACGGCGCCGAGCAGCGTGACGACCAGGATCGCGACCAGCGTGATGATGCCGGCGGTCGTCGCGGTGCCCTCGTCGATCGGGATCCGCGGCAGGTTGAGCTGGTTCAGCACGTTGTACTGCGAGCCGAGGACCACGCCGACGCCGGCCAGGACGAGCACGACGAGCAGTCCGACGATCCACACGGCCAGGCCCTGCCGGGCGCCGTCGAAGCGGGCCATCCGGCCGGCCACGTAGCCACCGGCCAGGTAGGCGAGGAACAGGACGACGAGGATCGCGATGCCGCCGCCGATGCCGAGGGTCTCGGCCTGCTCGGCGGCCTCGTCGGCGGTGTCGACGTTCTGGGCGAGCCCGAGCGCGACGCCGGCCGCCGACAGCAGCGCGACGAGGATGACGGCGAGGCCGTTGGCGGTCAGCCAGCCGAAGAAGGCGGCGCCCCACTTGATGCCGCCGAAGCGGGCGCGCTGGACGTCGACGGCGTCGCGCGCGGCGCCGCGGGTGGCGCTGGCGCCGGTCTCGGTGCGCACCGTTGCGTCGTCGTCGTGGTGGGCGTGGTTGCCGGCCATGGGTGGGCTCCTCCGTGCGTGATCCCGCGGTGGTCCGGGGGACCGGTTGGATGCCCCCAGGAGTCACAGGTAAACGGAACGCCAGCGGACGGTCGCCCGTTCGGGCGACCCGGAGGAGGGCTGATGACGGTGCTGCTGGTCGACGTCGCCAACGTCGTCGGCTCCCGGCCGGACGGCTGGTGGCGCGACCGGGCCGGCGCGACGACCCGGCTGCTGGGTCGGCTGGCCGGGCTCGCCGGGCGGGAGGTGCGCGGTCCGGACGGCGGCCCGGTGCGCTGCACCGAGGTCGTGGCGGTCGTCGAGGGGCAGGGGAAGGCCGCGTCCGCCCCGGACGGCGTGACCGTCGTGCGGGCCGAGGGGAGCGGCGACGACGCGCTGGCCGCCCTCGCCGCGACCCGGTCGGGCGAGGACCTGCTGGTGGTCACGGCGGACCGCGGCCTGCGCGCCCGGCTGCCGGAGGGGACGGCGGTGACCGGGCCGAGCTGGCTCCTGGCGCTGCTCGACGAGGCGGACCGGGCATGACTTCGCGGTCACCCGGGTAGGTGGGGCACAACCCAACCGAGGAGACGGACCTTCCGCATGCCCGAGAACAGCACCGCCCCGCCCGAGGTCGTCCTGATCACCGGCGCCTCGAGCGGCATCGGCCGCGCGACCGCCCTCGAGCTCGCCGGCCGTGGCGCCCAGTTGGTGCTGGTCGCCCGCGGCGAGGAGGCCCTCGACGAGACCGCGGACCAGGCCCGTGCCGCCGGGGCCGGCGAGGTGCTCGTGCACGCGGCCGACGTCACCGACGAGGACGCGATCCGGAAGGCCGTCGACTCGACGGTGCAGCAGTTCGGCCGGCTCGACGCCGTCGTCCACGCCGCCCAGGTGATGGCGTACGGGACGATCGAGGAGGTGCCACGGGAGGTCTTCGAGACCGTCGTCGAGACCGCCGTGCACGGCACCGCCGTCGTCGCCCGGGTCGTGCTGCCGGTGTTCCGGGAGCAGGGCAAGGGACACCTCGTCGTCGTCAACTCGCTGCTCGGCCAGGTCGCGACGCCGCTGATGGGCAGCTACATCGCCGCCAAGTGGGGGCAGCTGGGCCTCGTCCGCGTGCTGCAGCAGGAGACGCGTGACGTCCCCGGGATCGACGTCTCGATCGTCCAGCCCGGCGGCGTCGACACCCCGATCTACTTCCAGGCCGCGTCCTGGACCGGCAGCACCGGCCGGCCGCCGCCGCCGGTCTACTCGCCGCAGCGGCTGGGGCGCCGGATCGTCTCGCTGCTGGACCGGCCGCGGCGTCAGGTGCAGGCGGGCATCTTCAACCCGCTGATCACCGCCGCGTTCCGACTGGCGCCAGGCGCCTTCGACTACCTGGTCGGCCCGCTGCTGCAGCGGCTGGCGATCGCCGACGACGACGTGCCGCCGACGACGGGCAACGTCTTCGCGTCGAGGCCGCAGGGCAACGCCACCGAGGGGCGCTGGCGCAGCATCTGAGATCCGGGCTGGTCACGGGCGTGGGCACTCTCACGCCCGATCGGTACGTGTTGGACACGCATCGGACAGGTTCGGCTGGCACCGTGGAACGCGGGTGCCCGAGGTCGTGTGCTCTTCCCGCCCTCCGAGGCCGCCCCGATCGTGGGTGGCTGTCGACCCCCCGAGAGGTTCTCCCGTGTCCGCCCTTTCCGAGTCCCTGCGCGTCCGGATGCCGGTGCCCCGCCGGCCGCTCCGGTTCCCGCCGCGACCCGACCGCTCCCCGGCGACGACGGCGCGGCTCCGCGCCGCCGTCACCGCTCTCTTCGTGCTCGACGGCGCCGTCTTCGGCAGCTGGGCGTCCCGCGTGCCCGACGTGGCCGCCACCGTCGGCGCCGGCCACACCGCCCTCGGCGTCGCGCTGCTGTGCCTGTCGCTGGGTGCGCTCGTCTGCATGCGCGTCACCGGCTCGCTGTGCGCCCGGTTCGGCGCCGGCCCGGTCGCGGCCGTCGCCGCGGTGCTCGTCTCGCTGACCGCCGCGCTGCCCGGCCTCGTCTCGACGGTCGCCGGCGCTGTGCGCCGTGCTGTTCGTCTTCGGTGCCGCCACCGGGATGATCAACGTCTCGGCGAACGCCGTCGGCGTCGAGGTCGAGGCCCGCGCCGGCCGGCCGCTGCTGTCCGGACTGCACGCCGGGTTCAGCTTCGGCGGCCTCGGTGGCGCGCTGGTCGGTGGCGCCGCGGCCGCCGTCCTCGGCGTCCCCGCGCACCTGGCCCTGGTGGCGGCCGTGGGGCTGTTCGTCTCCGCCTGGGCGCTGCCCGTGCTGACCGCGACCGAGCGTCGGGTTCCTGCGAGCACCACGGCCGAGGCGACGGACGGGCACCCGCGGCCCGACGGCCGTGCTCGTCGTCCTGGGCGCCGTCGCCGGCTGCACCGCCTTCGGCGAGGGCGCGCTGACCGACTGGGGCGCCCTTCTGCTGCGCGAGGAGATGTCGGCGCCGAGCACGCTGGCCGCGGCCGGTTACGCCGGGTTCTCGCTGGCCATGGCGTTCGGCCGGTTGGTCGGCTCCCGGCTCCTCCAGGCGTGGGGCGAGCGACGACTCCTGGTCGGCGGCGCGCTCGTGGCCGCCGCCGGGGCGCTCGCCGCGGTGACCACCTCCACGCTGTGGGTCGCGCTCGCCGGCTTCGTCGTCGTCGGGCTGGGCCTGGCGAACGTCTTCCCGCTGGCGATCGCGCGGGCGGGCCTCCTCGGCGGCGCCCCGGGCATCGCGCTGGCCACCACCGTCGGGTACACCGGCCTGCTCGGCGGTCCGCCCGCGATCGGGCTGCTCGCCGAGGTGGCGGGGCTGCCCGTGGCGCTGGGCTCGGTGTCAGTGCTGTCCGTCGTCGCCGCCGTCCTGGTGCTCACCGTCGCCGGCGACACCGTCCGGGTGCCTGCGGCGCGGACCGTCGCCGCGCGCGCCGGCACGCGGCTCCAGCCGATCGTCAGCGGCTTCGGCCACGGTGCCGGCGTCTACGTGCGCGATCTCCAGATGCTTCTCAACTGAACGGAGGCCGTGAGCGCAGGAAACCTGCGCTCACGGCCTCCACCGATCAGGGCACGCCCCGGATCAGGGCCCGCCCGGTTCTCCGGAGTCGGGCTTCCGCCCGGCCGCGTCGCCGACGTGCCGCTCCACCGACACGGCGGAGGTGAGCCCGGTGTGCTGGTGCGCCTCCTCGATGTCGTGCGCGGCCTCCTCGAGGACGCTCGGCACCGCCCTCTTGGGGAGGAACCGGCGCACCAACGGCCACAGCACGATGAGAGCGACGATGCAGTACACGACCACCGAGATCGGTTCGAAGAGACCGCTGACCTCGCCGTTGCTGATCTGCAGTGCCTGGCGGAGCTTCTCCTCGGCGAACGGGCCGAGGATCACCCCGATGATGCAGGGGAGGATCGGCAACCCGTAACGGCGCATCATGAAACCCAGGGCGCCGATGATCAGCAGCAGGAACAGGTCGAACGTGTTGGCGTTCGCTGCGTACGCGCCGAGGCTGGAGAAGAACAGGATCCCGGCGTAGAGGTACGAGCGGGGGATCCGGAGCAGCCTCGCCCACAGCGGCGCCAGTGGCAGGTTGAGCACCAGCAGCACCGTGTTGCCGATGAAGAGGCTGGCGATCAGGCCCCAGACCAGCTCCGGCTCGTTCTCGAACAGCTGGGGGCCGGGCTCGATGCCGTAGCTCTGGATGGCCGCCAGCATGATCGCCGCGGTGGCCGTCGTCGGGATGCCCAGCGTGAGCATCGGCACGAGCCCACCTGCGGCCGAGGCGTTGTTGGTGGCCTCCGGGCCCGCGACGCCCTCGATGGCACCCTTGCCGAACTCCTCGGGGTGCTTGGAGAGGCGCTTCTCCGTGACGTAGGAGAGGAAGGTCGGGATCTCGGCGCCACCGGCGGGGATCGCGCCGAACGGGAAGCCGATCGCGGTGCCCCGCAGCCACGGCTTCCACGAGCGGCTCCAGTCGTTGCGGTTCATCCGCGGGTTGCCGACCGGGATCACGTCGACCGGCTTGCGGCGCAGGTGGGCCGCCACCCACAGCGCCTCGCCCACGGCGAAGAGCCCGACCGCGACGACGATGACGTCGATGCCGTCGGCCAACTCGGGGATCCCGAAGGTCAGCCGCTGCTGGCCGGAGGTCGCGTCGATGCCGACCAGGCCGATGGTCAGCCCGATGCCGAGCGCGGCCAGCCCGCGGACCCGGGAGCTGCCCAGCACCGACGTGACCGCGATGAAGGCGAGCAGCATGATCGCGAAGAAGTCGGCGGGCGAGACCTCCACGGCCAGGTCGGCGACCGTGGGCGCCACCAGCGCCAGCGCCAGCGTGGCGATGGTGCCGGCGACGAAGGAGCCGATGGCCGCGGTCGCCAGGGCCTGGGCGGCGCGGCCCGACTTGGCCATCTTGTTGCCCTCGATGGCCGTGACCACCGAGGCGCTCTCACCGGGGGTGTTCAGCAGGATCGACGTCGTCGACCCGCCGTACATGCCGCCGTAGTAGATGCCGGCGAACATGATCAGCGCGCTGGTGACGTCCAGGCCCCGGGTGAGCGGGAGCAGCAGCGCGATCGTCATGGCCGGGCCGATGCCGGGCAGCACGCCGATCGCGGTGCCGAGGAGCACGCCCAGGAAGGCGTACAGGAGGTTCTGCGGCGTCAGCGCGGTGCTGAAGCCCTCGAGCAACGAGGTCAACGCGTCCATCAGAGGATGCCCTTCAGGATGCCGACCGGCAGCACGACGCCGAGGCCGAAGGCGAACAGGTACCAGGAGCCGAAGGAGAGCGCGAGCGCGATCCCCGCGTCACGGATCCAGTGGCGGCTGCCCAGGGCGAAGGCGGACCCCCAGAACAGGATCGCTCCGGAGAACGGCCAGCCGAGGGACTCGATCAGCAGGGCGTTGGCGATGAACGCTGCCGCCAGCATCAGGACCGTGCGCCAGTCGCTGCCCCCGGTGAGCTCGATGTCCTCGCCGCCCTCCGGCTCGCCCCGACCGCCGCGGTAGACGTCCAGGGCGAGGAAGGCGCCGACGATCACGAGCAGGCTGCCGACCACCACGGGGATGGCCGCGGGCCCGACCGGGCCACGGGCGATCCGGCTCTCCGGCAGCATCAGCGCCTGGACGATGACCAGGACGCCGAGTGCCCCCAGGAACAGGGCCACTCCGTACTCGGAGCGGCCCTGCTCCCGGGTGCCGCCGGGGGCGGCAGAACTCACGCCAGCCCCAGCTGGGTCATGACGTCCTCGACCCGGCTCGTCTCCTCGTCGAGGAACGAGGCGAAGTCATCGCCGGTGACGAAGGAATCGGTCCAGCCGTTGTCCTCGAGCGCCTGCTGCCAGGACTCGCTGTCGTGCATCTCGGTGATGGCGTCGATCCACTTCTGGGTGTCGTCGCCGGAGATGCCGGGGGGTGCCACCATCCCGCGCCAGTTGGTGAAGACCAGGTCGACGCCCTCGTCGCTGAGGGTCGGGGCGTCGACGCCCTCCACGGCCTCCTCGCTGGTGACGGCCAGGATGCGGACGTCGCCGGCCTCGGCCGACTCGGTCACCTCGCCGACACCGGTCGCGGCGAACGCCACGTCGCCGCCGAGGATGCCGGCCAGCAGCTCGCCGCCGCCGTCGTAGGCCACGTAGTTCACGTCGGTCGGCTCCACGCCGACCTCCTGCGCCAGCAGCATCGGGGTCAGGTGGTCGGGACCTCCGGGGTTGGAGGCGCCACCGACCGGGGTGTTGCCCGGGTCGGCCTTCCAGGCCTCGACCAGGTCGTCGATGGACTGGTACGGGGAGTCACCGGGGACGACGATCGCCTCGGCCTCCTCGATCAGCTTCGCGACCGGGGTGGTCTGGTCGAGGGTGGCCTCGGACTGGTTGCTGAACTGCGCGCCGACGACCCCGAGGCCCATCTGCATGAGCATGTCGGCGTTGCCGTCCTCGTTCACCAGCCGCTGGAGGCCCACCGTGCCGCCGGCGCCCTCGAGGTTGAACACCTCGATGCCGGTGGCGATCTCGTCCTCCTCCATCGATGCGGCGACGGCGCGGGCCGTCGTGTCGTAGCCGCTGCCGGGCGAGTTGGGCACCATGATCCGGAGGCCGCTGATCGGGCCGTCGTCTCCGCTGCCCGAGGCGGATCCGCCCTCGGCCGTGGTGCCGCAGCCGGTCAGCACCAGACCGGCGGCGAGCCCACTGCTGATGGCGCCGACGGTGAGCTTCCGCAGGGAAGCAGTGCGCATCGTTTCCTCCTGTGTTCGGGCGGGATACCGCCGCGTGACAGCGAAGGTGGCAACCGACGTGGCGCGTGTCACCCTTGCGTGCGCAATGGGCGTTGTGGTCGTTGTGGTCACGGGTCCGCACGGCCGCGACCGTGGTGCACTGACGTCGATCGGTCCCGTTCCCGACCTCAGGAGACCCCCGTGACCCGGCGACTGTCGCTGGCCGGCCAGCTGCTGGCGCTGCAGGTGGTCATCATCTGCGTCGTCCTGGTCGGCGTCGCAGCGGTGACCGTCGCGCAGTCGACGAAACGGGCGCAGGACATCGAGGGCCGGCGCGCGCTCGTCGTCGCGGAGACCCTGGCGAACGCGAGCGCCACCCGGCACGCGATGGAGGATCGGCGAGGTGCGGTACCTGCGGGTCGCCGCGGAGGTCTCCCGCAGCAACTCCGGCTCGGCGTCGGTCGTGGTGGCCGACTCGGTGCGGACCGTCCTCGCCACCGCCGACCCCGAGGAACTCGGCGGCCGGTTCGACGTCGGGGACAGCACGGTGCTGAGCCGGTCGGTCGTGGACGGGGGAGCGGCCTTTCGACGGGGCGCCCGCCGCCGCGGCCATGGCTCCGATCTACTCCGACGACGGCACCATCCTCGGCTTCGTCGCCGTCCTGCGGCTCTACCCGTCCTACCTCGACGGCGCTGGCCGCGGCGACCCCGAACCTGCTCACCTACCTGGGGCTGGCCAGCGCGATCGGCATCGGCGGCTCGCTGCTCGTGGCTCGCCGGGTGAAGCGGCAGACCCTCGGGCTCGAGCCGCTCGAGATCGCGGGTCTCGTCGAGCACCGCGACGCGATGCTGCACGGCATCCGCGAGGGCGTGGTCGGGCTCGACCCGCGCGGGCGCGTGACGCTCGTCAACGACGAGGCGATCCGGCTGCTACGGATCCCGGGAGACACCCTCGGCCGGACGCTGGAGGAGCTCGGGGTGGGGGAGGAGTTGCGCGACGCGCTGCTCAGCGGTGACGTCGAGCAGGACCGGGCGGTGGCCAGTGCCGGTCGGGTGCTCGTGGTGAACCGGCGGCCCATCTCCAGCCGCGGCCGCACGATCGGCTCGGTGACGACCCTGCGCGACCGGACGGAGCTGCTCGAGCTGCGCCGGGAGCTCGTGCTCACCCGGCACGTCACCGACACGCTGCGCGCCCAGGCCCACGAGTTCGACAACCGGCTGCACACCATCGCCGGGCTCATCGAGATCGGTGAAGGCGACGAGGCCGTGCGCTTCGTGCACCGCATCAGCTCCAGCCGGTCGGAGTTCAGCGCGGCCGTGACCGACGCGGTCCGTGACCCGTCGATCGCCGCACTGCTGATCGCCAAGGCCAGCCAGGCGGCGGAGCTCGGCGTGGAGCTTCGCATCGCTCCCGATGCGTCGCTCCCCGTTCTCGACGACGCGCTGAGTGCGGACGTCGTGACCGTCGTGGGCAACCTCGTCGACAACGCGCTGGAGGCTGCCTCCACGGCGAGCGAGCGCTGGGTGGAGGTGTCGCTCGGGCTCGTCGACGGCGAGGTCGACGTCGTCGTCCGTGACTCGGGGCCGGGGGTGCCGGCGGGGATGGAGCGCGAGATCTTCCGCCGGGGTGTCTCGACGAAGGAGGGGCCGCACGCGGGCGAGCGGGGGATCGGACTGTCGCTGGTCCACCTCGTGTGCACCCGTCGCGGTGGTGACGTGACGGCGACGTCCGTCGGTGGCTCGACCTTCACCGCCCGGCTCCCGGTCGACGCCGAGACGCTCGACGAGACGCTGGTGGACGCATGATCAGCGTCCTGATCGTCGACGACGACTTCATGGTCGCCAAGGTGCACGCCGGTTTCGTGGCGGCGCTCGACGGCTTCGAGGTGGTCGGGACGGCGTCGACCGGCACGCAGGCGCTGGAGGACGTCGTCCGGCTCCGGCCCGACCTGGTGCTGCTGGACGTGTACCTGCCCGACATGACGGGACTCGACGTGCTCCGCCGGCTCCGGGCCGCCGCCTGTCCCTCCGACGTCATCGTGATCAGCGCGGCCCGCGACGTCGACAGCATCCGGTCGGCCCTCCACGGTGGCGTCATGCACTACCTCGTGAAGCCCTTCGACCGCCGCACCTTCGAGACGCGGCTCCGGGACTACGCCGCGCTGCGCAGCGACATGGCCGAGCTGGGGGAGGCCGGGCAGACCGACGTCGACCGGGTGTTCGGGGCCGGCCGGTCGCCCGCGTCCCGAGCCCCGGTCGTGACGCCCAAGGGCATCGCCCCCGAGACGCTGGAGCTGGTGCGGGCGACGCTCGTCGCCGCCGGACCCGACGGACTGTCGGCGACCGAGTGCAGCGAGCGGACCGGGTTGGCCCGGGTGAGCGCGCGTCGCTACCTGGAGCAGCTCGTCGCGCAGCAGGAGGCGGAGGTGCGGCAGCGGTACGGAACGGCCGGCCGGCCGGAACGGCGGTTCACCCTGCGAGGCCAGCGCCGACCCGGCTGAGCCTGGAGGCAGATGGCCTACGCAATGACCACAACCTCCGTTAGCGCCGCAATGCTGACGATCGACGGCGGGTCGGCGACGCTGCCCGCATGACCATCGTCGTGGGCTACGTCCCCACCCCCGAGGGCGAGGCGGCGCTGACGGCCGCCCTCGCCGAGGCGCGGCTGCGCGAGGAGCCCCTGCACGTCGTCAACAGCACGCGCGGGGACACGCTGGTGGACCGGCGCTTCCTCCAGGAGAGCGGCGTGGACGAGCTCCGTACGCGCCTCGACGCGTCCGGCATCGTCTACGAGATCGACCAGCAGGTACGAGGTCACGAGGCGTCCGAGGAGGTCGTCGAGGCCGCCGAGCGGGTGAGGGCCAGCCTGATCGTCATCGGCCTCCGGCGGCGGACGCCGACCGGCAAGCTCATCACCGGCAGCCAGGCTCAGCGCATCCTGCTGGACGCGAACTGCCCGGTCCTGGCGGTCAAGGCGTCGTCCTGAGCCATCCCTGAGGGGCCAAAATGGCCATTGTGGCCCCTCAGCCGAGGAGGTCGAGGTCCGCGCCGGAGTCCTGGGCGAGGTTGCGGAAGATGGTCCGCAGGCTCTGCGCGAGGTGCTCGGCGATGCCGGCGGCAGCGGCGTCGGCGTCGCCGGCGAGCAGTGCCTCGCAGATCTCCACGTGCTCGGCCACCGAGACCTCGACCCGCCGCGGGTCCACGTGCGAGAGGTTGCGCAGCCGGGCGGTGTGCGGCCGCAGCTCGGCGATCGTGCGGCGGAGGTGCTCGTTGCGGGTCGCGCCGATGATCGCCCAGTCGAAGCGGTCGGCCAGCTCGTAGAACGCGCGGGAGCGGGCCTGCGACGGCACCCGGCGCTGGATGCGCAGGAACTCGTTCCGCAGCTCCGCGAAGGACCGGCGCAGATCCGGGTCGGCTGCCGCCGCCTCGGTCGCCTGGCGGATCGCGGCCGGCTCGAGCATCGACCGGAAGTCGAACAGG
Source organism: uncultured Actinomycetota bacterium (assembly GCA_963748305.1). Classification (GTDB taxonomy): domain Bacteria; phylum Actinomycetota; class Actinomycetes; order Mycobacteriales; family Geodermatophilaceae; genus Blastococcus_B. The sequence continues at coordinate 32,357 of CAVVIN010000016.1, read as the reverse complement.
TCGCGCACGCTCTGCAGCGAGACCCGGGACACCCGGGCGCCCAGGCGCGGGGTGAGGTCGACCAGACCTTCGGCCGCCAGTCGGCGCAGGGCCTCGCGGACCGGGGTCCGGGACGCGCCGGTCTGCTCGACCAGCGAGAGCTCGGACAGGGGCGTGCCGGGCGCCAGCTCGCCCAGTTCGATCTGCTCCTTGAGGTGTCGGTGCACCAGGTCGGCCTTGCTCGCTCCGTCCGGGGCGCCGGGCGGGAGGACGGCCATCAGCCGGCCGCCGCGGTCGGGAACGCCACGCCGGACGACGTCGCCAGGGCGTGCAGGTCGGCGAGCGACTGCTCGGCCAGCACGATGCCACCCGCGGCGAGCGTCGCGGCCTCGGCGCGGTCCTCGACCTCGCCCGGATAGAAGACCTCGTCGAACCCCTGCGCGAGCGGCACGCCCTTGACCTGCTCGACGAGGCGTTCTACCCGCCCTCGGTACTCGGCGGGATCGCCGAACGCTGCCGGGTCGAGCGCGAGGAACAGGTGACCGCACCGGCTGGACCCGTCGGGCTCGTACGGTCCCCGCACGTCGGTGCCGACGCCGCTCCCGGTCAGCGCGCCCGAGAGCACGTCCATCAGGAACGTGATCGCATATCCCTTGTGGCCGGCCATCGGCAGGATCACGCCGAGCACCCCCTCCGCCGCGTCCGTCGTCGGCGCTCCGTCCGGGCTGAGCGCCCAGGTCTCGGGGATCGGCTCGCCCCGGTTCTTCGCCAGGTAGATCTTGCCTCGCGCCACCGCGGTGTTCGCGATGTCCACCGCCACGACCCGCCCGTCCGCGCCGGGGGCGGCGATCGACCACGGGTTCGTGCCGAGCACCTTCTCCCGACCGCCCCACGGCGCCATCGCCGGACTGGCGTTGGTCGTCAGGATCGCGACGCATCCGTCGTGGGCGGCCCGACGGGTGAAGTACATGGCCGTGCCGAAGTGGTTGGAGTTCCGCACGCCGACGACGCCGACGCCGAACCGGCGGGCGCGCTCCACCGCCAGCGCACGGGCTCGATCGGCCAGCACCTGGCCGATCCCGTCGCGGCCGTCGAGCATCAGGAGGGGACCGGTGTCGGACAGCACCTCGGGGTCGGTCCGCGCGGCCATGGCGCCGCTGCGCAGCCGCGCCGCGTACCAGGGCAGGCGCAGGAAGCCGTGCGACTGGTGACCCCAGAGGTCCGCCTGGACGAGGCTGTCCGCGACGAGCCGGGCGTCGTCCTCGGGCACGCCCAGGGCGACCAGCACCTCCGCCCCGAACGTCCGCAGGCCCCCAGGCTAGATTCGCACGGCGGACATCGCTTGCCCCTCTCCATGTTATGTTCGCATCACTGTATACAACGCGTATACAGATTCACACCCTCGGAGGAACGCATGTTCAGCCTGATGGTGCAGCTCGAGGTACGACCCGAGCTGCGGGAAGAGTTCCTGGCCGGCATCGCGGCCAATGCGGAGGCGTCGGTGCGCGACGAGCCCGGTTGCCTGCGCTTCGACGTGTGCTCGGTCGCCACGGACGAGAACCGGTTCGTGCTCTACGAGCTCTACGTGGACGCCGACGCCTTCTCGGCGCACAAGGTCGCCCCGCACTTCGCCGAGTGGCGGGCGCTCGCCGACCGGGCCGTCGCCCACCAGGTCAACACCGCCGGCGAACTCCTGGTCACGCACGCCGCGGAGGTGGCGGCATGAGCGCCGACCGCAAGCCCGGCCAGCCGCTGCCGCCGTCGATGGTGCTGCGGCCCGAGGAGATCGACCGCTTCGACCGGGGCAACGGCGTCGTCACCGTCCCGTTCGTGGGCAAGTGGAACTGCGCCGACAACAAGGTCACCACCGGGCATGACCGTCTTCACCCCGGGGACCGGCATCCCGCTGCACTCGCACAACGTCGAGGAGACGGTGCTGGTCTACGAGGGCGAGGCGACCGCCGTCGTCGGCGACGACGAGTTCGACCTCGTCGCCGGGCAGGCCACGTGGGTGCCGGCCGGGGTGCCGCACTGCTTCCGCAACCGCGGCGACGGGCCGATGACCATCTACTGGGTCTACGGCGGCCGCGACATCACGCGCACGATCACCGCGACCGGGGAGACGTTCGAGCACCTGTCCGAGGCTGACCGCGGCGCGACGCCGGCATGAGCACCGTCGTCACGGTCAATCCCGCCACGGGGGAGCGCCTCGCTGAGTACCCGGCCTTCTCCGACGCCGCCGTCGGCGAGGCGCTGGACCACGCGGCCGCTGCGCAGGTCGTCTGGGCTGCATCGACCTTCGCGGATCGCGCCGTCGTCCTGCGCCGGGCAGCGGCCGAGCTGCGGGCGAGGGCGGAGGATCTCGCCCTGCTGGTCACGCGTGAGATGGGCAAGCCCCTGGCCGAGTCGCGCGCCGAGGTGGAGAAGTGCGCCACCGCCTGCGACTACTACGCCGAGCACGCGGCGGAGTTCCTCGCGGACGAACCGGTCGCCACGTCCGCGGACCGCAGCTGGATCGGCTACGAGCCGGTCGGCGTGGTGCTCGCGGTCATGCCGTGGAACTTCCCGCTCTGGCAGGTGATCCGGTTCGCCGCCCCCGCGCTCATGGCGGGCAACGCCGCCCTCCTGAAGCACTCACCGAACACGACGGGCTGCGCACTGGCGATCCAGGACCTCCTGACCGCGGCCGGCGCGCCCGACGGCCTGTTCACCGCGCTGGTCGTCGCCGAGCCCGAGGTCCCGGCCGTCACCCAGCGGCTCATCGAGGACCCGCGCGTCGGGGCGGTGACCATCACCGGCAGCGAGCGGGCCGGGAGGTCCGTCGGTTCGGCGGCGGGTCGGGCGATCAAGAAGTCGGTGCTCGAACTCGGCGGGTCCGACCCGTTCGTGGTCCTGGCCGACGCCGACCTGCCGCGGGTGGCGGGGCTGGCCGCGCGGGGGCGTCTCCTCAACGCGGGCCAGAGCTGCATCTCGCCGAAGCGGCTCGTGGTCGACGCGACCGTGGCCGAGGAGTTCACCCGGCTGCTGGTCGCCGAGGTCGAGGCCCTCGCCGTCGGCGACCCGGAGGCGCCCGGTACCGACGTCGGCCCGATGGCACGGGCTGACCTCCTGGACGGCGTCCACCGGCAGGTCGAGGCGTCGGTCGCGGCCGGCGCCCGGTTGCACACCGGAGGCATGCGGCTGGACGGTCCCGGTCACTTCTACGCGCCGACGGTCCTGTCCGACGTCGCCCCCGGGCAGCCGGCGTACGACGAGGAGATCTTCGGTCCGGTCGCCGCGGTGATCGTCGCCGACGGCGAGGACGAGGCCGTGCGCATCGCCAACGACACCCGGTTCGGCCTCGGGGCGAGCATCTGGACGTCGGATCCGGAGCGCGGTGATCGCCGTCGGCCGCCGCATCCGGTCCGGCGCCGTCTTCGTCAACGCCCTCGTCGCCTCCGACGTGCGGATGCCCTTCGGCGGCACCCGGGCGAGTGGCTACGGCCGCGAGCTGGCCGCCGCCGGGATCCGCGAATTCGTGAACGTCCGCACCTGGTGGGTCCTCGACGAGCCCGCCGCCGCCGCGCCGACCTCGGAGTGATGCCATGACCTATCGACTGGGAGTCCTGCAGGGCGACGGGATCGGGCCGGAGATCACCCCGGCCTCGATGGCCGTCGTCGACGCCGCACTCGCCGCCGCCGGTGCCCCGGCGGTCGACTGGGTCGAACTGCCGATGGGGCTCGCCGCCATCCCGGAGCACGACAGCGCCCTGCCGGTCTCGACGCTCGATGCCCTCGCCGACACCGACGGGTGGTTGCTCGGCCCGATCGACGGGGTGGCCTATCCCGAGCCGCACCGTTCGCGAGCTCAACCCCAGTGGCGCCCTGCGGAAGCACTTCGACCTGTACGCGAACGTCCGGCCGGCGCGCGCCTTCGCGGCCGGCAAGGCGGTGGTCCCCGATGCCGACCTGGTGATCGTGCGGGAGAACACCGAGGGCTTCTACGCCGACCGGAACACGTTCGCGGGGACCGGGGAGTTCATGCCGTCGCCGGACGTGGCGGTGACCATGGGCATCATCACGCGGCCCGCCGTGGAGCGGATCGCGGTGACCGCCTTCGAGCTGGCCCGCCGCCGCCGCAAGCACCTGACGATCGTGCACAAGGCCAACGTGCTGCGGTTGACGATGGGCCTGTTCCGCGACGTGTGCCGCGAGGTGGGGGAGCGCTATCCCGACGTCGTGGTGGACGACTTCCACATCGACGCCATGACGGTGCACCTCGTGCGGCGCGGAGGGGACTTCGACGTCCTCGTCGCCGAGAACATGTTCGGCGACATCCTCTCCGACCTGACGGGAGAGCTCGCCGGCTCGCTGGGCATCGCGCCGTCGCTGAACAGCTCGGACACACGGGCGATGGCCCAGGCCGCGCACGGCTCTGCGCCGGACATCGCCGGCCGCGACGTGGCCAACCCGATCGCGATGATCCTGTCCTCGGCGATGCTGCTCGACTGGCTCGCCGCACGGCACGGGGACGAGCGCCTCGCGGAGGCAGCCGTGCTGGTGGACGACGCCGTGCGGGCCGTCGTGGAGGGCGGCACGAGCACCCGGGACCTCGGGGGCACCGCGACCACGAGCAGCTTCACCGCTGCGGTCGTCGCGCACCTCGCGGCGGTTCGCTGAGGACGTTGGTTCAGGGAGATCCGGGGCCGTCGACCGCCAACCGGCGGGCGGCGGCCCCGACCACGGCCAGCGCGCCCGCGGTCGCCCACAGCACGCCGGCGGAGCCGACTCCGGCGGCGACCAGCCCGACCGCGCTGGGGATGAGCACCTGGCCGAGACGGTTGCCGGTCAGGCGCAGCGACATCGCCCGCCCGCGCAGGCCGGCCGGAGCCACCTCGGCCAGCCACGACATGGTCAGCGGCTGTCCCACGCCGAGACCGAGTCCGAGCAGCACGACGAGGACGGCGGTGCCGACCGGCGGCATGGGAACCGCCACGGCCGCCATGGCAGCGGCCGAGAGGGCGACGCTGACGATCATCAGCCGACGCCGGCCGACCCACGAGCACGAGCTTCCCGAGGAAGAACCGCGACGTCATCGACGCGACCGCGCGCAGGGTCAGCAGGATGCCGACCACGCCGGCCGCCAGTCCGCGGTCGGCGCCCAGCGCGGGCAGGTAGACGAGCGTGATGTCGACCGCGGACAGCACCACGCAGCTGATCACGAGCGCGCGGACCAGCCCGGGCAGCCGCAGCAGGGTCCGCATGCCGCCGCTCTCGGCGGCCGAGCCACGGCGTGCGCTCTGGTCGGGATGCGCAGCACGACGGTGCAGCCGATGAGCAGGACACCGAGGACCGTGGCGACGACGAAGATCGGCCGGGTGTCGGGCAGTGCACCCGGAGCCGCCGAGCACCGTGATCAGCGCCGGGCCGATCGCCTGCCCCAGCGACGCCGCGAACGTGTAGTAGCCGAACGCGGTGTCGAACCGGCCGGGCCCCGCGGTGTTCGCCACGGCGGCCTGCTGACCGACCACGGAGAACAGATGCCCGGTCCCGAGCACCACGCTGCCGATCACCAGCCCCGCCGCTCCGCCCCATTCGGTGAGGAACACGGCGCCGGACAGGGCGATCAGGACCGAGCCGACGAGCATGACCCGCCGCTCGCCGAACCGGTCGGTGGCCTGCCCGGAGGGGACGGCGAGCAGGAGCGGGACGACGGCGAAGCTGGCGGTCAGGGCCCCGAGCCACGCCGCCGGCACGTCCAGCTCGATCGCGCGGTAGGACGACGTCGGCCGGAGGACGAACGTGACCACCTGGGTCAGCGCGGAGTGCAGGAGCAGCAGCCGCGAGCAGGCGCCGCCCTGCCGGTCGGCCGAGTGCTCCCGTCACCGGCTGTCGGCCGCCGTCCGCGGTCATCGGTGCCGGTGAGCCGTTCCGCTGCGCGCGCACCGAGGCTGGCCGCCACATGCCGCCGCATGAGGTCGGCCGCGGCCTCGCTGTCGCCGTCCCGGACGGCCGCGAACAGCAGGCGGTGCTCGTCGGCGGATCGGGCGCGATCATGTTCGTCCCGCTCGTCCTCGAGAGCGTGCACGCGGTAGCGGTCGCTCTTGTCCCAGAGCCCGTCGAGGGCCTCGGCGAGCAGGGCGTTGTGGGCGGCTCGGTAGATCGCGGCATGGAACCGCCGGTGGTGCTCCAGCTGCTCGAGCGAGGGGTGGCTGGACAGCGACTCGAGACCGGCGAGCACCGAGCCGATCTCCGCCAGCTCCCCTCGGTCCGGCGGCCCGCGGCCAGCGACGCGGCGAGCGGGTCGAGGCTCTGCCGCAGCTCCACGAGCTCGCGGGCCTCGGTCGCATCCAGTGGCGCGACCCGGGCGTCCCGGTGCGCGTCGAGGGTGACCAGCCCCTCCTGCCGCAGGCGCCGGAGCGCCTCGCGCAGGGGAGTGGTGCTCATGCCGATCGTCCGCGCCAGGGTGGCCTGCGGAAGGACGGCGCCCGGCTCCAGCTGGCCGGTGAGGATCAGCGCCCGCACACGCGTGTAGGCGAGGTCGCTCTTGGTGGCGAACGGGACGACGTCCTCGGATCCGGTCGGCTGCACGCTGGCTCCCTTCATCCGGTCTTCGTTATAGGTTATAACCACGGTCCTCCGATGAGAGCGAGTGAGCCCTATGAGCCTGGCCACCACTGATCTGTCCGACGCGCATCCCGAGGCCCAGGTCGTGCGACCCGGTCTTCCTGTCCTGGGGTGGTCGCACCGCGTTCAGCGGGACGATCGCGACGCTCAAGGTCTTCGAGGACAACACGATGGTCCGCGACGCGGTGGAGCAGCCGGGGCACGGGCGGGTGCTCGTCGTCGACGGCGGCGGTTCGCTGCGCTGTGCGCTGTTCGGCGGCAACCTCGCCGTGCTCGCCGCGCAGAACGGCTGGGCCGGTGTGGTGGTGAACGGGGCGGTCCGGGACGTCGACGAGATCGACGCCCAGCCGATCGGTGTGCGCGGGCTGGCGGCACACCCGCGGCGCAGCGAGAAGGGCATGCACTCCGGCCAGGCCGGGCTCCCGGTGGTCTTCGCCGGCGTCGGTGTTCCGCGAGGGCGAGTGGCTGTGCGCCGACCGCGACGGGATCGTGGTCCTGCCAGGCAGCCCCCGCGAGTAGATCAACGGCGGCGGAGCAGCCGGGCGAGCCGGTGGCGTCGGCCGGCGGTCAGCTCGGCGGCGGGCACCGGTTCGGGCACGGCCTCGAGCTGAGGCGTGCCGCTCGTGCAGCCGGGCGCGCACGTCGTCGGGGGAGTAGGCCCGGCGCTGCCGCTCGTTGCGGGCCAGCACGGCTCCACCGGCGGCGACACCGGCCAGGCCGGCCAGTCCGAGCAGCTTCAGCACGTTTCCGCGGCGCACGGTCGCATAACGTAGTCGCTCGTGCCCGAGCTCACCCTGGACGAGGCCGTCGACCTCACCCGCACCGGCGACGTGTGGATCTTCCGCGGCGCCTCCGTCGCCGACCGGGCGATCCGCGCGGTGACCAACGCGCCGGTCAACCACGTGGGCATGGCGGTCGTGCTCGAGGACATGCCGCCGCTGCTGTGGCACGCCGAGCTCGGCAAGTCGCTGCCCGACGTCTGGACCGGCCAGCACCAGCGCGGCGTCCAGCTGCACGACCTGCGCGACGCCGTCACCACCTGGCGACGGCGGTACGGCCAGCGGGCCTGGTTGCGGCAGCTGGTCGGACCGGCCGACGACGGCGGCGTGACCCCGGAGATGGAGGACGCCGTCCTGCGTGCGATCGCCCGGTTCGACGGCCGCCCCTTCCCGACCACCCGGCACCTGGCCCGCGGCTGGATCAACGGCCGGCTGCGCCGCGACACGACGTCGGAGGCGGTGTTCTGCGCCGAGCTCGTGGCGGCGACCTACACCGAGATGGGGCTGCTCGGCAGCGACCGGCCGGGCAACTGGTACGACCCGGGCAAGTTCTGGTCCGGCGACGAGCTCGAGCTCCTCCAGGGTGCGCAGCTCGGGCCGGAGATCCCGGTCGAGGTGCCACCGGCCTGAGCTACTTCACGCGGTAGGTGCTCTGCACCATCCCGCCGGGGAAGGTCTGCGTGCGCACGTGCTCGAGCGCGATGTCGGCCGCGAGCTCGCCGAACGGCGTGTGCCCGGTGCCGATGAGCACCGGGACCCGGGAGAGCGTGAGGTCGCCGATCAGTCCGGCCGCCAGGAACGTGTGCACGGTCCGGCCGCCGTCGACGTAGACCCGGCGGCACCCGGCCGCCTCCAGTGCCGCCACGGCCTGCTCGAACGAGCCGTGGACGGTGATCCGGTCGTCGGCACCGGGCTGCAGCGTCGTGCTGATGACGTGCACCGGCTTGCCCTGGTAGGGCCACTCGTCGATCGGCTGCAGGAACTCGTAGGTGCTGCGGCCCATGACCAGGGCGTCGATCGACGCGACGAACTCGCCGAAGCCGAAATCGCCGCCGGCACCGTCGTCCGGGGGGCCGCCGCTGGTGTCACCGCCGGTGAGCCAGCCGATGTCGCCGTCGAGGCGGGCGATGAACCCGTCGACGCTCATGCCGAGGAAGACCGAACCGGTGAAGGAGGCATCCATGGCGGGCACCCTGCCGCACCGGTACGACGGAACGGCCGGTCAGGTGCGCGGCGCGACCGCCATGGCGACCGCCGCGTAGGCGGCCGCGAGCGCGCCGCTGATCCGCGCCGCCCGGCCGTACCGCGCCGACGCGGCGAAGGGCACCATGCTCGCGGCGTGGAGGAGGTCGAGGGCGGACCCGGCCCGGACCAGGACCGCGTGCGGTTCGAGAAGCACCGCGCCGTGCTGCAGGAGCAGCCGGGCGCCCAGCAGGCGGGCCAGGAACACGCGGTCGTGCGGCAGTTCGGGGCAGAGCCGGTCCACGACCTGCTGCGGCCGGGTGAGCAGCGCCGCGCCGGACGCGACGCCCAGGCCGGCGAGGAGCCGGGTGATCGTGCGGCGCCGGCGCTGGTCCATGGAGGGGAAGCTACTGGGCCAGTACGGCGTCCCGGTTCTCGGGCAGCGGTGCGAACCCGCGCAGCCGCAGGCTGTTGGTGACGACGAAGACCGAGCTGAACGCCATCGCGGCGCCGGCGATCATCGGGTTGAGCAGCCCCGCCGCGGCCAGCGGGATCGCGGCCACGTTGTAGGCGAAGGCCCAGAACAGGTTGCCCTTGATCGTCGTCAGGGTGCGGCGGGCCAGCCGGATCGCGTCGGCCGCACCCCGCAGGTCGCCGCGCACCAGCGTGAGGTCGCTGGCCTCGATGGCCACGTCGGTGCCGGTGCCCATCGCGATGCCGAGGTCGGCCTGCGCGAGCGCGGCGGCGTCGTTGACGCCGTCGCCGACCATCGCGACCGTCCGGCCCTCGGCCTGCAGCCGGCGGACGACGTCGACCTTGTCCTTCGGCAGCACCTCGGCGGTGACCTCGTCGATGCCGACCTCCGCGGCCACCGAGCGGGCCACGGCGGCGTTGTCGCCGGTGAGCAGGATCGGGGTGAGGCCCAGGTCGCGCAGCTGCCGGACCGCGGCGGCCGAGGTCGGCTTGACCGCGTCGGCGACGACGAGCACGCCGCGCGCGACGCCGTCCCAGCCGACGACGATCGCCGTCCGTCCGGCCGTCTCTGCCGTCGCCGCGGCCCGCTCGAGGTCCGCGGGCAGTGGATCGGTGTGGAGCGTGCGGCGACCGACGACGACCGAGCGGCCCTCGACGACGCCCGTGACGCCCAGCCCCTCGACGTTGGCGAAGTCGGTGACGGGCGGGAGCGACCCGGTCCGCTCGGCAGCAGCCCGGGCGACGGCGGCGGCGATCGGGTGCTCCGACGCCGACTCCAGGGCGCCGGCCAGCCGCAGCAGCTCGTGGGCGTCCTGTCCGGCCGCCGGGACGACGTCCCGCAGGCTCATGTGCCCGGTGGTGACCGTGCCGGTCTTGTCGAGGACGACGGTGTCGACGCGGCGGGTGGACTCGAGGACCTCCGGGCCCTTGATGAGGATGCCCAGCTGCGCGCCGCGGCCGGTGCCGACCATCAACGCGGTCGGCGTGGCCAGTCCCAGGGCGCACGGGCAGGCGATGATCAGGACGGCGACCGCGGCGGTGAAGGCGGCGGGCAGTCCCGCGCCGGTGCCGATCCAGAAGCCGAGCGTGCCCACGGCCAGCGCCAGGACGATCGGCACGAAGACGCCGGACACCCGGTCGGCCAGCCGCTGCACCTCGGCCTTGCCGTTCTGCGCCTCCTCGACCAGCCGGGCCATCTGGGCCAGCTGCGTCTCCGCGCCGACCCGGGTGGCGCGCACGACCAGCCGACCGCCGGCGTTGACGGTGCCGCCCGCGACGGTGTCGCCGGGCCCGACCTCGACCGGCACCGACTCCCCGGTGAGCATCGACGCGTCGACGGCGGAGGAGCCCTCGACGACCTCGCCGTCGGCGGCGATCTTCTCGCCGGGCCGCAGCACGAAGAGGTCGCCGACCACCAGCTCGGCCACCGGCACGCGCCGCTCGGTTCCGTTGCGGAGGACCGACACGTCCTTGGCGCCGAGCTCGAGCAGCGCGCGCAGCGCGGCGCCGGCCCGCCGCTTCGACCGCACCTCGACGTACCGCCCGGCGAGGATCAGGGTCGTCACCCCGGCGGCGGCCTCGAGGTAGATGTTCGCGCCGCCGTCGCTCGGCGCGACCGTCAGCTCGAACGGGTGCGTCATGCCCGGCGTGCCGGCGGTACCGAGGAAGAGCGCGTACAGCGACCACGCGAACGCGGCGAGGGTGCCGAGCGAGACGAGGGTGTCCATCGTCGCGGCGCCGTGCCGCAGGTTGGTCCACGCGGCGCGGTGGAACGGCGCACCGCCCCAGACGACGACCGGCGCGGCCAGCGTCAGCGACAGCCACTGCCAGTACTCGAACTGCAGCGCGGGGATCATCGCCATCGCGACGACCGGGCACGGTCAGGACGGCGGAGACGAGCGAGCCGCTGCCGCAGCGAGCGGACCGGTCGTGCTCGTCCCTCGGCGCTCGGGCCGAGCCTCCGGCGGCGCGGGCAGCGCGGCGGTGTAGCCGGTCTTCTCGACGGTCGCGATCAGGTCGGCCGGCGTGACGCCCTCGCCGAAGCTGACCTTCGCCTTCTCGGTCGCGTAGTTGACCGTGGCGGTGACGCCGTCGAGCTTGTTCAGCTTCTTCTCGATGCGGTTCGCGCACGAGGCGCAGGTCATCCCGCCGATGACCAGCTCGACGTCGCCGGGGGCGGTCACGACGGCACCTCGACGGTGAACGCGGCGGTGCGGACGACGCCGTCGTGCTGGAAGTCCAGGAACAGCCGGTAGGTGCCGGCCGACGGCGCGGTCGTCGCGAACCGGACGTGCGGGCCGGGCGCGACCGACGGGTCGCCGGGCTCGCCGAGCGGGTGCACGTGCAGGTAGCCGAGGTCGCCGGCGCGCAGCACCACCAGGTGCCCGTACGCGCCGAGGTAGGGCTCGAGGTCGGTGACCGGGACGCCGTCGCGGCTGACGCTGAGCTGCAGTTCCGTCTCGGCGCCTGCGTCGAGCGCGCCGGTCAGGACGACGGTGTAGCCGTCGACCTCGGCGGTCGCCGCGGGGACCGGCAGGGGAGTGGGCTCGAAGGCGCCGGCCACGGCGAGGTCGGCGCCGAGGATGTGGTTCTCGCCGTCGGCACTCGGGACGAAGTCGGCGAACAGCCGCCAGCTGCCGGCGGTCAGGTCGAGGGGCGTCGTCCAGACGCCGCCGTCGCCGAGCACCGGGTGCACGTGCTGGAAGCCGGCGAGGTCGCGTCGCACCGCGACCAGGTGCAGGTCCTCGTCGTGAGCGACGTCGAACGAGGTGACGGGGGCACCGTCGGCATCGAGGACGCGGAAGGAGACGGACGTCGTGCCTGCGGGGACGGCGTCGCCGGCGAGCTCGAGCGTGTAACCGCCCTCGGTGACCTGCAGCCCGGCCGGGAGTTCCGCCGCATCGGCCGGTGCGTCCTCGGCGTGGTCGGCGTCCCCGCCGTGCGCCGCGTCGTCGCCGTGCGTCGGAGCGGCGTCCGCGGGCGCGGCGTCGGCACCGACCACGGCGCCGAGCCCGACCGAGGCGGCGAAGACGGCGGCGAGTCCGAGCGCGAAGCCGGCGAGCCGAACGGGAGTGTTCATGGCACGAAGGGCCGCGTCAGCGGCCGGCCACCTCGTATCCGGCTTCCTCGACGGCGGCGCGGACGGCGTCCTCGTCGACCGGCGTCTCGCTGGTGACGGTCAGCCCGCCGCTGGGAAGGTCGACGTCGACGGCGGTGACGCCCGGCACCTGCGTGACCTCCTCGGTCACCGCGTTCACGCAGTGGCCGCAGGTCATGCCGACGACGGTGTAGCTGGCGGTGCTCATGCGGGGGTTCCTCTTCGGGGTGGATGTCAGGAGCGGACGAGGCGGGCGATCGCCTCGGAGGCCTCGCGGACCTTCTCGTCGGCCTCGCGGCCACCGGCGCGCGCGGCTTCGACGACGCAGTGGCTCAGGTGCTCCTCGAGCAGGCCGAGCGAGACCGCCTGCAGGGCCTTCGTCATCGCCGAGACCTGGGTGAGGATGTCGATGCAGTACTTCTCGTCCTCGACCATCCGCTGCAGACCTCGGGCCTGGCCCTCGATGCGGCGCAGGCGCTTGAGGTACTCGTCCTTGCGGTGGATGTAGCCGTGCTGGTGCGGGTCACCCTCGGTACCGTGCGTGGCGAGCTCCATGGAGGGAACGATACCCCCCTAGGGTTTATCGCGCCAGGGAGGGTCCGGAGCCGAGTGGCGGTTCGCCGGCCGCGGAACGCAGGCGGTCCACGTCGGTCTGGAGGCGGTCGGCGTCGGCGCGGGCCGAGGCGAGCTCGTCCTGGAGGCCGACGATGGTCTCCGCGGAGGCGAGCGAGTGGCCGTCGTCGAGCAGGCCCCGCATGCGGGCGGCCATGGTGAGCTGGGCCCGGGAGTAGCGCCGGTGGCCGCCGGGGGAGCGGTAGGGCTGCAGGAAGCCGGAGCTGTCGAGGCTGCGGAGGAAGGCGGCCTGCACCCCGAGCAGGTCGGCGGCCTGGCTCATGGTCAGCGCGGGGAAGTCGGGGTCGTCGAGCCGACCCACGGGGTCCGTCGTCATCGCGGTTCCTCCTGTCGGGAAAGCCGAGGGGCCGGGTCCGTGCGGACCCGGCCCCGTCGACCGTCGGCCGATCAGCTGGTGACGGCCTTCTGCTCGGACTGCTCGCCCTCGATGGTGTGGTGCTCCGCGGGGAGCGTCCGCGCGGGTGACCTGGATCTTGCGGGCCTTGGCCTTCTCGGCGACGGGGATGCTCAGCGTGAGCACGCCGTCGTGGTAGCTGGCCTCGAGCCGCTCGGTGTCGAGGGACCGGCCGAGCACGAGCTGACGGCTGTAGCTGCCGAAGGGCCGCTCGGCGATCGACCACTCCGCGTTCTCCAGCTGCGGCACGGAGCGCTCGGCGGTGACGGTCAGGACGTTGCCCTCGACCGACAGGTCGATCGAGCCGGGGTCGACGCCGGGCAGGTCGAAGTGGGCGACGAAGTTGTCGCCGACCCGGTAGGCGTCCATCGGCATGCCCGACAGCGGGCGGGCGGTCATCGAGCCCGAGCGGCCGAGCAGCTGGTCCAGCGCGCGGAAGGCGGACGAGCCGGGGAACGGGTCGTAGGCGGTCAGCATGGCTGGGGACCTCCTTGGTGCACTCTCTCTGTGAAGGTGTGATCGGTTGGGTGCCGGAGGGTGGAACCTCTAGCAGCGACTGGAGATTACCTCGCCTGTCCGCCGTCGTAAACATCCAGCCGAAGAAAATGTTCTCGGAGCCGCGGGCGGCGGGTAGCACCACTCCGTGGCAGAGACGACGAAGCCCGAGCCCACCAGCCCCGGCGAGCCCGCGGTCGACCACACCCTCGACGACGGCACCGCGCGGATCACCGTGCGCGGCGAGCTCACCGAGGCCGCCCGCCGCCCGCTCGTGCGGGCCATGACCGACCTGCTGCTCGGGCACCAGCCGCTGCAGCGCGCCGAGCTGCACCTCGCGGGGGTGTCGTTCATGAACTCGGCCGGCATGGCGGTGCTGGTGCAGCTGCAGAAGATGGCCGACCCGCGCCGCGTCGGCGTCGTCCTGGTCGCCCCGCCTGCGGCGGTGGCCCGGCCGCTGCAGCTCTCCGGCCTGTGGCACCGCTTCGAGATGGTCGACGTGCCCGAAGGACTGCACCCGGAGACCGGCGGCGCGTGACGCGCGGTTCGCGGTGTCATCACGTGGGCGGGCGCCGCGCCTCCTAGCCTGGCCGGGTGCCGCCCTCCTCTTCCCACTCCCACAGCCACGGACCTGATCCGGACGCGCCGCCGCCCAGCCCGGAGGCCCTCAATCGGCGACGGCGGGCCGTCTGGCTGATGCTGCTGCTCCTCGTCCCGGTGGGCCTGGCCACCCTGCTCGGCCTGTTCGTGCTCTGGCCGTCCGACGAGCCGACGAAGGCGCAGCAGGCGGCCGAGGTCCAACTGCCGCCCGGCACCGAGTACCCCGAGGCGCGGGTGGTCTCCGTCGACGCCTTCGACTGCAGCACCGACCCGGCCGTCCCGCCACCTGTGCCGTCGCGGTCGTGGAGGTGCTCGACGGCGACGGGGCGGGCGACTTCCAGCAGATCGACCTGCCAGCCCGACGTCGTCGCCAACGGCATCGCCGAAGGCGACATGCTCGTCCTCACCCGCGACGCCGGCGCCGAGGGCGGGCCGACGTACGGCTTCTACGACTACGAGCGCGACACGCCGATGGTCGTGCTGGCGATCCTGTTCGCCGTCGTCGTCGGTGCGGTCGCGCGGCTGCGCGGCCTGGCCTCGCTGCTCGGCCTGGCGTTCGCCTTCTTCATCCTCCTGCAGTTCGTGCTGCCCGGCGCTGCTGGCCGAGCGAGTCGCCGACCGCTGGTCAGCCTGGTCGGCTCGTCGGCGATCATGTTCGTCGTCCTCTACCTCGCCCACGGCTTCTCCGCCCGGACGACGACGGCGCTGGTCGGCACCCTCTTCGGCCTGGCGCTGGTCGCGGTCCTGGGTGCGATCGCGGTCGCGTGCAGCCCGGCTGACCGGCCTGACCAGCGAGGAGACCATCCAGCTGAACATGTTCGACCCGACGCTCGACTTCTCCGGGCTGGTGCTGGCCGGGATCGTCGTCGCGGGCCTCGGCGTGCTCAACGACGTGACGATCACCCAGGCCTCGGCGATCTGGCAGCTGCACGAGGTCGACCCGGGCATGACCTGGCGGCGAGCTGTACAAGCGGGGGATGGCCGTCGGCCGGGACCACATCGCCTCGACCGTCTACACGATCGTCTTCGCCTACGCCGGAGCCGCGCTGCCGCTGCTGCTGCTGTTCGACCTCTACTCGCAGCCGTGGCAGGTCGTCGTCAGCAGCTCCAACCTGGCCGAGGAGATCATCCGGAC
Organism: uncultured Actinomycetota bacterium; assembly: GCA_963748305.1. Lineage (GTDB taxonomy): Bacteria > Actinomycetota > Actinomycetes > Mycobacteriales > Geodermatophilaceae > Blastococcus_B. The sequence goes on along the minus strand of CAVVIN010000016.1, from coordinate 16,983 downwards.
GGCCTGCGGCGCGATCGCCCTCGTGCTCGCCGTCCCGGTCACCACGGCGGCCGGCGCGTTCTTCGCGAAGGCCGCCGACACCAAGGCCGGGGCGGTCCCCGAGCAGCGGATGACCGCACTGAGGGCAAGATTCGCCCGGTGAGCACGCAGTTGAGCACGGACCTCCTCGCGGCGGCCCAGGCAGCGCCGGGCTTCATGCCCGACGACGAGGGCCGCGCCCTGTACGAGGCCGCCCGCTCGGTCGCCGTCCCCGGGCCGCTGCTCGAGGTCGGCAGCTGGATGGGCAAGTCGGCGCTCTACCTGGCCGCCGCGGCGCGGGAGACCGGCCGGCAGGTGGTCACGGTCGACCACCACCGCGGATCCGAGGAGCACCAGCCCGGCTGGGAGTACCACGACCCGTCGCTGGTCGACCCGCACGTCGGGCTGCTCGACACCCTGCCCCGCTTCCGCCGCACCATCGCCGACGCGGGCGCCGAGGACGTCGTCGTCGCCGTCGTCGCCCGGTCGGAGGTGCTGGCCCCGCTGTGGTCGACGCCGCTGGCCCTGCTGTTCCTCGACGGCAGCCACACCGAGGAATCCGCGCGCCGCGACCAGGACGCCTGGGTCGCCAAGCTCGCCGTCGGCGGCACCCTGGCCATCCACGACGTCTTCCCCGACCCCGCCGACGGCGGGCAGGCGCCGTTCGGCGTCTACACGCGGGTGAGCGCCACCGGCGACTTCGAGGAGCTGCCGGGCACCGGCTCGCTCCGGCTGCTGCGACGGCTGCGATGACCGATCCGCTGCACGCCGAGCGCGAGGCGGCGCTCGCCCAGATCGAGGTGCTGACCCGCGAGTTCGACGAGGTCGTCGCCGCGTCGCAGGCGTCCAACGCCGACGACGAGCACGACCCCGAGGGCGCGACGATCGCCTTCGAGCGGCAGCAGGTGGTCGCGCTGCTGGAGCAGGCGCAGCGCCGGCTGGCCGACGTCGACGCCGCTCTCGCCCGCCGCGAGGCCGGCGACTACGGGCGCTGCGAGACCTGCGGCCGGCCGATCGGCGCCGAGCGGCTCGCCGCCCGCCCGGCGGCGCGCACCTGCATCGACTGCGCGCGCTGAGCCCCGGTCACCCCGCCGGCTCGAGCAGCCGCGTGCGGGGCGTGCCGGCGAGCGCGGGCGAGGCCTCCCGCGACGCCCACACGGTGCTCTCCAGGAAGCCCAGGAACCGCTGCGCCTGCTCCCGGGTGGGGAAGTCCAGGTCGACGACGACGTAGCGGTCGTCGTCCACCGGCTGCGCGACGCGCTCCGCGGTGACGCCGGCCTGCCGGCGGCGGTCGGCGAACCGGTCGTAGGCGCCCCGCCAGGTGGCGAAGTCGGTGATCGGGTGCTCGATGTGCAGAGTGGTCATGCGCCGACGCTAGGAGCGCCGGAACGCCGCGCCCATCCCACCGATCTGGGATCCTCGCCGACCGTGGCAGCGTCCCCGCCGGCCCGGGTCCGCGAGCGCATCGAGCGGATCTGCGCCGCCGACGACGACCCGCGCACCCTCCGGCTGCGACTCCTCGAGGAGCTCGCCCGGGCGGTGCCGTTCGACGCCTACGCCTGGGTGCTCACCGATCCCGAGACGACGGTCGGGTCCGCGCCGCTGGCCGCCGTCCCGGCCCTCGCGGAGCTGCCCGAGCTGATCCGGCTGCGCTACTGCACGGCCGTCAACCGGTGGACGACCCTGGGCGACGACCCGGTGGCCCTGCTGGCGGAGGTCACCGGCTGGCCGGTTGGACCGGAGCCTGCTCTGGCGCGAGCTGCTGTGCCGGTACGACGTCGCCGACGTCGCGTCGGTGGTCTTCCGCGACCGCTTCGGCTGCTGGGCGTTCCTGGAGCTGTGGCGGACCGGAGGGCGCACCTTCGGCCCCGACGACGCCGCGCTGCTCCGCGAGGTCGTCGCGCCGATCACCACGGCGCTGCGGCGCAGCCAGGCGCGGACGTTCGCCGCAGCGTCGACCGCCTCCGTCCCCGGTCCGCTGGTCCTGCTGCTCACGCCCGGCCTGGCCGTGGTGCGGCAGACACCCGGGACGGCGGACCCGCTCCGGATCCTGGTGCCGCGGGACGATGCCGGGCCGACCGTCCCCGCCGGGGCGTACAACGTCGCGGCGCAGCTCCTGGCGGTGGAGTCCGGCGTGGACGGGCACGAGCCGCGGGCGCGGGTGCACCTGGCCGACGGGCTGTGGCTCACCCTCCGCGCCGCCCGGCTGGAGGCGGCGGACGGCGCGGGCGACATCGCGGTCACCATCGAGCAGTGCGCCCCGGCGGACCGGCTGGCGTTGTTCGCGCACTGCTCCGGGCTCAGCCGCGCGCGAGCAGGAGCTGCTCGGCCGCCTCGCCGCGGGCGACGACACCCGCGAGGTGGCCGCCCGGATGTTCCTGTCCGCGAACACGGTGCAGGACCACCTGAAGAGCGTGTTCGACAAGACCGGCACCCGCAGCCGGCGGGCCCTGCTCGCCCGCGCCCTGGGTGGGTGAGCGCGCTCAGGGGAGGACCGGCGCCTCGTCGTCCGACAGCCCGGCGGCCGGGAGCGCGGCGGGATCGGTGAACAGCCCGGAGGCCGGCGTCGCCCCGGACAGCGCGTCGGCGGCCAGGACGACGGCGGCCGCCGTCCACGTGGTCCGCTCGACCGGCCACCGGGCGTCGTCGGGGTAGACGTAGCCGGTCCAGTACGAGCCGTCGTCGTGGCGCAGGTGCTGCATGGCGGCGACCTGCTCGAGCGCGGCGTCCGGCTGCCCGGCGGCGGCGAGGGCGAGCGCGAGCTCGCAGGTCTCGGCGCCGGTCACCCAGGGGTGGTCGTCGACGCACCGGGCACCGAGCCCGGGGACGACGAACCGGTCCCAGTCGGCCGCCAGCCGGTCGCGGGCCGCCTCGCCGGTGACCGCGCCGCCGAGCACGGGGTAGTACCAGTCCATCGAGTACCGGCTCCGGTCGGCGAAGGCGTCGGGGCGGGTGCGCAGGGCGGTGCCGAGGTCGGTGACGGCGAGGTCCCAGTCCGGCTGGGCCTCGCCCTGCAGCGCGGCGAGCGCGATGCCGCAGCGCAGCGCCTGGAAGAGGCTCGCGTTGCCGGTCAGCAGCGCCGTGTCGTCCGGCGTGCCGTCGGGACGCAGCGCCCATCCGACGGCGCCGCCGGGGAGCTGCATCCGGGTGACCAGGTCGAGACCGCGGCGGACCGCCGGCCACAGCTCGGTGACCAGCTCCTCGTCGCCGCTGACCAGCCACGAGTGCCATGCGCCGACGGCGAGGTAGCCGGCGTGGTTGCTCTCCGCGGCGGGCGCCGACTCGAGCCCGTCCCGGTACTCCGATGCCCACGAGCCGTCGCGCCGCTGGCGGGCGGCCAGCCAGCGGTAGGCCGCGGCGGCCCGGTCGTGCGCGCCGCCGACGTCGAGCGCCATGGCGGCCTCGATCGAGTCCCACGGGTCGAGCTGCTCGCCCCGGGACCAGGGCAGCGCGCCGTCGTCGGCCTGCTGGGCCGCGATGGACGCGACCGTCTGGCGCACCTGCTCCCCGCTGAGCACGCCGGGCAGCTCCGGCAGCGCCGGGTCAGCGCGCCGCAGCGGTCCGCTCCCACTCCGTCGGCCCGCCACCGGCGGATCCCGAGCGTCGAGCCGGGACGGCGACCGCCGGCCGGTCCGCGTACACGACCAGGCTCTTGCCGAACAGCGGATCCAGGAGCCGCTCCACGGTGCGGGTCAGCCACGGCCGCTTCATCAGGTCCCACACGAGCAGCCGGTGGTAGGCGCGGACGACGGCGCTGTCCCGGTCGACGCCGACCGCGCACTTGAGCCACCAGTAGGGGGAGTGCAGGGCGTGGGCGTGGTGGCTGCCGCCGGGCACCAGGCCGGCCGCGGCGAGCCGGGTGCGCAGCGCGCCGGCCGTGTAGATGCGGATGTGGCCGCCCTCGTTGGCGTGGTAGGCGTCCGAGAGCGCCCAGCAGAGGCGCTCGGGCCCGTAGCGGGGCACGGTCACCGCGACCCGGCCGCCGGGCTTGAGCACGCGGGCGATCTCGGCGAAGGCGGTGGCGTCGTCGGGGATGTGCTCGAGCACCTCCGAGGCCATCACCCGGTCGACGCTCGCGTCGGGCACCGGCAGCGCGGTGAGGTCGCCGCGGACCACCTCGTAGCGGGCACCCGCCGGAGCCTCGCCCGGCCTCGGCGATCGCGCCCAGCCAGCGCTTCGTCGTCTCCACCTCGGGGATGCCCCAGTCGACGGCGACGACCTTCGCCCCGCGACGCAACGCCTCGAACGCGTGCCGGCCCTCGCCGCAGCCCAGGTCGAGGACGGTCATGCCGGGCCGCACGTCGAGGCGGTCGTAGTCGACGGTCAGCAAGGCCGCCCCTTCTGCTCGAGGGCCCTTTTCTCGAGGACGTCCGCGTACCAGTCCGCCGTCCGCTCCGCCGTCGACCGCCAGGTGTAGCGGTCCAGCACCCGGCGGCGGCCGGCCCGGCCCAGCTGCTCGGCCAGCGACGGCGAGTCGAGCACCAGCTGCAGGGCCGCCGTCAGCTCACCGACGTCCCCGGCGCGCACCCGCAGACCCGCCTGGCTGCCGACCACCTCGGGCAGGGCGCCGGCGTCGGTGGTGACCAGCGGGGTCGCGCAGGCCATGGCCTCGACGGCCGGGCAGCGAGAACCCCTCGTACAGCGACGGGATCGCGACGACGGCGGCGCGCTGCATCAGCCCGATCAGCTCGTCCTCCGGCACCGGCCCGGTGAACCGGACGGCGTCGCGCAGCGCGAGCCGGTCCAGCGCCGCCTCGGCCGGGCCGCCGGGCCGCGCCGTCCCGACGACGGTCAGCCGCACGGGGCGTTCGGTGCGCAGCTTGGCCACCGCCTCGAGCAGATGGACCAGGCCCTTGAGCGGCACGTCGGCGCTGGTGATGACGAGGATCGAGTCGCGGTCGCGGAGGCGGTCGTCGGCGGGGGGCGTGAACTCGTCGGGGTCGATGCCGACCGGGATGACCTCGATCCCGTCCTCGGGGAGACCCATGTGCGTCGCGATGTCGCGGCGGCTGTTCTCCGACACGGTCGTGACGCCGTCGAGCCGGCCGGCCACCCGGGTCTGCATCGCGGTGAACGCGTACCAGCGCCGCAGGGTGATCTTCCGGCGCAGGGTGGGTGCCGCCGCGAGCTCGAGGTCGCGGTCGATCGCGATCGGGTGGTGCACGGTGGCGACGGTCGGCAGCTCCGGCGCGGACCAGGCGGAGCAGCCCGTAGCCGAGGGACTGGTTGTCGTGGACGACGTCGAACTCAGCGGCGCGGGGGAGCAGCTGCCGCGCGGCTCGCAGGCTGAAGGTGAGCGGCTCGGGGAACCCGGCGGTGCACATGGTCGCCCACTCGGCGACGTCGACCCAGTCGCGGAACTCCGACGGGCGGGGCGTGCGGAACGGGTCGGGCTCGCGGTAGAGGTCCAGGCTCGGCACCCGGGTCAGCGGCACGCCGTCGTCGAGCTCGGGATACGGCTGGCCGCTGAGCACCTCGACGCGGTGGCCGAGCTCGGCGAGCTCCCGCGAGAGCGCGCGGACGTAGATGCCCTGGCCGCCGCTGTGCGGCTTGCTCCGGTAGGACAGCAGTGCGATGCGCAGCGACCGTCCCATGGGCCGGACTCTAACGAGCCTGCTCGCGCTCCGCTGCTACCAGCCGGTAACCGCTGGGCCTGGCAGGGTGCCTGGAAAGGTGAACGGCATGATCCGTCACGTCGTCGTCTTCACCTGGTCCGAGAGCGCCGACGCCGAGACCCGGGCGCGCTCCGTGGCGGCGCTGCGGCGGCTGCCCGAGGACGTCGGCGGGATGACCGCCATGACCGTCGCCGAGGACGCCGGGCTGACGCCGGGCAACGCGCACGCGGTGCTGATCGCCGACTTCCCCGACGCCGAGGCGTATTCCCGCTACGCGCAGGACCCGGTCCACCAGGCCGTGATCGCCGAGCACGTCCGGCCCCACCTGGCCGCTCGGAGCGCCGTCCAGATCGAGGTCTGAGCGGATACGGTCGGCGGGGTGAGCACCGGAGCCCGCACCGTCCGCACCCTCGTCGCCGCGACCGCCGGGGTGGTCCTGCTGGCCGGCTGCGGCGGGGGCGGCGGCGACGAGGCCGCCGGATCGTCGTCGGCCACGTCGTCCTCCGCGGCGGAGACCAGCCCGCCCGACCTGGCCTCCGGCCTGCTGACCGCCGAGGCGTTCCCGGACGACGCCACGGTGGTGGCCGTGAGCCTCGAGCAGCTGCGGGCCGGCGCCGGGCTCGGCGCCCTGGGCAAGGACCTGACGATCACCCCCGAGGAGTGCGCGCCGGCGGTGCAGGGCACCCAGCCCGACCTCGACGCCTTCGACGACGTGAGCGGGCTGAGCGCCACGTCGCCCGCCGGCGTGACCGTGGAGATCCTGATGCGCGGCGGCCCCACGACGGGTGCCGTCGACCTGCTCTCCGCCGCGGTGGAGCGCTGCCCGCAGGCGCAGATCACCTCGCCCCAGATCGGCACCGCGACGGTGACGTTCGAGCCGATCCCGGTGCCCGACCTCGGGGACGGCGCGGCCGCGCTGAGGTTCACCACCGTGGTCACGGCGCCCGACGGCACGCAGACCACGGTGCCCGCCCTCGTCGGCGCCTTCGAGGACGGCGACCGGCTGGGTGTGCTCACCTCGCTGGCCGATCCGCGCACCCCGAACGCGCCCGCGCCCGACGCGGCGGCGTTCGCGACGCTGCTCGAGCAGGCCTACCAGGTGCAGGCCGACGCCCTGGGCTGACCGGCCAGCTCAGCACACCGGCCCGACGGTCGGGCCGGGCGTCGTCCACAGGTCCTGTCGTGGTCCACAGATCCGTCCGGACCGCCCCGAGCGGGCCCGGCGGGACGCAGGGTCGACGCCATGGACGCACGTACCGGCCGGCGGGCCGACGACAGCCCTCCCTACCGGGTCTCCCTGGTCGACCCGGGGGAGATCGCCGCCGCCCTCCCACTGCTGCTGGGCTTCCGGCCGCGGGAGTCGGTCGTGCTGGTCAGCCTGAGCGGCCCGCGCGGCGTGCGGGTCGGGCTGACCGCCCGCGCCGACATCCCGCCACCCGAGCACGCAGCGGTTGTCGCCGGCATGCTCGCCCAGAGCGTGCGCACGGACCGGCCGGCGGCGGTCCTGCTGGTCGTCGTCTCCGAAGCGCCCGATGACGACGACGGCGATCCCGAGCTGCCGCATCGCGCACTGGTGCACGAGCTCACGCTCGCGCTGCACCGGGACCGGCTCCCGGTCCGTGACGCGCTGCTCGTCCGGGCCGGCCGCTGGTGGTCCTACGACTGCCCGTCGGCCTGCTGCCGGCCGGGGCGCGGAACACCGCTGCCGGAGGGCACCAGCGAGCTGGCGGTCGCGGCGGTCGCCGCCGGCGTGGTCGTGGCCGACAGCCGCGAGGAGCTCGCCGCGCGGATCGCCCCGCGAACGGGAGACATGGGCGCCGCGGCCCGGCGGGTGGCCGCGGAGGCGGCCGCCCGGTTGCAGGAACTCGGCGCCGACGCGATGGCGGAGGAGTCGTGGACGGCGGTCCAGGCCGGGCTGGCGCACGCCCGGGCCGGGACGGCGCTGTCGGACCGGGCGCTGGCCCGGATCCTGTGGGGCCTGCGCGACATCCCGGTGCGCGACCGCGCGCTGCAGCTGGCCCTCGACGAGGACCCGGCCGTCGACTCGCTGTGGACCGAGTGCGTCCGCCGGGCACCGCGAAGGTACGTCGCCGCCCCGGCCACGCTGCTCGCGGTCGGGGCATGGCTCCGTGGGGACGGCGCCATGGCCGGGGTGGCCCTGGAGCGGGCGCTCGGGGCCGACCGGACGTACCGGCTCGCCGTTCTGCTCCGGCAGGCCCTGACCGCCTGCGTGCCGCCCGACCAGCTCCGCTCGATCATCGCCGATGGGGCCGTCGACGGCGCCCTGCCGGGTGCCTGACGTGCCCGCCGGCGCGTCAGAGCAGCTCGGGCCGCTGCCACTCCTCGCCCAGCACGTGCTCGGCCAGGAAGGCGAAGACCGCCTCGTACCAGACCGTGTGGTTGCCCGGCGTCAGGATCCAGTGGTTCTCGTCGGGGAAGTACAGGAACTTCGACGGGACGGCGCGCTTCTGCAGGTCGTACCAGAGCCGCAGCGCCTCGCCGATCGGCACCCGGTAGTCCTTGTCGCCGTGGATGACCAGCATCGGCGTCCGGATGGCGTCCGCGTAGCGGTGCGGCGAGTTCTGCTCGTAGCGCTTCGGCTCGGTGAGCGGGTCGCCCCACTCCTTCTCCCAGTAGTACGCCGCGTCCGTGGTGCCGGTGAACGCGTCCAGGTCCCAGAGGCTGGCGTGGGTCACGATGGCCTTGAACCGGTCGGTCTGGGTCGCCACCCAGTTGGCCATGTAGCCGCCGAACGAGCCGCCCATCGCCGCGGTCCGGGAGGCGTCGATGTCGTCCCGCTGCTCGGCGGCGTCGACCGCGGCCATGAGGTCGGTGTAGGGCGCGCCGCCCCACTCGCCCCAGCCCCGCCGGATGAAGTCCTGCCCGAAGCCCTGCGACAGCGCCGGGTTGGGCATCAGGACGGCGTAGCCGCGCGCGGCCATGAGCCAGGGGCACCAGCGCCACGACCACGAGTTCCAGCTCATCAGCGGCCCGCCGTGGATCCACAGCAGCAGCGGCGCGGGGTTCTCGGCCGAGGCGCCCTCGGGGACGATGAGCCACGACTGGACGCGGGCGCCGTCGGTGGCGGTCGCCTCCACCTCGGTGAGGGTGCCGGGCAGGGCCTCGAGGGTGCCCGGGTTCGGCAGGACCGTCGGCTCCTGCAGCGGCGCCTCCGGGTCGAGGCGGACCGGCGCCGACGGGGAGTCGTAGCCCGAGCGCAGGGCGTAGAGGGCGCTGCCGTCGCGGGCCACCTGCAGGTCGCTGTACGCGCCGTCGGCGGTGAGGCGGACGGGCTCCCCGCCGGCCACGGGCACCCGGAAGATCGCGTGCCGGCCGTCGGTGTCGGCGAGGAAGTAGACCGACTGCGCCGTCGGCGGAGAACTGGGGCGAGCCGGGCCACCGGTCGAAGTCGGGGGTGAGGTCGTGCGCCGAGCCGTCGGCCGGGTCGACCAGCAGCAGCGTGTACTGCGGCGGCTCGCTGTAGGTGGACATCGCCTCCCGCTGGCAGACCAGCCGGGAGCCGTCGGGGGAGAAGCGGGGGCCGTAGACGTCGGCCAGCGGGTCGTCGACGAGCACGCGGGTGCTCCCGTCGGCGGTGTCGGTGAGCACGACCCGGCTGCGGCGTCCCGCGGGGCCGTCGGCCACCTGCTCCGAGCGGGCCAGCCAGCGCCCGTCGGGGGAGAGCGCGATGTCGTCGCCGGCGCCGTCCGGCGGGGCGGCGTCCGGCGTCAGGTCGCGCAGTTCCACGGCCGGGGCCGGCGTCCCGGCCGGGCCCTCCTCGGGGATCTGGCCGGCCCAGAACAGGTGCGGCACGGCGGGCCCGAGGTCGTGGTCCCAGTAGCGGACCGGATAGGCCTCGTGCAGCACGGCGGAGACCCCGGCGTCCTTGCGCTTCTTGCGGCGCTCCTCGTCGGCCTCGGCGTCGGAGCCGCCCGGCATGGTCGACGCCGCCACGACGACGTCGCCGGTGTCGGCCGCCACCGTGAACGCCGCGATCCCCGAGGGGCGGTTGACCACGGGCCGCGCCTCGCCGCCGTGCGCGGGGAGCACCCACAGCGCCGACTTCGGGTCGCCGTTCTCCGTCGCGCCGGGATCGGGCCGGGCGGAGGTGAACAGCAGCGAGCCGTCCGGCGCCCAGGCGGGGGAGGACTCGCCGGGGGCGCTGCGGGTCAGCCGGTGCGCCGGCCGCTCACCGGTCGGGTCGACCTCCCACAGCGCCGACTGCCACTTCTTCTTCTCCGCGTCCAGGGTCTGCACCGAGATCGCCAGGCGCGCGCCGTCGGCCGACAGGGCCAGGCCGCCGATCCGCGGCAGGGCCATGAAGTCGGCCAGCCGGTGGAACGGGGTCGGGCCAGGGGTGTCGTCGGAGGGCTGCTCGGACGTTCCTGCGGGCTGGCTCACCGGGGCCTTCTCCTCACGTGCGGCGGGGGTCGGCCCCACCGTAGTGAGCCGACGGCCCGCCGCGCTCCCGGACCGCGCGCGTCAGGGGAGCGGCACGAAGCGGCGGAGCTTGCCGGTGGTGGCGTCGCGCGGCAGGTCGGCGACGAGGTCCACCGTCACCTCGGGAGCCGGCAGTCCGGCGGCGGCCAGCGCCTCGGCGAGGTCGGTGCGGAGCTGCTCGGCATCGGCACCGCCCGGAGCGAGGGCGCTGACGGCGATGCCCCGCGGCAGTCTGGCGGACCCGGTAGTCGACGACCTCGGGAGCGTGCGCCAGCACCGACCGGACGACCAACGGGTGCAGGAGCACGTCGCCGAAGCGGAGGATCTCGTCCGACCGGCCCTGCACGCGGGCCCGCAGGTAGCCGTGCCCCTCGGCAGGTGGCTGCTGCACGAACGAGTCGGTCAGCCGGTAGCGGATCAGTGGCTGCAGCCGGTTCTCGAGCGAGGTGATCAGCACCGCGGCCGACGGTGTGCCCGGCGGCACGGGTCGGTCGTCGGCGTCGACGAGCTCGACGATGCAGCCGTCCTCGGCGAAGACGAGCACGTCGTCGTCCGGCGGCGAGCTGCCGACGAGCTGCTCGGTGGAGCCGAACGTGTCGATGCACCGGCACCCCGAAGGCTGCCCGGATCGACGACCGCGCTTCCGGAGTCAGGGTCTCGCTCGTGCAGGTCACCATCCCGGGCGCGATGCGCAGCCGGCCGGCGCGCTGCTCGCCGCCCAGCTGGGCGAGCATCGTCGGATAACCGTAGAGCGCGTGCGGGCTGATCGTGTTGAGCCGCTCCACCACGTCCGCCAGGGGCAGCGTCACCGGCGCGGACACGAAGAAGAACGGCAGTTCACCGTCCGCCGTCAGCCACGACGCGGCCCCGGTGGCGTGCACCGGCGAACCGGCGGCCACCATCGCCACGCGCAGCCCTCCGGGCGGGGCGCCGGTGGCGCGGAGCCGCGCCATCGAGGCCGCGGGAGAGGCCACCGAAGAACTGCCGGCAGGTCGGTGTGTCGAGCAGGAACACGCCCCGCGGTCCCGAGCTGCCGCCGGAGGTCAGGACGAGGATCTCGTCCAGCAGCGTTGCCGGCTCCCCGTTGGCGCGCGCGAGCGCGGCCTCCGCGTCGGCGAGGGTGATCCGGGGATCGGTGACGACGTCGTCGAAGTGCTCCATGAGCTCGGCCTTCGTCATCACGGGCAGCGCCGTGAGGTCGTCGGGCTCGATCGCGTCGACGTCCACCCCGCGCAGCCGCTCCGGCATGGAAGCGGGAGTGCGTGGCCGCGTGCCGGAGCAGCGCGCGCAGCCGGGCCCGCTGGTGGTCCCGGATCCGCGCCCGGTCCCAGGTCGTCCGGGCGATCAGTTCGTCGTAGTGCGCCAGCAGGTCGGCCTGCATGCGGGCGCGGTGCAGCGTCAGGGGAGAGACGACGGTCGATGACATGGCAGATGCCTTCCTGGGTCGTGCCAGGTGTTCAGTGCGGGATGACGAGATGGGAGAGGAGCTCCTCGAGCCGGGCGAAGGGCATGCGAGGAGGGGTCCGCGGCCTGCTCGAGGACGGCGCCGCTGTTCAGCGCGAAGATCAGCTGAGCGAAGGTGTGCGGCGGGAAGACCGGAGTGACGCCGTCCTTCGTCAACGCCGCGGCGATGGCGCCGGCCAGTCGCGTCACGCTGTGCGCGTGCAGCGCCGCGTACCGGTGGTTGAGTTCGGGATCGCGGGCGGCGGCCACCCGGAACTCGATGAGCAACCGCGACCAGCCGGCGTCCTCGGTGGTGCGACGTTCGCTGGTCCGCATGAGCGCGACCAGCACCCCGGGGCCGGGATGGTCCTCGACGAGCCGGTCGTTCTCGGCTGCCCGCCAGTCGACCCGTTCCGCCAGCAGAGCCAGGAACAGGTCAGCCTTCCCCGAGAACTGCGAGTAGACGACGCCCTTCGAGAAGCCGGCCTCCTCGGCGATGGCGTCGATCGTGGCGCCGGCGTAGCCGCGCGCCAGGAACGTGTGCCGGGCCGCGTCGAGCAGCAGGGACCGATTGCGCTCGACCTGCTGGGGCCGCGTGAGGCGCGTCGTCATGCGGTTATTGGATACCGACGTTATCCGAGTAACAAGGGTATTTGGTCCCGCTCCGGACAGACGACGAGCCGCGGTCCCCGAGGTGTGGGGAACGCGGCTCGCGGTCGTTCAGGCGCCGGTCAGGTCAGCGACGCGGCCTCGAGCGGGGTGAGGTCGTCGTCGACGGCGCTGACGAACAGGTGCTGGGCGACGCCGGCCGGCAGGGCGCGGCCGTCGAGGGTCACCGACCCCTCGACGACGCGGGCCTCCATGGACGCACCCGGCCGGACGCCGAGCTCCGCCAGCTCGCGCAGCAGCTCGGTGTGCTCCTGCAGCTGCTCGCTGATCCGCTGGACCACGATGGTCCGCCCCTCGGGCGTGGCCGTGGTCGACAGCAGGGTCAGCGAGTCCAGGACCACCGAGGTCTCGCCGCCCAGCGCCTCCTCGCCCCGGAGGGCGTCGAGGCCGGGGATGGGGTTGCCGAACGGCGACACCGACGGGTTGCCGAGGAGCTGCAGCAGCTTCCGCTCGACGTTCTCGCTCATGACGTGCTCCCAGCGGCACGCCTCCTCGTGCACGTCGGCGTAGTCCAGGCCGATCACGTCGACGAGCAGGCACTCCGCCAGCCGGTGCTTGCGCATGACGGCGGTGGCGAGCTGCCGCCCCTCGTCGGAGAGCTGCAGGTGCCGGTCGCCCTCGACCGTCAGCAGCCCGTCGCGCTCCATCCGGGCGACGGTCTGGCTCACCGTCGGGCCGCTCTGGTGGAGGCGCTCGGCGATGCGCGCCCGGAGCGGGACGATCCCCTCTTCCTCCAGCTCGAAGATCGTCCGGAGGTACATCTCGGTCGTATCGATCAGGTCGTTCACACCTACTCCTCCGTGTCGCCGGCAAGTCTACGGGTGACGGGGTCGACGATCCCCCGAGCGGAGGACCCGCGCCGGTGTCGCAGCAGGTCACGGGGGGCGTCCCGCCCCTCGCCCAGCGGGTAGCGTCCGGCCTCAGGACCGTGCCGCGGGAGCGGGCGCCGGGGGGAGGAGGCCGCGTGAGTGACTCCGTCGCCGTGATCTGGGACGACGCCCTGCTCGGCTACACGATGGGCGGCGACCATCCGCTGCACCCGGTTCGCCTGGACCTCACGATGCGGCTCGCCGACAGCCTCGGCGTCCTCGCCTCCGACCGGATCGAGGTGCTCCGCCCCCCGCCGGCCGACGAGGCCCTGCTCACCCTCGTGCACGACCCGGAGTACCTGGAGGCGGTCCGCCGAGCGCCGTCGGACCCCTACGTCGGCCACGGCCTCGGCACGCCGGACAACCCGATCTTCGACGGCATGTACGACGCCGCGGCACTGATCGCCGGCGGCAGCGTGCTCGCCGCCCAGCAGGTGCACAGCGGCAAGTCCCAGCACGCGGTCAACATCTCCGGCGGGCTGCACCACGCGATGCGGAACAGCGCGTCGGGATTCTGCGTGTTCAACGACGCCTCGATCGCCATCGCCTGGCTGCTGGAGCAGGGCTACGAGCGGATCGCCTACGTCGACGTCGACGTCCACCACGGCGACGGCGTCCAGGCTTCGTTCTACGACGACCCGCGGGTGCTCACGGTGAGCGTCCACCAGACGCCGCTGACCCTCTTCCCCGGCACCGGCTTCCCGGAGGAGACCGGCGACCCGCAGAAGGCCCTGGGCAGCGCGGTCAACCTGGCCCTCCCGAACGGCACGGACGACTCCGGCTGGCTGCGCGCGTTCACGGCCGTCGTCCCGAGCGTGCTGAAGGCGTTCGCCCCGCAGATCCTGGTCACCCAGAACGGCTGCGACGCCCACCACGAGGACCCCCTCGCCGATCTCGCGCTCACCGTCGACGGCCAGCGCGCCAGCTACTCCCTGATGCACGACCTGGCCCACGAGCTGTGCGACGGCCGCTGGATCGTCCTCGGCGGCGGGGGCTACGGGCTCGTGCGCTGCGTGCCACGGGCCTGGACCCACCTGATCGCCGAGGTCAGCGGGGACCGGCTGGACCCAGCCACCGAGATCCCGCAGTCGTGGCGGGACGACGTCGTCGCGCGCGGGCTGCGCACCCGCCCGCCCACGCACATGACCGAGGGCGGCTACACCGGCTTCACCCGGTGGGACCCGTTCACCGAGTCGCGGGTCGACCGGGCGATCACGCGCACCCGCAAGGCCACCTTCCCCTACTTCGGCCTCGACCCGGACGACCCCCGTGACTGATCCCGCCGTCCCCGACGTCGTGCCGGCGCCGCCGCCGCACTGGGAGGCCGACGTCGTGGCCGCCGACGGCGGCACCGTGCACCTCCGCCCGATCCGCCCCGAGGACGCCGACGGGCTGACCGGGCTGATGGACCGCAGCTCCGAGCAGACCCGCTACTACCGGTTCTTCGGGCCGATGAAGCGGCTCTCCGACAAGGACCTGCACCGCTTCACCCACGTCGACCACGACAACCGGGTCGCCTTCGTGATCCTGCTCGGCGACCAACTGGTCGCCGTCGGCCGCTACGACCGCTATCCCGACACCGACGACGCCGAGGTCGCCTTCCTCGTCGAGGACGCCCACCAGGGCCGCGGCCTGGGCTCGGTGCTGCTCGAGCACCTGGCCGCCGCGGCCCGGGAACGGGGCATCACCAACTTCGTCGCGGAGGTGCTCGCCCAGAACGGCAAGATGGTGCGGGTCTTCCAGGACGCCGGCTACCAGTCCGAGCGCTCCTACGAGGACGGCGTCGTCCACCTGACGTTCCCGATCGCGCAGACCGAGGACGCGCTCGCCGTCGCCTACGAGCGCGAGCAGCGCAGCGAATCGCGGTCGATCGCCCGGCTGCTCACCCCGTCGTCGGTCGCCGTGGTCGGTGCCAGCAACGACGAGGGCAAGATCGGCAACGCGCTGCTGCGCCACCTGCTGGACTTCGGCTTCGCCGGGCCGGTCTACCCGGTGAACCCGGGCGCCCGGCACGTGCGCGGTGTGCCCGCCTACGCCGACGTCGAGTCCATCCCGGACGACGTCGACCTGGCGGTCCTCGCCGTTCCGGCGGACGAGGTCGCCGCGGTGGTCGAGGGGGCCCGGCGGAAGCGGGTGCGCGGGCTGGTCGTGGTCTCCGGCGGGTTCGGCGAGAGCGGACCGGACGGCCGGGCCGCGGAACGCCAGTTCGTCGCCGCGGCGCGGGCCTCGGGCATGCGCGTGGTCGGCCCGAACTGCCTCGGGATCGTCAACACCGACCCCGAGGTGCGGCTCAACGCCAGCCTCGCGCCGATCCTGCCCGGCCGGGGACGGGTCGGGTTCTTCGCCCAGTCCGGCGCGCTCGGCGTGGCCCTGCTGGAGCGGGCGCGGGCCCGCGGGATCGGCCTGTCCACCTTCGTCTCCGCCGGCAACCGGGCCGACGTCAGCGGCAACGACATGCTGCAGTACTGGGCCACCGACCCCGCGACCGAGGTGGTCCTGCTCTACCTGGAGAGCTTCGGCAACCCGCGCAAGTTCGCCCGGCTCGCCCGGCGGGTCGGCCGCACGAAGCCGGTGGTCGCCGTGAAGAGCGGCCGGCACGTCGGCATGACCCCGGGCCTGGAGGGGACGTCGGTCGCGGTGCCCGAGCAGTCGGTGGCGGCGCTCTTCGCCTCGGCCGGCGTCATCCGGGTCGAGACCGTCGCGCAGCTGCTCGACGTCGGCACGCTGCTGGCCCACCAGCCGCTGCCCGAGGGCGACCGGGTGGCGATCGTCGGCAACTCCACGGCCATGGGCGCACTCGTCGCCGACGCCGTCCTGGAGGAGGGGCTGCGGCTCGCGCACGCCGCCCCCGTCGACATCGGCGTCACGGGCGGGCCGGAGCTGTTCCGCGCCGCGCTGCAGGAAGCGGTCGACGACGACGCCGTCGACGCGATCGTCGCCGTGTTCCTGCCACCGCTCATGGCGGGGTCGGCGGAGTACGGGCCGGCGCTCCGCGACGTGGCGCAGAAGTCGGCGAAGCCTGTCGTCGCGACGTTCCTCTCGACCGAGGGCGTCCCGGCCGAGCTCGCCGTCCTCGACGACGACGGCATGCCGGCGCGCGGCTCGGTGCCGTCGTTCGCCACCCCCGAGCGGGCGGTGATCGCGCTGGCGAAGGTGGCCGAGTACGCCCGATGGCGCCGCCGCCCGGTCGGTGAGGTACCCGAGCTGCCCGACGTCGACGAGGCGGCGGCGCGCACCCTGGTGCGCGGCATCCTCGCCGCCGAGCCGCAGGGCCGGGAACTCACCGACGACGAGCTGATCGCGCTGCTGGCCGCGTACGGCATCCCGCTGCTGGCCACCCGCACCGTCACCGACGCGGACGCGGCGGTGGCCGCCGCGGCGGAGGTCGGCTATCCGGTCGTGCTGAAGTCGACGGCGCCCTGGCTGCGGCACCGCTCCGACCTCGGCGGCGTGCGGCTCGACCTGCCCGACGCCGAGGCGGTGCGCGCCGCGTTCGGGGCGATCCCGTCCGGCGACCCGGTGATCGTCCAGGAGATGGCCGCCCCCGGCGTCGCGACCGTCGTCGAGATCGTCGACGACCCCTCGTTCGGGGCGCTGGTCAGCTTCGGGCTGGGCGGCGTCGCCACCGACCTGCTCGGCGACCGCGCGTTCCGCACCCTGCCGCTCACCGACCTCGACGCCGCCGAGCTGGTGCGGGCGCCCCGCGCCTTGCCGCTGCTGGACGGCTACCGCGGCTCCGAGCCGGTCGACCTGGAGGCGCTGGAGGAGCTGCTGCTCCGGGTGGCCCGGCTGGCCGACGACCTGCCCGAGGTGCTGCGGCTGACGCTCGAGCCGGTGCTCGTGGGCCCGCCGAACCCGTGGCATGGCGGGCGCTCGCTGGTCGTCGCCGGCGGCACCGCCCAGGTGGGCCCGCCCACCGCGCGGGTCGA